>NZ_CP010897.2:4227000-5636000 GCF_000934605.2 Pandoraea vervacti | reverse complement strand
GCAGCGTGTGTCCAGGTGGCGCGGGGCTCGTCCGACGTCATCGTCCAACGCGCTCGCCGTCCACTATCCGTTACATCAGATATGGGGGCGGAACGCGCCAAACCAAGCCGGCAAGCCCGTCCTCCCTCAGATCTGGGACGAGCTACCGGCGGCGATCAAGTCGGACCAGCGGCGCATTGCAGACGTCCGGCATCCGACGAACCACGGCGCAGCGCTCGGGTCTGGTCTCGCGCGTGCAGCCGGCTCTTCCGGCGCGCGCAGACGACAAAACCCGGCGCGCTATCCACATGGCGACGTCACCGGTACTCTGCTGGGAAAAAAATTGATGGGGGATTTTACCGCCAAAGCGTCGGCAAAGCGAGTTATCCACAGGAATGCCCACAGCACGCGCATCGCCGGGCGGCCGCGCCGCGTTAACCCGTCTGACGTCGCGCGATGCCTGCGCAAATGGCCAGCAATTGCGACGATTTGCCGCGAGGGCGTGAATATCTTCACGTCTTCCCCATTTATCCACTGGCAAAAAGTGAAGGCACCACCAATTTCCGCCATTATCCACAGCCCGGAGGCGTATCAGTGGCGGATCCGCGACAACGGGAACACCGATCGCGCACGAGTGCATTTGAGGTGACGGCTAACCTATTGACACACAACGGAAAAGCCGATTAAATAGCGGGTTCGTTAGAAAGATAACCGGATTCCTATCCAACTCCCGACGGCTGGGCCGCGCGTGAAAGTCCTTGAATTTGCAGGTTTTCACGGTGTCCTTGTGGCGTTTTACGATGCTGCTGCGCGGGAATTTTTTCACACAGTGAGTGCATCATGAAACGTACTTTTCAGCCTTCCGTGACGCGCCGCAAGCGCACCCATGGCTTCCTGGTTCGCATGAAGACCCGTGGCGGCCGCAAGGTCATCGCCGCTCGTCGCGCCAAGGGCCGTAAGCGCCTGGCCGTCTAAACGCGGTTCTCGGTCGTACCGCGGTTTGCGCGTTAAGTCCGCAAGGCGCGAAGTCCCGGCGCTGGGGTTTCCCAAAGCCGCACGACTTCTCAAAACGGATGAGTTTTCATCCGTTTTTAGTTTGCGCCCCCTGCGTCGTACCGCGCACTTCGTGCTGTATATGCGCTGGCGCGACGACGCGCCGGACACCCCTGCCGATGCCACGCCTCAAGAAGGCCGCATCGGCATTGTCGTCGGTAAGAAGCATGCACCGCGTGCGGTCACTCGCAATCTGATCAAGCGTCAGGCTCGCGAGATGTTCCGCCAGCGTCGTGCGGCGCTCGCCGGCTGGGACTTCGTACTGCGACTGACCCGGCGTTTCGACAAGGGGACGTATACGGCAGCGGCCGCGCCAGTGTTGAACACACTGTGTCAGACCGAGTTCGCGCAGCTCTTCGACGCAGCCGAGAAGGCTGCCCGCAAGCGCCGCGCGCACGACGCCAAGACGGAAGGTAGTTAGTCCCCACACGGTAGCGCCCGACCCCGGGCATGCGCCGCCCACCCGGCCACCTCGGCCGGACTGACAGGCGGAATCGAGATGCGAAGCGTGCTGTTGTTGCTCCTGCGCGGTTACAAGCTGGTGATCAGTCCCTGGCTGGGGAACCGTTGCCGCTTTCATCCGAGCTGCTCCGACTACGCACGCGAGGCCATCATCGAGCATGGTGCCGGTTACGGCACTTATCTCGCGGCCAGGCGTCTATGCCGCTGTCATCCGTTTCACCCCGGCGGTTTCGATCCCGTACCGCCGGCTCGACACGTCTGTAACGCTCCCGATCAAAACGCCGATGGCGCCGACAAGGCCGCCGGAAGCGACGCGTCGCGAGCCAAGCGGGCGGTCTCGTCCGGGCCCGCGGCCGCATCGGCAGTTACGCGCCGCGCGCCGGGCCATTCCTGAGTTTCGTCCACCACGAGTTACCGCATGGACATCAAACGCACCGTACTCTGGGTCATTTTCGCGCTGTCTGTCGTGATGCTTTTCGACAACTGGCAACGCGCCAATGGCCATTCGTCGCTGTTCTTCCCGACGCCGGAGGTTTCCGCCCCGGCCGCTACGGGCAACAACCAGACGCCGGCCAACGACCTGCCCCAATCTGCCAACGCCGCTGCGGCTGCGGGCAGCGCCCCGGGCAACGCGCCTGCCGCCGCCGCCGCGCAGAAGGTCCGCATTACGACCGACGTCTACGAAGCCGACATCAGCACGCAAGGCGGCACGCTGTCGTTCCTCGCGCTCACGAAGTGGCCGGACGCCGAGGAAGCCGACAAGCACGTCGTGCTGTTCGACAACACGCCGAGCCATCAGTACTTCGCCCGTACGGGCCTGATCGGCGGGGACTTCCCGAACCACAACGACATCTTCACGCAGGTGCCGGGTCCGACCACGATGACGGGCGACACGCTGACCGTGAAGTTCGAATCGCCGGTCAAGGGCGGTCTGCAGTTGGTGCGTGCTTACACGTTCCATCGCGGCAGCTACGTGATCGACGTGTCGAACACGATCGTCAACAAGACCGACGCCCCCATCAAGCCCACGCTGTACATGGAACTGGTGCGCGACGGCCGTGAAATCAGCGGCGCGAAGTTCTCGCACACGTTCACGGGCCCGACGGTCTACAGCAGCGACGAGAAATTCCAGAAGATCACGTTCAGCGACATCGACAAGGACAAGGCGAAGTACGTCAAGCAGTCGAGCGACGGCTGGATCGGCATGGTGCAGCATTACTTCGCCACGGCCTGGATTCCGAAGGAAGGCGCCACGCGCGACAACTACATCGGCAAGCTGGACAACGGCCTATACCGTGTCGGCGTGAAGGAGCCGCTCGCGAGCATTCCCGCGAACGGCAGCGAGACGGTCGATGCGCGTCTGTTCGCCGGCCCGCAGGAAGAGCACGTGCTCGAACAGATCGCGCCGGGTCTGGAACTGACGAAGGACTACGGTTACTTCACGATCCTGGCCAAGCCGCTGTTCTGGCTGCTCTCGAAGCTGCACGCGCTGATCGGTAACTGGGGTTGGGCGATCATCGCCGTGACCGTGATCATCAAGCTGGTGTTCTTCCCGCTGTCGGCCGCAAGCTACAAGTCGATGGCGCGCATGAAGGAAATCACGCCGCGCATGCAGGCGCTTCGCGAACGCTACAAGAGCGATCCGCAGAAGATGAACGCCGCGCTCATGGAGTTGTACAAGACCGAGAAGGTCAATCCGTTCGGCGGCTGTATCCCGATCGTGATTCAGATTCCGGTGTTCATTGCGCTGTACTGGGTGCTGCTCTCGTCGGTGGAAATGCGCGGTGCGCCTTGGCTGGGCTGGATTCATGACCTCTCGACGCAGGATCCGTATTACATCCTGCCGGTGCTGATGGCCGTGTCGATGTTCATCCAGACCAAGCTGAACCCGACGCCGCCGGATCCGATGCAGGCGAAGATGATGATGTTCATGCCGCTGATCTTCTCGGTCATGTTCCTCTTCCTGCCGTCCGGTCTGGTGCTGTACTACGTGGTCAACAACACGTTGTCGATCGCGCAGCAATGGTCCATCAACCGCATGCTCGGTACCAAAAAGAAGGAAAAGGCGGCCTGACGAATCCCGACTGGCCGTCTGACAGACACCGCCGCCCGCGAGTCTCTCGCGGGCGGTTTTGTTTGGTGCGTGTCAAAATAAGCCACTGTTTTTCAACGAATCGTTCCATGAGCGTCTCTGCCCCCACGACCGTCTCGACGGTCCCGATCGCCGCCATCGCCACCGCCCCCGGACGCGGCGGCATCGGCGTGGTGCGCGTGTCCTTCGGCAAGCATCGCGGTGACGCCGTGCAGCGCGTCATCGCGCGTCTGGTCGGGCAGCCCCTCAAGCCGCGTCACGCGTCGTATCTGCCGTTTCTCGACGGCGCCGGCGAGGCGCTGGATCGCGGCATCGCGCTGTACTTTCCGGGTCCCAACTCGTACACCGGTGAAGACGTGCTGGAACTGCAGGGCCATGGCGGCCCCATCGTCCTGCAATTGCTCTTGCAGCGGTGTATCGACGAGGGCGCGGCGCTGGGGGTGCGGCTTGCCGAGCCGGGGGAATTCACGCATCGCGCTTTCCTGAACGACAAGCTGGATCTGGCGCAGGCCGAAGCGGTCGCCGACCTGATCGAAGCAAGCACCGAAGCTGCCGCACGTTCGGCGAGCCGTTCGCTCGACGGTGCGTTCTCGCGCGAAATTCACTCGCTGGTGGATCTGGTGACCCATCTGCGCATGCTCGTCGAGGCGACGCTCGACTTCCCGGAAGAGGAAATCGACTTTCTGGAAGCCGCCGATGCCTTCGGGCAACTCGAACGCATTCGTGCGCAGTTGGCGCAGGTGTTGTCGCAGGCGCGTCAGGGTGCGCTGCTGCGCGAGGGGATCAACGTGGTGCTCGCGGGGCAGCCGAACGTCGGCAAGTCGTCGTTGCTCAATGCGCTCGCCGGGGCCGAACTGGCCATCGTCACGCCGATTGCCGGCACCACGCGCGACAAAGTGCAGCAGACGATTCAGATCGACGGCATTCCGCTGCATATCATCGACACGGCGGGTTTGCGCGAGACGGAAGACGAGGTCGAGCGCATCGGTATCGAGCGCAGCTGGAGCGAAATCGCGAAGGCGGACGCCGTGTTGCATCTGCTCGATACGCGCACCGGCATGACGCCGGAAGACGAGATCATCGCGGCGCAACTGCCGAAGCATGTGCCGATCGTGCGCGTGTACAACAAGACGGATCTGGCGGGCGAACCGGCAACGGTATTGCCTCGGGAAGGCAGCGCTCCATTAGGCGTTCGCTTGTCGGCGAAGGGCGGACAGGGCATCGATTTCCTGCGCGCCGAACTGTTGAAGATCGCGGGATGGCAGGCGGGCAACGAGGGCGTGTTTCTCGCCCGCGAGCGTCACTTGTCGGCCCTGCGTGCGGCGCGCGATCACATCGAGATGGCGGATGCCCATGCGCGTCAGAACGCCGGTGCGCTCGATCTCTTCGCCGAAGAACTGCGTCTCGCGCAGGAACAACTCAGCACGATCACCGGCGAATTCACGTCGGACGATTTGCTTGGCGTGATTTTCAGCCGGTTCTGCATCGGGAAGTAATCAACTGGCAGGTTACACCCGGGCCGAGCCTGTCCTCGTACACGCCCGACTTCAGCGTTCTATGCCGCCGAAATCCATTTCTCCCTGAGGCGGCTCCACCATTTTGCGCACTGCTGGCGCGCCTTCCACGGGGGCAGAAATAAAACCATGCCGGGCCAAGGCGCGCATAACCCCGCGAAGTAAGAAACTGTTGGCAAAACATGCGATGTAGCTACGAGCCCCAGGGGCGACGGGCTCCAACATGTTCCGCTCCACCAACTTTTTGATTTGATACGTTCGTTGATTTCCGCTCATGCCTTGGAAAATATCAGAGAAATCCCCGGCCTTTACGGCGGCGGGACCGAGCGCTCTCGAGAGTATTGTGGCTTCCATCCCTGTGATTTGTTGCCTATCTTCGGCGTATCTAAGTGCGGGCAGCAAGATGTTCTCCTGTAAGAACCTGAAATTTGTAAGTTGGTCGACTTTTTTCAGCTCCGTCAATATCCCTTGAAGCACGTAAATACACCAAGCCTCTAAGCCCTCGTCTGTCCCTGCGTCCGCCACTGAGAGCATCTGGTAGTACTTCTCTCGGTCGTTACAGAAAACGGCAGCGGGATTCAAAACGCGTCCGCCATCGCGAACATTGAACCCATACTTGATCAGCAACGCGTAGGTGAGCAGTCGGACAACACGACCATTCCCATTGCCAAACGGGTGAATCCAACCGAATCGATGGTGAGCCAATGCGACTTTCATCAAGCCATACTTGGGCTGATCCGGTTGGTTAATGAACTCAACTAGTGCCGCCATATACTCGGGCACTTGGATGGCATCCGGCGGCAGGTGACCTGCTCCATTTATGCGTACACCACCAGTCCGATATGCACCTGGCGTCTTGTCACCCTCACGCTCCAAGTCTTTCACTGCGATTGAGTGCAGTTCGCGAATAAAAAAATCCGTGAGATCGTCCCCCGGGTTCATCGATTCGTCGATGTAATTCATCGCGTGCTCGATGTTCGAGATTTCGCGCAGTTGGTCGTTTGCGTCCTGGGACCCTTCCATCTTGCTTTCGATGTAATCAGCAAGCGTGGTGTGGTTTCCCTCGATGCGAGCCGATCCCAAACTTTCTAACGTATGGAAGATGCTTTTGAGCTGAAAGAACATCTGAGGTGGAGTGTCGCCCGCGAGCTCAAGACGTCGAAGGTGCTCTAGCTCCGTTAGCACGTCGACCAGCGGGGAGTCAAACGAGGGGTTGAGCAGTCGGAGTTCGTGATGTACAAATTGTGGTTGCATCTTCTTGACTCGCCCGGGCGAACAAATTGAATTTCCTTAGCAAAATGCTTACGTTACAAGCACATACGTAAAATACCAATTTACATTATCTTGACATAGCCTTGCACAACATCTTGATGTTGTGATGTTGCGAACTTGACTGGACATGTGGCAATGCCGCGCAACTGTACAGATACACAGTGCAATTCTCGTTGCATGACGCCCGACGTGCAAACCGGGCTATCGATCTATCTCACGAATCGGTATGGGTGCTCGGGGGAACAACTTCGCCTGATGCCGCCGAAATGCCGTCACCACGGCCACCCACATTGAACGAGACGGCGGGAGTGGGCGGGCTCGAAGCCGCTGTGGTGGCATGAAGTCCTGAGGCACGCGTTCTATCCCATCGAACATGGACGGTTGAACGTCCACAGTCCGTTCTGCGCGCCTGATGCGCTTAAACAGTGTGCTCTCGGCGATCGCCAGATGCGATGCAATTGCCGGCCAATCTCTATCGAAACTGTCGGACACTCGCACATAGGCCACGGCCTCGGCGAAACGCTCTGCCAGTCGAGCTTCCTCGTCATTCTCCAGCGCCTCTTGCCGTGCAATCAGTGCCTCTTCCGGTTCAAACGACGATGGCGCCTGAAGAGACGCCGAAACGCTGTTCTCCCGAACGCCGTCCTCACCTTCGTAGTCGTCATCGAGACGATAGGCAAACTTGAGTGGCCGGTCAGTGAAGCGTCCAAACTTCTTCCATAGACGACCGAGAATCTTTCCGCGAAAACCTTCGTCCATGGGCTCTGGCGCAGCACCCTGTTCGCCCGCAAGCTCGGCCGCCGCAATCCAAGTTTCCGCCTGCAATTCTTCCACCGAGACCTCGCCGCTTGAACCGCCGGCGATCTTGCGCAAATCACCGGCCAGAACATGAATGAGACGAGCGAAGAAATCACCAGCAGAACGAAGGGACATAGGATCGCCAGAGCAAAGGGGCCGATACTATCCGCTCCAGCAGTCCAAACGGAGGCCCATCCCAAAATCTCCGGCGCCTTCGTCGCGTCCTGTGGACAAGTCAGGACGAAACGATGTTTTAGTACACGGTTAGTTTTCAAAACACGTGCACCTTTACAAGTGCTTTTGTAGTCAACCGTTAGCCGAGAATCGGCAGATTATGCATCGAGACGATTCCCGCGAAGCCGCGAGCACGCCGGTCGTGCTCGTGGCTTCGTGCACCCGTCGGCGTTACAGATAGTTCGAATCGTCGTTGCTGAAGTCGCTGGCGTCAGTGTCCATCGGACCATCGTCGATATTCGATATGTCCGAGTCCGATGCATCGAGCTGATGGTTTCCGTTGCCATTGCCATCCTCCCGGCGATTCCCGTCTTCGTAGATCGTGTTGTTGATGATGGTCTCGGACGGCATCATGCCGCTGCCCAGGCCACTCATTCCACCGATGCCACCGACGCCACCGATTCCGCCCATCGCTGGCTGACCGAAGAAGCCGCCCCCGCCGTTGCGGTGAAACAGGCTCTCGATGCCCTGGAACAGGAACGCGCCACCGGCCACGCCCGCCGCCGTCGTGGCGATGCTGCCGAGTGTGCTGCGCGCACCGTCGCCAAGCCATCCTGAGCGTTGCGCGGGGGCCGTGGGCGGTGCGGGCGGCTGTGCCGGCGCAGGCGCTGGCGTTGGCGTTGGCGTCGGGTAAGACGCCTGGGCAACCGCAGCGCCTGCATTGCCAGCACCGCCGGGCCCACACCCCACGCCAGTGCTCGCGCCGGCTGTGCTGCCTGCGTTACCTGCATTCCCCCACGTATTGCCGCCGCCGAGAAATCCTTCGCGGCCGTCGCGAGCGCCACCCTGAGTCGCCTGCAACTGTGCTTGCAGCGTCGCGATCTGCGCACGCGCCGACACCAGCGCCTGATCGAGCAGCAACGCGCGCTGCACGAGCAGATACGCGGCGTCCGGCTGGCGACGAACCGCGTCGGCGATCAATGCTTCGGCCTGTTCGTCCTTGACGCCTGCCTGCGCTTGCGTGAGTTGCGTCAGAAAGCTCTGAAGTGTCTGCCATTCCTGCTGGTTCATGATTTGCCTCTGTGAGCGACACGAGTGTGGTGCGAATGTGATGCCTTGCCTGATGCCGTGTCTGATGCCGTGTCTGATGTTTTATCCTGGCGGCGCCGCTGCTGCGGATGACGAACCCAGTATGCGAACCGAACCTTAAGCGGATCTTAAGACGCCGACGCCATAGGTAACCCCTTGTCGCGATGGGCTTGCGAGGCGCAAACGACACGCGTGCCATCGAGAGAGAGAAAGTGCACGCGAAGTGCAACGGGAAGGCCCGATACGAAGGTAATGCTTTGAAACACTTCTAACAGGGATCGTCATTGCCCGACAGCGGCGCGGGGCCTAGACTCTGATGCGTCAACGCCAGGGCGGCGTGGCGTCGGAAGCAGGGCGGGACGCAAATCGAATCGGGTTGCATTCCCCTCCTTTGCAACGCACGCGAGGCGGAATTCACCGCGCCCGGCGTGCGTTCTTCGAGGTCTGTGTCGTGAAACGTCTTCCTGTTGTCCTCGGCTTCGTCGCCGTGGCCGCTGCGATGGCCAGCAGCAGCGCCTTCGCCTGGCATGGCGGTGTGCGCGTCTGGGTCGGCCCCGGCTATTACCCGTATCCCTACGCCTACCCTTATGCGGTGCCCGCGCCGTACTACGCGCCGCCGCTCGTCGTTGTTCCCAGCCAGCCGCAGCAGTACGTCGAGCAACCGCAACCCGGTGCACAAAACAATGGCCCGGGCGCAAACAGCGACACCTGGTACTACTGCGACAAAGCCGGCGCGTACTATCCTTACGTGAAAACGTGTCCTTCCGGATGGCGCGAAGTCCCCGCCCAACCGGTGTCGAACTGATCGGAGACACGTCATGTCATTCGAAACGTCTATCGTGCGCGTACGCACCCTTTCCCGGACCGGCACAGCGGGACGCTCGCGCCGCATGCAACGCCTTCTGGCCCCGCTCATCATCATCGGCGCGACCGCCGCGCTCACGGGTTGCGTGGTGGTGCCCACGGGCCCGAGTCTCATGGCGCTGCCCGGCACCGGCAAATCGTTCGACCAGTTCCGTCAGGACGATTTCAACTGCCGTCAATACGCGTCGGGACAAAACGCCGGCGTCGACGCCACCGCCGCGGCCAACAACAGCGCCATTGGCAGCGCCGTGCTCGGTACCGCGCTCGGCGCTGCCGCCGGTGCGGCGATCGGCGGCGGGTCGGGCGCGGCAATCGGCGCCGGGGCGGGGCTGCTCGCAGGAGGCGCAGTGGGTGCAGGCAACGCCCAGACATCTGCATACCTGACGCAAAGCCGTTATGATCAGGCCTACATTCAGTGCATGTATGCCGCCGGTCATCGCGTTCCCGTGCGTGGCGATATGGTTTCGTCGCAGCCGGTGCAGCGCTATGCACCGCCGCCGCCTCCGCCCCCGGGCTGGAGGCCGCCGCCCGGCAGCTACTGATCCCATGACAACATTCGCGATACGGCAGACGCGGCACAGCGTCACTGTCGTGTCTGCCCGCACGAGCATTTCGATGACCCTCGATTCGACTGTCCGCCAGACCTCCCACATCCGTAATACCTCCGTACTGCGTAAAGCGCCGGGGATGTTGCGTCCCGCTTCCGTCGTTGCTGCTGCGGCTGTCGTTGCCATCGCGGCGCTCGTCGTCGCGCCCCATGCGCGCGCGCAGAACACGTCGGCCCCCGTGAGCGGCGCGAACAGTGCCGCAACGCCGGGCAATGGGTCGACGTTCAACCCGTCGGCGGACATCTCGCGCGCCGTGTCCCGCGACACGACCGACGCCGCGATCCAGAACAACTGGAACACCATCACGCGTCCGCCCGTACAAGCCAAGCCGGAAGACAAGCCCGCCGATACGCCGCGCCGCAATCGTCGCGGTATCACACCGGGCATTTCGACGAACTGACCTGACCTGCCTGACGGGCCGGCTTGCACGGCGGATCGACTCAGGGTTGTCCGGCTGGCATTCGCCGGATCCCCCGTCTACTATGAGAACCATCAGCAGGATCCACTCCCTCTGGTGTTCTCATGCGACTCTTCCTTGCTCTGTGGCCCGGGCCGGGCGTGCGCGCGCAACTTCACGACTGGGCCCGATCGGCTCACGAAGAATGCGGCGGACGCGTGCTTCGCGCCCAGACCTTGCATCTGACGCTCGCATTTCTCGACGAAGTCGATCCTGCGCGACTGCCCGTGTTGCTTGCGCTCATGCAACGCACGCCGCTCGAGCCCTTCACCCTGACTTTCGATCATCTCGGCTACTGGTCCGATCGCAAAATCGTCTGGGCCGGTGCGCAGGGCGTACCCGATAACCTCATCGCTACGCGCAATACCCTGCTCTCGCAATGGCGTGCAACCGGCGCACGGGTGGTGACGCAATCGTTCCGTCCCCACGTCTCGCTTCTGCGTCACGCGCGCCGGGCGCCGACGGACCCGTATCCGCATCCGCTGGTCTGGCACTGCGACGGCTACGTGCTCGTGCACTCGGTGCGCACGCCGCGCGGGCCGCACTATCGCCTGCTCGCCGAACATCACAGCGCACGCCCCGATGGGGCCGAGGGCTTTTTTGAAACGTCGTCCGAGAAATCGCCGATGCCCGCAACGCAATACGGTATAGTCGGATGACGATATGCCGGCCGTCCGGTCGGCACGTCGGTTTCTCGTCATTCGCAGGAGGCTCAAGTGCAAGTCGGATCGATCGTCAAATCCAATCACATCGCAGTGCCGCGTGGTGCCGTTGGCATCGTGATCCGTGTGCTGGGTCACATGGCGATGGTTAAGTGGTATGCCGGACAACCCGGCGCGTCGCGCGAACTCAACACTGAACCGTTCGATATCGTCGACCTGATCGAAACAGGCGACGTCATGCCCGTCGGGGGCAGCCCCATCCTGCACTGAATATCGTGCGGCCTCGCAAGGCGCCATGAAAGCCTGGCAAGACTAGCAAGACAAACAAAACGCCGGCCCGTCTTTCGATGGGCCGGCGTTTTGCGTTACGCACATTACGCGCGTTGCGAGCGCTATGACCAATACGTCAGATGTGCCCCGCCCGCTGACGCATCAGCGCTTCGAGCCGCGCGGCCATGCGTTCGCGACGTCTGCGCGACGTGCGATGCAGCAGCACCGCCATGGCGAGCAGCACGACACACGCGATGAAGAACACGCCATAGGGCAGCGTATCGCCCTGCAAACGCAGACTGGCCTGCGCACGCGTCTCGGCGGTGCAAATGATCGTGCCGGCGCGCATACCGGTGTAGTGCATGCCGCAGACGGCAACAGCCATCACCAGCGCCGCCAGCGCCCGCTGCAGACTCGTCTCCAGATGGAACGCCAGCCACAGCGCCACACTGGCCGCCACAATGGCGATCAGTACCGACAGGGCGATGATGGTCGTGTCCCACTCGAAATACGCCCGCGTGCGCATCGCGCTCATGCCGAGATAATGCATGCCCGCCACGCCCAGACCGGCGCCAACGCCTGCAATCGAGCACTGCAATGCACTGCGGTACGGAGCGCGCGCGACGAACCACAACGCAATGCCCGACACGATCACGGCGAGCGCCAGACTCCCGAGCGTCGGCCAGAGCGAATAGGAAACGGGGAACGGCATGCGCTGCGCAGCCATCCCGATGAAGTGCATGCCCCAGATGCCGATGCCACCGAGTGCCAGCGCGGACACCACGACATAGCCGGGACTGATGCGTCCGTCTTCGTCGCGAATACGCGACGCGGCCACCAACGCGACATAGGCCCCCAACGCCGATATCACGAAAGACAGCAGGACAAGGAACTCGCTGTAAGAAAGAGGAACGACGCTACCTGGCTGCATGGGCTTATCCTGTGATTTCGCTGCCCCCTGAATGCCGATGAGCGAGGGGACGCGAGTGTTTTCTTTTTCTAGCCTGCGAGACACCGACAACGGGACGGCAGCGCCCCCGCTACAGCGACATTGCATCGCTGACATCTGGCGCTAACGGCGATTCAATCCCGCCGCCTCTACGGCGTCAAGGGGCAAAAATGACTGGCGATCGCCTTCCCGGGAGGAATCGCCGAAGGGCGGCGGGACGCTGGAACTGCGGCGTCTGCAAACCCTGTCGGCAAACCCTTACGGGACGCGTGATTCACGAAAAATGAGCCAGGTTGCAAGACATCGGCAGGCGTAAGCTGACGATTTAGAGAGTCGATTCCAAACCCGCGTCGCACAGCGCCCACGATGTGCGGCACCATCCGGGGAGGTCTCGACCGCTTTTCGATTACCTTCGCCCCCGTTCAACATCGTTTGACCTCGTTTAACCTCGTTTAACCTCGTTTAACCCCGTTCGACCGCGTTCGTCCCCACGACGCCGGACCACGTCCGCCCCATGGGGCCCTTGCGAGGCGATCATGATTTCAGGGAGAGGCATCACATGGCAAACGCCGCCACCGCACCCGCCGACGCCGCGCCGCAAGGCACACAAGGCGCACCGCTCACCGGCGGGCGACTGGCCATTCTCACCATCGGACTGGCATTGGGCACGTTCATGGAGGTGCTCGACACATCCATCGCGAACGTCGCCGTACCGACCATCGCCGGCAGTCTGGGGGTGTCGAACAGTCAGGGGACGTGGGTCATCAGCTCGTACGCCGTCGCCGCCGCCATTGCCGTTCCGCTCACCGGATGGCTCGCGCGGCGCGTAGGCGAAGCGAAGCTTTTCGTCATGTCGGTCACGGCCTTCACGATTGCCTCCATGCTCTGCGGACTGGCGCCCAACATGGAATCGCTCGTCATCTTCCGCTTGCTGCAAGGGCTCGTATCCGGACCGATGGTGCCGCTCTCGCAGACCATTCTGTTACGCAGCTTTCCCGAGAAGAAGCGCGGATTGGCGCTCGGATTGTGGGCGATGACCGTTATCGTCGCGCCCATTTTCGGTCCCGTGATCGGCGGGTGGATCACCGACAACTACACCTGGCCGTGGATCTTTTACATCAATGTGCCGGTCGGCGTGTTCTCCGCCGTGTCATGCCTCATTCTCCTGCGCGGACATGAAACGAAGACGCAGAAGCTGCCCATCGACGTGATCGGGCTGGCGCTACTGGCCGTAGGCGTCGGTTCGCTGCAGATGATGCTCGACCTCGGCAAGGACCGAGACTGGTTCAACAACGGCCTGATCGTAACGCTCGCGATCACGGCTGCGGTGTGTCTGTCGTTCCTGATCCTCTGGGAGCTCACGTCGGACAGACCCGTCATCGACCTCTCGCTTTTCAAGGACCGTAATTTCGCGCTCGGCGTAGTGGTAATCTCGTTCGGCTTCATGACGTTCTTCGCCTCGGTGGTCATCTTCCCGCTGTGGCTTCAGACCGTGATGGATTACACGGCGGGCAAGGCGGGACTCGCCACCGCGCCGGTCGGTCTGCTGGCGCTCGTGCTCTCGCCGATCATCGGGCAGAACATGAACCGCCTGAATTTGCGGGCCGTGGCGTCGTTTGCGTTCCTTGTCTTCGCCGGCGTGTCGTTCTGGAATTCGTATTTCGCCCTGAATCTGTCGTTCGCCAAGGTCATCGAGCCGCGGCTCGTGCAGGGCATCGGCATCGCCTGTTTCTTCGTGCCGGTCACGACCATTACGCTATCGAGCATTTCGGACGAGCGGCTGGCCGCCGCCTCGGGCTTGTCGAACTTCTTTCGCACCCTCTCGGGAGCCATTGGCACGGCAGTGAGCACGACGATGTGGGAAGACCGCGCCATCTACCATCACGCGCGGCTCGCGGAGCACGTCACACCGTATTCCGACGCCACCACCAGCTACCTCGAACAATTGCGTCAGGGGCTGGGGCTCGCGAACGGCGCCGACATCGGCATGCTCAACGAGGTGGTGACGCGACAGGCCTTCATGCTGGCGACGAACGACATCTTTCATCTGTCGGGCTACGTGTTTCTCGCCCTGGCGGTGCTGGTTTGGGTGACCAAGCCGAAGAAGGGCGCTGCGCCTTCGATGGGCCACTGAGGGACGCGAATTCGCCACGTCGGAATCTCAGGTCGGCAGTCTCGGGGGAGGCCGCCCGGCGTGGCGGCCATCGTTCCAGATTAGCAACAGTACTTTTCGGCTTCACGGCTTCTTGCCGTCACGGCGCGGCGCTAACATGCGGTATTGCGCGCAGTGGCGCGCGCTTTATCCGTTTCCGGCTTGGCGGCGCCTTTGCCCACCCCTTTCTGCCCAACAGGTACCCGGCATGTTGTTCGATATGATCGCCCGCTTCGGGCTCTGGCTCGTCTTTCTGAACATCTTCGGACAGGCGCTGGGGTTGCCGCTGCCGGCTTACCCTACGCTCATCGTCACGGCGTCGACATCGCTATTCCCGCCGTTACTGATCGTGGCGTTGGCCGTCGTGGCGGCCCTGCTGGGCGATGCGCTCTGGTTCCTCGCCGGACGCCGCTACGGTCACCACATCCTGCGCCTCATGTGCCGTCTGTCGATCTCGCCGGACACATGCGTGAGCCGCACGGAAGGAGCGATCGGACGTCATGGCGTGCGCGTGCTGATGTTTGCTCGTTTCGTGCCGGGACTCTCGGCATTGTCGGTGCCGATGGCTGGCGCGCTCGGCGTGTCGTGGCGCACCTTCCTGCTGTATGACGCCATCGGCGCCGTGCTCTGGTCGGGTGTCGCCGTGGCGCTGGGCGTCGGCTTCGCGTCGCACATCGTCGCGGTGCTCGACGCCTTCGACACGCTCGGTCGGGGTGTGCTGTGGCTCGTGGCGCTCGTCTTCGCGCTGTACCTGCTCAATCGCTGGCTGAACCGCTACCGGTTGCTGCGCTCGCTGCGCATGGCGCGAATCGGCGTGCAGACGCTCGAAGCGTGGATGAAGGACGACGTCACGCCGGTCGTGATCGACGTACGCTCTGCCGCACGCCGAGCCGTCGACCCCTTCACGATACCCGGCGCCATCGCCGTCGAACCCGAGGAAATCGCCGAGAAATTGCGCGATGTGCCGCGCGAGCGCCGGATCGTCGTGTTTTGCGCATGTCCCAATGAGGTGACAGCGGCCAAACTCGCACAGCAATTGCGTCAGCAGGGCTTCACGGAGGTGCGTCCGCTGCTCGGCGGGCTGGATGCCTGGCGTGACGCCGGCTACACCGTCGAGAAGATCGACGGCATGGAAATGCTCGTGCCAGCGCACTGAGATTCCACGGTTTTCACATTAGGTTGTGCACAACTGAATGACGCGCGTCTTTCCGCAAGGAGACGCGCGTTTTCTTTTGGTCAGGCGTCGTTCAGAGCGTCGCGCAGTTGCAGCAACAGGTTTCGCAACGTCTTTTGTGCGGCATCGGATTGCCCGGTCGCGGCCTGGATCTGTGCCGGTACCTGACGCGCTTCACGGCGCAGATTTACACCGCGCGGCGTAAGGTCGATGAAGACCTGTCGCTCGTCTTCCTCCCCGCGCCGTCGCGTCAAAAGTCCCATCGTTTCCAGTCGTTTCAGCAGCGGCGTCAACGTACCGGAATCCAGCCCGAGACGCGCCCCCAACTGATTGACGGCAATGTCGTCCTGCTCCCAGAGCACCACCATCGCGAGGTATTGCGAGTAGGTCAAACCGAGTCTGTCGAGCATCGGCTTGTGTGCTTTGGTCATTGCCAGTGAAGCTGCGTACAACGCGAAGCCCAATTGATCTTCCAGACGCACGGGCGTTTTTTGTGCGGCCTTTTTGCTGACTGCCATTCGGGAATTACGCTTCATTTCCAATTCGATTGCGCGCCATTCTATTTCACTGCGTGGAATGTGACCAGCGAAGTGACGCATCTGGAACACTGCGGGGCAGCGTGTGTTTTCGGAGCGTTTACGCGTCCCCGCCTCGAAATTTATCTTTGTCTGAATACGAGTCAGAAATGGCGCGCAGCGCAGACGGTCGCAAGAATCCGGTATGCGGGCGCCTCCTGAGAAATGCCCGTAAAACCGGGTAGCGCTGACGTCGATGAACGATGGGAGGCAGTTCGAACACCTAGCAGCGTGCCGTGGAATCGTCGCAACATCCCTCCAAAAAACACGTTATCTGAGCAATTTTCAGTTTCCCCGAGAAAATGCGCGCATCACGCTCTCGGCGGGATATCTGTGCGGGTTCCGATCCCCAGCCGCCAATGCCCTCCATGAAAACCGTCGCAAATCCGCCGCGCGCGCGCTCGGGCGCTCGGGTCAGCGCGACATCGACATGTGAAGCGAAAATTACGTTACCTGAGCGTTACTCAGTTTTTGACGTCGACATCGAGCGCCCGTGGGTCGCTTTCAAAAAAAGGCGTCGGTCGATACCATGAGGCCCACTACGACAACAACTCCGTCTCTTATCCGTGTCAGCAGTGTCCGCCTGGGCCAAATCGCCCGTCGTTGTGTGGGTGCGGCGTCAATTCGCACCGAACACCCTGCAAATCACGCTGCTGCTTGCCGGCATCGTCGGGCTGCTGGGGGCGTTGGCCACTGTCGCGTTTCGTGAAGCGCTCTCCGGTGTGCAATTTCTCCTCGCAGGCCATCGCAGCGGCATGGTCGAGCTCGCGCAAAACTACGACTGGTGGCAGCGCCTGCTGCTACCGAGCGCGGGCGGTCTCGTCGCCGGACTGATCCTCCAGTACGCCACGTTGTGGGTGCCAAAAAAGGGCGCCGACGACTACATGGAAGCGATCGCCATCGGCACCGGCGTGCTCAGCCTTCGGCAAACACTCGTCAAGAGTCTGTCGTCGCTATGTTCGGTCGCGTCGGGGGCGTCGATCGGCCGGGAAGGGCCGATGGTGCAGCTCGCGGCGATGTTCGCCTCGCTCGTCGGACGCATACTGGCGTTCCCGCCCGAGCGCTTGCGGCTGCTGGTGGCGTGCGGTGCGACCGCAGGCATTACGTCCGCTTACAACGCCCCGATCGCGGGCGCGCTCTTTATCTCCGAGATCGTCTACGGCTCGATCTCGACGGCCACCCTCGGGCCGCTGGTCGTCGCCTCTGTCATCGCCAACATCGTCATTCGCCAGTTCCTCGGATACGACGCCGTCTACCAGATGCCGCGCTTCGACTTCGTCTCCGGCTGGGAGGTCTTCTTCTACGTGGGCCTCGGCGTGCTGGCCGGCGTGCTTGCGCCATTGTTCCTGCGTCTGCTCGACAGCGCCAAGGCGCGCTTTAGCGCCTTGCCGGTCCCGCTGTTCCTGCGTCTCGCGCTCGGCGGCCTGGTGGTGGGCGTGCTGTCGTTGCAGGTGCCGCAGGTCTGGGGCAACGGTTACAGCGTCGTGAATTCGATTTTGCATACGCATTGGGCGTGGCAAGCGCTGGCGATGGTGCTGGTATTCAAGGTACTGGCGACGGCGTCGTCTGCCGGCTCCGGTGCGGTGGGCGGGGTTTTCACGCCAACGCTGTTCGTCGGCGCCGCCCTTGGCAGTCTCTACGGCCTGGCAATGAACGCGCTGGCGCCTGCGACGGCATCCGTGGCGAGCAGCTACGCCGTGGTTGGTATGGGCGCGTTTCTCGCGGCGACCACCTATGCGCCACTGATGTCGATTCTGATGATCTTCGAGATGACGTTGAGTTATCAGGTCGTGCTCCCGCTCATGCTCGCGTGCGTCACCGCCTATCTGACGGCGCACACGATTCGTGCCGACTCCGTCTACGCCAAGTCGTTGCGACGCAATCGGGTGGCGGGTCGCTGGCTGTCCATGACGGGCGAGGGCGGTGATATGCGACTGTCGTCGCTCGCCGTGGACAACGATGCGGTGGTGAGCGCCGCCGACAGTCCGGATGTCATCGGCGAACGCTTCGTCGAGACCGGTTATCGCAATCTCGTGGTGCGCGCGCAGGACGGTCGTCTGATCGGCACGCTCGACGCAGCGAGTTGGTGGCGGCGGCAAGCGACGGGCGAGCCGACGCTCTGGACCGAAGTGGTGACGCCGTGCAAGCCACTCGACGGTGACATGGCGCTCGTGAGCGCGCTGCGCGCTGTGGGCGGGATGCACGCCGACTGGGTGCCGGTAGCGGGTGTCCAAGGGAAGTGGCTGGGTGTGGTGTCGTTGCCCGGACTGATCGAGATCGTGACGCAAGAGCGAGGGAGCGAATGAACCGTCGTGCGGGCATGGGGCCCCGAGCCCCGTTTCAGCCGATCACCCCGGCGCAGCCGTCGACCACGCAAGACGGCACGCCGTATTCGGAAGCGTTCGAGGACGTCTATCACAGTGTGGGCGGCCCGCTCGGTCAGGCGCGTCACGTCTTCCTCGGCGGCAACGGATTACCTGAGCGCTGGCGCGGTCGCGAGCAATTCGTCATCGTCGAGACGGGTTTCGGTCTGGGCCTGAATTTCCTCGCCACATGGGCCGCCTGGCGCGACGATCCGCACCGGCCCGCACGACTGCATTTCGTGTCGGTGGAGAAGTATCCCTTCCGTCCCCAGGATCTGCGGCGCATGCTCGAACCGATGCTCGTGCAACCCGGCATGTCCGAGCTCGCGCCGATGGTGCAACGGTTGTGCGACGTGTGGCCGGCGCCCGTGGCTGGCTGGCATCGGCTCGAACTCGCCCCCGGCGTGGTGCTGAGTGTGGGGTTCGGCGACGCGCTGGATCTGCTGTCGCTGCTGCGTGCCGGCGCGGACGCCTTCTACCTCGACGGCTTCTCGCCAGCCAGGAATCCGGATATCTGGACGCCGGAAATCTTCAAGGCGCTCGGACGACTGGCACGTGACGGCGCAACGCTGGCAACGTACACAGCCGTGGGGCAGATTCGACGTGACCTGATCGCCTCCGGATTTCAGGTCGCTCGCCATCACGGCTACGGCCCGAAGCGCTCTATGCTGGCCGGTCCTTACGCGCCGCCGTACCGCATGCGGCGCTATGACCCGCCTGACCCGCCTGTCGCGCCGTCGCCACGGGCGGGCGAGGCGATCGTGGTGGGGGCGGGTATGGCCGGGGCGGCCATGGCGCGATGCCTGGTGGCGCGCGGATGGCGCGTGCGTCTGTTCGAACGGGCCCAGGCGCCGGGTTCGGCGGCCTCGGGCAATCCCGCCGGCGTCTTCCATCCGCAACTCTCCGCCGACGACAACGTATTGTCGCGCCTCACGCGTGCCGGCTTCCTGTATGCGCTCTCGCAGTGGCGCACCCTGCCGGGCGGCTTGCCCGGACGGGCAGACGGTCTGCTTCAGGTCGCGACGTCCGACGACGAAGCCCTCGCCTTGCAACATCTGCTGGATACGCACGCGTATCCGGAGTCGTATGCGAAGTGGGTGGACGTGGCGCAGGCCTCTGCGCTCGCTGGCGAAACGCTGGCCCATGGCGGGGTCTGGTACCCGGAGGGCGGATGGCTCGCACCCGCGATGTTGTGCCGCGCGGAACTGGTCGCGGCGGGTGCCTCGCTGGACGCGCGTTACGGCGTGAATGTCGAGCGCCTCGCACGTCGCGAAGCGGGTCGCTGGACCGCGCTCGACGAGACGGGGCGGGTGCTGGCGGAAGCCGACGTCGCCATCGTCACCGCCGCCGACGTCTCGCAAAAGCTGCTCTCACCTTATCTCTCATCCGAATTCGTGCCGCTCAAACGTGTTCGGGGACAGTTGACCTTCTTGCCGCCGGACGCCTTGCCGGGCTTGCGCGTCCCGGTCTGCGGCGAGGGCTATGTGGCGCCGTCGCCGCTGGGCGGCGCGGGCCCGATCACGGGGGCGACATACGGCTTCGACGATCCCTCGCCGGAGGTGCGACTGGCCGACCATCAAGCCAATTTGCGGCGTCTGGCCGCCCTGTTGCCCGCCCACGCCGAAGCCTTCGGTGACAACGGACTCGCCAACGAGCGGGCGGCCGAGGCGCTCGGCGGACGCACCGCGTTCCGGGCGCTGCTCCCTGACCGGCTGCCGATGGCGGGGCAATTGCCGGACATGGACGCTATCGAGCCGCAACGACGGCGTCTGACCGGGGGCCATCTGCGAGATCTGCCGCGACTCGACGGCCTCTACGCGAGTTTCGCGTTCGGCTCGCGCGGACTGGTCTTCGCGTCGCTGTGCGCGGAACTCGTCGCCAGTCAGATAACCGGCGAGCCGTGGCCCATCGGCAGCGATCTGGCAGACGCCATCGATCCGGCGCGTTACCTGATGCATGCCCTGCGCAAGGCGTGAGCCGAAGCGCAGAGGATGCATTGCGGGGTGAGCGCTTGCCCTGGCATCAGCCGTCACATCATCAGACAAAACGCGGCGCCGACCGCTGCTCACGTTGTCCAGGCCTGGCCCGTTCTCGGCCGCACGCGTCTTCCCTCCGAAAAGTCGGATCTGAAAATTAAATCGACTCTGACCCTATAGGGGTGAAAAGCCCGCCCCATGCGGGGGCGACGCGCCCTTGGCGCTTGCCCCCGGACTTTCCGATGAATGCGGCACGCTCCAGCGCCATACGTGCGGCTGTGCCCGCCGTTGGCAAGAGACAAAACCGATCCATGGAAGCTAATCTCCCGGACGTGCCCGCAGGACGGGGCTCGGGGCATCGTAACGGCCGTTTGAAAGCCTCGGAAACCGACTGTGGCAAAATGACCCCAACCCTTCGGGTTCGTCGCGCATTTGTCCTTCATCTGCAACCCCGCGCGCGACTTTCTTTCCTTTTCACCACTTGATGCGCCGTCAAGCGGCGCAAAGCGAGCATTAATGACGTCGGAACTGTCCCTTTTCCCGGGCTGGCCGCCGGCACCCGACCCCGTTTTCTTCGCCGGGCTGGCATTGGTATTTGCCGGACTCGCCGGGGAAATCTGTTTCCGGAGACTGCGCCTGCCGCGCATCACCGGTTACGCCGTGGTCGGGCTGGTCGGTGGCACCCTGGGTCTTTCATCCATGCTGGACGCGCAGACAAGCGCGGCTATCCGGCTGCTGATCGACCTGGCGCTGGGCCTGCTGCTGTTTGAACTCGGCAGTCGTCTCAACCTGAAATGGATGCGATCCAATCCATGGATCATCGTCACCAGTGCGCTGGAAGCCTTGCTCACCTTCGTCGCGGTCTACGCGGTGCTGCGAGTCTTTAGCGTATCGCCGCTCACGGCGGTCCTCATCGCATCCATCAGCATGGCCACATCGCCAGCAGTGGTCATCCAGCTAAAGAACGAGTTGCGGGCCGAAGGCCAGGTGACGGAACGTCTGCTGGCCCTGGCGGCGCTCAACAGCGTGTACGCGGTCGTCGCGGTCAAGCTTGTGTACGGCTGGATGCACCAGGCGTACCACTCCAGTTTCTGGGTCGTGCTGTTCCATCCGCTCTATCTGCTGATCGGGTCGATCGTGCTGGCGTTCGTGCTGGCCAAAGCCTGCAATCTGGTCTTCCGAAAGTTCGGCAGTCAGGACCACCATGCCTTCGTCATGCTCATCGGTCTGATCATGCTCATGGTCGCCCTGGTGCACATGCTCAAATTGCCGAACTCGCTCACGTTGCTGCTCGCCGGGATCATTTTCCGGAATCTGGATGAGCGCCCGCAGTTGTGGCCCGCGTACTTCGGCACGGCCGGCTGGCTGCTGGCAGTGGTGCTGTTCGTGCTGACCTCGCTGGCATTCCAGTGGGAATACCTCGTGCTCGGCGGATTGGCGGCGCTGGCGATCATCGTCGTTCGGGGCGCCGCCAAGGTGGTTGGCACGGTGGCCGTCGCGCACCAGGCCGGTATCAGTTACAAGCAGGCCATCGCGCTCGGATTGTCGTTGTGCCCGATGGCCAGTCTCGCGTTCGTACTCGTTGCCGATACGTACGACATCTACCCGCAGTTCGATCCGATGCTCAAGGCAGTGGTGATGTGCACCATTGCCTTGCTGCAACTGGCGGCGCCGCTGGTGGTCTATTGGGCATTGGCCCTTGTCGGTGAACGGAAGGATTAAGCCATGTCACTTGAAGAATTCATTCCCTCGAAGCCTTGCACCTTTGGGGTGGAGCTGGAAATGCAGATCGTCAATCGCCACGATTACGATCTGACCAAGGCGGCCGCCGACGTCATGCGGCTTGTCGCCAAGGAAACGCACCCGGGCGATATCAAGCCGGAGATGACCGAAAGCATGATCGAGCTTTCGACCGATATCTGCCATCACCATAGCGACGCGCTCACGCAATTGCGTCGGGTGCGCGACGTGCTGGTGGCCGCGAGCGAGCAGCTTAACGTCGGGCTGTGTGGCGGCGGCACGCACGCTTTCCAGCGCTGGAGCGAGCGAACCATTTACGACTCGCCGCGCTTTCACTTCCTGTCCGAACTTTATGGCTACCTGGCCAAGCAGTTCACGGTTTTCGGACAGCACGTCCATATCGGGTGTCCGGATCCGGACAGCGCGTTGTACCTCCTGCACGCAATGTCGCGCTATATCCCTCATTTCATCGCGCTGTCGGCCTCGTCGCCGTACGTGCAGGGGGTGGACACCGGGTTCCACTCGGCCCGTCTGAACTCCGTTTTCGCGTTCCCGCTGTCGGGCCGTGCCCCGTTCGTACTGAAGTGGTCGGACTTCGAAGCCTACTTCGACAAGATGGTAAAGACCGGCGTCGTGGAAAGCATGAAGGACTTCTACTGGGACATTCGTCCTAAACCGGGTTTTGGGACGATCGAGGTGCGGGTGATGGATACCCCCTTGTCCGTTGACCGCGCGGCCGCCATCGCCTGTTACATCCAGTCTCTGGCCCACTATCTGCTCAACGAGCGTCCGTTCGAGCTCAGCGAGGACGATTATCTGGTTTATACGTTCAACCGCTTCGAGGCCTGCCGTTTCGGCCTTGAAGGGGCTTACGTGGATCCTCAGACGGGTGAGCGCTCGATGTTGGGCGATCACATCGCCAAGACCCTGGACCTGATCAAACCGCACGCGGTGAAGCTCGAGGCCGAAGCCGCCTGCGAAGACATTCGCCAACTTGTCTCGTCGGGCAAGAACGACGCCGTGTGGCTGCGCGAGGTGCATGCCGATGCGAAGTCGCTTAACGAAATGGTTCGTCAGCAATGTCTGCGCTGGGCGACGTGATGCACGTGAGCGCCTGAGACTCGCGATATCGATCGGCGAGCGATCGGTGTGAGGAAACCCCGCCTTGGCGGGGTTTTTTATTGCCCGGACTGCGGATCTACCGGTGACGAGCCTTGCCGCAGCCATTTGTGCGGCACACCGCGCGAAGCGCATGCCTTTCGTGCCGCGCTTACAGGCAAAACTTGCCGGAAGTGGCGTCCAGCGCTCGGCATCACGCATCGCAAGCGCTGCGTTTTCCACTGTTCAGGCCGACAGGGTTTTGCCGTTTTCGCGTCGCTCGTAGCAAGGTTTTAAGGTTTTAATAGGTTTACTGTATGTATACATAGTAGTAGTTAACAAAGGCGGCCAACTCCTGTGGATAACCACAGTTAACGGTGTGTAAACAGGAAGTTGCCGGAATGAGAACTGGATGGACAAACAGCGGGTATCCCGAGAACAACTCTGAACAGTTTTCGACCCCTGTGGAAAGATCCGCGACTTATCCCGAACCCATGCACAACTAGTCCGATAAGTTATCCAGAAAGTTATCCACAGGCGCTTAAATTTTGTGCAAGACACCCTCGAAAACGCGGTTTTGTGGATAATTTTGACGTTCTGGCTTTGGCCGACCGGTTCGCGGCTACAATCTCGCCACTTGTTTTAGCGGCCTGTCGTATGCGGTGTAAGAAGTGAGCGATGTTGGTTTTGCTGGGCGTAACGAGCGAAAGCGTCCGTACCGTCAAATTTCTCCATTCGCGTGTCCCGAAGCCTCCGCTCGTGGACTCGCCGATCAGTTCTTTCCCTTTTTTTGACCGACACAGACCCCGGAAACTGACGACCGACGGTTGTGTTTCAAATCATTTGCGTTCTGTCCGAAACGCAGGGGGATTCGTGCGCGCGCGTCGGGAGGGGGGAGACGATGCGGGGATATCTCGAGTTTCGAGAGATTTTCGTGGGGGACGTAACAGGGACGCATCGCCCGGAAAACGCATCGCTACGGTCTGCGAGCCACGCCCCACGCGGGTTTGCAGGGCGGTTGAGAATTGGTGCGGGGTACGACGCGCTTTGAGATGGCGCGATGCGTTACACCAATTCAGCAAACGATGTAATTCGCATGGGATGCGAAATGATTTTGTCTATACGTCGCTTGATCAAACAAGTGCGCAGGACACCAATATTTTGTAAACATCGTGAGTAGGATTTGGGAGATCAGTACAAGAACTGATACGCCAAAATTCAACTCAGAACACACAATGGAATCGTGGTGGGGCGGCGCGTTCAACAGCGACTCGCCGTCGAGTATCGACACGGAAGTAGCTTAGGGTTTCCCCCGGGCGGGGCGCCAAAATATACGATGCATGAGGCCAAGACGTGTGATGCACCGCCCGTGAGTTCATTTGACAAGCTGTTTTATCGACGTATAGTTTTTAGAAATCCTAACGAAAATCATGGCTACCCCGACCCCACTTGATGAACCGCTCTCCAAGCGCGTAACGGCAGGCTTGTTGCGCATGGGAACCGCGTTACGGAGCCACGCCTGGGAAGGCGCGGCGCTGTCTGGATTGACGCCGACGCAGGGTGAAATTCTTACGCTCCTGCTCATGCGCGGTGTGCCGATGCGACTGGGCGAGATTGCGGAGGATGCCGCCCTGACATCGGCCACGGTCAGTGAGGCCGTGAGTACGCTCGAAAGCAAGGGGCTTGTCGAAAAGCGGCGTGACGCCAACGATGGTCGTGCGCTGGCCCTGCGACTTACCGCGAAGGGACGCACGTCGGCCAAGCGGGCATCGCAATGGGCGAGCTTCGTGACGACGGCTGCCGATCTGCTGAGCGAAAAGGACCGGGCACAGCTGTACCGCATGCTCGTCAAGCTCATCTCGACAATGGAGAGCCGGGGCGATGTGCCGCAGCAGCGCATGTGCCTGACGTGCGAACATTTCGAGACGGCTGCCCGCGGCAAGGGCACCTACCACTGCAACTACTTCAATACGACCTACGACGATTCGCGACTGGCGCTCGACTGCAATGCGCATGTCGAGGCGGATATTGCGACGCGTAACAAGGTCTGGAAGCTGTACAGCAAGACCTGAGCATCGGGCCATCGTTTGCCGCGCTCGGGCGTTGCGTCCGAGCGGCGCGAATCAGGGGGAGAACGTCATCCACGACCGGGTGACGTTTTTTTTCGTCCGTCGTTGTCACGCACATGTCCGTCGCGTGCCTGTACACTGCGCTTTTTTGCATCCACCAAACCTCATCGCATAGAGATGGCAGCCAAGCGCAGAATCGAAGTCAGAAAATCAGGCGTCCACGGGAAGGGGGTGTATGCGGTCAAGCGCCTCAAGAAAGGGGACCGCGTGATCCAGTACAAGGGCGAGATCATTTCGTGGCGCGAGGCCTTGCGCCGCCATCCGCATGATCCGGCGCACCCGACGCATACCTTTTATTTCAGCCTGGAAGACGGACGCTGCATCGACGGCAAGGTCGACGGCAACAATGCCCGCTGGATCAACCACGCCTGCTCGCCGAACTGCGAGGCGCGGGAGGAAGGGGATCGCGTCTACATCTATGCGATGCGCGATATCGATGCGGGCGAAGAACTCTTCTATGACTACGGTCTCGTGATCGACGCCCGCTACACCAAAAAACTCAAACGCGAGTACGCCTGTCACTGTGGCAGCAAGGCGTGTCGCGGCACGATGCTCGCGCCGAAGCGCTGAGCATGCGACGCCGGTGACGCGTCAGCCCGACGTGCGATCGCCGGCGTACTGGTCGATGGCCGTTGCCAGTTCGATGTCGCGCTGCGTGAGGCCATCGGCATCGTGCGTCGATAGCGTGATGTCCACGCGGTTGTAGACGTTGAACCACTCCGGGTGATGGTTCATGGTCTCCGCCTTGAGTGCGACCTGCGTCATGAAGCCAAACGCTTCGTTGAAGTCGTGAAACGTGAAACTGCGCTGGATGGCGTCGCGTCCGACCACCTGGTGCCACTCGGGCAGCACTTCGGCGAGCGTGGCGCGTTCCTCGGATGAGAGTCGTGTTGTCATGGCATTCCTTTCAAAGCATTTGATGCGAGTGGGTTGCAGCTTTGGCGCGATCAGGTGCTGGTCGCGCGAATTCAACGATCCAAACGGATAGGCATCCGCCGGCGCGAATGCGGCGTCGAAGACGACTGCGTGCGGGGTGGGGGGAAGACGCATCAATATCCGACGCAGCACCATGCGACACCGACGAAACGGCGCGACGCCGTTTCATTGATCTATTGTTCCACAGCCGGACCGAGCCTGTGTGTAAGCGCTGTCTGATAGCGTGCATGGGAGCAAGAATCGGCGGCGTTTGCCCAGCACACCCCCGATGGCGAGGTCATGACGGGGGGGAAGATATTGGGACGCTGCGGCCCGGAATGCCCGGGCCGTGCCATCATGCCGCCAGCAGAATTTCCGTGTCTTCGGGACGACGTGCGTTGGCCTCGAACGAGGGCTGCTCGGCGAACGTCCTGAACAGGCTCGGAAGATCCGCGAGCATGGCATCGAACAACTGTGCGAAGTCGTCGATCACGAAGTACGTCTGCTGAAAGGTGTCGATGCGGTATTGCGTGCGTAACACGCGCTCCAGCGAGAACCCGACGCGGTTGGGCTCGTGCGAGGTCAGCGAGAACTCCGTCTCTCCCCGACTGGACACAATGCCCGCACCGTAGATGCGCAGTCCGTTGCCATCACGCATCAAACCGAATTCGACGGTGTACCAGTACAGGCGAGCGAGTAGCGGCAACGCGCCGAGCGATTGCGCGAGCGTACCGGCTTTCCCGTAAGCTTGCATGAAGTCGGCGAACACCGGATTGGCGAGCAACGGCACATGACCGAACACGTCATGGAAAAGGTCGGGTTCCTGAAGGTAGTCGAGCTGGTCCGGGCGACGCATCCACCATGTGGCGGGAAAGCGTCGATTGGCGAGGTGATCGAAGAACACGTGGTCCGGCACGAGACCGGGCACCGCCACGACTTGCCAACCGGTCGCCGCGATCAGTTTTTCGTTCAGGCGATCGAACTCCGGCACGCGACGAGCGTCCATGTCGAGAGCGCGGATGCCATCCATGAAGGCATCGCACACGCGGCCCGGCAACATGGCCGTCTGACGTTCGTAGAGCTGCTGCCACACCGCGTGATCCACCGCGCCGTATTGCTCGACGGGTTGATCGATGGTGAAGTCGGGGCGGGTCGCGAGACCCGCTTCGAATTGCTCCTGGAGCATGGCAGTAAGGGACATGATGCGAACGACTCAATCAAGCGGTGACAATGATTGAAAGTGTATTGCGCATGGCATGCGAAATGGGCGCATAATGCGCCTGTGGTGAAAGTCGTTTGCATAAATTTCGCATAAAAATGTGATTTATTGCGGAGAATCGTCATGCTTGATCTGGATAGCTTCGATTTGGCCCTTCTGGACGCCTTGCAGAAGGAAGGACGGGCCACCCATCACCAGTTGGCGGAGCATGTAGCGCTCTCGGCGTCGCAGATCGGTCGTCGCCTGCAACGGCTCGAAGCCGCAGGGGTCATCGAGGGGTATCGCGTGGTGCTGCGACCCGAGGCATTGGGTCTGGCGGTGACGGCTTTCACGACACTGCGCTTGCAGCATCATGGCGATCAGGTCATCGAACGTTTTCAGGCGGAAATCGATCTGCTGCCCGAAGTGCTCGAATGTCATGCGGTAGTCGGCGAGGCCGATTACCTCTTGAGGATCGTGGTGCCGGATCTCAATGCATTGTCGGCATTCGTGATGAAGCGACTCATGCAGGTGCCGGGCGTGGAGAACGTGCGCTCGAACATCGTGCTGAGCGCATTCAAGCGCAGCAATGCGCTGCCGTTGAGTTACCTGTCGAATAACCGACCGGCGTCGCGTTGAGTCGCTGAGCGCCTGAGTTCTTGGGCCCTTGCGGGCTCAGGCGCGTGGATCCATCCGAGGGCGTCGAGCGCAGGCGGCGCTCGACGCCACGTCAGTCGTTTTCGTCCACCTCTGCATCTTGCCAAGCGCGGCGCTCAGTCCTCAGGCATCAGCAACGGCTTCACATACCGGCCGTAGATCAGCGACTGGATCAGCGCGACGGTGGAACCAATCAGCACTTCGATCACGCGCAGCATGGCGAGGCTCAATTCTTCATGCAGGCCTTGCCCCTGCCCGCTGAGCGCCGCCGACATCAGAATGACGACAGTGGCCGGCCCGAGCCGCCAGTTCGCCGGATAGTTCTGCACCAGCATCGCGGCCAGCGTGGCAATCGTGATCCCCACGAGCATTGCCGCGAGTCCCGGCCCCATTACCAGCAAGACGATACATGCCACGATCGCGCCCGTAATCGTGTTGATCGACCGCGCCTTGAAATTGCTGCGCGCCTGCAACGGGTCCGGCTCGGTCACGATGATGAGGGAAATCATCGCCCAGTAGGGCTCGGGGAAGCCCGCCGCGCGCAGACCGAACCAGACGATCAGCGAGCCGCTGAGAATCTTTACCAGATAGACCAGTGCGTTCTTCTTCGGATGGAGAAAGGCGACGGGCATGACGGGCGCACGTAGCGAATACGGAAAGATGCCAGTGTGACATAGGCCAAATCCCGGACGACGATCCGAGCGACGATTGAGAGAAATTCCGAGGAGATGATTAAGACGTTTCCGATCCGGGCCGGTCTCCCCTCCTAAATATCGATTTCCGTGCCGGTTCTGTTGGGAAACGGTTCGAGATGCCAAGGACTGCGGGTTAGAATCGCCTCACCAGAACCCGGGAGGAGTCCGGCATGCATAGCCGAACGCAACGCGTCTGGCCGGCTGCGCCATTGGCGTGGGCGGCGCTGAGTCTTGGAATGCTCGCGGTGTCGTCTGCTCAGGCGGCACGCGTGGTGAGCGTCAGCCCGCAGGGCGAAGTCGCCAGTGTGAGCCAGGTGGTCGTCAAATTCGACGAAGCGATGGTTCCCGCAGGCGATCCTCGCGCTACGGCGCCGGCTGCCGTACGGTGTTCCGACGGCTCATTGACTGGCGATGGCCATTGGCTCGAACCCAAGATCTGGGTCTACGATTTCAAGGGCGATTTGCCCCCGGGGGCAAAGTGTTCCGTCGAGATGCGCAGCGGCTTGTCGGCCGTCTCGGGCACGGCCCTCTCCGGCGCCACGAAGTACGCATTCAATACCGGCGGCCCGGCCGTCTCGTCCATCCGTCCGTCGTATGGTCCGATCGACGAGAATCAGATATTTATCCTCACGCTCAACGGTGCGGCCAATCCCGGCAGTGTGCGTCAGAACGCATGGTGCGAAACGGAAGGCATAGGCGAGCGTATCGGCGTGAAATGGGTCGAAGGCGATGCGCGCACGGCGCTGCTCAAGCGCTTCAATCTCGACAAGCAGTCGGGGCGCGTCGTCATGCTGCAATGCAATCGCACGCTGGCCGCTGGCGCGAAGATGCATCTGGTCTGGGGCGCGGGGATCGCCACGCCGTCCGGCGTGCCAACAAAGCAGGCGCGACGTTTCGAATATGACGTGCGGGAGCCATTTACCGCCAGCTTCAGTTGCGAGCGCGAGAATGCCAACGCGCCATGTACGCCGTTGCGGCCGCTGCGCCTGACGTTCAACTCACCGGTCGCACGTGACATGGCGGCCAGGATTCGGTTGCAAGGCGCCGGCGCCGAGCGCTCTCCGAAGTTCAGCGATACGGAACGTTCCTCCAGCGTGGCGGATGTCACGTTCGAAGCGCCATTCCCGGAAAAGGCCGAACTCACGCTCTCGTTGCCGAAAGACTTCACGGATGATAGCGGCCGGGCGCTCGACAACGCGAGTGAATTCCCGTTGAAGACCCGAACGGCCACGATGCCGCCGTTGGCCAAGTTCGCGGCCGCGCCGTTCGGTATCGTGGAGCGCTTCGCGGAACCGGGCATGCCACCCATGCTGCCGGTCACATTGCGCAAGGTCGAACCGGCCTTGCAAATCAATGGTCTCGGTGTGTCGGGCGAAGCTGCCGCAACCGGTCGTACCCTGCAGTTGCGGGTGGACGACGACGCACAGGTCATGGCATGGATGTCTCGCGTGCGGCGCTTCGACGAAACGACAATGACGCGCAAGCAGATCGCCGAAGAAATGCCTTCGATTCTGACGGCGCCTGCGGCAAAGGAATCGTTCGGACCCAACGCAGCGGCTATCGTCGAAGACAAGATCACGCAGTACGACACGCGCAGCCTGTCGCTGCTCTCCGGATTGCAGGGCGTTCAGGCGCTCACGCTGCCGGTTCCAAAGGAGAAGGATCCGCGACCGTTCGAGGTTGTTGGGATTCCTTTCCAGAAGCCGGGTTTCTATGTCGTGGAACTGGCGTCGCAATCGCTCGGCGCAGCGTTGTTGGGCAAGTCGCTGCCAATGTACGTACGCACGACAGTGCTCGTCACGAATCTTGGCGTGCACTTCAAGATGGGGCGTGAGAACGCGCTTGCGTGGGTGACCACGCTCGACAAGGGGCAGCCTGTCGCCAACGCCAAGGTGCGGGTGCTGGATTGCGACGGCAGCGAAGTCGCCACCGCCGTGACCGACAAGACGGGCGTCGCCAGGTTCGACAAGGCGTTTGAACGTTACCGGTATTGCCAGAAGACGGGACGCTCCGGGTATTTCGTGGTTGCGCGCACGCAGGGCAATGATCCTGACATGGCGTTCGTGTCGTCCGAATGGGATCGCGGTATCGAACCGTGGCGCTTCCACGTGCCGACTGACGGGGGCAACACCCCGACGGTTCGCGCGCAGACGGTGTTCGACCGCATGCTGTTCCGCGTCGGTGAGACGGTATCGATGAAGCACTTCATCCGTCAGGAGACGATGCAGGGGCTCGCCTTGCCCGCCAGCCTGCCGTCCCAGTTGACGATCACGCATGAGGGCTCCGGGCAGACTTACACGCAGCCTGTCACGTGGCGTAATGGTCGGCTTGCCGAAAACACATTCCAGATTCCGCCGGGCGCGAAGCTTGGCGAATACACCGTCACGCTGAACTACGCGGATAACGATTCGCGACCGAAGACGTATCCACAATCGCTCGACGCCGGGCGTTTCCGAGTGGAGGCGTTCCGTCTACCCGTGCTGGCCGGATCGATCGGCGTGCGTGACGCGGCAAAATCGCCCCTCATCAACAAGACGGAAGCACCGGTCACCGTGCAGGTCAATTACGTCGCCGGGGGGCCGGCGGGTAACCTGCCTGTGCGTGTGTCCGCCTTGATGCGCGTGCGCGATCTGAGCTTCGACGGTTACGACGATTTCAGTTTTACGCCGTATCGTCCGCCGTCAGCGCAGGCGGGCGGGGAGGATGACGATTCGGGTAGCGACGAAACGTCGGGTTCCAGCGATCAGAAGCTGGTCGCCGACAAACAGAGACTGGTGCTCGATCGCAACGGCGCGGGAAGTCTGACGCTCAAGGATTTGCCGAAGGTGGATCGCCCGAGCGATCTGGTGCTCGAAGCGAGCTTTGCCGACCCCAATGGCGAGATTCAGACGCTGCGCGGTAACGCCACCCTCTGGCCGGCCAATCTGATTACCGGCGTGCGCAGCGAGAGCTGGGTGTCGGTCACCAACAAGCTGCCGGTCAAGGCGTTGGCGCTCGATCTGAAAGGCAAGCCGAAGTCTGGTGTGGCGATGGAGGTGCGCGCCGAGGCACGCATTACGACCAGTAGCCGCAAACGCATGGTGGGCGGCTTCTACGCGTACGACAATCGCATCGAGGTCAAGGATCTCGGCAAGGTGTGCAGCGGCAAGACCGACGAGCGTGGCCAATTGTCATGCGATGTGTCGCTTTCGCAACCGGGCGAAGTCACGCTGGTGGCGCAGGCAAAAGATGACAAGGGCAATCTGAGCACATCGACAACCTCTGTCTGGGTAACGGGACGAGGCGAGGTCTGGTTCGGCGGGGACAACACCGATCGCATGGATGTCCTGCCGGAGCGCCGCGCTTATGAGCCGGGCGAGACGGCCAAATTGCAAGTCCGCATGCCGTTCCGCACGGCGACGGCGTTGGTGGCGATCGAGCGCGAAGGCGTCATGGAGACGCAAACCATGGAGATTTCGGGCAAGGAGCCAAATATCTCCCTGAAAGTCGATCCGGCGTGGGGACCGAACGTCTACGTGTCAGTGCTCGCAGTGCGGGGGCGGATTCATGAGGTGCCCTGGTATTCGTTCTTTCAGTGGGGTTGGAAACAACCGCTGGAGTGGTTCCGGGCGTTCTGGTACGAGGGGCGCGAATATCAGGCGCCGACGGGGCTGGTGGATCTGGGCAAGCCGGCCTATCGCTTCGGTCTGACCGAGTTGCGCGTGGGCACGGCCGGACAACGTCTGGCGGTAGAGGTGAAGCCCGATGCGCCCACCTACCCGGTGAGGGGACACGCCAAGGTGCGCATCAAGGTCACGCAGCCGGACGGCAAGCCCGTGGCAGCCGGTTCAGAGGTGGCCGTGGCCGCGGTGGACGAAGCGTTGCTGGAGCTCGCGCCGAACACCAGTTGGCATCTGCTCGACGCCATGTGGCAGCGCCGCAGCTATACGGTGACGACGGCGACCGCGCAGATGGAGATCATCGGCCGTCGGCACTACGGGCGCAAGGCGGTGCCTGCGGGCGGCGGCGGCGGCAAGAGCCCGACACGCGAGTTGTTCGACACGCTGCTGCTGTGGCAACCCCGCGTGGTTCTCGACGACAAGGGAGAAGCGACGGTCGATGTGCCGCTCAATGACTCGCTGTCGAGCTTCCGCATCGTGGCGGTGGCGGACGACGGCAAGCCGGGCACACAGGCGCTCGGCTGGTTCGGTACGGGATCGGCGACCATTCGCACCACGCAGGATTTGCAGCTGATTTCCGGGCTGCCGCCGCTGGTGCGCGAGGGCGACAACTACCGTGCGCAGTTCACCGTGCGCAATACGACCCAGCACGCGATGCAGGTGCAGTTGAGTGCGCGCGCGACCCAACTGACATTGGCGCCGCAGCGTGTCGACGTACCGGCCGGCGAGTCGCGGGAAGTGGCGTGGGAAGTGACTGCGCCCACCGGGTTGGCGGATACCCGTGCGCAGCGGGTGCTGTGGGAGGTCAGCGCGCAGGCGCCTGCGGCAGGTGGCGCTCCTGCGGCCAGCGATGCCATCAAGGTGGGGCAGGACATCCAGCCGTCGCTGCCTGCGAGCGTGCAACAGTCGGTGCTCATGCAAGTCGAAGGCAGTCTCACCGTGCCAATGGCTCCGCCCGCCGGCGCGGTGGCTGACAGCACGGGCAAGCTGCGTGGCGGCGTTCGCGTCAATTTGCAGCCGCGTCTGTCGCAAGGGTTGCCGGGCGTGAAGCGTTGGTTCGAGTTGTATCCCTACGCGTGTCTGGAGCAGCAGGCATCGAAGGCACTCGGCTTGCGGGATGTGGCGCAATGGAAACGCGTGATGGGCACGCTGCCGTCGTATCTGGACGAAGACGGTCTCGCGAGCTACTTCCCGCCGCAGGAAGGCTTCGCCAACCAGGGCAGCGATACGCTGACGGCTTATCTGCTGGCGATGAGCAACGAAGCCAAGGCGCTCGACCCGGCCTATGGCTTGCCGGACGACGCACTGGCGCGCATGGCGGACGGTCTGACGGCGTTCGTGGAAGGGCGTCTCACCCGCCGTTTCTGGGCGCCGCGCGATGACCTGACCCTGCGCAAGCTCAGTGCCATCGAGGCGTTGTCGCGCTATGGCCGGGCGAACGCGCGCATGCTCGGCTCGCTCACCATTGCGCCGAACGACTGGCCGACGTCGGCCGTGATCGACTGGTACGCGATCCTGCAACGGTTGCCCGACGCGCCGCAGCGTGCCGAGCGGCTGGCGCAGGCCGAGCAGATCCTTCGGGCGCGCCTGTCGTATCAGGGCACGCGTGTGGGTTTCTCGACGCAAGGCAGCGACGGTCTCTGGTGGCTCATGGTCGGACCGGAAACCAATGCGGCGCGACTGGCGTTGCTGATGAACGCGAACCCGGCATGGAAGGACGAAATGCCGCGACTCGTCATCGGCCTGCTGGGGTTGCAATCGCGCGGTGCGTGGTCGACGACGACGGCCAACGTGTGGGGCGGTCTGGCAGTGGATCGGTTCTCGGCTCGCTTCGAGCGCGATATGCCGACGGGCCACACCTCGGTTCAGTGGCAGAGCGACAATCAGACGAGCGGCGGCGTGCAGAGCGTCGATTGGGACAAGCTGAAGGCAGGCACGATGCCCCCCGCGATCTCGTTGCCGTGGCTTGCCAACGCCAAGGCAGGCGCAGACAACGGGCGAGATGTGCTGCGTCTGGAGCAGACGGGGGTGGGCAAGCCTTGGGCGACGATCCAGAGTCTGGCGGCGGTGCCGCTCAAGGCGCCTTTCGCGGCAGGCTATCGCGTGACGCGCAGTGTCCAGGTGCAGGATGCCGCCGATCGGTCGGGTGACAGCTTCGTGCGAGGCGCCGTGCTGCGGGTACGGCTCGATATCGATGCACAGGCGGACATGCGTTGGGTGGTGGTGAGCGATCCTCTGCCCGGCGGTGCGACCGTGCTGGGCGGTGGTCTCGGGCGCGACTCGGCCATTGCGACACAGGGCCAGAAGAGCGAAGGTGCAATGCCGGCATTCGAGGAACGTGCGCAGGACGCTTACCGTGCTTACTACGATTATCTGCCGAAGGGGCAGCATCGGATCGAGTACACCGTACGCCTGAACAACGTGGGCAAATTCGTGACCCCGCCAACGCGCGTGGAAGCGATGTACGAGCCCGCGATGTATGGCGAGTCGCCTAACGCGCCGGTGCAGGTGGTTCCGGCAAAGCCATGAAGCACGCCGATGGAAGGGAATGCGCACTGGACGGGACAACGGGAGATGCAACAGGAGACGCAATGAAATGACGTCGAACTTCTTTGCTCCGGCGGCGGCGCTGCCGCGCGAGGCGCGCCGCTTCTGGTGGCTCGCCGCAATCGCAGGCGCTGCCTACGCCTTGTCGCTGCGTAGTACGCCATATGCCGATCAGGCCATCGCGAAGCTTTTCCTGTGTGCGTTGTTGCTGTTCGCGGCGATGTATCACCGCGTGCCCGGCGAGCGCGTCTGGCTTTGCGCGGCGCTGATCTTTTCGGGCGCAGGGGATGTCCTGCTCGCTGTTCCGACATTGGCGCAGGGTTTCGTCATGGGGTTGGGCGCCTTTTTGGTGGCGCACCTCGCGTATTTCGTACTGTTCTGGCGCGTGCGTCGTCGGTGGGGCGCCGTGCCGACGTGGCACCGTATCGCGATTGGGGTGGTGTGGATCGCGGCGGCGTTGTCGTACGCGATGTACTGGCCGGGAATGGGCGCGCTCAAGGCACCGGTCGCCTGCTATGTGATCGTATTGGCCATGATGGCGACGGCGGCGCTGCTCGCCGGGCTTCCTGGGGAATGGGCCGCTGTCGGTGCGTTGCTGTTCACGGTATCGGATGCGCTTATCGGCACCACGCGTTTCGTGGGCTCGGTCCCCGCTCAGGAGTACACCATCTGGATCCTTTACGCCTTGGCCCAACTGCTGCTCGTCGCGGGGGTGATGGCGCCGCGCCTCGCACAGGACACATCGCATTGATCGCATGGCAAAGAAGGGTGTGATGGTCGCAGTGCATGAAGGAAGTGAAGGGCGTGAAGGACGCGAAGGACGTGAAGGCCGTCGCTGGAGCCGTGTGCGTCTCGTGTGCCGGGGCCTTGCAGGCAAGGCGGTGCTGAGCCTCGCGCTCACGGTCGCCATGCTCGGCGCGCCTGCGACCGCCAGCGCGGTACCGTCTTTCGAGGCAGTGCGCGAGGACTGGCGTGCGTCGGACTGGATTCTGCTGGATCGCCGCGGCGAACCCTTGCAGCGGTTACGCGCGGACATGCAGGCGCAACGCGGCGACTGGATCACGCTCGCCGATGTCTCGCCCGCTTTTCGTCAGGCGCTCGTCGTCTCGGAGGACAAGCGGTTTTATGAGCACAGTGGGGTCGATTGGCGAGGTGTGGCCGCCGCCGCGTGGGGCAATCTCTGGCATTCACGCACGCGTGGCGCTTCGACGCTGACGATGCAGTTGGCGGGACTGCTCGACGACGATCTGCGCCCGAGCGCGCGAAATCGTTCAGTGACGCAAAAGATCGGACAGGCGGCGACTGCCGTGTGGCTGGAGCAGCGATGGCGCAAGGATCAGATTCTCGAGGCGTATCTCAATCTCGTGCCGTTTCGCGGTGAGCTCGTCGGCATTTCGGCCGTTTCTCAGACACTCTTCGGCAAACTGCCCAGCGGCCTCGATGCCCGTGAGGCGGCGCTGGCCGTCGCACTGCTGCGTGCACCCAATGCACCTGCGGCGCGTGTCTCGCAGCGTGCCTGTGGAATCCTCAAGGATATCGGGCAAGGCGCCGATTGCAGCGGATTGGAAGGCTACACACAACTCGTGTTCTCACGCCCCGCGAGCGTGATGGCCACGCGCGACGCCGTCAATCTGGCGCCGCATTTCGCGCGACGCGTCTTCAGCGACACTCGTCCCCCGGCAGGCACGCGGATTACCAGCACGCTGGACGCGAATCTTCAGCGTGTGGCCGTGAACACGCTCCAGCAAACGCTGCGCGAGTTGAGCGCACCGGGGCGCTCTCGCAACGTTCAGGATGGCGCCATTGTCGTGATCGACAATGCGAGCGGCGACATTCTTGCCTGGGTCGGCTCGTCGGGTGTGCTGTCGTCGGCGTCGCAGGTCGATGGTGTCACGTCGCTGCGTCAGGCGGGCTCCACGCTCAAACCGTTTCTCTACGCGCAGGCCATCGCCGAGGAACGTCTGACAGCCGCATCGCTGCTGGACGACTCGCCCATCGATTTGCCCACGGGCGGGGGGCTGTACATTCCGCAAAACTACGACCGTCACTTCAAGGGATGGGTCAGCGCGCGCACGGCGCTGGGCTCGTCCCTGAACGTGCCTGCCGTGCGTACGCTGGTGATGGTCACGCCGCGCCGGTTTGCGCAGACGCTCGTGTCGCTCGGACTGCCGCTCACGCAAAGCGGCGATTACTACGGGTTCAGTCTGGCGCTCGGCAGCGCGGACGTTACTTTGTTGTCGCTCACGAACGCCTATCGGACGCTGGCGAACGGCGGCATGGTCAGCGCAACGAACGAGCGTATGCCCGGTCGCGACGACAGGATCCCCGTGTCGACGTCGTCGACCTCGCGCACGCGTGGCCCGGACAGGAAAGGTGCCGCGAAAGCCAGGACTCGGCATGTTGCGGACACCGTCGTTTTTTCACCGCAGGTGAGTTTCATCGTCTCGGACATGATCGCCGACCGCCAGGCGCGCACGCGCACGTTTGGCCTGGACAGCCCGCTTTCCACCCGGTACTGGACAGCGGTGAAGACGGGCACGAGCAAGGATATGCGCGACAACTGGGCAGTGGGCTACTCGCGCCGCTACACGGTGGGCGTGTGGGTCGGCAATGCAGACGGCGCGCCGATGTGGGACGTCTCCGGTGTCTCCGGGGCGGCGCCGATCTGGCATCGCTTGATGGACTACCTGCATCGACGCACGGCGAGCGCGCCGCCGACGCCGCCACCCGGGCTGGAGCATGTCGCAGTGCAGTATGCCGAGCGCGTCGAACCGGCGCGTGAAGAGTGGTTTTTACCGGGCACGTCACAAAGCACCATCACGCTGTCGGCCCTCGCGAGCAAGGCGCCTGGCGGACCGCTCTGGCGCATTGCGGGGCCTGCGGACGGCACCATCGTCGCACTCGACCCCGATATTCCGCCGGCCAATCAGCGCATGTGGTTCCAGGTTGCTGCCGCCTGGCCCAAAGGGGCCGCATGGCGGCTCGATGGCAAGCCGCTCTCGGGCACCGCGCGTGTGGGATGGCTGCCGTGGCCGGGGCGTCACGTTCTCGAACTCGTCGATGCCTCCGGCGCGGTGCGTGACAGCGTGCGTTTCGAGGTACGCGGTGCGAGCGTGAACGACGACAAACGCATGCGCAACGCGAGTCGCTGAGCGTATGTGCGCGATCTTGCCTGCAGGCGCCCGCGTCGAGGGGGAAGCAACGATACGAATTGTCACGATTAAATTTTGTTGAGGCAGACGCGTTACCGCGATGCGCGCTACACTGAAATCAGACTTGGCAAAGCGTGACGCGATGCAACGACGATGAGTGCAAGCTCCGACGTTCGATGGCGCACGCCCCGAAGCGGAGACATATCGATGATCACGCTGGATGCGCACCAGACCGCGCAGTTGTTGCCTTATCCCCAATTGGCCGACGGCATCGAGGCCATGCTCATGGAGATGCGCTCGGGCACCGCGCGTGCCCCGGAGCGTCTGCACTTTCCCCTGACCGAACCCGAGCGGGGCCGCCGTGGTGGCGTGCTGCTCGTCATGCCTGCCGTCAATCGCGACGTTGCGATGACGAAGCACATCACCGTTCACCCCGAGAACTGTCGCGCGGGCAAGCCGTCGATCATCGGCGAGGTGATGGTGTTCGATCCGCACACGGGTGAGCGCCTGATGTTGCTCGACGGGCCAACGGTGACCGGTCGCCGGACCGCTGCCGTGACACTCTTTGCTGCGCGCAAGTTCGCGCCACGCCCGAAGGGACCCGTGCTGATCGTCGGTGCGGGCGTACAGGCCAGGGCGCACCTCGAAGCCTTCGCGGCCGGCATGGGGACGCGTCACTTCATGATCTTCTCGCGCAGTCCGGAGCGTGCGCATGCGCTGGCAGAGCATGCGGCGACGCTCGGCGTGGAAGCCACGGTCGTCGACGCCATCGAGCCCGCACTCAGCACTGTCAGCATCGTGATTACGGCGACAACCAGCAGCGAACCCGTGCTGCCGGACAGCGACACGATGCGCTGGCGCGACGATATCTTCGTGGCGGGCGTCGGCGCGTTTCGTCCGGACATGCGCGAGCTGCCGCCGCAGTTGTGCCGCGACGCCGCCGTGCGCGGCACGCTCGTGGTCGATACGTGGGAAGTGAAGCATGAGGCGGGCGATTTGCTGCATGCCGCCATCGACTGGGCGCGCGCCGCGCCGCTGATGGACGCGATTATCACGCCGGACCGCTATCGTTCGAGCGGGCCGGTACTCTTCAAGAGCGTGGGTTACGCGCTGTGGGATCTGGCTGCGGTGCTGTGTGCCCGTGCCAATCTGGCAAAGGATGGCGTGCCCGCGTCGTGACCGCCGCTCAGGCAGGTAACGCGAACGGCACGCCTGTCGTCGCCGTCGCCATCGATGCCGGATAGCCCATCGTCGCGTCGGGCGTCCCCGGCGTAATGACATGCACGGCAAGCCCCAACGTCGTCTCGATGAGATCGGGGCGCATCACCTCGTGCGGCGTGCCGGTCGCGAGAATGCGGCCGTCGGCGAGTAACGCCATCCGGTCGGCATGGCGTGCCGCGAGGTTGATGTCATGCACGATGGCCATCGCCCCGAATCCCCACGATTTTGCCAACGCACGCGTGAGCGCCAGCAGGTGATGCTGATGCGCCAGATCGAGCGCCGCCGTCGGTTCGTCGAGCAGCAGATAACGCGGCACTGACGGTGCTGACGGGACTGAGGGGCCAGGGTCCGGCCACAGCTGCGCCAGCACGCGGGCGAACTGTACCCGTGCCCATTCGCCCCCCGAGAGTGTCATGACGTCGCGATGCATCAACGGCAATGCGCCTGCCTGCTCCAGCGCGAGGGCCGCGATGTCGTGATCGCGCTTGCCGGCCCTGGGAAACGGCAACCGTCCCATCGTCACGATTTCGAGGGCACTGAACGGGAACGACAACTGCGCGGTCTGCGGCAATACGGCGCGCAGACGGGCTAGCGCCGACGCCGAATACTGGGCGAGCGGCGCGCCGTTCAGCATGATGGCGCCGCTCATCCGGGCGCGCGGCGACAGCGGCTCGCCGGCCAGTGCCTTGAGCAATGTGCTTTTGCCTGCGCCGTTGCGGCCGAGCAGCACGAGCAATTCGCCGGGACGAATATCGAGCGACAAGCCGTGGAGCACGGGGAATTCGGCATGAGCGATCGTGAGGTCATAGGCGCTGAGCATGGCGATGTCCAGATATTCCGGGTGTCAGAGTCCGAACTGCCCGCGGCGTCGCCACAGCAGCACGAGGAAGAAGGGTGCGCCGAGCAGCGCCGTCAGAATGCCCAGCGGCAATTCGGCGGGCGCGACCCACGTGCGTGCAACGAGATCGGCGAGCAGCGTGAGAATCGCGCCGAAAAGCGCGGCGGCCGGAAGCACCGCGCGCGGATCGGGGCCCACGACCAGACGGACAATATGCGGTGCGATCAAACCGATGAATCCGATCATGCCGCTCGATGCCACCAGTGCACCTACGCACAAGGCACACGCGATCATGACGCGACGTTTGACGGCTTGCACCGCCACGCCCAGATGCAGCGCCTCAGCCTCTCCCAGCAACAGCGCATTGAGCGAACGGCACTGTGAGGCGAGCGCGACGATCCCCAACGCAACGGGCCACACGATCACTGCCAGCATGGGCCACTGCGCGCCGCCGAGGCTGCCCAGCGTCCAGAACGTGAGGGTGCGCAACTGCGTGTCGTTGGCGAGGTAGGTCAGCAAGCCGATCGCGGCGCCGGACACGGCGTTGATCGCGATGCCGGCGAGCAGCAGCAGCGGCAGGGCAAGCCGGCCACGCCCGGCAGCCAGCCGGTAGACCAGCGCGGTGACGCCCAGCGCGCCGACGAACGCGGCGACCGGCAGCATCCAAAGGCCCAGCGATGCGGCAAGCGCCGTGGGCAACAGCACGCCACCGAGCACGATGACACCGGCCGCGCCCAATGCGGCACCGCTGGCAACGCCGATCAGCCCCGGATCAGCGAGCGGGTTGCGAAAGAGCGCCTGCAACGCTGCGCCGGCCGCACCGAAGCCCGCGCCGACGAGGATGCCGAGCACGATGCGTGGCAAGCGGATCTGCCACATGACGTTGCGCGCCTGATCCTGAACGAAGTCGCCTGTCGCGCCGCGAAATAGCGCGCCGATGGCGTCGCCGGGCGCGATGCGATACGCGCCGCCGCACAGGGCGGCCAACACCGCTGCCGCCAGCAGGCCGGCGAGCGCCGTCATGACGAGCCATCGCGGCGGACGCCGACTTGCGGCGCCCGCGCGCGTCGGCCCGGTGGTGTCGACGTCTGCGGTACTCGAGGTCGGTTCGCGAAGACGACTGGACGACGATGGCTTCGTCGGTGGGTGGATCGGCGGTGCGGCTGACATGACTTCGTTCACTGGCGAGCGGCTGAATTCTGAGGGGGAGCCCGAAGCGCACGCATGTGACGATACGAAAGCGTTCGACGCGTCACCTCGTGCCTCGGGCATGCGTTCACGTGGTGTGCACGCGTCTGGCTAGCTCGGCGACCGCTTGTGGCAGACGCGGGCCGAAACCGAGCAGATACAGCGCATCGAAGCTCACCACGCGTCTGGCGCGCCCGGCAGGGGTATTCGCCAGACCGGGTTGGGCGAGCAGGGACACGGTCGGTTCCGCCGACGATGGCCCCGTTGTGGTGGTGAGCAGCACGTCGGGCTGCGCGGCCACGGCCGCTTCGGCCGTGAGGGGACGGTAGCCGTTGAAGCCGCGTAGCGCATTCTCGGCGTTGGCGTAGGCAAGCATCGCGTCGGCTGCCGTGTCCTGTCCGGCGACCATCACCTGGTTGCCGGTGTGCCCGAGGATGAAGAGCACACGCGGGCGACGGGCAATGCCGTACTGCGTGTCGATGCTGTCTCGGGCCCGCACCCAGTCGCTCATGAAACGACCCGCCACGCGCGCACCGTCGTCGCCGATTTTCAGCGCGTTGGCGACGCCACGAATGGTCTCGCGAACCAGCTCTGCCGTATAGCCGTGCCTGAAGTGCTGCACGGGAACGCCCGCCGCTTCGATCTGCGCCAGTACATTGGGCGGACCGGCTTCCGCACCCGCTAGCAGCAGGTCGGGATGCAGCGACAACACGCCTTCGGCAGACAACGTGCGCAGATAGCCGATCTTCGGTAGCTTCGTTGCGGCGTCTGGATAGAGGCTGGTCAGATCGTTGGCGATAACGCGATGCTGCGCACCGAGCGCGTAGACGATTTCCGTCAGTGCGCCGCCGGCGACGACCACACGCTTCGGACCGTCCTTGGCGCCGGACGCCGCTGCGGCGGCGTGCGCGAGCGCCGCAGGCAGCGTCGAGCCGATCCATGCGCCGGCCGCCAGCCGGGCGCCTCGTGCCATCAGGGCGCGGCGCGTGAGCACGGACATGCCACGCGCGTCGAGAGGCCGGTTCACGCTGATACCCCCACAACCCCGTGCGCGCCTTCCACCCGTTGCAGCGCCGCGCGCCAGTCTTCGCGCTCGGCCTGCCCCGGCTTGCGTTCGCCGAAGAACATGGCGATTACCATGCCGGCGGCGTCGAGCAATTCGAGCGAGGAGACGATGCCGTCCGCCGTGGGCTTGCGCACGATCCACGCCGTATCGACGAGGTCTTCGCGCAGATGGAGGTTGAAGCCCGCGTCGAGGACGTTGACCCAGGGGCCCATGACCTTGATGTTCGACACAGGACCGGTGTGGATCTGGATCATGCCCGCGTTGCCCACGAACACCATGATTGGCAATTCGGTGCTGGCGGCGTCGTCGAGCAAGGCGCGCACCGACGCGGCCGCTACCCGCTGCGCATGCCCTTGCGGTGCGAGACGCAGCGCTTGTGCACGCGATACGCCGTGACGCTTGAGCATGTCGAAGAACTGATGCGTGTCGGTCATGGCGAGCCAGTCGCGCTGGAAAGCGGCGGCGTCGATGTCGGCGTCCGGCGTCTCGGTCTTCGGTGCGTCTGCTGCCACGACTTGTTCACCCGGCGTCTGATCGTCGGCACGGAAGCGGGCGACGAGCGCGTCGTAGGCGAGGGCATCGCTATGGTCGCGCAGGAACATCTTGTGCACGGCAGTGCCGGACTTGTCGAAGAACTGCAGCGAGCGGCGCGGGCCGTTTTCGGCGGGCGTCTGGACCGCGTAACCGTATGCCCACTGGTGATAGAAGATGCGCAGGTCGAGGTCCTTGCCCAGACCGAGGCCGATGGCGCCCTGATGCGAGAGTTTCTCGTACCGACCGTCCTTTTCATGCACGGCGGCGTTGTTGCGTGTGAGCGCCATGACGCGCCCGAGCGCCGGCAGCGCTTCGACGATCTCGACGAATTCCGGGCGCAGACGCACGACATGTTCGCCCACGAAAGCCGCGACCGTCTCGCCTTCGGACACACCGAGCGCGGCGGCGGCATCGCGGTCTCGCAGGTTCTGTTCGGTCTTCACCCGCTGGAATTCACTGCGCAGACGGGCGACGTCGGCGAGCGCCGGGAATGTCGGGCGGGCGGTGGAGGTGGCGTTTTGAGCGTTCATCATGGCGATTCCTTGAAAAGCGTGTTGGCTGGCAATGTCATGCAAGGGGCTTGCACTGTCTCGTCTTGCCTTGCAGTGCCTTGCGATGGCTGGCACGCGCCGGTCCATGTGCTTCAGTGCGAACCGGCGCGGTTCCGACAATCGATCCGACGGATCAGTACTGAAGCTTCAGGCTCACAGCGACACTGCGGCCCGGTGCCGAATACGCGTCCTTGACGGTCGAGTTCTCGGCGAGGTTGCGAACGTCCGACCAGTTCCAGTACTTGCGGTCGAACACGTTGTAAATGCCCGCGTACACCGTCGCGTGCTTGTTGATGTGATATCCGCCCGACAGATCGAGCACGATCGACGAGGGCGGCGCCCAGCAGTTCTGGTTCTGCTGCGTGCCTGCCGTGCAGGACCTGGCGATCTGGCTCTGCGACTTGGCGGCCTGGAACATGAGGTCGGCCTGAGCGAACCACGTGCTGTTCGGCTCGTAGCGCACGCCCACCACCATCGAGAACGGGTTGACGGTGTTGAGCGGCTGGCTGGCTGCGCCGTTGTCCTCGGTCGTGCCATGCGTGTAGGCCATTGCCGTGCGCAGCGTGATGCCGCCCTTGAGCGCCCACGTGGCTCGCCCTTCCCAACCCTGAATGCTGGCGCGGCTGAAGTTCACATACTGGTAGATGAGCGGATCGTTGGGACGGCCCGAGCCGCTGATGTTCTGCTGCGAAATGAAGTTGCGGTACTTGCCCGCGAACACGGCGGTGCTGTACGTGACAGGGCCGAGCGTGGTCGCGAGACGTCCGCGCAGCCCCAGCTCCAGCGTGTCGCTCGTCTCCGGCTTCAGGTTCGGGTTCGCGATCGACATGTAGCCGTAGACCGGATTGGAGAAGCCGTTGTTGACCTGATCGGGGGTCGGCGTGCGGAAGCCGCGTGCGTATTGCACGTAGGGAATCAGCGACGGCGCGATCTCGTACATGATCGCCAGGCGCGGCGAGAATGCCGAATCGTTGGACTCGGTCGGCGGCGCGAGGGCGCCCGACGCGGTCTGCGAGACATACAACGGATCGTTCTTCTTGGGCGAGAGCCAGTACGCGTCGTAGCGAATGCCCGGCGTGACGGTGAGCGCGCCGTAGCGGATTTCGTCTTGCAGGAACGCGCCGAAAAGCGTGTAGTCGGTATCGGGGAACGCCTTGTTCGGGAACGACTCGCCGACTCCCGGCACCGTGCCGTTGCGGTAGCTGGTGACATACGCGAGGCTCGCGTCGGTGCCGTACACGAGCTTGTGCGCGAGCGGGCCGGTTGCGAAGTTGCTCTCGGCCTGCAACGAACCCCCGACGGTGCGTTCCTTGTACGTGTTGTCGCGCGTACGATCGCCCGCCGTGCGCTTTTCGTACGAGTACTGGTTGTTCTTCGCGTCCTGGAAATAGAGCAGGGCGTGGGCGTTCTGGAAGTATGGGTGCGAGGCGTCCTGGAAGTCGTAGTCCAGGCTCACGCGGTTGCGTTCTAGCCGGTCGCTCGTGTGCAGGCCGAGCGTGGTCGGCGGGTTGACGGCGGACAGCACGTCCGAGTCGGTGCGTCGGCGCACGGTCTCTGCCGTGAGCTTGAACGTGGAGAACGGCGTGGCCTTGAAGACGAGTTTGCCGAGCACCGAGTCGCCGTTGGTGTCCTGCGGGTTCGCGGTCGTGCGTGCCGTGCTGGCGGTGTCGTTGGTGCCTTTGCCGTCGAGTTCTTTGCCCTTGTTGCCATCGATGATCACCATGCCCTGCCACTGCTCCCCACCCCACGCGGCCTGAGCCGTCGTGCCGAAGCTCCGGTCCATGGAGTTGTAGTACGGGCGCAGCGAGAAGTAGGTGGACTTGCCGAACACGTCGAGCAGGTCCTGCGGGTCTTTGGTGAGAAAGTTGACGACGCCGGTGAGGCCGTCGCTGCCATAGAGCGACGAGGCCGGTCCGCGAAGGATTTCGATGCGTCGCAGCAGGTCCATGCTCATGTAGTCACCGCGACCGGCTTCGAGCGGGCCGAACGCGTACGAGGAGGGCATGCGGATGCCGTCTTCGAAGAGGGCGACGCGATTGCCTTCGAGACCGCGGATGTTGATGCTGGAATTGCCGTCGCGTCCGCCACCGGCGGCTGCCGAGGCCGGGCGATAGGGGGCGCGGCGCACCGTCACGCCGGGCTCGTAGCGCAGGGCCTCCTTGATGTCCTGCGCCTGTTGTTCTTCGAGGTCCTGATCGGTGATGACCGAAATGGACGCCGGCGTGCGTTCGCTCGACGTCGGCGTGCGCGTTGCCGTCACGTTCACTTCACGCAGATTGGCTTCGGCAAGTTGCAAGGGGGCGCCGGGCATGCCGGGCGCTTCGGACGTTCTGGGCGAGTTTTGCGATGCCTGCGCGATCTGGAGCGCTTGTGCAGCCTGGCCCGTCTGCGCATGGTCGGCCAGCGCCTGTTGTGCGAAAGCGGCAGGCAGCCAGAACGCGGCAAACACGGCACCCGCCAGCGGGTGCAGACGCCGACGTGGCGCCGACGCTCGCGGGTGGCGCGAGCTCGCGATTCCGGCGCGCTCGCCGCTTCGCGAATCGTTGACGCCGTAACCCCGGCGCATGGTCATGACAAAGGCGCGGCCCCCGCCGCTCGACGACTGCTTCACTGCTGCTCTCCAGTGCAAAAACCCCGTTGCTGGCTGGCAAGCGCTCGTGACAATCGGCGTGTGGTCAACGTCTTTCTCGACGCTTCACAACACGCTGGCAGGCGCGGCTGGCGAAAAACTCTTGCGCCACCCGGCCGTTGTGTCGGCCTCGGACGAAGAACTTGATTCGATGTTTAAATGAGAATCATTTGCATTTTTAGCCGGGATTTTCCGGGACGTCAAGTGCGAATGTTGTGCAATGTCAACGTGTGGGAAGCAAACGAAGGGCGCGCAAGGGCACGCAGGCACCCGCCGGCGACCACGGCAGCCATGATCGCCCCCCCGCCCGTCGGGCTCAGATCGGAAGGCTCGTGTCGAACTTGATTTCTCGTAGCACCACGCTCGTCTTCACGTTCGAGACCGCAGGCAACCGGAAGATGTGTTCGTGCAGAAACGCGTCGTAGGCCTTGATGTCCGGCGCCACGATTTTGAGGATGTAGTCGGCTTCCCCCGTGGTGCTGTAGCACTCGGTGACCTCGGGACACGAGCGGATTTCACGCTCGAACTGCTCCGTGCCGCCTTCCGTGTGACGTGTGAGTTGCACGTGCGCGAGGGCGCACACGTGCAACCCCAGCTTTTCCCGGTCGAGCAGCACGGTGTAGCGCTGGATCACGCCGCTTTGCTCCATGTCCTTGATGCGACGCCAGCACGGCGTGGCCGACAGACCTACGTTTTCGGACAACTCCTGCGCGGAGCGCCGGGAATCGATCTGCAACAGGCGCAGGATCTGTCGGGCAAAGTTATCGAGTAATTCCATTTCTCAAAACTGCCTTTATCGAAATAAACGTTTCTTATTGTGCGCTCAAACGAGTGAAATAGTAAAAATCTTTCTCCGGCCTCCCCATACACTGCTTCCATAACCGACGCGTGGCCGTTCTATGCGATTCGCGTCGAGACGAACAGAACAAATGCCCCCGCAGTACCGCCGGATGTCGGGCCGACGCCGATGACGACAGCGCGACAGCCGGTGCGGGGATCAGGAGATACCGAATGAATGCCCCCATGCGCGCCGCACTCGCGACGCCCACGGCCAACCCGCTGGCCCATCCCGACTATCAACTCTCCGACGCGCTGACGGCGCGCAAAGGCCAGATTTTCCTGACCGGCACGCAGGCGCTCGTGCGCATCTTGCTGATGCAGCACCAACTCGACGCCGCGCGTGGCCTGAATACCGCCGGTTTCATCAGCGGCTATCGGGGCTCGCCGCTGGGCGGCGTGGATCAGCAGTTGTGGAAGGCGAAGAAGTTGCTCGATGCGGCGAACGTGAAATTCCTGCCCGCCATCAACGAAGAGCTTGGCGGCACGGCAGTGATGGGCACGCAACGTGTGGAAGCGGATCCCGAGCGCACCGTCGAGGGCGTGTTCGGCATGTGGTACGGGAAGGGGCCGGGCGTGGATCGCGCGGGCGATGCACTCAAGCACGGTAACGCGTACGGGGCGTCGCGTCACGGCGGCGTGCTGGTGGTGGCGGGGGACGACCACGGTTGCGTGTCCTCGTCGATGCCGCATCAGAGCGATTTCACGATGATGTCGTGGAGCATGCCGGTGCTCAATCCGGCGGATATTGGCGAACTCGTCGAATTCGGCCTTTACGGGTATGCGCTGTCGCGTTTTTCCGGCGCGTGGGCGGGTCTGAAGGCCATCTCCGAGACGGTCGAGTCGCGCGGCACGGTCGACCTCGACAAGATCCGTACCGACTGGACCGAGCCGCTCGATTACGTTGCACCTGCGGGCGGCTTGCACAACCGCTGGCCCGATCTGCCGAGTCTTGCGCTCGAAGCGCGTCTGGCCGACAAGCTCGACGCCGTCCGCGCCTTCTCGCGCGTGAACAGCATCGACAAGTGGATTGCGTCGGCGCCCGATGCCGATATCGGTATCGTGACGTGCGGCAAGGCGCACCTCGATCTGATGGAAACGCTGCGCCGTCTGGACATCACGGTCGACGATCTCGCGGCGGCCGGAGTGCGCATCTACAAGGTGGGTCTGTCGTTTCCGCTGGACATGTCGCGTCTGGACACCTTCGTTGCCGGGCTGAAGGAAATTCTCGTCATCGAGGAAAAGGGCCCGGTCGTCGAACAGCAGATCAAGCAGTACCTCTACAACCGCACCACCGGCACGCGTCCGGTCGTGCTGGGCAAGACCGATGCCGAAGGGCGCACCTTGCTCTCCGCGCTGGGCGAACTGCGTCCGTCGCGCGTGCTGCCGGTGTTCGCCGAGTGGCTGGCGAAGCATCGTCCGACGCTCGATCGCCGCGAGCGCGTGGTCGATCTCGTGGCGCATGACATCCTGTCGAATGCTGCCGACGGCGTGCGCCGCGTGCCGTACTTCTGCTCGGGGTGTCCGCACAACACATCGACGAAAGTGCCCGAAGGTTCCATCGCGCAGGCGGGGATCGGCTGTCACTTCATGGCGTCGTGGATGGACCGCGATACCACCGGCCTGATCCAGATGGGCGGCGAGGGCGTGGACTGGGCGGCGCATTCGCACTTCACGAAGCGTGCCCACGTTTTCCAGAATCTGGGCGACGGCACGTACTTCCACTCGGGGTTGCTGGCGATTCGTCAGGCAGTCGCCTCGAAGGCGAACATCACCTACAAGATCCTATACAACGATGCGGTCGCGATGACCGGCGGTCAGCCGGTGGACGGCTCGATTTCCGTGCCGCAGATCGCGCGTCAGGTCGAGGCCGAAGGCATTGCGAAGCTCGTCGTGGTGAGCGATGAGCCCGAGAAGTACGTCGGTCACGAAGGGCAGTTCCCGAAGGGCACGACGTTCCATCATCGCAGCGAGCTCGACGCCGTGCAGCGCGAACTGCGCGAGATCCCGGGCGCGACCGTGCTCATCTACGATCAGACTTGCGCGGCGGAGAAGCGTCGTCGTCGCAAGAAAAACGAATTTCCGAATCCGGATCGCCGCTTGTTCATCAACGAAGCGGTTTGCGAAGGCTGCGGCGATTGCGGCGTGGCATCGAACTGCTTGTCGGTGGAGCCGGTGGAAACGGCGATGGGGCGCAAGCGTCGTATCGATCAGTCGTCCTGCAACAAGGATTTCTCGTGCGTGAACGGCTTTTGTCCGAGTTTCGTGTCGGTCAAGGGCGCGCAGTTGAAGAAGGCGCTCGCAGCCGCGTTCGATCAGGCGGCGTTCGAGGGACGCCTTAACGCGCTGCCGCAACCGGTGGCGCTCGCGGGCGACGCGCCGTTCGACATCATGGTCACGGGCGTGGGCGGCACGGGCGTCGTGACGATCGGCGCGCTCATCACGATGGCGGCGCACCTCGAAGGCAAGAGCGCTTCCGTGCTCGACTTCATGGGCTTCGCGCAGAAGGGCGGCGCGGTGCTGTCGTTCGTGCGCTTTGCCAACACGCCGCAGGCGCTCAATCAGGTGCGCATCGACACGCAGCAGGCCGACGTGCTGCTCGCTTGCGACATGGTCGTGGGTGCGAGCGCCGACGCCTTGCAAACGGTGCGTCGCGACCGCACGCGTGTGGTCGTCAACACCCATGCCATTCCGAACGCGACGTTCGTGCAGAACCCTGACGCGAATCTGCATGCCGACGCGTTGCTCGAGAAGATGCGTCACGCAGCGGGGAACGCCAAGCTCGACGCGTGCGATGCGCAGGCGCTGGCCCAACGCTTCCTCGGCGACACGATGGGGTCGAACATCATCATGCTCGGTTATGCATGGCAGTTGGGCCTCGTGCCAGTGTCGCTGCATGCACTGCAACGCGCCATCGAACTGAACAACGTGGCGGTGCCGATGAACCAGCTGGCATTGGCCATCGGACGTCTGGCCGCAGGCGATCCCGCCGCGCTCACCGAGACGACGATGAAGGCCGCTGATGCTACCCGCGCGCCGATGCATGCACCGGTGGGGGACGACATGGCGCTCGATGCGCTCGTCGCCCATCGCGTGGCGTTGCTCACGCAGTACCAGAGTGCCGCGTATGCGTCCCAATTCAAGGCATTCGTGCAGCAGGTCGCCGATGCGGAAACGCGTGTGGCCGGCGCGCCGGGGTGTTTGGCGCGTGCCGTCGCTCAGCAGCTGTCGCGTCTGATGGCGTACAAGGATGAGTACGAAGTCGCGCGTTTGTATGCACAAACGGCATTCACCGACGCACTGGGCGAAACGTTCGAGGGCAAGCCGGGGCGTGACTTCCGCCTGGAGTTCCACATGGCGCCGCCGCTCATCGCGCGTGGCAAAGACGGTGGCGCGCCGAAGAAGGTGACGATCGGCCCGTGGCTGTGGCCGGTGCTGCGTGGCATGGCGAAGTTGCGCGGCTTGCGTGGCGGTGCGCTCGACGTCTTCGGTTACACGCTGGAGCGCCGCATGGAGCGTCAGTTGATCGTGGATTACCGTGCGACGATGGAGCGTGCGCTGGCGGGTCTCTCGGCCGATACGCTGGCGGATGCGATCGCACTTGCCGAAGTGCCGGCGAAGATTCGCGGCTACGGTCACGTGAAGCTGGCGAATCTGGCGATGGCCAAACGTGTGGAGGCGACCATCGCCGGCCGCCTGGGCATTACCCCGGCCACGGGCGACGCCGTCGAACAGGCGTTGGCGCACGCACGCACCAGCGGCAAGTCGCTCAAGGGCATTCCGGTGGTGACGACGCGCTGAGTTAAATGCGCCGCTTTCCGCCAGTGTGTCGGATTGCAGGGGCTGAAATGCGACGAAGTACGGTGGGCGTGAGCGATGTTTTTTGTCTCACGCCCTATTTTTATCGATGAGGCTTGTCCCGCGAGACGGGGACCGCCGCGGCGAATATCCCAAGTCCGACTGCCGTGGCGCCGGCGCAAAAGAATACGAACTCGGTACTGGTGATGTTCGACAGGGCGCCGCCCAACAGTGGGGCAACGATCATCAGTAGGATCTGTGTACTCCGTGCAGTCGACGTTACCGTTCCCAGGACTTCGCGCGGACAGTGTTGCTGAAACGTGAGCATCACCAACATACTGCCTACACCGTATGCGAATCCGTTGACGACCCAGAGGGAGAGCATGGTGGAAGGCGGTATGACCACGTTTGCGTAAACCATGATGGCAGGCGTCAAGACGGTAGCGCCAAAGAGTATTGACGACGTCGCGAGTAAAGTACGTGGCGACAGGTGTTGCACAGCGGTCTTGAATACCACTGATCCAAGGATGGCGCCTGCTGCGGTGCACCCGACGATATTTCCGAAGGTACCGTCGGAATACCCGCGGGTTTTCAGGAACAAAGCGAGCAAGGCATCATAAAAACCGAGTACGAACGCCTGGCATAACGTAACAACAAAGACGCGGCGCAAGCCTGGATGATTTCGCAAAACCGCGCAAAAGACGGCCCAGACAGGACGGGAGCCATTGGAGCCATTCGAGCCGCTGGCGCCACTCGCAGACTCGTGGTTTTCCGACGGTCGTCGAGACAGCAGAATGACGCCGGTCATGCTCAGCGAAGCAGAAATGGCAAATCCCGGCACGTGACACGCCACGCACATTGCAGCAAAAAGCGGCGCGAGCAGTTTCGCCCCTTGATCAATCAGGGCGACGCGGCTCGTATTGGCCACAAGCGCTTCATTGTTCAGCAATCGCCTAAACAATAATTGTTCTGCCGGGCCGGGAAGAAGGTTGGCGAGGCCTTTCAACGCGATGCACACCAGAAAAATGGGAAGGGTGGGCGCGAGCCAAAGCGCCAACGCCGCTGCCGCCCGCAGGACATAGCTCCAGCGGAGCATTGACCATGGACAATGCCGGTCAACGACGGCCCCGACCCAGGGGCCAGCAAGTACGCCGGGAACGCCATAGAGCATCATGGCAAGACCGATGACCACGGAGTCGACGGTCCACTGGAACGCCAGACTTTCGAAGATCAAAGTGAAGTCTATCCACAGAACGGCGGCGCCAATCGCACGCGAGGCAAGCAGGCGCAGGTAGCTTCTTTCGCGCAAAGCAGAGGTCAAAGCAGATCTCTCTGTGGTGGCGTGATGTTCTGTTTTCGCATGTACAACCGGTTCGTAATGACGAACCCGTCTAGTCCGATTTGGCTCGCGAAGCGAGCCAAATCGGATGATCGGTTAATGAAGCCATTTCCGTTGAAATTGAGCGACGTATTGCACAACACGCCTAACCCGGAAAGCCGACGAAATTCGCCAAGGACTTCATGAAGATTCGGATTCTGCGTATTCGATAGCGTCTGCACCCGGGCAGAACCGTCAACGTGGGTGATTGCCGGCAGCCGAGGATTGATCACACGGCGAAAATGCAGCATAAATGGGCTCGGTGTTGCGGGAAAGAAATGTTCCGCCACCTCCTCTTCCCGACATATGGGCGCGATCGGGCGGAACCCTTCTCTTCGTTTCAGAAGATTTATTTTTTCAAGCGTACTTTTTTCCAACGGACTGGCGAGGATTGAGCGATGTCCGAGCGCACGGGGTCCGATTTCAGCATTTCCGTCAGCCCAGCCCAGAATTGCTCCATCGAAAAGATGCTTGGCAACGAGAGATGGTGACGCCGGGAACGAGACGAAGTCTTCGTGCTTCAATTCGTCAAGGATGAAAGGCTGGCCGGAATACACAGACCATTCAATTTTTGCCGATCCGCTCAGGTGAAACTGTGCATCGGCAGCGGTACCTATTGCAGAACCGCTGTCATTCGCACACGGTGGAACAAAGACATCCGAGAACATTCCCGTCTCGGCGAAAGACGAGTTCCAGTCGCAGTTCAGGCCGCAACCTCCAGCGATCAAGAGAGGTGCACGCCGCTGGATATGGTGGTGCATCGCTGATTCGAAGCGGGTATATATGGCGTCTGAAATCAGTCGAGCCAACCTCTTCCCGATGTTTGATGTGACGCCACAGTTGTATTGCGAAAAGTCGCGGAAGTCTTCTTTCGATAAATATGGAATTTCCTTTGGTCTCGAAAGCAACTTTTCGACTAGGCACTCTTCTTCCGGGGTTGGGACAACGTGATCGCAGAATGCGGCCAACGCCATCAGCTTTCCCGCATCTGAAAGCCTAATTGCCGCTTTCGGAAGATTGAACGTGGGATCTATAAGTCCGTAAGCGAAAGCATATCGGATTCCCGGTGCGCACATGATGTCGCATAGAAGTCGAATATTCAGCGCTGCGTCGACATAATAGAATCGTCCCAAATATCCCTCCCACACCAATGCGTAGCATGGAGTTCCTTGTGGAAAGGGAGAAAGGGCGTAAGCGCACAGAATGTGCGAACGCTCGTGCGACGAAGAAAAGAGAATCGTCTCGCGATCAAATATCGTAATGGTCCTACTAGGAGGAACTTCGAGTCCGAAGTATCCGCCGCCAACTGATTTTGTCAGGTTTCCGCCGGTTTCCTGCCATCCGCTTATTGCGATAACATCCGGGGCGGAGGCGACTTGCTGAAACGCGTTTACAATTGACGACGGGTCAAGGGCGGCAAATCGAGCAGAGGAGTCCTTTTCCGCTTCGTACGAGAACTGCAGAACACCGCCATCGATAAAGGTCGCACAGCCGTCATGCCCGGGTTTAAAAGAGAGAATTTTCACCGGTTGTTTTCCTCGGATAAGTATCGCATTGCCGCTAGCGCGTCACGTGCGACCGGGCCATCCCCGTATCCCGCGCCCAGAAAAAAGAGAACCGACTCCTTTATTCCGTCGACGGCCAGCAGAGCGTTGGCGTCGGCGTCGATGAAGTATCCGGTGGGCCAGGTCTGAATACCCAACGCCGTCGATACCAATTGGAACGTTTGCACAAGGCAACCGACATCCATCAAGGCGACCCGGTAAGCACGAGAGTGTGGGTATTTCCACCAGAGCTTGTCGAAGCGCGAAGTCACAAAGACGCCGTATGCCAGATCATTTGCGGCAGTTTGGCCGCATAGGATGTCGCATAGCATGTTCATATCAGGCGCGGCGGCGATATAGGAAAGCTCGTGGCGAAGGGAGCGGTAGTGGTAGATTCCCGGGGCGAGACCGCCTACGTTGAAAGCGAGAAGATAAGGCTCACTCGGCTGCATCGATCCTCCGGACGGGGATGTGCGTCGATAGCCTACTGGTCGCATTCCGAACTGTTCCAGGTCAGTTCGCGAGCCTCCATGGACAGCACCAAAAGTTGCCCATAAGGTATTTGCTACGTCCTGGAACGGTATTGAGCGATTCAAGAATGAACGGCAGGTCTTTCGACCACGAAGCGTTCGGTCAAAATCTCGCCCGACGATCGCTTGAGGAGGGGGCAGCGGCGTAATTGGCCCGGGACGTAATATTTCGTTCTCGGGAATTCGATCTGCTACCGACGCACAGTGTCGGATATATTCCAGATAAGGGCGGGGCTCGGGAGCATGTTCTTTTCTGGGAACCTGGGTGCCAACGTGAAATATTCGGGAGAGGCAGTCCCAGCCCCATTCCTGAGGGTCAATATTCGAAAGCAGGTCCGCTTCGGTGATTTCCTTGTCAATTGCATCGTCGCGTCGTTCGAATCCGGCGACCAACTCCAGAAGCCGCGATGCGTGTTCTGGACGTATTAGAAATTGCTTGTGGTTTTGGTAATCCCAGAGCACAAGTCGTCCGTCTAGGATCTTGATAAATAGGGTTGGTGTCATTGACATGCCCGTTCTGCAAATCGGACGCGGGTCATGCCGCCCGATTTGCCAATCCGGGGTCCTCAGTCGTGCTTTGCCGGAGCGGTGTGAGGAGTGTTGTATGCGTCGTTCGATTGGTTCGACAGCTTCGGTTCAATTTCGATAGGTTGCATGTTTCGCTCTCCTTTTAGTGAGTATTCCCGGTGCCATTAGGTGCGGGAGGCCGAATTTTGATATCCGTGGTTCCGTGGAGCTATTCCATTTGGACATTCCCTTTCGGTGTGGCGTCATCGGACTTCCGAAATTACGCTGAAGCGAGGGATAGACTTCGTTTCGAACGGCTTCGGCCCCCGTTTTCATGCCGATGGCGCACGATCGGGTGCCGTCGGCAGTGTTTCGCCGAGCATCCTTGCGCGCGATGGAGAAGCAGGCTGAGGGAGGGGTTTCTGTACCGTCGTCGGGCCGACGCGCTACCATTCGGGGAGTGACGCTTGATTACGGAGAGGAAAATGAGTGTTTCGAAGGCGCCTGCGGATCGCAAGGTGATCCTCACGGGTGACCGTCCGACGGGCCCGCTGCATCTGGGCCATTACGTCGGTAGTCTGAAAAACCGTGTTGAATATCAGCACGAGTACAAACAATTCATTCTGGTCGCCGACGCGCAGGCCCTGACCGACAACACCGACGACGAAGGCAAGGGCCGCGACAAGGTCCATCGCAATGTGTCCGAGGTGGCGCTCGACTATCTGGCCGTCGGCATCGACCCGGACGTCACGACCATCTGCGTGCAGACCTGGCTGCCCGAGCTGACCGAACTCACGTTCTACTACCTGAACCTGGTGACCGTGGCGCGGCTGGAGCGTAACCCCACCGTCAAGCAGGAGATCAGCCTGCGCAACTTCGAACGCGACATTCCGGCGGGCTTTCTCACGTACCCCGTGAGTCAGGCCGCCGACATCACGGCATTTCGCGCCACGCTGGTGCCCGTGGGCGAAGACCAGTTGCCGATGATCGAGCAGACCAACGAAATCGTGCGCCGTCTCAATCGCATGGCCAACCGCGAGATCCTGACCGAAGCGAAGGCGCTCGTGCCGCCGATCGGCCGCCTGCCGGGCATCGACGGCAAGGCCAAGATGAGCAAGTCGCTGGGCAATGTCATCAACATTTCGTCGACGCCCGACGAGATCCGCGCCGCCGTGAAGAAGTGCTACACGGACCCGCTGCACCTGAAGGTCGAAGATCCGGGCCACCTGGAGGGGAACGTGGCGTTCGCGTACCTCGACGCGTTCGATCAGGACAAGGAAGGCTTGCAAGCCCTGAAGGATCATTACGTGCGCGGCGGTCTGGCGGACTCGAAGGTCAAGGCGCGTCTGGAAGAACGCCTGCAGGAAATGCTGCGCCCGATGCGCGAGCGTCGCGAGCAATATGCGAAGAACCCGGACTATGTGTGGGACATGCTGCGCGCCGGTACCGAACGGGCGCGCGAGACCGTTTCGCAAACGCTTGACGACGTGCGTTCCGTGTTCGTCACGCCGGGCTGGAAGACGTAACCCCCACTGACGAAAACCGCGGTCGCAGGCTATGCGTGCCTCGCGCCGCACACTGCCCCCTGACGCGTTGGCGCGATCGCCAATACTCAGGGGGCAGTGCTTTTTGTGCCCGCCGTTTAGTGAGGTGGGCGCGCTTCGGGCAGCTGGGAAATGCCCGTGTCCCGTGATGTTGCGACGGGGTCGTGCGCTGTTGAGGGAACGTGGCCGACGTCTTGCAGGGCCTGCCGCGTGACCGACGTCGATGTCAGCGACTCGGCGGCGAGCCCCGATCCGACGTCGGACGGTGTCGGCGATTTCGATTCACAGCGCTGCATGTCGCGCTCGAATGTCTGGCCGACATGCGCTTGCGCGTCGTTCGGGGGGGATGCGCCTTGCACTTCGCCGGGTCGCTCGCCCGGCGTCCTGCGCTCGAGCATCTCCAATATCGCTGTGGCTTGTTCGGTGAGTTGCTGGGCGCGTTCGAACATGAGCGCGATTTCGTTTTCATAGTGCAGAAGGCGTTCCCGCGTCGAGCAGGCGACGCCGGCAGACGCGGCGATCTCGCTGGGCGCAGAGGCGGTAATCTTTGGCAACATGGTGATGTCCTGTTTGCGATGTCGCGGTGGAGTAAAAGAAGGGAGATTTCGGGGTGTTTGGTGTGACGCCGCTAAGACACCGTGAGCTTATGGGCAATGGTGGCTTGCGTCGTTTCCAGCCCCCCGAGCACGTTGGTCAGCCGTTTGAGCCGCTGACCCAGGTCGTCAGCCTCCAGCCATCCCGCGGCGGACTGCCGCGCACAGATGCCCGTGCTGATCACCACGTACACGTTGCGCACCCGTTCGATGCAGCCTGACATTTCGGTCCAGCCCCGATTGCGGGAGTAGCCAATGACGCTGAACATGCTGTGAACGGCGCCGAGTATGCCCACGCAGATCGAACCGAACTTGAGACCGAGCGCCACCCCGGCGAGGGTGGGCAGCGCGGCTGGCAAAAGGGCGGCGGCGATGGCGAGCGAGGCCGATATCGCGGCAAGCGCGACGATGATGCCGATCTTCGTTTTCCAGCGCCGCCGCTCCCTCGGAATGGCGGCCGTGGCTTGCTGAAGGTATTTGTGAATGATGAGGGCGGTCTGGAACAGGGCGCGGCCTATCGCGGCGAACGCCTTCGCGACATGTCTTCGCTTCTCGAGCGCAGATAACGAATGGGGCGCATGCAGATGCTCGCGCAGAATCGCCTTGCGTCGCGTCTCGGCACAATTCACGGCATCGAGCATCATGCCAATGTCCCGAACGGTGACGTCGATACGGGAGAGCGTGACGAACGCCGCCTTCGCATTTGGCGTCAGTGCGTCGATGTCGGTAATCGTCCTTTGTGAGCCGACAGTTTTCCAGGTCCCCCAGGGCAACTGACGTGAACGGTAAATCTTCTTCATGGCCATTTCGAGTTTCGGCGGCAGCGAGTCGATGGCGAGCATGTCGTCGCCCTGCGCGCGTAACGCCGCGCCCACATGTGCGACATATTGATTGATCGCCGAAAAGTCTTCGGGCAACGGCGCGTAATCGACTTCGGCATCCACCTCCGCGAGCATCGCCGCCCATTTCTCCCTGATCGAATTCAACTCCTTGACGATAGACGCCTTCACGCCTTCCAACGAACGGGAAGTGTCCTTTTCTTCGAGTGACGGCACGTTGCGCTGCGTCACCGTCACATGGCGCCAGCCTTCGGAAGACGGTGCGAAGGATGCCGACGAGACGTGTGCCGCGTTGGGTGCAAGCGAAACACCGAAGCGCTGGGGGGAGTCGAAAGACGCATGGAAGATCATGGTGGGGACCCTGTTCTTGGTTTTCGTGTTTTGAGGCTAGTCCCACAACTTGCGTACTGCTTCAACTTTTTGCGCATGGGGGGCGGCGCGATTGGCCCAACGACATACGTCACGAGAATAAAAAAACGCCACGACCCATTCGCTGTCGTGGCGTTGTTCATCGGACGCGCGTGTCGTCCCTGCAGGCAGATTCGCGCGATATCGAGGCGATTCCTATCGACGTGGCTGACGTCGCGGGGTTTTCTTCTCGTCGGCGAATGGCGCCGCCTGGGCGCGTCTGAGGATCACGGTTGCTTCGCGACCTTGCCGTCCTTGAAGACCCAGCGAATGGCTTCGCCCTGACCGGTCAGCACGTCGATCGATTCGAGCGGATTGCCGTCGACGACCAGCACGTCGGCCAATGCGCCGGCCGCGATCACACCCAACTCGCCGCTACGGTTCAGAATTTCTGCGCCGATCACCGTGGCCGAGCGCAGCGTGTCGGCCGCGCCCAGCACTTCGGCGCGAATCGTCAGCTCGTCGGACTGGTACTTGTGCATATCGCCGAGCAGGTCCGAGCCGAAGCCCATCTTCACGCCGGCGTCGCGATAGATCGTCAGCGATTCGCGACCGGCGCGTTGCACGCTTTCGACCTTGGCGACGGATTCGGGCGGCAGTCCGAGCGATGCGCCGTCCTTGGCCAGCGCGTCGTAGGTGACCAGCGTCGGCACGACATATGCGCCTTTCTCGGCCATGAGCGTGGCGGTCTGTGCGTCGCACAGGTTGCCGTGCTCGATGGTGCGCACGCCGCAACGGACGGCACGGGCAATCGCCTTCGGCGTGTAGGCATGGGCCATGACATACGTCTGCGCGGCTTCGGCTTCCGCCACGGCCGCGCGGATTTCGTCTTCCGAATACTGCGTGTTGGCAATCGGGTCGACCGGCGAGGCCACGCCGCCCGAGGCCATCAGCTTGATCTGCGTGGCGCCCTTCTGGATTTCTTCACGTACGGCCAGACGAATGGGATCGACGCCGTCGACGACGCGTCCGATCGCCCCTGCACGGAACGCGCACGAGCACGGCTCCAGGGTGTCGCTGCGCGGACGGAAGTCGCCGTGGCCGCCAGTCTGCGACAGCGCCTTGCCCGAAGGGAAGATGCGCGGGCCGGGGATCACACCCTGCTCGATCGCCTGTTGCAGTGCCCAGTCGGCGCCGCCGGCGTCGCGCACGGTCGTAAAGCCGCGGTTGAGCATGCCTTGCATGATGGGCAGTGACTTGAGCACGGTCAGCACGTTGGGCTGACTGGCGTTGGTGCCGAGGTTCGGGTGCGACGCGAGCACGTGCACGTGGCAGTCGATCATGCCGGGCATGACGGTCTTGCCGGTGACATCGATCACCGTGGCCCCTGCGATGTCGAGCGGCGTGGCGCTCACCGCCGTAATGCGATTGCCGGTGAGGGCCACATCGTGACGCTCAAGCAGGCGACCAGCGGCCGCATCGAGCACGTTGCCGCCGCGAAGCACGGTTGTCGACGTGGGAGACGTGGAGGTCATGTGGGAATTCCTTCAAAAAAAGCACAAGGCGCGCCGGGGGAGGGCGCGCCTTGTTCGGGGGGAAACTCAGGCTTTCGGAAGCGGTTTGACGAAGCGGGTGCCAACGAGGCTGATGGCCGCCGCGACGATCACGTAGATCGCCGGGGCCATGTTGCTGCCCGTGCGGGCAATCAGCCACGTGATGATCAGCGCCGCGAATCCGCCGAAGATCGTCACGGCGAAGTTGTACGCCACCGACAGACCGGTCGAGAGCACCTTGGCCGGGAACAGCTCCGAGAAGGCGGCGAGGATCGGGCCGGTGTAGCAGGCGATCAGCAAGCCGAACACGATCTGGAACGTGAGCAGCGAGGGCAATCCGGGCGAGACGTTCAGGTACGTGAACATCGGCCATGCAAGCACCAGGATCAGCAGCGCCGAACCCGACAGGAACGGACGGCGGCCGATACGATCCGCCATGCGTCCCACGATCGGCGCGAACACGAGAATCATGGCGCCGCCGACCATGCCGGCGGTGAAGCCGTTCGAGGCGGGCAGATGCAGCACGCGCTGGGCATACGTCGGCATGTAGAACAGCAGAACGTACGTGCAGATCGTCCACAACACGACCATGGAGAAGCTCGCAAGCGTTTCCTTGGGGTACTGGGAGAAGACGTCGCGCAGCGGCGTGTCGGACTTCTCCGCATGCTGGAACGTGGGCGTTTCGTCGATCTTGGCGCGAATGTAGAAACCGACCGGGCCGATCAGCATGCCGACGATGAACGGCACACGCCAGCCCCACGATTCGAGCGACGCCTTGTCGAGTTCGGTCGTCACGAACGTGCCCACGGCAGCGCCCAGCAGCACGGCGAAGCCGATGCTCGACTGAATCCACGCCGAGTAGTACGCGCGCTGGTTCGGCGGTGCGTATTCCGTGAGGAATGCCGTCGCACCCCCCATCTCACCGCCGGCGGAGAAGCCTTGGAGCAGACGCGCGAGCACGATGATCAGCGGTGCGGCCAGACCGATTTGGTCGTACGTGGGCGCCAGACCGATCATGGCGGTGCCGGCGGCCATCAGCAAAATGGTGAGCGAGAGCGCTGCCTTGCGGCCCACGCGATCGGAGTAGATACCGAGCACGATGCCGCCGACCGGGCGCATGAAGAAGCCCACGCCGAAGGTGGCCACGGCCAGCAGGAACGACGAGAGGTCGTCGCCGGTGGGGAAGAACTGCTTCGCGATAATGGCCGCGAAAAAGCTGTAGACGGTGAAGTCGAACCATTCAAGGCCGTTGCCGATCACCGTCGCCACGATCGCGTGACGGCGCTGGCGGGCCATGTTGTCTTGAGGCACTGCGTAGGACGCCTGCATCTGGGTCTCCCGGAGGATGGGGGGCGTCCGTCGCGTGTCTTGCCGTCACGTCATACCGGTAATACGCCTGCTTTTTGTCGGATCACGTTCGTCGGCATGGCCCGGCGAGCGAAGTGCGGGCAATATCGCCGACAAACGTGTGCGGATAGGACAGAAAGTAGTGCAGACAAAATGACAGGCAAAGCGATAATTCCGCATGTTGCCATGCGTGCAGCGCATGGTAACTTTTGAAACCTCACGTAACCCCTATGATGGGAAACGGGTTTCCGAGTAAATCCAGTTGCGGAAAATGCGTGCTGCGGCATGCTCATGGCGCTCGGCAGGCCACACGAGATAGTAGCCGCCGCCCAGACTTGCCGTCGCGTCGCAGGCGCGAACGAGCAGCCCCGCGTCGAGGCATGGGTCGATCATGTGTCGCCATCCCATCACCAGTCCGCCGCCTTCGATGGCCATCTGTACCAGCAGCGGGTAGTAGTTGGCGCTGACCATGCGCGGAAACTTCGGGGCATTCACGCCCTGCAACTCGAACCAGTCGGGCCACGACATCCACTTGCGCTGGCCGTCCTCGATGAACAGGAGCGTTTCGTCGATGAGATCGGCCGGGGCCAGTTCGCGCCCGGCGAGATAAGCGGGCGAGCAGACGGGGAACACTTCCTCGTCGAAAAGACGCCGGCCGGCGAAGTCGGGCGGCAGATCGTTGCGCACGTAATAGACGCCGAGATCGAACTCTGACGCGGAGAGCGACGTGATGCCGTCTTTCACGATCACGCGAATCTTGATGTCGGGGTGCGCGGCCCGAAAGCGCATGAGTTGTGGGGTCATCCAGAGCACGGCGACCCCCGACGAGCAGGCGACCGTGAGTTCCAGGTCGCCGCGTCGTTTCATCAGGTCGGCCGTGGCTTCTGCGCATTCGCCGAGCAAACGCTGAATCTGCTCGGCATAGCGTTGTCCGGCCACCGTCAGCCGCAGCGTGCGATGCTCGCGGGTGAAAAGCGCGCGCCCGAGAAACTCTTCGAGCTGCGCGATCTGACGACTCACTGCGCTTTGCGTGAGATTGAGCTCCGCCGCCGCCCGGGTGAAGCTCGAATGCCGCACGGCGGCGTCGAAAGCAATCAGGCAATGCAGTGGCGGCAGGGGCGAGATCGGCATGCGCGGTGACCGTGTGACAGTGTTGCAAAGGGACGTTCAGCGCTTGCCGACCATTTGTTCCGGGCGCACCCAGGCGTCGAACTGCTCGGCCGTGACATGGCCCAGCGCAAGGGCGGCCGCCTTGAGCGTGGTGCCTTCCTTGTGGGCCTTCTTGGCGATCTGCGCAGCCTTGTCGTAACCGATGTGCGGGTTGAGCGCGGTCACGAGCATGAGCGACTCATCGAGCAGCGAGGCGATGCGGGCGCGATTCGGCTCGATGCCGATGGCGCAGTTATCGTTGAAGCTCACCGCGCCGTCGGCCAGCACGCGCACGCTTTGCAGGAAGTTGTGGATGAGCAACGGCTTGAACACATTCAGCTCGAAATTGCCCATCGAGCCGCCGACGTTGATGGCGACGTCGTTACCCAGCACCTGGGCGCAGAGCATCGTCATCGCTTCGCATTGGGTCGGATTGACCTTGCCCGGCATGATGGAGCTGCCTGGTTCGTTTTCGGGAATCTGCAACTCACCGATGCCGCATCGCGGGCCGCTGGCGAGCCAGCGCACGTCGTTGGCGATCTTCATGAAGCTGGCGGCGAGCGTCTTGAGCGTGCCATGCGCGTGCACGATGGCGTCGTTCGCGGCGAGCGCTTCGAACTTGTTCGGGGCCGTGACGAATGGCAGGCCGGTGTCGCGCGCGAGCGTGTCGGCAACCTTCTTCGCGAATTCCGGGTGGGCGTTCAGGCCGGTGCCCACGGCAGTGCCGCCTAGTGCGAGTTCGGCCACGTGCGGCAGCGCGTCCTCCACATGCCTGAGGCCATGGTCGATCTGTGCGACCCAGCCGGAGATTTCCTGACCGAGGGTGAGCGGCGTAGCGTCCTGCAAGTGCGTGCGGCCGATCTTGACGATGTCGTCGTAGGCGCGCGCCTTGGCGTGAAGCGTGTCGCGCAGCTGGCCGACACTGGGTTTGAGGTGGTTCACGAGGGCGTCGAGCGCGGCCACGCTCATGGCGGTCGGGAAGACGTCATTGGACGACTGTCCCTTGTTGACGTCGTCGTTCGGATGCACGAGGCGCTCTTCGCCGCGTACGCCGCCGAGCAGTTCGCTGGCGCGGTTCGCGAGCACTTCGTTCATGTTCATGTTCGACTGCGTGCCCGATCCCGTCTGCCATACGGCGAGCGGGAATTCCTCGTCATGCTGGCCGGCGATGACTTCGTCGGCGGCCTTGATGATGGCGTCAGCCTTCTTGGCGTCGAGCACGCCCAGATCTTTGTTGACCTCGGCAGCGGCACGCTTGACACGAGCGAGCGCGCGCACGAGTTCGCGCGGCATCTTCTCGGTGGAGATCTTGAAGTTCAGCAGCGAGCGCTGCGTTTGGGCACCCCACAGGCGGTCGGCAGGCACGGCAATCTCGCCGAAAGTATCGCGTTCCATTCGCACATCGGACATGGTCGACTCCTTGAAGACAGACTTGAATTCTAGATCGTTGACAGGGATGTGACACGACAGGTCGATGGCAGACGCGCCGTGCCACGGCATGATTTGCGAGGGAGACGGCCTTTTCGAATGTCGTGAAGCGAAGGCCTGGGCAGGCATGGATTATGCGCCCGATTTGCGACGCGAAGGTGCCGGGCGCGGTGTCGGAAAGGCGTCCGGGAGGGCATGACGTCCAGGATCAGCGACGCCCCGGATCAGCAGCAGCGTTCAGGCCCAGACGCTCGTCACGAGTTGCAAGGCAGCGGCGATGGCAGGTTCGTCGCGCCGCGAGACGAGTGTGACGAAGGCAAGCTCGGTGGGCACCGACACGGCGTCGGCGATCACCAGGCCGTGAGCACGCGCCTCGCGCAGCGCGATGGAGTCGCGCACCAGCGACAGCCCGATACCTGACTTCACCAGATCGAGCATCGACGGCTCCTGATCGACTTCCGCGACTTTCACCGGGGTGACGCCGACCTCGCCGAAGGCGGCGCACAGCAGGCGATGATGGGCGGACTCGGGCGGTGTCCAGATCCACGGCAGCGCAGCGAGTTCGCGCCATCCGCGCCGGGCGACCCGCTCGCGCCAACCGGCCGGTGCCAGCACCTGATACGAGAACGGCGTGAGCGTGATCGCATGGAATTGCGCCGGATCCGGCTTGCCAATGTAGAACCCGACATCCAGTTCGCTTCGTGCCAGGCGTTGCAGCACGTCGCCCGACATGCTGTGTCGCAGCACGGTTTCGATTTGCGGATACGACTCCACCAGACGCTTCAGGAACGCGCCCAGCCGCGTGAATTCGGGGTCGAGGATCGTGCCGATGCGAAGGCGTCCGCGTACCGTTTCGCGCAGCGCGCCCGCCGCCTGCTGAAAGTCGGTCAGTGCCGAGAGCATGCGTTCGGCCAATGGCAGCAGGGCCTGGGCGTCGCGTGTGAGGGTGAGCCCATGCGCCGTGCGGGTGAAGAGCGTGAGACGCAGCGTTTCCTGCAACGCCTTGACCTGAAGGCTGACGGCCGGTTGCGTCAGGTGCAGCCGTTGCGCGGCCCGGGTGAGATTGCCTTCTCGGGCGATGGCGACGAAGGCACGAAGATGGGCGAGTTCCATGGCACGAGGGGCAGAGAGTGAGAGTCGACGGGCGACATAAGGGAATCTTATATTGCTTTTGATAATTTCTCATTGGCTTGCCGCGCGGCGCGGCAGTACGCTATGCACTCTCGCGGCGTGGCCAAGGTTGGCGCACTGGCTGGCTTGCGCGGGCGCTGGCGCCGGTTGGGGGCGTGGCATCGACGCGGTCGTTCGGTTCGGTGCGACGGGCGCGATGAACATGAGTATTTCTGATGGAATACCGGGCATTCGACCGTCCCACCTGGCATTGACGGCGTGACGACAAAAATGAACCCGACACGTGGGGCGACAGTCCACCTCAGTCGGGTGCCGCATCAGGGCTGGCACCGCACCATGGCGAGTGCCGCGCCATCGAGGGAGACAAGCGGGAATGAGCAAGCAGGGGCAGCAGCGAACCGACCAGCAAGAGCGTTTCGATTACATCATCGTGGGGGCCGGCTCGGCCGGGTGTGTGCTGGCGAACCGTCTCACGCAGGACCCCGATGTCTCCGTCCTGCTGCTTGAGGCCGGCGGCAAGGACGACTATCACTGGATTCACATCCCCGTGGGTTATCTGTATTGCATCGGCAACCCGCGCACCGACTGGCTCTTTCGCACGCAGGCGGAGGCCGGATTGAATGGGCGCTCGCTCGCCTATCCGCGCGGGCGAGTGCTCGGCGGGAGTTCGTCGATCAACGGCATGATCTACATGCGCGGCCAGCGTGAGGACTACGACCTGTGGGCCGACGCCACTGGCGACGATGGCTGGCGTTGGGACAATGTGCTGCCGCTATTCAAGCGCAGCGAAGACCACTACAAGGGCCGCTCGGAATTTCATGGCAGCGGTGGCGAGTGGCGCGTCGAGAAGCAGCGTCTGTCGTGGCGCGTGCTCGATTCGTTTGCCGATGCTGCCGAGCAGATCGGCATTCCGAAAACCGACGACTTCAATCGTGGCGACAACTTCGGCATCGGCTACTTCGAAGTGAATCAGCGACGCGGCGTGCGATGGAGCGCCGCGAAGGGTTTCCTGCGGCCCGCGTCGCAACGCCCGAATCTCACGGTCATCACGGGGGCGAGTGTCAGTCGTTTGCTGTTCGACGGCACGCGTTGCACCGGTGTGGCGTATCGCGGCGGGAACGAGGACTTCACGGCGCTCGCGAACGTGGAGACCATTCTTGCGGCGGGGGCGGTGAATTCGCCGCATCTGCTCGAAGTCTCGGGCATTGGCGACGGCGAACGGCTGCGCGGCTTCGGCATCGACGTGGTGTCGCATCTGCCCGGCGTGGGGGAGAACTTGCAGGACCATCTGCAATTGCGCACGGTGTACAAGCTGCGCGGCGCGAAGACGCTCAACCTCTCGGCGAACAGTCTGATTGGCAAGCTGACGATCGGCATGCAGTATGCGTTCACGCAACGTGGGCCGATGAGTATGGCGCCATCGCAGCTCGGTGCGTTTGCGCGCAGTCGCGACGACGTGGCGCGTCCCGATCTGGAGTACCACGTGCAGCCGTTGTCGCTGGAGAAGTTCGGCGATCCGCTACACAAGTTCAATGCGTTCACCGCGTCGGTGTGCAATCTGCGACCGACTTCGCGCGGCAATGTGCATCTGACGTCGCCCGATGTGCGCGTCGCACCGAATATCGCGCCGCATTATCTGTCCACGGACGAGGACCTGCGAGTCGCGGCGGACGCCATCAAGCTCACGCGCCGTATCGTGGGCGCCCCCGCATTCGCGCGATTCGAACCGCGCGAGTATCTCCCGGGGCCGTCGTATCAGACGGACGACGATCTGAAGCGCGCAGCGGGCGACATCGGCACGACGATCTTCCATCCCGTCGGCACCTGCCGCATGGGACGCGACGACGATGCGAATGCCGTCGTCGACGCCCAACTGCGCGTGCGTGGCGTGCAGGCCTTGCGTGTGGTGGATGCTTCCGTCATGCCGACCATTACGTCGGGCAACACCAACTCCCCGACGATCATGATCGCCGAGCGCGCCAGCGACATGATTCGCGCGGCGCGCAAGGCGGGGAGATGACCCTAAGGGTGGGACAGCGATTTTCTGAGACGGTGGGCGTCAGCATTCGGGATGCGGGTTGGCGCGCATGCCACCTTGTCCGTGAAGGGCCACACTCGCCACATACGAAGTAACCAACAAGAGGGTGAGCAGAAGGAATTTCGACTGCGGGATATTGGACAGTCCGATGCTTAGTGTCCCGGCGACAAAGAACCGTATTGCCCCGGATGCCGCCGCAGCGGTGCCGGCGCAATGTTCGAATAACGCCATGGACAGTGTCGCGGTTGCGGGGCGGATCAGTGTGGTTCCCAACGTGGCGATGAGCATCGGTGCCATTGCGGTTGCTGCGTGATGTCCGAGCCAAACATAAAGCGCAATCATGAGGAGACTCGCCATGCCGATCATGCCAATGCCGAGTCCAATCTGTCGTTGCGCGGCAAATCGATTGGCAAGTTGATCCGCAAGAAATCCACCTAGCAAATATGTCCCACCGTAGAGAAGCAGCACCTTGGCGTAGCCATACGAAGTGAATTCAAGGATCTCGAAGAAGAGATGTGGCGAAAGAATGATGAAGGAGAAATGGCATGCGAACGCAATGGTGCCGAGAAGCGTGTAGGCAAGGAAAGCGCGATGGCTGGCCAGTTGCCAATAGAGCCATGCGTAGTGACCTGGTTTACTTTGCGGCGCTCGGCGTGAGTCCTTCAAATACCGTGCCGCGTGTAATAAAACGCCGATGGCAATCGCGGCGAATAGCCAGAAGCTGGCCCGCCATCCGAAGTGTTCCTGCAAGGTGGCGCCGAGCAACGGGGAGCCGGCAATGCACAGACCTCCGAACGTCACATTGAATATTCGGGCGCGCAGACCTGTTCCGCCAGGAAATGTGTCTTGAATGATCGCTTGCGCAAGAATGAAACATGAGCAACCCATCGCTTGAACGACACGGAATGTGACATGCAACGCATAGCTGTGTGCGAGGGCGCCGCCAATTGCGCCGAGGGTAGCGATTAGCAAGCCGACGAGAAGGACGCGCCGTCTGCCGACCTGATCGGATAGCGGTCCCACGATGAGTTGCGCGACAGAAAACGTGATTGCAAAGTAGCCGACCAGCGAGGCGATTGAATCGACACTGGTGTCATACGCGTTGGCAATGGAACGAAAGACGGAAGCATGACGTCAAGCGGAAGCGCGCTTAACGCAGTGAGAGCGCTGGTGAGGATAATCGCCGACGTGGGTGTCATGGCTTGCCCTCTGCAGGGAGAAGCCCCGCTTCAATGAACGGCGCTCGGTGTGTTGGGGAAGATGGCATTCCGGTTTGGGCGATAGCAGCGAGCGTTGCCTTTGCGCCGTCTCGGGCTCGGCCAACCCATCTGGGCCAGACCGGATCCGCGCTCAGGCAACGTCGCGTAGTCGAGGAAACAGACAAGTCTTGAAGGGGATGGCGACGTGGTCTTTGTGCGAGGGGATTGCTACGGGAACGTAAGGAGAATGCCGCTCGCATCATCTCGACGCTTGCGGTCCGTGTTACTGGCAAGCGTCGCTTCGTGGCGCCGAACGGCGTTCAGCAAAGCACCAAGTCCAGACTGGGTTGCTAATCTCAGCGCTTGCGCGGACGTCATTAACCCATAGGTGTCCCATGCTCGCGACAGGCCATCCGTTCCCACCAGGATCTGTGCAGGCGTATGGAGAGACGTTTGGATTTTCCGGGCATTGAAGGCGCTTTCCGGGTTCAGCGTGAGCGCTGAACTCAGTTCGTTGCGTTGCTGCTCGCAGCGTCTTGCCTGTAGCTGCGAAAGTCGGTCGCCGGTGAACCCGGAGTGAGGTTTCCACGGATCGTAAGTCCGAGGTACTGACAAGGGCGCTCTGAGGTCGGTGTCCAACGGAATTGGACCTTCATGCAATAGTTCGAAGCAATCGGCGTAACGATAAATTGAGACCGCGACCCTCGATGAGGAGACCATATCCATCTCCACAATCGTCGCGGCGGCTACAGGCCACTCATGCACCGGGCGCTTCGATCCTGAAGCGCTAAAGTACGCCTGCTTTATCGAATTTAGCTCCTGGTGCAATCTTGACGGCATGAAGGCGGAATCAGCCATGTTCGAAAGTGCGTCGGCCACCTTTCGCGCAGACCAACCAGCATCTGAAATATCGTCAAACGTGGTGAATGGCGATTGCGAGAGCGTTGATGCGCCATCGATAGCCCATGCAAGAACCGATCCCGGGCGGCGAAGGTACCCGACGACATCTTCGGTGGGAATGTTCGCGTAAATCCCGTCAGTAATACTCGTTATGTTCGGGGTCATGGCGTTGACTCTCCCTCCAATATTTGGCCGATATCGTGTCCGTGGGGCGATCCGTCACACCATGCTTTCGGTCGCAAGGCGGACCATCGCGGGCTGCCGACGGGACACCCAAACATCGTCACATGGGGAATGGATGGCGGGTTTGGAGATATTCTTATTTCTCATCTGCACTGACGACTTCGTGAGTCCGCGGCCGAAAAAAACGACCGAAATCCCAAAAGTGCGCTGCATGGCCGCGACGTTCCGCTTCATGCGGTTTTCTGTGGCTTCCCCCAAAACTTACGTAGTAATACCTAATGTATGCGGAGGTGCGCGACGATGGCTGATCGAAATTGGCTATCAGACGTGCATTTGCGTGTGCCGCAAAAGCCTTGTCGCACTAGGGCGCGGCGTGCTGGCGGTCCATGTGACCGAACGTTCTGCAACACGTGTGAGCATGCGTGTTTCGACGGATGCGAAGCCTAGTGCAAATCCCAATGATCGCGTTGCAACAAACCACACACAATAACGATTCCTTATAGGCGACCGAACCAAGAATTCGGCGTCCTTCAAAGGACGCGGGGCACTCTGCCGACGACGCCAACCCGTGCGTCATCTGCCTGCCTTGCGGTTGTCACAGACGATGGTGCCGAAGCCTTTTGCTTCGCACCGCCAACCAGGAATGTGGCAGGAGACATGGCGAACAACGATTTCATTCTCGAAACCCGCGGACTCACGAAGGAGTTCCGTGGCTTTACCGCCGTCAATGGGGTTGACCTGCGCGTCGCGCGCGGCACCATCCATGCCCTCATCGGCCCGAACGGCGCCGGCAAGACCACCTGCTTCAACCTGCTCACGAAATTTCTCGTGCCCAGCGCGGGGACCATCACCTTCAACGGTGAAGACATCACCCGTGAAGCGCCCGCGCAAATCGCGCGCCGCGGCATCATCCGCTCGTTCCAGATCTCCGCCGTGTTTCCGCACCTGAGCGTGCTCGAGAACGTGCGCATCGGTTTGCAACGCAACCTCGGCACCGCGTTCCACTTCTGGAGCAGTAGCCGCACGCTGCGCCAGCTCGACGCCCGTGCGATGGAACTGCTCGCGGAAGTCGGTCTTACCGAATTCGCCCATACGCTGACCGTGGAGCTGCCATACGGCCGCAAGCGCGCACTCGAGATCGCGACCACGCTTGCTATGGAACCCGAACTAATGCTGCTCGACGAACCCACGCAAGGCATGGGACATGAAGACGTCGATCGTGTCACCGCGCTCATCAAGAAGGTCTCGGCGGGCCGCACGATCCTGATGGTCGAGCACAACATGAACGTGATCGCCGGCATCTCCGACACGATCACCGTGCTTCAGCGCGGCGAAGTGCTTGCCGAAGGGCCGTATCACGAAGTCTCGAAGAATCCGCAGGTGATGGAAGCCTATATGGGCACAGCGGACGGCGAATTGCAGGGAGCCCACGGGTGAGGACGTCTATGTACGGAAACGGTGGTAACCAGGGTGGCGAGCGTGGCAAGGGCGGGGCAGGTGTGCCCGCACTGGAAGTCGAAGGGCTTCAGGCCTGGTACGGCGAGTCGCACATTCTGCATGGGGTGGATCTGACGGTCGGGCGCGGCGAAGTCGTCACACTGCTCGGACGCAACGGCGCCGGGCGCACGACCACGCTGCGCGCAATCATGGGACTCACGGGCCAACGTCAGGGCTCGATCCGTATCGCGGGGGAAGAGACCATTCATCTTCCGACGTACAAGGTCGCGCATCACGGCGTGGGCTATTGCCCCGAAGAGCGCGGCATCTTTGCGAGCCTGTCGTGTGAAGAGAATCTGCTGCTGCCGCCGTATATCGGCATGAGCGGCAATCGTCGCGAGGATGGCGGGCGCGGCATGTCGCTCGAGGAAATCTACGACATGTTTCCGAACCTCAAGGAGCGACGCCACAGCCAGGGCACGCGCCTGTCGGGTGGCGAGCAACAGATGCTGGCGGTGGCGCGCATCTTGCGCACCGGCGCCAACCTGCTGTTGCTCGATGAAATCTCCGAAGGCCTCGCGCCGGTGATCGTGCAGACATTGGCGCGCATGATCACCACGCTCAAGGCGCGTGGTTACACCATCGTGATGGTGGAACAGAATTTCCGTTTTGCGGCTCCGCTGGCCGATCGCTTCTATGTGATGGAGCACGGCAAGATCGTGGAGCGCTTCGGCGCTCCGGAGCTGGAGATGAAGATGCCGGTGCTGCACGAATTGTTGGGCGTATGAGGTGAGCTACCCGGTGCGCTCGCGTGCCGGGCGATGGACCCAGGCGATCAAATCCACGAAGGAGACGAAGATGACGATGCGAATGAAGGCGTTGGCCGTAGCGGCTGCGTTCGGTTTTGCGGCAATGGCCACGCAGGCCCACGCCGATGGCAACACGGTGAAGATCGGTTTCATCACCGACATGTCGGGCCTGTACACCGACATCGACGGGCAGGGCGGCGCGGAAGCCATCAAGATGGCCATTGCCGACTTTGGCGGCAAGGTGCTCGGCAAGCCGGTCGAACTGGTGACGGCCGACCACCAGAACAAGGCGGACGTCGCCGCGTCGAAGGCGCGCGAATGGTTCGACCGTGGCGGTGTGGACATGCTCATCGGCGGCACCAACTCGGGCACCGGCCTTGCGATGAACAAGGTCTCGGCCGAGAAGAAGAAGGTCTACATCAACGTGGGCGCAGGCTCCGACGCGCTGACCAACGACCAGTGCCAGCCGTACGGCGTGCACTACGCCTATGACACCGTGGCGCTCGCGCGCGGCACGGGCTCGGCCGTGGTGAAGGCGGGCGGCAAATCGTGGTTCTTCCTGACGGCCGACTACGCGTTCGGTCATGCGCTCGAGAAGTCGACCGCCGACGTGGTCAAGGCCAACGGCGGCACGGTGGTGGGGCAGGTGCGCCACCCGCTCTCGGCGTCGGACTTCTCGTCGTATCTGCTGCAGGCCGGCAACTCCAAGGCGCAGGTGCTTGGCCTTGCCAACGCCGGCGGCGATACGATCAACGCGATCAAGGCGGCGAAGGAATTCGGGATCAAGGGCAAGATGCAGATCGCGGGTCTGCTGGTGTTCATCAACGACATTCACTCGCTCGGCCTGGACAACACCGAAGGCATGTACCTGACCGACAGCTGGTACTGGGACAAGGACGAGAAGACGCGCGCTTTCGCCAAGCGCTACTTCGACAAGATGAAGAAGATGCCGTCGAGCCTGCAAGCGGGTGACTACTCGGCCACGACCACCTATCTGAAGGCGGTTCAGGCGGCCGGCACGACGGACGCCGACAAGGTCATGGAGCAGCTTCGCAAGATCAAGATCGACGACATGTTCAGCAAGGGCTACATCCGCAAGGACGGCACGATGGTCCACGACATGTACCTGATGCAGGTCAAGTCGAAGAAGGAGTCGAAGGAGCCGTGGGACTACTACAAGGTGGTCGCCACGATTCCGGGCGACAAGGCCTTCACCACGGAAGCCGAATCGACCTGCAAGCTCAAGTAAGCGCAGTAGCGTCAGCGTTTAGCAAAAACACGTAAGCGATGCACTGATAGCGGCGGGACGCGTGTCCCGTCGCGACCTTTCTCCCAGAGAATCGATTTCGATGGAATTCCTCGGCATCCCCCTGCCAGCGCTGTTGAGCCAACTGCTGCTGGGCCTCGTGAACGGCTCGTTTTACGCCATGCTGAGTCTCGGCCTGGCAGTGATTTTCGGTCTGCTCAATGTGATCAATTTCGCGCACGGCGCGTTGTTCATGCTGGGCGCCATGCTCGCCTGGATGGGCGGCAACTATCTCGGCCTCAATTACTGGGTCATGCTGATTCTCGCCCCCGTTGTCGTGGGCGTCATCGGCATCGTGATCGAGCGCACCATGCTGCGCTGGATCTACAAGCTCGATCATTTGTACGGTCTTTTGCTCACGTTCGGCATCACGCTCGTGCTCGAAGGCGTGTTCCGCTCGATCTACGGCGTGTCCGGCCAGCCGTTCGATGCGCCTGAAGCGCTGTCCGGCGCGACCAACCTCGGCTTCATGTTCATGCCGAACTACCGCGCCTGGGTGGTGGTGGCGTCGCTCGTCATCTGCTTCGTGACGTGGTTCATCATCGAGAAGACGAAGATCGGCGCGTATCTGCGGGCAGGCACGGAAAATCCGAAGCTCGTGGAAGCGTTCGGTGTGAACGTGCCGCTCATGATCACGCTCACGTATGGCTTCGGTGTCGCGCTTGCGGCGTTCGCCGGCGTGCTCGCCGCACCGGTCATCCAGATTTCGCCGCTGATGGGGCAGTCGATGATCATCACCGTGTTTGCGGTGGTCGTGATCGGCGGCATGGGCTCCATCATGGGCTCGATCGTCACCGGGCTGATGCTCGGCGTGATCGAAGGTTTCACCAAGGTGTTCTACCCGGAAGCGTCGGCGACCGTGGTGTTCTTCATCATGGTGATCGTGTTGCTGCTGCGCCCGGCTGGGCTGTTCGGCAAACAAAAGTAAGGGGCGGAACAATGCAACAACAGATGCCACAACGCGTGCTGTACTCCCTGCTGCTTCTTGCGCTGATCGTCGCGCCGTTCGCCGGCGCCTATCCGGTCTTCGTCATGAAGGTGCTGTGCTTTGCGCTCTTCGCCTGCGCTTTCAATCTGCTGCTGGGCTTTACCGGACTGCTGTCGTTCGGTCATGCGGCGTTTTTCGGTAGCGCCGGATACATCACGGGCTATGCGATTCGTAATCTCGGATTTACGCCGGAAGTTGGCATTCTCGCGGGCGTGATTGCCGGCGCGGTCCTGGGGCTCGTTATCGGCTTGCTCGCGATTCGCCGCCAGGGCATTTACTTCGCGATGATCACGCTGGCGCTCGCACAGATGCTGTATTTCTTCTGTCTGCAAGCGCCGTTCACCGGCGGCGAAGATGGACTGCAAGGTGTGCCGCGCGGCTCACTTTTCGGCGTGCTGCCGCTCGACTCGGATCTCACGCTGTATTACGTGGTGCTTGCGATCTGCGCGGCGGGGTTCCTGCTCATCATGCGTATCGTGCATTCTCCGTTCGGTCAGGTGCTCAAGGCGATCAAGGAAAACGAACCGCGCGCCATCTCGCTGGGATACGACGTCGATCGCTTCAAGTTGCTGGCCTTCGTGCTCTCGGCCACGCTCGCCGCGCTTGCGGGCTCGACCAAGACGGTGGTGCTTGGCTTCGAGACGCTCACGGACGTTCACTGGACGATGTCGGGCATGGTGATTCTGATGACCCTGGTCGGCGGTCTCGGGACGATGCTCGGACCGGTCGTGGGGGCGGTCGTGATCATCGTGCTGGAAAACAAGCTCGGCGATATCGGCTCGTGGCTCGCAACGGCTACCGGCGTCACGTGGTTCCAGACGCTCGGCGAGTCGGTCACCATCGTGATCGGTGCGATCTTCATCATCTGCGTGCTCTCGTTCCGGCGCGGCCTGGTGGGCGAGCTCACGGCGCGCAGCCGGTTTTTCCGGACGATGTCGCAGCAGTCGTGAGCCTCGGCGCCAAACCTCAAAAAACGTCGGAAAGGGCATGGGCGGGCAGGCGCTGGCGGGTGGCGGATGCACTGGTGTGGGGCATCCGCTCATCACCCTGGCGCACGAATGTCAGAAAAAACCTAATTTGTAGGGGTAAATGCTGACTTGTGGTGCATTGGGTGCTCCTTTATTCTCTCTCTCAGTTCGCGTCACGGCAGGATATAGGGGCGAGGAACGAGGAGACAACAAGCGCGATAACGCGCACCGCCAAAAAAGAAAGCGCTGTTGGAGCAGACTCCAACAGCGCTTTTTATATTGTACTTCGCACCTTCGCACCCGGCGAAGCGATCACATGCCGACCGACCGGCCCTCCTGCGATTTCCCCCCATTCATTTCCGCCATTCCTGCGATGACGCTGCCCCATACGGTTCGCTCGCATTTCCCCGTCAAACTCGCATCGTTGCCGCGCCGATTCGCCCATTCGGGCGGCAATTTCGCCATGTCGCGAGAATTCATCCGTTCATGTAAGCGCAATGCGCGATAAAAGCGCTATGCTCGCCGTTTTCGTCTGGCGGTCCGCAATGTACGGAAATGTCTGTGTGGCGCGAGCGCCGTGTATGGGGAATGTATGTTGACGAGTTGGGCGTTGACCGATTTGCTGATGCTCGCCGGTGGCGCATTTCTGGCCGGTCTGGTCGATGCCGTGGTCGGTGGTGGCGGACTGATTGCTGTGCCGACGCTGTTCGCTGTCTTTCCCAACGCCGCGCCGCCGTTGCTGTTCGGCACCAACAAGATGGCCGGTATCTGGGGCACGGCCTCTGCTGCCCTGCGTTACGCGCGCGGCATTCAACTGCGCTGGGCCATCCTCCTGCCCGCCACGCTGGCGGCATTCGTCTTCTCTTTCTGCGGGGCGTATGCCGTCACGCACGTGCCAGCCGACATGCTGCGAAAGGTGTTGCCGTTCGTACTGGTGGCGGTGGCGGTCTACACCCTGCGCAAGAAGGATTTCGGGACGGTTCACGCCCCTGTGAGCGGCGGTGCGGGGGTCACCCTCATGGCGATCGCCGTGGGCGGCGCCATCGGCTTCTACGACGGTTTCTTCGGCCCGGGCACGGGCAGCTTCCTGGTGTTCCTGTTTGTCCGTTTGTTCGGTCAGGATTTCGTGAACGCGTCCGCGTCGTCGAAGATCGTGAACGTGGCGACCAACCTGGCGGCGTTGCTGCTGTTCGGCATGGGCGGACATGTGTGGTGGCAGGTCGGGGCGGGCATGGCGGTGATGAACGTGCTGGGCAGTCTGGTCGGCAGCCGTCTCGCGCTCAAGCATGGCGTGGGCTTCGTGCGGCGCATGTTCCTCGGCGTGCTCGCGGTGTTGATCGTGAAGACGGGCTACGACGCCTTTTTGCGTGGCTGATCGCGCGAGATCGGGCATGATCGGTGGCGGCCCGCTGTGGTGGATGCCACACGTGGGGAAACCGCACTTTACGAACTGGCATTGGTGCCCGTAAGATGGGCGTCGATTTACCGACTGCGCGGTCGGTTAATGTAAAAAAACGAATTCGAAATTTTTGTGAGGAGACCCAAATGAAACTGAAGTTGCTGTGCATGGCATCGGCCATGATGCTCGTCGCGGGCGTTGCGAACGCTCAGGTGAAGATTGGCGTGTCGCTGTCGGCGACCGGTCCGGCGGCTTCGCTGGGCATCCCCGAAAAGAACACGATTGCGCTGATGCCGAAGACGATCGACGGCCAGTCGGTGCAGTACATCGTGCTCGATGACGCGACCGACACGACGACGGCCGTCAAGAACATGCGCAAGCTGATCAGTGAAGATCATGTCGACGCCGTGCTCGGCTCGACCGTCACGCCGAACTCGCTGGCCATGGTCGACGTGGCCGCGGAGACGCAGACGCCGGTGATCTCGATGGCCGCTGGCGCCGCCATCGTCGAGCCGATGGACGCCAAGCGCACGTGGGCCTTCAAGACCCCGCAAAACGACATTCTGATGGCGACCGCTATCGCGAAGCACATGGCGGACAGCGGCGTGAAGACCGCAGCGTTCATCGGCTTCTCGGATGCCTACGGCGAAGGCTGGTACAAGGAGTTCCAGAAGGCCGCCGATCTGAACAAGATCAGGATCGTGGCGAACGAGCGCTTCAACCGCGCCGATACGTCCGTGACCGGCCAGGCGCTCAAGATCATGGGCGCGAACCCGGACGCCGTGCTGATCGCCGGTTCGGGCACGCCGGCAGCGCTGCCGCAGCGGACGCTCAAGGAGCGCGGCTACAAGGGCAAGCTGTATCAGACGCACGGCGTGGCGAACAACGACTTCCTGCGCGTGTGCGGTAAGGACTGCGAAGGAACTTACCTGCCGGCTGGCCCGCTGCTCGTCGTTGAGCAACTGCCGAACGACAATCCGGTGAAGAAGTCTGCGGCTGCGTACAAGGCGGCGTATGAAAAGGCCTATGGCGCCGGCTCGATCTCGACCTTCGGCGGCCACGCCTGGGACGGCGGTCTGCTGCTGCAAAAGGCGATTCCGGTCGCGCTGAAGAAGGCCAAGCCGGGCACCGCCGAGTTCCGTGCCGCGCTGCGCGACGCGCTCGAAGGCGTGAAGGACATGCCGGGCACCGCCGGTATCTTCAACATGAGCAAGAACGACCACAACGGTCTGGATCAGCGCTCGCGCGTGATGGTGCAAATCGTCGACGGCAAGTGGAAATTGGCGAACTGATGCGCGTCGGGGCTGCCTATAGCATGCAGGCATGCCCCGCTGTCACATCAGCAGTATCTGCGGTATCGACGCCCGGTTTGACCAGTCGGGCCGAAAGAACGGGCGTTCGCGCCCGTTTTTTTTAAGCGTGGTAGTTTCGCGCATCGCAAAGAGACGGCAGGACATGCATTTGCGAGCGGCACATGAGAGGCCGCATTGTCCCAACCTGATCGCCGCAGCCGGGGGGCTGAACGGCCGATCCTTTCGAGCGTAAATCCATGACGGGTGAATTCGAACACCGCAACCTATCCCTGGTGTTGCTGCAATCGCGCGAAGCGGTAATGGGCCTTTTCCGCCCCTTGCTCAATTGCTACGACATCACGGAACAACAATGGCGTGTCATACGGGCCGTCAACGATAGCGAATCCGGGGAAATGGAAATCGGGCAGGTCGCGCGTGAGTGCTGCATCCTGAGTCCCAGCCTGTCGGGCATGCTCGAGCGCATGGAGGCATCGGGTCTCATCATGCGCCGGCGGGTGGCTGCCGATCAGCGTCGCGTGATGGTGTCGCTCACGCCGTCGAGCCGCGCCTTGTGCAAGAAGCTCGGGCCGCTGGTCGAAGAACGCTATCGCTATCTGGAAGACAAGGTCGGGCGCGACACGCTCGCCGAGATCTACCGGTTGCTCGATGTCGTGCGCGAGGCGTTGCCTGCGGAGGTGCTGGCCGAAGCGCCATCGCTGCCCACCAAGCCGCGCCGCCGTCGCAAGGCGGTCTGAGCCGACCGGGACGCCGCGCAACCCTCGGAAAGTCGACGCGCGGCGACGGCGACCCCGCGCGTCGGCTCAGGTCGGGAAGCCGGAAATTCGGGCGTGCGCGGGACGGGGACGGGAGTGAGGTGCGGTGTGAGGTGGGATGTGAGGTGGGATGTGTGAAGCGGGATGTGAAGCGGGAGGTCGGTGGAGACCGGACTTCGCCGTCTCAGTAGTCACCCGGGTTTTACCAATGCATAACGATTTATACAATTCATAATTCGCTGCACTGCCGCACGGGGATGTGCGGGTGTGTCGATGTGAAGGGGAACGGGGTGGCAGCGCGCCGCGCCGTGCATCACACCGGCTGTCTCGCCAGCCGGTTCAAGAAGTACTCAAACGAAGTGAGAGGAGCATGGATCTTTCGATTGCAGCCATCCTGGCGCAGGACGGCATCACCACGGGTGCGATTTATGCCTTGCTGGCATTGGCGCTCGTGCTGGTGTTCTCCGTCACCCGCGTCATCTTCATTCCGCAGGGCGAGTTCGTGTCGTATGGCGCGCTCACGCTGGCGGCACTCCAGACCCAGAAGTTTCCGCTCACGAGCTGGCTGCTCGTGGCGATGGGTATTTGCACGTTCATCGTTGAGACCTCCGGCGTGCTGCGTCATAGCGAGCGTCGCAAACTGGCGGGTCGCCTGGTGCCGGTGTTTGCGGGCAAATATCTGGTGTTCCCGATTGCCGTGTTCTTCGTGGTCAAGGCGCTCGCGCCGATGACCTTGCCGATGCTCGTGCAGATCGCGCTCACGCTGCTGCTGGTCGTGCCGATGGGGCCGATGCTCTATCGCCTGGCCTATCAGCCGCTGGCGGAGGCGAGCACGCTGCTGCTGCTCATCGTCTCGGTGGGCGTGCACTTCGCGCTGACGGGCCTCGGACTGGTGATGTTCGGCGCCGAAGGCTCGCGCACGCAGGCGTTCTCGGATGCGAGCTTCAACATCGGCTCGGTGATGGTCTCCGGTCAAAGCCTGTGGGTGGTCGGCGTGTCGGTCGTGATGATTCTGGCGCTGTACTTCTACTTCGACCGTTCGCTCTCGGGCAAGGCGCTGCGCGCCACGGCGGTCAATCGTCTGGGCGCGCGCCTGGTCGGTATCGGCACCGTGCAGGCCGGTCGTCTGGCGTTCACGCTGGCGGCGGTGCTGGGCGTGCTGTGCGGCATTCTGATCGCGCCGATCACGACCATCTATTACGAATCGGGCTTCCTGATCGGCCTGAAGGGCTTCGTGGGCGCGATCATCGGCGGTCTGGTGAGCTATCCGGTCGCCGCACTCGGCGCCATTCTCGTGGGCCTGCTGGAGTCGTACTCGTCGTTCTGGGCGAGTGCGTACAAGGAGGTCATCGTCTTCACGCTGATCCTTCCGGTGCTGCTGTGGCTCTCGCTCACAAGCAAGCACGTGGAAGAAGACGAGGAATAAGCCGGGGCGGACCACAGAATGAAAAACAAATACTTCCTGATTTTCCTGGTGCTGCTGGCCGTTTTGCCGGTCCTGCCTGCACCGGTGCGTTTGCCTGAATACTGGGTGACGCTGCTCAACTACATCGGCCTGTACAGCATCGTGGCCATCGGCCTGGTGCTGCTCACCGGCGTGGCCGGCATGACGTCGTTCGGACAAGCGGCGTTCGTGGGACTGGGCGCTTACGCGACGGCCTACCTGACGACGGCTTACGGCGCGTCGCCGTGGCTCGGTCTGATCGTGGGCGTGGCGATTACCGCCGGCGCTGCGCTCATCATCGGCGCGATCACGATGCGCCTGTCGGGCCACTTCCTGCCGCTGGGCACGATCGCGTGGGGGCTGGCGCTGTACTACCTGTTCGGCAACCTCGAGTTCCTGGGCAAGTACGACGGGCTGAACGACATCCCGACCATCAACCTGTTCGGCCTGGAGCTGGCGAGCGGGCGTCAGATGTACTACCTGATCTGGATCGTGGTGGTGCTGGCCGTGGTGTCGATCAAGAACCTGCTGGATTCGCGCCCGGGCCGTGCCATTCGCGCACTCAAGGGCGGTGGTGTGATGGCAGAAGCCATGGGCGTGAACACGGCGTGGATGAAGGTGGTCGTGTTCGTCTACGCTGCAGTGCTCGCGGCGATCTCGGGCTGGTTGTACGCGCACTTGCAGCGTGCGGTGAACCCCACGCCGTTCAACCTGAACCACGGCATCGAATACCTGTTCATGGCGGTGGTCGGCGGCGTGTCGCACGTGTGGGGCGCGGTGCTGGGCGCGGCGATTCTCACGGTGCTCAAGGACTACCTGCAGAACATTCTGCCGGTGCTGCTGGGGGCAAACGGCAACTTCGAGACGATCGTCTTCGGGGTGTTGCTCGTGCTGCTGCTGCAATATGCGCGCGACGGCGTGTGGCCGTTCTTCGGCAAGATCTTCCCGGCGCGGCGCGTGGCGAAGGCGCCGGAGCAGGCCGAGCCGTTGGGCCATCGTCCGAAGCCTGCGGTGGGCGAGGTGGTGCTCAAGCTGGAGAAGGCGCGCAAGGAGTTCGGTGGTCTGGTCGCCGTGAACGATGTGTCGTTCGAGGTGAAGGCGGGCGAGATCGTGGGCCTGATCGGCCCGAACGGTGCGGGCAAGTCGACCACGTTCAACCTCGTGACCGGGGTGTTGCAGGCCACGCGCGGCGAGATTTCGTTCCTGGGCGAGCGAGTCGATCGTCTGCCGTCGCGCGAGATCGTCAAGCGCGGCATTGGCCGGACGTTCCAGCACGTGCGGCTGATGCCGCAAATGAGCGTGCTGGAGAACGTGGCGATCGGTGCGTATCTGCGCGACAAGCACGGGCTGCGTCGTCGCCCGCAGGGTGGCGTGTGGTCCAGCGTGCTGCGTCTGGATCGTCACGAAGAAGCCATGCTGCTGCATGAGGCGAAAAAGCAGATCGAGCGTGTGGGCCTCGGGGCGCACATGTACGACGAAGCGGGCAGTCTGGCGTTGGGGCAACAGCGCATTCTGGAAATTGCGCGTGCGCTGGCGTGCGATCCGACCTTGCTGCTGCTCGACGAGCCGGCGGCGGGCCTGCGTTACAAGGAGAAGCAGGCGCTGGGCGATCTGCTCAGGAAGCTCAAGGATGAAGGCATGAGCGTGTTGCTGGTCGAGCACGACATGGACTTCGTGATGAATCTGACGGATCACCTGGTGGTGATGGAGTTCGGCACCAAGATCGCCGAGGGGCTGCCGGAAGACGTGCAGAAGAACCCGGCGGTGCTCGAAGCGTACCTGGGAGGAGTGGAGTGATGGCAGACGCGATTCTGGAGGTCAAGGACCTCGCCGTCGCATACGGCAAAGTCGAGGCGGTGCATGGGGCGCATCTGCGGGTAGGAGCAGGGCAGATCGTCACGGTGATCGGTCCGAACGGTGCGGGCAAGTCGTCGATGCTCAACGCCATCATGGGGGCGCTGCCGCACAACGGATCGAGCAAGGGCAGTGTGGCCTATCTGGGTCACGAGATGTCGGCGCTGAGCATCGAAGCGCGTGTCTCGCGGGGCATGTGTCTGGTGCCGGAAAAGCGCGAGTTGTTCTCGACGATGACGGTGGAGGACAACTTGTTGTTGGGCGCTTATCGCCGCAAGAAAGCGGGGGAGAAGCACTTCCTCGACCAGATGGAGGTGGTCTACGCGCTGTTCCCGCGTCTGAAAGAGCGTCGTGTTCAGCAGGCGGGGACGCTCTCGGGCGGGGAGCGCCAGATGCTGGCCGTGGGCCGAGCGTTGATGGCCAAGCCGCAGTTGCTGATGCTCGACGAGCCGAGTCTGGGCCTGGCGCCGCTGATCGTGAAGGAAATCTTCCATATCATCAATGACTTGCGCAAGACGGGTGTGGCAACCTTGCTCATCGAGCAGAACGCCCGGGCCGCGCTGCAGGTCGCCGATTACGCTTATGTGATCGAGACGGGCGAGTTGGCGCTCGAAGGCCCGGCGCAGGAATTGGCGACCAATCCGAAGGTCATCGAGACTTATCTGGGGCTGGCCAAGAAGGCTGCCTGATCGGCGGGTCGTCGTTCGATCAGTCTGGAGTGCTACCGAGAAAGCCCGCCGATTCGGCGGGCTTTTTCATTGTGGGGCATCGGTGCAATAGCGAACGATCGTTCGCGTGTAGCATCCGTCCCCATTTCCTTTGGGCCGGCCGCAAGCCTCGGTTCTGAAGTGTGCTAGATCACTTATTCACAGTTGGTTGTGGATATGTGTGGGTAACTCAAATCTATGGCGCACTGCCGCAATAAGGGGTTGCGGGATTTTTTCGAATTTCGAGTGAAATTCGTGTTCGATGTTATCCACAGAAAAGCAAATTCCTGAAATGGAATTTCGACGGCGATGGTGGGGTGTGGATAACGCGATGCGGTTGGGGGGTGACGAAGCGTGTTTTTGCTTTTTGCGTTGTCGTTTTGCTTTTTTGGTTTCACGTGGAACGTGGCAGCTTGACACCACGTCCCTGTAATTCGTCGTCGCTCTTGTCTTGCTTCCGGGCAGTGCGAATTGGGGGCGCCCTGACTACGCTCCAGCTTAAAGTCGCTCCGTCAGGGCGCCCCCAATTCGCACCGGTCGGATGTCCGAGTTTTTGCCGACGTTGATAGGCTTACGCTTCATTCATCGTGTCGCTCGTGGTGTCCTGCGGAATGCCATTTCCGACGCTCAAGCCGTTGTTCCGCTTCTTCTGGAACACCGCATCCCGCTAACACGACACCACTCTTACGTATGTCCGGGCAGTGGGTATCGGGGGTGCCCTGACTGCGCTCCAACTTAAAGTCGCTCCGTCAGGGCACCCCCGATACCCACCTCTCACACGTCCGGGGAAGAATCGGCGCCGCCTCGGTCTCGTCCGTAATTTCAAATTGCGTTACGACGCCGACGCCAACAGCTAGATGTTCGTTGGCTCTGGACTGCGACTTTCTCAAGATCTCCCTCATCTCTCTTCAAACGGCTTCGTGGGATTCCTTACCGCTGCAGCAGGACGAACACATTCCACGAGAACTTCGATCGTCACTCTCACGACCGCTGGCGGCACGTAGTCGCTAACCCCTTAGATAATTGCTGTCTGCTATGGAGCACGTTGGGTTTCACGTGAAACAGGGCACGACCGTCTTACCGAGTTTTACTGGGGCGCTCGCTTGGCGGAGATTGCCGGTGCCCTGACGGAGCGACTTTAAGTTGGAGCGCAGTTAGGGTGCCGGTGATCTCCGCTGCCCGGAGGTCGGAGGAGGAGAGGGGGCGGTGAAAGGTTGTGGTTTTGTTGGACGGCAAGGTGCACGAAGCGTCTGCCTTACGCGAAAACCCCTTACGTTTCACGTGAAACAAGGAACGACCGGTTCATCGAGTTCTAGTCGGGCACCCGCTTGGCGGAGATTGCCGGTGCCCTGACGGAGCGACTTTAAGTTGGAGCGCAGTCAGGGCACCGGTGATCTCCGCAGCTCGGAGGTCGGAGGAGGTGAGAGAGCGGTGAAAGGTTGTGGTTTTTTTGGACGGCAAGGTGCACGAAGCGTCTGCCTTACGCGAAAACCCCTTACGTTTCACGTGAAACAAGGAACGACCGGTTCATCGAGTTTTAGTCGGGCGCCCGCTTGGCGGAGATTGCCGGTGCCCTGACGGAGCGACTTTAAGTTGGAGCGCAGTTAGGGTGCCGGTGATCTCCGCTGCCCGGAGGTCGGAGGAGGAGAGGGGGCGGTGAAAGGTTGTGGTTTTTGTTGGACGGCAAGGTGCACGAAGCGTCTGCCTTACGCGAGAACCCCTTAAGTTTCACGTGAAACATGGAACGACCGGTTCATCGAGTTCTAGTCGGGCGCCCGCTTGGCGGAGATTGCCGGTGCCCTGACGGAGCGACTTTAAGTTGGAGCGCAGTCAGGGCACCGGTGATCTCCGCAGCTCGGAGGTCGGAGGAGGTGAGAGAGCGGTGAAAGGTTGTGGTTTTTTTGGACGGCAAGGTGCACGAAGCGTCTGCCTTACGCGAAAACCCCTTACGTTTCACGTGAGACAAGGAACGACCGGTTCATCGAGTTTTAGTCGGGCGCCCGCTTGGCGGAGATTGCCGGTGCCCTGACGGAGCGACTTTAAGTTGGAGCGTAGTCAGGGTACCGGTGATCTCCGCTGCCCGGAGGTCGGCGGAGGGGAGGAGCGGTGGAAGGTTGTGGTTGACGGGGGCTGGCAAGCTCCGCGAAAGCACCTACTTACCATGAGATTTCCCCACGTTCCACGTGAAACAGTCCCCAAAACCGTCGTTTTCCACGCACGTTCCACGTGAAACACATGCGTGGTTACAAATGATGCACTGCAATGCCGCTATAATTCCGCAATTACCGATCCAGAGAGTTTGCCGTTAGCGGCAATATTGCGATGCTTTATCCGACCGAGTTTGACGTGATCGTGGTGGGTGGCGGCCATGCCGGCACCGAGGCTGCGCTCGCCTCAGCCCGCATGGGCTGTAAGACGCTTCTGCTCACCCACAATATCGAGACCCTCGGCCAGATGAGCTGCAATCCCTCCATTGGCGGGATCGGCAAAGGCCACCTCGTTAAAGAGGTCGATGCCCTTGGCGGCGCCATGGCCGCTGCGACGGACGAGGGCGGAATTCAGTTTCGTATCCTGAATTCGTCCAAAGGCCCGGCGGTTCGTGCCACTCGCGCCCAGGCCGACCGTCTTCTCTACAAACAGGCTATCCGTCATCGACTGGAGAATCAGCCGAATTTATGGCTGTTCCAGCAAGCCGTCGAAGATCTTATTGTCGAGGGCGAGCGTGTCGTCGGGGCCATCACACAAGTGGGCCTCCGTTTCCGTGCTCGCGCTGTTGTGCTGACTGCCGGTACGTTCCTCGATGGCAAGATCCACGTCGGCCTCAACAATTACGTCGGTGGGCGCGCCGGAGATCCGGCCGCGATCAGCCTCTCCGCCCGACTCAAAGAGTTGAAGCTTCCGCAAGGTCGGTTGAAGACAGGGACGCCGCCGCGCATCGATGGTCGCACCATCGACTTCTCCGTGCTGGAGGAGCAACCTGGCGATCTCGATCCCGTACCGGTTTTTTCGTTTCTCGGACGTCCCGATCAGCATCCACGACAAGTGCCTTGCTGGGTGACGCATACCAACGAGCGGACCCACGACATTATTCGCGGTGGCCTCGATCGGTCGCCGATGTACACCGGTGTGATCGAAGGGGTGGGACCACGATACTGCCCGTCGATCGAAGACAAGATTCATCGCTTTGCCGATAAAACGTCGCATCAGATCTATCTCGAGCCCGAGGGTCTGACGACCAACGAGTATTACCCGAACGGTATCTCGACCAGCCTGCCTTTCGACGTGCAGCTCGAACTCGTTCGATCGATGAAGGGCATGGAGAACGCATACATTTTGCGACCCGGCTATGCCATCGAGTACGACTACTTCGATCCGCGCGGTCTGCGCAGCTCGCTGGAAACGCGTGTTATCTCGGCTCTGTTCTTCGCGGGACAGATTAACGGGACCACCGGTTACGAAGAAGCCGCCGCCCAAGGTCTGCTCGCGGGTATCAACGCCGCGCTGCAGGTACAAGGCCGTGACGCCTGGTGCCCGCGCCGAGACCAGGCGTACCTTGGCGTGCTCGTCGACGACCTGATTACGCGTGGCGTGTCCGAGCCGTATCGCATGTTCACCAGCCGAGCGGAGTACCGGCTGTCGCTTCGGGAAGACAACGCCGACATGCGTCTGACGGAAATCGGGCGTGAACTGGGCGTGGTCGACGACATTCGTTGGGAAGCGTTCTGCCGCAAACGCGATGCTGTTTCACGTGAAACAGAACGCCTCAAATCAACGTGGGTGAATCCGAAGACCTTCCCGGCCGAAGACGCCGTGCCGTTGCTGGGGAAAGCTATCGATCATGAGTATTCATTGGCGGACCTGCTGCGTCGACCGGAAGTCGGCTACGACGCGCTGATGGCCGTGCAGGGTGGTCGTCTTGCACCGACATCGCCATTGTCCGACGATGCACTGCAAGCCAACCAGATTCGGGAACAGATCGAGATCGCAGTGAAGTATCAGGGTTACATCGACCGTCAGGCCGATGAAATCGTGCGCAAGGAAGCGAACGAGAACACGGTGCTGCCTGCGAACATCGATTACAACGACGTGCGTGGGTTGTCGATTGAAGTGCGCCAGAAGCTGAATGCGCAGCGCCCGGAAACCTTGGGTCAGGCATCGCGCATCTCGGGCGTGACGCCTGCCGCGATCTCGTTGCTCATGATCCACCTCAAGAAAGGACTCGGCCGCCGACGTGCGGCAGGAAACCCGTCCGCCGACACCCATGTCGCTGCCGACGGCGATGCCGGCGACCAGCACGCTGCCTGACGCGGAGACCTTATGACTGCTCCGCGTAATGCCGCTGCAGACGGCAATGAACTCGCCACCCTATTGGCAGACGGTATCGAGCAACTCGGTCTTTCGATAGATGCCGAGCAACAGGCACGTCTGCTCGATTATCAGATGCTGCTGGCGAAATGGAATGCTTCGTTGCAGATGACCTCGATTCGCGATCCGCGGCAAATGGTCGTCAAGCATCTGCTCGATTCGCTCTCGATTTTGCCGCGTCTCGACCGCGAGCCGATTTCACGTGTGCTGGACGTTGGCTCGGGGGGCGGGCTGCCGGGCGTGGTGCTCGCCATCGTACGCCCTGACTGGCAAGTGACGGTAAACGACATCGTTCACAAGAAGACCGCTTTTCTGACGCAAGCCCGTGCCACGTTCAAGCTGACCAACCTCACGGTCGTCACCGGACGCGTCGAGTCGCTCGTCGTGGGTAAAGAAGTGCCCGCGCCCTTCGATGCCATCGTCTCGCGCGCCTTTGCCGAGTTGTCCGATTTCGTCACCCTCGCGCGTCACTTGCTGGCATCCGACGGCAGCTTCTGGGCGATGAAGGGTGTCGCCGCCGAAAGCGAACTGGCATTGCCGGAAGGCTGCGAATTGATCGAACGCCTGGCTTTGCAAGTGCCATTTCTCGATGCTGAGCGTCATTTGCTCCGCGTAAAGGTTACGGGATGACCCGAATGACTCGTTGGGCCGGCGCCGTGATGGTCGGATTGTCGGTGGTCGCCGCCGTGGCTTGGGCGCAATCCGGCCAGGAATCGCTGACCACGCGCGTGCGTCCCGTGCAGAAAATCGACAAGACGCGCTATGTCGGCACCTGGTATGAAATAGCACGCTATCCGAATTTCTTCGAGCGAAAATGTGTGTCGGACGTGACGGCTGAGTACGTCGCCCGGCCGGACGGCAACATCGACGTCACGAACAAATGCCGCAAGGAAGACGGCGCCTGGGCGAGCGATTCCGGCGTGGCGCGTACGGACGGGCAAGGCACCGGCACGGCACGCTTCAAAGTGACGTTTGCACCGGACTGGCTGCGCTGGATTCCCTGGCTTTGGGCGAACTACTGGGTTATCGTGCTCGACGGTGACTATCAGTATGCCGCTGTTGGGGAACCGAGCCGCGAGTATCTCTGGATCCTCTCGCGCACCCCGAAGATCGACGACGACACACTGAATCAAATGCGGGCGCAATTGCGCAAGCAAGGTTACGACACCGACAAGCTGGTGTTGACACCCCAGAAGGCGAGCGCGCCCTGAGCACCACGCGCCGGCAATTTCAGGTCGGCAGGCAGGTTGAAACAGGTAATAACTGAGCTTTACTCAGATAATCGAATTAACGGGATGTGTGTCCGCCACGGGCGAAAATTTGATCGTCTCGTGGTCGTTATCCGTGACGCCCGAGCGCACGCATCCCGGCATCATCTGCACCAATCGCATCAACACGGCAGCAATCGGAGGACTACATCGGCATGGCGAAAATTTTCTGCGTGGCCAATCAGAAGGGCGGCGTCGGCAAGACGACCACCACGGTGAACCTCGCTGCCGGACTGGCGTCGCACGGGCAGCGTGTCTTGTTGGTCGACCTCGATCCGCAAGGCAACGCGACGATGGGCAGCGGTATCGACAAGGCCTCGCTCGAGACGAGCGTCTACGAGGTGCTGGTCGACGGCATCGACGTGAGCACGAGCGCGCAGCGTTCGGAGACGGGCAACTACGATGTGCTGCCCGCCAATCGCGAACTGGCGGGTGCGGACGTCGAACTCGTCTCGCTGGAGAATCGCGACACGCGTCTGAAGCAAGCGCTGGAGAAGGTCGACGGCGAGTATGACTTCGTGCTCATCGACTGCCCGCCAACACTTTCGCTGCTGACCCTGAACGGGTTGTGCGCCGCCCATGGCGTCATCATTCCGATGCAGTGCGAGTATTTCGCGCTTGAAGGACTGTCCGACCTCGTCAACACGATCAAGCAGGTGCACGCGAATCTGAACCGTGATCTCAAGGTGATCGGTCTGTTGCGCGTGATGTTCGATCCGCGCATCACGCTGCAGCAACAGGTCTCGGAGCAATTGAAGTCGCACTTCGGCGACAAGGTTTTCAACGCGATCATTCCGCGTAATGTGCGACTCGCCGAAGCGCCGAGCTACGGCATGCCGGGCGTCGTCTTCGATCCCGCGTCGCGCGGTGCGAGGGCGTACCTGGACTTCGGCGCGGAAATGATCGCGCGCATTCAAACTATGTAAGGCGCATTCGCGCAGGAACGCATTGTCATGGCGACCAAGACCAACGCACTGAAAAAAAAGGGCCTGGGCCGCGGCCTCGAAGCGCTGCTGGGCGCCCACGCCGATAACCATAACGGCGCCGCGCAAGCGGGCGCCGACGGCACGCCCTCGGTGATGGCGCTCGAACGCCTTCAGGCCGGTAAGTATCAACCGCGTACCCGCATGGATGAAGGGGCGTTGCAGGAACTCGCCGCGAGCATCCGCGCGCAAGGGCTGATGCAGCCGATTCTGGTGCGGCGTGTCGATGGTGAGAAGTACGAAATTATTGCCGGTGAGCGACGCTTTCGCGCGGCACGCATCGCCGGACTCTCCGAAGTGCCGGTGCTGGTGCGCGACGTCCCCGATGAAGCGGCCGCTGCGATGGCGCTCATCGAGAATATTCAGCGCGAAGACCTGAATCCGCTTGAGGAAGCGCAGGGCATTCAACGGCTGCTCGGCGAATTCAATTACACGCATGAGCAAGCGGCGGAATCGCTCGGCCGCTCGCGTAGCGCGGTGTCGAACCTGCTGCGCCTGCTCAATCTCGCCCACCCGGTGCAAACGATGTTGCTCGCAGGCGATCTCGATATGGGCCACGCCCGCGCGTTGCTATCCGTCGATGCTGCCACGCAGATCACGCTGGCGAATCAGGTCGTGAACAAGCGACTGTCGGTGCGCGACACGGAGCGTATCGTGAACGCCTCGCTCAAGCCTCAAGGTGACGGCATTCGCCGTCGCTCGGCGGAAGAGGGCGGTCGCGACGTCACACGCCTCGAAGAGGAACTGTCGGATCTGCTTGCCTCGAACGTCAAGATCAAGGTCGGCCGCAAGGGCGCCGGACAACTGATGATCGAGTTCGGTAGCCTCGATGCGCTCGATGGTATTCTTGCGCGCATTCGCGCGGAATAATTTCGGCGTCCTGATGATACTGTCGTGAGCCATCCGGCCGGTGATCCGGTGGAAAGTTCAGGCCCCACGAAAACGACGTCTCGCGCGAGCGTCGCGTCGCGCGCCGTGCGTGCGTTGCATGTGACCTACGAGCGCGTGCGCGGCGATCGCGTGTTGCTCATTTTGCTCGCGGTGTTCGTCATACTGCAGATTGCGAAACCCGCGAGCCTTGGCGAACTGTTCACGCGCATTGATCGGCACACGATCCTCACGCTCGCAGGTTTGCTCATGCTCACGCGCGCCATCGATCAGAGCGGTTTTCTCGATTGGCTCGCGCAACGCTTGCTTCGCGCGTTTCGCACCGAGCGCCGCCTCGCCTTGCTGATGGTGACGTTCGCCGCGGCGCTTTCCACGCTGCTGACCAACGACGTGGCGCTGTTCGCGGTCGTTCCACTCGCGCAGTCGCTCGCACGCATCGCGCCGGTCCGCATCGAGCGCCTCATCATCTTTCTTGCGCTGGCCGTCAACGCCGGCTCGAGTCTCACCCCGCTCGGCAATCCCCAGAACCTCTTCCTCTGGCAGCAAAGCGGCATGGGCTTCGGCGCCTACGTTCTCATGATGACGCCCATCACCCTCGCGCTCATGGCGATGCTGCTCGCAGTGTGTGCGTTCGCATTCGATTCGCGAACATTGCATTTTCAGCGACAGGGGCCGAAACATGACGTGCGCTGGCCGCTGCTTTGGATTTCACTGGCGCTGTTCGTCGTTTTCGTGACGCTGGCCGATCACGGCTTCGCCGCCTGGGCGTGCGCCGGCGTAGCCGCCGTGCTGATCGTTGCGCGGCGCAATGCCGTGCTCGGCATCGACTGGCTGTTGCTCGCGATCTTCGTGCTGATGTTCGTCGTGTTGCGCGGCGTGGCCGGACTGACGGAAGTTCGTGCCGCGCTCGGGCACTTCGATTTCTCGCAAGGACCGATGGCCTACGGTGGGGCGGCGGTCTTGTCACAATTCATCAGTAATGTTCCGGCTGCGATTCTGCTCGCGGAGTACTCGCAGAACTGGCCGGCGCTCGCCCTTGGCGTTGCGGTCGGGGGTTTCGGACTGGCCGTCGGGTCGCTGGCCAACCTGATCGCGTTGCGCATGGCGAAATCCGAGCGAATCTGGTGGCGCTTTCATTACCTTTCCGTCCCGTTTTATCTGATGGCACTGCTAATCGGGTTCATTGCACTGAAATGGGTCTGAACGCGCACGGAACGCAGGCCTGCTGCGGGGAATGTGCGGCGTTTGCGCGTAATGTCGCGCTGCACCATGAGGGAAATTGCACTCCGTGAGAGTTGGCGCCAAATCGAAGCATGCACTGTGCAGTTTCGGCGAATTTGTTGCGCGTTTAGATTGACTGGCCTTCGTAATTTCCCGTAAAATCTCGCGGGTTTAACTGCTTGAAGAGCCCATTCGTTTGTACGAGTCGGGCGGGGAGGCTGCGAGATGACCGAGAAATCACGGTCGAACTTCGAACCCGAACCGCAAGCGCCGGCACGTGCAGCATACGAGGCTTGGGACGACGAGCAGGAGCAGGAAAAACCTATCGTTCCACTCACGCGTGCGCAGGCTGAGCGCCTGTTCGGTCCCGATGTGGGGCGCGCGTCAAGTGTGACTCCATTCAGGGTGGTGGGAGCCCAGGTACTGCTGTCGCTGGTAGCGACGCTGGCCTGGTGGCTACTGTCGGCATCGCCACGAGACGCGGCGTTGTCTGCATGGCTGGGTGGAATGATCGGTTGGATCCCGGGCGCGCTGTTTGCGCTTCGGCTAAGAATTTCAGGTGATCGTGTCTCCGTCGGTTCGTTGGTGACGGGAGAGGCGATCAAGGTAGCAACGACGATTGCGTTATTGGTGGCGGTGGCGTACGGATTTCCAGGAGTTCACTGGATCGCGCTTCTGATCACCTTCGTGCTCACGCTCAAAGTCTATTGGCTTGCGATGGCACTGAAGTAGCGGTGGAAAACCGCTCACGCGTCGACACGCTACCGTGTGCGGATTTTCATAATTGGGTGTTTGATCGCTATGTCAGTAGAAGCCGGCCACGCTCCGAACCCGTCGGAGTACATTTCGCACCACCTGCAAAACCTCGCGAGCTCGACGCAGACCAGCATCGTCGATTTCTCGATCATCAACTGGGACACGATGTTCTGGTCGGTCGCGATGGGCGTTCTGGGCTGCTTCATTCTGTGGATGGCGGCACGTAAGGCCACCGCAGGCGTGCCGGGCCGTTTTCAGGCAGCGGTCGAAATGCTCGTGGAAATGGTCGAAGACCAGTCGAAGAGCATCGTGCACGGCAATCGCGCTTTCATCGCCCCGCTGGCGCTGACCGTTTTCGTCTGGGTCACGCTGATGAACTCGCTGGACTTGCTGCCGGTCGATCTGCCGTCGAAGGTGATCGAATGGGTGGGTCTGGGTTCCATCATCACGCATCACCGCATTGTGCCGACGGCCGACCTTAACGGCACGCTCGGTATCTCCGTCGGCGTGCTCATTCTGATGCTGTTCTACAGCTTCAAGATCAAGGGCACGGGCGGCTTCATGCACGAGCTGTTCACCGCACCGTTCGGCAACCACTTCCTGCTGTGGATCCCGAACCTGCTGCTCAACATCATCGAATTCTGTGCCAAGACCGTGTCGCTCGGTATGCGACTGTTCGGCAATATGTACGCCGGCGAACTGGTGTTCCTGTTGATCGCCTTGCTGGGCGGTATCTGGAGCTTTGGCGCAGATGCGTCGGTGCTGGGTTTTGTCGGCCACGTCATTGCCGGCACCGCATGGGCGATTTTCCACATCCTGATCGTGCTGCTCCAGGCGTTCATCATGATGATGCTGACGCTGGTGTATATCGGCCAGGCGCACGACCATCACTGATCGGTTGTCGCGGAAGCAACGTTTTTCGGTTTTTCAGTTTTTCAAATTTAAAGTTTCAAGTCTCTAACCAAAAGGAGTAATCATGCAAGCTTTCATCGCCAACATCCAGGGTCTGACCGCCATTGCTATCGGCATCATCATCGGTCTGGGTGCTATCGGCGCCTGTCTGGGTATCGCGCTGATGGGCGGTAAGTACATCGAAGCGTGCGCCCGTCAGCCCGAGCTGATGAACCCGCTGCAAACGAAGATGTTCCTGCTGGCCGGCCTGATCGACGCTGCATTCCTGATCGGTGTGGGCGTTGCCATGCTGTTCGCCTTCGCGAACCCGCTGCTGTCGCGCCTCGCCTAAGTTTCTTTCGGCCGGTTGCGCAATGACATGCGCGACCCACTGGACATGAACGGCGCGCCCAAGCCAGCTGGCACAATGGGGCGCGCTGTTTTGCCAATCGACTCGCATCACCGAAAGGAAACACCGTGAACATAAACGCAACTCTGTTCGCGCAAACCGTCGTGTTTCTGATCCTGGCATGGTTCACGATGAAGTTCGTGTGGCCGCCGCTGATCAAGGCTATCGACGAACGCGCGAAGAAAATCGCTGACGGTCTGGCTGCTGCCGATAAGGGCAAGGCCGAACTCGAAGCCGCCAACAAGCGCTCCACGCAAGCCCTCGCGGAAGCCCGCGACGAAGGCGCGAAGCGTATTGCCGACGCCGAGAAGCGTGCACTGGCCGTGGCCGAAGAGATCAAGACGCAGGCGCAAGCCGAAGCGGCTCGTATCATCGCCAATGCCAAGGCAGAAGCCGAGAATCAGGCCGTCAAGGTCCGTGAATCGCTGCGCGAAGACGTGGCTGGTCTGGCAGTGAAGGGTGCCGAGCAGATCCTGAAGCGTGAAATCGACGCCAAGGCCCACGCCGACCTGCTGAACCAACTCAAGGCAGAGCTCTGATCATGGCCGAACTCGCTACCATCGCTCGTCCGTATGCCGAAGCGTTGTTTCGCGTGGCCAAGTCCGGCGATCTGAATCGCTGGTCGCAGCTCGTGCGCGAACTGGCGCAAGTGGCAGCGCTGCCCGAAGTGGCCAATCTGGCCGACGATCCGAAGGTCGCCCCGTCGCAAGTCGTCGACGTGCTGACCGCTGCCGTGAAATCGACCGACGCCGAAGTGCGCAACTTCGTCGCCGCTGTGGTCGAGAACGGCCGTCTGGCTGCCATGCCGGAGATCGCCGAACAGTTCGAAGCGTTGAAGAACGCTGCTGCCGGTTCGGCAGACGCCACGATCGAAAGCGCCTTCCCGCTCGAAGGCGAGCAATTGACCTCGCTGGTCAAGGGCCTCGAGCACAAGTTCGGCTGCAAGCTCAACCCGAGCGTGACGGTAGATCCGTCGCTCATCGGCGGCGTGCGTGTGGTGGTTGGCGACGAGGTGCTGGACACTTCGGTGCGCGCCCGCCTGGCGGCTATGCGGACGTCGCTGACGGCCTGAGGCCGGCGCGAAACGCCTGCGACGGCAAGAATTGAATATCAGGAGCACATATGCAACTCAATCCCTCTGAAATCAGCGAACTGATCAAGAGCCGGATTCAAGGTCTCGATAGCGGCGCCGAAGTCCGTAACGAAGGCACCGTGATCTCGGTGACTGACGGCATCTGCCGCATTCACGGTCTGTCGGACGTGATGCAGGGCGAAATGCTCGAATTCCCGGGCAACACGTTTGGTCTGGCACTGAACCTCGAGCGCGACTCCGTCGGCGCCGTGATTCTGGGCGAGTACGAGCACATCTCGGAAGGCGATACCGTCAAGTGCACGGGCCGCATTCTGGAAGTGCCGGTCGGCCCGGAACTGAAGGGCCGTGTCGTTGATGCACTGGGCCAGCCGATCGACGGCAAGGGTCCGATCAACGCGAAGGAAACCGACGCCATCGAAAAGATCGCCCCGGGCGTGATCTGGCGTAAGTCGGTGTCGCAACCGCTGCAAACCGGTACGAAGGCTATCGACGCCATGGTGCCGATCGGCCGCGGCCAGCGTGAGCTCATCATTGGTGACCGTCAGACGGGTAAGACCGCTGTGGCCATCGACACGATCATTTCGCAGAAGGGCAAGGGCGTGACCTGCGTCTACGTCGCGATCGGCCAGAAGGCTTCGTCGATCATGAACGTGGTGCGCAAGCTCGAAGAGCACGGCGCGATGGAATACACGATCATCGTGACCGCCACCGCTTCGGACTCGGCCGCCATGCAGTTCATCGCACCGTACTCCGGTTGCACGATGGGCGAATACTTCCGCGATCGTGGCGAAGACGCGCTGATCATTTACGACGACTTGACCAAGCAAGCCTGGGCCTATCGTCAGATCTCGCTGCTGCTGCGCCGCCCGCCGGGCCGTGAAGCTTACCCGGGTGACGTGTTCTATCTGCACTCGCGTCTGCTCGAGCGTGCCGCACGCGTCTCGGAAGAGTACGTCGAGAAGTTCACCAACGGCGCTGTCAAGGGCCAGAGCGGCTCGCTGACGGCACTGCCGATCATTGAAACGCAAGCCGGTGACGTGACCGCATTCGTTCCGACGAACGTGATCTCGATTACCGACGGCCAGATCTTCCTGGAAACCGACCTGTTCAACGCAGGTATCCGCCCCGCAATCAACGCCGGTATTTCGGTGTCGCGCGTGGGTGGTGCAGCGCAGACGAAGGTCATCAAGAAGCTGTCGGGCGGTATTCGTACCGACCTCGCACAGTACCGTGAGCTCGCTGCGTTCGCGCAGTTCGCCTCGGATCTGGACGAAGCAACCCGCAAGCAGCTCGAGCGCGGTCGCCGCGTGACGGAACTGCTCAAGCAGCCGCAATTCGCGCCGCTGCAAGTGTGGGAGCTGGCCGTTTCGCTGTTCGCCGCCAACAACGGCTATCTGGACGATCTCGAAATCGCTCAGGTGCTGCCGTTCGAAAAGGGTCTGCGCGAAGTTCTGAAGACCAGCCACGGCGCACTCATCGGCCGTATCGAAGAGACCAAAGATCTCTCGAAGGACGACGAAGCTGCCTTGCACGCTGCGGTCAAGGACTTCAAGAAGACCGGCGCTTACTAATCCGGTTGAATCGGTAACTATTCAACGGACCCGGGAAGGCGCGATATTCAGGCAGCAACGAATGTCGCGCCGAGACAAGGAGTAAGCAATGGCTGGAATGAAGGAAATTCGCGGCAAGATCAAGAGCGTGCAAAACACGCGCAAGATCACCAAGGCCATGGAAATGGTGGCCGCGTCGAAGATGCGCAAGGCGCAGGAACGCATGCGTCATGCCCGGCCGTACGCTGACAAGGTGCGCCAGATCGCCGCGCATATGGGCCAGGCGAATCCGGAATACCACCACCCGTTCATGGTGAAGCATGCCGACGCAAAGGCGGCCGGCATCATCGTGGTGACGACGGACAAGGGCCTGTGCGGCGGCTTGAACACCAACGTGCTGCGTGCCGTGGTGACCAAGCTCAAGGAAATCGAAGCTCAGGGCCTGAAGATCGAGGCCACCGCGATTGGCGGCAAGGGCTTTGGCTTCCTGAACCGTATCGGCGCGAAGGTGGTTTCGCACGTTGTGCAACTGGGCGACACCCCGCACCTCGACAAGCTGATCGGCGCTGTGAAGTTGCAGCTCGACGCGTATGCCGAAGGCAAGCTCGATGCCGTGTACCTGGCTTACAACCGCTTCGTCAACACGATGAAGCAGGAAGCCGTGGTGGAGCAACTGCTGCCGCTGCCCGAGAAGCTGGAAGGCGAATCGGAAGACGCGAGCGCGGTGCCGGCACAGCATTCGTGGGACTACATCTACGAACCGGATGCGAAGACGGTCGTCGATGCCCTGCTGGTGCGTTATGTCGAAGCTGTCGTGTATCAGGCAGTCGCAGAGAACATGGCGTCGGAACAGTCCGCCCGCATGGTGGCCATGAAGGCCGCTTCGGATAATGCAAAGACCGTGATCGGTGAATTGCAGATGGTCTACAACAAGGGCCGTCAAGCAGCGATTACGAAGGAACTGTCCGAAATCGTGGGTGGCGCCGCCGCAGTGTAAGCGGTGGCACGGGCCGATGCGCCGTAAGGCGAAATGAATTTGAGTATCTAAAGGAAAAGCGATGAGTACTGCTTTGATTGAAGGCAAAATCGTACAGTGCATCGGCGCCGTTATCGACGTGGAATTCCCGCGCGACAGCATGCCGAAGATCTACGACGCGCTCACCATGGAAGGTTCGGAACTGACCCTCGAAGTCCAGCAGCAGCTGGGCGACGGCGTTGTCCGTACCATCTGTCTGGGTTCCTCCGAAGGCCTGCGCCGCGGGATGACGGTGCAAAACTCCGGTCTGCCGATCACGGTGCCGGTCGGTAAGCCGACGCTGGGCCGCATCATGGACGTGCTGGGTCGTCCGATCGACGAAGCCGGCCCGATCGCCAAGGATCACACCCGTTCGATCCACCAGAAGGCGCCGGCATTCGACGAGCTGTCGCCGTCGACGGAACTGCTCGAAACCGGTATCAAGGTTATCGATCTGATCTGCCCGTTCGCCAAGGGCGGCAAGGTGGGTCTGTTCGGTGGCGCCGGCGTGGGCAAGACCGTGAACATGATGGAACTCATCAATAACATCGCCAAGGAACACGGCGGTTATTCGGTGTTTGCCGGCGTGGGCGAGCGTACCCGTGAAGGGAACGACTTCTACCACGAAATGAAGGACTCGAACGTTCTGGACAAGGTTGCTCTGGTGTATGGCCAGATGAACGAGCCGCCGGGCAACCGTCTGCGCGTCGCGCTGACCGGTCTGACGATGGCAGAGCACTTCCGTGACGAAGGTCGCGACGTGCTGTTCTTCGTGGACAACATCTACCGTTTCACGCTGGCCGGCACCGAAGTGTCGGCACTGCTCGGCCGTATGCCGTCGGCCGTGGGCTATCAGCCGACGCTGGCTGAAGAAATGGGTAAGCTGCAAGAGCGTATTACGTCGACCAAGACCGGCTCGATCACGTCGGTGCAAGCCGTGTACGTGCCTGCCGATGACTTGACCGACCCGTCGCCGGCCACCACCTTCGGTCACTTGGACGCCACCGTCGTTCTGTCGCGTGACATCGCCTCGCTGGGTATCTACCCGGCAGTCGACCCGCTCGACTCGACCTCGCGTCAGATCGACCCGAACGTGATTGGCGAAGAGCACTACACGGTGACCCGTCGCGTGCAATCGACGCTGCAGCGTTACAAGGAACTGCGCGACATCATCGCCATTCTGGGCATGGACGAACTGTCGCCGGACGACAAGCTGGCCGTGGCCCGCGCGCGTAAGATTCAGCGTTTCCTGTCGCAGCCGTTCCACGTGGCAGAAGTGTTCACGGGCTCGCCGGGCAAGTACGTTCCGCTCAAGGAAACGATCCGCGGCTTCAAGATGATCGTCGACGGTGAGTGCGACCACCTGCCGGAGCAGGCGTTCTACATGGTTGGCACGATCGACGAAGCGTTCGAAAAAGCCAAGAAGATGCAGTAAACGGTTGAGTGCCGGGCGACGGCGGGGTCTCGCGAGAGACGCCACCGTATCCCGGCAGGTGACTGTTGCGGGGCGGGGTAGCGAAGCGAGGACAGCAATGTCCGGACCGGCGCGCCTGCCGCTTCATCACACTCAACGGGAGCGATTATGGCAACCATTCACGTAGACGTCGTCAGCGCGGAAGAGGAAATCTTCTCGGGTAAGGCGCGCTTTGTGGCGCTGCCCGGCGAAGCCGGCGAGCTGGGTATTTTGCCCGGCCACACGCCGCTGATCACGCGTATCAAGCCGGGTGCGGTCCGCATCGAGGACGAGGCAGGCAACGAGGACTTCGTCTTCGTGGCAGGCGGCATTCTCGAAGTGCAACCGGGCACGGTGACCGTGCTCGCCGACACCGCCATCCGCGGCAAGGATCTGGACGAAGCGAAGGCCATTGAAGCCAAGCGTCGTGCAGAAGAAGCATTGTCGAACAAAGAATCGAACATCGAATACGCAACTGCTCAGGCCGAACTGGCCGAAGCGATTGCACAGATCGCTGCGATTCAGAAACTGCGCAAGACGCGGTAAAGTCGTCGCTAACGGCGTGTGACGGCCTCGCGCCGCACGCTGTCGGACGATTCGCCGAGATGAACGTTTCGGACGTTCGTCGTAGTGCAGAGACAGCGAAGGCCCCATGCATGCAAGTGCGTGGGGCTTTTGTTTTCCCGGTCAGAATCCTGTCGCCACCAGTGTCGATGCGATGGCCGACACATGCCCGACTCAGGGCCATCCCCACTCCAAACGTCACTCAAATTACGTTAACGTAAACGTCAAGTCAGCATGACGCGCTATTGTTATGAACAGAGATTCGCGGTCGATATGGCACGTTAGCGACCGACAGGAAATCGCCGTCGTTGCCATCGCGGTCGTCGCCACCGCCGCCGTCGTCATGCAGCAGCAGTCACCACTTCAGCAGTGCTTCAGGAGACAAAAGCATGGAAAGTCGGGAAGGTGCGGGCGTTGTACCTCGTAATGGACTGTCGTATGTGAAGGGTGATACCAACGTACCGCTTTCGACGTTGACGGTATTCGGGTTGCTCGCCGAGACGGCGGCGAAGTTTCCGGAGCGGCAGGCCGTCGTATTTCGCGAGCAGGGCGTGGACTGGACGTGGCGCGAGTTCATCGCGCACGTGGACACCTTTGCCGCTGGCTTGATTTCCCTCGGTCTGAAGAAGGGGGACCGCGTCGGGATCTGGTCGCCGAACCGCGTCGAGTGGCTGGTGACGCAATTCGCAACCGCACGCGTCGGATTGATTCTCGTGAATATCAATCCCGCCTACCGCATGGCGGAGCTTGAGTACGCGCTCAACAAGGTCGGCTGCAAGGCGCTGGTGGCGGCGGAGTCGTTCAAGACGTCGCGCTACCTCGACATGCTCAACGTGTTGGCCCCGGAACTGGCAACGTGCGCGCCCGGGCAACTTCAGTCGGAGAAATTCCCGACGCTGCGCACCATCATTCGCATGGGCGAGCATACGACGCCCGGCATGATGAATTTCAGCGACATCGTGACGCTTGGCGCGGACGCCAACCTTGACGAACTGCGCCGCATCTCCGATGGACTCGATTGCTTCGATCCCATCAACATTCAATTCACGAGCGGCACGACCGGCAACCCGAAAGGCGCGACGCTCACGCACCACAATATCGTCAATAACGGTCGGTTCATCGCCATGGCGATGCGCTTTTCCGAGCATGACAGCTTGTGCATTCCGGTGCCGTTCTATCACTGTTTCGGCATGGTGCTGGCCGTGCTCGCGTGCGTATCGACCGGCGCCACGATGGTGTTCCCCGGCGAAGCGTTCGATCCGAAGGCCACCATGGCGGCCGTCTCCGAGGAAAGCTGCACGGCGTTGCATGGCGTGCCGACGATGTTCATCGCACAGCTCGATCATCCGGAGTTCGGCAACTATCATTTCGACACGCTGCGCACAGGCATCATGGCCGGCTCGCCGTGCCCCATCGAGACAATGAAGCGCGTGATCGACCAGATGCACATGAGCGAAGTGACCATCGCTTACGGCATGACGGAGACGAGCCCGGTGTCGTTCCAGACGACGACGACCGATCCGCTCGAAAAGCGTGTGACCACGGTCGGGCGCGTGCAGCCACACCTCGAAGTCAAACTCGTCGATGCTGCGGGCGAGATCGTGCCGGTGGGCGAGAAGGGCGAACTTTGCACGAAGGGCTACTCGGTGATGCAGGGCTATTGGGACGACGAGCCGCGCACGCGCGAAGCGATCCGCGATGGCTGGATGCACACCGGCGATCTGGCGACGATCGACGAGCAGGGGTACTGCAACATCGTCGGTCGGGTGAAGGACATGCTCATTCGCGGCGGCGAAAACATCTATCCGCGTGAGATCGAGGAGTTCCTGTTCCGTCATCCGAAAGTGCAGGCCGTGCAGGTATTCGGTGTGCCGGACGCGAAGTACGGCGAGGAAGTCTGCGCCTGGATCATCCTCAAGCCCGGGCAGCAGGCCACGGAGGACGATATCCGCGCGTTCTGCAAGGACCAGATCGCGCATTACAAGATTCCGCGCTACATCCGGTTCGTGGACGAGATGCCGATGACCGTGACGGGCAAGGTGCAGAAGTTCATCATGCGCGAACAAATGGTCGAGTCGCTGGGGCTGCAGGAAGAAAAGACCGCCTGAGCGGACGGCAACGACGTCGCGCAAATGCGAAGCGGGGGTGTGCGGGAGGGCGGCGAAGACGACTCTCCTGCACACTATTTGAGCAGAACCCAAGCGAATGCCGTATCATTCGGGATTACCCTAGGCCCCGCTCAATGCCCGCCCAAACTGTCCAATCTGCCCGAACCGCAGGAACCTCGCGCACGTTTCGCACCGTTTTCGTTCTAGGCATCCTGTCGGCCATCGGCTCGCTGTCGATCGACATGTATTTGCCCGCGTTGCCGAGCATCGCGCGCGAGCTCGATACGACCGATGCGGCGGTGCAATTCTCCCTCGCGTCGTTCTTCATCGGGCTGGGGCTGGGCCAACTGCTTCACGGACCGCTGGCCGACCGCTATGGCCGCAAGCGCCCGCTCTATGCCGGTCTCGCGCTCTACACGCTTGCATCGGCCGGTTGCGCACTCGCCCCCAACATCGAAACCCTGATCGCCTCCCGCTTCATTCAGGCGGTTGGCGGATGCGCCTGTTTCGTGATCGCCCGGGCCATGGCGCGCGACCTGTTCGATACGGCCACGGTAGCGCGCGTGCTCTCGCGCATGACGCTCATCATGGGGGCGGCCCCCATTCTGGCGCCGCTGATCGGCGCTCAGGTGCTCAACTTCGTGGGGTGGCGCTCGATCTTCTGGGGCCTCACCGTCTTCGGCGCGACGTGTTTCGCGATGTCCGTCGTCTGGTTGCCGGAGACGCGTCAGGCCGCGAAGCAGGCGCGTAACTGGCTCGCCACGGCCTGGCATAACTACGGCGCATTGCTGAGCGATCGCGAATTCATGGGCAATGCGTTGGCCGGCGGCGTTTCACAGGCGGGCATGTTCGCGTACATCACCGGCTCGCCTTTCGTCTTCATCAATCTGTATGGCGTCGATCCGGCCAACTATGGATGGCTGTTCGGCCTGAACGCTTGCGGCATCATCGGCGGATCCCAGATCAATGCGTACCTGCTGCGCAAACGTCGCCCCGCAGACGTGTTGCGTCGTACCAACAATCTGGTCGCGATTCTGGGTCTCGTGATGCTGGCAGTCGCAGCGCTCAAGCTCGGCGGCCTGATCGGACTGATGGTGCCGCTGTTCGCTTACGTGACCAGTCTCGGTTTTTCGCAGCCGAACGCCATTGCGGAGGCGCTCAACCGTCAGCATCAGCGTGCGGGCGCGGCCTCGGCCTTGTTGGGGGCGCTGCAATTTCTTTCGGCGGCGAGCGCTGGCGCCGCGGTGGGCCTGCTCCATGCGCGCTCGGCGGTACCGATGGCGGCAGTCATGGCGGTCTGCGGTGTACTCTCGTGGTGTTTTCACACCGTGCTTATCCGTCGGGCGCGTGCGGCGTCGCCGCCGACGCCCGGGCCGGCGTGACTCCTGCCTCGTTGCTTCTCCCCCTTCATGAACGCCAGCGCCGGCGCGCCATCTGCCAGATCGGGGCTTCCGTTCAACGCTGCATGAAAGCGAGGGCAAGGAACGCCGGGGATTCCCGGGCGTCTGTTCAATATCGAGCGTCGTAACGAGGATATCGAGACAGCGCCGAAGAAGCATTTGTAAGATGGGGCGCTTCGCGTCTTCCCGAATGCCGGGGAACCTGCATCGGAAAGAACCTTCCAAACCAGGAATTCGGCGCGCGGCACTAACATCTGTAACACTTTGTAATTGCGCTGTTCCAGTGCCCGCGTAATAGGCAAAGTACGATCCAGCGATCCCTTGCAAAAGCCCCCTGAAATTTTTTGCAAGGATGGCTAAAGTTCGGCGAAAGCCCGCCGAAATACAGTCAAGTAGTAGAGCGTAGCTTCGTGACGGTTTCATGAAGCCCGGCGCTTCTGTCATCGAACGTTCCCCCCGAGCGCGTCGCAGGGTCCCTGCGCGCCGCTCATGTAGGAAAAATTCCTACAAAAAACTTCCGCTTTTCTTGCCCCTCTCTGTAGTTTTTCTCCGATTTCTTTATCTTTCGCCCTTGTCCACAATGCGAGGGAATAGACAGTAGTACCGCCAGATTCATCCATTGCGCCGGGGGGCCGCATGCGAAACAGCGAAACACTGAATGAGATTCGAGAGTTGAATCTCTCCTACCTAGTCCTGGCTCAGCGCCTGATCCGTGAGGATCGCGCGGCGGCAATGTTCCGCCTGGGCATCAGCGATCAGCTCGCCGACGTGCTCGGCAGCCTCACACTGGCTCAACTCGTCAAATTCGCGGGGTCGAATCAGCTTCTGTGCCGATTTCGATTCGACGACCACGTGATTCTCTCCAGCCTCACGCACGGTGCGAAAGACGTGGGTATGCAGCAATCACACGCTTCGATTCTTCTCGCGGGTCAGCCCGTCGAGCAGATCGGCTGAACGTACGACATACGCGACGCACGTCTCGCGCTCTCCCGCGGTGCTTGCGGGGCGGCGCTTGACGTGACTTGCCAGGAAGCCTGTATATGCGTACCAAAAGCGTCGTCCTCGAAGCCCGCGAAATTCAACTGGCCATCGAGTTGATCGAACTCGGCGCCCGCCTCCAGTTGCTGGAAGCGGAAACGAGCCTGAGCCGCGACCGGCTTATCAAGCTCTACAAAGAGCTCAAGGGCGCCTCGCCGCCCAAGGGCATGCTCCCGTTCTCGACCGATTGGTTCGTGACGTGGTTGCCCAACATTCATTCGTCGCTTTTCCACAACATTTACCGTCACCTCGTTCAGTACGGCGGCTGCCAGGGCATCGAAGCCATCGTGAAGGCATATCGCCTTTACCTGGAGCACGTGGAATTGCATGGATGGGAAGCCGTACTCGGCTTCACGCGGGCATGGACGCTCGTTCGCTTTTTCGACAGCAAGATGTTGCAGATGACGCCGTGCACGCGCTGCGGCGGTCACTTCGTCACGCACGCGCACGAGCCGCATGGCCAGTACGTTTGTGGTCTGTGCCAGCCGCCGTCGCGCGCGGGCAAGACCCGCAAGGCCAAACACGCGCACGCTGCCGATCTGGCGCCGGCCGTGGCGCCCGCCATGACGCCGGTTGCGCCGGGCAAGGACGTATCCCCGTTGGCCGCCTGAGCGGGCCTTCCTGCCGAGTCGAGTTGAGACGAATCGAGGTTATCCCTCCCCTACAGTTTCCCTGCGTGTCTGCCGTTAAGCCCTCTGAACAGGAAGGACAATTTTCCGTAGACGTATTTTTGCGAGAGGTATCCGGCAGTGCTTGTCGTCATTGGTTACATCATCGTTCTGGCATCGGTCTTTGGCGGCTTCGTCATTGGCGGGGGCCACTTGGGCGCGCTGTTTCAGCCGACCGAGCTGCTGATCATCGGTGGCGCGGGCGTCGGCTCGTTCGTGGTGGGCAACAACAGCAAGGCGATCAAGGCGACGATGAAAGCGCTGCCGATGCTGTTCAAGGGCTCGAAATACACCAAAGAGCTGTACATGGAGCTCATGGCGCTCCTGTATGTGCTGCTCGCCAAAGCGCGCAAGGACGGCATGCTCGCCATCGAAGGCGACGTGGAAGATCCGGCCTCCAGCCCGGTGTTCTCGCAATATCCGCGCATTCTCGGCGAGCCGCGCATCATGGAGTTTCTCACCGACTATCTGCGACTGATGGTCAGCGGCAACATGAACGCCTTCGAGATCGAGAACCTGATGGATCACGAAATCGAAACGTATCGCCATGAGGGCGAAGTCCCCGCGCATTGCCTGCAAAAGACCGGCGACGCCATGCCCGCGTTCGGTATCGTGGCGGCCGTGATGGGCGTGGTGCACACGATGGCCTCCGCCGATCAGCCGCCGGCCGTGCTCGGTGCACTGATCGCCCAGGCGCTTGTCGGCACCTTCCTTGGCATTCTGCTCGCGTACGGTTTCATCTCGCCGCTCGCGCAACTCATCGAGCACCGCATCAACGAGTCGGTCAAGCTCTACGAGTGCATCAAGGTCACGCTGCTTGCCAGCCTGAACGGTTATGCGCCGGCCCTCTCGGTCGAATTCGGCCGCAAGGTGCTGTATTCCACCGTCCGTCCGTCGTTCGCGGAGCTCGAAGAGCACGTGCGGCAGGTCAAGTCACGTTGACGGGCAAGTGCAATGAGCGAGAAAGAAGAGCGGCCCATTATCGTCAAGCGCCGCAAAGCCGGCGGACACGGCCATCACGGCGGTGCGTGGAAAATTGCCTACGCCGACTTCATGACGGCCATGATGGCGTTCTTCCTGCTGATGTGGTTGCTCAGCTCGGTGAGCAGCAAGGAACTGACCGGCATTGCAGAGTACTTCCGCACGCCGCTCAAAGTCGCGCTCACGGGCGGACGTAACGCCGCCGACAACGCCGGCGTGATTCCGGGCGGCGGCGCCGACACCACACGTACCGACGGGCAGAAGTCGCGAGGCGATCAGGTGCGCTCACGGCAGGCCACCACGGCCGAGATGGCCGAGCGTGCCGATGCACAACGTTTGCGCGAACTCAAAGCGCGCATCGAGAAAGCGATCGAAAGTAATCCCACGCTCAGGCAGTTCCGCAAGCAACTGCTCATCGATGTGACGACCGAAGGTCTGCGCATCCAGATCGTCGACGACCAGAACCGGCCGATGTTCGCCAACGCGAGTGCGCAGGTGCAGCCGTACATGCGCGACATCCTGCGCGAGATCGGCAAATCGCTCAATGGCGTGCCGAACAGCATCAGCCTGTCGGGGCACACCGACGCCACGGCGTACGCGCAGGGCGACAAGAGTTACAGCAACTGGGAACTGTCGGCCGATCGGGCGAACGCCTCGCGTCGCGAGCTGATCGCCGGTGGTCTGGACGGCGAGAAGGTGCTGCGCGTCGTGGGACTTGCATCGACCGTCCCGCTCGATCGCGACGACGCGTACAACCCGATCAACCGCCGCATCAGCATCATCGTGCTCAATCGCCGCGCCGAACAGTCGGTGAAGCACGAAGTCGATCAACCGACGATCGACGCCGCGAACGCACGCGGCGCGGGCAGTAACGCCGTGAGCGCCGCAGTCAGCGGCGAGCTGCCGGCCCTGCCTGGCATGCCGGCACCGCCGGCGCCGCCGTCAGCCCCCACGGTGCCGGGCGCGTCAGCGCGATAACTGACAAGAGGAGACGCATGCAGGCCAATCGCAACACGATTCTCGCCGTCGACGATTCCGCGTCGATGCGACAGATTCTGGCGGCCACGCTCGACGAAGCCGGCTACGCGGTGACGACTGCCCGCGACGGACAGGAAGCGCTGGCGCTGGCGTCGAACGCCGTATTCGATCTGGTGCTGACCGATCAGCACATGCCCGGCATGGACGGCCTGTCGCTCATTCGCGCGCTGCGCGAGCTCGACGCGTTCGCCGAGACGCCCATTCTGGTGCTGACGACGGAAGTCGACGGCGCCTACAAGACGGCCGCCCGCGAAGCGGGCGCCAGCGGCTGGCTGATCAAGCCGGTCGATCCCGAAGCACTGGTCGACGTGGTCGGTTCGCTCGTCGGCGAAGGCGCATGACGATGAAGTCGACGGCGTCGATGGCACAACCAAGTTAGGACGAGGAAACCGGTGGATATCACCCAGTTCTACCAGACCTTTTTCGATGAAGCGGAAGAGTTGCTCGCAGAGATGGAGCATCTCCTGCTGGCGCTCGACGTCAGCGCGCCCGATAACGAGCAACTGAACGCGATCTTCCGGGCTGCCCATTCGATCAAGGGCGGCGCCGCGACGTTCGGCTTCACCGCGCTCACCGAGACCACGCACCTGCTGGAGAACCTGCTCGATCGCGCGCGTCGCGGCGAATTGCAGTTGCGCACCGAGATGGTCGATACCTTCCTGGAAACCAAAGACGTGTTGCATCAACAGTTGAATGCCTACCGCGCCTCCAGTGAACCCGACGCCGAGGCGATGAAGCGCATCTGCGCCGTGCTCCAGCAACTTGCCGCAGAAAGCGACGGCGCCCCGGCTTCCGCCCCACCGGCACCGGCGGCGTCGGCCGCCGCGCCGGCGGCACCCGCCGCTCCGGCCGCTTCCACCGCCGCCCCCGATTCGGCAACGGACGCCAGCGGTGCGCCGAGCGGCGCCGTGCCCCCGGGCCAGACGCGCCTGAAGGTCACGCTCACCGGCGTCGGCGAAAAGGATCAGGCGTTGCTCGCGGAAGAACTGGGCAACCTCGGGACCGTCGCCGGTCGTCAATCCGTGGGCGACGTCCTGCACCTGTGGCTCGACACCACGTGCGGCGCGGACGACATTCTCGCCGTGTGCTGCTTCGTCATCGAACCGTCGCAGATCGACGTGCAGGATGCGTCGGCAGCGGCGGCGTCCGCTGCCGCGGCCCCGGAACCCGCGCCGGTGTCGGCGCCCGCGCAAAGCGCTGAAATTTTCGCTGCACCAGCTGAACCGGCTGAACCAGCCGTAGCGGCCGCAGCAACGGTAGCGACCGCCTCCGCGCCGATCGAAGTCCCCGCCGCGGCAGCGCCCGCGCCCGAGGTCGTCGCGCCGCCGCCTGCGGCCGAGCCGATCGTCGTGCCGCCTGCTGCACCGCCAGCGGCCGCCGGTAGCGGTAACGGCAACGGCGCGCATCATCCGCCCGAGAAGCGCGCCGCCGCCCCGGCAGCCGGTGGCGCAGCCGGACACGAGAACAGTTCGATTCGCGTGGGCGTGGAAAAGGTCGACCAGCTCATCAACCTCGTGGGCGAACTGGTGATTACGCAGGCCATGCTCGCACAGACCGCGAGCAGCCTCGATCCGATGCTGCACGATCGCCTGTTCAACGGCATGGGCCAGCTAGAGCGCAACGCGCGCGATCTGCAAGAAGCCGTGATGTCCATTCGCATGATGCCGATGGACTACGTCTTCTCGCGCTTCCCGCGTCTGGTGCGCGACCTCGCGACCAAGCTGGGCAAGCAGATCGAACTCGTGACGTTCGGCCAGGCGACCGAACTCGACAAGAGCCTGATCGAGCGCATCATCGATCCGCTCACGCACCTGGTGCGCAACAGTCTCGACCACGGCATCGAAACCACCGAACTGCGCGTGGCGTCGGGCAAGGATCCGGTCGGCCAGCTGGTACTGTCAGCGGCCCATCAGGGCGGAAACATCGTCATCGAGGTGAGCGACGACGGCGCCGGCCTGCGTCGCGAGAAAATTCTCGCCAAGGCGCTGCAGCAAGGCATGAACGTGTCCGACTCGATGCCGGACGAGGAAGTCTGGCAACTGATCTTCGCACCGGGCTTCTCGACCGCCGAAGCCGTGACCGATGTGTCGGGCCGCGGCGTGGGCATGGACGTCGTGAAGCGAAACATCCAGCAAATGGGTGGCCACGTGGAGATTCTGTCCACGCGCGGCAAGGGCACCACGATCCGTATCGTGCTCCCGCTCACGCTCGCGATTCTCGACGGCATGTCCGTCAAGGTCGGCCCGGAGATCTTCATTCTGCCGCTGAACTTCGTGATGGAGTCGCTGCAACCGCGTCGCGACGACATTCGCGCCGTGACCGGCGAGGGGCAGGTCGTGCTGGTGCGCGGCGAGTACCTGCCGCTCGTGGAGTTGTATCGCGCCTTCGACGTACCCGACGCACGTCTCGACCCGACGCAGGGCATCATCGTGATCCTTCAGGCCGAAGGCCGTCGTTTCGCGTTGCTCGTCGACGAGCTGGTCGGTCAGCAGCAGGTCGTGGTGAAGAACCTCGAAACCAATTACCGCCGTATTCACGGTATTTCCGCCGCCACCATCATGGGTGACGGCAGTGTGGCATTGATCGTCGATGTGGCGGCGCTCCAGCGCGGCCAGCGCTCGGCCGCTGCCACCATCTTCAACTGAAGTCGGAGACGCCTTAGATGGACAACCTTTCGCAAGAGCAGGCCGTGTCGCGCCACGCAGGCGCCATGCAGACCGATGGCGACGGTCAGGAATTTCTCGTCTTCACGCTGGGTGAAGAGGAATACGGCATCGACATTCTGAAGGTGCAGGAAATTCGCGGCTACGACGCCGTCACGCGCATCGCCAACGCGCCCGACTTCATCAAGGGCGTGATCAACCTGCGCGGCATCATCGTGCCCATCGTGGACATGCGCATCAAGTTCCGTCTGGGCCGCGTCGAGTACGACACGCAGACGGTCGTGATCATTCTGAACGTGGCGGGTCGCGTGGTCGGCATGGTGGTCGATGGCGTGTCGGACGTGCTCACGCTCGCGCGCGGCGAAATCAAGCCGGCCCCCGAATTCGGCGCACAACTGGCCACCGAGTACATCACGGGTCTGGGCACGGTCGAAGGCCGCATGCTGATCCTGATGGACATCGAGAAGCTGATGACCAGCGCCGACATGGCGCTCATCGAGCGTCTGGCGAGCTGATCCGACGACTTGACGCCATGACGCAAGACGGCGGGCCGGGACATCCGCCGCGTCGCTAACAGACCATAACCCATCCACCCCAGTCCACGGAGACCGAGCACGTGCGCGATAACCAGCCCGTTACCCAGAACGAATTCGTCATCGGCGAGCATCAGTACCTGATCTCTCGGACGGATCTGAAGGGTCGGATCACGTATGCCAATCCCGCCTTCGTGGAGGTGAGCGGCTATTCGCGTGACGAACTGCTGGGGGCGCCGCACAACATCGTTCGCCATCCGGACATGCCGTCCGAGGCGTTCGGCGATCTGTGGGAGACGATCAAGCGCGGCGACACATGGACCGGACTGGTCAAGAACCGCCGCAAGAACGGCGACTTCTACTGGGTGCTCGCCACCGTCACGCCGACGCTCGAGAACAATGCCGTGGTGGGCTACACGTCGGTGCGCGTGCGTCCGGCTGCCGGCGCCACGGCCCAGGCCGAGGAAATCTACGCGCGCTTGCGTAACGGACAGGCGGGCAACCTGCGCATTCGCGGCGGTCAGGTCGAGCGCGGCGGCATTGCGTCGCTGGCGCGTCGCATGCGTCTGGACACCCTGCGTGCGCGACTCACGGGCATCATCGTGCTCGGCGCGATCCTGCTCGCCATCGTCGGCGGACTCGGTCTGTGGGGCGTGTCGAGCAGCAATACCAAGCTGTTGCAGGTCTATCAGAACGGCATGGTGCCGGTGAGCACGCTGGGTGTCATCGGCCAGAAGCTCGACCGCGACGTGCTGCTCGTCGCCGAAGCCGTGGGCAGTCCCAACCTCGACGCGATGAAGCGGGCGGGTGACGAAATCGCGGGCAGCCTCGACGAGATCAACCGCCAGTGGGCGGAATACATGAAGACGGTCGACGCGAACACGCGCGCGCAAGCCGAGCGGTTCGACGTGATCCGTCAGCGTTTCACGGCCGACGGTCTGCAAAAGACGGTCGAGATGCTGCGTGTGGGCTCCGCCGAGGGCGCACAGCAGACGTACCTCGAAAAAGTGAAGCCGGCCTACGGCCCGATGCGTGACGAGCTCAATGCGCTCACGCGCCTCGAACTCACGCAGGCCACCGAGCTATATCAGCAGTCGCAGAAGGAGCACACGATCGTGCGTGCCGCCACCGTCGCGGCGGTGCTCGGCGGCATCGTGGTGCTGTTCCTGCTGGGCAGCATTCTGCGCCGCGCCATCAACCATCCGCTTCGCGTGGCGCTCGCCATGTCCAAGCAGATCGCGGCGGGCGACCTGACCGGCAAGGCCGAAGGCACCGGTCGCGACGAAATCGGCCAGCTGCTCTTCGGCCTCACGGTGATGAAGAACAGCCTGCTGTCCATCGTCTCCGATGTGCGCGAAGGCATTGAATCGATCAACATCGCCTCGCGTGAAATCGCCGCAGGCAATACCGATCTGTCGGCGCGCACCGAGCAACAGGCCGCGTCGCTCGAACAGACCGCCTCGTCGATGGAAGAGTTGACGGCGACCGTCAAGCAGAACGCCGACAACGCCAAGCAGGCGAGCGTGCTGGCCGTGAACGCCTCGGAGATCGCGGCGCGCGGCGGTCAGGTCGTGGGCAACGTGGTCGACACGATGCAGGGTATTTCGACGAGTTCGCACAAGATCGTCGACATCATCAGCGTGATTGAAGGCATTGCGTTCCAGACGAACATTCTCGCGCTGAACGCCGCCGTGGAAGCCGCGCGCGCAGGCGAACAGGGCCGTGGCTTTGCCGTGGTCGCAGGCGAGGTGCGCACGCTGGCGCAGCGCAGCGCGGCCGCTGCGAAGGAAATCAAGGTCCTCATCGAAGACTCCGTCGGTCGTGTCGAAAACGGCTCCGCGCTTGTGGCGCAGGCCGGCAAGACGATGGACGAGATCGTGCAGGCCGTGCAGCGCGTGACCGACATCATGGGCGAGATCTCGGCGGCGTCTGCCGAGCAGTCGAGCGGCATCGAGCAGGTCAACCGCGCTGTTACGCAGATGGACGAGGTCACGCAGCAGAACGCGGCGCTGGTGGAAGAAGCGGCCGCTGCCGCCGGCTCGCTGGAAGATCAGGCCCATCGCCTGCGCGACGCGGTCTCCGTCTTCCGTGTCGGCGACGCGTTCCAGGCCGCGGGCGCACCGAACGCCCGTCAGGCACACGCTCAGCAGAACACGATGGCCGTGCGTCAGGCAGCTGCGAAGTCCACGATGGCGACGGCGAGTGCCGCGCATGCCGCGCAGGCGTCGATGACGGCGACACCGACGGCGCAAGCCGCGACGGCGGGCGTCGCACCGGCGCGTGCTGCCGCAGGGGGCGCCACGCGCACGGCGACACGTCGCCCGCAGACAGGTGCGCCGGCGGCGGCGCCGAGCGCTCAGGAAGACGCCCGGGTGCTGCAACTTGCGGCGCGTCGTGGCAAGGCGCCGACTGGCGAACCGGCGGGAACCACGGCGGGCGCCAAAACCAGTGACCCGGGCGACTGGGAAGAGTTTTAACGAATCGCCGATGGCGAGCGTGCGATTCACGTCGAATCAACGTCGAGTCAACGTCGCGTCAGCGTCGAGATTGTTGTGATGGCTATACCGGCCGCGTGCCGGTCTTCACGGGGTAGAGGTCGTTATGTTCAAGAATGTCACCATCCGGGCGCGGCTCACGCTGGCGCTTGGACTCTTCATGGTGCTGCTGGTGATCGGCGCTGCCGTGGGGCTCGTTTCGTTGCGCCAGAGCAATGCGTCGTTGCAGGAGATTTACACCAACGACATGGCCTCGGCGCGCTTTCTCGCCCAGACCACGATTTCGACGCAGGCCGCGCGCGTGACGCTGTCGCGTATCGAGTTCATCGCCGATCCGACCGAAATCAAGTCGGCCATCGACAGCGTTCGTAACAACCTGAAAAAGGCCGACGACTCGTGGGCCAGCTACGCCGCCTTGCCGATGAACGACGGCGAGAAAGCGCTGGCCGATGCGGTGATTGCGGCGCGCAGTAAGGTCTCGAACGACGGCATTCTGCCCGCTCTCAAGGCGATCGAATCGGGCGACATTCCCGACTTCCACGCCAAGACGGTGATGGATGTGCCGCGGCTGTTCGCCGACTACACGAAGGCGATGACGGCGCTGGCGGACTTGCAGGTGAAGAACGCCGAAGAACGGTACCTGGCGGCGCAGGCACGCTACACGATGGTGATGTGGATGGTTGGCGTCGGTTTGGCGCTTGGCCTGCTCATCGGCATCGTCACGCAGATCACGCTCACGCGCGCCATCGTCGGCCCGATCAACGACGCCATCAAGCACTTCGAGAAGATTGCCGGCGGCGACCTCACTGCGCGCATCGACGTGTGGAACGACACCGAGACCGGTCGCCTGTTCAAGGGCGTGAAGCACATGCAGGACAGTCTGGTGCGTACCGTCGCCGAAGTGCGCTCGGGTACCGAGTCGATTACGTCGGCCGCGCAACAGATTGCCGCAGGCAACACCGATCTGTCGGCGCGTACGGAACAGCAGGCCGCGTCGCTGGAAGAAACCGCGTCGTCGATGGAGCAGCTCACGGCGACCGTGCGCCAGAACGCGGACAACGCGCGTCAGGCCAGCCAGCTTGCCGTGAACGCCTCGGAAATCGCCACGCGCGGCGGCCAGGTGTCGAGCCAGGTCGGCGAAACGATGGACGGTATTTCGACGAGTTCGAACAAGATCGTCGACATCATCAGCGTGATCGACGGTATTGCCTTCCAGACGAACATTCTCGCGCTGAACGCTGCAGTGGAAGCCGCGCGTGCCGGTGAACAGGGTCGCGGCTTCGCGGTGGTGGCGGGCGAAGTGCGTACGTTGGCACAGCGCAGTGCGGCGGCCGCCAAGGAAATCAAGGCGTTGATCGAAGACTCGTCGCGCCGTGTGCAGGACGGCACGGCGCTCGTGGCGCAGCAAGGCCACACGATGAACGAAATCGTACAGGCGGTAAAGCGTGTGACGGACATCATGGGCGAGATCTCGGCGGCATCGGCCGAGCAGTCGAGCGGCATCGAGCAGGTCAACCGCGCGATCACGCAGATGGACGAAGTCACGCAGCAGAACGCGGCGCTGGTCGAAGAAGCGGCGGCCGCGGCCGGTTCGCTCGAAGAGCAGGCCAACCGTCTGAAGTCGACCGTCTCGGTGTTCCGCGTAGAGGCCAGTCAGGCTGCCGCAGGGTACGCGGCGCCTGCGCTGGCAGCAGTGCCAGCGGCACGTCCGGCCGTCGCAAAGCGCACGGCTTCACCGTCCGCGTCGGCCCCCGCTGCGGCGCCGAAGGCATCGACGCCCGCAGCGCCTGCAGCATCTGCAGCGAGCGCAGCGGCGTTACGCAAGCCCGCACCGGCCGCCACGGCACCGGCCGCTTCGCGCACCGGCACCGACGACGCGAATGGTGATTGGGAAACGTTTTGAGCGTGCGTCGGAAATGAAGCAGGACGCATGACGCGCGGGTGGCGCGCTCGACACGAGCACCGCGACCGCTCGCGATAGCAGTACGGCAGCAACCTACAGGAACGGAGCACGCGCCTTTCCCGGCGAAAGCTTTACCGCCGGGAATTCAGGGCCGCGTGTCGGCAAGTCGCAACAATCGGTAAGACAAAAGTCGTCGCGCACACTGTCTCTCATGACAACGCCGCGTACGGCAGGTGGTGGAGGGCCCACGTCATGAAGCAGTTGAGTCTCAAGGCAAAACTCTGGTCGGCGCTTGCGCTGATGTGGCTGGGACTGTTGATCCTCGGCGGATGGGCTGCCTGGCACGAGCGCGGCACGATGATGTCGGAGCGGCGCGCGGCAGTGGAGAATGTCGTGAGCAGCGCGGACGGCATCGTGCGCGACTATGCAGCCCAGGCTGCCGCCGGCAAGATCGGCGTCGACGAAGCAAAGCAGCAGGCCATGGCGCGCCTGAAGGCCATGCGCTACGGCGACAACGGCTATGTCGTCATCTTCGACACCCGGCCGTTCGTGCTCATGCACCCCACGCTTGCCGATCTGGTGAACAAGGACGTCTCCACCTACAAGGACCCGACCGGCAAGGCGCACTTTGTCGAAATGGCCCGCGTGGTCAAGGACCAGGGATCGGGCTTCGTCGACTACTACGGGCGTGTGCCTGGCAGCGACAAGCGTCTGGCAAAGGTCTCGTACGTGAAGTACTTCGCCCCGTGGGACTGGGGCATGATGAGCGGCGTCTATGTGCAGGACGTCGACGACGCCTTCTACGCCTCGCTCGTGCGCATCGGCATTGCATTGCTGCTCGTCGGCGGCGTGGTGACGGTCGCTATGCTCATGATCATCCGCAACGTTCAGCGCAGCCTTGGCGGCGAGCCGGGGTACGCCTCCGACATCGCCCATCGCATCGCCAGCGGCGACTTGCACAGCCCGGTGAATCTCGCGCCCGGCGACACGCACAGCCTGCTGTATGCCATGCAGCGCATGCAGCACACGCTGGCCGGGACCATCTCGCAAATTCGTCAGGGCACCGAGTCCATCACCACGGCTGCCCATGAAATCGCAGCGGGGAATACCGATTTGTCGGCGCGCACCGAACAGCAGGCGGCGTCGCTCGAAGAGACGGCCTCGTCGATGGAGCAGCTCACGGCGACCGTGCGCCAGAACGCGGATAACGCGCGTCAGGCCAGTCAGCTTGCCGTGAATGCGTCCGAGATCGCCACGCGGGGTGGCGAGGTATCGGGGCAGGTGGGCGAGACCATGGACGGCATTTCGGCCAGTTCGACCAAGATCGTCGACATCATCGGCGTGATCGACGGCATCGCTTTCCAGACGAACATCCTCGCCCTGAACGCTGCGGTCGAAGCCGCGCGTGCCGGCGAGCAGGGCCGCGGCTTCGCCGTGGTCGCCGGCGAGGTGCGCACGCTGGCGCAACGCAGTGCGGCGGCCGCCAAGGAAATCAAGGCGCTCATCGAAGATTCGTCGCGCCGCGTGCAGGACGGCACGGCACTGGTGGCGCGTCAGCGACAGACGATGGACGAAATCGTGCAGGCCGTGAAGCGCGTGACGGACATCATGGGCGAGATCTCGGCGGCGTCTGCCGAGCAGTCGAGCGGCATCGAGCAGGTCAACCGCGCTGTTACGCAGATGGACGAAGTCACGCAGCAGAACGCGGCGCTGGTGGAAGAAGCGGCCGCAGCCGCAGGCGCGCTGGAGTCGCAGGCGCATGAGTTGCGCGCTGCGGTGTCGGTGTTCCAGACGGGCGAGGCGGGAACGATTGGCAACCCGAGCGCAGTGCCGGCCACGCGTCGCGAGCCGACGCCGCAGCCGCTCGCGCGCGCGGCATGAGCCCGGCAGCACGTTCGGCAATGGGTCTGGCAGTTGGGATGTCGGCAGTTGAGTAGTGGAATGGGGATCGGCAGGCAATGTGCGCCGTGACAAAGTGAGAAACCATGACTGATTCGCGCAACACCTCGCATCTGACGCGTCGCGGAGCCTCGGGCTCCGACGGCGACGCTGGCTCGCGCAGCGCGGATTTCGCGCGCGCAAGCGGAGCCGCCCTCTCCGGCGAGCGCGACTTTGCCTTCTCGCTGGCCGACTTCGGCCGCATTCGCAACCTGATCTATCAGCGTGCGGGCATCGCGCTGGCCGAACACAAGCGCGAGATGGTGTACAGCCGCATCGCGCGCCGCCTTCGTGCGCTTGGCATGACGAGCTTCACCGAATACCTCGACATGCTCGAAGCCGACACCGGCGACAGCGAATGGGAGTCGTTCACCAACGCGCTGACGACGAACCTCACGTCGTTCTTCCGCGAGTCGCATCATTTCCCGTTGCTTGCCGACTTCGTGCGCCATCGCGCCAAACCGATCTCGGTCTGGTGCTGTGCCGCATCGACCGGCGAAGAGCCCTATTCGATAGCGATGACGCTCGTCGACACACTCGGCTCGCGGCCCAATGCCACGGTGCTGGCGACCGACGTCGACACCCAGGTGCTCGCGCGCGCGTCGGCCGCCGTCTACAACGGCGAACAGACCGGCAAGCTCACACAGGAACAACTGCGCAAGCACTTCCTGCGCGGCACGGGCGCCAACTCGGGGAAGATCAAGGTGAGGCCCGAGCTGCAGCAACTGGTCACGTTCGAGCCGCTGAACCTGCTCGCGCCGTCGTGGCAGATCGGCGGCCCGTTCGACGTCATCTTCTGTCGCAACGTGATGATCTATTTCGACAAGGCCACGCAGGCGCGCATTCTGGAGCGTTTCGTCCCCTTGCTCAAACCGGATGGCCTGCTGTTCGCCGGTCACTCGGAGAACTTCACCTATGTGAGCCGGGCATTCCGGCTGCGCGGGCAGACCGTGTACGAACTGGCCAGTGCCGGTGCGCGGGGAGCGTGACATGACACAGCCACTGGCCGAAGCGCTGGCCACGAATCACTACTTCGACAATGCGTTCAACACGCAGGCGGTGAAGCTGCTGCCGTCCGAGTATTTCGTCACGACCGAAGACATCATGCTCGTGACGGTACTCGGCTCGTGCGTTGCCGCCTGCGTGCGCGACAACGTGACCGGCATCGGCGGCATGAACCACTTCATGCTGCCCGACGATGGCGAGAGTGAGCGCGATCGGCTACTCTCGGCGTCCATGCGCTACGGCGCCTATGCGATGGAAATGCTCATCAACGAGCTGATCAAGCTCGGCGCGCGTCGCGAGCGTCTGGAGGCGAAGGTCTTCGGCGGCGGCGCGGTGCTCGCGGGCATGACCACACTGAATATCGGCGATCGCAACGCGAACTTCGTGTTGCGTTATCTCGAGATGGAGCAGATTCGCGTGACGGCGCAGGATCTGCTCGGACCGCATCCGCGCAAGGTGTGCTTTTTACCGCGCACCGGGCGGGTGATGGTCAAGAAGCTGGGCGACCGGGGAGATCCGGCCATCGTTCAGCGGGAACAGGCGTACGCGCAGCGTTTGCGCGCACGCGAAGTACGGGGCTCCGTAGAACTCTTTGCGCCACCGGCCAGAAATGCCAAGCCTCGGCCGGGGCCTGACAACCGAAAAATGGAGGAGGCTTGAGCGAACCAATCAAAGTCCTGTGCGTGGACGATTCCGCACTCGTGCGCAGCCTGATGACCGAGATCATCAATGCGCATCCGGACATGACCGTAGTGGCGACCGCACCCGACCCGCTCGTGGCGCGCGACCTGATCAAGCAACACAACCCCGACGTGCTCACGCTGGACGTCGAAATGCCGCGCATGGACGGGCTGGACTTCCTCGAGAAGCTCATGCGTCTGCGTCCGATGCCGGTGCTCATGGTGTCGTCGCTGACCGAGCGCGGCTCGGAAGTCACGATGCGTGCGCTAGAACTCGGCGCGGTCGACTTCGTGACGAAGCCGCGCCTGGGGATTCGGGACGGCATGCTCGAATATGGCGAGATGATCGCCGACAAGATTCGGGCGGCTGCACGCGCCCGGGTGCGCAGCGCCCCGCCCAAGAGCGCCGCGCCAGCACCGGTCGAAGCCGCGCCGATGCTGCGCAACCCGCTCGTGTCGACGGAAAAGCTGATCATCATCGGGGCTTCCACGGGCGGCACCGAAGCGATTCGCGAAGTGCTCGTGCCGATGCCGCCGGACGCGCCGGCCATTCTGATTACGCAGCACATGCCGGCGGGCTTCACCAAATCGTTTGCGCAACGCCTGAACGGGCTTTGCCGCATTACGGTCAAGGAAGCCGAGCATGGTGAGCGCGTGTTGCCGGGGCACGCCTACATTGCGCCGGGCGGCGACACCCACTTGCAGCTCTCGCGCAGTGGCGCGAACTACGTGGCGGTGCTCGATCCCGCGCCGCCCGTGAATCGACATCGGCCGTCGGTCGATGTATTGTTTCGCTCCGCAGCCGTGCACGCCGGACGCAACGCCATTGGCGTGATCCTCACGGGCATGGGCCGCGACGGTGCGGCGGGTCTGGTCGAGATGCGCCGTGCGGGGGCGCACACGTTCGCCCAGGACGAGGCGAGCTGCATCGTGTTCGGCATGCCGCGCGAGGCCATTGCGATGGGCGGCGCTGAGGAAGTGGTGCCGTTGCACGAGATGGCCCGAAAAGTGCTTCATCAGGTCGCGAAATTCGGCGAACGCACGCAACGGGTATAGTTCGGTTTTTGGCGTTTTTTCGCCGTATGGTCCGCGACGGTTTGCGTCCACACTCAGGGCACTGAGTGACGGCGGAATTTGCCCCTGAATAGCGTCGGCCCCCTGCGGGGGGCCGGCAGAATTGGAGTGATGATGGTTGATAAGAACATGAAATTCCTCGTCGTCGACGATTTTCCGACGATGCGCCGCATTGTGCGAAATCTGCTCAAGGAGCTGGGTTTCTCCAATGTGGACGAAGCGGAAGACGGAGCGGCGGCGCTGGCCAAGCTGCGCGGCGGCAGTTTCGAGTTCGTGGTGTCCGACTGGAACATGCCGAACATGGACGGTCTGACGATGCTCCAGCAGATTCGTGCCGATCCGAACCTGAAGCACCTGCCGGTGCTGATGGTGACGGCCGAAGCCAAGAAGGAGAACATCATCGCCGCCGCTCAGGCCGGTGCGAGCGGGTATGTGGTCAAGCCGTTCACGGCCGCGACCCTCGATGAGAAGCTGGGCAAGATTTTCGAGAAAATGGAAAAAACGGGGGCCTGAACGTGACCCACGAGTCGAGCACGGAATGGCCGGATGAGCCCAACGGCGCTTATGTGACCGGCGAGGCGGATCCTGCAGAGCGCATGCTCATGCGCATCGGGCAGTTGACCCGCATGTTGCGCGACAACTTGCGCGAACTCGGTCTGGACAAGCAACTGGAACAGGCCGCCACCGCCATTCCGGATGCGCGCGATCGCCTGAACTACGTCGCTACCATGACCGAACAGGCGGCGGTGCGGGCATTGACGGCCATTGAACTGGCCAAGCCGATTCAGGATCGTCTCGAAGCGGACGCCACCGCCCTCGATGCGCGCTGGGCCAAGTGGTTCGACCAGCCGCTCGAACTCGAAGACGCGCGCCAGCTCGTCACCGAGACCCGCACTTACCTGCGCCGCGTGCCGGACGATACCCGCGCGACCAACAACCATCTGATGGAAATCATGATGGCGCAGGACTTCCAGGATCTGACCGGTCAGGTCATCAAGAAGGTCATGGATGTGGTGCAGGAGATCGAGAAGCATCTGCTCCAGACGCTGCTCGAGAACATCCCGCCCGAAAAGCGCAAGGAAGCCGAAGATTCCCTGCTCAATGGGCCGCAGATCAACAAGGAAGGCCGCACCGATATCGTGGCCGATCAGGGACAGGTCGACGACCTGCTCGCGAGCCTCGGTTTCTGACGTCTGGCCGAGTCGCGCAGCGTCCGTGCGACGCCGCTGTTTTCCCGCCGCCAGCTGCGAATGTCGGCTGGCGGTGTGCCGTTCGGCGAGGGCTTTTCCCCACGGCCACGGCCTGGCGGCGCACGCTGTCATGAATTACCGCCCAATCCCGCCTCTATTCCCCCCTTTGTGACTTGACGGTTACGGCCATAATCGGTCGCGATAGGGTGGGTTCGTCCGCCCGCTGTGGATAGGGCATGGCTGAGGAAAGCGATCTCGAAAAGTCGGAATCACCGACCCCCCGGCGCCTTGAAAAGGCGCGCGAGGAGGGTCAGGTCGCGCGTTCGCGCGAGCTTTCGACGTTCGCTTTGCTGGCTGCAGGCGTGGCCGGCATGTGGATGACGGCCGACCGTATCTCGCAAGGCTTTGCTCAGTTGATGCGCCACGGCATGCAGTTCGAGCCGGGCACGGCGCTCGATACGCATCGCATGCTCTCCTACGCCGCGCATTCGGGCGCCGACGCGCTCATGGTCGTCGCCCCGTTGTTCGGTGTGCTGGTGATCGCCGCGATCGTCGCGCCCATGGCGCTCGGCGGGTGGCTGTTCACGACCAAGTCGCTCGCGCCCAACTTCGGCCGCCTGAACCCGCTCAAGGGGCTGGGCCGCATGTTCTCGACGCAGGGCCTGATCGAGCTGGTCAAGGCGGTTGCCAAGACGGTGCTCGTGGGGGCGGTGGCCTACTGGGCCATTGCGCGCGACAAAGACGCCGTGATGGGGTTGATGACTCAGCCGCCGCGCGCGGCGTTGCCGTACGTCGGCGAGATGATCGTGGTGTGCTGCGCGTTCATTGTGGCGTCGCTGTTGCTGGTCGCGGCCATCGACATCCCGTTCCAGCTCTGGCAACACTACAAGAAGCTGCGCATGACCAAGGAGGAAGTGCGTCAGGAAAATAAGGAAACCGAGGGCGATCCGCACGTCAAGGCGCACATTCGTCAGTTGCAGCGTCAGGCGGCGCGCCGTCGCATGATGCAGGACGTGCCCAAGGCCGATGTGATCGTGACGAACCCGACGCACTTTGCCGTCGCCCTCGAATACAAGGACAACATGCGCGCGCCGCGTGTGCTCGCCAAGGGCACCGATCTGGTCGCGCAGCGTATCCGTGAGATGGCGGCGGAGCATCGCATTCCCATTCTCGAGGCCCCGCCGCTTGCACGCGCGCTGCACCGTCACGTGGAAATCGGGCATGAAATCCCGGCTACGTTGTACACGGCCGTGGCCGAAGTGCTGGCGTGGGTCTTCCAGCTTCGCCGCTGGCGTACCGAGGGCGGCGTCGAGCCGATGACCCCGTCGGATCTCCCGGTGCCGGCCGAGCTCGATGCGCCCAGGCGCCTCGGGCCGAAACGAGTGTAACGAATGAACCTGAACCCACGCGCGAACCAGCTGCTGCGCACCTCGCAGATGCTCCTTGGGGGCAATCTGAAGTCGCTCGCCGCGCCGGTGCTGATCATCATGATTCTGGGCATGATGATCCTTCCGCTGCCGCCGTTCATCCTGGATCTGTTGTTCACGTTCAACATTGCGCTGGCCGTGATGGTGCTGCTCGTGAGCATGTACACGCAAAAGCCGCTCGACTTCGCGGCGTTCCCGAGCGTGCTGCTGTTCTCCACGCTGTTGCGCCTGTCGCTGAACGTCGCCTCCACCCGTGTGGTCCTGCTCGAAGGGCACACCGGCCCGGACGCCGCAGGCAAGGTGATCGAGGCCTTCGGGCACTTCCTGGTGGGCGGCAACTACGCCGTCGGTATCGTGGTGTTCATCATCCTCGTGGTCATCAACTTCATGGTGATCACGAAGGGCGCCGGCCGTATCGCCGAAGTGGGGGCGCGTTTTACGCTCGACGCCATGCCCGGCAAGCAGATGGCCATCGACGCCGACCTGAACGCCGGTCTCATCGGTGAAGAGGAGGCGCGTAAGCGCCGCGCCGTGATCGCCCAGGAAGCCGACTTCTACGGGTCGATGGACGGCGCCTCGAAGTTCGTGCGCGGCGACGCCGTCGCGGGCCTGCTGATCATGCTGATCAACATCATCGGCGGGCTGATCGTCGGGGTGGTCCAGCACAATCTGGACCTCGGCACGGCCGCCAAGAACTACACGCTGCTGACCATCGGTGACGGGCTGGTGGCGCAAATTCCGGCGCTGGTGATCTCGACGGCCGCCGGTGTGGTCGTCTCGCGGGTGGCGACGGACGAAGACGTCGGCCAGCAAGTCGTCTCGCAACTGTTCAGCAACCCGCAAGTGCTCGGCATTACCGCCGCGATTCTCGGCCTCATGGGTCTGATTCCCGGCATGCCGCATTTCGCCTTCCTGGTGCTCGCGCTGGGCCTGGGCGCGCTGGCCCGTTGGCAGTTCCGGAAGGCCGCCGCCGCCAAGGTGCAGGCGGTGCGCCCCACGCCGGTCGCCGCAGCCGCGCCCGCCGAAGTGGCCGAAGCGTCGTGGGACGACGTGGCGCTGGTCGACCCGCTCGGACTGGAAGTCGGCTACCGCCTGATCCCGCTGGTCGACCGCAATCAGGACGGCGAGCTGCTCAAGCGTATCAAGGGCATCCGGAAGAAATTCGCACAGGAAATCGGCTTCCTCGCGCCAGTGGTGCACATTCGCGACAATCTGGAGCTCCGACCCAATCAATATCGCATCACGCTCAAGGGCGTGATCATCGGCGAGGGCGAGGCGTATCCGGGCCAATTGCTGGCGATCGACCCGGGGCAGGTGAGTGCGCCGTTGCAAGGCACGCCGACGCGCGACCCGGCGTTCGGGCTGCCCGCAACGTGGATCGACGTGGGCCAGCGCGATCAGGCGCAGGCTTACGGTTACACGGTGGTCGATGCGGGCACGGTGGTGGCGACCCACCTGAATCACCTGATCAACGCCCACGCGCACGAGTTGCTCGGGCGTCAGGAAGTGCAGCAGCTCATCGAGCGCATCGGCAAGGACGCGCCGAAGCTCATCGAAGACCTCGTGCCGAAGACCGTCGCGCTCACCACCTTGCAGAAGGTGCTGCAGAACCTGCTCGAAGAGCAGGTGCCGATTCGCGACATGCGTACCATCATCGACACCATCGCCGAGCATGGCGCGCGCGTGCAGGATCCGTACGATCTCACGGCGCTGGTGCGCCTGTCGCTCGGTCGGGCCATCACGCAGAGCGTGTTCCCGGGCAGTGGCGATCTGGAGGTGGTGGGGCTCGACGCCAATCTCGAAAGAATTCTTACGCAGGCGTTGTCCGCCGGCGGCGGCACCGGTCTGGAGCCGGGCCTCGCGGACACGTTGTTGCGTGAAACCCAGGCAGCGGTGGCGCGTCAGGAGCGCCAGGGCTTGCCGGCGGTATTGCTGGTTCAACATCCGCTGCGTTCGCTGCTCTCGCGCTTCCTGCGCCGCAGCCTGCCGCAGCTCAAGGTTTTGTCGTATGCGGAAGTGCCAGATACCCGTAACGTGAAAATGACGGCACTCATCGGAGGTCAAGCGTGAAGATTCGGAAATTCTTTGCGGGCACGTGCCGCGATGCACTGCGCCAGATTCGCGAGGAAATCGGACCCGATGCGGTCGTGTTGTCCAACCGTTCGGTCGCCAACGGCGTCGAAATCGTGGCGTTGGCGGAAGAGGATCTCGATGCGCTCGCCGGCGGCGACATGCCGACGCACCGTCCGCGCCCTCGTCCCGCCGCCACCGTGCCGACAGCGGTGCCGACGGCGGCTGCGCAGACGACGGCCGCCAACGACATGGCGGCGGCAAGCGCATTCGCACAGTCGATGATGGGCGAGCTGCAAAGCATGCGCGGATTGCTCGAAGAGCAGGTGGCAGGGCTGGTGTGGAACGACAAGCAGCGTCGTTCTCCCGCGCAGGGCGAAATCCTGCGCACGTTGCTCGCGGCGGGCTTCTCGGCGCAACTGGGTCGCGCGTTGCTCGAACATCTGCCCGAGGGCAGCGACCGTGACAGCGGACTCGACTGGGTCAGGAGTGCGCTCAAGCGCAACCTGCCCATCATGCCGAACGAAGACGAACTGATGGATCGCGGCGGCGTGTACGCCCTCATGGGCCCGACCGGCGTGGGCAAGACGACCACTACGGCCAAGCTCGCAGCGCGTTGCGTGATGCGTCATGGCGCGGAGAAGCTCGCGTTGCTCACGACCGACAGCTATCGTATTGGCGGTCATGAACAATTGCGCATCTACGGCAAGATTCTCGGGGTCACGGTGCACGCGGTGAAGGATGCGACGGACCTGCGTCTGGCGCTCACGGAGCTGCGCAACAAGCACATGGTGCTCATCGACACGGTCGGCATGAGCCAGCGCGATCGCACGGTGCCGGAGCAGGTCGCGATGCTGTGTGGCGCCGAGACACCGGTGCAGCGTTTGCTGTTGCTCAACGCGACTAGCCATGGCGACACGCTCAATGAAGTGGTGCATGCCTACCGCAGTGCCAGCGCCGAGGGCGGTGGCGATCTGGCCGGATGTATTCTGACGAAACTCGACGAGACGACCAATCTCGGGTCGGTGCTCGATACGGTGATTCGCCACCGTCTGCCGGTGCATTACGTTTCCACGGGACAGCGCGTGCCGGAGAATCTGCACGTGGCGGACCGGCAATTCCTGATCGACACGGCGCTGTCTGCGCCGGTGACGGGGTCGCCGTTCGTGCCATCCGAGGAAGATTTGCCGGCCGTGGTGCGCGGGGTCGATCCCAACTACAGCGGGCTGTTCGCGCCCGCTCAACCTTCAGGCGAGGCCTGCTTTGGTTAAACTCGTACTCGATCAAGCGGAAGGACTGCGCCGACTGGTGGCGCGCCATACCACGCGTATCGTCGCGGTGGTGGGGAGTGCGCCTGAAGCCGGTCAGACGAGTGTTGCCCTGAATCTTGCCAGTGCGCTGGCCCATCAGGGTCAGGATGTCGTGCTGGCCGACGAGAGCGGCCATGCGGCGCCGGCGCTCGGCCTGCCGCTGCGCGGCGACATTCACGACGTGATTGCCGGGCGCGTTTCGTCTGACATGGTGCGTGTGCAAACACGCGAGAACGTGGTGCTGGTGCCGGTGGCGCATCGCCATCCCGAGCGGATCGATCCGCAGCGTTCGTTGCCGTTGTTGACGGCGGGCGAGCCCGACGTCGTGATCGTCGACTGCACGCATGCGGGTGGCGTGTTGAGTCCGTTGGCAGCCCATGCGCACGACGTGCTGGTCGTGCTGGGTCGCGAGCCGGCGACGATTACGGGGGCGTACTCGTGGATCAAGCAGGCGCATTTCGAATATGCGCTGGCCCAGTTCCGGGTGGTCGTGAACCGGGCAGAGGATATGGAGGCACGTGTGGTGTGCCGCAATCTTGCCACGACGGCGAGCCGTTATCTGGCGGTGTCGCTGGAGCTGGCGGGTCATGTGCCGTCGGATCGTCAGGTCATGCGGGCGCGGCAACTGACGCGCACGGTGGTCGATGCCTTCCCGATGGCGCCGGCGGCAGTGGCGTATCGTCAATTGGCCGCGCAGGTAACACACTGGCCATTGGCGATTCGCGAGACGGGACCGTCGGGGATCGGCGATATCGGCGGTGATCGCGGTGGTGAGATGGCGCACGGCGTGAGCGCGATGAGCGCGCACACGGCCTGAGCGGCACGGTGCGCGTCCAGAGGAAGCGGAGGGAAACATGTATACCGCGCGCGGGAAGGTCGACACGAACGACACGCTGACCCAATACGCGCCGTTGGTGCGCCGCCTGGCGCTGCAATTGATGGCAAAGCTGCCGGCCAGCGTGGAGCTGGAAGACCTGATTCAGGCCGGCATGCTGGGGCTGCTCGATGCGGCGAACCGGTATCAGGAGACGCAGGGCGCGCAGTTCGAAACGTACGCGAGCCAGCGCATTCGCGGGGCGATGCTCGACGAATTGCGCGAGCTGGACTGGGCTTCGCGGGGTATTCGCAAAACGGCGCGCGAGATCGAGAAGGCGGTGCAGCGGCTGGAGCAGCGACTGGGGCGTGGACCGACTGAGAGCGAGATTGCGGGCGAGATGTCCATCGGGCTGACCGAATATCAGCAGATGCTGCAGGACGTGCACGGCTGCCAGCTGATCTATTACGAAGATTTCGAAGCGGCTGACGAAGAGCCGTTCATCGACCGCATCTGCGCGGATCCGGGCGCCGATCCCCTCACGATGTTGCTCGACGAGGGCCTGCGTGGCGGTGTGGTCGATGCCATCGATCATCTGCCGGAGCGAGAGAAGCTCCTGATGAGCCTGTACTACGAGCAGGGTCTGAACCTGCGCGAAATCGGCGCGGTGCTCGAAGTCAGCGAGTCGCGTGTATGCCAGTTGCACAGCCAGGCGATTTCACGCCTGCGTGCGACGTTGCGTGAGAAGGCTTGGACGTCGGCGAATTGAATATGCGCAGACGTCAGCGCACGACCGGCGACACGAGCCCTCGCTTCTTGTTGAGTTTTCTGTAAGCCTCTAAGCGCTTCGCGTATTTGGCTCTATATTCGTCCAACGGGGGCAGCATCATTCCGCCCCTTCCCAGTGCTTTATCCAAAGCTCATTTTCGAATCTGCGACGTAATGAATGAGCAGTTGGGTCGTTGTGGTGCCAAAATCAATCCGTGAAAAGTCCTACCACCGATCGGATTTTTCACGGAGTCCGCGGAATTCGAGAATCCTCTGCCTAGTCTTTTCCGTGGTTTCCATTGGCAGGCGGTCAAACGAGAACCACCCGATTTCGGCAATCTCCGCAGGATCGCCTACTTCAGCATTTCCCAAATAGTCTCTTGCGATGAAAAGAACGGGAAAATCATCCAAATTTTTCCACTTATTGAGGTAAATGTTGAATAGTTGTATTTCTCCGGAAAGTCTGAGTTTTGTTTCTTCGTAGACTTCCCTTCGAATGGCCTCAACTAAAGTTTCTCCGGAGTTGACGCCACCTCCGGGCGTATGCCATCCATTTCTATAAGTGTGCTTTACTAAAAGAACTCGGTTTGATTTATCGAGAATTAGCGCTCTTACGCCCACCGTTTTGGCACGCAAAAGTCGCTTCGCAAGATTGTCCAATCGGTCCAAAGTTCGCGAAAAATAGTTCATATTCCCTTTTAGTTGTTCTGGGTGGCGGGGCTCGTGGGAGTACAAGAGCCAGGTGCGTTACGACAACCACAACTGTAAGGAATGTCGGTCGAACTTCGTTTGGGCTAATTCTGAGAAAGTTCGCTGGGGCTGAACCGAGGGGGACATCTTAGATGAGGTCGTGACAGAAATAGATATGATCCGCGTCTCCGGATACGTGCCAATTGACCCGTGGCCGATTACCGAGGAGCAGACGCTAGACGCAAACGTAGGGATGAGTTTGGGTGAGTGCCCGCTCAAGGTGCGGGCTGCGGAGGGGATAGGCTCGTTATGACCCTGACTTGCCGATTCTCGGGAGGCGCTGCTTATTTGGTGGATCGATCGTTGCCCGAGCGCCAGTGGTGTCTGACGCGGTAAGCCTCATGTGCCCGATTATTCAAATTGGTGGCTAAGATGCGGCGGGTGAGACCGCAACATCATGCCCGCGCGCAGGCTCTGCCAATAGGTTCGAAGCGAGGAGCGGCGATTCGTTCGAAAGCGGGAGTGCTGACTTCGTTGGGTGGAGGCGTATGTTGCCAACCCACTGAATGAGGCTTAAGCCGTCACACTTCCACCACTGGAGCGCGGCGTGGTACGGCCGTCGGGACCGTAGAGCGGGGCGTTGTTGCCCGGGCCGTAGAGCACGTTCAAGGCTTGTTGCGTGTAGGTCAGACGCGTATTGATGAGCAGGCCGTTCGTGTCGTTCGCTCGCTTGGCTTCGCCGGCCGCCGCAAGGAGTGCCTTCCACGCGGTATCGATGCGGGAATCGGTCGCCGCGGCGGCCGCTGCACCCGCTTCGTCCGGGGTGAAGCCCAGCGCCTGCAACTGCGCATCGCGGTCGCGACCGAGTGCAGAAAGTTCGGCGACCGCGCGCCCCTTGCGCTCGGTCAGCTCCGGCAATGCATCCAGCGTGCCGCTCACCAAAGCCTGCTGTTCTTCCCCGAGCAATGCCGAAAACGTGCCAATGGCAGTCGTTTCCGCAGACAGGGCGTTCAACAGGGCTTCAGTGGTCATGGCTTACTTTGATTGCGCAGAGAGCAGATCGCGCGCGGTCGCAATGAGGCCGTCCGCAATCTTGGAGGGGTCGATCAGCAATTGGCGGTTGGCAATGGCCGCCTTGATCGACTCCACCTTGGCAAGGTCGATATCTGCCGCGCCCGTCTGTGCCAGCGCTTCCTGCAACGCGCGCATCTCCGACGACAGCGCGCTCGTGCTCACGCTCGCACCGCCGCCGACATTCGCAGTCGTTGCAGCATTCGAGTCGGCATTCACAGCGCCGGAAGTCGCGCGATCGGTCGCCGCCTTGCCCGCGCCGACGCCACTCAACGGATTGGCGGGTGGTTCGATTTTCATGTGCTTTCCCCAGAAACCTGTCTGTGTAACGGCATTATTCGCCATAACTTTAGGCAAGTAACATCCTGTTACCAGTTCAAGTGCCGGGTGATTTTAGCGGATATTTAACGATAGTGAGTAATCACTCATAGCGCAACTTCGACTTCGACGTTGCCATTTTTTCCTGTCTTCACCGTGCCGCTGACGACCTGTCCGGCGCGGGTGCGCACCTGCACGGGATCGCCCGCGCTCGCGCGCGTGAGCACCTGGCCTTCCGTGCTCACCTCGAATCCGGATCCGCGCGAGACGACCCGCACGGTTTGTCCCTGTTGCACGGCAATCGCGCTGCGCAGCAAGTCGGAGCGGATCGGCAGGCCGGAGGTAATGCGGTTGACCGCCACCGTGCCGACGATCTGGCCGGCATCGGTGGCCACCGTGCGCGGCAGCAGCGTGAGATCGCCCTGACGCGGCGACAGATCGGTCGCCGAAATTGTCTCGCCCGGATTGATCTGGCGGGCGGCGACGAAGTAGGTCGCGTTGATGCTCACGCGTGCTTGTAGATACAGCGTCCACGGCCGCTCGCCCGCACAACGCACGCCGACGCTCGTCGAGCCCCAGAGGCGCGCCCCCGGGGGCAGGAACGGTTCGAGCGCCGTACAGGCCGGCATGTGGTCGGAGACCGATTCGCCGACGGTAATGTTGACCTGTCCGGGCAGGCCGGTCGTCTGCTCGCGCAGGAAACGCTCGGCCGTCTGGCGGATGATCTGGGGATTCTGGTACTGGGAATTCTGAGCGCCGGCGCTCTGCAGGACCGGGGCGGCGGCCTGCTGTGAAGACGGCTGCGCCGACGCGTTCACCGTCGCTGCCGGACGCACCAGGTTCGGAACATTCGACGCGACACCGCCGGCGGCGGCATGGTTGCCGGGAATGACAATGGCGCTGGGGCCAAGCGTATTGCCGAGGTTCTGCGCGGCGGGATCGGTGGCGACGCCGGCATTCTGGGCGGCCGCCGAAGCCGACGGGGTAGAGACGAGCGTCAGACTCAAACCCAGGCCGAGGGTTGCGAAGGTGGCCGCCAGCAGTCCGGATCGAAGGCGCGCGCGCACGCCATGCCGCTGCACGCCATGCGTGCGCGGGGCATCGACGAGTCGGTCGCCGGATTTGCCTGCCATGCTCACTCTCCTTGCGGCCGTTGCCCGGGGGAACCACGGGGTAGCCGGCACTCAACCCACTTCAAGCTGTGAAGCCGACGACACCGGGCAGTGTTCCTTTGCCTGGGGGGCAAACCCCGCCCGATGCCGTCAGGAAGCCATTCTAGAGATGTCCGCGACAGGGCATGGCCCGAAATGGCGGTCAATCTCCTGCCTATTCCTCCGATTGAATCGTGGGGGGTACGCATACGATGCGAAGCATGCCAAAAGGTCCCTATTTTTTCCGGACCCGGCAGGAGATCCCGTCTGCGCACAGCGCGACGCCCGTCAGTCAAGGCGCCTCAGGGCGCCACGAGACTGAGCCGGGCACGGCGCGCGACCGCACGGGGCACAGCTTCTTGTGCATCACCCAAGTACCGGCATCAAGGCAAGCATCAGGCGAGACGAGATCATGGACAAACTGGACGCGGCATTGCGATTTTCTCAGCAGGCGCTGTCGATGCGCGCCTATCGCCAGGAAGTGATCTCGTCGAACATCGCCAACGCGGACACGCCGGGATACAAGGCGCGCGATCTCGACTTCAACAATGCCTTGAATCAGGCCGTCGAGCGCGGCACGCAGCCGCAGATCGCCAGCGAGTCGGGTGTATCGCTCTCACGTACCTCCTCGCGTCACATCGCCGCGCGCGCCGTGACTACGGCGCCGCCGATGGGCGGCCCGGAACTGCTTTACCGCGTGCCTTATCAGCAAAGCGTCGACGGCAACACCGTCGAGCTCGACGCCGAGCGTGTGAACTTCGCCGATAACGCCGTGCATTACCAGACGGGCCTCACGGTCCTGAGCAGCCAGATCAAGACGATGCTGACAGCCATCACGAATCAAGGGTAAGCGCCATGCCACTCATGAGCATTTTCGACGTCGCCGGCTCCGCCATGACTGCCCAGTCGCAGCGCATGAACGTGACGGCGAGCAACCTGGCCAACGCCGAATCGGTGACCGGTCCGGATGGTCAGCCGTACCGCGCCAAGCAAGTCGTGTTTCAGGTCAACCCGGTCACGGGCACCGACGTGGGCGGCGTGAAGGTCGCCGGCGTGGTGGAAGACCCGTCCCCGCTCAAGACGGTGTACGACCCGAAGAACCCGGCAGCGAACGCGCAGGGTTACGTCACCATGCCCAACGTGAATCCGGTGGAAGAGATGGTCAACATGATCTCCGCCTCCCGTTCCTATCAAGCCAACGTCGAGGCGCTCAACACCGCCAAGACGCTCATGCTCAAAACCCTCACGGTCGGCCAGTAAGGGGCCGCGCGGAGACCAGACAGATGGCCAGCATCAATACGTCGAACGCTGCGAACTTCTCGCAGAACTTCCTCGACTCGATCAACGGAACTGCCAACAGCAGCAGTTCGAAGTCGTCCGCCGGTAGCGCAGACGATCTGCAAAACAGCTTCCTCAAGTTGCTCGTCGCCCAGATGAACAACCAGGATCCGCTCAACCCGATGGACAACTCGCAGGTGACCTCGCAGCTCGCGCAGATCAGCACGGTCTCGGGCATCACCCAATTGAACACGACGCTCTCGTCCGTCACCTCGCAACTGAACTCGACGCAAAGCCTGCAGGCGGCGGCGCTGGTCGGCAAGGGCGTGCTGATCCCGGGCACCAACATCGGCGTGGGCAGCACCAAGGCCGACGACGGCACCGTCACGAAGACGGCCACGCCGTTCGGCTTCGAGCTGCCGAGCGATGCGGACACCGTGAAGATCGAGATCAAGGACAGCACCGGCAAGACGATTCGCACCGTCAACGCGGGCGCGCTGGATGCCGGCGTGCAGGCCCTTACCTGGGACGCCAAGGACGACGCGGGTGTCGACGTGGCCGATGGCAAGTACACGCTGAGCGTGACCGCAACGGCCAATGGCAAAGCCATCACGCCGACGCTGCTCTCTTACGCACAGGTGCAGAGCGTGGTGGCCAGCACGACTGGCTCGCCGTTGCTCAACGTCGGCACCGGCTCGAACATCAAGCTCTCCGACGTGCGCGAAATTCTCTGACCCGACACGACGCAAGCCCTTCTCGTTTTTGAATCGTTTTCGTCGCGACAGGTGTCGTCGACAACCGAATTTCAGGAGTAACACATGGCCTTTTCGACCGGATTGAGCGGCCTGAACGCCGCTTCCAAGGACCTGGACGTCGTCGGCAACAACGTTGCCAACGCGGCCACCGTCGGCTTCAAGCAGGGTCAGGCGCAGTTCGCCGACATTTACGCGAACTCGCTGTTCGGCGCAGGCAACAACACCGTCGGTATCGGCACGCGTGTGGCCGCCGTCGCCCAGCAGTTCACGCAGGGCGACATCACGGTCACGAACCGCCAGCTCGACCTGGCGATCTCGGGCAACGGCTTCTTCCGCGTCTCGAACAACGGCACCATTGCTTACTCGCGCAACGGCCAGTTCTCGCTCGACAAGAACGGTTACATCGTCAACTCGAACGGCGATCACCTGACCGGTTACCTGGCGGGCCCGAACGGCATCATCAACAGCGTCTCGCCGGTCGACCTCCAGATCCCGACGGGCGACCTGGCCCCCACGGCGACCTCGAAGATCACGGGTCAGTTCAATCTCGATTCGCGCAGCGCGGTGAACACCACCCCGTTCTCGATCACCGATCCGAACTCGTACACCAACGCCACGTCGCTCAAGGTCTACGACTCGCTGGGCAATTCCCACGACGTCAACCTGTACTTCAAGAAGACCAGCGTCGACACCACCACCAACAACGCCACGTGGACCGTGTACGCCTCGGTGGACGGTACCACCCAGGTCGGCGCCGGCCCGATCGGCACGCTCACGTTCAACTCGTCGGGCAGCCTCGTGTCGCAAACGGACTCGACCGGCGCCGCCGTGACCGGCCCGATCACGCTGCCGACGATCGCGTACGGTAACGGCGCGGCCTCCGGCAACATGACGCTGAACCTGACCGGCACCACGCAGTTCGGCAACAGCTACACGCCGAACACGCTCACGCAGGACGGTTACTCGTCGGGCCGCCTGACGGGCTTCACGTTCAACGCCGACGGCACGATCGTCGGCACGTACTCGAACACGCAGTCGATGGTGCTGGGACAGGTCGCGCTCGCCAACTTCAACAACGTGAACGGACTGATCCCGCTGGGCAACAACCTCTGGGCGGAATCGGCAGCCTCGGGCATTCCGATCGTCGGCGTGCCGGGCGGCACGAACCTCGGCAAGCTCCAGGCGGGCGCCGTCGAAGCGTCGAACGTCGACCTGACCGCCGAACTGGTCCACATGATCACCGCGCAGCGCAACTATCAGGCCAACGCGCAGACGATCAAGACGGAAGACCAGCTGATGCAGACGATGGTCAACCTGTAAGCACACGGGAGCGGCGCGTATGCGTAACTTGCAGGAGGGGCGTCGATGGATCGCGTGATCTATGTGGCCATGACCGGCGCGAAGCAGGCGATGGAGCAGCAATCGACCACCGCCAACAATCTGGCGAACGTCTCCACGCCGGGCTTTCGGGCCCAGCTCTCGGCGTTCCGTCAGGCGCCGGTGCGCGCCGCCGACGGCACGACCGGCACGCGTACGTTCGTCGCCACCTCGACGCCGGGCACGGACTTCACGCCCGGCGCGATGCAGCAAACCGGCCGTGCGCTCGATGTGGCCATTCAGGGACAAGGCTGGCTGGCCGTGCGCGACGCGCAGGGCCGCGAAGCCTATACCCGTGGCGGCAATCTCGAAATGACGGCCGACGGCCAGATCACGCTGCACGGTCTGCCCGTCATGACCGACGCCGGTCCGGCTGCCGTGCCGCCGGGGGCTGCGGTGACGATCGGCACCGATGGCACGATCTCCGCGCTGGGGCAGGGCGATCCGCCGAACTCCATCGCGGTGATGGGGCAGTTGAAGCTGGTCAATCCGCCCGAAGGCAATCTGGTGCGTGGCGACGACGGCCTGTTCCGTCGGGCCAACAACGCCCCCGCGCAGGTCGATCCGAATGTCGTAGTCGTGGCCGGTTCCATCGAGATGAGCAACGTCAACCCGGTGAGCGGCCTCGTGAACATGATTTCGCAATCGCGTGCCTTCGAGATGCAGATGAAGATGCTGCAAACCGCCGATACCAACGAACAAACCGCCAACCAGTTGCTGAACTTCAGCTAACGGGCGCCGGCTGCGGCGCTCCCGAAAGCGAGCACGCACCGCCACCGAACACGGGGAGAAACATCCAATGATCCGTTCGCTCTACATCGCTGCCACCGGCATGAACGCCCAGCAGACGAACATGGACGTGATTTCGAACAACCTGGCCAACACCAGTACGAACGGCTTCAAGAAGGGCCGTGCGGTGTTCTCGGATCTGCTGTACCAGACGCTGCGCCAGCCGGGCGCGCAGTCGTCGCAGCAAACGCTGCTGCCTTCGGGTCTGCAACTGGGCACGGGTGTGCGCCCTGCAGCCACCGAGCGCATCTTCACGCAGGGCAATCTGACGTCGACCGCCAACGCCAAGGACGTGGCCATCAACGGCGATGGCTTCTTCCAGGTCCTCATGCCGGACGGCACGACGGCCTACACCCGCGACGGCTCGTTCCAGGTGGATAACAACGGCCAGCTCGTGACCGCCTCGGGTTACCCGATCCAGCCGGCGATTACGATTCCGGCCAACGCGCTGTCGCTGACCATCGCGCGCGACGGCACGGTGTCGGTCACGCAGCCGGGCAATACCGCGAACGTGCAGATCGGCACGTTCCAGCTCGCCACGTTCATCAACAACGCCGGCCTGCAAAGCATGGGCGAGAACCTGTACGCCGAGACGGCCGCCTCGGGCGCGCCGAACGTCGCGCAGCCGGGCACCAATGGCGCGGGCGTGCTCAACCAGAACTACGTCGAAACGTCGAACGTGAACGTGGTCGAAGAGCTCGTGAACATGATTTCCGCGCAGCGCGCCTATGAAATCAACTCGAAGGCCGTGACCGCATCCGACCAGATGCTGCAACGTCTGACGCAGATGTAAGGCGCGGTTCGCCGCGAATGCCTCCAGTACTACGCACTTGGGAATGAACGTCGATATGTCCGCACGCAAGACCGAAACGCACCGCAGCGCAGGCCTCGCGCAGTTTCTGGCGCTCGTGGCCGCCGCTGCGCTGAGCGGTCTCGCAGGTTGCGCGTACGTGCCGCAGGAACCGGTCGTGAACGGGCCGACGACCACGCGTCCGCCGCCCCCGCCGGTGGCGGCTGACCCGGAAGGCTCGATTTACCGTCCGCTGTACTCGAATCGGCCGCTGTTCGAAGACCGCCGTCCGCGCAACGTGGGCGACATCCTCACGATCGTCATCAACGAAAACACGGCGGCGAGCAAGAACTCGGCGGCCAATACCACACGCTCGGGCAGCGGCAATCTGACGCTGAACCAGACGCCGGGCGTGATCGGCGGTGTGCTCAACAACCAGGCGCTCGATGCGAGCGGCGCGAACAAGTTCGACGCCAAGGGCGCGGCCAATGCCAACAACGTGTTCTCGGGGCAGATCACCGTGACCGTGATGGAAGTGCTCTCGAACGGCAACCTGGCGGTCGCGGGAGAGAAGCAGATCGCCATCAACCAGGGCACGGAATACATCAAGTTCTCGGGCATCGTGAGCCCGCAAACGATTTCGGGCGCGAACACCGTGCCCTCGACGCAGGTGGCCGATGCGCGCATCGAATACCGTGGCAAAGGCTATATCAACGAAGCCGAAACCATGGGCTGGCTGCAGCGCTTCTTCCTTAACGTTTCGCCATTCTGATGTCGATCATGCCGTTCCCGTCGCGCCGCGCGCCTTACCCCAGCTTCCTCCGCCAGCACATCGGCCGCGCGGTCTCCACGTTTGCCGTGGCCGTCGCGACGAGCGTGGCAGGCGCTGCCATGCTGCTCGCGCCCGGCGTGGCGCATGCCGAGCGTCTGAAGGAACTGGCGTCGATCCAGGGCGTGCGCGACAACCAGCTGATCGGCTACGGCCTTGTGGCCGGTCTCGACAACTCGGGTGACCAGACGACGCAGACGCCGTTCACCGTGCAGAGCATGACCAACATGCTCTCGCAACTGGGCATCACCGTCGCGCCCGGCACCAACATGCAGTTGAAGAACGTGGCCGCCGTGATGGTCACGGCCACGCTGCCGGCGTTCACGCGACCCGGTCAGGCCATCGACGTCGTGGTGTCGTCGATGGGTAACGCCAAGAGCCTGCGCGGCGGCACGCTGCTGATGACCCCGCTCAAGGGGCCGGACGGACAGGTCTACGCGCTGGCGCAGGGCAACCTGCTGATCGGCGGCGCAGGGGCTTCGGCCAACGGGTCGAGCGTGACCATCAACCAGCTGGCGTCGGGCCGGATTCCGAGCGGGGCCATCGTCGAGCGCGCCGTGCCGACCGCCATGGGCGGCCAGCCGGGGACCGTGCAGATGGAACTGAACGCCACGGACTTCTCCACCGCGCAGCGCGTGGTCGACGCGGTGAATCGCCGCTTCGGCTTCGGCACTGCGCAGGCGCTCGATGGCCGTGTGATTCTGTTGCGCACGCCGACCGATCCGGCCTCGCGCGTGCAGTTCCTCGCGCAACTCGAAAGTCTGGAAGTGCGCCCGGACAACACGGCCGCACGCGTCATCATCAATGCCCGCACGGGCTCCGTGGTGATGAACCAGAACGTGACGATCCAGCAGTGCGCCGTGGCGCACGGCAACCTGTCGGTCGTCATCGATACGCAGAACAATGTCAGCCAGCCGGCGCCGTTCTCGGGCGGTCAGACGGTCGTGGCGCCGAATTCGCAGATCTCCGTTCAACAGGAGAACAACGCGCTCAAGATGGTCAAAGCGGGCGCCAACCTCGCCGATGTCGTCAAGGCGCTGAACTCGCTGGGTGCGAGTCCGGCGGACCTGATGTCGATTCTGCAGGCCATGAAGGCCTCGGGCGCCTTGCGCGCCGATCTGGAGATCATCTGATATGGCCGACGGCAACCGCCTGACCGGTGCGGCGGGCAACCACCTGCCCGATCTGACGCAACGCGCTGCCTACGACACGCAAGGCCTCACGGCCCTGCGCGCGGCCGCACACCAGCAAACGCCGCAGGCCACGCAGCAGGCGGCCAAGCAGTTCGAGGCTGTCTTCACGCAGATGATGCTCAAGAGCATGCGCGAGGCCACGATGTCCGGCGGCCTGCTTGGCAGCGATCAGGAAAAGATGTTCAACGGCATGCTCGACGACCAGCTCGCCCAGCAAATGGCTTCGAACAAGGGCATTGGTCTGGCGGACCTGATGCTCAAGCAACTCGCCAAAACCGGGACGACCTTGCCGCCGGCGGCCATGGGGCGCCAGCAGCCGCTCGCCGGCCGCGCGTACAACGCGGCGGACGGCATCGGTGTGGCGGACGGCGCACCCGCCGCAGCGGGTGAATTCGTCGAGCGCATGGCCAACGCGGCGCAGAGCGCCAGCGCGAACAGCGGCATTCCGGCGCGCTTCATGCTGAGTCAGGCGGCGCTGGAATCGGGCTGGGGCAAGCGTGAGATCCGTCGCGCGGATGGCAGCACCAGCCACAACGTGTTCGGCATCAAGGCCGGCAAGAACTGGAATGGTCCGACCGTGGAAGTGGCGACCACCGAGTACGTCAACGGTCAACCGCGCAAGGTGATGGCGAAGTTCCGCGCCTACGGCTCGTACGACGAGGCATTCGCCGACTACGCCAAGCTGATTTCGAACAACCCGCGCTATTCGTCGGTCGTGGCCAGCGCCAACGACGCGGCCAGCTTTGCCAACAATCTGCAACGCGCGGGCTACGCGACGGATCCGCAGTACGCCAGCAAGCTCATGAAGGTCATGAAGCACTTCACCTGACGGGGAAGGCTCGCCGCCACCGGGTTTGCCGGGGGCCGCGACGGCGGGGTACGGGACGAAAACAAGCGCAGCGACGGCCTCAATTTTGTCGCCGGACTGCCGTAAACACATCGGTAACGGTGCGCGAGCGGGTTTTCGCCGCGGGGCGCGCCTCCAACATAAGCCGCGAGATCATGAGCCTAATCAATATTGGCATGAGCGGGCTGAACGCCGCCCAGTTCGCCCTCAGCACCACCGGCAATAACGTCGCCAACTCGGGCACGGCCGGTTACAACCGTCAGATCGTCGATTACGCCCAGGCCGCCAGCCAATACGCCGGTGTGGGCTATCTGGGCACCGGCGTGCTGGTCAACGACGTCTCGCGCGTGTACAGCCAGTTCCTGTCGAACCAGACGAATCAGGCGCAGACCCAGTACAGCCAGCTCGATACGTACTACCAGCAGATCTCGCAGATCAACAATGCGCTGGGCAGCTCCACGACCGGTCTGTCGGCCACGATGAGCCAGTTCTTCACGAACTTGCAGAACATCGTTTCGGCGCCGGCCAACTCCGCCACGCGCGCCACGGTCGTGTCCTCGGCGCAAACGCTCGCGAGCATGTTCCAGTCGCTCTCGGGCACGCTGTCCACGCTGCGCAGCAGCACGAACGCCAGCATTTCGCAGTCGACCGACCAGATCAACGTCTACGCCAAGCAGATCGCGGAACTGAACGACGCCATCGTGCAGGCGCAGGCCAACGGCGGCGGCGCGACCCCGAACGACCTGCTCGACCAGCGCGACCTCGCCGTCTCGCAGCTCAACGCCATCATTCAGACGAACGTGGTCAAGGCGTCGGACGGCTCGTACAGCGTCTTCGTCGGCAATGGCCAGTCGCTCGTGACGGGCAATTCGGCGTATCAGCTCACGACCGTGGCGTCGACCAACGACCCCTCCGAGCTGACCATCGCCTATGTGACGCCCAACGGCACCAAGGTGCCGGTGCCGGAATCGTCGATCACCGGCGGCTCGCTCGCCGGTCTGCTGTCGTTTCGCAGCGGCGCGCTGACGCAGGCGCAGAACGCGCTGGGCCAGATCGGTCTGTCGCTCGCGGGCACCTTCAACGCGCAGAACAAACTGGGTCTGGACCTGTACGGCCAGCTCGGCGGCAATATTTTCACCGTCCCGCAGCCGACCATCGTCGCCAATACGAAGAACTCCAACGGCGCGGTGCTCAATTCGACGATCACCGACGCCTCGAAGGTCACGGCCAGCGACTATAACGTGACGTTCGACGGCACGACCTACACCATGACCCGTTCGTCGGACGGTGCGAAGTGGACCGCCCCTGCGCCTGCCACCGCTGGCGCGCCGCTGGCGTTCACGGACAGCACCGGCGCGGCGTTCGATGACGGCTTCAACGTCACGGTCGGCACCAACGTCGCGGGCGACAGCTTCACGATCGAACCGACCCGCAATGCAGCGGGCAACATCGGCGTGGCGATCACCGACCCGGGCAAGATTGCGCTGGCCGCTCCGATCCTGGCGTCCACACCGTCGACCAACACCGGCTCGCTCAAGACCGACCAGGGTTCGGTCGATGCGAACTACCTGACGAATGTGCTGACCTCGCCGGTCAGTTTCACGTTCAGCAAGGATCCCACGACCGGGGCCATCACCCTGGTCGCGCCGTCGCCGATGACGGTGACGGTCAACGGCACGACCACCACGTATGCCGCAGGCGACACGGTGCCTTACGACGCCACGAGCGGCGCGAAGATGACGCTGGGCGGCATGACGGTCAACATCAGCGGCACGCCCGCCAATGGCGACAAGCTGACGATCGCGCCGAACAACGCCGGCGCCACCACGGATAACCGCAACGGTCTGGCCCTCTCGGCCCTGCAAAACGACAAGACCAAGGTCGGCGGCAAGGATTCGTACGCCTCCGCCTACGCCAATCTGGTCTCCTACGTCGGCTCGACCACGAACACCTACAAGGCGACGAGCGCCGCGCAGCAAACGTTGCTCAAGCAGGCGCAGACCGCCCAGCAGTCCAATTCCGGCGTGAGCCTCGACGAAGAGGCCGCCAACCTGATCAAGTTCCAACAGCTCTATCAGGCCAACTCGAAGGTCATCCAGACCGCGTCGCAGTTGTTCGACACGATCTTGCAGATGGTCAACTAAGGCTGAGGAGACGACACGATGCGCATCAGCACCAGCATGATTTTCGATCAGGGGTCGTCGGCCATGAGCCGTAACGTCGCCGATCTGCTCAACACGCAAGCGCAGCTCTCCTCGGGCAAGCGCGTGACCACGCCGAGCGACGATCCGCTCGCGTCTGCGCAAGCCGTGGCCATTTCGCAGGCCAAGGACATGAACGGCCAGTACGCGACGAACCGCGGGGCGGCCACAACGGCGCTCCAGCTCGAAGACCAGACCTTCGGCAGCATCATCAATACGCTGCAACACGTCATGTCGCAGGTGGTGGCGGCGGGCAGCGCCTCGCTCAACGACAACGATCGCTCGGCCATTGCGACCGATCTGCAATCGAGCTACCAGCAACTGCTCTCGCTGGCGAACACGACGGATGCGAACGGCCAGTACCTGTTCTCGGGGTTCATGGGCAACTCGGCTGCGTATGTCTCCACGCCGACCGGCGCCAGCTACGCGGGCGACACCGGCATTCGCTACGTGCAGGTCTCTGCCGGCCGTCAGATCGCGATCAACGACATCGGCTCGAACATTTTTCAGGCGATCCAGCCTGCCACGGCCAGCACGGTGATCAGCGGTAGCCTGTCGAACACCGGCACGGCCACGTTCACGCCCGTCTCGACGACGGACGTGACCAACCCCGGGGCGAATCACCAGTTCTCGATCGGTTTCGCGATCGACAACACGACCACGCCGCCGACCACGAACTACACGATCAAGGACCTGACGGACACCACGGTGCCGGACGTCACGGGCGTGTACACGTCGGGCCAGCCGATTGCGTTTGCGGGCAAGTCGGTAACGTTTACGGGCACGCCGGCCACGGGCGACGCCTACACGGTCGCTCCCGCGGGCAATTCGAATACGAACGTGTTCGACAACCTGCAAGCGCTGATCAATACGCTCAAGACCCCGGTGGGGTTGCAGGGACCGTCCGGCACGGCCAACCTGAGCAATGCGCTCACCACGTTCAACCAGATGTTCAGCAACACCTACGATAACGTGACCACTGTGCGCACGACCGTCGGCTCGCGCCTGAACGAATTGACGACGCTTGGCGACATCGGCAGCGCCAACGCTCTCGCGTATTCGTCCCAGTTGCAGGACTTGCTGGACGTGGACATCATCTCGGCGACGAGCCAGTTCGCGCAGCAACAGGCATCGCTGCAGGCCTCGCAGCAGACCTTCATTCAGACGCAGAAGCTCTCGCTGTTCAGCCTGCTCTGATATCGGCAGATGCAACGACGAACGGGCCACCTCGGGTGGCCTGTTTCGTTTTGGGCGCGTGATCTCGCGGGCAAGCCCGCGAGAATGTTGGCGAATTGATCGACAAAGCCGTCGTCGAAACCGGAAAAATACGACGAAGCGGCGTCGCTCAGGGCTTCGGCGCGAAAGCCGCAGTTGCCCGGACCATCATGTCGATGCCGATGGCGTTGAAATGGTCCATGACCGGTGCGATGCGCGGCATCATCAGTTCGAGCACCACCAGACCGACGCCCAGCGTCAGCGGAAAACCCACGGCGAAGATGTTCAGCTGCGGGGCCGCGCGATTCAGAATGCCCAGCGCCAGATTGCAGATCAGCAGGGCGGCAACGAGCGGCAATGACAACATGAGCGCCAGCGTGAACAACTGGCCGCCCAGCATGGCCAGATAATGCCATCCACCCACGGACAGCGGCGTGCTCGATATCGGCAACACGGCGAAGCTCTGGACCAGCGTGGCGTACATGACCAGATGCCCGTTGGTCGCGAGGAACACGAGCATGATGACCACGTTGAGCAGCATGCCGAGCACGGCGGTGCTGCCGTCGGCGTTGGGGTTGAGCAGCGTGGCGAAGGACAGACCCATTTGCAGACCTACGAAGTCGCCCGCCATGCTCACGGCGGAGAACACGATCTGCATGCACCAGCCGAGCGCTGCGCCGATCATCATCTGCTGCGTGAGGATCCACAGCCCCTCCCACGAGAAGGGGGAGACGGCGGGCGCCGGCGCGATCACCGGTGCGAGGGTGAGCGCGACGATCCCCGCGAGCCCGATCTTCACCGTGCCGGGCACACGCGAGTCGCCGAAAAGCGGGGCGGTCATCGACAGCGCGAGCAGACGCACGAACGGGTAGAGGAACGTCGCAATGACGCCGGAGAGCTGATCGTAGGTGAAACTGATCAAGGTCGAGACGGCTTACCCGACGAGGCCGGGAATGCCGGTGAGCAACTGACGCATGTAGTCGACCATGAGATTGAGCATCCACGGACCGGCGACCACCAGCGTAATGAACACGGCGAGCAGCTTGGGGATGAACGACAGCGTCATTTCGTTGATCTGCGTGGCGGCCTGAAACAGGCTCACCAACAGGCCGGACACGAGCGCGACGATCAGCAGCGGTGCGGCGAGCAGCAGGCAGACCTGCATTGCCTGATGCGCCAGCGCCATGACGGTTTCCGGAGTCATGTCGGTCGCCTCCGCGCTACATCGTGAAGCTCTGGGCGAGCGAGCCCAGCAGCAATTGCCAGCCGTCGACCACCACGAACAACATGAGCTTGAAGGGCAGCGAGACCGTGGACGGCGACACCATCATCATGCCCATGGCCATCAGCACGCTGGCGACCACCAGATCGATGATGAGGAACGGAATGAAGATCGTGAAGCCGATCTGGAACGCGGTTTTCAGCTCGCTCGTCGCAAAGGCCGGCACGAGAATGCGCATTGGCACATCTTCGGGGCCATTCATGGGCGGCGTCTTGGCGAGCTTGGCGAAGAGGGCGAGGTCGGCTTCGCGCGTCTGCTTGAGCATGAACGCGTGGAACGGCTTGGCGCCGGTATCGACGGCCTGCTCGAAACTGATCTTGTTCGCAGCGAACGGCTGGTAGGCGTTGGCGTAGACCTGATCGAACACGGGCGACATGACGAAGAACGTCAGAAACAGCGCCAGCCCGATCAGGATCTGGTTCGGCGGCGAGGTCGTCACGCCGATGGCATGACGCAGCAGCGAGAGCACGATGATGATGCGCGTGAAGGCGGTCATCATGAGCAACATCGCGGGCAGGAAGCCCAGCGACGTGAGCAGCAGCATCGTCTGCACGGACAGCGAATAGGTCTGTCCGCCGCCGGGCGCCGGTGTCGTGGTGAAGGCGGGCAGCGTCGCCTGCGCCAGGGCGGTGCCGGGCAATGCCAGACAGACGAGGCATGCAAGCGCCAGACCGAGGGCCAGGCTCAGGGACAGACCGGCCTTGCGTGCAGCAAAGCGGGCAGACGACACACCGCCGCGCGACATCAGGAATCCTTCTTCATGGACTCGCGCAACTTTTGCGCAAAAGCTTGCGCGGCGCGATTGGCCTGCGCACCCGGCTGGGCGACGGTCGGCGCGGCAGGCAGGTCGGCGACCCGGTCCGCGTCGATGACATGCAGGCTGCGCACCTGGCCGGGCGCCACGCCGAGCACCACCCAGTCGCCGGCGACCTCCACCACCACCACACGTTCGCGCTGGCCGACGGCCGCGCTTCCCACGATGCGCACGTTGCCCCCGCCAAGCGGGCGTTGCAGGCCGAAGCGCTTCGCGAGCCAGGCCAGCCCGAACAGCAGCGCGAGCACCAGAACCAGGCCGAAGCCCGTCTGGACGATGCCTGCGCCGCCAAGACTCGGGACCGCCGCGGCCTGCGAGGCCGCGCCTTGGGCGTAGGCACTGGACGCGCAAAGCCAGCCAAGCGCCACGCCGGTCACGCCAGCCAGACTGGTCGGGCGGATCGGTGCGGAGATCGGGGAGATCGGCGAACGGGACAGACGATGCGCCACGCAGTGCATGGCGCGAGCAGAGGCGGGCGCCGTGGCGGCGCTTGCCGCAGCACGCCGCACGGGCATGCCGCGGACTTTCGTTGCAATCATCGGTTGAGCTTACGGATGCGTTCGGATGGCGTGATGATATCAGTCAGGCGGATGCCGAACTTGTCGTTCACGACCACGACTTCCCCCTGCGCGATGAGGCAACCGTTGACCAGCACGTCCATCGGCTCGCCAGCCATGCCGTCGAGTTCCACCACGGAGCCCTGAGCGAGTTGCAGCAGGTTCTTGATGGCGATCTTGGTGCGGCCCAGCTCCACGGTCATCTGGACCGGGATGTCGAGAATCAGATCGATGTCGTTGTGCGTGGCCGTTGCGGGATTGCCGGCCGTGGCCGCGAGCGGCTGAAACACGGGGGCGGCCGGGGCCGTCTGGGCGAAAGCGGGTTGCGGTGCGGCAGCCGCCGGCTCGGCAGCGGTCTGCTCTGCCATGGCACTGGCCCACTCGTCCGCCATGGCCTGGGCGTCGTCACCGGGCGTTTGAGGGGTATCGCTCATCACTCGTTGTCCTTCGTGTAATCGCTGTGCGAATGGTTGATCATCTGGTTCACGCGCAGCGCGTATTGACCGTTGAAGACGCCGTAATTGCAGTGCATCACGGGCACGCCGTCGACCTTGGCTTCGAGCACCTCGGGCACGTCGAGCGGAATCACGTCGCCCACGCGCATGTTGAGCAACTGCGAGAGCGTCATGTCGACCTGCGCGAGGTTCGTCACGATCTCCACGTCGGCGGCCTGCACTTGCTGCGAGAGCAGCCGCACCCAGCGCTTGTCGACTTCCAGCGTCTCGCCCTGCAACGGGCTCGAGAGCTGGTCGCGCATGGGCTCGATCATCGAGTACGGCATGCAGATGTGGAATTCGCCGCCGACCGAGCCGAACTCGATGTCGAACGTGGTCGTGACCACGACCTCGTTGGGCGTGGCAACGTTCGCGAACTGCGTGTGCATTTCGGCGCGCACGTATTCGAATTCGACCGGATACACCGGTTTCCACGACGCGCCGTAGTTCTCGAACACCAGATCGAGCAGGCGCGCAATGATGCGCTGTTCGGTCTGCGTGAAGTCGCGTCCTTCGACGCGGGTATGGAACCGGCCGTCGCCGCCGAACAGGTTGTCCACCACGAGAAACACGAGGTTCGGATCGAACACGAACAGCGCCGTGCCGCGCAGCGGTTTGATGTGGACCAGATTGAGGTTGGTCGGGACGGGCAGATTGCGAATGAACTCGCTGTACTTCTGCACGCGCACCGGGCTCACCGAGATTTCGGCGCTGCGGCGCATGAAGTTGAACAGCGCAATACGGAATAGTCGCGAGAAGCGGTCGTTGATGATTTCGAGCGTGGGCATGCGCCCGCGCACGATGCGCTCTTGCGTCGCGATGTTGTATGGCCGGATGCCGGAATGATCTTCCGAATCGGACCGGTCATCCTGTTCGCCGGTGACACCCTTCAGAAGGGCATCGACTTCTTCCTGCGACAGGAACTCCTCATGCGCCATGAATCACTCACTGAATTACAAACGCGGTGAACAGGACGTCGCCCACGGCTTGCTGCGGCATGTTGGCGGCGAACGGCTGCGCGACCAACGAACGGATCTCGCTTGCCAGACGGCGCTTGCCATCGATGGAGGCGAGGTCCTGCGGCTGCTTCGACGACAGCAACAACAACACTCGACTACGCACTTCGGGCATGTGCTGCGTAATGCGGGCCTGCGTTTCGGCATCCGCCACCTTGAGCGAGAGGCCGATGTGCAGGTAGCGCTCGCCATCTTCGCCCGAAAGATTCACCGTGAACGCGTCCATGCTCACGAACACGGGCGGCGGGGGCGGCGGCGGTGCTTTTGCCGTTTCGTGACGTCCGGTCAGCAAATACACGGCCGTTGCGGCGCCGGCCGCTGCCATGAGCGCCACCGCCACGATCAACAGAATCCATTTGCGCATGCCCCCTCCGGGGGGAGCCGCGGCTTGTGTCGGTGCGGGATTTGCCATGTATTCGCCTGCTATTGGGTAGTGATTGTCGGCCAACCCGCCAACGGGTGATCGACCGAAAAGAAGGGACAATCGCGTCTAACTCGCGTCTTTGTCTTAACGGCAGAAAAACCCGCTTGCTTTAGGGTGCCGCGACCGGCGCCGCGACGGGTGTCGCGACTTCAGGCATCTCAGGCTGACTTACGCAAACGTGTCCACGAAGCCGTTGCTCGCGCGCACAGGCACGGTCACGGTGGCGGCAATGGCGCCCTCGTCGGCGCTCTGGCCGAAGCCTGGCGTGCCGCGTGCATTGCCATTGCCGGTACCGTTCCCGGCGCCGTTGCCGTTCGCGCCTTGTTGAGCGAAGGCTTGTTGCTGCGAGCTGTCGCTGCTCACGGTGGCGTTGCCCAGCGCGATGCCGTTATTGGCCAGGCTTTCGCGCAACTGCGGCAGCGCGGCCTGCACCGCGTCGCGCACGGCGGCGTGTTGCGAGACGAACATCGCCTGCGCCGAATCGTTCGCCACGTTCAGCACCACGTGCAGCGGGCCGAGATCCGGCGGGTTCAGGCTCAGCTGCGCCGTTTGGGCATGAGCGCTGGACAGCCACACCACTTGTTGCGAGAGCTGATGGTTCCAGTCCTGCGTACCCACGCGCGCGTTCAGGGCGAGCGCGGCGGGCAGATTGACCTGCGCTTGCAGTTGCGGCGAGGCGTCGACGGCAGGCGTTGACGTTTGCGCTGCCTGTGCAGCGGCCTGGGCCGCCTGTGTCGCTGTGGCAGCGGCTTGCGAGACCGCGTCGCGCTGGCCCTGCGCCTGTGCGAGCGCATCGGCCATGCGTTGTGCGTTCTGCGCGTCGGTGGCTGCGACCGGCGGGGTGGCCTTCGCGTCCGTCGCCACCGGTTGAGCGGTTGTGGGTGACGGGGTCGCGGCGGCATGCTTGGCCAGCGCGTCGAGCGAGATGCCACCCGTCGGGGTGGTCGTCGATGCGGCCGGCGTGACCGTGCCCTTGACCGGCGTACCCGCCGTGGCGGTGGTCGTTCCCTTGGCGTCGGCTTCGGCGGTGCCGGCGCCGACCGGCGGCTGCCCCGTCAGTTGTGCTGCGCCTGCGGCCTGCATGGCTCCCGTTACTGCGGCCGTGATGGCGGCGCCGACGCCGGGCTTGCCGTCGGTGACGGTCGCGTCCGCGTTCGCCGTGGTCGGGGCGGGTGCCGTGACCTGGAGCGGTGCGTTGTTCATGGCGGCGAGCGCGACGGCAAGCGCTGCGGCCGGATCGCCCGGGGCGGCAGCTGCCTGCGTTTCCTCCTCGTCGTCCTTGCCGTCGTCGGCGTTCGACTTCGAGGAGGTTTTCGAAGCGTTCGTTTGGTTGGTCTGGCCGCTTTGGCTGTTTTGGGCGCTTTGACCGCTTTGGCCCGCCTGCGTCGTCTGGCTCGTCGACGCGCTATCGGTCGATTTGGTCGATTTGGTGCTGTTCGAAGCGTCGGACGAACTCGTCTGGGTGCCCTGCGCGGCGTTGTTGTTCGTGGCGGCGGCGGGCTGCGCGGTCTGACGCGTTTGCTGCGAGAGCACGGCGGCGAAGGGCAGTGCGCTGCTGTCGTCGCCGTTCGACGAACCGGCGCGATTGTTGCCGCTCACGGCCTGTGTGGCAGCGCCGGCAGCACCGGCGGCATCGGTCAGGAAGCTCAGAATCGACATAGTGGGCTCACCTATTCCTTTAAATCGGGGACTCGGCACGACGGCGCAGACTGCGCGCGGCGTACTCGTCGTTTTCCTTCTGCTCGCGACGTGCGACGCGCACGGCGGTGCGAGCGGCGTCGCGCGAGGCGAGCGTGCCGAAGGAGTTCAGGCGGCGCTGCTGGGCCTGCCATTCGCGGCGCGCGGCCGCCAGGCGCTCTTCCGCTTGCTGGAGCAGCATGGCCTGCTGTCCGATGGCAGTGTCGAGCGTATCGATGAATTGCTGGAAGTTGCGCCAGTCGCACCCTGCCATGCCCTGAACCGTCGCCGTCTGCATGCGCGTGCGGTACTCGTGGCGATACTGGCGCAGCGCTTCGAGCTGACGCTCGACTTCGGCGCGTTGCGTCTGACGCTCGCCAAGCAGGCGCGCGGCTTCGTCCACGTCCTTTTGCGCGAGTTCGATGAGCAACTTGAGGGGCAGGGTGGAATTCATGGCCGCCTCCGGTTAGTGGAACAGCCCGCGCAACTGCTGCACGGCGTCCGGATAACTGGCCCGCTCGCGCATGCCCTGCTGCAGGAACGCTTCGAGACGGGGATAGAGCTCGATCGCCTGATCGAGCATCGGGTCGCTGCCCGGGGCGTACGCGCCCACATTGATGAGGTCGCGATTGCGCTGGTATCGGGAGAGCATTTGCTTGAAGCGGCGCACCGTATCGAACTGGCCGTCGTCGATGAGCGCGGCCATCGCACGGCTGATCGATTGCTCGATGTCGATGGCGGGGTAGTGACCCGACTCGGCGAGCTGACGCGAGAGCACGATGTGGCCGTCGAGAATGGCGCGTGCCGAGTCGGCAATGGGGTCCTGCTGGTCGTCGCCTTCCGTGAGCACGGTGTAGAACGCCGTGATCGAGCCGCCGCCGTCCGGGCCGTTGCCGGCGCGCTCGACGAGCGCCGGGAGCTTGGCAAACACCGACGGCGGATAGCCCTTCGTGGCAGGCGGCTCGCCGATGGCCAGCGCGATTTCGCGTTGTGCCATGGCGTAGCGCGTGAGCGAATCCATGATCAGCAGCACGTCCTTGCCCTGATCGCGAAAGTACTCGGCGAGCGTGGTGGCGTAGGCCGCGCCTTGCAGGCGCAGCAGTGGCGAGACGTCGGCCGGCGCCGCCACGACGACGGAGCGCGCCAGACCGTCCGGCCCGAGAATGTTCTCGATGAAGTCCTTCACTTCGCGGCCACGCTCGCCGATCAGCCCGACGACGATGACTTCGGCTTGCGTGAAGCGGGCCATCATGCCGAGCAGCACGCTCTTGCCCACGCCGGAGCCGGCGAACAGACCCATGCGCTGGCCGCGTCCCACGGTGAGCAGCGAGTTGATGGCGCGCACACCGACGTCGAGTACGGATTCGATCGGTGCGCGACCCAGCGGGTTGATCGGCACCGAGGCGAGCGAGGCGCTGTCGGTCATGCCGAGCGGGCCGAAGTCGTCCAGCGGGCGACCGGCGGCGTCCACCACACGGCCGAGCAGCGCTTCGCCCACGGGCAGGCGCTTGCCATTGTGACGTTGCGACGGCAGCGGGCCGTCGGCCGCAGGTTCCATCGGAAACACGCGTGCGCCGGGCAGCAGGCCCGCCACCTCGGTCTGCGGCATGAGGAACAGGCGGTCGCCCCCGAAGCCGACGACTTCGGCTTCCGCGGTAGCGGGTTCGCGCGACGCGTCATGCACGGGTAATTCGATCAGGCAACCGGCGCCGACCGGCAAACGCAGGCCCACGGCTTCGAGGACCAGACCGGCCGCGCGCGTGAGACGACCGCAGCGGCGCGTTGGTTCGACGGCATGCACGTGCGCAATGCGCTCGCGCAGCGTGTTCTGCCAACGGCGCAGATGCGCGTCACGCGAAATTTCGCGCGCATTCAGTGCATTGTGCGCGGCGTGGCCGGTGGGCTTGGGCGCGCTGGCAGCGCTTTCGGCGCCTTCGTTGCCTCCGTCACCGCCGTTGGCATGCTGCGTTTGACGGGCCGCGTCGTCGTCGCCGGAGGCAACGGGCGCTTCGTCTTGATCGTCATGATCGTCGGGCTGCAACGCCCCGGCCTGCGCCGTGTGCGCGTTCGTGTCGATCTCATCCCACAGCCGCACCGAAGGCGTGGTGCCGTCGTTGGCCGGCGCCGGTGTGGCCGGCGCTGCCGGCGCATGCGTGTTCTCGGTGCTGTGCAGCACCGGCGCATGTGCGGTGAGGGGAGTGAGTTCGGCGTTCACCACGGCAGATCCTTGCCGAGGGCGGCCATCACGCGCTGCCAGCGGGTGGCGACGGTGGCGTCGACTTCGCCGCTGGCGGCTTCGGCCTTGCACCCGCCGCGCCCGATCGACGGGTCGGCACGCACGGTCCAGCCAGCGGCGCGTAACTCCGCACCGACATGGGACTCGACGAGTTCGACGTCTTCCGGATTGAGCAGCAGGCGCGGGGAGCCCGTGAGCGGATCGTTGGTCAGCAGGTCGCGCACGATCGGCAGCAGCGTTTCCGGGTGGATCGAGAGCGTCTGGTGCAAGGCCTGACGTGCGATGTCGAGCGCGAGGCCGAGCAGCGGTTCGGCGACCTCGCGGTCGATGGCGTTCACCGCGTCGCCGAAACCATGTGCGATGTCGGCGAGTTGCGCAGCGCGCGTATCGACTTCGTGTTTTCCGGCGGCCTGACCGGCGGCATAACCTTCGGCATGTCCGGCAGCGTAGCCTTGTGCATGCCCTTCGGCGCGCGCTTCTTCGCGCCATTTGGCGATCTGCTGCACCAGCGCGGGATCGTCGAGCGGGTTGGGCGGTGCAGGTTCCGGCGGTGGCGGGGGCGGCGGCGGATCGAACGACGCCATCTCCCAGCGTTGCCAGGCGGAGAGGCGTTCTTTCGGAATGATGGTCGACATGCGCGCGGGCCCCGTTTCGTTACACGTACGCGTCGTCGCCGCGGCCGCCGATCATGATGGCGCCCTGATCGGCCAGGCGCCGCACCACTTGCAGCACCTTCTTCTGTTCGGCTTCCACTTCCGAGACACGTACCGGGCCGCGCGACTCCAGGTCTTCGCGCAACAGTTCGGCCGCGCGGGCCGACATGTTCTTGAAGAACTTTTCGCGCAGTTCGGAGGGGGCGCCCTTGAGCGCGATGATGAGCGACTCGGACTCGATTTCCTTGAGCAACACCTGGATGCTGCGGTCTTCCACGTCGAGCAGGTTCTCGAACACGAACATTTCTTCGACGATTTTCGCCGCGAGGTCCGAGTCGTAATTGCGCACGGCTTCGATGACCGATTCTTCGTGCACGCCGCCCAGATAATTGAGAATTTCCGCCGCCGTGCGCACGCCGCCCATCGGGCTGCGCTTGATGTTCTCGCTGCCCGAGAGGAGCTTGGTCAGCACGTCGTTCAATTCGCGAAGCGCGGCGGGCTGAATGCCGTCGAGCGTGGCGATACGCAACACCACGTCGTTACGCAGACGTTCGGTGAAGAGCGCGAGCACTTCCGACGCCTGATCGCGGTCGAGGTGCACGAGGATCGTCGCAATGATCTGCGGGTGTTCGTGGCGAATCAGTTCGGCGACGGCCGTGGAATCCATCCACTTCAGGCCCTCGATGCCGCTGGTGTCGCCGCCCTGCAGAATGCGCTCGATCAGGCCGGCGGCCTTGTCGTTGCCCAGCGCCTTGTTGAGTACCGAGCGGATGTATTCGGACGAATCGAGCGAGAGCGCCGAGTGCTGTTCGGCTTCGAGCACGAAGTCCTGCAGCACGTCGGCGATCTGGTCGCGCGTGACTTGCCGCAGCGAGGCCATGGCCGCGCCGAGCTTCTGCACTTCGCGTGGCGCGAGGTACTTGAAGACCTCGGCCGCTTCGTCTTCGCCCAGCGACATCAGGAGGATGGCGCTGCGTTGGAGTCCCTCAGCCGCGCTCATCGCCACCACCCACCCATGCTTTGACTACCGTTGCCACGATCTTCGGATCCTGTCGCGCCACTTGGCGTGCGTACTGCAAATTACGTTCGTAGGCGCTCAGTTCGCCTCGCTTGCCGGCTTCGCCGTCGGCATCTTCGCCTTCGGCGCCCTCGGTACCTGCGGCGGCGCCGGCAGCGCCCCCTGCACTCGCCAGCGACGGTTCGGCCGGCGGGGGCGGTGTCAGGTGCTTGCGAATGGCCGGACGAATCACACCGAACCACAGATACAGACCGATCAGGCCGATAAGCGCCCACTTGCCGACTTGCTTGGCCAGTTCGATGTTCTGACGCTGACGCCACCACGGCAGGTTGGCTTCCGGATCGGTTTCGACTGTGAACGCGCTGTTGACGATGTTGATCGTGTCGCCGCGCTGCCCGGAGAAGCCGATGGCTTCCTTGGACAGGTTCTGAATCTGGTCGAGTTGCGCCTGCGTGAGCGCCACCATGGCGGGCTTGCCCTTCGCGTCGGTGCCAGGACGATAGTTCACGACAATGGCTGCCGACAGGCGCTTGAGGCCACCGGTGGCTTGCTGCACGTGGCGGATCGTGCGATCGACTTCGTAGTTGACCGTGGCGTCCTTGCGATCGCTGCGCGGACCTTGCGGTGCGCTCGCCGCCCCCGGCGTCGCGGCGCCTTGCTGGGCGAACTGCTGCTGCTGCGTGATCGGCGCGGTGGCCTGTCCCGGCGGCTGGTTCGACAGCGCGCCCGGCACGCCGCCTGCGGCGTTGGCGCCGATCTGCGACGCTTCGCTGCTTTGCTGGCTGCGCACCGCCTGCTCGCCCGCGTTCGGCTTGTAGTTCTCCGAGGTCTGTTCGACCTGGTTGAAATCCACGTCGGCCGTCACCTGCGCGTGCACGTTACCGGGGCCGACGATCGGATTCAGGATCGCTTCGATGCGGCGTGCGTACGACTGTTCGAGCTCGCGAACGTATTTGAGCTGGCTGGCGTCGAGCCCCAGGGCATTGCCGCTTTGGGCGGAGAGCAGATTGCCGTTCTGATCGAGGACGGTCACGTTCTTGACCGGCAGCTCCGGCACGCTCGACGCGACCATATGCACGATGGCGCTGACCTGTGCGTCATCGAGCACGCGGCCCGGATAGAGCGTGACGAGCACCGAGGCGCTCGGCTTTTGCTGTTCGCGCACGAACACCGAGGGCTTCGGAATGGCCAGATGCACGCGTGCGGCCTGCACGGCGGAGAGCGATTCGACCGAGCGCGCGAGTTCCCCTTCGAGGGCGCGCTGGTAGTTGACCTGTTCGGCGAACTGGCTGATGCCGAACTTCTGGTTGTCCATCAGTTCGAAGCCGACCAGACCGCCCTTGGGCAGGCCTTGGGACGCCAGACGCAGACGCACGTCGTGCACCTGTTCGGCGGGCACCAGAATGGCGCCGCCGCCCTCGGCGAACTTGTACGGCACGTTCATCTGCTGGAGCGAGGTGATGATGGCGCCACCATCGCGATCGCCCAGGTTGCTGTACAGCACCTTGTAATCGGGGGCGCGGCTCCACAGGAAGACGGCGATCAGCAATGCGACGATGGCCGCGCCGCCAATGAGCAATGGCAGGCGCTCGCGGGAGCGCAACTGCGCGAGCAGGGGCGGCTTGGCGGCGACGTCAGCCGTCTGGGTGGCGGCATTCATGCGCGGCTCCACGCCAGAGGCATTGACATGACGGTCATCGCGGTGGAAGTGCTCACTAACATGCGACAGAATTCTCCGGATACGCGTGGCGTCGTGCGCGCATCCTTGGGGTATTAAGGATTGGTAAGACACTCGGTCATGGTGCGCACGATGCCGATGGTCCTGATTATTCGTTGGCGAATGTGGAATCGTTTCGAGGATTAGGCGGGTCTTTTACCGTTAATTAGGCTATTGAGGGCTTGTCAGGCGGTGGTAAGCTCCGACGTGACTGATAAAAGGCAAACCGGCGTGCCTCGTGCGAATGCATAGGGGGCCGGTGGCGTCATCGACACGAGCAAGGACAAGCATCATGGCCATTCCGGGAATCGAATCGGTACTGCAAAAGCTGGGCGGCGTTGCGGCGCAGGCGGCGGGCTCGATCATTGGCACGACCAGTGCCGGCGCGGGCGCCATGTCGAAGACAGGCGGGTTCGCCGCCGAACTCGAAGCGTCGCTCAAGCGTGTATCGGCGTCGCAAAACGGTGCGGAAGCACAGGCCCGCGCGTTCGAAATGGGCGAGCCGGGAGTGGCGCTCAACGATGTCATGGTCGACCTGCAGAAAGCCAACATCGGCTTCCAGATGAGTGTTCAGGTGCGCAACAAGCTCGTTTCGGCCTACACCACCGTGATGAATATGCAGGTCTGATGCCGAGTCGTTCGTCGACTGCATCGGTTCTGCGAGAAGCCCCGTCCGACGACGGGGCTTTTTTGTGGTTCATCGTGGATTGCCGGGGAAAGCTGCGCGGATTTTGAGGAAGAAATATTCCTCGTCACGGTAGCCGTATGCCCGGCGCTTGATGACCTTGATGGTGTTGTTGATGCCTTCAACGACGCTGGTGTTAAGTGGGTGTCGGCAGCGGGCCAGGATGCCGTGCCAATAGCCTTGCAGGCGCTGCGCAAATAGTTTCAGCGCAGCGATACCGCTGTCGTTGGCTTGAGTAATCCACTGCTCCCATGCCTTTTGCGCCCAAGCTGGCTTTCGGTAGAACCACAGTCGCTTGAGTTCGTCTCGTAGCAAATAGACGCACAACAGAGGCTGGTTGGCTTGCAGCAGCTCACTCAGGTGCACGGACTGTTCCGGCCGTAGATTCTTTTGATTGCGTAAGAGCAGCCAGCGGCTTGATTTGAGGACTTTGCGTGCTGGCCGGTCATCTCGGAGTCGGTTGGCCTGATCGACTCGGACCCGGTCGATCACTTCGCGTCCGTATTTGGCAACGACATGGAACAAGTCGTAGACGATTTCGGCTTGCGGGCAGTTCGCCTTGATTTCCAACTCGTAGGCCGTTGTCATATCGATGGCAACAGCCTCGATATGCTCTGCAACGCCCTCGGGAAGCTGGTCAAAGAAGGCTCGGGCAGTTTCACGCGAACGGCCATTCCCAATCCATAGCACCTGCCGACTGAGCGGCTCGACCACCACCGTGGCGTAACGGTGGCCCTTGTGCAGAGCGAATTCGTCCATCGCCAAATATCGAACCTGTGTCCAATCCGGCTCGGCGATGCTTGCTCGCAAACTCGCTTTGTCGATCGCTTTAACGGTATGCCAATCCAAACCGTAGAACGCTGCAACGGCCTGGACATTGGTCGACTTGAGCAGAATTTCACAGGCCTTGGCAAAGCGCGCTGTGACCCGTTGGTAGCGCCCGAGCCAGTCCAATTTCTCCAGCCTCGGGCCACCACAGTGCTCGCACCAAAGCCGACGACGCGGCACATGCAGCACCACTCGATATTCAAACAAGGGAAGATCCCGAACCCGGCGCACCGTCGTCTCGTGGATCTGCGAGCAACGCTTGCCGCATTGCTCGCACAGCATCACTCGGCTTAATGGCTTCAGATACAACGACAGTGTCCGACTGTCCTGCGAAGGCCACTCCACTCGCTCAACTCGGTATCCCGTCCAGCAACCGAGGGCTTCCAGCGCTTTTCGATCTAGCAATTGCTCCTCCGAACACCGTCTCTATTGGCGTCAGATTATCAATTGCCTTGAAAACCTCCACGGTTTTCCACGATGAACCTTTTTTGTACCTGCTGTGTTTGGTGCGCTGCGTGAATCCACTAGGCCGCGTCCGCTGGCGTCAACTCAGGCATGATTCGCTTCAGAAATTCATGGAAGCGCGGCACGCTGAATTCCGTTTCTCCAATCAGTGACTCGTGGAGCATGCCCTTGGCCACCAATGCTTCCCGGATGGGTTCCGTGACCTCCGCTGGTTCACCGAACTGCTTCGCAACGGTGTTCACGTCGTGAGGGCCCGCCCCAATTTCTGCCATAACACGTAGATAGCGCCGCTCCAGGAATGTCAGACGTTGGAAGCGAAGTCGGTAGAAATTCTTGTCCAGCGCCTCAATCGCAGAAGTCGATATCTGTCTGACGTGCTCATACGTAATCGGGCTTTCGTTGGCGGCCCTCCATGCAAGCTTCCCCCATTGCTGAAGGAAGTACGGATAGGCACCGGTCTGTGCAACGATTTCGTCCAGTGCGTCAGATGAAATCAGGACGCCTTCCCGCTCGGCGGGGATTGCGATGGCGTTCCGGGCATCGATGTCGGCGAGCGGGCCGATGTCGTGAATCTCGAACATGCGTTCCGCGTAAGACTTGGCGTCGCCGACTTTCTTGATCAACGGCGGCAAACCAGCGGCGACAAGCATGATGGGCAATTGATGCTGAGTACAACGATGAAGCGCGTAAAGCAGTGACGACAACTGCTGCTGGGGCATCCCCTGGAACTCGTCAATGAAGATCACGAGGGCAGTGCGCGCCAAACGCGCCGCACGTCCGGCCTCGACAAGGAGGGTGCACAGGTCAAGCTCAAGGTCGCCACAATCTGCCAGCCCCGGCTCCGGCGGGTAATCCAGACCCACCTCAATGTCGCCATATTTGACTCTCAGTCCGGCGACGAAGCCGGAAAGTGCGCGCAGTCCGCGAACTACCGCGTCTTTCGCCATTTGAACTTGGTTTATACGTAGTAAAGCGATTCGTATGGCGGGTGCGATGGAGGCCGGCAGCGACTTCACCTCCGGGGCTTCGAGATGAACCGTAATCGCGCCTTGCTGCTCAGCGTCATATAGCAACCGCTCAAGAAGTACTGTCTTACCCACGCCTCGGAGGCCAACGAGCAATTGCCCGTTGGCGTGACGTCCGTTTAGAAGCCGATCGATGCAGATTCGCACTTCCTCTCGTGTGTCATTGCGTCCGGATAGGACCGGAGGCACAGTGCCTGCGCCGGGATTGAATGGGCTTAGTTTTCCGTCCATTTTTTGACGAGATCGAAAGGGTAAGCAAGGGACGTGCGCGGATGTACGCTGCAACACGTGGCGAAAGAAGACATGCTATTGGCATCCCTTGCTTCGTGCGCGAGGCGAGCGGATGCGTCGCCGCGAGAACCGCCGCAGATACTTTCAATGGTGGGCTTCCGACGAATCAGGCGAGCGAACGACCAATCACGGAAATCGGACGGTTCACGCGATACACGCGTCTCGCGTGCATTGCATGACCTAGCGTCTGCGGTGTCAGGCGGACGGCGTTGGGGAGGGAGGGGTGGCGGGGCCGGCGGCGTCGGTCGGCGCTTCCGGTGCAACGATGCCCGGCGGCAGTGGTGGCGGGTTGCCGCCGCGACCCGCTTCGAGTTTGTAAAGCCAGGCCAGCAGTTCGGCGACCGCCTGATACAACTGCGCCGGAATGCGCTGGTCGAGATCGACCTGCATCAGCAGACTCACCAGTTCCGGCGACTCGTGCACGTACAGGCCATGCTCGCGCGCGGTGCGCACGATAGTCTCGGCGAGCAGGCCGTAACCCTTGGCCACTACGCGAGGCGCCGAGTCCTTCGCGCCATAGGCCAATGCGACCGCCGTGCGGCGCTCCGGTGGCAACGTCATGCGTCACCCCCGGTCGTCGGCGTGGGTCCATTCACAGGCGCGGGCAGTTCGGCAGTCTCGGTGTCGGACGAGGGTGAATTTAGCGCACCCTCGCTCCCGACCTGCGGCATCGGGGCGGCGCCTGCGAAGGCGCCTCCTTCATCCAGCGAACCCAGCGCACCGAACGACAACTGACTCGCAATGAGGCCGACCGCCGCCAGCCGCTGACGCAAATCCTCGCCCTCGTTGGACAGCGCTTGCGTGGCGTCGGTCGAGTCGGCCAGCAAACGGGCCTGCAATTGCTGCCCCGACAAGCCGAGCGTGACGTCGACAGTGCCCAGCGACGGCAGGGTCAAACGCAAATGCGTATGCCAGGTCGTTGGCGCCGCAGCCTCTCCCGGGGCCGGCTGCCCGGGGCGTTCCTCGACCTGCCACTCCATGGGTGCACCGGGCCACGCCATGCCGTTCCACTGAAACTGGGGATTGACGAGCATGTCGAGCTGCTGACGCACCAGCGTCACGCTCTCCGCCGGGGTGTTCGCCACGGCCGCCATCGCAGCGGCGGCGCCATGCGGCTGCGCCGCCGTTGCTGTCCCGCCTGCCGCCAGCGAGCCGTCGCCGCCGTCATGACCGGACGGCAGCACGTTGCTCGTCGTATGCGCCACGCTCGCCGCATGGGCCAGTGCATTTGCGGTATTCGGAAGGTTCGCGCTTGCCCGAAGTCCGCCATCGGCGCCGTCCGTCGTTCCGAGCTGCGCCGGTGTGCCGGACTGGGCGGTCGGGGCGGCTGACGGAGTGGGCGTTGCCGTCGGCAATGTCGAAGCCGCCAGAGCCGACGGCGTGAGCGTTGGCCAGCCCGTCGCCAGTGCGGCTTCGCCCCCGGCCGGGCCGAGCAGACGGGCGAGCGGCCCGGGCCCGGGTAGCGTGGCGTCGGCGCCGGCTGCACGCAATTGCGCAGCGAGATTGGCAGACGCCGGCCAGCGCAACTGTGGCTCCGCCTGCAATTGCTCGAACGAACGACTGCCCGAGGCCCATTGCGACAGATGCGATTCGTAGAAAAGCCCGCTCGTGGACAAGGCTTCCTTGAGCGCAGCGGCGACGAGCGGCGCCAACGCCGGCGCGCCGGTGCCGGGCGCAGCGGGCCACACCGGCGCGCTGGCCTGTACGGGACCGGGCGATTCGGGGGCGATACGCAGGATCGTGTCGATGGTGCGCGCAGCAGCGGAGAGCGTTGCCTGCTGAATCGGCGTGGGTGTCCGGGCGGCGCTTTGCGGTGTTGCGTTGCCGGGCGCTGCGGCCGTCGGCGACGTTCGGGTCGCGAGATCGCCAAGCGCGGCGGTCGCGTCGCCGGCAGGTTGCGAACCGGCTATCGCGGTGGGCGCGGTCGTCGAAGCGACACCTTGCCCAATGCCGAGCAACGAGTCGAGCCGCCGGGCGAGTGTCGTGGCCAGAACCGAGTCGAGACCGGCCATGCCTTACTCCGAGATGCGGACGATGTGACGCGCAGCGCGCGTCAGGCGCCCAGGTTCAGGCCGTAGACTTCGTGCAGGGCACGTTGACGGCGCGTGCTGTTGATCATGGCGTCGAGGTGCGCCAGATGAGGAACCGCGAGATCGCGAATGGCAGCGTCGTCGGCCAGAATGCGGCGAATGATGGCGTGCTTGCGCGAGCGCTCGTCTTCCGAGAGCGGCAGATCGGCGTCGAGCTGCTTGATCGCATCGACCTGCGCACGATACTGCGACTCAAGGTCGATCAGGGCATCCCAGTCGCCGTCGCGCGCCACGCCGAGCATGCGCTCCGTGAGGCCGGCAATACTTTCGTAGCAGTTCAGCAAGGTCGTCGCTTCATTCATAGCGCACTCCGGTGCCCGCCTGAACGGCGGGGGCACCCGTGCCGGTGCTCGGCGCGATCGCTCGCCAGGCCGATGCAATGGTGTCGAGCAGGGTGTCGACTTCTTGTACCTTGGCCACGTCGTTCTCAAGATTCGCTTCGAGCAGACGTCGCCCCATGTAGTCGTAGAGATCACGCAAATTGCGAGACAGTTCCCCACCGACTTCCATATTCAGGCCATCGCGCAACCCACCGATGATCTCGATGGCTTTCGAGATGGCCTGACCGCGTTCGGCGATGCGGCCGTCTTCGAAATGCACGCGCGCCTTGGTGAGCGCGGCCTTCGCGCCGTCGAAGAGCATCACGATGAGCTGATGCGGGCTGGCGGCGATCACGCCCGTTTCGAGACCGACCTTGCGATACGCGTTGGCGGCGTTTTGACCGTACATGACTTTCTCCGAAGCGCGTGGCCGATGTGCGTTGCGTACCTGCTGCGATTACTTCGACGACGAAGACGACGAAGACGATCCGCCCAGCACCTGCTTGAGGTAGTCGCTCGTGTTCTGCAGCTTGGCCATGGTCGCGTCGAGTGCCGTGAACTGCGCGAGATAGCGGCTCTGCATCTGCGTCATCTGGTCCTGCCAGTCGCTCTCCTGTTGCTGGATCTGCTTGATCGTGCTGTTCAGACTCGTCTTCGCGCTCGAAATGGCGCCCGTGGCGCCGAGGAAATCCGTCACCTGGTTATTGAGCAGCGACGCATAGCCCTGTGAGAACGCCACCGTGCCGCGACTGCCCGTGGCCGTGCCGCCGATCGTGAGCTTCAGGCCGTCGACGGCCGTCCCGGCGCCGCCCGTGAGCGTTTGACCGGAGCCGACGGCCAGCATGCCGCCGATCGTACCTTGGACATCGACGCCCGTCTTGAGCGTGTTGGTGCCGAACACCGCATCGAAAGCGGAGCCGCCGGTGACCTGAACGCGCGAGGCCGACCCGTAGCGGTTGGACGTGATGGTCAGAATGCCGCTTTTCTGGGCGACGCCCACGGCCGACCCTGCGGCAGAGAACACGCTGTTGCCGTTGATCGCCGACTGAATGGCCGTGGCGAGCTGGTCCGCCGTGTAAGTGCCGGCAGGGATCACCACGCTGGCATTGTTGCCGTCGAGCGTGATGTTCAGTTGATTGTTCCCGGCCGTGATCGTGGTGCTCGCAGGCAACGTGACGGAGCCGGTCGCGGTGCCCTGCGTGGCCGCCTGCGTGATGTTCACGGCGTAGTTGCCCGGCTGCGTCTTGCTCGACGAGCCGTTGTACGTCACCAGACTGTCGCTGCTGATGCCGTTGGTCGCGAGCAGCGAGGCCAGTTGCTGGAAGCCGTTGCCCGTCGTCATCGCCTTGTTCAGCGCGGTGGTGTCGACCGTCAGCGTGCCGTCGTTCTGGAAGTTCACGCCAATCTGGGCGAGCGACGTCAGGCCGTTGCCCTGCACACCCGGCAGGCGGCCGTTCAGAATCGTTTGCAGCTGCGTTTGCACCAGGTTCACCGTCGAGTCGCCGATCAGTGCGCCGGTCGCCTGACCCGTCGGATCGTACTTGGTGAGCGAGCTCATCGTGCTTTGCAGCGTGTTGTACGCCGTGGCAAAGCTTTGTACCGCCGAGGTGACCGCGCTGGTGTTGTTGCTCAGGGTGACGGTGGTCGTGCCTGCCTTGGCGAGCGACAGCGTCAGACCCTGCACGGCATTCTGGACGGTGTTCGTGGCGCTGGTGATCGCAAGACCGTTGACGGTGAGCTTGGCGTTTTGCCCGGCCGCCGTCTGCGTCAGGTTCTGCGTGCCGGTCGCGTCGTAGGTCAGCATGTTGGCGACCGTTGCATCGCCGCCGGCGGCCGCGCTGATGTTCATGCTCATCGCCTCGCCCGTCGTCTTCGACGTAAGCACGAGGCGGTACGGCGTGTTACTGCCGTCGTTGACGATCGTGGCATTGACCGGCGCGCCGGACGCGTTGATCGCGTCGCGAATGCCTTGCAGCGAGTTGTTGCTGCTGTCGATGGTGATCGTCACCGGTTGTTGCGAGGCGTTGGCCGTGAAGCCTGCGCCGGAATAGACACCGTCGGTGAGCGTGCCGCCGGTGATGGTGCCGAACGAGAAGGTCAGTTTGGTCGCCGTGCCGGAGCCGATGGCGCTCGTCTGATTGGTCACGCCGCTTGTCGTCAGGCTCTGTGCCTGCGCCAGTTGCGAAACGTTGACGCTGTACGAGCCGGCTGCCGCGCTCGTGCCGCTCGATGCGGTAAGAATCGTGTTGTCGCCGACGTTGGCCGACATTTGCAGATACTGCGACGCGCTCGACAGGGTCAGCAGCGACGCCTGGAACGCGGAGAGCGAGGATTGCAACTGACCGAGTGCGGAGAGCTTGGTCTGGTAGCTCGTTTCCTGGTTCTTCAGCAGCGTGAGCTTGTTGTTCGCTGGCTGCATCAGGCTCGTGACAAGCGCATTGACGTCCAGCCCCGAGCCGATGCCGGGAGAGGAAATGCTGCCAGTCGAAGACGTTGAAGTTGCCATGTTTTCTGCTCTCGCTTTGTTGAACTCGGGCTTCCTTGCCGACATGCCGCAACAGGTCGGTCTGTAAAGCTTAAGGCGGCGGCACCGCTTGATGCAGTGACGCCGCCGGCGGACCGCACGCTCGCGCGTGCGGTTTGACTTCAGTGCAGCTCCGGAATTACTGGAGGAGCTTGAGCACTTGCTGCGGCAGCTGGTTGGCTTGCGACAGCATCGAGATACCGGCTTGTTGCAGGATCTGCGAGCGGGTCAGGTTAGCCGTTTCCGCTGCGTAGTCCGTGTCTTGCACGCCCGAACGCGCCTGCGTCAGGTTTTGCGTCGTGGTCGACAGGCTCGAGATCGTCGACTGGAAGCGGTTTTGCGTAGCACCCAGCTTTGCGTTGAACGAGTCGACCGTGTTGATGGCTGCGTCGATCTGCGACAGCATCAACGTGGCGCTGTTGACCGACGTCACGTCTGCGGTCGCCAGGCTGCCCGACGTCGTGTACGTGCCGGCGGTCAGGCCGAGCTGCGTCAGGGTGCTCGGCGTGGCAGCGTTGGTCGACGAGATCTTGAACGACTGGCCCGAGCTGATGTGCATTGCGCCGGTCGTATCGATGAACGCGTTGATGCCGATGTTCGCCGAGTTGATCGCGGTGGCCAGGTCCGACGAGTTCTTGAACGTGCCGGTGATGTCGTGGGCAACGCCGTTGACCGTGAAGGTCAGGTCGCCGGTCGACAGCGTGGTCTGGAACTGCGAAGCCACACCGGTCGACGTGACCGCTGCACCGCCTGCGGCGATCGTAGCCGGCAGACCCAGGGTCGTTTGTGCCGTACCGCCGACGGTCAGGCCAGCGCCCGGATCCGTGTTGGCGATGACCAGCTGACCCGACGAGTTCACCGAAGCGATGTTCGCCGTGAAGCCTGCCTTGGCGCCGGCCGTGTTGATGGCGGCAGCCAGTTCGTTGGCGTTGTTGTACGTGCCGGCGGCAACGTTCTGTGCTGTGCCCGTACCGTCTTGAATCGTCAGGTCGCCAGCAGCGATCGTGAACGACAGCGGGTTGGTCGTCGAGTTGGCTTGAGCCACGGCGCCGATGCTTTGCGTGGTCATGCTTTGCGACAGGTCGACCGAGATGGTCTGGCCGGCGTTGGCGCCAACCTGGAAGTTCGCCACGCCCATCGTGCCGTTGAGCACCGACAGACCGTTGAACTGGGTTTGCGAAGCCGTACGGTTGATTTCAGCCAGACGCTGTTGGACTTCCTGGTCCAGTGCGGCACGGTCCGAATCCGAGTTCGTGGCGTTGGTTGCCTGAACGGCCAGCGTGCGGATGCGTTGCAGGTTGTCGGTGATCGACGACAGGGCGCCCGCAGCGGTTTGCACCAGCGAGATACCGTCGTTGGCGTTGCGCTGGGCTTGCGTCAGACCGTTGACCTGTGCCGACATACGGTCGGTAATGGCCAGACCGGCAGCATCGTCAGCAGCGCTGTTGATGCGCAGACCCGACGACAGACGCGTGATCGAGGTTTGCAGCGCGCCTTGCGACGAGCTCAGGTTACGTTGAGCAACCAGCGAGAAGATATTGGTATTGATGACAGATGCCATTTAGCAACTCCTTTCCCAAATTATTTGGCTCCGGCTTAAGCGCCGTAACTTTGGCTCACCAGCCAATCGCCGAAAGCCGCCGTTGTAGGGGATATCGGACGCGCTTTGGGAAAATTTAGGGTGGCTTTGCAAAATGCTTTCGCCACTTCCGTCGACTTGGCAGGTCGATGTCGGAAAAACGCTAGAAAGCCAGTCTACAAATTTCCTCCACGGTTGATCGGTCAAGGAAAGGGGCAATGTGCCGCCTATTCTTGTCCTGTAAGGCTCGGAGAGGTGCCGGGGTGGGGATGATCTGTGGCGTGCCGGACCGCAATTCTCAAGTCGTGGGGGCGGCCGCCGAGCACAGAAAAAAATTTTCCGGCGCCGTGAAAATTCTTCTCAATGACGTCGGTCGAGCTCAAAAATGCGCGTGGCCCGCATTGGCGGGCCACGAAGTGAGTACTTAGTTCTGATGATTCCCGAGGGAATCTTGCAGGAAATGTGGTGACGGTATCCGTGCCGAACGCGCTCAGGCGCAGACCGGCCCCATCTCGGCGCTGACCAGTCCGTGCTGCATCACGTAATACGTCAGCTCGGCGTTATTGTTAAGGCGCATCTTTTCCAGCAAACGGGTGCGATACACGCTTACGGTTTTCACCGAGAGGGACAGTGCGTTGGCGATATCCGTCAGGCGCTTGCCCGAGCCGATCATGCACAGCGTTTGGTATTCGCGGTCCGACAGGCGCTCGTGCGGCGGCTGGTCGGCGTCCGGGCCGAGATAGTCGGCCAGGGTTTCGGCGACCATCGGGCTCACGTACTTGCGGCCCGCGGCCACCTGCCGTACGGCCGAGACCAGTTGCTGGGCGTTCGAGCGCTTGCTCAGATAACCGGCGGCGCCGGCCTTGAGGGCACGCAGCGCGAACTGACCTTCGCCATACATGCTGAAGATCATGATCGGCAGACGCGGATGTTTGCGCCGCAACGTCTTGAGAATTTCCAGACCGTTCGTGTCCGGCAACGAGATGTCGAGCAGAACGATGTCCCATTGCGCGGCGTCGGTCATCTCCAGCGCTTCCGCGCCGCAGTCGGCTTCGCCAATGACGGCGATACTCCCGCTATCGGAGAGCAATTGCCGGACGCCCTGGCGCACGATGGCGTGGTCGTCGACGATGAGCACTCTAAGCGTCATGATGCGTATCCGTGAAGAGCAAGCGATTCCGGACCATGGTGGCCGGTCGGGGCAGACAGGATCTGATGCCAGGGAAGCCGTGCACTCACGAGCGTTCCCGATCCCTGAACACTGCCGATTCGTAATGTGCCGCCGAGCGCCGTGCAGCGCTCGCGCATGCCAACCAATCCGAAATGTCCCGGCTTGCGACGTGCGCCGCGGGCCAGCCCGCAACCGTCGTCGGAAATCGTGAGTTTGAGTGAGCGATGGCCGCCATCGAGCGCCACGACCACGCGCGTGGCGCGTGCGTGACGGGCGACGTTGGCGAGGGCTTCCTGCGCAATGCGGTACAAGGCCAGCACGGCGTCGGGTGTCAGGTTCGCAACGCGCTCGCGCGTCACGTCGTCGCAGCGCCAGATGCACGTGAGCCCGCTTTGCTCGCCGAAGCCGCGCACCCACGCGCGCAGCGATACGGCCAGGCCGGCGTCGAGCGCAGGCGGGCGGTTGCGGCCGACGAGCTGGTCGGCGGCGTCTCGCGCTGCGTTGGCTGCGTTTTGGATCTGGGCGCAGAAGGACTGCCATTCGGCGGCGCTCGTCGGCGCGCGATCGGCCAGGCGCGCCACCACCAGCTGCAACGCCGTGAGATGTGCGCCGAGCCCGTCGTGTATTTCCTGGGCGAGTCGCGTGCGTTCGGCTTCGCGAGCGGCGTCAATCCTGCGTGCGACGGACTGGGCGATCGATCGTGTCGACGCCGTGGCGGCGGTCCGCGCCGGGCGTGAGGCCGGCTCCACCGGGGGCACGTTCTCGCAGGCGGGCTGAACCATGTCCGAAGTCTGTGGCGTCGTGGCGCGCGCGTGCAACGCGTCGTCAATGGACGCGCGACGTCTCGCAGCCTGTGCGGCAGGATCGACGAGAAACGGCATGGAGGCAAATCCCTGAGAGAAAAAGTCCCGTGCCGCAACCCACGCGGCGAGACCCACATTCAATTTAACAAACTTTACATTTCGTCACAATTACACGCGGCGGGCACTCGCGTGGTTGACAGCGATGCGTAACTATTTGATTTGGATCAAGAAGTTTTCGCCTGCTTGAGGGGATTTCTGCGAAGACCCCGAATATATCAGGGTTTGTCCTAGCGCATCCAGTCGAGCGTATGTTTCAAACGACATTCTTGACCCAAGACAAGCATAACGCCTAAGTTCACGACGTTATTTCATACGGTTGTGATTTTCTTTCAGGCGGCGACACGGGTATACCACGCGCCCGCCAGCGGCTTATCGGTAACGTGCACCGCTTGACGCGACTCATAGGGCGTTGCTTTCGGTCTCCAAATCGACAGGGAGCGTGACAGTGACGATCAGGCCTCGACCGTCGTCGCCGGGCGCGAGCGTCACCGACCCATGGCTGGCCGTCGCGATCTCCCTGACGATGGCCAGGCCCAGACCGGTGCCGGGCTGCCCTGGCGGCGCATTGCGATAGAAGCGCTCGAACACGCGCTGACGCGCCTCGGCCTGAATGCCGGGCCCGTCGTCGATGACGCGCAGGCGGGCAGTGCCGTCGGGACAGTCGATCGCGACCGTCACGCGTCCACCCTCATGGATGTAGCGGATCGCATTGTCGACAAGATTCATGACCATCGCATGAAACAGTTCGCCGTTGCCCGCGACCCACACATGCGCTTCGGCGGTCTCCAGCCCCAGGTCGATGTCGCGTCGCTGCGCCAGCGCCACGAGTTCTTCCAGGACGCCGGCTGCCACGCTCACCAGATCCACACGCGTTCGCGAGAAGGCCGGGGTGTCCGCGGCCTCTGCCTGAGAGAGCAGCAACAACTTGTTGGTCAGGTCCGCGAGCCCCCGACTGCTGGTCTGCATCGCGGCGAGCACATCGGCAAGGGCCGCACGGTCGTCGAGCTGAGCGGCGAACTGCAACTGCGTATCGAGCAACGTGAGCGGCGTGCGCAACTGGTGTGCGGCGTCGGCCACGAAGCGGCGCTGTTGCTGCGCTTGCGCCGAGAGCCGCTGAATGCACAGGTTGATCGCATCGACGATGGGGCGCAGTTCCGTTTGCAACTGCCCGGCACGAATCGGCACCAGTTCCTGCGGCGCGCGTCCGGCGACCTCGTCCTTGAGCCGGATGAGCGGGTGGAGCTCGACCGTCAGGCCGATGAGCACCAGTACGGCGGCCAATGCGGCCATTGCGATCTGGCGGTGCAGCGACGGCTCCCACAACTTCGCCAGCATGTCGTCGCGCGCATGCATCGTCTCGGCCACCACGACCGCCACCCGGTGCGGCACGCCGGAGTCGTACATCGTGCGCACGAAGCTGATCGCGCGCAGCGGCTCGCCGTTCACGGTGACGTTCGAATAGGTGGGCACCGTCTGAGGAAACAGCGGCGGATGCGGAAAGTCGGGTGGCCCGGCGAGCAGCCGGCCGTCTTCCGTGATGACCTGATAGAACACCCGGTCGCGCGCGGGGGACGCGAACAACTCCAGCGCCGAGGGCGGCACACTCGCGCGCAGCGTGCCGTCGACCCAGGTCAGTTCGCCCGCAATCACCTGAGCGGACGTGAGCAGCGCGCGGTCCTGCACGAGTTCTGCCGTGTCGTGCGCGCTGCGATAGGACAGCCAGCCGCTCGCGCCGATGTACAGCGAGAGCGGCAGCATCAGCCACATCAGCAGCCGCACGCGCAGGCTAAGAAGCTCTAACAAAATGATTTCCTGAGATGGCGCCAGCAGATGATGCAACCAGCCATTTTCAGGAAGGCTTCGTGAATGATTGCGAGGCGCTCGAAGCGGACTCGCAATCGCTTGAAGTTGTGCAGCCACGCGATGGTTCGCTCGACAACCCAACGCGTCTTGCCAAGACCGCTGCCGTGAGGCTCGCCGCGGCGAGCAATCTCGGTGGCGATGCCGACGGCGTGCAGGGGCTTGCGGTACTTGTCGTGGTCGTAGCCGCGATCACCCTGAACGATGTGCGGTTTAGACAAGGGGCGACCGCGCTTGCCTCGAATCGGAGGAATCGCCTCGATCAGTGGCAGCAGTTGGGTAATGTCGTTGCGGTTGGCGCCCGTGAGTATCAGCGACAGTGGAATGCCTTGGGCGTCGGTCAGGACGTGGTGCTTTGAACCTGGTCGCGCGCGATCTGTGGGGTTAGGTCCTGTTTTTGACCCGACCCCACTGCCCGGATAGAAGAGGAATCGACGACTACACGAGACCAGTCGATGCGATCGGCCGCACGGAGCTTGGCCAGAAGTACCTCGTGCAGACGATCCCAGACGCCAGCCTTCTGCCAGGCATGTAGCCGTCGCCAGCAACTCATGCCTGAGCCGCAGCCCATTTCCTGCGGCAGCATTTCCCAAGGGATGCCGGATTGCAGAACGAACAGGATGCCCGTGAGCACGGCACGATCGTCCAGCGGCTTGCGCCCGGGATAGCGGGCGCGCCGAGGCTTCGGTGGCGGCAGCAGTGGCTGGATGATTGCCCACAGTTCGTCGTCGAGTATTGGTTTGGCCATGTCCTTTGCGCAGCGATGACTGCGCAAAGGTTAACAAAAATCACTTTGAGTTAACAGCCCCCGTAAACTCATTTTGTTAGAGATTCTAAGCATCTTTTTCGCGCAGCAAATAGCCGAGCCCGCGCAGGGTCATGATCGCCGCGCGGCTGGTCTCGAGTTTCTTGCGAAGACGATGGATGTAGATCTCGATGGCGTCCGCGCTGGGCTCGTCATCGAGACCGAAGACGCCATCGACGAGCGCGCTCTTGGCGACGGTCTTGCCCTGCTTGCGCATGAGAATTTCGAGCACGGCATGCTCGCGCGAAGGCAGCGCGAGCGGCGCGCCCCCAATGGTGAACTGGCGCGTGCCGGAGTGATATGTCAAATCGGCGCACACCAGATCGGCGCTTTGCTCCGGTGCGTGGCGGCGTGCGAGCGCTTTCACGCGGGCGATCAGCTCGCGCACTTCGAAGGGCTTTACGAGGTAATCGTCGGCCCCGGCCCCAAGGCAATCGACCTTCTCGTCGACCGAGCCACTGGCCGTGAGAATGATGACGGGCACGTTGTTGCGCCGCTCGCGCAGCCGTCGCAGCACGTGTTTGCCGCCGAGCTTGGGCAGCATCAGGTCGAGCAGCACGACGTCGTACGTTTCCGTTTGCAGCAGACGGTCGGCGGCGTCGCCGTCGCGCGCGGCATCGACAGTGAAGTTGTCGTCGCGCAGCATGCGGGCGAGCCAGTGGGCCAGCGTCTCGTTGTCTTCGATGAGCAGCAGTTTCATGACAGGAAAGCAGAATGCGACGCGAGTGTGCCCGGGGAACGACGGCGAGCCAACAGCGGGTAAACACCCATGAGGCGCCGCCGAAAACCTGCATATGGCGAAAGCTTGATGAAAGCTTCGGTTTTCTACAATTTGCGGCAAGGCAGGGCGAACGCATCGCAGGACCGCTGCCGTGGCCGCGTGAGACGCATCGAGTCCACGCCAGGCCGGCTGGCGCCGACCGACGATTCGGGCGGCCCGGGCCATTATCCCTAAAAACGATGGAGACACCACAATGCGAGCAAGCCCTGGCGTGCGTGCGCCGAAAGCCTTCGTGAAACCCATTCTGGCGGCCGTCCTCGGCGCGTCGCTGGCGTTGGCTGCGGCCCCCGGGTTCGCCGCCGACAGCGGCAAGGTCACGATCATGGTGGGCGGCATCACCAAGATGATCTATCTGCCGGCCAAGCTGGCCGAGCAGCTCGGCTACTTCAAGGAAGAGGGGCTGAACGTCGAGTTGCTGTCGCAGCCCGCTGGCGTCGACGCCGAAAACGAATTGCTCGCCGGCGCCGTTCAGGCCGTGGTCGGCTTCTACGATCACTCCATCGACTTGCAGAGCAAGGGCAAGGAAATCCAGGCGATCGTCATCTTCGGACAGGTGCCGGGTGAAGTGGAACTGGTTAACGCCAAGAGCAAGGACACCATCAAGAGCATGGCCGACGTCAAGGGCAAGACCCTTGGCGTGACCGGTCTCGGCTCGTCCACGAACTTTCTTACGCAGTACCTCGCGGCCAAGCACGGCCTGAAGTCGTCCGACTACTCGGTGCTGCCGGTCGGCGCCGACAACACCTTCATCGCCGCCATCAAGCAGAACCGTATCGATGCCGGCATGACGACCGAGCCGACCGCCTCGCAGCTCATCAAGACCGGCGACGCCGCCGTGCTCGTGGACATGCGCACGATGGAAGGCACAGTCGCCGCATTGGGCGGCGCGTACCCGGCGTCGAGCCTGTACGTGCAGCGCGCTTGGCTGGACAAGCACAAGCCCGAAGCCGCCAAGCTGGCCCGCGCGTTCGTGAAGACGCTCAAGTACATCAACACGCACTCGGCAGCCGAGATTACCGAGAAGATGCCGAAGGACTACTACGGCAACAACAAGGCGCTGTACGTACAGGCCCTGCAGAATTCGCTGCCGATGTATTCGCCGGATGGCCGCATGCCGAAGGGCGGGCCGGAAACGGTGCTCAAGGTCCTCTCCGCGTTCAATCCGAACGTCAAGGGCAAGCACATCGACCTGTCGAAGACGTACACCAACGAGTTCGTCGATCAGGTGAAGTAAGCCGGGTCGGGGGCGCGCTGCCGATGACGCGTGCACCCGTAGACCCTGCAGTCCCGCCGCACGGTCCCGACGACGCGCGGCCCATTTCCGCTTTTCGATGCAATGCCGAGCGCCCCTGACGAAAGTCCGGTGTGTGGGGGCGCTCAGCCAAAAGCAACCGTAACAACCGTTCCGACGCTACCAGGAGCCGGGCATGACCCAGACCCTTACCCCCACGGCACCGGCACGCGCAGCAAGCGCCGTGTCCCGCGATACGCCTGCCATCGAGTTCGACAATGTGTCGTGCCGCTTCATCTCGCCGGACGGCAAAGCCACCGTCGCGCTGCGCAACTTCAGCATGTCGGTGGCGCGCGGCGAGTTCGTCGCCATCGTCGGACCGACGGGTTGCGGCAAGTCGACCACGCTCTCGATGATTACCGGCTTGCTGCGCCCGACCGCTGGCAGCGTGCGGGTGATGGGCCAGCCCGTGAACGGCATCGACCCGCGCATCGGCTTCGTCTTTCAGAACGACGCCGTCTTCCCGTGGCGCAGTGTGCGCGAGAACGTGGCCGCCGGGCCGCTGTTCCGTGGCCAGTCGAAAGACGCCGCCTATGCGCTGGCGGACGAATGGATTCGCCGCGTGGGGCTCGACAAGTTCGGCAGCCACTATCCGCACCAACTCTCCGGCGGCATGCGCAAACGCGTGGCGCTGGCGCAGACGTTCATCAACAACCCCGAAATCCTGTTGATGGACGAACCGTTCTCCGCGCTCGACATGCAAACGCGCACGCTGATGCAGGACGAACTGCTGCAACTGTGGTCGTCGACCTCCGGCTCGGTGGTGTTCGTCACCCACGATCTGGAAGAAGCGATCGCGCTGGCCGACCGGGTGTTCGTGCTCACTGCGCGCCCGGCCACATTGAAGAACACGTACACGATCGATCTGCCGCGTCCGCGCGTGATGTCCGAGATTCGCTACGAACAGCGCTTCATCGACATCTCCCGCGAAATCTGGGCGGACCTGCGTGAAGAAGTGAAGATCGGCTGAGCAAGGACGAACAAGGAGTCATGGACATGAGCGAACAAGCTGTGGTGGCAGCAATGGCGGGCATCGGCGACGCCGATCTCGCCCGTGAGGAAGCGGCGGCGCAACGCCGTATCAAACAACGTCGCGCGCTGGTGGTGTTTCTGCGCGTGGCGATTCTGGTGCTCGGGCTGGGCGGCTGGGAATTGGCCGCGCGCCTGGGCTGGATCGATCCCTTCTTCTTCTCGCAGCCGACGCTGATCGTGCAGCAGATCTACGACTGGTGTGTCGAAGGCACGTCGCAGGGACCGCTGTGGACGCAGGTGCTCGTCACGCTCGAAGAGACGGTGCTGGGCTTTCTCATCGGCGGCGTGGCCGGCGTGATCTGCGGCATCGTGCTCGGGCGCAACAAGTTGCTTTCCGATGTTTTCAGTCTCTACATTCAGATCGCCAACTCGATTCCGCGTGTGGTGCTCGGCTCGATCTTCGTGATCGCGTTCGGTCTGGGCATGGCGTCGAAAGTCGCGCTGGCCGTCGTGATGGTGTTCTTCGTGGTGTTCGCTAACGCCTTCCAGGGCGTGCGCGAAGCCGATCGCTACATGATCGCGAATGCGCAGATTCTGGGGGCGTCGCGCCGTCAGGTGACGATGTCGGTCGTGATTCCGTCGGCGTTGTCGTGGATTCTCGCGAGTCTGCACGTGAGCTTCGGCTTCGCGCTCGTGGGTGCGGTCGTCGGCGAATTCCTCGGGTCGAAGCAGGGCATCGGGTTGCTGATCTCGACGGCGCAGGGGGCGTTCAACGCGAGCGGCGTGTTCGCGGCCATGATCGTGCTGGCGGTCGTGGCGCTGGGTGCGGATTGGCTGCTCACCTCGCTCGAGAAGCGTTTGCTGAAGTGGCGTCCGGCCGCCTTCTCGAACGAGTAAGCGCGTCGGATCGCTTTGCCGCCGGCATCGACAAAGCGGCGCCCCCTGTGAAGGGTGGCGCCGCTTTTTCCTTTGGAGACGACCCGGGTGGTCAGTCGTCAAACGTCAGTACGTCAGATCTTGAGCTTCGTGACCTTCGTGCCTTCGATGTTCAGGTTGGCCATGAGACCGGCGTTGGTCATCACGATCACCTCCACCGGCGAGGTGGCGGTGTTCAGATCGACCGCACCGTTCGCGCCGATCTTGACCACGGCCACCGAGGCGTCGGCACCTGCCGTCCAGCCGTCCGTGCGCTGGAATTTGTCGAGGGCGTCTTGTGTCATGAACAGGAAGATGACGGCCTTCGACTGGGCGCCGATTTGCAGGCCGAACGAGGCGGTCACGGTGTTGTAGTAACCCTTGGTGGCGCCGCCGACACGCAGCGCGCCTTCGCCGTATTCGCCACCCACGACGAAGCCGGCTTGCAGCACGGACGGGAACACCAGTACGCCATGCGCCTTGTTGACCAGCTCGCGCGAACCCTTCACGGACGCGTACATCTTGTCGAGCGCACCGCTCACGGCGGAATCGATTTCGCGACGCTTGTTGGTGTTGGCGCCGGCGGAGCTGTCGCTCTTGTCGGCTTGCGACGGCGTGGTGGTCGTGCAACCGGCCAGCGCAAATGCGGCGGCGGCGAGCGCGACGGAAGATTTCATCAGGAATTCGCGTTTTTGCATTTTCTCCCTCCGGAAAGCGTGTGCCGCGCGCAGAGCGTGACGGCGTGGATGCGGATAAAACGTCAGACCGATGAGGATGCTCCTGACGGAGCGAAGCCCAACGGCAATGAAGCGGATGATGAGGACGGTCGTTTTGGCATCCGTCGGATGCCGGTGACACCTTTCGAACCTTTACCGCAATCCGCGTGGATGCGGGTGACCGGCCAGAGAGCGTCGCGTGCCATCCGCTTTCATGATCGAGCCTCTTTCGAGCTTTTCGAGCATGGATGGCAATGCATCGGCGTGACGTCGATTATGCGGTCTCTGCCGGTATTGTCAAGAAAATCGCGCGATAAGTTCCGCTAACGTGCTGCTAACTTTCGCTAACTTGTAGGCGCCCGCCTACGTGCACTCGCGCATGTATTGCTCTTTGAGCGCTTTGCGCGGGTTCGTGCGTGTAGGAATGTCGACGCGATTGCCTGCGGGCGAGTCCACCCGTTGATCGCGGGTGTACACCGGCTTGTCCGGCGTGTTGGCGATCTTGTCGGCAAGTGCGCGGCAATGCTCGCGACGATTGGGTTCGGCAGCTGCGGCGGTCGCCGACTGCGCTGCGGCCTGATCGCGTGCGGCCTGGGAGCATTGCTCGGCGGGCAGTGCGCGACCGACGCTGTCGAAGCATACGGGCGTTTGTGCGAACGCAAAACCGCTGGCGCCGAGCAAGGCGGTGGCGGCGGCGATTTTCCACCGCGCGTGCAGGGACCGCCGAGCGGTTGGTTTGCCGTCAAACTCGGGACTGCCAAGTAAAGCGGGCGTGGCGCCGGAGGTTGCGCCGGCAGGTTTCGATGGCTCGGAACACAGGAACATCGGGGACAGCGTGGCGGTGCGGCGTGGCATCGACATTCTCCTCAATGGATCCCGCTTTGGCGCGGGTGCGCCTATTCTGGCATCGCCGCGCCCGGGTTGTCGATAGCCGCGACGTCACGTCGCGTCGCGAGCGCACCCGCACGGTCCGTGCGCAATTCGAGCCGGTACCCCACGCCGTAGATCGAGCGCACGATTTCTTCGTCCGGGCGGATCGCCTGCAACTTGCGACGAAGATTCTTGATGTGGCTGTCGACGGTGCGGTCCGCGACCACGCGATGGTCGTCGTACATGCGATCGAGCAGGTGGGCGCGTGGAAAGGTCTTGTCGGGATGGCTCGCCAGCGTGGCGAGCAGGCGTAATTCGACCGGGGTAAGGGGCAGTTCGTGTCCGTCGAGTCGGGCGTGATGGCGCACGGCGTCGATGACGAGCGCCGGCGTTTGCGGCGCGGTGCTGCTCGCGGCGGCGCCGGCCAGCACGGCGTTGCCCCGCACCCGACGCAGAATGGCCTTGACGCGCGCCACAACTTCCCGCGGGCTGAAAGGCTTGCAGATATAGTCGTCGGCGCCCAGTTCGAGCCCCAGCAGGCGGTCGGTCTCGGCCGCGCGGGCGGTGAGCATCACGATGGGCACCTCGGAGACCTCGCGCACTGCGCGGCACACCTCCAGGCCGTCCATACCCGGCAACATCAGATCGAGCAGCACCAGTCGTGGCTCGGTGACGCGCACGGCGGGCAGCACGTCCCGTCCGTCCGTCAGAATCCGACAGGGCATGCCGGCCACACGAAGGTACTCGGCGAGCAATGCCGCGAGCTTCGGTTCGTCTTCGACGATCAGGATCGGGGCGCTGTCGGCGAGCGTTGCCGCAGTGGGCGGCGCCGCGACGCCCGCCGGAGAAGAGGGAAGCGCAAGTGTGGACGAAATGCTCTGCGAGGATGTCGACGAATGCGTGTGCATGGCGGGTGAGCTCAACTCAGGGTCGTCAGGGTTTGCGTGCCGAAGCACGCGGTGGCCGCGCTCAGTGCACAGACCGATGAAGGGGAGATGAGGGCGGCCTCGTTCTGACGCGGCAGCGTGATCGACAGCGCCAGCCCCCCCAGCGGCGAATGCCGCGCGACGATCTGGCCGCCGTGCGCTTCCACGATGTGTTTGCACAGCGCCAGTCCAAGGCCGGCGCCGCCGCTGCGCCGACTGCGCGAGGCCTCCACACGGAAGAGTCGCTCGAACAGGCGGGGCAGCGCGTCGTTCGGCACGCCGGGCTCGGAGTCTTCGATTTCGAGACGCAAATGCGCGTCAGTTGCCGACAGATAAACGCTAACCGCGCCACCGCCGTCGGTGTAGCGCAACGAATTCTCAAGCAGGTTGCCGATCAGTTGGGTGAGACGGTGCAGGTCGCCGTCGACGACGAGCGTCTCGTCAGGCAGATGGACGTTCAGCGAAATGCCCTTCGCGTCGAACCAGTCGCGAAACGCGCTCACGGAGGTCGCCACACGTTCGGTCATGTCGACCGGCGCAAATTCGTAGGTAAGCGCGCCCACATCCGAGAGCGACAACTCGTACAGATCGTCGATCAGCTTCGATAGCTGGGAGATTTCCACGCGCAGCGAGGCGAGCGCGTCCTGCGTGAGCGGTCGCACGCCGTCCTCCATCGCTTCGATTTCACCCCGCAGGATCGAGAGCGGCGTGCGCAGCTCGTGCGAGATGTCGGCGAGCAGGTTGCGACGCAAGCGGTCGTTTTGCGCCAGCGTGTCGGCCAGCCGGTTCAGGTCGACGGCCAGCCGGGCAAGCTCGTCGGCGCCGGCGGTGGGCACGCGTACGCTGTAGTCGCCCGTGGCCATGCGGTGCGTGGCGTCGAGCAAGGGGGTGACGGGCACGAGCAGGCGCTGCGCGACGCGCAACGCGATGGCGCCCAGCAACGCGACGCCGAGGATCGCCAGATACATCAGGTTGTCGCCACGCAGCCAGTCATGCCCGCTCACGGCCGCGCGCACGACGACCGTGGTGGCCGCCATCGTGACGAGACCCGTCGCGAAGATCGCGAGGAACAGCTTGCGGGCGATGCCTGAGTTCATGCGTTGCGTGCGTCCGACTCAATGGATGGGAGAACCGGCTCGACGGGGACAAAGCCACGCGAGCGAAATGACTCGACCCAGTCTGGCGCGAAGGCGGCCTGGCCCGGGTCGGCGCGCCATTCTCTCAGCTTCGGCGGGCGGCGCGTCGGGCCTCCACAAATTTTCCTCTATTTGTGCGCAGTGGCTCCACCGGCGCTTCTTACTATGCCTCTCGAGGGCGGTAGCCGCGCCGTCGTCGTCGTGTTTTCGGGCGGTATCGCCGCCCATCGTTTCTCTCATTCTCGAAAGACATCCGGATGCGGTATCCGGGAACGGCGCGGGGGCGCCTCACCATGTCGAAACTCTCGATGCTGGCGCACATGGCTGCGCGTGTTCTGCGGCGCGCACCGGCGCGGGCGGCAATGTTTGCGGTGCTCACCATGACGGGCGGCGCGCTGGGCGGGTGTTCCAGTGCCCAGGTGACGACAACGCCCATGGCCGTGATGCCGATGCCGCGCGTGGCGAACGTGCAGACCGCAGGATCCATCTATCAGCCGACGACGGCGACGAACTGGTTCGAGACGCCGGTGGCGCACCGTGTCGGCGACCTGCTGACGATCGCCGTGTCCGAGAATTCGACCGGCGCGAGCAAATCGCAGAGCGATACCACGCGCAATGCGAGCGCGACGGCCAAGAGCGCCAAGGCCGACGGGGCCGATTCGGTGCTGGAGCGGTGGTTCAACATCGGTCAGCAGGCCAGCAGTTTCAAGGGAAATGGCAGCAATACGTCGAGCTCGGCGCTGACCGGCACCATCGCTGTGGCCATCGTGGAGGTGTTGCCCAACGGCGCCTATGTGGTGGGCGGTGAAAAGCAGGTCATGCAGGGACGCAACATGGAGACGTTCCGCTTCACCGGCGTGGTGAATAAATTCGATATTTCTCCGGCCAACGTGGTGGCCTCGAGCAAGGTCGGACAGGCCAGGGTCGCGCGTGTGGACGACGGCCAGGTCGCCAGCGGCGCCAGCGGCGGTTGGTTGCAATCGATTCTGCTCGACGTGTCGCCCTTCTGATGAAGCGCCTCGCGACGGTGCTGGCGCTGGCAGCGACGGCCAGCATGAGTCTGGGCGGTTGTTTCTTTGCGACGCCCGCACCTGTGATCGCGGCGCAGGTGGCGGCCACGATGGTGTCCACCGGCGTAGTACTCTCCGATCAGTTGCCGTCGGTGGCGCCGCCCACGCAGCCGGCTGCGCCCGAACTGCTCTCGCGCGGCATGTGCATCGAACTCTCGCCGGACGGCATTTCCGATCTGTTACCCGCGATTCAGGGTCGGCTGCGGGCGTATGGCATCGTCAGCACGATCTACAGCCCTGGCACCTGGCCAACGGGCTGTGTCGTCCTCAATTACACGGTGCGGCGCGCGTGGCGCAATTCGCTTTGGGGAAACTCGCCAAGCGAGTATCTGGCGTACGCCACGCTCACGCTCAGTCAGAACGGGGCCGTTATCAATACGGTGTACTTCGACGGGCGGTCGTCGACCGTGCAATCGTGGGCGGCGTCGAATTCGCGGATGGCGCAACTGGTGGATCGGCTGGTCGTTTTTTGACGTCGCCGGGACGGGACGGCGAGACCAGGCTGGCGTAAAGCCGATGCCGATGCGGCATGACATAGACGTTCACGTTCGATGGCTTCATGCGAGACAGCAGGGCGATGTCCTTCGCCGTGAGCTCGGGCCATCGCAACAGGTAAATGGCATGTTGCGTCTTGGTCGTGAAACGCTCGGCGGGGGCGAGCGCGAGAATCTCCTTCAACTTCGCGGGCAATTCCACGAAGTCCGTATCCGTACGCAGAACGTCCAGTCTGGCGCCCGACAGTCTGGCGAGGGCGTTCGTCGAAAGGGCGGGGTACAGCGCGTGAAGGCGACGTGCGTACGCCATGGTGCTTTCCCCCCGGTGCGGGGGGCGGCTTCGGGCGATATCGAGCAACGGGCCATATTGGTTGTCGCTTCCGATGCGCGGAATTCTGCATCGCAGGCTCGAATGCTGGACGTACGTACGTTCCCGAGTGGATAGCGATGGGTATGCCTGAAGGATTCGGCGTCGGTAAGCAGGGGTGAACTCGCCCTTTTCCCGCGGCAAGTCGTTAAGAATGCAGGCGATCGCCTGCGGTATCGGCCCGATGCGGTCGTGTCTGATCTGCGACAGCGAGGCCCCCGACGCCTGCGCGATCGCCGCTTCGTCGTACCACGGGTGCTGCAGGCGAAGTTGTCTGGCGATTCGGATCTTGAAGTGTCCCGCGTTGGGACGGTGGATGTGTTGACTCGACACGCTTTGGGTCGCTGCCTTGGCTGACAACGCATGTGCACGCAACGTCGACACGTTCGGGGGCGACAAGTGCGGCACCGGCCTGCCGGGCTGCCAGTCAGGATGCGCGTTCGGCGTCGTTTGCGTCAGCGCGAAGTCCGAGACGGGCGCTTGCCGGGCGACGCTCAGGTCCAGTGCCATCGCCTGCGCGGCAAGACAGTTGTCGGGGGGCGGCACGGGAGACGGAGGCCGAAGTTCCGACGGGGGCTGATACGGCAGCCAGTGGCGCGACGCATCCGTGCTGTGAGAGTGTCCGTTGATACACATGTTTCACGCTCCGACACAGCGGATGGCGCGCCGCATCTCATCAGTTTCGTCCCCAACGAATCGAATCGCCGGACCACCGACCTGTCGGCAAATCGTGGCACCCAAGGGGCGGGTCGACCTTCGAGATTCGCCCAATGGCCCGGACCGGCGGGAAAACGGGAAAAAGGAAGCGGGACCGAAGGGAAACGGAACGGCGAAAACCGGGGGGATGCTGTGCCGACGGAGGGCGACGCGGCGTGAACGGTGCTGATTGCAATTGGCGCGCCCGACTGGAATCGAACCAGTGACCCTCGGCTTCGGAGGCCGATACTCTATCCCCTGAGCTACGGGCGCTGTGCTGACCACCGGTAAAGAAGAATGCGCGAGCGCGCGACCGGCAGGCAAAGAGGTAGAAGCATAGCGGTTTTGCCGCGTGGCGTCCATGCCCCGTGCATTCGCGCGCCCCACAATGCGGCAATTCGCTGCCGGACGCCCGTCCCGCGCGGAATTGACGTGCATGCAGTGCGTCCGCACTTTGCGCACGAAGCACGCGGAACACCGCTTTGCCTTTCGCGTAAGTTAGGGAAAATACGGGACTTTTTGCGGCGTCTGCGCACTGCCTTGGCGTGTCATCGCCTGAAGGTTTGTTGCTACAATGGTTCGTTATTTTGACTGGATCATGCCAGCTTCTGGTGCGGGCTATCCGGTGTGATGCACTCGGTTTCCACAAAAACTATTGAGAGATCCGCATGAGTGAAGCACATAACGAGCACGAGTCCCTGATCAAAACACCCAAGCAGCTCATCGCCGCCGTCATTGCCGGCTTCCTCGTTCCCATCGTCATCATCGTCTTGCTGGTCAACTATGTGGGCAACAATGCCCTGACCGGTGCGGGCAGTTCCGCCATGACCGAAAAAGCCATCGCCGAGCGCATTGCGCCCGTGGCGCACGTCGAGGTCAAGGACGCCAACGCGCCGCGTGTCTACCAGACCGGCGAACAACTCTACAAGGCCGTTTGCGCAGCTTGCCACGCGTCCGGCGCCGCAGGCGCGCCGAAGCTCGGCTCGACGGAAGACTGGGCGCCGCGCATCAAACCCGGTTACGACGAAATGCTCAAGATCGCGCTGGCCGGCAAGGGCGCCATGCCCGCACGCGGCGGCACCAGCCCCGACGATGTGACGGATTACGAAATCGGTCGCGCCATCGTCTACATGGCCAACGCCTCGGGCGGCAAGCTGCAAGAGCCAGCCGAACCGGCGAAGCCGGCCGCGGGTGCTGCCGCCCCGGCGTCTGCGCCGGCTGCCGCGTCGGGCGCCGACGCCGGAAGCGCTGCCGCAGCGGCGGCGGCCATGGCCTCGCTCAAGACCGCCGCACCGGCTGCCGCCAGCGCCGGCGGTAACCTTGAGGCAGGCAAGAAGCTCTACGACACCGTCTGCATGGCTTGCCACGCCAGCGGCGTGATGAACGCACCGAAGTTCGGCGACAAGGCGGCATGGGCGCCGCGCATTGCCACGGGCATCGACACGCTGCACAATGCCGCCATCAAGGGGCTGAACGCCATGCCGCCGAAGGGCGGAGCCGCCAACGCGTCGGACGACGACGTCAAGGCCGCCGTCGACTATATGGTGAGCGCGGCCAAGTAAGCGCCTCGCACGCTCGGACGCTCCCATGAAAAAATCCCCGCTTCGGCGGGGATTTTGCTTTCTGCTCTCGGCCGCTGCGCTCGGCCATTTCGTCCTGCCGATGGCGACGAGGGGATCACACCTTCACCACCTTCTGCGGATCGAACGCCGGGTTCTCGACCCGCCCCTCGAAACAGTAGCCGCGCGGATTGCACAGCACCCGCGTGTGCCCGACGCGATAGTCGAACGAATCGTGCGTATGGCCATGGACCCACAACGCGGCGTCCGACGGCTCGATGAGCGAGGTCAAATCCGAAATGAACGCCGGATTGACGAGCGAGCCCGCAAAGCGCGGATGAATGCTCTGCGGTGTCGGCGCGTGATGAGTGACGACGACAGTCGGGCCGTCGTGCGGCGTGGCGAGCACGCGCGCGAGCCAGGCCACGTTCTCGCGACACAGCGCGGCGCAATCGTTGGGCGTGAAGAACGGCAAATCCGACCAGGGGGCGGCGGGGTCCCCGACGCGTATGCGCGTGAAGTCCCGAACGAACTTCTGCGATTCCTCGATCACTGCGTCATGCTTGCCTTCGGCGTCGTACAACGCGAAGTCGCTCCACAAGGTGGTGCCGACGAAGCGCACGCCGCCGATCACCGCGGCGCCGCGCTCCAGCAGATGGACGTTGCTACCGGCGGTGAGGCGTCGCAATTCGGCCAGTGTGCCGGCAAGCGTCGCGCCGTAAAACTCGTGGTTGCCGGGGACATAAATGACCGGGCGCGGCAATTGCTTCGCCCATTCGATGGCCTGAGCCGGACGGCCGATGTCGCCGGCAAGAATCGTGACATCGGCGTCCACGTCGGGAATGGCCAGCGGGGCCACGGACAAATGCAGGTCGGACAGGATATGCAGTCTCACGCACCACGCTCCACAAAGACTTGAGGCCGGTGCCGCACACGCGTCGCTGCGGTGTGCGTCGGAGATGACGCCTGACGTTGCAGGAGGGTGTGGGCATTGGACCGAAATCAACGCATTTCACGTATTGTTTCGCCCATTTTTTACCGACTATCGCCCGCGCAGCAGCGATGGTCAAGATATCTTTGTCTTCGAAAGGATGGGGTTCTATAGTGAAACCTCACCTGATTCCACCTGACGAGAGGAGGCGAGCCTATGCGGAAATTGATGGTTGCAGTCCTGCTTTGTTTGACCGGTCTGGCGGGAGTCGTCGTGGCGTCGAGCCCGGCCGCCGCATGTGACCAGACGTCTTCGGGTAGTGGCAAGTAGCAGTTCGAGCAGCAAGCCAGCATTGGCTTCCCGGCGAGCCTGCCGCCGCCGACAGCCCCGGTAAGGACGTCGCCGTTCCTCAGACCAGCCCCCGCCCGCGGGGGCTCTTCGTTTCAGGCGCCAGATCATTAGGCGCCAGATGCGCCCGGCGTCTTGTTCGCGCCGCCGGCGAGCATCGCCTTGAGGCTGGCGAGCCGGTCCTTGGGCGACATGGGGGCGTCTTCGGGCGGCGGAGGCGGCGCTTCGTCGAGTTGCATCTCCGGCACGAAACGCGACACTTCGCACGAATAGGTTTCCCGTGCGCGCTTACGCTTTTTGCACCACGACAATTGCAGCGTTCGCTGCGCGCGCGTGATGCCCACATACATCAGGCGACGTTCTTCCTCGATCTTCTCGGCGGTAACTTCCTCGTCTTCGCGGATGTGCGGCAGGATGCCTTCTTCCACGCCGACGAGAAACACGTGCGGATATTCCAGTCCCTTGGACGCGTGCAGTGTCGACAGCCGCACGGCGTCGGGGTCGTCGCCGTCGCGACCTTCGAGCATCGACATCAGCGCGATGGTCTGCGTCAGTTCCATCAGACTCTTGGCATCGTCGTCCTGCGCGTCGAGCGAATCGAGGCCCTCGGCCGTGGCGGACACCTCGCTGCGCGTGCCCTTGCGCTTCATCCATTCGAGAAATTCCAGCACGGTGGTCCAGCGCGATTGCGCCTGACGCTCGTCGAACGTGTCGTACAGATAGGCTTCGTAGTGGATGCCTTCCATGAGATCGTCGATGACCTCGTTGGCGGGGTCGCGCGCCGCGCGCGCCGCAATGCGCTGGATGAAGTCGCAGAACGCGCGCAGCGGGTCCAGCTGACGCGGTTGCAAGCGGGCTTCGACCGCGCCCATGTAGACCGCCTCGAAAAGCGACACCTTGGCCTGCCCCGCAAAGCTGCCCAGCACTTCGAGCGTGGTGCTGCCCACCCCGCGTCGCGGCGTGGTGACCGCGCGAATGAAGGCGGGATCGTCGTCGGGGTTGGCAAGCAGGCGCAGATAGGCGCAAAGGTCCTTGATTTCCGCCTTGTCGAAGAAGGACTGGCCACCGGAGAGCACATAAGGAATGCGTTCTCGACGCAGCACCTGTTCGAAGATGCGCGCCTGATGGTTGCCGCGATACAGGATCGCGTAGTCGCGAAATTCCGCGCGGCGCTCGAACTTGTGCGCGGACAGACGGAAGACGACGGACTCGGCCTCGTGCTCTTCGTCGTTCATGGCGGTCACCGTGATCGGATCGCCGAGACCGTGTTCGCTCCACAGCTTCTTCTCGAAGATTTTCGGATTCTTGGCGATGACGTTGTTTGCCGCTGTCAGAATGCGCGACGTCGAGCGGTAGTTCTGTTCGAGCTTGATGACCTTGAGCGTCGGGAAGTCGACCTGCAATTGCTTGAGGTTTTCCAGCGTCGCGCCACGCCATCCGTAGATCGCCTGATCGTCGTCGCCCACCGCCGTGAAGGCGGCGCGCGGGCCCGCAAGCAGCTTGAGCAGGAGGTACTGGCAGGTGTTGGTGTCCTGATACTCGTCAATGAGCAGATAGCGCAACTTGTTCTGCCAGCGGTCGCGCACTTCCTCGTCGCGCTCGAAGAGCTCTGCCGGCAGACGGATCAGATCGTCGAAATCGACAGCCTGATAGGCCTGCAACGTCGCCATGTAATTGCGATAGACGACGGCGGCCTGATGCTCGTCGGCGGTTTCAGCGGCGGCCAGCGCCACTTCGGGCGTGACCAGACCGTTCTTCCAGAGCGAGATGGCCGTTTGCACGCCGCGAATCATCGCCTTGTCGGTCGTGCCGAGCTGTTCCTGAATCAGGCCGAAGCAGTCGTCGGCATCGAGAATCGAGAATTGCGGCTTGAGGCCGACGTTCTCCGCCTCGCGCCGAAGAATCTGCACGCCAAGCGAGTGGAAGGTACAGATCGTGAGCTGATTGACGGGGACCTTGCGGCCTTCCTTGCCGGGCGTGGTCAGCGTTTTGCCTTCGAGCTGCTTGGCCACCCGCTCGCGCATTTCGGCAGCGGCCTTGTTGGTGAAGGTCACCGCCGCGATATGTTTCGGCTCGAAACCCTTCGCCTCGATGAGCCATGCGATCTTCTGCGTAATGACGCGCGTCTTGCCGCTGCCCGCACCGGCCAGCACGAGACAGGGGCCATCGAAATAATGCGTGGCTTCGTTCTGGGCAGGATTGAGCGGGAAGGACGACATGGTGTGAAGCGATGGGGATGAAGAGTGAAGACGAAAGCAATGGCCGCGTGCCGCCTGTCGGAAGGGGTTGCCATTCGCCCGGTCGATGCGTTGAGCGCGAGGGCGCATGCGTCGGGTGGTGGGCAAGTCTATCACGCACGAGGCGCGGGGCCGTGACACCCCGAGGGCGTTGCCAACGCCTGCGGCACACACTGTGGGGTCGACGCGACGCGTCGCCCCGCATGGGCGGGGACACGCTGGCGTCGACATCGAGCGGGTGCCTATAATGAAAAACATTGCCATCGTGGTGAGGTCGCCGTGCAATGTCCAACCTGTGGGACGAACAATGCGACGCGTGCTCTGCGCTGTGTGAAGTGCGGGGCGCCCCTCGCGGATGCCGAACCGGGTTTCCGGGATGACGCGCTGGCCGCTACGGCCGCTACGGCCGCTACGGCGGCCATGGCGGCCACCCCTGCCGCCGCATCGGACCCCGGCGTGGCCAATGCCGACGGCGCAGCCGCTGGGCTCGGGACACCTTCGTCCAATACGACGTCGTCGTCGGGAAAGCGCGCACGACGTGAGCGCAGGGGCGAGCCCGGGTGGCTCAACAGTGCGCTGGTGATCGGCACGGCGTTGTTCGCCGCCATTGCCCTGCTCGGCATCTGGTGGAATCTGCGCGCGCCGTACGTCGATCCGGTGCCCAAGCCGCCTGGCGGTCTTGCCGTCACGCCCTTTAACGCCGGCAACAGTCTCCCGCTGGCATCGACGCCATCGACGGCGGCCAATCCCGCCAATGAGGCGTCGGCCGCGCTTGCACGGGCACAGGCGCTCGCGGCGGTGGACGCTGCGGCGTCCGGTGCAGCCGCCGAAATCGCCGCCACCACGAACCCGGTCCCTGCACCGCTGAGCGCGTCGGCCGCAACGGCGGCGCTGACCGCTGCCGCGACGACGCTGCCGTCTTCTTCATCGGCTCCGACCTCCTCCACTACGCAGGCGACGACAAAGGCCGCGCCGGACGAAATGATGCAACTACTCAGTCGGCAAGGCAGCGCGGCGGCCAACGGCGGGGCGACGCGCCCGAGCGCCAACGCCGATCTGCCCGCGCATTACGATGGCAACGACATCGGCCCGCTTGCGGCCGGGGAGGCGCCGCAGCACCCGGGGTCTGCGCCGGTGGCGTCCTCGCCGGCGGCGGCCACCACGATTGCGGCGGCGCTCGCTCAGTGCGAGCGCTATCGCTGGTTCGAAGTGATACCGAAGCAGCGCTGTATCTGGGCCGTGTGCAACGGAAGATGGGGCAAGGACGGGTGTCCGGCGGGCACGAATCCGGGGGAGTCGCGCTAAGGCGCCAAGGGACTGAGCGGCGTGCGGCCGATATCGAAAAACGAGCCGGATTTACGTCAAATTGACAGCCCCCGGCTTTCCCCGTAAAGTGCGCGAGCGTGGTCGGGAGAGCGCACCGGGAAGCACATGCCGGCGCCGCCGAAGGGGTAATACCCACAAACTCTCAGGCATCAAGGACCGTCCGCGCCGAAGGCATTGCCTTCGATCTCTGGAGAGCGGTTGCAGCGTGCAAGGCGCGCGGGCAGCCCACCGAAGGGGCCGGTCACCACGTACCGGGCAATCTCTCAGGTACCAAGGACAGAGGGGTCATCTCGCCAACTGGCATTGCGCCGGGCAAGTGCATCAGCACGTGCCGCATGCGCCAAGTGCCGGTCGTCGAGATGACCCCTTTTTGCATTTTCGGACACAGCGCACGCGATGCGGCGACGTCGTCCGGAATTCACGAACCTTGACGCCTGACGGCCAGATGCCCCGATGACCGAACTCAAACGCACTCCGCTCAACGATACGCACCGCGCCGCCGGCGCTCGCATGGTCGATTTCGGCGGCTGGGACATGCCCGTGAACTACGGCTCCCAGATCGAAGAGCACAACGCCGTTCGCACCGACGCCGGCATGTTCGACGTCTCGCACATGTGTGTGGTCGACCTGCACGGTCCGAGCTGCCGCGAATTCCTGCGCTTCGCCGTCGCGAACAACGTCGACAAGCTCCAAACCCCGGGCAAGGCGCTCTACACCTGCATGCTCAACCCGGGCGGCGGTGTGATCGACGACCTCATCATCTACTTCATCGCCGAAGACTGGTTCCGCATCGTCGTGAACGCCGGTACCGCCGACAAGGATCTGGCGTGGATCGGTCAGCTCAACGCGCACGGCGACTACAGCCTGACGATCACGCCGCGTCGCGATCTGTCGATCGTCGCCGTGCAGGGCCCGAACGCACGCACCAAGGTGTGGCAGGCGGTGCCGGGTGCGCAGGCGGCGAGCGTTGCGCTCAAGCCGTTCAATGCTGCGTTCGCCAAGGACACCCCCTTCGGCGAGCTGATGATTGCGCGCACCGGTTACACGGGCGAAGACGGCTTCGAAGTTATCGTGAACGCCGACCACGTGGTGGCGCTCTGGAGCGCACTGGCCGCGGTCGGCGTGCGTCCGGCCGGTCTGGGCGCGCGTGACACGCTGCGCCTGGAAGCGGGCATGAATCTCTACGGGCAGGACATGGACGACGACGTATCGCCGCTCGACGCCGGCCTGGGCTGGACTGTCGAGAAGGACAGCGATCGCACGTTCGTCGGCAAGGATTCGCTGCTCTCGCGCGGCCAGACGTGGCGCTTCGCCGGTCTCGTGCTCGACGGCAAGGGCGGCGTGCTGCGCGCGCATCAGGTCGTGGTGACGGACGCGGGCGACGGCGAAATCACCAGCGGAACGTTCAGCCCGAGCCTCCAGCAATCCATCGCTTTCGCCCGTTTGCCCAAGGGCGTGCCGGACGGCGCCATCGTCCATGTGCAAATTCGCGACAAGCAATTGCCCGCACGTGTGGTCAAATTACCGTTCGTGCGTCACGGCAAGGCCGTGGTGGCCTGAGATCGGCGCCACGGTGCGGCGACACGAATTACCGAAAACCGAATACCCCAAACACTGAATCCCGGAGCGTCAACATGGCGAACATCCCCGATAACCTGAAGTACACCCAGTCCGACGAATGGGCCCGCCTCGAAGCCGATGGCACCGTGACGGTCGGCATTACCGACTTCGCACAGGAATCCCTGGGCGACATCGTGTTCGTGGAGCTGCCGGACGTCGGCCGCACGGTGGCGGCCGACGAAGCGTCGACCGTGATCGAGTCGGTCAAGGCGGCGGCTGACGTGCACTCGCCGGTCAGCGGCGAAATCATCGAGGTCAACGAAGAAGTGCCGGGCTCGCCGGACCTGATCAACGGCGATGCGTACGGCAACTGGTTGTTCCGCGTGAAGCCGTCGAACACGGCTGAGCTGGACAAGCTGCTCGACGCCGCGGGATACGCGACGAAGATCGGCGCCTGACGCCGATGTGCGACGTCGCGAGGGCTTCGGTCCTCACGGCGTCGTGTGCCCCCGGGGCGACCTTGTGCGCGCCGGGGAGCCGTACCTCCCCCGCCGTCACTTGCCGTGAACGAACGAGAGATCTGACCCATGAATGCCTTGACTGACCTGCAAGCCCCGCGCCGCTCGCTCGCCGAGCTGGAGCAGCGCGAGAACTTCTCCGCGCGCCACATCGGCCCGGACACCCCCGAACAACAGGCCATGCTCTCCGAGCTTGGCTACGCCTCGCGCGCCGCGCTGATCGACGCCGTCGTGCCCGCCTCGATCCGCCGTAACGGCGAGCAGTTTGCCGCGTCGCTCGGCCAGTTCGCCGCGGCCAAGACCGAATCGCAGGCGCTGGCCCAACTGCGCGCGCTCGCCGACCAGAATCAGGTATTCAAGTCGTTCATCGGTCAGGGCTACTTCAATACGTTCACGCCCGGCGTAATTCTGCGCAACGTGCTCGAGAACCCCGCCTGGTACACGGCCTACACGCCGTACCAGCCGGAAATTTCGCAGGGCCGACTCGAAGCGCTGCTCAACTACCAGCAGATGATCATCGACATGACGGGGCTGGCGATCGCCAACGCGTCGATGCTCGACGAGGCGACCGCCGCTGCCGAAGCGATGACGCTGGTCAAGCGCACCGGCAAGTCGAAGTCGAACACGTTCTTCGTGGCTGACGACGTGCTGCCGCAGACCATCGAGGTGGTGCAAACGCGTGCCAAACCGCTGGGCATCGAAGTGCAGGTCGGCCCTGTGGCCGCTGCCGCCGAAGTCGATGCGTTTGGCGTGCTGGTGCAATACCCGGGCGTGGGCGGCGATGTGCGCGACTACCGTGCACTGGCGGACGCGATCCACGCCAAGGGCGGCATGCTGATTGCCGCCGCCGATCTGCTCTCGCTCACGCTGCTCACGCCGCCGGGCGAGTGGGGCGCGGACGTGGCCGTCGGCAACAGCCAGCGCTTCGGCGTGCCGATGGGCTTCGGCGGTCCGCACGCGGCTTATCTGGCCACGCGCGACGAACTCAAGCGTTCGATGCCGGGCCGCCTGGTCGGCGTGTCGGTCGACTCGCAGGGCAAGCCGGCGCTGCGTCTGGCGCTGCAAACGCGCGAACAGCACATCCGTCGCGAGAAGGCGACCTCGAACATCTGCACCGCGCAGGCGCTGCTCGCCATTATGGCCAGCATGTACGCCGCGTATCACGGCCCGCAGGGGCTGCGCGTCATCGCCGAGCGAGTGCACCGTCTCACGGCCGTGCTGGCCGCCGGTCTTGCCGCCCTGGGCGCCGCACCGCGCAACGCCACCTTCTTCGATACGCTGACGGTGCCCGTCGCCGGCCGTGCCGACGCCGTGCACACCGTGGCTGCCGCGCGCCGCTTCAACCTGCGTCGTGAAGACGCCGACACCGTGGGCATGTCGCTCGACGAGACCAGCACGCGCGACGATGTGATCGCGCTTTGGGAAGTCGTCGCCGAGGGCCTGGGCAAGAGCGCCGTATCGCTCGACTTCGACGCGATCGAGGCCACCGTCTCGAACGGTTTCCCGGCGGCGCTCGCGCGCCAGAGCGCGTACCTCACGCACCCGGTGTTCAACCGCTACCACTCCGAGCACGAAATGCTGCGCTATCTGCGCAGTCTGTCCGACAAGGATCTGGCGCTCGATCGCACGATGATCCCGCTGGGCTCGTGCACGATGAAGCTCAATGCCACGTCGGAAATGCTGCCGGTCACGTGGCCGGAATTCGGTCAGATCCACCCGTTCGCGCCAACGGAGCAGACCGTGGGTTATCGCACGATGATCGACCAGCTGGAACAGATGCTTGTGGCGGCCACCGGCTACGCCGCCGTGTCGTTGCAACCGAACGCCGGTTCGCAGGGCGAGTACGCCGGTCTGCTGATCATTCAGGCGTATCACGCCTCGCGCGGCGAAGCGCACCGTGACATCTGCCTGATTCCGGCCTCGGCGCACGGCACGAACCCCGCATCGGCGCAGATGGCCGGCATGCAGGTCGTCGTCGTCGCCTGCGACGCCAACGGCAACGTCGATCTGGCCGACCTGCAAGCGAAGGCCGAGCAGCATCGCGACCGTCTGGCTGCGATCATGATGACCTACCCGTCCACGCACGGCGTGTTCGAAGCGGGGGCGCGTCAAATCTGCGAGATCGTGCATGCGAACGGCGGTCAGGTGTATGTCGATGGCGCGAACATGAATGCCATGGTCGGCCTGTGCGCACCGGGCGAGTTCGGCGGCGACGTCTCGCACCTGAACTTGCACAAGACGTTCTGCATTCCGCACGGCGGTGGCGGCCCGGGCGTCGGTCCGGTGGCGGTGGGCGCGCACCTCGCGCAATTCCTGCCGAACCAGCGCTCGACCGGTTATTCGCGCACGGGTAACGAAGGCGACGGCATCGGCGCCGTCTCGGCCGCGCCGTACGGTTCGGCGTCGATTCTGCCGATCTCGTGGATGTACGTCGCCATGATGGGCGCGCAGGGCCTGACGGCGGCGACCGAGACCGCGATCCTGAATGCCAACTACCTCGCCAAGAAGCTCGCGCCGCATTATCCGGTGCTCTACACGGGCCCGGGCGGGCTGGTCGCGCACGAGTGCATTCTGGACCTGCGTCCGCTCAAGGACACCAGTGGCATTACGGTCGACGACGTCGCCAAGCGCCTGATGGATTTCGGCTTCCACGCGCCGACGATGAGCTTCCCGGTGCCGGGCACGCTGATGGTCGAGCCGACCGAGTCGGAGTCGAAGCACGAACTGGACCGCTTCATTGAAGCGATGGTCACGATCCGCGAAGAAATCCGTGCGGTCGAAGAGGGCCGTGCCGATCGTGAAGACAACCCGCTCAAGCACGCGCCGCACACGGCCGACGTCGTGACGGCCGACGAATGGACGCACGCTTACGCACGCAGCCAGGCGGCCTATCCCGTCAAGGCCCTGCGCGAGCGCAAGTACTGGCCGCCGGTCGGACGTGCCGATAACGTCTACGGCGACCGGAACCTGTTCTGCGCCTGTGTGCCGATGAGCGACTACGAGTAACCAGCGTCGCGAAGTCTTGGCAAACGGGGGCCGGCAGAAACATTGCTGGCCCCTTTTTGTCTCTATGGATGTCACGCGAATGCGCCGGATCGGTCGCATTCGATACGTCACAAATACGTTTCAGAACTTCAGGAAAGTGCCATGGCCGTTTCAGTTTTCGATTTGTTCAAGATCGGTATCGGACCGTCGAGTTCGCATACCGTGGGGCCAATGCGTGCAGCGCTGATGTTCGTGCAGGGATTGGATCGCGACGGGCTGCTGCCGCAGGTGGCGACGCTGCGCGCCGAGTTGTACGGCTCGCTGGGCGCCACGGGCAAGGGACACGGCACCGACAAGGGCGTGCTGCTCGGTTTCATGGGCGAGGCGCCGGATACGGTCGATCCGTCGACGATCGGCGCACGTCTCGCGACGATGCGCAAGGACAAGGTGCTGTCGGTGCTCGGCAAGCACGAAGTGCCCTTCATCGAGAAGGAGCACATGGTGTTCTACCGTCGCGAGGCGATGGCCGAGCATCCGAACGGCATGAAATTCCACGCCTTCGATGCGACGGGCAACAAGCTTCGCGAAGGGCGTTACCTGTCCGTCGGTGGCGGCTTCGTGGTGACGGCCGGGGCGTCGAACGCCCAGGTGCTCTCGGCGCACGACCAATTGCCGTATCCGTTCCGCACCGGAAAGGAACTGCTGGAGATGTGCCGTGCGAGCGGCAAGACGATTGCGCAGTTGATGTGGGAGAACGAGCGCGTGTGGCATCACGGCGAGCATGCGGAAGAAGACATTCGCCGCGGCCTGCTCAATATCTGGAGCGTGATGCAGTCGTGCGTGACACGCGGTTGCGGCATCGGCAACGACGAAGCCGACGGCGAACTGCCCGGCCCCCTGCACGTGCGCCGCCGTGCGCCGGAACTGTATCGTCAGCTGACGCAACGTGCGGAGCGCACGCTGTCCGATCCGCTGTCGGTAATGGACTGGGTGAACCTCTACGCGATTGCCGTCAACGAAGAGAACGCTGCGGGCGGACGCGTCGTAACCGCGCCGACGAACGGTGCGGCGGGCATCATCCCCTCCGTACTGCATTATTACGACCGCTTCGTGCATGGCGCGAACGAGCAGGGCGTGATCGACTTCCTGCTCACCGCAGGCGCCATCGGTATTCTGTACAAGCTCAACGCGTCGATCTCCGGGGCGGAGGTGGGTTGTCAAGGCGAAGTGGGCGTGGCGTGTTCGATGGCGGCAGGTGCGCTCGCGGCGGTGCTGGGCGGCACGGTCGAGCAGGTGGAAAACGCTGCCGAGATCGGCATGGAACACAACCTCGGTCTGACATGCGATCCGGTCGGCGGCCTCGTGCAGATTCCGTGCATCGAGCGCAACGCCATGGCGTCGGTCAAGGCGGTGAATGCCGCACGCATGGCGCTGCGCGGCGACGGCGCGCACTATGTGTCGCTCGACTCCGTCATCAAGACGATGCGCGAGACCGGCGCCGACATGAAGACGAAGTACAAGGAAACGGCACGCGGCGGATTGGCGGTGAATATCGTCGAGTGCTGATGACCTGATCGTTTGATCGTTGCGTCTTTCCCTGAATCCACACGGTTCGCGCCGTGTGGATTTTTTGCTTTTTGTCACGCGCTTTCTGATTCCGCAAACACCGCTGCGCAAACTCGGGCGAATCCCAACCTCTTCGCTGACGCAACCGCCGAGAATGGCGAGTTTTGATGCTTTTGCTGCCACGCGCGATGCGGCGCAGGGCGGTGAGGCAAGACGAGGAAAAAGGGGGCGACGATGCGGAAGGCGCAATCTGGGATGTTCCTGATCTCGGCGGCGGTCGCGGTAGCGGTCGTGAGTCTGTTGATTTCGTTTTGGGGGCTCAATTATTCGAGACAACTGCGCGTCGAGAAGGCTGAGCGCGTCGGTGAAGCGCTGAAGGTGATGGGCGACCGGGTCCAGAGCTTCGTCGTGGAACATCACGACAAGATCGATGCGGTGCTACGCGATTCGACGAAGCCGTTCGCCGTGCAAGGTGTCGACTTCGGCGCGGCGACGGATGTGAACGGCAAGCCCTATCTGACGAATCTGTCTGCGAGTACGTTGATCAAGGCGACCCGTGCCACCGGGATCGGCGAGCGACCGCCGGGCAACGTCGGGGACTACGTCATTCGGGTGTACCACGAGTGCGGCGGCAGTCCATCCGTATGCAACGTCGAAACGCTGACGTATATCGACAAGCCGATGCCCCGGCGCTATTCCACCGACCCCGACATGGACGCCGCTGCGATCGCGGCGCGCCGGATTGGCGTGCTGGGGGGGGTGTCGACGACCGACAGCGGTCATCCGTTTCGGTTTATCGACGCGGCGGGAAGTGCCGCCACGGTGCCTAACCCGCATCCCGTGGCCGGACTCGTTGCCGTGCGGGGAGGATATGCGACGAGCGCCATGGACGTGTACGTTCGGCGCGACGGCTCACTTGGCATGACGGGGCCGCTGAACTTCAGACAGACGGATGGCCGCGCCGCGACGCGTCATAACATTGTGGGTGTGGGGGAGCTCGATGCGAGCAACGTTGGGGCGGATTCCGTCGTGGCGAGCGCCGTCACCGTTAACGGCGAACTCAAGGCCAGTAAAGTGGTGGCCGCAGATGGCCTGACGGCAGGCGACGCGACCATTACCGGCAAGCTTGAGCTGCGTTCGGACCTTGTCGGCGCCAGGGACATCGAGGGCACCGGGGAACTGCGTATGCCGAAAATAGACATCGCGAGCAAAGCCAAGGTGGGCCAGTTGGATGTGACGGGCAGCACCAGGCTCGGCGGCACGCTCGATATGAACAAGAAGGACATCGAGAATGCCGGCCGCGTGAAGGGAAAGACGTTGACGGCCGAGGAGGGCATCGTCGAGTTGAAGGAAGGGACTGTGCGAGGCCGAACATGTGACGTCTGGGGCGTGGCCCGGGACAGCGACGGCCGCTTGCTTTCGTGTCAGCGAGAAAAACCCGGCAGCAACAACTGGATATGGAAGCTCGCCAGCACACCCGGCAGCGTGAAGGAAGTGCCCGTCGAAATCGTCAAGGAGATCGTCAGGGAAATCAAAATCGGTGAGCAGTGGAAGGTGTCGACGTTCTCTTTGCTACCCACGCCGAGCGGGGTATCGCATGGGTCCGCGCTGTATTTTTACGTGGCGTCACATCGCGACGCCAAAGTCCTTGCGTGCACGATCACGAACACGAGATCGTCCGGTGCGGAGATGCGGGCCGCCAACAGGCAGGGGGACTACATCGTCACGCAGTCGGCGGACGGCAGCGAGGAATTGATGTGCTTGTCCAAGGGAAGCGGGAGTCCGACGGTCACCGAAAACGCCTGGTACTGGTGGGGCTGGCCCACCTTCGACGAACACGGCGGTTACCGGCGCCCGACGGCGAAAGCGGGCTGGGACGATATCTGGTATCAAAACGATACGGATAACAATACGATGCCGGACATCCATCATGCGGTGCGATATCCGGTTCGTGTCACCGACGACACGCAGGCGAGGTTCAACAACGAACTTCAACGTCTGTTTCTCACGTTCGGCATGTCGCGTCATGGGCCCAATCTGAATCACAGCGTGCTCATGGCGACATTCTCCGGAAGCCGTCGCACGATGGGCGCGGCATGGGGAATCGCCTACCGCCCCAAGAGCCTCATTTCATGCAAGTTCACTTCGAATATCTTTCGCGCCAGCATCGGATACGCCGCCGACAATGTTCGATGGTACTTGCCGGGGGGCGATTCGACCTACACCGTGCAGTGTTCGTTCAGCTTTCGGGGCGATCTGACCGGACACGGTTTCAGGATATGCCTCAAGGACTGCCCGTTCAAATAGTCCCCCCGCAAGACCCTCTCCCGCCATGCGACACCGAGACCCGTTACGTCGCTCGCTGCAACGCGCAGCGTCATATGACAGTCACATTCCCCGGTTACTCTACGTCCCGATGTCTCCTTGCCTTGTCTTTGAGCCGCCCGGCGAATGCCGTGCGGCTTTTTTATTTGCCGGTTTCCTTTGCGTCACGCGCGCATAGGAATAGACGCAAAACACAGCGACTTTCTGTCGAATTCGCCGAATCCTTGCGATTCTCCGTCCCTTGCCGCTCATTCCCGAGGGGCAGTCAGTGGTTCGATGATTGCGACAGGAGACGCTATCCATGGAGAGTTGGCTCAAATCGGCGGTCGACGCCATCGGCGGGGTGCTGGGCGGTTATCCCCTCGTGATTGCCCTGCTCGGCGCCGGGTTGTATTTCACACTTCGATTCGGCGGAATTCAGTGTCGTGCATTTGCACATAGCGTTGCGTTGTTGCGCACGTCCGGCGCCGCGTCCGGTATTTCGCCGTTTCAGGCGTTTGCGACAGGGCTGGCGAGCCGCATCGGAACCGGCAACATCGCCGGTGTCGCCATGGCGCTGACCATCGGCGGGCCGGGGGCGATTTTCTGGATGTGGATGACGGCGTTGCTCGGCATGGCGTCTGCGTTCGTCGAATCGACGCTCGCCCAGATCTTCAAGATCGCGCATCGGGACGACACGTTCCGGGGAGGCCCCGCGTACTACATTCAGCTCGGCCTCGGGTCGCGCAAATTCGGTGCAGTGTTCGCCGTCGCGTTGCTGTACACCTTCGGCTTCGCCCTGAACTCGGTGCAGTCGCACTCGATTGCGGAGGCGCTCGAAGCGTCGTTCGGCTGGGATCGTCAGTGGATCGGCATCATGCTGGTGATCGTCACCGCGCCGATCATCTACGGCGGTGTGCGGCGCGTGGCGCGGGTCGCGCAATGGATCGTACCGGTCATGGCGCTGGCTTATCTCAGCCTCGCCGCATTCGTTTGCATCGCTCACATGGACCAGATCCCCGGCATGATCTCGATGATATGGCGTCACGCTTTCGGACTGGAACCGGCGGCAGGCGGGATCGCCGGGTATGCCGTGAGTCAGGCGGTGCTCATGGGCGTGAAGCGCGGCCTGTTCTCGAACGAAGCGGGCATGGGCAGTGCGCCGAATGCGGCCGCGGTAGCGACGACGAAGCATCCGGTCCAGCAAGGGCTGATGCAGATGCTGGGGGTGTTTTTCGACACGGTCGTCGTTTGTTCGGCCACCGCGTTCATGATTCTGCTCTCGGGACAGATGACCCCCGGCGCGACGCCCGAGGGCGCGGTGCTCACCATGCATTTCGGCGACTGGGCCATCGTTTTCACCGGCATTACCGTGTTCGTTCTCGCGTATTCCAGTGTGCTTGGCAACTACGCTTACGCCGAAGTGAACATGGACTACATGACAAAGCGCCCGTGGTTGCTTCACATCTTTCGTGCGCTGGTATTGCTGGCGGTCATGCTCGGCGCGGTGGCGAGCTTGCCGCTGGTGTGGAGTCTGGCGGATGTCGGCACGGCATTGATGGCGTTCATCAACCTGACCGCCATTGGCCTGCTGACGAAATATGCGCTGGTCGCGTGGCGTGACTACCAACGTCAGCGCAAAGCGGGGGTGGCAGAACCTGTCTTCACGCGGGACGTGATGCCGCCCGAACTGCGCGAGCGGCTGCCCAAGGACGTATGGTGATGTGGCGGCACCGCGGTCCCTGCTGACCTTGCAAGTCGCGTCACGCCTGTCAGGCTGGCGCGGCTCGCCAACGCCGGGTGGCGATCGGGTTCCAAAAACAGAGGCACAAAACGCAAAGGCCGGTGAGCTACCTCACCGGCCTTTGTCGTTTGTGCCAGGGTTGCGGAAGCTATCGAAGGCTTACTTGCCGCCGACGGTCTCCAGCACGGTCCACTTGCCATCGGCCACCTTGTACAGCGTGATCGAGCCGTACTTCAGGTCGCCCGCCGCGTCGTAGGCGAGCTCACGCGTGGTGACGCCCGGCATGCTCGTCTTGGCCAGCACCGGCAGGTACTTTGCCGGATCGGTCGAGTTGGCCTTCTTCATGGCCGACATCATGGCCATGGCGCCGTCATAGGCGTAGGGCGAGTAGGTCTCCGGCGCGGCCCCGAACTTGGCCTTGTAGCGCGACTCGTACGCAGCCCCGCCCGGCATCTTGTCGAGCGGCAGACCGGCCAGCGAGACGACCGAACCGTTGGCGGCGTCGCCGGCGATCTTCAGGAAGGCGTCCGACTTGACCATTTCGCCGGCCATCAGCGTGGCCTTGATGCCCAGTTCGCGCATCTGCTTGGCGAGCGGGCCGGCTTGTGCGTCGGCACCGCCGTAGAACACGACATCCGGGTTGGAGCGCTTGAGGTTGGTCAGAATGGCGCGGAAGTCCACGGCCTTGTCGTTGGCGAACTCACGACGCACGATCTTGCCGCCGGCGGCCTTGGCGGCCTTTTCGAACTCGTCTGCCAGACCCTGACCGTAAGCGGTGCGATCGTCGACGATGGCGATGTTCTTGAAGCCCAGCTTCTTCACGGCGAACGTGCCGACGACCGAACCCTGCTGGATGTCCGACGTCATCATGCGGAAGGTCGTCTTGAAGCCTTGCTTGGTGTACTCCGGCGCCGTCGCCATGGCGATTTCGGGGATGCCGGCCTGTGCATAGATACGCGACGCCGGGATCGTGGTGCCCGAGTTGAAGTGACCGAGCATGCCCTTGATGCCGTTGTCGACCAGCTTCTGGGCGACGAGCGAACCCTGACGCGGGTCGGCCTGATCGTCTTCGGCTTGCAACACGAACTTCACCGGCTTGCCTTCGATGGTCGGCTTGGTGGCGTTGTACTCATCGACGGCGAGTTGAATGCCGTTCTGCATGTCTTTGCCGTAGTGGGCCTGTGCGCCCGTGAGCGGTGCGGCAAAGCCCAGCTTCACTTCCTGCGCCTGTTGCGCGTTGGCCGCGCCAAACGCGAGCAGCCCGGCGACTGCGACGGCGCTAGCCGTAAGCTTCGATTGCATCAACCCTCTCCTTGCATGTGTTTGTCGTTGAGTGGCGTGTCTGCGGGATCGCCGCAGCACGCCTATCTTGAAACGCCGTCTGGACCCGGCTGGTTGACCGGGGCGGCATTTATCATGTTCAAACGCAAAATGCGTCCGACGCGGCAGTATTGGATGGCTGCACGCGCCGGTCAAGAGGGAGAAATTCCGATAGGAGGTGCTACTCGCTTATGGCGAAGGTTGCGCCGTCGGCGTGTCGGTGTCACCGGTGGCCTCGGCGCCGGGCGTCTTGCCTGCCTGGATCTCCTTCAGGCGGGTCTCGGCGGCGGCGTAGCGGGCCAGTACTCCCGCGCTCGGCGCGCGATCCAGACGGCTCACGACATACAGCGCCAGTCCGCCCAGAGCGAAGCCCGGGACGATTTCATACAGATCGAACCAGCCGAACTGCTTCCAGATCAGCACGGTGGCTGCGCCGACCACGATACCGGCGAGCGCCCCGTTGCGCGTGACACGCGGCCACAGCAAGGTGGCGAGCACCAGCGGGCCGAAAGCGGCGCCGAACCCGGCCCACGCATAGCTCACCATGCCGAGCACGCGGCTTTCCGGATCGAGGGCGAGCAGCACGGCGACGACGGCCACGGCGAGCACCATGGCGCGACCGATCCATACGAGGCGACGCTGACTCACCGGGCCGCGAGCGAACGTCTTGTAGAGGTCTTCGGTCAACGCGCTGGAGCACACGAGCAACTGGCACGACAGCGTGCTCATCACGGCCGCGAGAATGGCGGCGAGCAAAACACCGGCGAGCCAGGGCGTGAAGAGTTGTGTGGTGAGCGCAATGAAGATCGTCTCCGAATTGGCATTGACGCCCGCGCCCAACTCAGGCCGTGCGCTGTAGTACGCCAGTCCGAAGAATCCGACAGCGACTGCACCGGTCAGGCACAGCACCATCCACGACATGCAGATGCGGCGCGCCTGCGGAATCGCGGCTGCCGAGCGCGCGGCCATGAAGCGCACGAGAATGTGCGGCTGACCGAAGTATCCGAGACCCCAGGCAAGCAACGACAGTACCCCGATCGGGGCAAGATCGCCGAACCAGTCGGTGTGAGCCGGGTGCAGGGCGGTGACGGCATCGATCGCCGTCGTCGGGCCGCCGTCGATGCTGATCACGGCAATCGGCGTGACGACCAGCGCCGCGAACATCAGCGAGGCCTGCACGGTGTCCGTCCAGCTCACGGCAAGGAATCCGCCGATGAATACGTACGCAATGGTGGCGACTGCGCCGATCCACAACGCCGTGTGGTAATCGAGACCGAACATCGTCTCGAACAGCCGCGCGCCCGCCACGACCCCCGATGCGCAATAGATGGTGAAAAAGATCAGGATCACGAGCGCCGTGACGATGCGCAACACGTGACTGCGGTCGTCGAACCGCTGCGTGAGGTATTCGGGCAGGGTGAGCGCGTTGCCGCAGACTTCCGTGTGAACACGCAGCCGCGCTGCCACCAGCCGCCAGTTGGCCCACGCGCCGAGCGCCAGTCCGATGGCGATCCAGACGCCCGACAATCCGCCCACGTAGATGGCGCCCGGCAGGCCGAGCAGCAGCCAGCCGCTCATGTCGGAGGCGCCTGCGGAGAGCGCTGTGACGAAGCTGCCGAGACGGCGTCCGCCGAGAATGTAGTCGGAAAGATTGTTGGTTTGCCGGTAGCCGAGCCAGCCGATGACCAGCATCAATAGCAAGTAGACGGTGAACGACACCGCCGTAGGGTTCCATACGGACATGTTGCCTCCTTGTGCGGCGCCCTCGTGCGTCGTGCGTGCTTTCGGCATGACGAAAGCGGTGCAACGCGTGCAGACGTCCGCGATGGCCAGCGATGCATGTCGCCGGCGCGGGTTAACCGCTCTATGACGGTGAGACGCGTTATATGTCGGGGGAGGGCGCGAAGATACTCCGAAATCGCTCAAATTGCGCATGTACGCATTTAGCGGTGCGGCAGCGGATCGGCGATTGGAGAAATGCTGCGCAGGTGTCGCAATGTGCGCTGAACACGCCCCTAACACGTCCCTAACACGCCTTGAACGCGCGCGGGACGTGAGGCGAGCCGCTCACCTGAAGGGGCGGACAACGTCCAAGCGCGGCAAGGGCGCGAGCGGGAGACGCGTGGAGCGAACCAGGAGAGAGGGCGAGAGAGAAGCGCAGAGAGGGGGCAGGGAGGAGAGACGATGGCGCTCGGCGCTTCGGCCGAGGAGGCGCCGTCGCCATCGCAATATGCGCCTCGAAGCGTGTGCTACGGGACCGCCGGATTTAGGACGATTCCGGGAGGAAACGTCGCCAAACCCGGCGAATGACCTCGAATCGCGAATCAGCCGATGGTCATGAGGTTGGCGTTACCGCCGGCTGCCGCCGTATTGACGGACACCGAGCGCTCGCACAGCAGACGCTCCAGCGCATAGTCGTCACCGGCCGCCAACGCTTCGGGCGAGAGGCCCTGCATCGACAGGATCGGGCCGTTGCGCGTGGCAATGCGGCGGTTCAGGGCACGCAACTCGTCGCTGTCGCCCTCGAACAGCACCGCAGCGAGCGACGGCTCGGCGGCCGCGTCCACACCTGCAGCGAGGACCGTGGCGCGACCCTTGAGCGACGCGGGCAACGCGCCCACCAGATCACGCGCGGCGACGCTATCCATGAAGACGGCATTGTTGCCGGTGGCCAGCACCGCAGCCAGTTGCGTGCGCGCGCCGAGGGTCGAGGCCGCTACGCACAGCACCGGGCCGCGCGGCTCGAGACCGTAAGTGTTGCGCTCGCCGGTCGGGCCGGGCAGCACTGCCGTCGCATCGAGGGCGGATGTCGCCAGATACCGGTCGACGCGATCGATCGCGGCGGCGCTATCCGGTTGCTGGCGCAGCCAGTCGCGATAGTTCGCGAGCGGCGAGAGTGCCGCCTCGTTGCGATTGAGTTCCGGCGCCAGCGCCGCCGGACGCGTCGCGAGCAGGCGCGGCAGATACATCGGCCCCCCCGCTTTCGGACCCGTCCCAGACAGACCCTCCCCGCCGAACGGCTGCACGCCGACCACGGCGCCGATCACGTTCCGATTCACGTAGACGTTACCGACATGCGCCCGCTCCGTCACGTAAGCGATGGTCTCGTCGATACGCGTATGCACACCGAACGTCAGGCCATAGCCGGTGCCGTTGATCTGATCGAGCAGCTTGTCGAGCTGCGCGCGCTTGAAGCGGATCACGTGCAGCACCGGGCCGAACACTTCGCGTTGCAGCGCCTTCAGGTCCGTCAGTTCGATGAGCGTCGGCGGCACGAAGGTGCCGTGACGGGCGGCGTCCGGCAGCGTGAGTTGCTCCACCGGGAAGCCCTTGCCGCGCATTTGCTCGATGTGACGATTGATGCCGTTCTGCGCTTCGGCGTCGATGACCGGGCCGACGTCGATGGACAACCGATCCGGGTTGCCGATGGCGAGTTCCTGCATCGCGCCCTTGAGCATGTGCAGCGTCTTGTCGGCGATATCGTCCTGCAGGCACAACACGCGCAGTGCCGAGCAACGCTGACCGGCGGAATCGAAGGCCGACGCGAGTACGTCGTACACGACCTGTTCGGGCAGCGCCGACGAGTCGACGATCATGGCGTTCTGACCGCCGGTCTCGGCGATGAGCGGAATCGGACGCCCGTTGGCGTCCAGCCGGTCGGCCAGCGTACGCGCAATGATGCGGGCGACTTCGGTCGAACCGGTGAACATGACCGCCTTGGTGCGCGCGTCGGCGACCAGCGCCGCGCCGACCGTCTCGCCCGTACCCGGGAGCAATTGCAGCGCACCGGCCGGAATCCCGGCGGCTTGCATCAGACGCACGGCTTCGGTGGCGATGAGCGGCGTTTGCTCTGCCGGTTTGGCGATGACCGGGTTGCCGGCAGCCAGTGCGGCGGCGACCTGACCGACGAAAATCGCGAGCGGGAAGTTCCACGGGCTGATGCACAGCACCGGACCGAGCGGGCGGTGCGTGTCGTTCGAGAAGCCCTGGCGAATCTGCGCGGCGTAGTAGCGCAGGAAGTCGACGGCTTCGCGCACCTCGGCCACGGCGTTGGGCAGCGATTTGCCCGCTTCACGAACGCACAGGCCCATGAGCGTGGGCATATGCGCTTCGAGCAGGTCGGCAGAGCGCATCAGGCAGTCGGCGCGCGCCTCGACCGGCGTGGCTTGCCAGATCGGTGCGGCGGCAACGGCGTGCGCCAGCGCGGCCTCCACGTCGGCCGACGTCGCTTCGATGACCTGACCGACCACGTCGCGCAGATCGGCCGGGTTGCGCACGGCACGGGGCGTGCCCGTAGTGCGCTCGCCGTCGGCCAGCATCGGCGCGGCGCGCCACGGCGTACCCGCGCTCGCGAGCAGGGCGGACGACAGCGAGGCGAGGCGGTGTTCGTTCGAGAGATCGAAACCGGACGAGTTGGCGCGCGACGTGCCATACAGATCGCGCGGCAGCGGAATCTTGGCGTGCGGCGCACCGAGCGGTTGCACCTTCTCGGCTTCCGAGACCGGGTCGGCGATCAGTTCGTCGACGCTGACGGTCTCGTCCGCAATGCGGTTCACGAACGACGTGTTGGCCCCGTTTTCCAGCAGACGGCGCACCAGATAGGCGAGCAGCGTTTCATGCGTGCCGACCGGCGCGTAGACGCGGCACGGCCGCGCCAGCTTGCCGGCGGCGATCGGCCCCACGACTTCCTCGTACAGCGGCTCGCCCATGCCGTGCAGGCATTGGAACTCGTACTGGCCGGGATAGTAGTTGTTGCCCGCGAGGTGATAGATCGCCGAGAGCGTGTAGGCGTTGTGGGTGGCGAACTGCGGATAGATCGCGTCCGGCACCGCGAGCAGCTTTTTCGCGCAGGCGAGATACGAGACGTCCGTATAGATCTTGCGCGTGTAGACCGGATAACCTTCCAGGCCGTCGACCTGTGCGCGCTTGATTTCCGTATCCCAGTAGGCGCCCTTAACCAGTCGCACCATGATGCGGTGACGGCTGCGGCGCGCCAGATCGATGATGAAGTCGATCACGAACGGGCAGCGCTTCTGATACGCCTGCACCACGAAGCCGATGCCGTTCCAGCCGGCCAGTTCCGGATCGAAGCACAGGGCTTCGAGCAGATCGAGCGAGATTTCGAGGCGGTCGGCTTCTTCGGCGTCGATATTCAGGCCGATGTCGTAAGTGCGCGCCAGCTTGGCGAGCGCCTGCACGCGCGGCAGCAATTCGGCGACGGTGCGCTCGTACTGGCTACGTGAATAACGCGGATGCAGCGCGGAGAGCTTGATCGAGATGCCCGGGCCTTCGTAGATGCCGCGTCCGGCCGAAGCCTTGCCGATGGCATGAATGGCTTGTTCGTAGCTTGCGTAGTAACGCTGGGCGTCTTCTTCGGTCGTCGCGGCCTCGCCGAGCATGTCGTACGAGTAGCGGAAGCCCTGCGCTTCGTACTTGCGGCTGTTGGCCAGTGCTTCGGAAATGGTCTCGCCGGTGACGAACTGTTCCCCCATCAGACGCATGGCGATGTCCACGCCCTTGCGGATGAGCGGTTCGCCGCCACGGCCAATCAGGCGGGTCAGCGCCTTGGTGAGGCCGGCTTCGCTGGTCGTCGTGACGAGCTTGCCGGTGATCATCAGGCCCCAGGTGGCGGCATTGACGAACATCGACGGCGAATTGCCCATGTGCGCGTGCCAGTCGCCCTTGCTGATCTTGTCGCGGATCAGGGCGTCACGCGTGGCCTTGTCGGGAATGCGCAGCAGCGCTTCGGCCAGACACATCAGCGCCACGCCTTCCTGGCTCGACAGCGAGAATTCGTGGATCAGGCCTTCCACGCCACCGCCGGTGCTCTTGCCGCGCAGCGCGACGACGAGCTTGCGCGCCAGATCGGAGGCTTGCGTGGCCGTGGCCGGGGCCAGCTTGGCCTGGCCGAGAAGCACCGGCACGCATTCCGGCTCGGGACGACGGTACGCGGCCGTGATTGCAGCGCGCAGCACCGATTGCGGTTGCACGTTCTGCGCGAATTCGAGGAACGGATGCGGGACGGTGTCGTCGCTGGCATGGCCATCGATGACCTCGGTGCCCGACTGGGTTGCACCGCTCAGTTCCGGCGGCAGTGCGCCGCTCTCGATGCGCTCCAGGTAGGCAAAGATCGCCTGTTTGATGAGCCAGTGCGGAGTGCGCTCGATTTGCTGGGCGGCCGTCTTGAGCCGGGTGCGCAGGACGTCGTCGACTTTGACGCCGAGAGTGGTGTTAGCCATGAGAAGGTTATCCGATGACGCGAAACGTGACACCCATAGCGGGTGAATTGTGCGGCATCGTAACCGGGTTTCAAAAGAGGTGCAACCAGAGTCAAAAATGCGGTTGCACCGTCGGTATCACTCCCGGCATTCCTTCCGATATTCCTCCCGGCGTCCCTTTACTTCGGGTCGGTCCCGTAAGTCATGTCGAGGGCGTAGGCCAGCACAGCGGCGAGGGTGCCCGACAGCCCGAGCACGAACGCGAGCGTTTTGCAGCGCGTGAATTTCGGATGATTCATGATCGTTCCCCCGCCTTATGCCGCTACCACACGCACGGATTCGACACCGTTGCGCATATAGCCGGCCGGATTCCACAAGGATTGCAGCGGCTGCGTCACGCCCGCGCGATTCGTTGCCCGAACTGATGCGCGGCAACGAGTTCTACGCTCGGGCCGAAGTCCTTCTTGAGCGAGGCAAGCGAGATATCAAGCGGTTTGGCGACGCTGCCGCCCACACGGGTTCATATTTCGAGTGGATCGACTTCCAGATGCCAGCGCACGGGCGCCTTAAGCGCGCGAAGTTCGCTCATCCATTGGGTGAGAAAGCGCTGAAGCGCGCCGCGATGCGGACTCTCGACGACGAGTTGAGCCCGGTCCGTCCCCGCGATGCGCACCATCGTCATGGGAACGGGGTCCCACAGGGAGATGCGCGGGTCGTGCAACGCCGGTTCGGCGGCGATTTCGCGGGCCTGCCGCAGGAACGTCATGGCGTCGTCAAGCTTGCGGGCTTCGGCGCGAAGCAACGCCTGATGTGTGTATGGCGGCAACAATGCCACACGCCGCTCTTCGAGTTGCTGGGCTGCGAAGCCCGCGTAGTCGTGGCGCATGAGCGACGCGAACAGCGGATGCGATGCGTAGCGTGTCTGGATCAGCACGTCGCCGGGGCCATCGGCACGGGCGGCACGTCCGGCGCGGCCCGCGACCTGCATCAGTTGGGCGAAGAGGCGTTCGGCCGCCCGGAAGTCATGCGAGAAGAGGGCGCTGTCGGCGTTCACCACGCCGACGAGCGTGACATTTCGGAAGTCATGCCCCTTGGCCACCATCTGCGTCCCGATGAGGATGTCGACCTCGCCGGCGTGTACCTGCGCGAACAACGCCTGCGCGCTGCCTTTACGGCGCGTGCTGTCGGCGTCGATGCGGGCGAGCCGCGCGTCGGGGAAGTGTTCGGCGAGCGCCTCTTCGATACGCTGCGTGCCACGCCCAAGCGGGGCGAGATCGAGGTTGCCGCAGTCGGGGCAGGCGTGCGGAATGCGCGATTCGGCGCCGCAGTGGTGGCAGCGCAGGCGTCGCTCGGGCTTGTGCAGCACCATGTGCGCGCTGCACCGGCGGCAGTCGCTGATCCAGCCGCAGGCGTCGCAGTTGAGCACCGGGGCGTAGCCACGACGATTCAAAAACAGCAGGCTCTGCTCACCGGCTTCGAGGCGCGCACGGATGGCTGCGAGAAGCGGTTGCGAAAGTCCTTCGTGCACGACGCGCTGACGTTTGCGCTCGATGTCCATGTCGATGAGCGACACGCGCGGCAGCACGGCGTCCGGTGTTGCGCGCTCCGGCATGGCCAGACGCACATAACGGCCTTGTTCAGCGCGATTCCAGCTATCGAGCGACGGCGTGGCCGAGCCGAGCACGACCGGGATACGCAGGCGGTTCGCCCGCCAGATCGCCAGATCGCGCGCCGAATATCGCAGGCCTTCCTGCTGTTTGTAGGACGGATCGTGTTCTTCGTCGACGACGATGAGCCGCAGGTGCGGCAACGACGCCATGACGGCCAGTCGCGTGCCGAGCACGATGCGCGCCTCGCCGCGATGCGCGGCAAGCCAGTGTCTGGCGCGCTCACCCTCGGCCAGGCCGCTGTGCAGCGTGACGAGTGTCTCGCGCGGAAACCGTGCACGGAAGACGCCTTCGAGTTGCGGCGTCAGGTTGATTTCCGGCACGAGCACGAGCACTTGTGCGTGCGCCGACTCGCGCGCATGCAGCGCTTCGGCCACCGCACGCAAATAGACTTCCGTTTTGCCACTGCCCGTCACGCCGTAGAGCAGGAAGGGCGGGCAGGCGGGAGAGGGCGGCGTGGCGGGAGCGGCGGAAGCGTGGGACGCGGCGGCCATTGCATCGCTCGCCCGCGCAGGTTCGAGACGTCGCGCGCCCGCGGCGATCAGGGCGTCGTGAATGGCCGCGACCGCATCGGCCTGTCCGGCGGTGAGTGTTTTCGTGCCGCCGTCGGCGTCGTCGAGTATGTCGGCCAGTGTGGCGGGCAACGCGTCGTTGCGCCCAGCGGTAGGGCGCTCGACGCCATCGTGTGCGTCATGCGTGGCCGCCGGGGCGCGCGGTTCATCCGCCTTCTCACCTTCGTGGCCTTCGTCGGCCCCATCGGATTCAAGCACCGCCTCGTGATACGGCACCGTCTCCACAACCACCCAGCCGGCGGCGGCCCACTGCTTGAGTACGTCGGCCGCTTTCGAGCATAGGGCGCGGGCTTCATCGGCGTCGAGTGTGCCGGCCTGGGCGAGACCTTCGGCCAATCGTCGCTGGGCGCGAAGACGGGACGGGACATTGTCCATCAGCGTGCTGAGCGCGCCCTGTGCGATGCGGTAGCGCTGTACACCGCGCTCGGCAAGCAGGCGCGGCCACCGCATCGGCGTGCGCAGGTGTGCGGGAAGCGCGGGGAGCGCGACTTCCCCGATACCGCGCTGGTAATAGCGCGCCGCGAACTGCATCAGGTCGCGCCAGTCGTCGGCGAGCGGGGGCAATTCATGCCACACGGACGTCACGTCGCGCAGCTTTTTCGGGTCGACTTCGCTGCGCTGCGTCAATTCCCAGACGATGCCCACGACCTGTCGTCGTCCGAACGGAACCTGCACCAGTTGACCAAGGCTTGCGGCTTGATCGAGACGGTAGTCGAACAGGGTGAGGAGCGGCGTGTCGAGTGCGACGCGAGCGATGGCGGGCACACCGGTGCGAGGCTCGGTCGCCGGAAAAAGCGCATCGTCGTTCGATGCGTTGGACAGGTCGGACGGATCGTCGGCTCGGGTCAAACTTAAAGTGAATCCTGAGAAGTGCCGGTAAACCCCGGATTTGAGTCGGCTTTCCGCCGACGTCGAATCGCTTGTGGATAACTATGTTGAGAACTGTGGGGATTATGGCTCGCGAGCCTCACCACACGGTCCTCGCGTCGCTCGTCGTCCTGACTTTTATCAGTTCAAAAATGCTTTTTGATCAATAGCTTATGAATGACGTCGACGGTACCCCCGCTTCGTCTCTCACTTGCGGCGGCGCAGCGAGAATTTGTGCATAAGTCTTCGGGACAACTCCGTAAATTGGAGGGGTTATTCGAACGCTAGTCCCTTGACATTCACCGTGTCGAACGACGGTTGGGTTTGCAGGGCGAAATGCCCCGCGAACCCGCATCGCTGCGTACGTGCGCGATAAATATTGTTGCTTTTGTCGTGCCTTTGCCTTGCTTATGCCGCGCGCCGAAGCGTTCGACTGTAGCTATGCACCTCATCCACGAGTGCTGCCACGTGTTCCGGGTTGGTGAATTGCGAGATGCCGTGCCCCAGATTAAAGACGTGTCCCGGCGCATTACCGTAGGCGTCGAGCAGGCGGCGGACCTCCGTGCGGATGGCGTCGGGCGCCGCGAACAGGGCTGTCGGATCGAAATTGCCTTGCAGTGCACAACGATCGCCTACGCGACGACGCGCGGCGGCGAGGTCGACGGTCCAGTCGAGACCGATGGCGTCCGGGCCGGTGTCGGCAATGGCTTCAAGCCACTGACCGCCGCCCTTGGTGAAGACGATGTGCGGAATGCGCACGCCGTCCCACTCGCGATGCACGCTGGCCAGCGCCTGCTTCATATAGGCAAGCGAGAAGCGTTGGTAGAGCCCGTCGGCCAGCGCGCCGCCCCAGGTGTCGAACACCATGATCGCCTGCGCACCGGCTTCGATCTGCGCGTTGAGATAGGCGGCGACGGCGCGCGCATTGGTCTCGAGGATGTGCGTCATCAGGTCGGGACGCTCGTACGCCATCGTCTTGACGGTGCGGAAGTCGGCCGAGCCGGCGCCTTCGACCATGTAGCAGGCGAGCGTCCACGGACTGCCGGAGAAGCCGATGAGCGGCACGCGACCGTTGAGCGCGCGACGGATTTCGCTCACCGCGTCGAAGACGTAGCGCAGGCTGTCGAGATCCGGCGCCTGAAGACGACGCACGTCGTCTTCGGTGCGCAGCGGATGCGCGAAGCGCGGGCCTTCGCCGGTTTCGAACGACAGCCCCAGACCCATTGCGTCGGGAATGGTCAGAATGTCCGAGAACAGGATCGCGGCGTCGAGCGCAAAGCGTTCGAGCGGCTGAAGCGTGACCTCGGTGGCATAGGCGGGATTCTTGGCCAGCGCCAGGAAACTGCCGGCCTTTGCGCGGGTGGCGTTGTATTCGGGCAGGTACCGGCCCGCCTGGCGCATCAGCCAGATCGGCGTGTACTCGGTCGGCTGGCGCAACAGGGCGCGCAGGAAAGTATCGTTTTGCAGAGCTTGGGACACGTCGCAGCGGGATGGGGTGGTTTTGGGCAAGCCGCCATTTTACTCGGGTATCCGGGGGGTGGTCGCGTGGCGGGCGGTTATGCCGCACATAAACGTCGGACATCAGGGTGACGGCCGCGCGCGGGGCGCTATTTTTGCGCGGGTTGGCGCGGACGCGGCCGATCAGTAGTATGAAGTCCCGCGTGCCGCCTCAGATGGCACAGGGCGTCGGTGCGTTGGTCGCGCCGACGACGCATTCATCAGCACGTCGATAGCACAACACGGAGACAAGCATGACAGTCATGAAGACGGCCGCGCGCGCGGCCTTCATGGCGGGGGCGGCGCTCGCCGTCACTCTCGCCACCGGCTTTTCGGCCAACGTCGCCCTGGCGCAGTCCGCCACGCCTGCGGTCCACTCGCGCCTCGACGACATCGTGAAGTCCGGCACCCTGCGCGCCTGCGCCACGGGCGACTACAAGCCGTACTCGTATCGCCGCCCGGACAGCCAGTTCGAAGGCATCGACGTGGATCTGGTCGCCTCGCTCGCCAAGTCGCTCGGCGTAAAACCGGTGATTGTGCCCACGACCTGGAAAGGACTGATGGACGATTTCACCGCCGGTAAATGCGATATCGCCGTCGGCGGCATTTCCGTGACCCTGGATCGCGCCGCTCGCGCCTATTACAGCAAGGTCGTCATGATCGACGGCAAGTCGCCCATCGTGCGATGCGCGGACGTGGCGAAGTACCAGACACTCGCCGACCTGAACAAACCCAGCACACGCGCCATCGCCAACCCGGGCGGCACCAACGAACGCTTCGCCCGCCAGTACCTGCCTAACGCCTCGCTCACGATCTACCCGGATAACGTCACGATCTTTCAGCAAATCGCCGACGGGAAAGCCGATGTCATGGTGACGGATTCCTCCGAAACGCTGCTTCAGCACAAAATCAACCCCACCCTCTGCCCGGTCAATCCCGACAAGCCGCTTCAGTTCGGCGAGAAGGCCTATCTGCTTCCCCGGGGAGACGATGTCTTCAAGCACTACGTCGATCAGTGGCTCAATCTCGCCCAGAAAACCGGGGAATATCAGGCGGTTGTCGATAAATGGCTGAAGTGATCCTGACGTGATCGTCGGCTAGCGCTGTCTGTTCGAGTCGTTCACGTAGTCCACGTCGCTCGCCTCGTTCTCCCACAACGCAACGACACCGAAACAAGGGGGGCGCTTCCCTCCGCTCCAACTTAAAGTCGCTGCGGTAAGCGCCCCCCTTGTTCCGGCCTGCTTTGCCCAGGGTTTCACCCCCTCGCTCTCTTCAGGTCGACTTCTTGACTTTCGCTCCCGTCATCCCAGCCACTCTCTGAGGCGCTGCGCTGCGTCGTGCATCACCATCCTCGCTTGCGGCACGAACGGCTGCAACCGCGCAAAGCTGTGCGTCAAACCCGTCGCCTCGATCACTTCCGCGCGCGCACCCGTCTGTGCGACGAACTTCGCATATTCCACCGCTTCGTCATGCAACGGGTCGTACTCCGCTGCGATGACCAGACTGTTCGGCAACGGATGACGCGGCGCCTCCGCCGTCAGATTCACCCGCACGTCGTTCGCCGCCGGCTCCACACCCGCCAGGAATTCCTTCCAGTACCAACGCATCTCATCGCGCGTGAGGCCAACGCCGTGCGCCAGGCGCTCGTAACTCGGCGTGTCGAAGCGGTACTGCACCACCGGATAGATCAGCAACTGCGCACCGACGATGCCCGGGTGCTGGTCGTTGAACCACGCCGCCGCCTGCGCCGCCAGATGGCCACCGGCACTGTCGCCGGCGACGCCAAGGCGATCCGGACTCAGGCCGAGGCGGGCGCGCTGCTCCGCCGCCCAGGCCAGGGCGTCACGGGCATCGTCGACCGGCGCCGGAAACGGATGCTCCGGCGCCAACCGGTAATCCACGCTCAACACGGCAACGTCGGCGTCCTGCGCCAGGAAGGCCGCCACGGTGCCATGCGTGTCGACATCCCCCACGACCCAACCCCCGCCGTGGAAGTACACGACCAGCGGCACCGTGCGACCGATCGGACGATAGAGTCGCGCGCGCAAAGTGCGACCGGGCAGCGGAATGTCGAACGTCTCGCTTCGCAACCCCGCCGGCAACGGACGCAAGGCCTCCACCGCCACGGTGGCGAATTGCGCCCGGACCTGCTGCGGGGTGGGCGCAGTAGCGTTTTCGGGAGTGGGGTACTTGCGCGCCATCAGGTCGTAATAGGCGAGCAGATCGGCGTCGATGGTCATGGCGGCGTCGGAGGTTATCGTTAGCGAGAGAAGAAGGTGTATTCGTGTTTCGGGACGTGGCGAAGCGGGGCCTTATTGCCCTTTATCGTCCTATATCGTCCTTTGTTGCTCTTTATCGTTCTTTAGCCGTCTTTGCATGTTTTCACTGGTCGTTGACCGGCTTCGGCAAGCCGCCGCCCTGCAGCAACCAGCGCTGATGCTCGATCTTGACGCACCGGTCCATCACGACGTCGAGCCCCGCAGCCAATGCCACGGCAGCCGCATCGTCGTTTTCGATGCCCAACTGCATCCACAAACTCGTCGCGCCAATGGCCACGGCCTCATCGGCGACCGGCGGAATGTCGGCGCTGCGGCGAAAGCAGTCGACCATCTGAATGCGCACGCCCTCCGCTCGGAGGGCGTCGGCAGCCTCGGTCAGGCTCGCGTAGACGGTCTCGCCCAATATTGTCTCGCCGGAGTCGGTAGCCTGCGGATTGATCGGCACGATCCGATACCCGTGCTGCTGCATGTAGCGCGATGTGGTGAAACTCGGCCGCTCAGGCCGGGGCGACAGGCCCACGACCGCAATCACCCGGTCGCGCGAAAGTATCCGACCCAAACGTTCAATGGTGTCCATTGCTCACTTTGTGTTCACTTTGTTGCCACGCACAAAGAATGAAGTTAGCACATTGCCGGGCGGTACGTTTGAGACGGGGGAAGTCTTGCCGGGCTTGGCGGCGACCTGCAACCGGATAGCGTGGGGCGAGCCACGGAGAGGTTTGGGCAGGGACCGACTAAGGCGAGCGCATCCATGGGCGACTGGGAGTCGCTGTTGAATTGTCGACCCCGCGTTGGCATGGCCATCGGCGAAGCGGGTCGCATTGACGCTCGGAAATGCTTCGTGCGGCGAGTTATTCAGGATGACGAATCAAATGACGATCGGCATCACCCGTCCGAAGTCCTTGCCGCACAAGGCGTGAAAGCGCTTCGAGAGGGCCGTGTGACACGCCAGGTGTTACAACCTGAAACACTTTGTTACCCCTCCGTCCATACGTTTCCACCACAATGCATCTCAACGCTGAAGTGCTTATCCCCCGGTAACGCGACAGCGCGGCTGTATCAGCAAAAGACGTCCCCCGGCGTCGTTTGCAAGCTGGTTCGATACAGTGCTCCGAATCTGGTCTCCTCGCGCTAACCCCGTAGCGTGTGGTTTTGGCGGGCCCGTGTGTCCCGCCATTTTTTTTGCCTGCTTCGTCCTACATCTTTCCTAAGCCTTTCTCCGACGCGCGCCTATTTGAAGGCCGAATTGTTTCGACGTCCGATTGAATTTCGGGCAACGATTCACGTGTGCGTAACTCCGTTCCGCAACGCGCGCTCACGTCGCATCTTCTCGTTTTGCTATTGGGTCGCTGTCGCCCTGAGCCACGGTTTGAGCCACCCCAGCCCCGAGCGCGTTGCGCCCTGAGGGCGATACTCGCACCCGACCCATCCGGCATACCCCAATTCGTCGAGCAGGCGAAACAGGAAGGGGTAATTGACTTCGCCCGTATCCGGTTCGTGACGTGCGGGCACGCCCGCGACCTGCACGTGACCGATGTTGGCAATGGACTGGCGCAATTTCATTGCCAGATCGCCCTCGACGATCTGGCAGTGGTAGGCGTCGAACTGAACCTTCAGATTGCTCGCGCCCACTGCTTGTCGAATGGCGTGCGCCTGATCCTGGCGCGTGAGGAAATAGCGCGGAAAGTCGCGCGGATTGATGGGTTCGATCAGGATGGTGACACCGTGAGCCGCTGCCTGCTCGGCCGCATACGCCAGATTCTCGAGGTACGTGGCGCGGCATTGTTCAGGCGACGCTGCGGCCTCGGGACAACCGGCCATCACATGCAACTGACGACAACCGAGCGCATCGGCGTAGTCGAGGGCAAGTTCGATGCCGTCGCGAAACTGCGCCTGCCTCCCGGGGAGTGCCGCAATGCCTCGCTCCCCGCTCGCCCAGTCGCCCGCCGGCGCGTTGAAGAGGACTTGTGTCATGCCCGTGTCGTCCAGCCGCTTGCGGATCTCCTGTGCCGGGTGCTCGTACGGGAATAGAAATTCGACGCCCCGGAAGCCATCGCTCGCCGCTTCGCGGAACCGGTCGAGAAACGGCACTTCCTGATAGAGCAGGGTCAGATTCGCAGCAAATCGCGGCATGGGAGTCTCCGTCGCCCAACGCGGGCCGATGCCCTCACGATATCACTGCCCGTCGATCTGCGGCGCGGCCACGCTGCGCAACTGGAATCGTCCGTCGTTGTTGAAGAGCCAGGTCTCGATGGCGCGCACGCGGCCGCTGCTGTCGACCAGCGCCCGGCTGGGCGCCGGTAATGGGCTGGCACGTCGCAGGCTGGCGATCGCAATGCGTTCGGCCTCGTGGTCGCCGTTGCTTCGGTAGAGCGCGACAGCCGTGATGTTGCCGTTGCGATCCACCCAGTATTCGAGCGACACGACCGAGCGCAGCATGGGTTGCGGGTTGCCCGGCGTGATCTGGCGGGCGTTGACCTCGGTCACGCGTTGCGCGGCCGCAATCTTGTATTGATCCAGCCCCGAGAGCGGTGGCTGGCCAGCCGGGAAATTGAGGAGGAGCGGTTTTTTGGGCTCGAAGTCCGGATTGGCGCAGCCGCTCACCATCAAGGTGCCGACGAGGCCGAGCGTGGCGGCGGCAATCGCCGCCGTGGCACGGGCGCCAGCGCAGGATGCGTGGACGGCATGCCTGCGCGGAGAAAGTTGCGTCTTCATGACGGGTCTCCCGCAACGTTTGCGACACGTCTTCTTGTTTTGACGGCTGGTTCTGGCCGGACCGTGCGATCGACGGGGCATCGTGCGCCGCCGCCCGGTCCGGTAGGTGGCGCGGGACTACTGCGCCCGGGTCCCGAACGACCAGTTCGGCATCAGGGTGTTGGACGCCAGATTCTCGTCCTGCAATTTGCGTGCGGTTTCGACGCCGGCTACCGGCAATCCTGTCGGGTCGAGCAAACCGATCTGCACGAGCACGCTCGCCTGATCCCAATATATGTGTTCGTGCTCCAGTTTGTCGCCCCGGAATCGCACGATGGCTACCAGAGGAATCTCGACGCGGCGTCCCGTTGGCGCCACGCCCGGCAACATCCAGTCCACGGGCGTCGTATGCGTGAAGCAGAACAGCAGTTCGTCAACCAGTTGGGTCGCGCCGATCGTGCGCGAAATGGGAATCAGTCGGGTGTCGGGCGGATTGCTGTTGACGAAGTGATTGCGATAGAAGTGCGCCAGTTGCTGATGCCCGACGCCGCCAGTCATCGTGGGGATGTGATTGACGTAGGGCTCGGCCACCATCGTCTTCATCAACGGATCGATTTCGCGAATGGCGAATTCGTAAGCGCAATGCGTCTCCCAAAGCGACGCGAAGTCGAAGTGCGGACCGACGACGCGGCGCAGGGCGCCGATGGTGCGCTGATGGGCGAGCTGGGTCGCGGCACGATTGAAGTGGTCGCCGGGGCGTGCGAAGGCGTGATCGGCGTCCGGGTACGTATACAGAGTGACGCTCGGATGCTTGCCGAGTCGTTCGGTCAGGGTGTCGCGCACTTCGGGCGGCGCGTACTTGTCGAGTTCGGCCACGTGCAGCACGAGCGGCGCGTGCTCGCCGGCGATCTCGTCGATATGCTGCTCCAGTCCCACGCCGTAATAGCCGATCGCTACGTCTGCGCTCGTGCGCGTGACCGATAGTGCCGCCAGCTTGCCGCCGAGGCAGTAACCGACCACCCCCACGCCGCCCACGCACTCGGGTAGCGCGCGCAACGCGTCGACGCTCGCGCCCACGTCTTCCATGCCCAGATCGACGTCGAAGCTCTGGAACAACGCAAATGCACGCTGCCAGTCGCCCGGCGAATAGCCCAGTTCGATGCCGGGCTCGATACGCCAGAACAGATCTGGCGCAAGCACGACGTAACCTTCTTCGGCATAGCGGTCGGCCAGTTCGCGAATGTAGGCGTTCACACCGAAGATTTCCTGACACAACACCAGTCCGGGCCCTTTGCCTTCGCTTGCGCCCTTGCTGTCCGGCGTTGCCAGATAGGCCTGAAAGGTTTTGCCGTCGCGCGACTTGATGCTGATGAAGCGTCCTGCCATGTCACTGTCTCCTGAGGGGGGAAGCGGATATCCGAGGATGTCCGAGGATGTCTGTGGGTAGCGGCTTCCGACGATACCATGCATACTCGGAGCGCACGTTCCAGCGGTGACGGGGCAGTCCGGTTATCGGCACGTCCTTTCCTGCCGGACGCTTTTTGAACGCATTGGAGTGACCATGATTACCGTGTATCACAACCCGCGCTGCTCGAAGTCGCGCGAAGCGCTGGCGCTGGTCGAGGGTTCCCCGGCCGGTGGCGATCTGCAAATCATCGAATATCTGAAGACACCGCCCACGCTGGCCGACCTCAAAGCGCTGCACAAGCTGCTGGGCGTGCCGGTGCGCGAGATGATCCGTAGCAACGAGACGGAATTTTCCGAACTGGGACTGGCCGACGCGACGCTCAGCGACGACGCGTTGCTCGCCGCAGTCGCCAAGCATCCGAAGCTGTTGCAACGGCCGATCGTGGTGAACGGCAAGAAGGCCGTGATCGCGCGTCCGCCTGAGTTGGCAAGCGACGTGTTGTAAGCCGGTCCGGGAGATCGGGTTGAGGCGGAATCGGCTCGAGACAAGGGCAGACAAGGGGCAGACAAGGGGCAGACAAGGGGCAGACAAGGGGGCGCGACGTCGAATACGTCGCGCCCTTGTCGTTTTGTCTGCCGTCGTTCGGGATCAGCCGTGTGCCGGGCTGTCCTTGCCGGGGCCGGTCTCGGGCGATTCGGCATCCGCTGCGCTGTCGGCGGCTGTGTTGATTCCGTCTGCCGCGGCTTTGGCTGCCGCCGTGCCGAACACCGGGGCATCGGCATTGGCCGTGAGCCCGGCGCCACGCCAGCCGGGCAAATCGGAGAGCGTCTGCTGTTGTTCGCGCAACTCGGCGAGCATGTTGCAGAAGAGGGCGCCTTGTTCGAGGGCGTCATCGAGCGCCACGTGCGTGTGCGGCAGCGGGTCGAGCCAGACTTGCGGCAGCCGCGGTTTGATGCACTTGCGGTAAGGCATGCCGGTCATGGCGAACGCGAGCGTCTTGATATCGAGCGCCGACCACGAGAAGGGGCAGCGACCCACGAAACGCATCATGTACCAGAACATGAACGTGAAATCGAAGCCCGCGGGGTACGCGACGAACACCGGCTTGCCGGGCAGCTTCTCCACCCACTTTACGTAGGCCTTGAGCGCCTTGGCCGGGTCTTCCGGATCGACACGGCAGGCGGCCCACGCCTCCGGCTCCGTCTTCCACCACTTCATCGTGAGCGGATGGCCCTTTGCGTCCGGCAGACATTCGAGATTGGCGCTGAAGGTGCCGATCAGCTCCTTGTTCGCCGTGTAAGCGGCCGAGGCAAAGCTGAGCATCGAGTGCGGGCCGGGAATCGGGCCGTCGGCCTCGACATCGGTACTGACGAAAATTTCCTCGTCGACGGGAATGATGCGCGACGGGGTCCGGGACATCGCCTCGCTCATGAGGCGCTCCGGGCGAGCACGGCATCGGCGACGTACGGGTTCGTCTGACGTTCCTGACCGAAGGTCGACACCGGTCCGTGGCCCGGAATGAACGTGACGTCGTCGCCCAGCGGCCAGAGTTTGTCACGAATCGATGCGATCAGGTCGGCGTGGTTGCCGCGCGGAAAGTCGGTGCGGCCGATGGAGCCGGCGAACAGCACGTCGCCCACGCTCGCCAGACGTTCGTCCTTCGAGAAGAACACCACGTGGCCCGGCGTGTGGCCAGGGCAGTGATAGACGTCGAGCGTGACGTCGCCGAACGAGACGGTGTCGCCGTCTCCCAGCCACCGATCGGGCGTGAACGGCTCGGGCTTGGGAAAGCCAAAGCGCGCGCTCTGCGCTTCGAGCTGGTCGATCCAGAAGGCGTCGTCGGGGTGGGGGCCCTCGATGGGAACGTTGTACTTTGCCGCCAGGGCGCCCGAACCACCGCAATGGTCCAGATGGCCGTGCGTGAGGAAAATCTTCTCGAGCGTGACCCCCTGGCGTTCGATCTCGCCCGCGATCCGGTCGATGTCGCCACCGGGATCGACCACGGCAGCGCGCTTCGTGGCATCGCATACGAGGAGGGTGCAGTTTTGCTGGAAAGGCGTAACAGGAATCAGGGTGACGTTCATGAGTGACCGGGGACGCAATTTTTGTCTATTGTATTCGGCCCGGCATGTCGCCGCCCGTAGCGCTGCATCAGGCGTTGCCGTACGCATTCGCGCACGCTTTCGGCAAACGCTCGTTGGACGCCAGCCCCTAAAGCGGGGTAACGCTTTGTAATCAAGTCCTGGCACGTAAGTGAACGCTCGCTGATAGGTGGACTTTGGCGTCGTGTTAGACTTGCAGGCTATGCGAACACGCGACATGCTCACACGGTTCGCGGTCTGCTGCGCCCTCGCCCTGACGTTGACAGCCTGCACAACGCCGCTCGAACCCCCCAGCCAGACGGCTGCCGCCACTTCGGCGACAGGCGCGCGCGCCCGTGCGCGCGAGGCCAATTCGCCGGTCGGATCCAGTTTCGATCTGCAATGGCCGGGCCGCTCCTTCCGCAATGAAGGCCTCAATCCCGGCGATCCGGATGCCCCGGAACGCGACGGTGAAGCGCGCTTGCGCGCCGACGCGGGTACCTTCTTCCAGACCGGCATGGCCTCGTGGTACGGCAAGAACTTCCATGGCCGGCGCACCGCCACCGGCGAAGCGTTCGACATGAACGAGCCGACGGCCGCGCATCCCACGTTGCCGCTGGGCAGCTTCGCGCTGGTGCGCAACATCAACAACAACAAGAGCGTCGTGGTGAAGATCAACGACCGGGGTCCCTACACGCGCAATCGCATCATCGATCTGTCCTTTGGCGCGGCCAAACAACTCGATTTCGTGCGCGCCGGGCACGCCAAGGTGGAAATCCGCCGCCTCTCGCGCAGCGAAGTCGCCGCCCTCGGGCTCGACGAGAGCCATAACGCGCCATAGCGCTCCATCACGTTTCGTGATTGCCCCCCGATAGGTCCCTGATCCTCTCTGACGGACATCTCGTCGTCCGCTGACGGTGCGACGACACCCGGCATGTACGCCGTTGCATGCACCATCATCACCGGTTCGATTTCCGAATTGCATTCGCTATTCGCGCCTGTACCCGCGTGAAAAATGGGACGCCGATCGCCCCATTTGTTGTGCAAAAAACGCTCATTCGGGGCGAATAACAAATGATTATTTCAGTTTTTGATGAATCTCATGGGTTGAACGCCACGCATGAACGTGCGCGGTTCGCCGCAATGAAGACCGAATCGACTATTTTTTTTCCGATTGCCGCATCAATCTGCCAGCCTTTGGGCGCAATCCGATGTTCGGCGGGCCTCGGCGGAAGTTGCGTTGGCAACCGTTGTTCGCCGACGGGGATGTGGGTAGACTGTGCCCCACGCGCAGGTGCACGCTTTGTGTGCATCCAAAGAACGCCCGCTGAGACCCGGGCTGGCGCACCAATCGCACCTGCTCACACCTAATTACACCTATTAAGCAACATTCCTGGAGGAGTTTCGATGTCGACGATGGGCAAATACGCCAAGCGCACCCTGTTGTGCGCGGTGGCCGCAACGTTGTTGGGGACGACCGGCGCGGCATTCGCGGCGGATACGAAGTCGGTGGCGGTGGTGGCGATCGTGGAGCACCCGGCACTCGATGCCATCCGCGATGGCGCACGCGACGAACTCAAGGCAGAAGGCTACGAGGTCGGCAAGAACCTCAAGTGGGAATATCAGAGCGCCCAGGGCAACACGGGGACCGCTGCGCAGATCGCGCGCAAGTTCGTCGGCGACAAGCCGGACGCGATCATCGGTATCGCGACCCCGACGGCACAAGCCGTGGCCGCCGCGACCAAGTCGGTGCCGCTCGTGTACTCGGGCGTGACCGATCCGGTCGCCGCGCAACTGGTCAAGAGCTGGGACGCCTCGGGCACCAACGTCACGGGCGTGTCGGACAAGCTGCCGCTGGACAAGCAGGTGGCACTCATCAAGCGTGTCGTGCCGAACGCAAAGACCGTGGGCATGGTGTACAACCCGGGTGAAGCCAACTCGGTCGTGGTCGTCAAGGAACTCGAGAAGCTGCTGCCGGCCGCCGGCCTGAAGCTCCAGACCGCCGCCGCGCCGCGCACCGTCGACATCAGCTCGGCAGCCAACAGCCTGGTTGGCAAGGTCGACGTGATCTACACCAACACGGACAACAACGTCGTGTCGGCGTACGAGTCGCTGGTCAAGGTGGCCAACGATCGCAAGATCCCGCTGGTCGCCTCGGATACGGACAGTGTGAAGCGCGGCGCCATCGCGGCGCTGGGCATCAACTACTACGACCTTGGCCGTCAGACCGGCAAGGTGGTCGGCCGCATCCTCAAGGGTGAGAAGCCGGGCGCCATTGCTTCGCAGACCAGCTCGAATCTGGAACTGTTCGTCAACACGGCCGCTGCCGCCAAGCAAGGCGTGAAGCTGTCGGACGATCTGGTGAAGGAAGCCAAGACGGTCATCAAAGAGTAACGAGAAGCCAGCACGCGAATCATGTGTGCGATGCGGGTGAAGCGGGCGACGCTCGCTTCGCCGGCAAGCGATAGGGCGGCGCCCGGACACGATCTGTCCCCGCCGCTCTTTTCCTATCGAACGGGCGAGATGGCTCCCCCCGGAAACGCGGTTGTACAACGACCGGTTATGACCTGAACTGGCCGACTCGGCCGTGCGGGCGCCGATGCCGAAACCCGGCATGGGCCGACTTGCGCAGTGGAATTACGAACATGTCCTTTTTCTCTCTGATGGGCGCACTGGAGATCGGCCTGATCTTCAGCCTCGTGGCGCTCGGGGTGCTGATCTCCTTTCGCATCCTCAATTTTCCCGACCTGACCGTCGACGGCAGTTTCGCGCTGGGTGGCGCCACCGCGGCCATTCTGATCGCGAACGGCGCCAATCCGTTTGCGGCGACACTCGCTGCCATGGCTGCCGGTGCGGTGGCGGGGTTCATTACCGGGTGGCTGAACGTGCGTCTGAAGATCATGGATCTGCTTGCCAGTATCCTGATGATGATCGCGCTCTACTCGGTGAACCTGCGCGTGATGGGCGCACCGAACGTGCCGCTGATCACGTCGCCCACCGTCTTCACGATGCTCCTGCCGGAGAATGCGCCGGCGTGGCTGCCGGATTATGTGCTGCGTCCGCTGATGTTGCTGGTGGTGGTCGTCGTGGCGAAGCTCGGTCTCGATTACTTCTTCTCGTCGCAGCAAGGTCTCGCCATGCGCTCGACCGGGGCGAACCCGCGCATGGCACGTGCGCAGGGCGTGAATACCGGTCGTGAGATTCTGGCGGGCATGGCGCTGTCCAACGCGCTGGTGGCGCTCGCTGGCGCATTGTTCGCACAGTCGCAGGGAGGCGCCGACATCTCGATGGGTATCGGTACCATCGTGATCGGTCTGGCGGCGGTCATCATCGGCGAGACGATCCTGCCGGCGCGACGCCTCATTCTCACGACGCTGGCCGTGGTGATCGGTGCGGTGCTGTACCGCTTCTTCATCGCGCTTGCGCTCAATAGCGATTTCATCGGTCTGAAGGCGCAGGACCTCAATCTGGTGACGGCATTGCTCGTGGCAGTGGCACTCGTGCTGCCTGCGACCCGACGCAAGCTGTTCGCCCGCAAGAACGGAGGTGCCTGATCATGTTGAGCGCAAAAGACCTCAAAATCACTTTCAACCCGGGCACGCCCATCGAGAATCGTGCCCTGCGCGGCATGTCGCTGGACATCCCGACGGGCCAGTTCGTGACCGTGATCGGCTCGAATGGCGCGGGAAAATCGACGTTCTTGAACGCCATTAGCGGTGACCTGTCGGTCGACTCGGGCACGATTTCCATCGACGGCAACGACGTGACGAAGAAGACCGCGTGGCAGCGTGCCAATCAGGTCGCGCGTGTGTTCCAGGATCCGATGGCGGGCACCTGCGAAGCGTTGACGATCGAGGAGAACATGGCGCTGGCGGTCAAACGCGGCGAGCGCCGCAGCTTCCGTTTCGCGCTGAACAAGGAACTGCGCGAGCGTTTTCGCGAGAAGCTGAGCCTGCTCAATCTTGGGCTGGAGAACCGTCTGTCAGACCGTATCGGCCTGCTCTCGGGCGGTCAGCGTCAGGCGGTGAGTTTGCTCATGGCGTCGTTGCAACCGTCGCGCATTCTGCTGCTCGACGAGCATACGGCGGCGCTCGATCCGAAGACGGCGTCGTTCGTGCTGGAGTTGACGGCGCGCATCGTCGAGGAGAGCAAGCTCACGGCGATGATGGTCACGCACAGCATGCGTCAGGCACTCGATTACGGCGAGCGTACGGTGATGCTGCACCAGGGCAAGGTCGTGCTCGACGTGGCAGGCGACGCCCGCAAGGGGCTGGATGTGCCGGACCTGTTGCAGATGTTCGAACGCACGCGTGGCGAGCAACTCGACGACGACGCACTCCTGCTGAGTTGAGCGACGTCGCAGCCATCTGAAGTACCGTTCGCATTTTTGGCGAAAGCGAAACCCCCGGCCTGCCGGGGGTTTTCTTTTTTGGGGCGCCTCCCGAAAAGTGAAAAGTGACGGGGCGCGCAGGCGCTTCCCGCAAGTCGCGATGCCGCTGCGCGCGAAAGAATGGGTTTGATGCCTCACACAGGAGCGCGCGATGCCCAGTATTTCCCCGTTCGTTAGCGCTGCGCCGCTAACGGTGCCGCCAATCGACACGGTGACCACGCACCATGACGCCGGCGTGGACGCCGCCGTCGACCGGTCGCTCGATCCGCCCGGCCTGCCGTGGCCGACAATAGCGCACGACGTGCTTGCGTGCCTTTCGGCACAGACGGGGACTGTCCAAGCCACGCTTGCCAATGCGTCGGTGGTCGGTTGCGCGATGGCCCTTGGCGGCCAGTTCTCGGGGTGGCTGCGCTGGGGGACACAATCGGCGCCGGCGCGCGATGCCACATTCCGCAAAGCCGTCGCCGAGCTGCGATTGGCCGGAGTGTCGCAAGAGGTGATCGACAAGTTGGCGAACATCAACGACGATGCCGTGGCGCAAGCTGCGCTGTTCCGGCAGTTCTTTCCGGAGATCTCCGATCGCGCGATGCTGGCGTGGCTACGTCATCGCGACCATCTCGACCCTCAGCGGCACATCGATTTCAGTCGGTTCGCCATCGCGCTCAGAGGGCGGCTGAATGCCGCGCCGCTCACCGCGCCCGATGAAGTCTTGCGCGCGTTGCAGGTCGACGAACTGTTGCGCGCCCTGGGGTGCGACGCCTGTCGCGCGTCGGACTCCCGGCGCGCCGATGGACCGATGTCCCTCTCCCGGGCGATTCGCGATATGAGCGCGTGGTTGCGCGGCAGCCGACCGGACGCGCTCGTGGATGCGCCGCCTGCACCGCCCCGGCGCTGCGAGCCCGGGCGTTGCGATGTGTTCGGCGCAGATGCGACGCTGCACTGGCCCGACAAGGCGAGCGAGAAGAAAAAGGTATGGAAGACGCTCATGCGCGAGGGCTTTTCGCCTGAGCAGGCGCTCGCCGCGCTGCGCGTGTTCCGCTTCGACAGGGCGGCTGCCGAGTATCTGGATAACTTCGTGTGCGCGGCGCCGGTGTCCGATGCCACACGAAGATGGATCGCCCGGGAGCGTTGGCTCACAGGTTTCACCTCGGAGCTTGCGCTGAAGTTCGTGCGCGATGCCGCTCGCCTGAAGGCTCGGGTGGCCGGCGCGCTGGAAAATACCGCGCTCTTCGGTCCGCCGCTGGCCGGTGGATTTCGTCTGGCATCGTTTCATCTGGACCCTTCCGGTCCGAAAGCGCGACGTCTGGCGCAAGCGTTCGTCCTCGAGCGTCAGGCGCCCGCATGGGCATTCGATCATGTGTCGCCCTCGTCGGTGCTCAAGTGGTACGGCCCGGATCGCGTTCCCGCCGATACGAAGCGGATACACGTTCTCGGACGCGCCGGGCGGCTGGTACTCCCGGAGCACATGCCGAATCTGGAGAGCCTGACCATCGAAGGCGACCTGGATATCACGTTGCCGAAGTGGATGCCAAGGCTCCGATCGTTCCACATCAAGTGTGTGAGGCTGGGCGATACGGTCGAGCTCCCGGCGATGCCCGCACTGAAAACGCTGCTGATCTACGGCGCCGACATGACGGCGTTGCGTCTGCATGGCGAATGCGCCGCGCTCGACGAGATACGGATCTATGGGAATCCGTCGCTGCGCAGCGTGGTGTTCGAACCGGGCGCCGACGATATGTCGCCGAACGAGCGACACAGCCCGTTGCGGACCATCACCGTCAGGGAAAACGTCCGCCTTCGGCATATTGCGTTGCCTCTCGATTTGCGCGCGTGCGAGCGGATCGACCTGACGCACAACGACCTCACCCGTGTGCCTCTAGGGCCAGCGCACCGCGTGGATAACCTCAGAAGGCTGTACCTCGCGAAGAATCGTCTCTCGACACTGAGCGACTTGCCGGAAATGCCGCGAATCGACTTCGTATCGCTCATCGCGAACGAGTTCCGTCATGTGCCGAACTGGGTGTTGCGCCTGCCGCCGAGCCGAGGGGGCGGGCCGGCAGGCGCGGCCGGCGTGATGGTGAACATCGAGGACAATCCGATTCCGGAGGCCATGGTGCGGGAGATCATGACGCTGGCGCAGCGCGAGCGCTGTGCATTGATCTTCTTTTCCATCTGGTGCGGCGAGCATGTGCCCGTGCGTGCGCTCCCCGACGCCGTTGCGGACTGGTTCGAGCTAAAGGATCAGCCTGCACGGGCGGCCGCGTGGGCGAAGTTCTCGAACGAGGATTGCGCCGAAGAGTTCTCCGCATTTCTGGACTACCTGCGTCGCACGGTGAATTACGGGAGCCAGACATTTCGCGAAGGCGTTGGACAGTGGCTTATGCGGCTGGAAGGCGACGACGCGCTTCGTGGCGACACACTGCCGCATAGCTACGGCTCGACACGCCGATGCGAGGACCGCGTGACATGGGCCTACGAGCAAATGAGACAACGGGCGTTGTGCGCCGATATTGCACGAGGCGACTACGACGATGATCTACCCGCCTTGAAAGCATTGATGCAGGGATGCTACCGGCGCTCCGTTCTCGCGCAAATTGCCTACGAGAAGGCGCGCACGCTCAAGTTCGTCGACGAGATCGAGGTGTACCTGGCGTACCAGATCAAATTGCGCAATGTACTGGGGCTGCCGTTGGACGCCGAGGACATGAGATTCTTCGGCGCGGCAGGCGTGACCGAGGAAGACCTCTCGAATGCGACGGTCCGGGTCTTGCGCGAAGAGCGCGAAGCGTTGGCGCCGTATCTCTCCAACGCCGCACCGGTGCAGGCGGCATTGCGGCGCGCGTTACCGCAAGCGTTCGCCGTGGCCGAGGCAAAGCTGCAAGCGATGTCGGACGTCGATGCTTTCAACGCGCTTGTGAAAACCTCCTTGCAACAGCGCCGCCTGGAGGTCAACGACACCATGATTCGCGAAGCCGGGCGTAGTGTTCTCCACGATCTGGTCCACGACTGCTACGGGCCGCTCGTCAAGGAATTGCTGGGTAGCGTGTGAGGGAGGGCGGGCGCTCTCGATTTGCCGAGAGCGTCCGATGGCGCCGCTGAGCGCTTCAGTCCGTTGGGGAATCGCCGAGAATCCCACCGGACTTTTCTGATTTTCAGTGCGTCGAATTGGCGGTGTCCGTCGAGCGATGCTCAGCCGTTCTTGAGGGCCAGCGCGCGTTCGTAAAGGGCGTTTTTCGGTGCGCCGGTGATGGCTGCCGCGAGTTTGGCGGCGCTCTTCGTCGGCAACTCGGCCGCGAGCAGGGCGAGCACGCGCTGTGCGTGTGCGTCCACACCATCGTCGCTCCCGGCGGACACCGCCCCGGAGATCGCCAGCACGAATTCACCGCGCTGCCGGTTGGCGTCCGCCTTCAGCCACGCCACACCTTCGCCCAGCGCGCACTCGTGAATGTCTTCGAAACGCTTGGTCAACTCACGTCCGATCAGCAGGCGCCGCTCGTTGCCCAGTCCCTCGGCCAGTGCCTCGACCGTCTCGACGATCCGGTGCGGCGCTTCGTAGAAGACCTGTGCAGACGTCGCGCCGGACAGCGCCGTGATCGCCTGCGCGCGCTGCTGTGCCTTCGACGGCAGAAAGCCCACGAACGTGAACGTCTCCACCCAAGCGCCCGCAGCCGAGAGCAACGTGGTCACCGCGCTCGCGCCCGGCACCGGCACCACGCCCAGGCCCGCCGCGCGTACCGCGTCCACCAGTCTCGCGCCGGGATCGGAAATGCCGGGGGTGCCGGCGTCGGAGATATAGGCGACTCGCTCGCCGCCGCGCAGACGCTCGACAAGGCGTGCGGCCGCTTCGTTCTCGTTATGCTGGTGGGCCGCAATCAGCGGCTTGTCGATGCCATACCGCTGCAACAACAAGGCGCTGTTGCGCGTATCTTCGCAGGCGATGGCGTCGACCATGCCGAGAACGTGCAACGCGCGCACGGTGATGTCGGCGGTGTTGCCCAACGGCGTGGCGACGACGTAAAGCGTACCGGTCGGGTAGTGCTGCCCCTCGGCGAGCGACATCAGACGATCATCCATCGCAGCGGGCTCCTGCAATCGAGGGCGTCGCGTGGCGGGGCGCGATGCACGTCGGGTCTGGAACGATGCCGGCATTGCCGGTCACGGAAAACTTCGGAACAACCATGTCGAATCAGCTAGGAGTGTCCTTCGAGAGCCGCGCGCAGATGTTGCTGGAGCGGCGCGGCTGGCGGCTCGTCGCCCGCAACTATCGGTGCCGGGGCGGCGAAATCGACCTCATTATGCGGGATCGGACCGGGGTACTGGTATTCGTCGAGGTGCGAGCGAGGCTGCGCAGCGACTTCGGCGGCGCGGCGCAGAGCATCACGCATGCCAAGCGGCGGCGACTCATGCTGGCTGCGCGGCACTATCTGCTGCGGCGTCCGGCGGCACGCTGTCGCTTCGATGTCGTGACCTTCGACGGACGTCCGCCCGTGGTGAACTGGCTGCCCGACGCCTTTCAGGCCGACGATCTCTGACGAAACCCGTGTCGGGCCACCCTGTTACACTTGCGAAATTGCCGTCCATTCATGTTGACGGCATCCGAGCGTCGGCCGGAAACTGCGTGTCCCCGGGGCATCAAGCGCCCCAGGACCCCCGCGAGGCCGGCAGCTTTGGCAATACCCTGGCAAACGACCATGAACGACCATGTCGATCGAACGAATTCAGAAACACTTCACGGATAGCGTCGAGACCAAGCTGGCGGCGCGCGACGCGCTTGCCGACCCCATCGCCGCCGCAGCGGATGTCATGGTCGAAGCACTGGCCAACGGCAACAAGATTCTCGCCTGCGGCAACGGTGGGTCCGCCGCCGACTGCCAGCATTTCGCAGCGGAGCTCGTCGGCCGGTTCGAGCGTGAACGCCCGGAACTGCCGGCCATTGCGCTGACCACCGATTCTTCCATCCTGACGGCCGTCGGCAACGACTACAACTTCGACGTCATCTTCTCGAAGCAGGTCCGTGCACTCGGACAGGAAGGCGACGTCCTGCTCGCCATCACGACGTCCGGCAACTCCGGCAACGTGCTTCAGGCCATCGAAGCGGCGCATGAGCGCGGCATGCACGTGATCGCCCTGACCGGCAAAGGCGGCGGCAAGGTCAATGCCGCCCTGGGCGAGCTGGACGTGCACATCTGCGTGCCGGCCGAGCGCACCGCCCGCATTCAGGAAGTTCACCTGCTCACCATTCACTGTCTGTGCGACCTGATCGACTCGATGCTGCTGGGCGACGAGTGAACCTATTGTCATCTTGAAGCGTCAAGATCATGTGACGGGCACCGGGTCGCGGGGGCGAGCGGTGCCGATTCGGCGCGGCGGGGGCCGTCCCGTTCGAATATCCAGGAAGGAGAAAGCCCGATGAGTTTCCGACGCGTCCAAGGCGTTGTTAAGCCGCTTGCTGCGGCAGCGTTGATTGCTGCAACCCTGGCCGGTTGCGCCCCCATCATTCTTGGCGGTGCCGCGACAGGCGCGCTCGTCGCCACCGACCGGCGCTCGGTCGGTGCGCAGACGGAAGACCGCGAGATTCAGGTCAAGGCCGAAGCCAACATCGCCAATACGCTGACCGACGACGCGGTGCACGTGAACGTGACCGTCTTCAACCGTCGCGTGCTGCTGACCGGCGAGGTTCCGAACGATGCCACCAAGCAGGCGGCCGTGAACATCGTCAAGCAGATCAGCAACGTGCGCGGCATCGTCGACGAACTGGCCATCGGGCCGAAGAGCTCCTTCGGCTCACGCTCGAACGACGCGTGGATCACCAGCAAGGTCAAGGCCAACCTGATCAACACCAAGGAGATCTCGGCCAACGTCTTCAAGGTGGTCACCGAACGCGGCGACGTCTATCTGATGGGACTGGTCTCCCAGGAAGAGGGCACCATCGGCGCCAATGTGGCGAGCCGGGTCGACGGCGTGCAGAAGGTCGTCAAACTCTACGAATACGTGAAGCCTGAAGAGGCGCAGCGCCTGTCGACGGAAGCCCAGAAGAATCCGGCGCCCGCACAGCCTGACGACCCCAACGCGGCAACGGTGACGACGACGCCGATCGGCAACGAGACGGTGACGGCGAAGCCGCTATCCTCGCCGGCGCCGATCAGCGAAGGCCCGGTCAAGCCGGGACCGTCGAACAAGACCGGTAACTGATCCACCCGGCGCCTCGGAATTTTCCTTGCGTACGCGCCAGGGCGATGGCCCCACAACGCACCGCCGCGATCGTTTGCGTCACCCCAAGGTGAGGCAGCCGTTCGCGGCGGTGTTCGTTTCCGTCACCGGGTCCATGGCCATCGGTATGGCCGCTGCGCAAACTTCCGAAGCCTCGGGCGTTCATGCGGCTTCACCCGTCTATCTTGCAAGGCCCCCGGCCGAATCGTCGCCGTCTCCCGGCTCGGACGCGCGGCCCCGTCACCCACCCGGCTTGCCGTCTGGCGGGCAAACGGACTGGCAGGCGCGCGACTGGGCGATGGCCTGCATGACTTGCCACAATGCGGCGGCGCCGGTCACGGCGGGCAAGCAGACGTTGTCGGTACTGGAAGGGCGGGCGGCAGCGCCACTGATGGCGTCGCTTGCCGCCATGCGCGACGGGCGACAGCCCGCCACGTTGATGCCGCAGTTGCTCAAGGGCTATCGCGAGGACGAACTGCAACGTATTGCTGCCTACTTCGCTTCGCAGCCCGGCGCCGGCGCGTCATCGTCTTCGAGAGCCGCACCGATGCCATCGGCCGTCGCGGTTCCCTCGGCACGACCGGACGCGTCACCCTCCGCGCAGCCGCCCGCTTCGCCATAGGCCGGACAGCATGCATCGTCGCCAATTTCTCCTCGGTCTGCGTTCGACGGCCGCGCTGTTCGGGATGTCTGGCATCTCGGGCATCTCCACGACCATGGCCGCCGCGCTCTGGCCGACGCCGGTCAAAGGGCGCGCGCGCGTTGTCGTGATCGGCGGGGGATTCGGCGGCGCCACGGCCGCGAAGGCGCTGCGTGTGCTCTCGGGCAACACCATCGAGGTCACGCTCGTCGAGCCGAACCCGGCGTTCGTGTCCCAGCCCTTATCGAATCTCGTGGTCGGCGGCAACCTGCGGGTGAGCGATCTGACGGTGTCGTATGACCGGCTCGTCGCCCGTCACGGCGTCGTCTGGCGGCGTACGCGCGCCGAGGCCATCGACGCCGAGCGCAAGCAAGTCCGCCTCGCTGACGGAGCGCGCCTTGCCTATGACAAGCTGATCGTCTCGCCGGGCGTGTCGTTGCACCGCGAGGCCATTGCTGGCCTGAACGATCCCAAAATTCGCGAGGCGCTTCCCGTTGGCTGGACCGACGCACGTGAGAGCGCCTTGCTGCATGCCCGGCTCAAGGCGATGCCCGAAGGCGGGGTGTTCGCCATCACGATTCCCGAGGCGCCATTTCGCTGCCCGCCTGCGCCCTACGAGCGGGCTTGTCAGGCGGCGGCGTGGGTGAAGCGGCACAATCCCCGGGCGAAAGTCCTTATCTTCGATGCCAACGCGCAGGTGCTGGCCGAGGCGGACCAGTTCCACGACGTGTGGCGCACGCAATTCGCCGGCATCGTGGAGTATCACCCGCAATTCAACTGCACGGCGGTCGCCATCGACGGCGCGCAGTCGATGGCGCATTTCGAATTGGGGGAGGAGGTGCGCGCCGACGTGCTGAACGTCATTGCGCCGATGCGTGCCGGTGATATCGCCGTACAGAGCGGTCTCGCAACGGCCAACGGGCGTTGGTGCGACGTCGACTTCCTGAGCTTCGCCTCACGCGCCCAGCGCGACATTCATATTCTTGGCGATGCCATCCAGATCGCCCCGCAGATGCCGAAGTCCGGCCACATGGCCAATCAGCACGGCAAGGTCTGCGCTGCGGCGATCGTGGCGACCCTGTCCGGTCGGCCGGTCAATCCCGAGCCGCTGTACAGCAACACCTGCTACACGTTCGTTTCGGCTACCGAAGCGATGCACGTGGCGAGCGTGCATCGCTTCGACGCATCGCAACGCACCATGATGCCGGTGCCGGGCACGGGCGGCGCGTCGCCACGCGCTACCCGGGACGAATTCGCCCTGGGGCTCGCGTGGGCGCAAGGTATCTGGGCCGACATGCTGGCGTAATGCGCATTTCGGCGACGCTTGCCGTCGTCGAATGGCGTTTGGAGGGGGCTCTCTAAGCGCGGCAACCTACGTGGGTCCGACACGCTTGTTCGCGGTGTTGTCAACGCGCTGCAAACCCCCGCTTTCCCCCGTTGACGGGGCATTACCCCTCGCGGTTACACTGGCTCAACGAAAAAATAAGCGTTGGGGGGCATGGGATGGCGCATCGCCAGGGAGAGTCCCGTCTTGCGTCACGCGTCGCGCGTGAGGGCTCGGTCAAGTCTGTTCGTAATCGCAGTGTCGTACGCGTAGTCGAGGTCGTCGCCGTATCGCTTTGTTCCCTGAGCCTGTTCGGCACGCAATACGCCTGGGCCGACGCCAGTCCGGTGCGGGGCGATCCGATGCAAAGCATTCCGAAGATCGAGGCGCCCAAGGCGCCGGCGCCAACGATTCATATTCAGCCGCCGACGCAGGAAGACGCTCTCAAGGCCCTGCTGGCTCGCAAGATTACACCCCAGCGTTTCGGTATCGAGGGCGTGAAATCATTACCGTTCGAGGAAATTGCGGGGCTGTTCGCGCCATTGGCCGGCAAGGAAGTGACCATCGGCGATCTGGTCGAGAAGGCCAATCAGGTCACGAAGATGTATCAGGATGCGGGTTATCTGCTGTCCTTCGCCTTCGTGCCCGCGCAGGATTTCGCCGATGGCTTCGTGCGCGTGACCGTCGTCGAAGGGTATATCTCCAGCACGAAGATCACCGGCACGCCCGGGCCGTCCGAGCAGCGCCTGCATGACATCGCTGCGCACATCGAGGCGGAGCGGCCTCTGAAGCGCGCGACGTTCGAGCGCTATCTGAACCTGCTCACGCTCGTGCCCGGCATGAAGATCAAGGCCGATGTGCAGCCGCCCACGCAGACCGATGGCGCGACCGAACTCTCGCTCGATGTGGCGCGTCAACCGGTTGCGTTGGGCACTTCGCTCTCCTATAACAATCCGGGCATCCGCGGCGTCTTTACGGTAACGAGCAATGCGCTCACGCCACTGGGCGAGCAGATTCAACTGACCGCTATCGCGCCCAAGGGGCATAACGACGAAGAGTTTTACGCGGCGTCGTATGTTCAGCCGCTCGGCTCCGACGGATTGCAGGCGCGCCTCGATGCGTCGCACTACCGCGGACAGCCGGACGATCAGGCGCTTGCCGGCCTCACGCGCCACCTCGACACCAAACGTGTGGCAGTGAGCGTGTCGTACCCGATCCTGCTCAACAATCAGCGTAGCCTGACCGTCAGCGGCGGCATGTACGGTGTGAATTCACGCGATCGCTATGAGGTGCCGAATTCGCCGAACAACATCAGTTCGAAAACGAACGTGCGCGCCGGGCAAGTGCAACTGGCGTACAACGAGGTCACCGAGAAGCAGACCCGCAGCGCCACGCTGGGCGTCTTCAAGGGTTTCAACGGAATGGGCGCGAGCCAGTCGTATACGACGCAACCGGCAGGCATTCAGCAGATTCTGGGACCGTACGATCTGTCGTTCTGGCGTTTCAATCTGGATGCGAAGCAGGGGGTGGTGCTGCCGTGGGAGTTCGGCGTCGTCGTCTCTGCCGGTGCGCAGTACAGCGGCAACACGCTGCCGACCTCCGAGCAGGCGACGTTCGGCGGTCAGCGCTTCGGTCTGGGCTACCCTGCCGGGGAAATTGCCGGGGACAAGGGCTGGGGCGCGTCCATCGAACTGAACCGGATGTTCCGCGCCGACTTCCGATATCTGAAGACGATCCAGCCGTATCTGATGCTCGATACGGCCAAGGTCTACCTGAACTACGGGCGGCTGTTTCACAACCAACTGGCCTCCGTAGGGCTGGGCGTGCGGATCTCCGACAGCAAGTATTATTCGCTCGACCTCTCCATCGCGAAGCCGATGGCCGATGCGCCGACCAATTCGCCGAACCGTCCGTTGCGGTTCAATGCCAACTGGTCTTATCAGTTCGAGTAACGTCGTGCGAGCAATCGGTATGCATCAAGCGATGCCATTGGCCTGAGGCGAGCACGATGGTCGCAATGCAGGGTTGAGGACGGCGGCCGTCGCGTTTGCCGTCCGCCCGTTTTCCACTCGCCGCCTGCGGCTCCTTCGCTGACTCAACGTTTGTTCGCTTTCCGCTTTCCCCCTTTCCGGGGCAAACTTGGCGATCAGCGCTTTGCAGAAATGCCGTCCTACCGTCATTTTTCTTATCAGGTTTTTCCCTGATGCCTCAAACCGCTTTGCGTTCATGCATGCCAACGGATTCGTTGACGCAGGTGCAGACTTGCACCGCGCAAGTGCATGACACGTGGTGCGCTATATCTCACGGTATACATGGGTTTGGCCATTTGCATGCCGCGCGGTGGCGCCGATCCGACGAAAGATCGGTCTCCGACGTGTTGCAGTGCAGCTTGATTCCGTCGCCCGTTATTTCGATTATCCGTATATGCGTATGTAGGCATATACGGAACTCTCTGTGCCTTCGCACGAACTTGAAGACTGACCGTCATGGAAGAACTCGATCGCGTATTCGAAAAGGTGTCGCACTACTTCAGCCTGCTCTCCGAGCCGACGCGGCTGCGGATCCTGCACGCGCTGTGCGGGGGCGAGCGTTCGGTGAACGAGGTGGTGACGGAGGTCGGTTCATCGCAGACGAACGTGTCCCGGCATTTGGGCGCGATGTACCAGGCGGGCGTGTTGTCCCGCCGCCGCGACGGGAATCAGGTGTATTACACGATCGCGGATACCGGCGTGGTCGAGATCTGTCGGGCGGTGTGCGTGCAGGTCGCGGGTCGCATCGAGGAGGAAGCGTTGCCGGAGCGTGCCGTCGACGGGTTCATGCCGCGCACGAACTAATACAAAAGCCGTAAGCCGCCAGTGTCCTCGCGATGCTGGCGAACGCCGCAAAACGCGAGGAGACAGGGGTGAGCGACAACGTATCGCCAGCCGGCCAATCAGGCCGATTGCGCCGGGCGCCGGAGCATTTCATCGACGGCACACTCGCCGCCGACATTACGCGCGACGGGCTGAATCCCTCGCGACGCGGATTCCTGCAACGCAGCTTTCTTGCCGCCGGCGCTGCCCTCGCGGGTGGCGCGGCGTTCGCCGCCGATGCGCCGCATGCCTCGAATGCCTCGAATGGGCTCGGCGCTGGCGACCCGATGATCCTCGAACCGCGCCCGTGGGCAACCTCGCTGGGTCAACCCGTGGCCGCGCGCCCGTACGGCATGCCCTCGAAGTTCGAGGCGAATCTGCAACGACGCCAGTCCCCGGGACTCACCCAGACCGCGCAAGCCTCGGTCGCGTTCACGCCGTTGCAAGGGCTCTTCGGCATCATCACGCCCAGCGGCCTGCACTTCGAGCGCCACCATCAGGGCTGGCAGGAAGTCGACCCGACGCAGCATCGTCTGATGGTGCACGGCCTCGTGCGTCAGTCGAAGGTGTACACGATGGACGACATCATGCGACTGCCATCGGTCTCGCGCATGCACTTCATCGAATGCGGTGCGAACACCGGCATGGAATGGGGTAATGCAGCCGTGCCGACCGTCCAGTACACCCACGGCATGCTCTCATGCTGCGAGTTCACGGGTGTGCCGTTGTCGGTGCTGCTCGACGATGTGGGCGCCGACACCCGGCGTGGCCAGTTCGTGCTCGCCGAAGGCGGCGACGGCTCCGGCATGACGCGCACGATCTCCATGGAAGCGGCCCTCTCCGACGTGCTGGTCGCCTGGGCAATGAACGGCGAGATGCTGCGCCCGGAGAACGGTTATCCGTTGCGTCTGGTGGTGCCCGGCGTGCAGGGCGTTTCGTGGGTGAAATGGCTGCGTCGCATCAAAGTGGGCGACGCACCGTGGAATACCAAGGATGAAACGAGCCACTACGTCGATCTGATGCCGGACGGCCAGCACCGTCAGTACACATCGATTCAGGAGTGCAAGTCGGTCATCACCTCGCCGTCGGGCGGCCAGGCGTTGCTCGATCGCGGCTACTTCAATGTGACGGGCCTTGCCTGGTCGGGACGTGGGCGCATCAAGCGGGTCGACGTGTCCACCGATGGCGGCAGGTCCTGGCGCGCGGCGCGGCTCGAATCGCCGGTGCTGCCCAAGTGCCTCACGCGTTTCAATTTCGACTGGCAATGGGACGGCTCGCCCGCCCTGCTGCAAAGCCGCGCCGTGGACGAGACCGGCTTCGTGCAGCCGCGCTACCGGCAACTGCGAGAGGTGCGCGGCACCAGGTCGATCTATCACAACAACGCGATTCAGACGTGGCAAGTGGCACAGAGCGGAGAGGTGACCAATGTCCACGTCGACTGAACGCAAGCTGATTCACAAGCCGATTCACAAGCCGAAGGCCGTGCGGCGGCATCGGACGCAGTCCGCAGTGATCGCCGGATTGTGGGCGGCGGCATTGGCCGTTGTCGGGCTGACGGTCGCGGCGTGGTTGGCGCCGACGGCGCTCGCTGCGCCTGCCACAAAAGCGGCGCAGCCAACCATGTCCACCGCATCCGCCATCAAGGCCCCGTCGGGCATTGGCCGTGACGCGAGCGCTGCGGAACTGAGCGCGTGGGACATCGACGTGCGGCCCGATTTCAAGGGCCTGCCCAGGGGGCAAGGTTCCGTGGCCGACGGGCAGAAGCTCTACGATGCGCGCTGCGCCTCGTGTCACGGCACGTTCGGCGAGAGTAACGAAGTCTTCAATCCACTGGTGGGCGGCACCACGGCAGACGACATCAGGACCGGCCACGTGGCGTCGCTGCGCGGCAATAACCAGCCGGTGCGCACCACGCTCATGAAGATCGACACGGTCTCGACGATGTGGGACTACATCCGTCGCGCCATGCCGTGGAACGCGCCTCGTTCGCTCACGCCGGACGAGGTGTACGCGGTGACCGCCTATATCCTCAACCTCGGCGAAATCGTGCCGGCGGACTTCGTGCTGTCCGACAGGAACATCGCCGAGGTACAGCAGCGCATGCCCAATCGCAACGGCATGACGCGCGCGCACGGCATGTGGCGCGTGGGCGACAAACCGGATACCCATAACAAGGCGTGTATGCAGGATTGCCCCGAGGCTGGTATCGTGACGTCCGCACTCCCTGCGTACGCCCGCGACGCACACGGAGATCTGGCTGCGCAAAACCGGGTCATCGGCCCGGTGCGTGGTATCGATACGAAGCTGCCGCCGCTGTCGGGCACCGCCGCGCAAAATGCGTCGGTGCGCAGGACCGCGGCCCTCGCCACGTTAGGCATGGCGAGTCCGGACGCGCCGGCCCAAACCGCCGCTGCGACGTCACCGGCAGCAACGCTTGCGGATAAGAACGGTTGTCTGGCCTGTCACGGCGTTACCGACAAGAAGATCGGGCCCGCCTTCTCGGAGGTCGCCGCCAAGTACCATGGGCAGTCGGATGCGACTGAAATACTGGTGGCGAAGATACGTGCCGGAGGTGCCGGTAATTGGGGCAGCATGCCAATGCCGCCGCAATCACAGGTTGCAGAAGCCGATATCCGTACGATGGTCGACTGGATGCTTCGTGGTGCACGTTGAGCGGGCAAGGGTGTCCGACGGATGCGCCGACGACAATGTCCGCGGCCGCCGCAGGACCCCGTCCCCTACATAAACCGAAGGAGCAACAATGAAGAAGATGCTGATCGCTGCGGCCATGCTGGCCGGCACCTCGCTGGCGCATGCCGGTGTCGACGTCGCCGCTGCGACCAAACTCGCCGGCGCCAACGCCTGTATGGGTTGCCACGCAGTGGACAAGAAGCTCGTTGGCCCGTCGTATCAGGAAGTCGCCGCCAAGTACAAGGGCGACAAGGATGCCGTGGCCAAGCTGGTCAAGAAAGTGAAGGGCGGCGGCTCGGGCGTCTGGGGTCCGATCCCGATGCCGGCGCACCCGAACTTGTCGGATGCCGACGCCAAGATCCTGGTGGACTGGGTGCTGGCCGGCGCCCCGGCGAAGTAAGTCCGGGGCAGGGGGCTCGCCGCAACATGGGGCGAGCGAACGGCGGCCGGTATCCGTCATGAAAGCAGCGCACGCGTACCGGCGGCCTTCAGGGAAGAGGAAACACACAGAGATGAACCAACAGCGACGCGACATGCTGCGGTTTTCCGCGGTAATGGGACTGGCGGTGGCCGCCGGGCTGATCAAGCCCGAAGAGGCCCGCGCGGCACAGGTGGAATGGAACAAGGCGGCGTTTGCCACCAAGAGCGTTGACGATACGGTCAAGGCGCTCGGCGGCACGAAAGCCAGCCCCAGCGACCTCGTCGTGCTGACGGCTCCCGACATCGCCGAGAACGGCGCGGTCGTGCCGGTGGCGGTTACCAGCAAGGCGCCCAATACGCAATCGATCGCCATCCTGATCGAGAAGAATCCGAATACGCTTGCGGCCGCGTTCGATATTCCGGACGGCACGGAGCCGTCGGTGACCACGCGCGTGAAGATGGGGCAGACCTCGAAGGTCTATGCGCTCGTCAAGGCGGACAACAAGTACCTCGTGGCCGAGAAGGAAATCAAGGTCACGCTGGGTGGCTGCGGCGGTTGAGCGACACATCGTATAAGGCTAGAGGAGCACAACATGGGTAATCCGATGCGCATTCGCGCAACCGAGGCCGGCGGTGTCGTCGAAGTCAAGGCGCTGATGAGTCACATCATGGAAACCGGCCAGCGCAAGGACGCTTCCGGTAACATCGTCCCCGCACACTTCATCCAGACGGTCACGGTCACCTGCAACGGCAAGACGGTGCTGACGGCCGAATGGGGTCCGGCAGTGTCGAAGGATCCGTTCATGTCGTTCAAGTTCAAGGGCGGCAAGAAGGGCGACAAGGTCGCCGTGACGTGGACCGACAACAAGGGCGACTCGCGCACCGACGAGGCCACCGTCGCCTGAGGGGCGATGCCGGGAAGCAGTGTGGCGGCGCTTGCAGGGGAGTTCTCTTGCCAGCGCCGATCAACCCACAACGAGGAGAGTCAGATGCTAGAGGCGCAACATAGCGCACGGGTGAGCCCCCCACGACAGGCGGCGTGGCTGCGTCGTTCCGTACTGGGCGGCTTGCTCGCCATCGCGGGCGCGAGCGCCCCCGTCGCCACGGCGCTTGCCGCCGACAATTCGACCGCGGACGCCATCGCGCAGTATCGCGAAATGCTTGCCGACGGCAATCCGGCAGAACTGATCGAGATGCGCGGCGAAGCACTCTGGAAGACGCCGCGCGGCCCGAACAACGTGTCGCTCGCGCAGTGCGACCTGGGACTCGGCCCCGGCGTGCTCAAAGATGCCTACGCACAACTGCCGCGCTACTTCCCGGATGCGAAACGTGTGCTCGACGCCGAGTCGCGCATCGTCGAATGCATGGTGAATCTGCAAGGCTTCAAGCGTGCGGATGTCATCAAGCAGCCTTTCTCGAAGGAAGGCCAGGACCCGACCGATCTCGAATCGCTCACCGCCTATGTGGCGGGTCAGTCGCGCGGTGCGCAGATTCGCGTGCCGCAGTCGCACAAGGAAGAGAAGGAAGCCTATGCGCGCGGCCAGAAGATTTTCTATTACCGCGCCGGCCCGTATGACTTTTCATGCGCGTCCTGCCACGGGTCGGACGACAAGCGCATTCGTTTGCAGGATCTGCCGAACCTGACCAAGCCCGCGGCTGCACGTCAGGCTTTCGCGACGTGGCCGGGCTATCGTGTCTCGCAAGGCGCGTTGCGCACGATTCAGTGGCGCATGTACGACTGCTTCCGTCAGCAGCGCATGCCCGAGCTGAATTATGGCTCGCAGGCGTCTGTCGATCTGATTACTTTCCTCGGTGTGATGGCCAACGGCGGCAAGATGGACGCCCCGGGCCTGAAGCGCTGATCGATCACGAGGCACACCCATGACATCATTCGCATTGCGCGCGACCGGGGTCGCGCTGAGCGCGGCCGGGGCTCTCGTCGTCGGCGCAGCGTTTGCTCAAGGTGAGGGCGCGAAGCCCGCCACCGGGACCACCGACGCGGCCGTCGTGCAGGAATTGCGCGACTCGTTCCGCGGTTCGGGCATCGCACAGCTCGATCGCATCGACCAGAGCGAATTGCAGAAGCTGTGCACGCAGTACGCGACCAAGCCGATGCCGGCCAAGATCGCGGAGCGTCTGCAAAAGGCCGAACTGGTGAGCGTGAAGGCGCCTGCCGACGGCAAGTATCTCGGCGACTGGAAGGAAGGCGAGAAAGTGGCGCAGAACGGGCGCGGCATGCAGTTCACCGACAAGGCCGATACCGTGAACGGCGGCAACTGCTACGCGTGCCATCAGCTGACCAAGAGCGAAATCTCGTTCGGCAACATCGGTCCGTCGCTGTACAACTACGGCAAGTTGCGTGGCGATTCGCCCGAAGTGGTCAAGTACACCTGGGCGAAGGTCTACGACTCGCACAGCTACATGGCCTGCTCCAATATGCCGCGCTTCGGTGCGGCAGGCATCCTGACGGAACAGCAGTTGAAGGACGTCATGGCACTGCTGCTCGACCCGGCCTCGCCGGTCAATCAGTAAGCGACAGCGAATGGTCCTGTGCGGCCAATGGCGGGTGAGCATTGGCCGTTCGTCCAACCGGGATCATCGTCGACATCCGGAGTGATTCAATGAATGCCGAGATCGGTGGGATGCGTCACGTCAGCACGCAGGCCTTGCGGGCCTTGCGAGCGTTGCGAGTGTTGGGCGTGTGGCGTGCTGCAATCAGCGTCGCGATGAGCGCGACGGCGCTGCTGGCGAGTGCGCCTGCGCCGGCCGTCGAGGTCGGAGATACCGTGACGTTGCCGCCGCTCACCCTGCTCGACGGCAAGACCCTGCCTGCAAGCGCATTCAAGGATCGTACGGTCATCGTCGAGTATTGGGCGTCGTGGTGTCCGTTCTGTGCGCAGCAGAACCCGCACCTGCAAAAGCTCTACGACGCCACGCGCGGCAAACCGATCCAGATCGTCACGCTGTCCATCGACAAGACGCCGCAGGAGGCCGTCGATTACGTCAAGGCACACAAGTACACGTTCCCGGCGGGCATGGAGACCGAAGCGTGGCGGGCGGCGCTGGGCAAGCGTCGCGGTTTGCCCGAACTGTACGTGATCGGACGCGACGGCAAGGTCCTTCGCAAGGAAGTCGGCGAGATGTTCGGCGAGGACGTGGCGGCGCTTGCCGATTACGCGGGACGGTGACCGCGTGCGCATTCATGCGCGGGCGTGAAGGCGCCGGGCAGGCGGGCGTGCGAATCGCCCGCGGTCAGGCAAGGTCATCGTGATATCCGATCGACGTATCAAGTCGACATATCAGGTCGACGTATAGGGTCGCTGTATAGGATCGAAGAATAAGGTCGACGAATAAGGCCAGTGTATAAGGCCGATGTCGTGCAGCGGCATCGGTGCGCAACCGAGAGAACATTGAGGCGGTGCGTCGCCAGATGCATGTGCCACGGAGACGAAATGAATCGACGCGAGTTCATGCAGGTGTTGGCAGTGGCGGCCGCCGGGGGGATGACGCTCTCGCATCACGAGACGGCGGCGGCCAAGGCGGCTGCGGCATTCTACGATCTGCCGGCGTTCGGCAACGTCCATCTGCTGCATTTCACCGACTGCCATGCGCAGCTGCTGCCGATTTACTTCCGCGAGCCGAGCGTCAATCTCGGGATCGGCGAGCAGGCGAACCGACCGCCGCATCTGGTGGGCGAGGCGTTTCTCAAGGCCTACGGTCTGCGTCCCGGCACGCAGGATGCCTATGCCTTCACCTATCTCGATTTCGCGGCGGCGGCACGCACGTACGGCAAGGTCGGCGGATTCGCGCATCTGGCGACGTTGGTCAAGCGCATGAAGGCGTCGCGCCCCGGTGCGTTGCTGCTCGATGGCGGCGACACGTGGCAGGGCTCGGGCACGGCCATGTGGACGAAGGGCCAGGACATGGTCGACGCCACGCTGGCGCTCGGCGTGGACGTCATGACGGCGCACTGGGAGTTCACGTATGGCGCCGAGCGTGTGAAGTCGGTGGTCGAGGAGCAATTCAAGGGCAAGATCGACTTCGTCGCGCAGAACGTGCAGACGAACGACTTCGGCGACCCGGTGTTCGCGCCGTACACGATCCGCACGATGAACGGCGTGCCGGTGGCGATCATCGGGCAGGCGTTCCCGTACACGCCGATTGCGAACCCGCGTTACTTCGTACCGGACTGGACCTTCGGCATTCAGGAGGACCGCTTGCAGTCGATGGTCGACGAGGTGCGCGGCAAGGGTGCGCAGGTCGTGGTCGTGCTGTCGCACAACGGCATGGACGTCGATCTGAAACTGGCGTCGCGCGTGCGTGGTATCGACGCGATACTCGGCGGTCATACGCACGACGGCGTACCGAAACCCGTGCTCGTGGAGAATGCCGGGGGCAAAACGCTCGTCACCAATGCCGGTTCGAACGGCAAGTTCCTTGCGGTGCTGGACTTTGACGTGAAGGGCGGCAAGCCGGTGGACTTCCGCTACAAGCTGTTGCCGGTGTTTGCGAATCTGCTGCCGGCGGATGCCCAGATGCAGGCGCTCATCGAGCGCGTGCGCGCGCCGTTTGCGGCGAAGCTGGCCGAGCCGCTGGCGGTCACCGAAGGCGTGCTGTACCGCCGGGGCAACTTCAACGGCACCTTCGATCAGTTGCTGCTCGACGCGGTGATGGCCGAAAAGGATGCCGAGATCGGTTTCTCGCCGGGTTTCCGGTGGGGGACATCGTTGTTGCCGGGCCAGGCGATCACCATGGAGCAGTTGCTCGATCAGACGGCGATCACGTATCCGTACACGACGCTCACGCCGATGACGGGCGAGACGATCAAGACGGTGCTCGAAGACGTGGCCGACAACCTGTTCAACCCGGATCCGTACTATCAGCAGGGCGGGGACATGGTGCGCGTGGGCGGCATGGATTACACGATCGATCCGATGGCGCCGATGGGGCAGCGCATCACGGAGATGCGCCTGAACGGCAAGCTCATCGAAGCGGGCAAGACCTACAAGGTGGCAGGTTGGGCACCGGTGGCCGAAGGCGCGCAGGGCGAGCCGGTGTGGGATGTCGTGGCCCGTTATCTCAGGGCGCAGAAAACCATCGTCGCGAAGGCCCCCAAGGTCCCGGCCATCAAGGGAATGAAGGGGAATCGGGGGGCGGTTTGAGACACACGGCGGCGCGCAAAGGTGGCATTCCCGAGCAATTTTGTCGGCTGCTCGCCCCGCCGGGAAAAATCGATATAATCAAAGCTTCGTGTGGGGCGGTAGCTCAGCTGGGAGAGCGTCGCGTTCGCAATGCGAAGGTCGGGAGTTCGATCCTCCTCCGCTCCACCAGAGAATATATGGGGCCCGCGGTGTCCATAAAAAAACCTCGACAGGATTACCCTGGCGAGGTTTTTTGCTTTCTGTGGGGCGGGGTGTTCCACCGCGATGGTGGACCTCGCCGGAGCATAGGAACAGCGCTTACGGTCGTTTGCTGTCCCATGCGGCCGGATAGTTACACCCTTGGCACTTGGCTTGTGCGATCTGCTCAAGATGGAACGAGATGCAGAAGAGCAATGCCAGCACCCAGAAACGCAGTGCAACCGGCGGGCGTTCACATGCGAATGTGAGCACAATCGCGATGAATACCGGTCCCAGCAACAGGTAATCGTACAAATAGGGATGAATGGCAACGGCCTGCGGCCACAGCAGGCTGGTCATCACATACTGAGCAAACAGCAGGTGATAGAACAGGCTGATGCCTGCGAGCGCGGGGGGAGTCGCGTGCGGCGTGGCGCCCGCCTGTGAATCCCGGCGCTCGGTCAGACGGAAATACGCCAGCTGTGTCAGCAGGAACAGAAGCGGTACGGCAATGGTGGGGAATGGTCGCGGGAAATAAGGAGCCAGCACCGATTTCAGCACGTTGCTGAAATACGTGGTGTCGCCGTCCAGACCGGCGCGCATTAGCCACCCACTATTGGACGAAGTGAACCCGAGCGCCTTCGACACAAGCGGCGACGGGAGGTAGAAGACGATACCGGCACCGATGGCCAGCACCGCCAGACGGCACATCCGCGCGTCGAGACCGTCGTTTCGGCATGCGCATACCAACAAAGCGAGTCCAAGTACGGCGGCGTAGATCGGACAAAACACGGCAAAAAGCACAATCCCGACGGCAAGCATGCCGGACCGCGCCGGATGCTTCCAGACGCAGAACGCGATCAGTGCCTGGAAGGCGAACACCAAAGGAAACGTATTGTCGACGTTGAATCTGGCCGAAGAGATCCAGAATCCGGGCATCGATAGCATGAACGCGACCGAAAGAAGCACCAGAAGCCCCTTGCCGAAGGACAGGCGCGTCTTGATCAATTGGGACAGGAAAAAGAACGTCACGCCTGCCAGCGAGACAATATTCGCGATGGCGCCGGTCACTCGCATCGGCAACAAATGCACGTGCATTTCCACCTTGTACAGAACGTACATGTAGAGCAGGTAGGCTGTGGAGTGGTTCGAATACGCAACCTTCTTTGCGAAGTCCTCCATCGAATAGAAGACGAGAAAACCGTGTTGCGAAAGGGGGTGCGAGTCCCAGATCGGGAAGGTGATGTCTCGCAGGCGCTCCGGAAATCCCGCCGTCTGGCGTGCGGCCTCGCCGAAACCCAGGGCGTACGCCATGCCGATGGTGACGAGGACCGTCAGGAAGTACAGGCAGGAGAACAGCTTGTAATTTCTTATAAAAGTCATCTTTGCCGGTATTGACAATGCGTTGGGTGAGACGAATGCCCCGGTAAGCGCTCCAACGCGTCTTTCGCTGCCAAACAAGGCAATACTAGGCAATTTTCCGCAAATCGGGCGCTAGTATAGTGCATCGACGCTTCCTCTTTTCTCGTTCAGGAAATCCTCGGAGCGGCATGGAACTCGCGTCCGGGCACCGACGGTCGAAAGGTATATTGATGCCGGAATCGGAACAATGTCGAACGGCCCGGTCCGTTGGTATATCAGGAGGCCGTGCTACTGCGGTGCCGCCATTAGCCTGCGATGGCAAACGGCCGTTTGCCGAGGTTTCTGTCGGCGGAAATTTGTAACGAAATAATTCGGTCAAGGTTGTGTCGGATTCGCTCGTGCGCGCCACTAGGCAAAATGCGCTGAACCACGTTCCCGGATTAAAAGCGTTACAAAATGAATCACCGATGTCTGCGCTGTTGCCATAACGTGAGCAAATGCGTCCAATTTGCTCTGGAAGGTGGTGTCGAGCGCGTATAATCGCTCTCCTTGTCGTTTATCCATCGCTTTAAATTATGGTCGAGACGACGGCCGCCAAGATAATGACGACTAATATTCTGGTCACCGGTGCAAGCGGGCTGGTGGGCGGGGCGCTCCTGTCCCATCTGAGCGCCCTGCGCGACGTTCGCGCATTTGGCGCGTATCGTACGAAACAGACGAACGACGAATTTTCCCGCGTTGCGGGAGACCTCGGTGCGGACACGGACTGGTCTGCAGCGCTGTCCGGCATCGATGTGGTCGTGCATTGCGCCGCGCGGGTGCACGTAATGAACGAAGCGGGAAACGACGTCGCCTTGGCGAAATTTCGGGATGTCAACGTGGCGGGTACAGCGCGTCTTGCGCGGGAATGCTTGCGTGCTGGCGTCCGGCGCCTGGTCTTTGTCAGCTCCGTCAAGGTAAACGGCGAGAGCACGACCGCGCGGGCGCCGTATCGCTATGATGACCCCCCCGCGCCACAAGATCCTTATGGCGTATCCAAATGGGAGGCAGAGGAAGCACTTTGGGAAATTGCTCGGGACGGACTTGAGGTGGTGGTCGTTCGCCCGCCCTTAGTCTATGGGCCCGGCGTGAAAGCCAATTTTCTGCGCCTGATGCAGGCGGTGGCAAACGGCAGGCCGTTACCATTCGGCGCGGTCAGAAACGGCCGCAGCATGGTGTACGTGGGGAATCTCGTCGACTTGCTGTCGACCTGTGCCACGCACCCGGCGGCTGCGGGTCAAACGTTCCTCGTCTCGGACGGCGCGGATCTGAGCACCGGAGACCTCGTCGGCGCGATTGCCGCCGCGTTGGGTTCGCGCCCGCGTCTGCTACGCGTGCCCCCGTGGTTGATGGAGTGTGCCGCCGGGCTGATCGGTAAGAAGGCGACGGCGGACCGGGTACTGGGTTCGTTGCAGGTCGATATTGCTCACACCTGCGACACGCTCGGATGGCGTCCGCCGTTCTCGGTGCAGGAGGGCATGCGTGCGACGGTGAGCGCGTGGCGCTCCCGTGACGCAATTGCATCATGATCGTCGGACCGCGAGTCTGACGGTAGTGAAATCCCGCGCTGTGTTTGTTCAATACCAATCATATGAAGCGATTTTTCGATTTTTCGTTCGCGCTGGTCGCTGCTGTCGTCTTTCTCATTCCGATCGCGATCGTTGCATTGGCAGTGAAGCTCACGTCGCCGGGTCCAGCCCTTTATTGGTCGGATCGCGTGGGCCGGGGCAATCGCATTTTCCGGATGCCCAAGTTCCGTTCGATGCGCGTTGATACGCCTGCGGTTGCGACTCACCTGCTTTCGGATCCGAAGTCCCATTTGACACCCATCGGCGGCTTTCTGCGCAAATCGAGTCTCGACGAGCTGCCGCAGATCTGGAGCATTTTGTGTGGTGATATGAGCCTCGTCGGACCTCGGCCGGCGCTGTTCAACCAACAGGACCTTATCGAATTGCGGACGCAATATGGCGTGCACGAACTGCGCCCCGGACTGACAGGCTGGGCGCAGATCAATGGACGCGACGAGTTGCCCATTCCCATCAAGGTCAAATTCGATACGGAATACGCGCAACGCAGATCTTTCCTGTTCGACCTGGAAATTCTGTTCAAGACGTTCGCGCGAGTGATGCGTCGCGATGGCGTGTCGCATTGATGGCGGAGGCCCGTGGAACCATGTTCAAGTTTGTGACCAATTTGTCGCGTACGGCAAAAAGCCTCGTGCTTCTGAGCATGGACGCAGTGCTGCTCCCATTTGCGTTATGGGCGGCCATTGGGTTGCGTCTGGACGTCTGGCATTTTCCGCAAATGCACGCGTGGTGGGTCTATTTCCTGACTTCCGTGGTGGCGATTCCGATCTTCATTCGCATTGGGTTATATCGTGCCGTCATTCGCTACATTGAAGCCCGCGCGCTCGTGATTGTCGTCGTGGGGGTCACGATCGCAGTGGGACTGTTTGCCGCCGTGCTGGTATTTTTGACGCAACCGCCGGTGCCGCGCGGCGCGATGCTGATCTACTGGATGATGGCCATTCTTTTCATCGGAGGGAGCCGTTTCCTCGCGCGCGCCTTGCTCCAGAAGGTGACGCAACCCGAGGCGCGCCATACGCGTCACGCCGTCGCTATCTACGGTGCGGGCAGCTCGGGCAGGCAATTGGCCGTGGCGCTGCGCGCCGGGCGCGATTTTCAGCCGGTGGTCTTCGTTGACGACGCGCAGGCCTTGCACGGCATGGAGATTCTCGGCCTGAAGACCCATTCTCCGGACGATCTTCCCGCGCTGATCGAACGCCTCGCGATTCGGCAGGTGTTGCTCGCCATACCGTCGGTTAGCCGGGCGCGACGACTTGAGATCATCGACCGACTCGAATCCCTCAAGGTCGAAGTGCGCGTGATTCCGGGAATGTCCGATCTGGTCGACGGCGTCGTCAAGGCAGAGGACATTCGCGAGGTCGAAATCGACGATCTGCTCGGCCGCGATATCGTGCCGCCTAATGGCGCGTTGCTCGATGCCAACATTCGTCACAAATGTGTGATGGTGACCGGCGCCGGTGGCTCGATCGGCTCGGAACTTTGTCGTCAGATTGTCATGGTACAGCCGCGCACTCTGGTGTTGTTCGAGCAGTCGGAGTACGCGCTGTACTCCATCGAGCAGGAACTTGAGCAGGTCATTCGCTCCAAACACCTCGCGGTGCAACTGGTGCCAGTGCTGGGGTCGGTACGCGACGAAACCCGCGTGCGACGGGTCATGGAGCGCTGCAATATTCAAACCGTTTATCACGCGGCGGCCTACAAGCACGTGCCGATTGTCGAGTTCAACCTGACCGAAGGGGTGTTGAACAATGCATTCGGCACATTGAGCACCGCGCGCGCGGCGATTGCCGCATCGGTTGAAACGATGGTGCTGATCTCGACGGACAAGGCCGTACGGCCGACAAATATTATGGGCGCGAGCAAGCGGTTCGCCGAGCTCACGCTGCAGGCGTTCGCGAACGACAGCAACGTTCATACCAAGTTCTGCATGGTCCGTTTCGGCAACGTGCTGGGTTCGTCGGGTTCGGTCGTGCCGCTGTTTCGCAAGCAGATCGTCGCTGGCGGGCCGGTAACCGTGACGCATCCCGACATTACCCGCTATTTCATGACGATCCCGGAGGCTGCACAGCTGGTCATCCAGGCCGGCGCAATGGGCAAGGGCGGCGAGGTATTCGTGCTCGATATGGGCGAGCCCGTCAAGATCTGGGACCTGGCGCGCCGCATGATACACCTGAGCGGCTTCTCCGTACGAGACGAAAGCACGCCGGACGGTGACATCGAGATCCGCTTCACTGGCCTGCGCCCGGGTGAGAAGCTTTATGAAGAATTGCTAATCGGTGAAGACGTCTCGGGGACGATGCACCCCAAGATCATGATGGCCACCGAGGATTTCTACACGCGCGAAGAGCTGTCGCCGATCATTGATCGCCTCGCGCGTGCATGCGAGCGCAACGATCACGACGCGATCGTAACGATATTGCGCGAGTGCGTGTCGGGCTTCCGAATGGTGACCAAAATTCAGGATCACCTGTATGGTCGGCCGTCGGGCCTTACTGGTGGCCCGGATCATCCGACGGTAGTTCATTGAGTGGCCGCGGTTCGAATCCCTCCATGAGTTACCATAACCGGTTTCCGGTGTTGGCCGGTGTGGCAAATACGCGCACGAGGCGTGTTTTCGTCAGACAGCTTCTCGACCCAATTCGATATGAATACCCTGATATTGCCAGTCGTACTGTCCGGCGGCGCCGGAACGCGGCTCTGGCCACTGTCCCGCAAGGCCCTGCCGAAGCAGTTCGTACCGCTGATTCCGTCCAGCGACGCAACGCGGACGAGCCTTCTCGCGACGACGCTTTCTCGCGCAAAGGCGCTCAGCGAAGACGTCATGGTGGTGGCATCGGACGAGCACAGATTTCTGGTTCAGGAGGCCGTAGAGGCCGCAGGGGTCAATGCAACGACGCTTCTTGAGCCGATGGGACGCGATACGGCAGCCGCCATTGCGGTCGCCGCGTTGAACGCCGAATCGGCACAGGTGCTTCTTTTCATGCCTGCGGATCACCATATCCCCGACGTTCAGGTATTTGCGCGTGCCATGAACAAGGGCGTGGAAGCGGCCCGCAACGGTTTCGTCGTCACGTTCGGCGTGGTGCCGAGCCATCCGAGCACTGCCTACGGATACATCCAGCGAGGTGAAGCGCTGCCCGGCGATGTGGCGAGCGTCAGCCGGTTTATCGAAAAGCCGCCGCTCGCCGACGCGCAGAAGATGCTTATGCAGGGCGGCTTTTTCTGGAATGCGGGCATCTTCATGGTGAAGGCTTCGGTCATGATCGAAGCGCTCGGCCGATTCGAACCCGACGTGCTCGCAGCGTGCCGAAACGCGGTTGCCGCGCAGAAAACGGATCGCAATTTCATTCGTCTGGGAAAGGACGAATTCGCGGCATGTCCGCGCATCAGTATCGACTACGCGGTGCTCGAGCGCCATGATCGCGTGGCCGTCGTGCCGTTCGAGGGGCAATGGAGCGATGTCGGTAGCTGGCGTGAAGTCGCCCGCCTGACCGAAGCCGACGAGGATGGTAATCGCTTCACCGGCGAAGTCGTCGGCATCGGGGCCACGAACACCTTCGTGCATGCGCCGTCGCGCCCGGTTGTCGCACTCGGCACGGACGGATTGCTGATCGTCGATACCAAAGATGCTCTGCTCGTCGCTCACGAGAGCCACAGCGAGCAGGTCAAGCAGGCCGTAGCGCAACTTGAGCAGAGGGGGGTGCCGCAGGCTGTCCAGCACCGGCACGTGGCGCGTCCGTGGGGCAGTTACGACAGCGTGGATATGGGGCCGCGCTTCCAGGTCAAGCGCATTACGGTCAAACCTGGCGCCGCGCTCAGTCTTCAGATGCATCATCATCGCGCCGAGCACTGGATCGTGGTCTCCGGCACGGCGAAGGTCACGCGGGGCACGGAGACGTTCCTGCTCACGGAGAACCAGTCGACTTACATTCCGCTCGGCGAGACGCATCGGTTGGAGAACTGTGGCAAGACGCCCCTGGAGATCATTGAAGTACAGTCCGGTAGTTATCTCGGCGAAGACGATATCGTTCGCTTCGACGATAACTACGATCGCGAAACTATTAATTTGACGGGTAGTGAGAATTCATGAACGACCGAAAAGTAGCTCTGATCACTGGCGTTACCGGGCAGGATGGCGCATACCTTGCTGAGTTCCTGCTGGGCAAGGGATATGAAGTACACGGCATCAAGCGCCGCACGTCGCTGTTCAATACCGATCGTATCGACCACCTTTTCCACGATCCGCACGAGACGGATGTGAAGTTCCATCTGCACCATGGCGACATGACGGATTCGTCGTCGCTGGTGCGCATCATCCAGCAAGTTCAGCCCGACGAAATTTACAACCTTGCCGCGCAAAGTCATGTGGCCGTGAGCTTTGAGGAGCCGGAATATACCGCCAACAGCGACGGTCTCGGCGCACTGCGTATCCTGGAAGCCATCCGGATTCTGGGCCTCGAGAAGAAGACCCGCTTCTATCAGGCATCGACGTCCGAGCTGTACGGCCTCGTGCAGGAAACTCCGCAAAAGGAGAGCACGCCGTTTTACCCGCGCAGCCCGTATGCCGTGGCAAAGCTGTATGCCTACTGGATCACGGTGAACTATCGCGAAGCGTATGGCATGTACGCCTGTAACGGCATTTTGTTCAACCACGAATCGCCGATTCGGGGCGAGACGTTCGTGACCCGCAAGATTACGCGTGCCCTCGCCCGAATCAAGCTTGGCATGCAGCCGCGGCTGTATCTGGGCAATCTCGACGCGCTGCGCGATTGGGGACACGCCCGTGACTACGTCGAAATGCAATGGCTGATGCTCCAGCAGGAAAAGCCGGAGGATTTCGTTATCGCGACCGGCGTGCAGTACAGCGTTCGTCAATTCGTCGACGCCGCGGCCAAGGAGCTTGGCATGTCCGTGACGTGGAAGGGCACGGGCGTGGAAGAAAAGGGCTACGACGAAACCGGCAACTGCATCGTCGAAGTCGATCCGCGCTATTTCCGCCCCACGGAAGTGGAGACCCTGTTGGGCGACGCCTCCAAGGCCAAGCGACTGCTGGGTTGGACGCCGAAGGTTTCGTTCGATGAACTGGTCGCCGAAATGGCGCGTGCCGACCTCGTGCAGGCCGAGTTTGACCTGAAGGTCAAGGCGCACGGCCACAAGGCGCTGCGTAACCAGAACTGATCGACATGGCCAAAGGACGCATCCTTCTTACCGGCGCACGGGGGATGGTGGGCAGAAATCTGCTCGACCACCCCGCAGCATCCGAGTGGGAATTCATCGCACCGGCGAGCACCGAACTGGATCTCACCGATTTCGACGCCGTGTCGACATTCATGCGCGAGGTGCGCCCGGACGTCGTCGTGCACGCGGCAGGCCGCGTGGGCGGCATTCAGGCGAACATTGCCAACCCGGTCGACTTTTTCTGGATCAACACGGTGTTGGGGCGCAATGTCGTGATCGCGGCGCGCGACGCGGGCGTCAAGCGATTGCTCAACCTCGGCAGCTCGTGCATGTATCCGCGCAACGCGCCGAACCCGCTGGCAGAGCCACAAATTCTCCAGGGCGAGCTCGAACCGACGAATGAAGGGTATGCGCTGGCAAAAATCGCCACACAGCGGCTGTGCGCCTACGTGCATCAGGAAGACGCGTCGTTCGACTACAAAACCTTCGTTCCGTGCAATCTGTACGGTCCCTACGATAAATTCGATCCTGCGAAGTCACACCTGATTCCCGCCATCATCCATAAGGTGCATATGGCCAGGGAGCAGGGAGACAGCGAGATCGAGATCTGGGGCGACGGTACCGCTCGACGCGAGTTCATGTATGCGGGCGACCTGGCGGACAGCATCATGATGGCCGTCGGGAAATGGGACGACACGCCCGCGCTGTTAAATATCGGGGTGGGCGCCGATCACTCGGTCAACGATTACTACGCGAGCGTGGCGCGCGTGATCGGCTGGCAAGGAACGTTCGTTCACGACCTGAGCCGACCGGCCGGGATGAAGCAAAAACTGCTGGACGTTACCCGTCAGACGGCGTGGGGCTGGCAGCCTAAAGTGAGTCTGGACGAAGGTATCGCCAGAACGTACGAGTTTTATTTGCGCAAGGGGCTCGCATGAAGTTCAAGTTTCCGTTGGCTACGACAACCTGGGATCAGGCGGAATACGCCGCAATGCAGGCGGTCATCGAATCGGGCATGTTCACAATGGGCCCGAAGGTTGCCGAGTTCGAAAAGCGCTTTGCGGAGTACCAAGGCAGCAAGTATGCCGTGATGGTGAATTCGGGGTCGTCGGCCAACCTGATCATGGTGGCGGCGTTGATGTACACGCGCGACGAGGCGCTGAAATTGTCGCCCGGCGACGAGGTCATCGTGCCGGCCGTGTCCTGGAGCACGACGTACTATCCGCTGTACCAGTACGGGCTGTCGATCAAGTTCGTCGACATCGATCTGAATACGCTGAATTACGATCTCGATGCGCTGGCCGGCGCCATCAGCGATCGCACGCGCGCGATCATGGCCGTCAACCTGCTGGGCAACCCGAACGATTTTGCCGCCATTCGTCACCTGATCGGCGAGCGCAACATCGTTCTGATGGAAGACAACTGCGAATCGATGGGTGCCGAGTTCGAAGGCCGCAAAGCCGGTTCGTTCGGTGTCATGGGCACGTTCAGTTCTTTCTTCTCGCACCACATCTCGACGATGGAAGGCGGGCTCATCGTAACGGACAACGAGGAGCTGTATCACATTCTGCTTTCGTTGCGCGCGCACGGCTGGACACGAAACCTGCCCAAGCATAACCACGTTTGTGGCGAGAAGAGTGACGATCCGTTCAAGGAGTCGTTCCGCTTCGTGTTGCCGGGCTTCAACCTGCGTCCATTGGAAATGTCGGGTGCCATCGGCATCGAGCAGGTGCGCAAGCTGCCGGAGCTCATTTCGCTGCGCCGCGTGAACGGCGCACACTTTCAGGAAGCGATGAGCCATCACCCGGACCTGCTGATTCAGCGCGAAACCGGTGCGAGCAGTTGGTTCGGCTTCAGCCTCGTGATCCGTCCGGGTTCGTCGCTCACGCGCGAGAAGTTGCTGGCGCGCCTGAACGATCTCGGTTTCGAAAGCCGCCCGATCGTCACGGGGAATTTTGCCAAGAACGAAGTGATCAAGTATTTCGACTACTCGATTCACGGACAACTGTCGAACGCGGACCATATCGACGCCAACGGCGTGTTCGTCGGCAATCATCACTACTCCATTCGCGAAGCCATCGACACTTTGCGAACGATCTGAGCCTGATGGCCACGCGCAAAATGTGCGTTGGCCAGCCCAGACGTCGGGATGCCGCGCGAGAACCCTCGCACGGCATCGTCGTTGGGTATCGCCCCGTTGGGCCGGTCGTGTGGCAAGGCCCGCTCCGGTGACGGCAGATCGTTGAATTCGGATCCGGGATCAAGATGCGCATTATCTATTCATTCAATAAACGCGGCTGGGAGGCTGACTACTGGCAGCGGGAAATCAGTGCAGCCTCGACGGACGACATCCAGTTCATTCCGTTCAATCACGAGCCGTACCAAAGCCCGTCCACATATGTGCGCGCGCAGCTCCTCGACAACCTCTACTACCAGCGCAACGAAGGCCTCATGCGCATGTATGAGGATGTTCGGGAGCTTATTCGCATGCATCGGGCCGATGTTCTGCTGGTGGACAACTGCCCGCCGTATCATCCGGAGTTTCTGCGCACGCTCGACATCTACAAGGCTCTGCGCATTTGCGATGGTCCTACGGCCGCCTATGATCGCGATTTCGCGTACGTCCACGCGTACGATCACATGCTCTATCACAGCCCGGCTTACAGCCGGGATCTGACGATGCCGGAGAAGCTGGCCTATTGTGGCGCGAAGCGCACGACGTTCTGGCCGCTGGCGCTGTTCGATGCGCTCTGCGATCCGACGTTGACCGAGGAGCAGGTCTTTTCGCGCGATCGTGACCTCGACGTCATATTCGTTGGTGCGCTATATGTCGACAAGATGCCGCTGCTCGGGGCGGTTAAGAAAGCCTTCGGGCGCCGCTTCAAGATCTATGGCCTCGCCAACTGGAAGCGCAACGCGTACTTCAACGTGAAGTACGGGTTCCCCGGCTGGGTGAAGCCGATCGCGTTCGATCAGTATGTGCCGCTATACCTGCGTTCCAAGATCGGCATCAACTCGCACTTGCGCGGCAAATACACCGTGGGCAGTTACCGAATGTTCGATCTGCCCGGTAACGGTGTCATGCAAATCACTGACGGGTCGGAGTTCGTCAAGGACTTCTACATTCCCGGCAAGGAAACGCAGACTTATGAGAACCATGACGAGCTGATCGAAAAGATCGACTACTACCTGACGCATCCGGCGGAGCGTGAGGCGATGGCGCGTGAAGGTTACCGTCGGGTGATGAACGGTCATCGCATTTCGCAGCGTCTTCAGCAACTGCGCGATGTTTTCGCGCCGGCGCTCGGCCGCTAAGGAGACGAGGCGTCGTGGCAATACTGAGCACGTTCAGGAAATACCTGTTTCGCGATCTCGTCTGGAGCATTTTGGCGGCGGTCTCGATGCAGGGATCTGTGCTGGTTTCCGGCATGCTCGCCGCACGTGTGCTCGGGCTTCCGGTATTTGGTAAGTACGCGTTGCTCGTCACGACCGTGACGACGGCGGCTGCCATCGCGCAAAGCGGTGCCGGATCTGTCGTCGCGAAGTTTGTGGCGGAGTATCGGGTATCCGATCCGGAGCGCATCGGGACTGTACTCTGGTTTTGCCGACGCGTGACCGTTGTCATGGGACTCATTGCTGTCGCTGCACTGCTGTTTGGCGCACCGGTATTTGCAAACTCGGTCTTCAAGCAGCCCGATCTGGAGCCGGTCATCCGGCTCGTGGCACCCGCCATCTTCTTTCAGGTGATGGTGACGTATCAGCAAGGGGCGCTGCAAGGATTTGCCGCTTTCAAGGCATTGGGGCGAATCAGCACCGTATCCGGCCTGGCGTTTCTGGTGCTCCCCCCGCTTGGCGCAAAGCTCGGCGGCCTGGACGGTGCCGCGCTTGGCTTCGTGGTCGCAAGTCTGGCGCGGGCGGTGTTCTTCTACGTTGCGCTGCGCACCACGGCACGAGACATGCTCGCCGGTGTTGCACTAACGGTGCGACGTGACGACATCGGGCGCCTGCTTCACTTCGGTATTCCCGCCGGCCTGTCGAGTCTGGTGACGCTGCCGTGCATCTGGCTGGTCAGCGTCTTTCTGGCACGCGCACCGAACGGCCTGGAGATGGTGGCCATCTTTTCCGTGGCCACGCAGTTGCGCATGGCCACGCTTCAGTTGCCCACCTTGCTCAACGGTGTGACGCTCTCGGTCATGAACACCCTGTTCGGGCAACGCTCGGCGCAGGAGTTTCGCAACGTCTTTCGCACCACACTCATCGCCAACGGCGTGTTTTCGACACTGGTTGTCGGGGTATTGGTGATGTGTTCCTCGTGGATTCTGGGGCTCTATGGCCACCGGTTCACCGACGGACGCGAGACGCTCATCTTGCTGTTGCTTTCGGTCATTCCCGAGATCCTCGCGGCGACCGTATATCACGTGATCAATACATTTGGCCGGATGTGGATGTCGTTGTTCTTCATCATCACCCCCGTAAATCTGTCGTACATGCTGATCGCCGCCTGGCTCATCCCGACGATGGGTGCGCAGGGCGCGGCGCTGGCTTACGTCGTCGCGCAGGTCCTGAATCTGATCACGACGGTCGCGATCGCCAGGCTGGCCGCCCGCGATCGGGTTTTACAAGATCGTCATCCGGGAGGCGCGGCGAACGGATGACATCGGATAACGTCGATATGAAACGGAGCACGACTGTCACGCGGGTATTGCATTTGATCCCGTCGTTCGGATCGGGGGGGGCGGAGCGCCAGCTGTCGCTGCTGGCGCCCGAACTGGCGCGCCAGGGCGTGGAATGCCACGTCGGCTACTTTTCCGAAGGGCCGAACCTTGATCGGCTACGCAATCAGCCCGGTGTCACGCTGCACCGGTTGGCGGCCAGCAGTACGCACGATCCCGCGATGTTTCTTCGCGTGCTGCGTCTGATTCGGCAGGTGCGTCCCCAACTCGTTCAGACTTGGGTGATCCAGATGGACGTGGTGGGCGGCGCCATGGCCTATCTGGCGGGCGTGCCCTATATCGTCAGTGAACGGTCTGCCGCCCAGTTGTACCAGCAAGGGTGGAAGTCTCGCGTACGTGCGTGGTTGGGTCGCCGAGCCGCGGCGGTCATTGCCAATTCGCAAGGTGGCATCGACTACTGGCATACCGAGCTCGATCACACGGTGCGGACGTACGTGATTCGCAATTGCGTCACGCCGACCGTGCCCGGATTGGTTTGGACCGGATCGAGTCGCCGCTACGAGGCCGGTGCCCGTGTGTTGTTTGCGGGCCGTCTGAGCGACGAGAAGAATGTGAACAAGTTGATCGAGGCACTCATTCGTGTCGTGGCCTCGCGAGCCGAGGTGAGCGTCGATATGTTCGGGGAGGGCCCGCTACGCGAACGACTGCGAACGCGTATCGACGCCGCAGGGTTTGCAAAGCGGATCGTGATGCATGGGTTTTCGACGAATCTGGCGGCAGAGATGGCGCGCGCCGATATCGTCATTTCGGTGAGCAGCTTCGAAGGCAATCCCAACGTCGTACTCGAAGCGGCAGCGATCGGATGCCCGCTCGTCATATCGGATATTCCAGCGCATCGCGAATTCCTCGGGGACGACGACGCGTGGTATGTCGATCACACTGACGTGACGAGCATCGAAGCCGGCCTGAGCGCGGCGCTTGACGATAGGGACCGAAGTGCAGCCAAAGCGGCGAGCGCAGCATCGAAGCTCAAGGGCGCCAGTGTAGAGGCGCTGGCCGCGCATTACCGGGCGGCCTATGAGGAAGTCCTGTCGACAGGGCCTGCGTGCCATGGCACCACATTGGCCGATGAACGCCACCATAACTGACGACATATGCGCCTACTGGTAGTGACTCAATATTTTCATCCCGAAGAATTTCCGATCAACCACGTATGCGAGGCGCTGGCCGCTCGCGTGACGTCGGTGACGGTGCTCACGGGGCAGCCGAACTACCCTGGCGGAACGGTTTTCGAGGGGTTTCGCGCGGCAGGATTCGGTGACCAGACTCTCGGCAAGGTATCGATTCTGCGGGTGCCGTTGATGCCGCGAGGCAAGGGCGGCGGCTTGCGCCTGATGCTCAACTACCTGTCCTTCATTGCGTCGGCCAGTCTGTTCGGGCCGTTGCGCTTGCGAGGCCAGTCGTTCGACGCCGTTCTTGTCTATGCGCCGTCGCCGCTGCTTCAGGCGATTCCCGCCGTTTTCATCAAATGGCTCAAACGTGCACCACTGTCAGTGTGGGTGCAGGACTTGTGGCCTGAGAGCCTGAGCGCAACCGGGTTCGTAAAGAACCGGACGATTCTCAGCGCAGTCGAGCGGTGCGTTCGCTGGATTTACCGCCACACGGATCTGGTGCTTGCGCAATCCGAGGAATTTGTGGCGGGCATTGCGCGCTACGCCCCTGGGCGTCCGATCGAGGTGCACTACAATTCGGTAGCGCCGGCGCTCATTGCAAATCCCCAGGCCGATGTCGGGGGATGCCCTGTGCCAGCGCTGACGGAATCGACGTTCAACGTGGTGTTTGCCGGCAATCTCGGCAAAGCGCAGGGGCTTGATGTCGTGCTGGACGCTGCGGCGCGGCTCAGGGACAACGCAGCGATTCGCATTTTCCTGATCGGGTCGGGCTCCGATAGTGACCGACTGGCCGCTCGCATTCGCGATGAAGGCCTGACGAATGTCGTGATGCCGGGCCGCTTCCCGTACCCGTCGATGCCGGCGATTTTTCAGCATGCGGATGCATTGCTCGTCGTATTGCGCAGTGACCCCGTGCTGGACTTGACGATCCCAAGCAAATTGGGCGTCTATCTGGCAACGGGCCGCCCGATCATTGCGTCGCTCAACGGTGCGGGGGCCAGAGTTGTGGCCGAGTCCGGTGGCGGTAGGGTGTGCGCCGCCCAGGACGCAGACGGTCTGGAAAAGGCCATATCGGACATGGCCTCTATGGCGCCGGATGAGCGCGCACAAATGGGAGTGCGGGGCCGCGATTACTATGCGCGTCGCTTCGAAGCAGGCAAACTCGCAGACGATCTGAGCCTCCGCCTGAGCAAATTGTCGGCGGACTATCGTGTTCGTGGCCCCGGAAAGTGAAGCAACGAGGATAACGATGAAAGTAATGATATTAGGCGCCTCGGGCATGCTGGGCAGCGCGGTGCTGCGGTTGGCAAACACGTGGCCGGACGTTGAGGCATGGGGAACGCTGCGTGGCGCAGGTGCAAAGCGCTATTTCGATACGGGGCTGCATGACCGGTTGCTTACCGGTGTGGATGCCGATCAGCCGGATACGTTGACCGAAGCGCTGAGCCAGGTTCGTCCCGATCTCGTGGTCAATTGCGTGGGCCTCATCAAGCAACTCGGCAACGCCAAGGATCCGCTTGCGGCCATTCCGCTGAACGCGGTGTTGCCGCATCGTCTCGCACGTTTGTGCGAGCTTGCCGGTGCGCGTCTGGTCCATGTCAGCACGGACTGCGTCTTTTCCGGGAGCAAGGGCGGATATGTCGAATCCGACCTTCCCGATGCAACCGATGTCTACGGGCGAACCAAGTTGTTAGGCGAAGTCGACTATCCGCACGCCATCACGTTGCGCACCTCGATCATCGGACGCGAATTGAGCGGTGCGAACGCGCTGGTCGATTGGTTCCTCTCACAGACGGGACCGATCCGCGGATTCCGGCGTGCCGTGTTTTCCGGCCTGCCGACGGTTGAGCTGGCACGCGTGATTCTTGAGTACGTCGCGCCTCGTCCCGAGTTGCACGGCCTTTACCACGTGTCGGCGGCGCCGATCAACAAGTTCGATCTGCTGAAGTTGGTCGGGAAGACGTTCGGCAAGGACATCGAAATCAACCCTGATGATGCGTTCGTGATCGACCGTTCGCTTTGCAGCACCCGCTTCTCGGAAGCGACCGGTTACGTAGCGCCAGATTGGCCGACGCTAATTGAGCGCTTGCACACATTTGGATAATTGAAGGAATCGAGCATGTTCGACGATAAGGTTTTAATGATTACGGGCGGCACCGGGTCGTTCGGCAACGCGGTTCTGAACCGTTTCCTGAGCAGCGGCGTTCGGGAAATCCGTATCTTCAGCCGTGACGAAAAGAAGCAGGAAGATATGCGCATCGCGCTTGCGCATCCGAAGCTCAAGTTCTACATCGGTGACGTGCGTAACCGCGATGCGGTGCGAGGTGCGATGAAAGGCGTCGACTATGTCTTTCACGCGGCCGCCCTCAAGCAAGTGCCGTCGTGCGAGTTCTATCCGATGGAGGCCGTTCAAACCAACGTGCTTGGTGCCGAAAATGTGCTCGATGCGGCGTCCTCCAGCGGCGTGTCTCGCGTTGTGATGCTCAGCACGGACAAGGCCGTCTATCCGATCAATGCCATGGGGCTGTCCAAGGCGATGATGGAAAAAGTCACCGTCGCGCGTTCGCGACTTCAGCAAGAAGGCGACACCGTGATGTGCTCGACACGCTATGGCAACGTCATGGCATCGCGCGGTTCGGTCATCCCGCTGTTCATCGGGCAGATCAAGGAAGGAAAGGACCTGACGGTGACCGATCCGACGATGACGCGCTTTCTGATGTCGCTGGACGAGTCGGTGGATCTCGTGCTGCACGCCTTCGAGCACGGTGAGCAAGGCGATATCTTTGTACAGAAGGCCCCGGCGTGTACTGTGGCGGTTCTGGCTCAGGCGTTGATCGAACTCTTCAACAGCAAGTCGAAGATCCGTGAGATCGGGACTCGTCACGGTGAAAAGCTCTATGAGTCCCTCGTTTCGCGCGAAGAGATGGCGCGCGTCGACGACATGGGCCGTTACTTCCGCGTGCCTGCGGACAACCGCGACTTGAACTACAACAAGTACTTCGTGCAGGGAGAGACGCGTATTTCGGCGTCCGAGGACTACACCTCGCACAACACGGAGCGCCTGGACGTGGAGGCCGTGAAGAAGCTGCTGTTGACGCTGGAATACGTCCGGGAGCAACTGAATGCGTAAAGTCATGACGCTCGTGGGAACGCGCCCCGAGCTAATCAAGATGAGCCGGGTCATCGCCCAGCTCGAGAAGCACACGCACCATGTGTTGGTACACACGGGGCAGAACTTCGACTACGAACTCAACCAGGTATTTTTCGACGATCTCGGTATTCGAAAGCCGGACTATTTCCTGGACGCAGCGGGAACGAATGCCGCCGAAACCATTGCCAGGGTTATTGAACGTTCGGACGAGGTGTTCGAGAAGGAGCGCCCGGATGCCTTGATGTTGTACGGCGACACGAACTCCTGTCTTGCCGTCATTTCCGCCAAGCGGCGCAAGATTCCGGTCTTCCATATGGAGGCCGGCAATCGCTGTTTCGACCAGCGCGTTCCCGAAGAGCTGAACCGCAAGGTGCTCGATCACCTGTCGGATATCAACATGGTGCTGACCGAGCATGCCCGTCGGTACCTGCTCGCGGAGGGAATCCGCCCCGAGACGATCATCAAGACCGGTTCGCACATGCGCGAAGTGCTTGATCATTACGCCGATGCATTCGAGGCGTCCGATGTGTTGGCACGTCAGCAGCTCAAGCCGCGGCAGTACGTGTTGGTGAGCGCTCATCGCGAAGAGAACGTGGATTCCCCCGAAGCGCTTCACGACCTGCTCGATACGCTCGAAGCGATTGTTCAGACGTACGGCATGCCGGTGCTCGTTTCCACGCATCCGCGTACGCGCAAGCGTCTGGACGCCCTCGGTCGTGCGATGCCGGAAACCGGCGTGACGTTTTCCAAGCCGTTCGGATTCATCGACTACATCAAGCTTCAGAAAGAGGCGTTTTGCATTCTCTCGGATAGTGGCACGATCACCGAGGAAGCGTCATTGCTTAACCTGCCCGCAGTTACGATTCGTAATGCACATGAACGTCCGGAAGGGATGGACGTCGGTACGTTGATCATGTCGGGATTGCGCCGTGAACCGGTGCTGGATGCGATGCGCGCGGTGACCGAGAATTTCGATCCGAATGTGCGCCGTACGCTGGCTGTGCCGGATTACGAGAACCCGTTCGTTTCGACGCAAGTGCTTCGGGTGGTGTTGAGCTACATTGATTACATTAACCGTACGGTCTGGCATAAGGGGGCGTAAGGCCCCGTCGCTGTATGCCTTCGTCGGGCGTTACGCAGCGGCCGCCAGTGGGCGGACCGCTGCGATGTCCTGTCCTAAGTGGTTGGCGTCAGCGATTCGCCAGCCAGGCTTGAAACATCAGCACGTTCCACAGATACGGGCTGCGGTCGTAGCTGCCTGACAGATGCTGTTGCCAGGTGCGTTCGACCTTCGTGGCGTCCAGGTAGCCTTGCGCGCGCAATTGAGACGTGGCGAGCAATGATTCGGCCCACTCGCGCAACGGTCCGCGCAGCCACTCTCCCAACGGAATTGAGAAGCCGGTTTTCGGTCGATCGATCAATTCGCGCGGCACGTAACGGTCCAGCACGCGCCGGAGTACCCATTTACCCACGCCGTCACGCTGGAGTACGCGATTAGGCATGGCGAACGCGAGTTCAGCGATGTGATGATCGAGCAGCGGCGCCCGTGACTCCAGACTTGCGCTCATGGCGGCGCGGTCGACCTTGACCAGCAGATCGTCTGGCAGATATTGACGCAGATCCCAGCGGCGCATTGCGTGCTGCAAGTCTGGCGATGTTGCCCAGACGTCCATCGGTGCGTCGCCATTCGAGGACGCTCCCAGGACCAGCCCATCTTCCGGCTGCCATTGCGACATCAGACGCGGATAGAGTTCGCCGATGGAGGGCGATGTGATCAGCCCGGCCAGGCGGTGCAACCGACGGCCGTTGACTTGCTGACGAAGATTTTGTGGTGCGAGGCGCAGCATGGCGTCCCACCCGCCGGGTGACGGAGCTCGCAACGCGCATGCCATGAGGCGGCGCAGCACGGCGGGTTGACCGTCGATGCGCTCCCATAGGCGCGACGTGATGTCATAGCGGGGATAGCCCGAGAACATTTCGTCGCCGCCGTCGCCGGACAGGGCCACGGTTACGTGCTTGCGAGTGAGATGAGATACGAGCGTCGTGGGAATTTGGGACGAGTCCGCGAACGGCTCGTCGTAAATCTGCGGCAGCGACGGTATCAGATCGGACGCCTGCTTAGCCGTAATGTAAAGCTCGGTGTGCGAGGTGCCGAGGTGCTTCGCGACAGCCGCCGCATACGGTGCTTCGTTGAATGCTTCTTCGTTGAAGCCGATGGTGAACGTGCGCACCGGTTGCGACGATTGGGCCTGCATCAGCGCCACGACGGTGCTCGAGTCCACGCCGCCGGAGAGGAATGCACCCAGCGGCACATCGGAGAGCATTTGGCCGGCGATCACCGCCTTGAGCTGGTCGTGCAACCGGTCGACGAGTACCGTATCGCTTTCGTCGACCAGCGAGCGGCGCAGTTCAGTTTGTTCAGGTGTATCGAGTGACCAGTACGCTTCAGGCACAGCGTCGCGATCGTTGGCCGACCGGAAGACGATGCGATGGGCTGCCGGCAATTTCCACACATTCTTGAAGATACTGCGCGGTGCCGGAATGTAGGCGAAGCGCATCATGGTGTCGAGGGCGTCGCGGTCGATTTCCAGCGGACGGTCAGCGCCGGCCTCGAGCGCTTTGAGTTCGGAGGCGAAGAGTAGCTTGTCGCCGACCCAGCCGTAATACAGTGGCTTCTCGCCGATTCGGTCGCGCGCGAGCGTCAACGTTCGTTCCTGGCGGTCCCAGAGTGCGATCGCGAACATGCCGGTCGCCCGCTTCAGCGTCGCTTCGATCCCCCAAGCTTCGAAACCTGCCAGGAGAATCTCGGTATCGGAGTGACCTCGCCAGACCGGTGCCTTGCCTTCACGCTCAAGCGCTTCGCGCAACGCCGGGAAGTTATATACCTCGCCGTTGTATGCGATGACGTAGCGGCCGCTTGCGGACGCCATCGGCTGATGACCGTGTTCGGACAGATCGACAATGGCCAGACGTCGGTGGCCGAACGCAATGCCGTTCTCCGCGTCCGCCCATGCGCCGCCATCGTCCGGCCCGCGGTGCAGAATTTTCTCCGCCATGCGTTCGGCCACAGGAATCAGCGAGCCCATCGAACGCCAATAGGCGATTCCGGCAATGCCACACATATTCAGTTTCCTTGAATCATGTTCCGGGGGCGCGGCCGGCGAGCGCCGTGCGCGATCCCAAATGAAGAATGCGCGCCGCAAGGCAGCGCAGTCTGCATCTCAGGTGCTTAAGATTTCCTTCCAAGTCGCCTGTGCGGTCTTCGACCATGCGAAGTCCAGACTGCGCTCGGCGGCGCGTTTGGCCAACGTCTCGGCCAACGCCGGCTCCCGTGCCATCCGCGCAATCGCCGCGGCGATGCTACCCGGATCGCCCGGCGCAAAGTAAAGCGCGGCGTCGGCAGCAAACTCGGGCATGGGTTCGATATCCGACGTGAGTGTCGGACGCCCCGCTCCGAGCGCTTCGAGCAGAATATTCGGGCAATTCTCGCACGATGAGGCAAACAGGATCATATCGGAATTGCGATAAGCGCCCGGCAGCGTTCCGTACTCGACACCGCCGATCACCCGGATCCGGTCACTCAGGCCTCGTTCGCGAATTTCACGCGCTACCCGTTCAGACTGAGGCGAGAGCGGTTCGCCCACCAGTATCAGGCGATATTCCTCTTGCAGCGCCTCCGGCAGCTGTGCATAACCCTGAACGACTTCGAGGTGATGTTTGTAAGGCTCGAAACGCGACACGTACAGAATGTACTTGCCTTCGGGGAGATAGGCCGGCTTCGGAAGTTCGATGCCTGCCGTCTTGAATATTTCGGGTACGCCGTGGGGGATCGTCACGCCGCGCGAAATGGGGATGAGCGATTCAACAACGCTCCGTGCGAAATGCGAGATAAAGATCACCAGATCTGCCCCGCGCATGCTGCGCAGCATCGCTCCCTTGAGCAGCAGGGTTCGCAATCGCAACAGCCCCCATGGAATGACCTTGACAGCCTCCGGGTCGAACGGCTGCATGTTGCGGAACATTGTGACGACCCGGCAGCCGGCCGGAACACGCGTGTTGACCAGTCCGCCGGGGCAGAACAGCAAATCGACGTGCTCGCGCTCGAGGACCCCGGGCAAGGTCAATCGCTCCCACACGAGCCGACGCAGCGGATTATTGGCCTCGGCATCAAGATTCCGACGCTCGATGCGCGGATCGAGCGGCAGATCGAGCGAAGATGGCGCGTAGATCAGGAGTTGCAGCGACGGATCGTCCGGCAGGTTGCGCAGCAGATTGATCAGGTAGGTTTTCCCTCCGCCGACTCGGGCGGAGAGCGCATTGATCAGTATTTTCATACGCTGGTGCGAGATGACCGTGACATGACGCCGAGATCAGCGCCGTGCAAGGGACATGTACCACGAGCAGGCGATTTCCAGGCCGGCATCAACGCGGTGCGTCGGCGCATAGCCAAGCAGCGACGTCGCCTTGCCGATGTCCGCTTGCGAGTGACGCACGTCACCCGCGCGGAAGTCGCGATACGTTGGCGTCGCATCGGCCACTTCAGGCATTTCGCGTGCGATCAGTGCGCGAATGTTGGCAAACAGTTCGTTGAGCGTCGTGCGGTCGCCGAGCGCAACGTTGTACACCTGGTTCGTGGCTTCCCGACTTTCCGGGAGGGACGCGAGGATGTTGGCCTGAACGACGTTCTGGACGAAACAGAAGTCGCGGCTGGTTTCGCCGTCGCCGTTGATGAACACGGTCTCGCCGTTGAGTAGCGCGTCGAACCACTTCGGAATCACCGCGGCATAAGCGCCCTTGGGGTCCTGGCGCGGACCGAATACATTGAAATACCGCAGTCCGACGCTGTTGAATCCGTAGCATCGCGCGAAGACGTCGGCGTACAGCTCGTTGACGTATTTCGTGACCGCATACGGCGAGAGCGGCTTGCCGATACGGTCCTCCACTTTGGGCAGCCCGGGATGATCGCCATACGTCGAGCTTGACGCGGCATAGACGAAGCTCTCGACCCCGGCGTCGCGTGCGGCGACGAGCATATTAAGGAAACCCGAGAGATTGGTCTCGTTGGTACGAATCGGATTTTCAATCGAGCGCGGCACGCTGCCGAGCGCTGCTTCGTGGAGCACGTGTCGCACGCCCTGCGTGGCGCGTTGGCATGTCTCGAGATCGCAGATGTCGCCTTCGATGAAGGAGAAACGCGCCCACTGTTCCGGGCTGACGAAAGACTTTACGAGATCGAGGTTGGCACGGTGGCCGGTAGCAAAGTTGTCCAGCCCCACGACCTGCTGATCGAGCCCGAGCAGCGTTTCTAGTAGGTTGGAGCCGATGAAGCCTGCAACCCCGGTAATCAACCACTTACGAGGCGTTTGTTGCAGCGATCGTTGGACATCGAGATACCGCGTCACTTTACTTTCCTTGGAGTTGCCGGCCACGAATCGACTGTGGCAAGTGAAGATATTGCCGGGCGGCGGGGAAGCCCCGCCTGTCCCGTGATGGTTGTCGCTGTTCGGGGCTGGCGGCTCAAAGGCGCCAGAGGTCCACGCCGGCGGCGGCGAATGCCGCACGGTCGTACATGCTCTTGACGTCGACGACGACGGGGTTTTCGGTGAGCAGCCCGAGAAGATCGCGCGGCGCCATCTGACGGAATTTGCTGTGCGCCACGGCCGCGACGAGCGCCTGAGCGGGTTTGAGCGAGCTGAGTTCGCAAAGCGCCACGCCATACTCGTGACGCGCTTCGTCCGGATCCGCTTCCGGATCGCACACTTGCACGTTCACACCGAACGATTCCAGCTCGCGAATGACGTCCACGACGCGCGAGTTGCGCAGGTCGGGACAGTCCTCCTTGAACGTGAGACCAAAGACGGTCACCGTTGCGTTGGCGACGTGATGCCCGGCCCGAATCATCTGCTTGATCGTTTGTTGTGCAATGTAGGCGCCCATGCCATCGTTGATGCGGCGACCCGAGAGAATGACCTGCGGGATGTAGCCGAGACGCTCGGCAATGTGCGTCAGATAGTAAGGGTCGACGCCGATGCAATGGCCGCCGACGAGGCCGGGCGAGAACTTGAGGAAGTTCCATTTCGTGCCTGCGGCTTCGAGCACTTCGCGCGTGTCGATGCCGATGCGATTGAAAATGATCGCCAGTTCGTTCATCAACGCGATGTTCAGGTCGCGCTGCGTGTTTTCGATCACCTTTGCGGCCTCTGCCACCTTGATCGAGGATGCGGCATATACGCCGGCCGTGACCACCGAGCTATAGACGTCGGCGACGATCTTGCTGGTCGCTTCGTCGCTGCCCGACACCACCTTGGTAATCTTGGTGAAGGTGTGTTCCTTGTCACCAGGATTAATGCGCTCCGGGCTGTAGCCGACGGTGAAATCGGTGCCGAACGTCAAACCGGACACCCGCTCGAGAATCGGCACACAGACGTCTTCGGTCACCCCCGGGTAGACGGTCGATTCATAGACGACGATGTCGCCACGCTTGAGCGCGCGGCCAACGGTTTCCGATGCTTTGATGACCGGCGTGAGATCCGGCTGATGTGCGTCGTCGACCGGCGTCGGCACTGCCACGATGTGAAAGTCGGCCTGGGCCAGTTCGGTCGTTTGGGCCGTCAGCAACAGATCGGCTTGTTTGAGATCTTCGGTCGCAACTTCGTTCGTGCGGTCGTGGCCCTGACGCAACTCTTCGAGGCGCGAAAGATTAATATCGAATGCAACGGTACGAGCGGATTTGCCAAATGCAACTGCAACGGGCAAACCCACATACCCGAGACCGACCACAGAAATTTTTCGCGTATGCATCAATTTAATAACCTAGTGTATCGACGTAACGTATTGCGACCCGCACTGAGAATTCCCGATGTCGAGAGCACAGCCATGATCGCCATAGACCATTTCATTAAGCCAATGAGACGGAAATGCGCATCGGGGCGCCAAAGCGACGGAATGCAGGCCAGATGAGCCCTTTGCCAGGATCAGGATTGTATCACTGAGCCCCACCGGGCAACCCGTTTGCGGCGATGGGCGTCAACGGTGCCGTCGCCGCCGAAATGTCGGCGCAGCCCCGTGATCAGGCGCTTTTGGGGCGCTCAGGTCGCCGACGTTTCGGCCAGGGAATGCTCGGGCGGCACTGATTTTACAAAACGTAAATTCCGATACGTTTTGTGTCGAAGCCGCGATGCCATGAAATGCAGGTAGATTGCCATCGGCAATACCTGAAACACATAACGGCCAAATAAAGTGAATGTCGTGTCGCGAACCGATTGATAGGACATGGCGAAAAGCCAGATGTAAGCGACGATTCGCATCGGCGTCACGCGCTCGCGCAGCAGGTGGTTCACCACGAACGCCGCCACCAGTCCGAGCAACATGCCGCGTACCAGCGCTTCCACGACACCGAATCCAACAAAGGACTCCGCGATGGCGCCGAAGGCAAGCCCGCCGCCCGCCTTCGCGAAGTCTGGATAGAACGTGGAGACGTACCAGACCGAGGGGTCCAGTTTGTCGAACCAGAGTAGTTGCTGCGGGATTACACGTGCGAGGTCCAGCGTATAAAGCGGGACGTCGAAGCTGCCTAATTCCTGCTTGCGTTTGATGATGTCCAGTGCGTTGATGAAGACGGACGTGAATTCGCCCGACTGGAGGCCGGCGATCGCTGCGGTGTCGGACACGCCGCCGCGAATCTGGCCTGCAAGCAGGAACAACGCGATGCCGACGAGGGACATCGTCACCCACGTCGACGGTTTGATGCGTCGCACCAAAATTGTGTAGCAAAGCAAATAGCTCACGGCACACAGCGCGGCGCCAGACCGGCTGCCGCCTACGGCGGCGGACTGCGCCAGAATCACGGCGACCACCACGATCCAAAGGCGGTGCGTGCTCGGCGCTCTGGCAATGCTAAATACCATCAGCGCCAGGAAGAACGTGAATTGCAGCCTTTCGGCGGTAGCGATGAGCTGCTGAAGGATCAGTGGCAGATCGCGCAGCACTGTGTAACTCTCGATGTAGGACGAGGCCACCGGCACGTTTGCCACGGTTCGTACGACGAAGTCGGTAAGAAAAACAAAGGCCAGGCCATAGCCGAGCGCGCGAATTTCCTTCTTTTCGGGGACACGGATGGTCTGGACCGCGACGCGATAGCGACGCGTCATACGGTAGGCGAAGGCAAAGCCGAGCAGGAACAGAAAGTACGCCAGTCCAACAGAGAACACTTCGTCGTCCGTATAGCCGCCGAATTCGTACCGGGTGTCCAGTATGTCGCCGATCCCCTGCCTGTGCAGATAAATGCCGAGAAACGGTAGCCATCCGTATAGTAGGACGAAGAATCCCAAAAAGACGCCCATATCGGGAATCGGGGTCGAACGATTCTTACGGCCGATCCACAGCGCAATCCATGGCAATGGGAACACTAGGAGCAGCAGTTCTGTCATTGGAGCTTCCCTTTTTACACTTTCGCTATAGCAGGACTCGATAATACCGCACTCACCTGGCGCCGAACGTGGTGTGGCGCGGCGGCGTTGCGCCGCGCGGGGCGAGCGCCTTGACTCTATTCCGACAGCGACTAGGCTTGATAAAGCGCCCTCGGCGCTGGAAGCCGGCTCCTGAGCCGGGTCATGTCATCGGAAATGGCCCTCCCGATCCTCCTGATCGTCGTTGTCGCCGCTGCGCTCGCGTTTCATTTCTGGAGTCCGTGGTGGCTGACCCCGCTGGCGTCGAACTGGCGTCAGATGGACGACACCCTCACCATTACGCTGGTGATCACCGGCGTGGCTTTCGTTGTCGTCAATCTTTTCGTCGCGTGGGCGATTTTTCGTTACCGGCATCGCGAGGGGCGCCGGGCGGCCTACGAGCCTCATAACCGACGCCTCGAAGCCTGGCTGATCGGCGTCACCACGGTCGGCATCGCCGCCATGCTCGCCCCCGGTCTTTTCGTCTACGCCAAACTGATCGATCCGCCGGACAACGCGCATGTCGTGGAAGTCGTCGGCCAGCAGTGGCAATGGCGCTTTCGCTTGCCCGGGCCGGACGGGCGTCTGGGAACGTCCGATCCGCGCTACGTGAGTGCCGACAACCCGCTTGGCCTGAACCCCAGGGATCCCGCGAATCAGGACAACCGGATCGTCGACGCCCCCGAGTTGCATCTTCTGGTCGGTCAACCCGTCAAATTGCTGCTGCGCGCGAAAGACGTGCTGCACGACTTCTACGTCCCGCCATTTCGCACCCGTATGAACATGGTGCCGGGGATGGTGACCCAAATGTGGCTCACGCCCACCCGTACCGGCCGCTTCGACATTCTGTGCGCGCAGCTCTGCGGCGTGGGACACGCCAACATGCGCGGCGTCGTGGTCGTCGACGACAAGCCGGCCTACGACGCCTGGGTCGCGAAGCTGCCGACCTTCGCCGCCTTGCAGGCGCAGCACGCCGGCGCGGCCGCCTCAGACCCGCTCGCGGCCAAGGGCAAACTGCTCGCACAGGCCAAGGGTTGCGCCGGATGCCACACAGTGGATGGCTCGCCCGGCGTCGGACCCACCTGGCACGGCCTTTACGGTAAGACGGAAACCTTCCAGGACGGCAGCTCCGCGCATGTCGACGATGCCTACCTTGCCTCGTTCATCCGCAATCCGACCGCACGCGTGCCCAAAGGCTTTGCGCCGATCATGCCCGTCGTGGAACTCAGCGACGACGAACTGAAGGCGCTGATCGCCTACATCCGGACGCTCGGCGGCAAGCCGGGTGTCCCGCCGCCGTCCACGCCATCTGTGCCATCTGCGCAATCCGCACGACGCATACCGTCGGCGCCATCAGCGCGCGCCGCACCCTCAGCCCAACGTTTTCCCCCCGAAACCGAAACCTTTCACCCGGCCGATATGACCCGCACCCTCCAACAAACCGCAGCGAGCGCCACGCTCGCGCTCGTTGCCGCAGCCGCCCCGTCAGCCGCATCGGCCGCACCGCAGCTCGCAACTCAGACGCGGGCGAGTGACGTCCTGCTCGCACAGAATTCGCTCCAGACGCCGCGTCCGCCCGCTCAGTACGCGCCGCTCGCCCCGTCGGCGCCAATGAATCAGGGAGTTCAGCCACCGTCCCAACCTTCGCGCAGATCCGGCGGCGCCCCCGGATTGCCGTTGCAGAATGACCCCCGGACGACCGCGCCGCCGCTGGCGATACCGCCCAGGCCATCCACTGGCCCGCAAGCGCCGGGGCCGGCGCAACCGAGCGTGCCGATGATTCGGCCCACGCCATAGCCCTGCATTGCATGCTGTGCGCGTCCGGCGTCGATCGGACCATGCGCGGCGCAGGCCGGGCAGACATAAAGGGAGACACGTCATGACAGGCAATGCCGGAAGCGACAGTTCCGCCCCAACAGGCGCGCATGGTCCCGATGGCCCCGATGGTCCTGATGGTCCGCATGGCCTTTATGGACACTCCGGCGCGCACGGCCCGCAAAGCTTCTGGACGAAGTACGTCTGGAGCCAGGACCACAAGGTGATCGCCGTGCAATACACCTGCACGGCCATCGCGGTGGGGCTGGTCGGTCTGGCGCTCTCGAACCTGATGCGCATGCAGCTCGGCTTTCCCGGCAAGTTCTCCTTCATCGACGCCAATCACTATTACCAGTACGTCACCATGCACGGCATGATCATGGTGATCTACCTGCTCACCGCATTGTTTCTCGGCGGCTTCGGCAATTACCTGATTCCGCTGATGGTCGGCGCGCGCGACATGGTCTTCCCGTTCCTGAACATGCTCAGTTACTGGGTATACCTGCTGGCCGTCATCGTGCTCATGGCGAGCTTCTTCGTGCCAGGCGGGCCGACCGGCGCGGGCTGGACCCTCTACCCGCCGCAGGCCATCCTGCCGGGCACGCCGGGCACCGAGTGGGGCATCGTGCTGATGCTCGTCTCGTTGCTGATCTTCATCGTCGCGGCGACGATGGGCGGGCTGAACTACGTTACGACGGTCCTGCAAGCCCGCACCGAAGGCATGACGCTGCTGCGCATGCCGCTGACCGTGTGGGGCATCGTGATGGCGACGGTGCTGGCGCTGCTCGCGTTTCCGGCGTTGTTCGTCTCCGGCGTAATGATGCTGCTCGACAAGACGCTGCACACGAGCTTCTTCATGCCCGCGCTCGTCTCGATGGGGCAGCCGCTCGACTATCGCGGCGGCAGCCCGTTGCTCTTCCAGCATCTGTTCTGGTTCTTCGGTCACCCTGAGGTCTACATCGTGGCGTTGCCCGCCTTCGGGATCGTGTCCGATCTCATCAGCGTGCACGCACGCAAGAACATCTTCGGCTACCGCATGATGGTCTGGGCGATTCTCGCCATCGGCGCGCTGTCGTTCGTGGTCTGGGCGCACCACATGTTCATCAGCGGCATGAATCCCTACTTCGGCTTTCTCTTCGCGACGACCACGCTCATCATCGCCATCCCCACCGCCATCAAGGTTTACAACTGGGTGCTCACGCTGTGGCGAGGCGACATTCATCTGACGGTGCCGATGCTCTTCGCCATCGGTTTCATCAGCACCTTCGTCATCGGCGGGCTGACAGGGCTGTTCCTCGGCAACGTGAGCGTGGACATGCCGCTGTCGAACACGTACTTCGTCGTGGCGCACTTCCACATGGTGATGGGCGTGGCGCCGCTGTTGACCATCTTCGGCGGAATCTACCACTGGTATCCGCTGGTCACCGGCAGACGTCTGGACGACCGGCTGGGACAGTGGCATTTCTGGATCACGTTTCTCGGCACCTACGCCATCTTCTTTCCGATGCATTACCTCGGCGTGCTCGGTATGCCACGACGCTACTACGAGTTCCAGAACTACAGCTTCATCCCGGACTCCGCGCATGCGATGAATGCCTACATTTCGGTCGCGGCGTTCATCGTGGCGATGGGACAGTTGCTGTTTCTGTTCAACCTCGCGTGGAGCGTGCGCCACGGCAGACCGGCGGGCGCGAACCCGTGGCGGGCGGCGTCGCTCGAATGGCAGACGCCCGACGTGCCACCCGCGCACGGCAATTGGGGACCGGTGTTGCCGATTGCGTATCGCTGGCCATATGAATACAGCGTGCCGGGCGACGTCGACGATGTCGTGCCGCAGAACCTCATGCCCGACCCGCGCCGCCCCGCTACGCTGGTCAATGGCGATTCGGCGGCGCTGCACCGGCAGGCCGCGCCACCGGCGCCGCCCAAGGCGCCACCCAACTCGCCGTCCTCCGGCGCACCCGAAGGATCAGCACCGGGAGCCACGCCATGAGACCCGTTCCGACCTGGCCACCCATGCCTCCCGGCGGCGCGCCCGTCGCCCAGCCGCGTCGGCGCGAAGCTTCACAGATTGCGCTGTGGTGGCTCATGGGCGTCATCGGCATGCTTTTCTCCCTCATGCTCGTCGCCTATGTGATGCGCATGAGCCTCGGCGACTGGCGCGCGTTGCCGCCGGTCAACGCGCTGTGGTTCAACACGGGAATCCTTGCGGCGGCGTGCATCGTGATGCAGTCCTCGGCATCGCAGGCAAGACGGGGCGAGTTGCGGCGCTCACGACGCGAGTGGCTTCTGGCGGGCGCCTTTGCGCTGGCGTTCGTGGCCGGACAACTCTGGGTATGGCGCGACCTGAGCGCGCAGCGCTACGATGTGAGCGGCAATCCCGCGAACAGCTTCTTCTTCCTGCTGACCGGGTTGCATGCGCTGCATTTGCTTGGCGGGGTGGTGGCGTGGGCGTTACTCGCGCCGCACCGCATGACCCATGCGACGCGTGCGAGACGCCTCTCGCTCACGGCGCAGTACTGGCACTTTCTGTTCGCCTTGTGGGTGGTGCTGTTCGCGGCCATCGTCAATCTCACGCCGGAGATCGCACAACGCCTGTGCGGCACCGGCGTCGGTCCCTGAGCGCCGCGTCGGCAAGCGAGGAGTCGCATCGTGAATACGTCATCGTCAGCCGCTGTCACCGCAACCCCTGTGCCCACGGCCACCGATCCGCCCGACGGATGGCGCGGCGTCGTTACCGACTGGGCCGGAGATCGCGCCACGTTCCGCGTGCCGTGGGGCAAGGCGATGATGTGGATCTTCCTGCTCTCGGACACCTTCGTGTTCAGCAGCTTCCTGATCGGCTACATGACCGTGCGCATGTCGACGACGGCGACATGGCCGAACCCGGCGGAGATCTTCGCGCTCAGTGTGAACGGCCATCCGGTGCCACTGTTGCTCATCGCCATCATGACGTTCGTGCTCATCACGAGCAGCGGCACCATGGCGATGGCGGTGAACTATGCGTATCGACGCGAGCGCGACAAGACTGCCGCCTGCATTCTCGCGACGGCCTACTTCGGTATCGCATTTGTGGGCATGCAGGCTTTCGAATGGACGAATCTGATCGTGCACGAGGGCATTCGTCCGTGGGGCAATGCCATGGGCGCGGCGCAGTTCGGCGCCTGCTTTTTCATGATCACCGGCTTTCACGGGCTGCATGTGAGCGCAGGCGTGATCTATCTGCTGACGGTCATGCGTCAGGTGCTCAACGGCACGCTGAAGCGTCACAACAAGTACGAACGTGTCGAGATCGCGGGCCTGTACTGGCACTTCGTGGATCTCGTGTGGGTGTTCATCTTCGCCTTGTTCTATCTCTGGTAAGGAGGCGTCATGGAAATGGAACCTTCCACGACCCCGATGGGGGCGCACTCGCCTGTCTCGTCGACGCGTCCCGATCACACCGGACAACAACACTCGGTGGGGCTATATCTGAAGGTTTGGGGCCTATTGTTCGTGCTCTCGACGTTCTCCTACCTCGTCGACTACGCGAATCTGCAAGGCTACCTGCGATGGGGACTGATTCTTGTGTTGATGGTCGCGAAGGCCGGACTGATCGTGGCGATTTTCATGCACATGCGCTGGGAGCGGCTCGCGCTCGTCTACGCCATTCTGGTCCCGCCGCTCGCGCTGCTCGTGCTGATGTCGTTGATGGCGTCGGAAGCCGACTTCACGTTCGTCACACGGCTGGCGCACTTCCGGTAAGGCGCTGCGGACTTCACAACAATTCCACCAGGCGGCGATCGCTCTTCTGGCAATACTCCGTGCATGCCATACGTGCGGCGGTCGCCGCGCCGTGAACGAAGAGCGGCGCATCGGCGCGCCGCGACATCGATACGACGATGGACGGCGGCGCTGGCTGCAAGGGCAGTTCCACGACCTCGCCGTTGGCGATCAACGTGTCGACGAACAGGCGCGGAATCGCGGCGACACCGAAACCGTCGCGCACCAACTGCACGATCACGGCAATCGACGGCGAACCGGTCACGCGCGTTTCCGACAGCGGCACGCCGTGCACGCCCGCGAGCTTCGCCACGATGTCTTCCAGCGCGCGATGCGGCGCGGTGCCGCGACCATATGTCAGGATCGGATGCTGAAGCACTTGCTTGGCGAGTCCGCTGCGCGTGTTCGGAAACATGCCCTTGCGCGCAATCCAATGCACGGGGTAGTTGGCCAGCGCGTTGCATACCACGCTGCTGTCGTCGCTGCCTTCCACGCGAATGATGAGATCGAGTTCATCTGCCATGAGACGCCGTTGCAACTGCACCGAGACGTCGACCGTCAACTCGACTTCGAGCGTGGGGTAGTCGGCAGCGAGGCGTCGCAGATAGTTCGGCAGCCAGCTGTGCACCACCGTCTCGATGACACCGAGGCGCAGGCGACCCCGCATGGTGCTCTCGCCGTCCGCCGCCGCTTGCAGACGCCGTGCCGCTTCCACCACGGCTTTCGCATAACCCAGCAAGTACTCGCCATTCGGCGTGAGGCGAAACTCCCGGCTTTCGCGATCCACGAGTTCGGTCTTCAACTCCTCTTCGAGCACCTTGAGCCGTTGCGAAATCGCAGCCGGCGTGGCGTGCAATGCCGCCGCTGTCGCACGAAAGTTGCGCAGCATGGCCAGCGTGACGAAGGTTTCGAGAAAGCGCGTATTCATGAGGGCGGGGTGGCTGGCCTGGCAGCGGGAGACTGCCCAAAATCGCTAACTTACCGTGAACGAGGCATGGACGGGGCAGTGAAAATTAATGCAACGAACCTCGGGAAAACCCGGGAAGTCGTTAAGAAATTCTATACGGCGGTGCGAACAAAAACTCGTTAGCGATAACTTTTTTTTCTTCCTATTCTTCTGGCTATCCGATGTCGCAATGGCATCTCACCCAAACGCCGGATCTGTCATGAACCATCGAGCCACCCCGCACGACTTCACTTCGCAGCGCGAGACCATCACGCCTTACGAATTTCGTCAGGCCGTGCGCTCGGCGCAGTTCCGGGGGCCGACCGCCGGCTACTGCGGCGACTTCGCGCAGGCCAACCTCGCGATTCTGCCGGTGGCCCATGCCCACGATTTCCTGCGGTTCTGTCAAAGCAATCCGAAGGCCTGCCCGCTGCTGGGTGTTGGCGAACCGGGCCAATGGCATGTGCCTTCGTTGGGCCGCGAGGTGGACATCCGCACCGACGTGCCAGGCTATAACGTCTATCGCGACGGCAAGCTCGCAGCGCAGGTCGATAACCTTGCCGAGTTCTGGCAAAGCGACTTCGTGGTGTTCGCGATCGGTTGCTCGTTCTCGTTCGAAGATATGCTCGCCAAGGCCGGTATCGGGTTGCGCCACGTGGAAGAGGGCTGCAATGTGCCGATGTACCGCACGAATATCGCGAATCAGCGCGCCGGCAAGTTCGGCGGTGAGCTGGTCGTGTCGATGCGTCCCATGAAGGGGGCCGACGCGATTCGCGCGGTGCAGATCACGTCGCGTTTTCCGGGCGTGCACGGCGCACCGATTCATATCGGCGACCCGTCGGAATTGGGCATCGCAGACCTGTCGAAGCCGGACTTCGGCGATGCCGTGACGATTCGCGACGGCGAACTGCCCGTGTACTGGGCTTGTGGCGTGACGCCGCAAACGGCGCTCATGGGCGCCAGGCTGCCGTTGGCCATCGGGCATCGCCCCGGCTACATGCTGATGACCGACATTCCGAACGCCACGCTGGCCGTCTTCTGAGACCAGCACGGCGTGCATTGACACGACGTATTCGACGCGCTGCTTTCACTTCGGGACATTCGTCTTCGCATCGCGCCAACCCCGCAGCACCCGCATCAACCCGTATCACGCAGTCAGAAAAGAAACCGCGCCATTGACGGCCGCGGCGGGCGTTCTATCGCCCGCCGGTGACCTCTCACGCCTGTTGGGAGCGCGCGGTCCCAGTGCACCACACGGCAAGACAGGACATCACCGGAGCCTTTTTCTCATGGAAAGCAAAACCCCACTCGCGGCCCCCGCAGCGACGAACTCCTCCGCCTCCGACGAGGCAGGCGGTAGCCTGTTCGGCTGGTACGGCGAGGCCACCCCGCGCGAGAAACGCGCGTTCTGGAGCTGCAAGGTCGGCTACATGCTCGACGGCATGGATACCCAGATGCTGAGCTTCGTCATTCCGACGCTGATCGCCACGTGGGGCATCAGCCTCGCCGACGCGGGCTTCATCGGTACGCTCACCCTGCTCGCCTCGGCGCTCGGCGGTTGGGTCGCCGGCATTTTGTCGGACCGCATCGGCCGCGTGCGCACGCTGCAACTCACCGTGCTGTGGTTCGCCCTGTTCACGGGGCTGTGCGGTCTCGCTCAGAACTACCACCAGCTGCTCGCGGCACGCGCTCTGATGGGTTTCGGCTTCGGCGGCGAATGGACGGCCGGCGCCGTGCTCATCGGTGAAGTGATCCGCGCCCGCGATCGCGGCAAGGCGGTCGGTCTCGTGCAGTCCGGCTGGGCCATCGGCTGGGGGCTGACGGCGATTCTCTACGCCGTGCTGTTCTCCCTGCTGCCGGGCGACATGGCGTGGCGCGCGCTGTTCCTCATCGGCTTGCTGCCTGCGCTGCTGGTGCTGTTCATTCGCCGGTACGTGCAAGAGCCGGAGGTGTATCAGAAAGAAAAGGCCAAGCAAGTGAAGTCCGAGGACGCACCGGGTCTGGCCGCCATCTTCAGTCCGGCACTGCTCTCGACGACGATTCGCGCTGCCCTGCTGACGACGGGCGCTCAAGGCGGCTACTACGCCATCACGACCTGGCTGCCCACGTATCTGAAAACCGAGCGTCACCTGACGGTCATGGGCACCGGCGGATATCTCGCGATGATCATCTTCGGCTCGTGGGTGGGCTATCTGGCCAGCTCGTATCTGACGGACCGTCTCGGTCGCAAGCCGAACTTCATTCTGTTCGCCGTGGGCTCGATGGTGATCGCCTTCTCGTACACGTCGCTGCCGTTGACCGACAGCGCCATGTTCTGGCTCGGCTTCCCGCTCGGGTTCTTCGCCTCGGGCATCTTCAGCGGCATGGGCGCATTCCTCACCGAGCTGTTCCCCACGCGGGTTCGCGGCTCCGGCCAGGGATTTTGCTACAACGTCGGCCGTGCCGTCGGGGCCCTGTTCCCGTTCCTGATCGGCATGCTCTCCAAGCAATATGGTCTGGGCACGACCATCGGTATCTTCGCCGGTGTGGCGTATGGGGTGCTGATTCTCGCCGCGCTCACGTTGCCCGAAACGCGTGGTCGCGAACTCGAATCGCTCGAGACGCGCACGGCCTGACGCCTTGCCTGCGAATGGCGCCCGGACTGCGACAGGCAGGACACGCAGGAACGGGCGCCCGCGAAACACCGCGGCAGCCGTCGCTGCCGCGCCCGACGACTCCGAACTTACAACTCCCGTTAGCCAAACCACCAGTGTGCGAACCGATCCGATCCTGTTCGGAAGGTCCGCGCCGGGATTCGTGCGTCCATCGGTTTGGACGACGAATTGATGCGACAAGCCGATGCATCGTGCGTCGTCCCATTCTTGATTCTCGTTTGACTATTGCTTTGCGAGTGACACCATGACGAACGCTCTCACGCCTTCCGCCCAACACCGCGCACCCGCGCATCAGACCGCTTCGCGCTGGCAGTTCTGGATCGACCGTGGCGGCACCTTCACCGATATCGTGGCGCGCCGCCCGGACGGCTCGCTCGTCACGCACAAGCTGCTCTCGGAGAATCCCGAGCAGTATCGCGACGCCGCGGTCGCCGGCATCCGCCACCTGCTGGGGCTGGCTGCCGGGGAGCCGATCACGCCCGATCGGGTCGACATGGTGAAAATGGGCACGACCGTGGCGACCAACGCGTTGCTCGAACGCAAGGGGGAACCGCTGGCGCTCGTCACCACGCAGGGTTTTCGCGATGCACTGCGTATCGCGTATCAGAACCGCCCGCGACTGTTCGATCTCGACATTGCGTTGCCGGAAGCGTTGTACGCCGAGGTGGTCGAAGTGGACGAGCGCATGGGCGCGCATGGCGAAGTCGTGCGCGAACTGGATATCGACGCCGCACGCGCGGCGCTCGAAGCGGTCTACGCCAGGGGCATTCGTGCGCTGGCCATCGTGCTGATGCACGGCTATCGATATCAACAGCATGAGAAGGCGCTCGCCGGGATCGCCGAGGATATCGGCTTCACGCAGATTTCCGTGTCGCATCAGGTCTCGCCGCTGATGAAGCTGGTCTCGCGCGGCGACACCACCGTGGTGGACGCGTACCTCTCACCCATCCTGCGACGCTATGTGGAGCAGGTCGCCAGCGAAATGCCCGGTGTGAATCTGCAATTCATGCAGAGCAGCGGGGGGCTCACGCGCGCCGATAACTTTCAGGGCAAGGACGCGATCCTGTCGGGCCCTGCGGGCGGCATTGTCGGGATGGTCCGGGCGTCGAGCGCTGCGGGCTTCGAGCGCGTGATCGGCTTCGACATGGGCGGCACGTCGACAGACGTCTCGCACTACAACGGCGAGTTCGAGCGTGTTTTCGAGACGCAGGTCGCCGGGGTGCGCATGCGTGCGCCGATGATGAGCATTCATACGGTCGCGGCGGGGGGCGGCTCGGTGTTGTCGTTCGACGGTACGCGCTTGCGGGTCGGCCCGGACTCGGCGGGGGCCAATCCGGGACCGGCCGCCTATCGCCGTGGCGGACCACTCGCCGTGACGGACTGCAACGTCATGCTCGGCAAGATTCAACCGGCGCATTTCCCGAAGGTGTTCGGCCCGAACGCCAACGAACCGCTCGATCGGGACGTCGTTGTCGCGAAATTCACCGCGCTGGCGGCCGAGATCGAGAAGGCGACGGGGCGTCGGCAGACGCCCGAAGCCCTGGCCGAAGGGTTCCTCGAAATCGCGATCGGGGCGATGGCCAACGCGATCAAGAAAATCTCGGTGCAACGTGGCCACGACGTGAGCCGTTACGTGCTGACGACGTTCGGCGGCGCGGGCGGTCAGCACGCCTGCGGTGTGGCCGACGCGCTGGGCATGACCCAGGTCTTCGCGCATCCGTTGGCAGGTGTTCTGTCGGCGTATGGCATGGGACTCGCCGACCAGACGGCGATGCGCGAGCGAATGATCGAAGCGCCGCTGTCGAACGACGGACTCGTGGCGCTCGAGGACACGCTTGGCGCGCTTGCCGACGAAGCCGTCAACGCGTTGTTGTCGCAGGGCGTACCGCCATCGCGTATCGAGACGGTGCGTCGCGTGCATGTGCGCTACGCGGGGACCGATTCGGCGATTGCCGTGCCGTTCGGCACCGTCGAGCAAATGCGCGCGGCCTTTGAAGCCGCCTATCGCCAGCGCTACTCGTTCCTGATGGACGGCGCGGCGCTGATCGTCGAAGTTGCGTCGGTCGAAGCCGTCGGTCTGTCGGATGCGCCGGTCGACATCGCCCCGCTTGCGCTGCGCACATCGGGTGTCCCGCAGGCCGTGGATCGGGTCAAGCTCTACGCCGCCGGCGTGTGGCATGACGCCTCGCTGTTCGAGCGCGACACGCTGCTCGCAGGCGACGCCATCGACGGGCCGGCCATCGTCGCGGAGAAGAGCGGCACCACGGTGATCGAGCCCGGTTGGCAGGCGAAAATGACGGCGCAAGGCAACCTGGTGCTCACGCGCGTGGCGCCCCGGCAAACGCAGCGCGGCCTTGGCACGCAGGCCGATCCGGTGCGCCTGGAGATCTTCAACAACCTGTTCATGTCGATTGCCGAACAGATGGGATTGCGTCTGCAAAATACGGCGTACTCGGTGAACATCAAGGAGCGGCTCGACTTCTCGTGCGCGCTGTTCGACCGGGACGGCAACCTCATCGCCAATGCACCGCACATGCCGGTGCACCTCGGGTCGATGGGCGAGAGCATCAAGACGGTGATCGAGCGCAATCGCGGCAAGATGCGCGATGGCGACGTCTTCATGCTCAACGATCCGTATCACGGCGGCACGCATTTGCCGGACGTCACGGTGATTACGCCCGTCTTCGTGGCGGGCGAGAGCGACGCCGATAGGTCGAACACGTCAACGATGGAGGCGCCGCTGTTCTACGTCGGCTCGCGCGGCCACCATGCGGATATCGGCGGCATCACGCCGGGTTCGATGCCCCCGGATTCGACCCACGTCGAGGAAGAGGGCGTGCTCATCGACAACTGGCAACTCGTGGCGGCCGGGGAATTGCGTGATTGCGAGACGCGTGAGCTGCTGGGCGGCGCGCGCTATCCGGCGCGCAACATCGACCAGAACATGGCCGATCTGCGTGCGCAGGTGGCCGCGAACCAGAAGGGCGTGGACGAACTGCGCCGCATGGTTGGCGCGTTCGGTCGCGACGTCGTGCTCGCCTACATGGGGCACGTGCAGGACAACGCCGAGTCCGCCGTGCGTCGTGTGATCGGGGCGCTGGCCGACGGTCACTACCGCTACCCGCTGGATAACGGCGCCGCGATCGAAGTGAAGATCCGTGTCGACAAGGCAACGCGCAGCGCGACGATCGATTTCACCGGCACGTCTGCGCAGTTGCCGAACAACTTCAACGCACCGCGCGCAGTCTGCATGGCGGCGGTGCTCTACGTCTTCCGCACACTCGTGGACGACGACATTCCGCTCAACGCCGGCTGCCTCAAGCCATTGACGGTGATCGTGCCGGAGGGATCGATGCTCAATCCGGTGTTCCCGGCAGCGGTGGTGTCGGGCAACGTGGAGACGTCGTCGGCGATCACCAACGCGCTTTACGGGGCGCTGGGGTGCGTCGCATCGAGCCAGGGCACGATGAACAACTTCACGTTCGGCAACGAGACGTACCAGTACTACGAAACGATCTCCGGTGGCAGCGGTGCGGGTCACGGGTTCCATGGCGCCGATGCCGTACAGACGCACATGACGAACTCGCGTCTGACCGATCCCGAAGTGCTGGAGTGGCGCTACCCGGTGCGGCTGGAAAGCCACCGCATTCGCGCGGGGTCGGGCGGCGAGGGCCGGTGGCAGGGCGGAAATGGCGCCGTGCGCCGCATTCGCTTCCTTACGCCGATGACGGCATCCATCCTTTCGAACAACCGTGTATACGCGCCGTTCGGCGCCCAGGGCGGCGGTGCGGGCGCGCTCGGTGTGAACTACGTTGAACGCGTAGATGGATCGCGTGAGGCGCTGGCGCATATCGGTCGCACGCAAATGCAACCGGGCGACATCTTCGTCGTCGAGACGCCGGGAGGGGGCGGTTTCGGTCGGGCATAAGCGACATCGTCCACACACGCTGGGAAATCCCTGAAGCGAGGCCGGTTCCCGGAAGGGATTGCGGACTTTGCAAAGGTGGCCGTGCAGCGCCTCCGTACGATGCGACATGTCTTGAATGACTGACCGCAACGTACGGAGGCGTTTTCATGTCTGACATGTCTGATTCGTCGCAACAGCCCGCACCGGCCGCACAGGCCGCACAGGCCACATCCACATCGGCCGGGCCGGAAGACATTCGCGCGCAATACGAACGCGCCTGTGCCGAAATGCGCGGTATTGGCCAGAAGCTGCACCGGCAAATGCAGGAGTATCAGGCGGTGCTCGAAGAGATTGCCCGGCTCGAAGCGAGCGACACGCCGCAAGCCGACGAGACGTTACGGCGACTCGAATCGCTGGTGCAAAGTGAAGCGTTTCGTCGGGACGAGCGGGAAATTCGCCGGATGTCCGCGGCCCTCGCGCATAGCCTCGAGCGCATGATGGCCGACGCGCCGCTCGCCAGCGCCGACGCCACGACCGGCTCACCCGCCAAGCGCTCGGCGGGCGTGCGCCGCACCTGCGCCTGAGGGGAGGTGACCATGAACTTCCGGTTGTCTTCACACGCGGCCCATACGTCTTTGCACGCACTGGGCGGCGTCGGACACAAGGCGGGAAACACGACGCAGAATGCGGCGAGCCTCGCCAACGCGCCCGTCTCTCCTTCGCCGTCATCCGACAATCCGATGCTCGCCACCATCGCCGTCGCCGATGCGCAACTGAGCGCGCTGCAGCGGCAAGCCGATGCGTGGCTTGCGAACGCGCAGGCGCGCATGAGCGTGGCTCGCGAGGCGAGCGACTTCGGCGCGCTGGTGGACACCCTGTCGAAGGACGCGTCCGAGGGTGGCATGTCTCGGACGTTGCCGTCGTCGCTGCAAGACTTTGCCGTTCGTCACGGACTATTGTCCGCACATGCGGCGCGCGCGCCGTTCGACGTCGCCGGTCTTCAGGCGCTCGGTGCAAGACTCCAGTCGCTCGCGATGAACGATGGGGCGTCGAGCACGAGCGAGCAGATCCAGCTCAAGCGTTTCGTCACGCGCTACGACAACACGCTCACGCTGTACAACGCGGTCATCTCCCGACTGGGCGAAATGATGAAACGACTCGTGAGCAGTCTTTGATACGCACTGCACTACGCCGGCGCAATCCGGCGCGTTCAGTGCAACGCCGCACCCATCCGTTCAATGAATGACAGGAACCCAACCCCATGACCACTCTTTACGGTGCCGGCGCCCCGTCGGGCGCTGCTTCGTTCCATAGCCCGCTGCGCGGCGGCCTGATCCGCGACGTATCCATTGGCGGCGTCATCGAGAAGCTCGATTTCCACGGGACGCTCGCCGCTTATGCCATGTTGATGATGGAGATGAACAACGGCGAAGCCCAGAACATGATTCAGGAGATGCAGAGCCGCCAGAAGGAAGGGCAGGAGGCGCGCGATGCGGCCAATCAGATCGAGTCGCTGATCAACGAGATCGGTTCCGACACGTCGAAGAAAGTCGCCCTCGGTGATGGCATCCGGGGTTTCTTCGACAAGCACAACCTCGAGATTTCCGTCGATCAGAACGGCACGAAGAAGACGCTGATGGAGTGGGAGGGGCGGGACAAGCGTGTCGGCGAGAGCGGTTACACGTCTCGCACGACGGCCGACTACACGGCCGCCAACCTTCGCTCGCTCAAGGCGGCTGCGGAAGGTTTCGTGGAGAAGGCGTCCGACAGCCGCACCGTCGACCAGATCAGGATCAACAAGAAGCTTCAGGAATACAACGGTGCATCGACCCTCGTGAATACGATTTATAGCTCGCAAGGCTCGCAGCTCAATCAGATCAACGGGTCGATGCGCACATGAGCGCGACGATGGTCCAGGACACCGGGGCGGCCGCAACTGCCGCGACATCCGTCGCTACGACGCAAGACGAGCCGGCCATTCTTTCGCGATTCTTCGAGCGTGGCGGCGCACTTCGCATGCTGGCCGACCTGTGCGAAACCGATCTCGAGATCGTGCGCGCCTATGCGGCCGAGCGATTCTCGCAGGGGCATGTCGCAGGGGCGCAGCGCGTCTACTTCCTGCTCGCGACGCTCGACCAATGGTCGTTCGAGGACTGGTACGGACTCGGGCTTTGTTATCAGCGACTCGGTCAGCACCGCGAAGCGTTGCCGTGTTTCGCGAAGGCGGGCGTGATTCGCGCATCGGACCCGCGCCCGCCGTATCTCGCCGGGATCAGCTACGAGCACATCGGCAACGTGGAATTCGCGGGCCGGTCGTACCGCGCCACGCTGCGTCTGTGCGCACAACTGCCGCAGCACGCATCGCTGGCTCGCTCGGCGCGGGCGCGGTGCGATGCCCTCCTTCGAAACTCGGAACGAAGAAAAACACCATGACCCTTATCGCATCCCGGGTGCAAGCCTACTCACCGCCCATGGGCGGTGTCGATGCCGCATCGATGGCGCGCATGCAGAGCGACGCACTCGAATCTGCCAACGCCACGCGTGCGGATCGCCAGCGTCGTCAACGCGCGGATTGGCTTCGCACCGAAGACTTTGTGCCGGACGCACCGGCCGGCGCCGACTGGCGCGAGGCGGACAGCGCCTTCTCACGTCTGCTCGATCGCCTGTTCGAGGTCGGCGCAGGGATGGCGGCGAAGGCCCTGCGATCGTCGAATACGGCAGGTGACGCGAATCTCGCCGCGCTGGAAAACGTCGATCCGTCGACGCTCGCGATGATGGCCTCGATGACCGCCATGGACTCGCTCGGCGACACGGCGAAGTCGACGCAACGTGCGCTGGAACTCCTCGCCGAGCGGCAGGACAAGCTGCGCCAGCAGGACATTCAGAAGTACCGCGAGCAGATGGACGCCAAGGCGGAGGATGCCAACAAAGCCCGTAAGGGCGGCATCTTCGGCGTGATTTTCGACTGGATCATCGCGGCGGTGGATGTCGTGGTCGGCGCCGTCAAGGTCGTCACCGGCGTGCTCACCATGAATCCGATGATGATCGCGGGCGGCGTGGCGGACGTCGGGGCGGGCATTGCGGGAATGGGGGCCGCGTATCACAAGACCATGGCGCTGGCCGATCCAAAGCACGCGGCGTATCACGAGAAGGAGGCCGCCAAGTGGGGACACGCCCAACTCGCGTTCCAGATGCTGGGCATGGTGGTCGGCTTTGGCTCGTCGGTAAAGGGGTTTCTCGCCAAGCGGGCAACGACCAAAGCTGCGAGCCGGGTGTTTAAGGCCGGGGCCGCCGAAGCACTGGAGCAGGCGGTGAAGTCTGGCGACAAGGCCGCCGTGAGCGCGATCAAGACGCGCGTCGTCTCCGAAATCGGTTACGTGGTCGGCAACGAAGTCGGCAAACGCGTGGGCCGATCATTGCTTCAGAGCGGCACGCAAAGCGCCCGCCGTTTGGTCAAGGCGGGCTTTAACCGCATGGCCGAGCAATTTACCCAGCAGATGATCGAGAAGATGGCTTCACGGGCATTCGACAAGGTAGCGAAGACGGCGGCCAAACAGGTCGCGCGCGGTAAGGCGGTCACGGCCAAAGGACTGACGAAGTCGTTCACGTCACGCATGAATACGCAGGGCTATTTCGCGCTGGCGCGCGGCAGCTGGTCACTGTCGCACGCCATTCGTGCAACGTTCGCAGGGGCCAATGGGCTGGGGCAGGGCATCGTGGGGGTGCAGCGCGCGAAGTTGCAGAACGAGGCCCGCGATCTTTCCGTCGACATGCTGTGGCTGCAGTTGCTGCTGGACATGAACGGCGACGACAAGAAGCGCACCGCCAAGCGGATGGAAACGCTCGTGGGGCAGCAAAACGACATCGCGCTCAGCGCCGGCGAACAGGTACAGAAGACTGGCGAGATGCGTATCCGGATGGCGGCATCGGCGGCGCGCGCCTGATGGCGCAGCACGATCCGAGTCCAACGGCACGGCGCAAGTCGTGCCACTTATTTTGGGAGCATATATGACGATGACACTGGGTATGGCCCACACAAGCCGCACGCTGGCGCAGCGCGCGGCAATCGGCGCGTCGCGCGATAGCGCACAGGCGCAGACGACGCGAAGCGCGCGCATCACCGAACAAATGGACGGCCTTCAGTCGGCGCAGACGCTCATCGCGCTGTTCCTCGCGATGCGCGTTGCCGAGCGCAATACCGACCAGGCATACCGCACCCGTCACGACGCGATGGTCTTCGAGCGCGGCGTGACGGCGCGCACCGAAAAGTACAACGCCAACCGGTCGCACTACAACGCCGGTCTGATGTCGGCGATTGGCGGCATCGTCTCGGGCAGCTTCTCGCTGGTCGGAGGTGTGGGCTCGGGCGCTGCGGGGTTTGGCGGTGAACTGGGCAAGCTGCGCATGGTAGGCACGGCGGTTGGCGAGACGACCAAGGGCGTGAGCCAGTTCGTGAAGTCGCCGTTCGACGTGGTCTCCAACGACGATTCGCTCGCGGGTCGCGACAACGATGTGCTGGGGGAGTTCGAAATGTCGCTCACGGAGGAGACGCGTCGGACCAACGAGCGCCTGCGTCAGCGCATCGACGCCACGAGTGCCGACATTCGCGACGTCTCGCGCTCGATGTACGGCATGATCGGCCAACAGGTCACGAAGATGTACGACGTGATTCGCTGACCCCATGACAGTCTGCGAGCGCGCCGTTGCGGCATTTTTTCGGACTCACCGTTTCACGGCGCGCACGGAAGTCTGCGAGCGCATGCATGTCGAAATGGGGCAGCGCGTCGAGAACGGCGAGTTGTCCCTGTGTCATCGTCTGGAAAAGCTGACGGCAGGCTACGTGCTGACGATCACCGATTTCCGGCTCGATGACGGCGCGCGTTCGAGTGAGCATGCCGTGCGGCGTTTTTGCCAACTCATACGGACGCTGTTGCGCACCGTCCCGCATCTGAGCTATGTACGAGGCATGATTCTGCCTGGCGTGAGCGATCCGAAGCTGCGCGAGATGCGTGTGCGCCTGGGGGCGATTCTCGAGCGCGAAGGCGCGTTCTGGCGCGACGAAGACGGCGATCGCTGGCTCGTGTTCTGTCGCGTGCAACACGGCGTGCCCACGCGGCGCATGAGCGGCCTCGGCACGTCGTCATCTGCTTCGTCAGCTTCGTCCGCCTCGGCTGCCTCCGTCTCCCGAGCATCCGCCTCGCCGGGTCACGGCAACATGCCGAGCCCCCGCCACCACAGATAATCCAGCGGAAACAAGAGCACGAGCGTGATGGCCGTCATGACGACGGTCAATCGCGTGCCATCGCGCATACCGACACCCCCCAGATGCATGGCGATCATCATCGGCGGGCTCTGATACGGCAGCAGAACGGTCGAGAACACCGGCACTTGGAGCATCAGCACCGTATATAGGGGAAGGCCGCTCGCTGCGGAGAGCTGGCCGGCGAGCGGCGTGAGTACCGCCGGCAGTCCCGGCAGCGTGGCAACGAGCCCGATGGCCGCGCCGATGGCGATGAGCCAGGCCGCGTTGATGACCGGCGTGCCGGGCGCCATGCCTACGGCGTCCAGGCAAAGGCGCGCCACCTTTTCTCCCAGTCCCGTATCCGCCACGACGGCACCGACCCCCAGAAAGCCGGCAACGTAAATCAGTGGCGTGATCTGCATCTGATCCGCGAAGGTCTTCGGTGAGACGATGTGAATCGCCGGCAACAGGCAGAGGATGGCCGCCGCGACCGAGATCCATGCCGGAGAGATGCCATGCCACGCGTCGGTCGCGAAGCTGGCGAGGGCTAGCGCGAGCAGGATGGCCAGACGCCGGCCATCGGCCGTCAGCGGCGGTGGCGTTGTGGAGGCCGGGCTCGTGAGTGGGCCGTCGTCCGGGAACAGACGACAGATGACCCAGACGAGAATTGCCGCCTTGAGCGCCCCGAGCACAGGGAAGTGCAGCAGCAGGTATGGCGCGTAATGCAGCTTCACGCCGTAGAACGAATCGGCCGCGCCCATCAGCACGCTGTTCGGAATGTTGGCGGGAAGGATTGTGGTCGGCGGCATGTAGCTGCCCGCAGCGACCGTCATCACAAGTCCGGTGCGCCCGCGCCGTCCCTCGGCGAGTCCGATGCGATCTGCCAGCGCGAGCACGATGGGGATGAGCAACAGGATACGCCCGGTCGTGGAGGGCATGACGAACGCGAGGCCGACGCTGGCGATCATCACCGACATGACGTATCGGGGGTAGGTCGGACGCCTGAGCGCGAACACGGTCGATGCGAGCCGTGTGCCGAGCCCTGTCGTGCGCACGGCAAGTCCGGTGACGGCGCCGCCGAAGACCAGCCACCACGCCGCCGAGTGAAACCCCGCAAAGACGACTTCGGGCTTCGCCACATGAAGCAACACAGCGAGCAGGAAGAAGGTGAGCGTGGTCACGGGCTCCGGGAACAGCCCGAACGCCCACGCACCGATCGTGAACAGCACGAGCACGGCGGCTTGCGCGGCCATGGGCGACAAGCCGAGGGCGGGACTGCCATGGCTCGCCCCCCACAACGCGAGCGCGAGCACGACATAGGCAGCGTAACCGCCTAGCGCTTTCAGACGTGAGCGCAACCGCTCGCGACGCGCGACGTCCGACGGCTGTGATGAATGTGGGGCCTGCGGTGCAGCAGATTCGGTCATGGCGCTTGTGGTTTTGGTGTTGGGCCAGAACCAAGATCTTACATGGTCCGCTGCGGCGACTTTCGTCCTGTCGGCAATGACGGACTGCAGGAACAACATTTCGCTCGTCGCGTCCGGTGAAATGCGAAAAAGCCGCGAGGCTACAATGTTTGTCGACCTCATGCGGCATTCCACCAGTCACTTTACGGACGATCAACGCGTTGGAAGCGAATTACGAAGCCAGCCAAACCACTCGGATCACGGCCCCAAAACCCTGGCATCTCTACCTGCTGGAATGTGCGGGCGGGCGCATTTATACCGGCATTGCGATCGATGTCGACGCGCGCTATGCGGCGCATGTGGCGGGCAAGGGGGCGCGCTTCACGCGGGCGTATCCCCCGTCGCGCATTCTCTTATCGCTGCCGTTTGCCGATCGCGCGGCAGCCTCGCGCGCAGAGTACCGCGTCAAGCAACTGAGCGCGTCGCAAAAACGTGCACTCGTCGCCGGAACGTTCGTGTGCGACTTCGGTGACAGCAGTGACAGCGGTGACAGCAGTGACAGCAGTGACATCAAGGCACCAGACGCGCCTGACGAATGATCCGCCGCACGTCGCGCTGAAGCGCCCCGAACTGACTGCGCGACGGAATCGGTGACACCACCATCGCCCAGCTGTCGCCCGGCACTGTTTTCTCCACCACCGTGTAATAAGTCGACTGCGTGCGGAAAAAGTCTGCGATGCCGTCGTGGCTGACGCGGTAGCTGCGATCCCCCGCACCCGCGAGCAGGAACACGCCAAGCGTGTAAAACACGTCGCGATCCGAATTCACCGGACCGGCCTGCTTGTCGAGCAGTAATGACCGAAGCGTTTTCTCCGTGAGTAGCGTCGGGCGCCGAATGTCGAACACACGCCACACCTTGAGCAGCGCCCCCGTTGACATCTGCCAGCCGGCGAACGGCGCGAGCAGACGCCAGTTGTCGGGCAGCTTCGCGTCGGTGACGCCCAGCGGCGCGAAGATGGAGGTTTCGCAAAAATCCTTGTAGTCCTCGCCGGATACCGCCTCGATCACCATGCCGAGCAGCAGGTACGAGACGTTCGAGTAGACGAAGTCGGACTTGCCGCTCGAGTGGCTCGCGTCGCCCGCGTCGAGATAGTTGAAGAAGTCGGCGCTGCCCCCCACCCGTCGAATCGCCAGGCCGCTGAACAGGCCGTTGACCGGATCGTTGAACCCATTGGTCGCGAGCCCCGCCCGATGGGCGAGCAGGCGTCGCACCGTGAGTTCGCGCAACGACGGATCGAGCGGCTTGCCATGTTGCCTCGCATAGGCGTCGAGCAAGTCGCCGAGTCTGGCGTCGAGCGATAACTTGCCCTGCTGCACGAGCAACGCAATCCCGATGGCCGTGACCGATTTCGACAAGCTCGCCACCGGCAGCAATTGCTGCACATCGTCGCCCGGCGTGGCGGCTTCGAGCGCCACGCCGTTGTCAGACTCCGTACGCAACCAGACATGCGAGAGGTTGTAGCGCTCCTTGATCTGCGCCACGCCCTGCGCAACGGTCGACTGCCCGATCGGCACGGCCGGGCGAATTGCCGTGGCCGGACCCACCGAGGGCAGCGCGACAACCGCACCGTTAGCGCTCGTCGCGGCGGCAGCCCCCGACGCGTTGGCCGGCGTCTGGGCGAGCGCAAGGCTCGCGCTCGCCAGCGCGGTGGTGCTCAGCAGGATAGTCAGGACAACGCGGCGTGCAGACCCGACGTATTGCCCCATAGCCCCCGCAATGGCATGCGAATGGCGATGCATGGCCAACTGCGTGGTGAAACGTGCCCCTACCGGACGGCGATGCCGTTCGACGTTCATTGATTCACTCCCCCCGTGCACTCACTTCGAACCGCGAAGCGTCTCGCTTCAGGACTCTCTTCGGAGTCGGAAGGGTTCGGAGTGCGCACGTGCCGCACTGCGGCGATATTCGAGATCGAAGTTTAGGAAAACTTCGGGTAAATACCCAATAAAACCCGCGCATTTTACATTAAGTTGCATATATCGTGCCAATTGCTCAATAGGCGAATGCAATCGCCACAGCGTATCCCGCCTAGCGCGGGCGTCGACAGGTGACGTTACTGCCGTTGCGACGCCGAAATTGCCTCATATCGTGAGAGACCGGCCTCGGAGGCCCGCTGCTCAAGGCTTTGCTGCCGTTGGAAGGTCGCGGACGACGCGCTTGTCAGCGGCGCACCGACAAGACCTGTCACGCATCGCGGTGTAAGCTATCTCCCAAGACAGACAGGCTCCGACTCGCCCACAGGCCGCAGGGGCGGCGTCCCGCAGGCGACGTCGTGCCGGCCGAAGGATCGACCGAAACATGACTGAACCGCCCGGTGCGCGCCCGAGCCGGCCCGCCGATGCTTCCTCACCCGCTGCCCCTTCTACGGGCATCTCCGGGTCCACTGCTGCCCCCCACGCCGCCGGCGCAGGCGATGCCGGCGCCGCAGGGCCGACCGCTCTGCCGTCGCCCGTCGAGGCTGCCTGGCTCTCGCTGCCCGCCCCTTTGCGCCTGATCCGACGTTTCCCCTGGAGCGCCGCACGTCCGTGGCTGATCGTCACCGGCGTGCTGCTGCTCGGGCTGTTTGTTTTCGACGCGCTTCACCACATGCTGCGACACGTGCATTACGACAACGTGATCGCGGCCATCCACGACACGCCTGTCACGCGTCTGGTGCTTGCGATGCTGGCAACCCTTGCGAGCTACGCCGCGTTGACCGGCTACGACATCTCCGGTCTCGCATTTGCGAGCGCCAGGGTGAAGCGCTCGACGGTCGTACTCACATCGTTCATTGCCTACGCGCTGGGCAACTCGGTCGGGCTGGGCGTGCTCACGGGCGGCACCGTGCGCATGCGGATGTACGCTGCCGCCGGGATCGACGCCTCGAAGGTCGCGCAGGCCGTAGCGTTCAACGCCGGCGCGTTCGGCCTCGGCATGACGGTGTTCGGCTCGCTCGGGATGTTATGGGGCGCGTCGCGCGTGTCCGCACTGGTACCGATTCCGGCGTGGATGTTGCAACTCTTCGCCGTGCTGCTCCTCGCTGGCGCCGCCGCCTTTCTCGTGCTGTGTGCGCGCAAGCGCAGCGTCGTCGTCTTCGGCCGTTGGTCGATGCCGTTGCCGCCGTTGCGTCTGGCGTTGCGCCAGTTGCTCATCTCTGCGGCCGATCTCGGTATGGCGGCCGCCGCCCTATGGTGTCTGCTGCCAGCGGGCGTGGTCGATCTGCCGACCTTCGTCGTCTTCTACGCCATTGCGATGGCGCTGGGCGTGCTCAGTCACGTGCCGGGGGGCGTGGGGGTATTCGAGGCGGTGATCTTGCTGGCGACGAACGGGCATGCACCGATCAGTCATGTCGCCGGCGCGCTGGTGCTCTATCGCGGCATCTATTACCTGCTGCCGCTGATGCTCGCGGCCTGCCTGCTCGCCGGATTCGAACTGCGGCAGGGGCCCGCAGCCCCCATCGGTCGTGCCGCCGTTCGCCTTTTCCCCGGCATTCTGGCTGCGCTCACGCTCGTCGCGGGCGTCATGCTGCTGATCTCGGGCGTCACGCCGGCCACGCGCGACGCCGAAGAATTCCTGCGCCGCCATGTGCCGCTGTTCCTTGTCGAGGTCTCGCACTTGCTGGGCAGCGTCGCCGGCCTGTCGATGCTGTTCCTTGCGCGCGGCCTGCTGCACCGCCTCGACGCCGCGTGGTGGGGCTCGCTCGCCCTGACCGTCGTCGCCGCAGTACTGGCGATCCCGAAAGGCATCGCATGGTCGGAGTTTTTTGTGCTGGCGGTGCTTGCGACCTTGCTGCTGGTCTCGCGCAAGCAATTCGACCGCCGCTCCTCGCTCTTCACGCAGTCGTTCGAGCCGGGCTGGATCATCGCGGTGCTGTCCGTCCTGGGCGCGTGCACGTGGCTGATGTTCATGTCGTACCGACGAGTCGGATACGCCAATCAACTCTGGTGGCAATTCACGTTCGATGGCGATGCCCCGCGCTCGATGCGTGCGCTGATGGTCGTTGCCGTCATCGGGCTGGGCCTCTCGCTATGGCAACTGCTGCGGCAATCGCCGGGCGCGATGGTGCCCGCCACTGAAGAGGAACTGGCGCGGGCCGAGGCCGTCATCCGCAAGCAACCCGCTGCCGACGCGTGCCTCGCGCTCATGGGCGACAAGAGTTTCCTGTTCTCGCCGTCCGGCAATGCTTTCATCATGTTTGCTAAGCATCGCCGCTCGTGGGTCTCGCTCTCGGACCCGGTCGGGGACCAGAAGGAATGGCCCGAACTGATCTGGCGCTTCATCGAACTGGCCGACGCCCACGGCGGGCGCGCCGCCTTCTACAAGACACGCCCGCAGGCCCTGCCGCTCTACGTCGACGCGGGGCTTCGCGCGTTCAAGCTCGGCGAGGAGGCGTTCGTTTCCTTGCCGGAATTCGGATTGCAGGGCTCGCGTCGCGCGAACCTGCGGCACGGCGTGACACGTGGCGAGCGTGAAGGTCTCACGCTGGAGATCGTGCCGCCCGAAGGCGTTGCGCCGCATCTTGCGGAAATGCGTGCGGTATCGAACGCATGGCTCGCTCGCCAGCACACGCGTGAAAAGGGCTTCTCGCTAGGCGCATTCGATGACGCCTACGTTCTGCGCCAACCCGTGGCGCTCGTGCGTCGCGAGGACCGGCTCGTGGCGTTCGCCACGCTCATGTGCCCCGACGTGCTGCGCATCGAGGCGAGCATTGACCTCATGCGGCAGGTGCCCGATGCGCCGCCGGGCACGATGGACTTCCTCTTTGCGAAGCTGATGCTCCACTTCAAGGCGCAGGGCTACCAGCGCTTCGGCCTCGGCATGGCGCCGATGTCCGGCATGCAGACGCATCAGCTCGCGCCGCGCTGGCATCGTTTCGGACGAATGATGTTCGCGCACGGTGCGCGCTTCTATAACTTCCGGGGATTGCGCAGTTTCAAGGAGAAGTTCGATCCGCAATGGGAGACGCGTTACCTGATGACGCCCGGCGGCATCGCGCCGATGCTCACGCTGGCCGACGTGGCGTCGCTCGTCGGCGGCGGCTGGAAAGGAATGATTGCAAAATGATGGGGAACACGATGGCACAGCACGGGAAGGCAGATGATGGTCGGACGGGGTCGCCAGGGGGACCGCACCGCTTGTGCGCCACGTCCTTCGCGTTCTTCATGTTCCTCGTGTCGCTCGTGTCCCTCGTGTCCCTCACACCCCGGCTTCGCCGCGCGGCGGTGCGCGTGACGCTCGGTGCCGCTGCCACCGCTGCCACAGCTGCCACCGCAATCGCTGCCGCACTGAGCCCACTGGTCCTGATGGTGTCACCGTCCTCGGTATCGGCGCAGACGTCGAGCTCCACGCAGGCGCGCAGCAACCCCCTCAACGTGCTCAAGCCGGCGCCCAAGGCGGGACCCGTGGCGCAGTCGCCCGCCGCCGACACCAGCGCCCCGGCGCCCGTCATGCCGCAGGCCGCCGCGGCGGCTGCGAGCGCTGCGGCATTTCGTAGCGCGGCCACCGGCGCAAATGCCGCGCCCGAAATCATGTCCCATGGCCGCTTCGAGAGCGTGCCGATCTTCCGCCCGCAAGGCGAGCCGAATGCCACGGTGCTGTTTTTCTCCGACGACGACGGCTGGACGCCGCGTGCCGAGCGCATGGCTCGAGCACTGGCCGACACCGGGGCGTTGGTGGCCGGTATCGACACCGCGCGCCTGATGGCGAACTACACGAAGGACAACATCGCGTGCGTCTACGCGGCGGGCGACCTCGACAACTTTGGACGATGGGTCGAGGCGTCGGTCCGGCTGCCCGGCTATACGCCGCCCATTCTCGTTGGCGACGGCGTGGGCGGTACGTTCGCCTACGCGATGCTCGCGCAGGCCGGCAGCGACACGTTCTCCGGTGCGCTGTCGGTCGACTTCTGCCCGGTGTTGCCGATGGCGCGCCCGCTGTGTCAGGGCGAAGGCGTGCATTTCGCACGCGGCATTACGCACACGGCAGGGGGCGCGCCGATGCGCCTGCTGCCCGCGCCGGTCATGAGCGCCCCCTGGCTGGCAATGGGCGGGCCGGCCGCCGGTCCCGGCAGCCCGGGGCGTGCACCGCGTTGCCCGGATCACGTCGCGCAGGCGTTCGCCGCACGCACCCCGAATTCGAGCTGGCTCGTGGGCGGGCTGGCGGGCAGCCTCGGCGCCATGGATACCAGCGGCGCGGCTGACACTTCGAACGCTTCGAATGCCTCTGGCGCCTCCGCCACGCCTGTGCTGGCGGATTGGGTGACGCAGTACAAGAACGCGTTCCGACGCATGAACGCGCACCATGTGGCCGGCACCGCGCGCCCACCCGCCGCCGTGGCCGATCTGCCGGTCATCGAGGTCCCGGCAACCGCCAAACCCGCTGCTAACCTGGCCGACACCTTTGCCATTCTGCTCTCCGGCGACGGCGGGTGGGCCGGGCTGGACCGCGATGTCGCCGCGGCACTCGCGGCGCACGGCATTCCGGTCGTGGGGGTCGATTCGCTGCGTTACTTCTGGTCGGCGCGTACACCGGCGTCCGGCGCGCTCGACATCGACCGTCTCATGCGCTTCTATCAGACGCGCTGGAACAAGAAGCGCGCGATCCTCATCGGCTATTCGCAAGGGGCCGACGTGCTGCCGTTCATGGTCAATCGCCTGCCGCCGGTGGCCCGTGAGCGCGTCGGGTTGCTCGTGCTCATGGGCCTCGGGCAAAAGGCGGACTTCGAATTCCGCATGACCAACTGGGTGATGTCGAGCCAGAACGGGCTGCCGATCCGGCCCGAAGTCGAACGGCTGCCCGACGGCATGGCGATGTGCGTCTACGGCGCCGACGAGGACGACAGCAACTGTCCGGGGCTCGATCCCCGGCGGGTGCAGATCGTGAAGATGCCCGGCGGGCATCATTTCGACGGGAATTACACCGCGCTTGCCGACGTGATTCTCCAGGGGCTCGCCAAACGCTGAAGTTCTGAAGTTCTGAAGTTCTCAAGTCCGCTGATCGGGTCAACGTCTGACCCATGCGCGCTTTCTCGCCTTGCCTTCCGTGCGGGCGCTCCGTACACTGCGGCCAGCTTTTTTCCCGAATTTTTCCCGTATCGCCCGTCCGGCCATGGCGCCGGACGCGGCAGCGCGGGACCCACGAGACGTCACGACAGACAGGAGAAGATCGAAAATGGCAGAGGGTTACTTCCCGAAGTGGCGGCAACAGGACACGGCCTCCGGGCGCGTGATCGCGCCCGATGAGCGTCTGGCCTGGCCGCAGACCATCGCGATGGGCGTGCAGCACGTGGTCGCCATGTTCGGCTCGACCGTGCTCGCGCCACTGCTCATGGGCTTCGACCCGAACCTCGCGATCTTCATGTCGGGCATCGGCACGTTGCTGTTCTTCGTGCTCGTCGGCGGCCGCGTGCCCAGCTACCTCGGCTCCAGCTTTGCCTTCATCGGCCTGGTCATTTCCGTGACGGGCTACGCGGGCAGTGGACCGAACATGAATATTCCGGTGGCGCTCGGCGGGATCATCGCCTGCGGTGTGCTGTACGCGATCATCGGGCTGATTGTGATGGCCGTCGGCACGCGTTGGATCGAGGCGCTCATGCCGCCGGTCGTGACCGGCGCCGTGGTCGCGGTCATCGGTCTGAACCTCGCCCCGGTGGCGGTCAAGGGCGTGTCCGCCACCAGCTTCGACACGTGGATGGCGCTCGCGACCGTGCTGTGCGTGGGGCTCGTGGCGGTGTTCGCGCGCGGGATGGTGCAGCGCCTGCTGATTCTCGTCGGCCTGCTGCTCGCCTATGTGCTCTACGCCGTGCTGACGAACGGCATGGGGCTGGGCAAGCCGATCGACTTCTCCATCGTGGCCAACGCCGCGTGGTTCGGTCTGCCGCACTTCGCGGCGCCCGTGTTCAAGCCGGAAGCCATGGTGCTGCTCGCGCCGATCGCCATCATTCTGGTGGCCGAGAACCTGGGCCATATCAAGGCCGTGAGCGCCATGACGGGGCAGAACCTCGACCCTTACATGGGCCGCGCGTTCCTCGGCGACGGGCTGGCGACCATCGTGTCGGGCAGCGTCGGCGGCACGGGCGTGACCACGTACGCCGAGAACATTGGCGTGATGGCCGTCACGAAGATCTATTCGACGCTGGTGTTCGCGGTGGCCGCCGTCATTGCGCTGGTGCTCGGCTTCTCGCCGAAGTTCGGCGCGATCATCCAGACAATTCCCGGCCCGGTGCTCGGCGGCGTGTCGATCGTGGTATTCGGCCTGATTACGGTGGCGGGCGCGCGTATCTGGGTGCAGAACAAGGTGGACTTCTCGGACAACCGCAACCTGATCGTGGCGGCCGTGACGCTGGTGCTGGGCGCGGGCGACTTTACGCTGAAGTTCGGCAGCTTCTCGCTTGGCGGCATCGGGTGCGCGACATTCGGCGCGATCATTCTGTATGCGCTGCTGCGGGGTCGTGGCGCGTCGCGACCGGCGGCGATGTAACCGCGAGCGTCAACGCGACGCGCAGCACTACGGCACGGCGATGACGTCGTGCCGTTTTTATTTGGGGCGCTGCGGGTGGGGGCGCGGGTGGCGCCATCGCCATCGTGATGGGCGTCAGTCACTTTGCGCGGGCGCGGCTTGCAGGCAGTCGAGAAGTTGCCGCGCGTAGACGGGCAGCGCGTCGCGCTCGCGTACGCACAGCACCAAGGTACGCAGCGCCCACGGATCGGCGAGCGGCACAATGCCGATGCTCCGCGTTGCGGCACAGCGTCGGGCGGCGCTCAGGGGTACGATGCCCAGCGCCGCGCCCGCCGCCACGGCGCGACACAGGCTGTCGAAGTCGCGCAGTCGCAGGCGATAGCGCAATGCACGCCCCGCGCGCCTGGCGTGCCCGTCGAGATGTTCGGCCAGCGCGCTTTGTTCGGGCAAGCCGATGAACTCGGCGTCCAGCACGTCGATGAAAGGCACGGCCGCGCCTGAAGCACGCATGGCGAGGGGATGGTCCGGCGGCGTAACGACGACCAGCCGGTCCTGCCGGAACGGCACCGTCTCCAGTCCCGCCAGTTCGATCCAGTCCGACACCACGCCGATGTCCGCGGCGCCTTCGAGCACCGCCTGCACCACGGCGGGGCTCGTCTGCTCGCGCAGCGCGATCTCGACATTCGGATGCTCGGCCAGAAACGCGCCGAGCAGGTCGGGCAGAAATTCCGACATCGCGACCGTGTTGGAGGCAATGCGCACGTTGCCTTTGAGACCTGCCGCGTATTCGCCCAACTCGCCGCGCAGTTGTTCGATCTGCGCGAGTACGCGGCGGGCGTGAGCGAGCAGGGCGCGCCCAGCGGGCGTGGGAATGACACCCTGGCGATGGCGCATGAACAGGGCGACGCCCAGCGTCTCTTCGAGTCCGCGAATGCGCGCGCTCGCGGAAGCCAGCGTCAGGTGGGCGCGCTCGGCGCCGGCGGTAATGCTGCCCGCATCGGCCACCAGCAGGCACAGGCGCAGATCGATCAGGTCGAATTTCACGGGATGCGTGTCTCCGGGCGAACGCAGATGACGTCGGAGTAAAGACGTCAGTGTATAGCGGGCGGGTGATGCATCCTTACCGGCATATAAGAGGCAGTGCCCATGCAATGTCGACTGACTTGGGCAGGTGCGCATGGTAAACTACGCGCTTTCAAGACACGGCCGTACCCGCGACGGTCTGCCCCGCCAAGCCGCAGAGTTTCATTCGCCGGCGGGTCGTCTTGCTGGCGTCTTCAGACGCGTCGCCCGGATGAGCGCGATGCGCGTCGCACGCCCGACGCGGGCATTCCATCAAGAACAAACAACATCGATACGCGCGGGGACACACATCGTGGAGTCCGCGCATTGGTCTTTATATGTCTTTTGAAAAGCTCGGCCTGTCGGCCGACATCCTGCGTGCGGTAGCCGATCTCGGTTACACGCAGCCGACTCCGATTCAACTGCAAGCGATTCCCGCTGTCCTGCAGGGCGGCGATCTTCTCGCCGGCGCACAAACCGGCACGGGCAAGACGGCAGGCTTTACGCTGCCGATCCTGCAAATGCTGTCCGCGCGTGCCCGTCCGGCCGCCGCCAACGGCAAGCGCCCGATACGCGCGCTGGTGCTCACGCCCACGCGCGAGCTGGCCGCACAGGTCGAGGAAAGCGTCACGCAATACGGCAAGTATCTGCGCCTCACGTCCATGACCGTGTTCGGCGGGGTGTCGATGGTGCCGCAGGTCAAGCAACTCTCGCGTGGCGTCGACATTCTCGTCGCCACACCGGGTCGCCTGCTCGATCACATGCAGCAGAAGACCGTGGATCTGTCCGGCGTCGAGATTCTCGTGCTCGACGAAGCGGATCGCATGCTCGACATGGGGTTCATTCGCGATATCCGTCGCGTGCTGGCGGCGCTGCCCGCCCAGCGTCAGAACCTGCTGTTCTCGGCCACCTTCTCCGACGAAATCAAGCAACTGGCCGACGGCCTGCTCAAGTCGCCCGCGCTGATCGAAGTCGCCCGCCGCAATACGACGGCCGAGACCGTCGCGCAGAAGATCCACCCGGTCGATCGTGACCGCAAGCGCGAGTTGCTCGAACACCTTGTGCGCGAGCACAACTGGTTCCAGGTGCTCGTGTTCACGCGCACCAAGCATGGCGCGAATCGTCTGGCGGAACAATTGACGAAGGGCGGCATTCCGGCGCTGGCAATTCACGGTAACAAGAGCCAGGGGGCGCGTACCCGTGCGCTTGCCGAGTTCAAGAGCGGTACGCTGCAAGTGCTGGTCGCGACCGATATCGCGGCGCGCGGCATCGACATCGACCAACTGCCGCACGTGGTGAACTTCGATCTGCCGGAAGTGGCGGAGGACTACGTGCACCGTATCGGTCGTACCGGCCGCGCCGGGGCGAACGGGGAAGCCGTCTCGCTCGTGTGCGTCGACGAGCATCAACTGCTTCAGCAAATCGAGCGTCTCATCAAGCGCACCATCGATCGCGAAGTGATTCCGGGTTTCGAACCGGATCCCCATGCCGTCGCGCAGCCGATTCGCAAGAATCAGCAAGGCGGTGGCCGTGGCGCCGGCGGCGGCCGTGGCGCTCGCACCGGGGGTGGCGACGAGGGTCGTCAATCCACGCGTGCGCCACGTGATGCGCGCCAACCCCGTGACGACGGCCGCTCGCCGCGTCAGGGCGGTGAGGCGAAGCCGCGTCGGGAAGGCGATCGCGCGGGTGGCCGTCAGGGCGGCAATGGCGGCAATGGTGGCAATGGTGGCGGCAATGCCATCAACGTCGGCAATAGCGTCAATGTCGGCAACGTCGGCGGCGGTCATCGTCAACCGGCCAAGCGCCAGGGCGACGCGCAGCGCGCACCTGCGCGCACCACGCAGGGCGCGCCCGCGCCGCGTCAGGGCCAAGGGCAGGGCGCCTCGCGCGGGCAGGGTGGCGGTGGCGAGCGCGGTGACTTCGGTCAGCGCGGGCCGCGCCCGGCGCGTCGCGACGGTGCGGGCGGTGCCTTGCTGATGGGCAAATCGAAGCGCGACTGAGCGCTTCGTCAAGGAGTCGACGATGTGCGCGCCGCTCAATATTCCAATGAATTTGAGCGGCGGCATGGGACTGAGGGAAGCGGCGAAGCGACTTCGTACAGCCGGCTGTGCGTCGCATTCGCCCGCCCCCGGGAATGCCTCGGAGACCGCCCGCACGGGCGGTCAGCGCAAAATAAGTAAAATATTAACTTTTTGCGCCCGAGATTCTCATGATCGCCCGAGTTACCCGGTTATTCCCCCTTTGGGCAGCACTGCTGTCCGTCTTCGCTTTCTTCTCGCCGGGCAGCTTCACCGGTATTACCCCGCACGTCACGGCACTGCTCACTGTCGTGATGTTTGCGATGGGGGTGACGCTGACGTTCGACGACTTCAAGCGCGTGTTCACGCGTCCCGCCCCCATCGTTGCGGGTGTGGTGCTGCACTATCTGGTCATGCCGCTGGCAGCGTGGATCATTGCACGCGTGCTGCACATGCCCCCCGATCTGACTGCGGGCATGGTGCTTGTGGGCAGCGTAGCGAGCGGCACGGCGTCGAACGTCATGATCTATCTCGCCCGAGGCGACGTGGCGCTTTCGGTCACGATCAGCGCTATGTCGACCCTCGTCGGCGTGTTTGCCACGCCGCTGCTCACGCGCCTGTACGTCGATGCCTCGATTGCGGTGGACGTCGAGGGCATGCTGATGTCGATTCTTCAGATCGTGGCGTTGCCGATCGGCGCCGGTCTGCTGATCAATCACTTCTTCGGTCGCGCGGTGCGCGCCATCGAGGGCTATCTTCCGCTGGTGTCGATGGTGGCGATCGTGCTCATCATCGGCGCGGTGGTCGGCGCGAATCAGGGCAATATTGCGACGGTCGGTCCGCTGGTCATGGTCGGCGTGATTTTGCACAACGGGCTGGGTCTGCTCGGTGGCTACTGGGGCGGGCGCCTGCTCGGCTTCGACGAATCGATCTGCCGCACGCTTGCCATCGAGGTCGGCATGCAGAACTCGGGTCTGGCCGCCACGCTCGGCAAGATCTACTTCACGCCGCTGGCGGCGCTGCCGGGTGCGCTCTTCTCCGTCTGGCACAACCTGTCGGGCTCGCTTCTCGCCGGGTACTGGCGCGGTCGTCCGACGGGCACCGCCAACGATTCACAGGCGACGGCAACACGTCCGACGCACTGAGTTTTTCCCGCGCCGCACACCGGTGTGTGCGGCACGCAACGGGAGTTCGCACCGTCATCGCGGACATTTGCGTTTCTGTCTCCCATCGCCTACAACATCGATATACCGTTTGCGGCGGTGGGAGAGAGTCTGTATCACGGCGCCCGTCCGTGTTCCCTTCCCCCGCTCGCCCACAGGGCGTATTCCGACGTGGCCAGTATCGGCACGGACATCGCGTTGCGCGATGCCGAGTCGTGGCTCGGCGTACGAGCGAGCGGTCTGGAGTCACTCAAGCATGTTGCGAAAGAATCCGCGCGGGGATTACCCCGTGGTGCACGAGACCTCGTTTGTCGATCCCACGGCCATTTTGTGCGGCCAGATCGTCGTCGGCGAGAACGTCTTCATCGGACCTTATGCGGTGCTGCGCGCCGACGAGGTCGATGAGCACGGCAAGATGGAGCCGATCGTGATCGGCGCCAATTCCAACATTCAGGACGGGGTCGTGATCCATTCGAAAGACGGTGCACGCGTTTCCATCGGCGAGAACACGTCCATCGCGCATCGCTCCATCGTGCATGGACCGTGTGTCATCGGCAACAACGTCTTCATCGGTTTCAACTCGGTGCTGTTCAACTGCGTCGTTCACGACGGCGTGGTGGTACGGCACAACAGCGTCGTCGACGGGCGCGACATTCCCGAGAATTTTTACATCCCCTCGACCACGCACATCAGCCGCGAGACCGATCTCGCGACCATTCCGAAAGTGACTGTCGACGCGCGCGAATTTTCCGAATCGGTGAGTCGCACGAACGTGCAGCTCGCGCGCGCTTATCGTCGTATTCAGAACGCGTTCTGACGATGGCACGCTCGCCGGCCGATGCCCGGCGAGCGGCACGAGCGCCGTAGCCGTGAACGTTTTTGGTGGAGTTCGTCATGTCTTTGAGGGTCAACGGGATTGTCATCGACGCACGCCGCGTCGCCGATGAGATCGATCAACATCGAGACGCGGCCGATCCGCAAGCCGCAGCGCAACATGCGCTCGTGAGCCGGGAGTTGTTGCGTCAGCGCGCGCGCGATTTGCGATTGCTGTCCGATGACGCGGCCGCGAGCGACGACGCCGTCGTCGATGCACTCTTCACGCGCGACGTGCAGGTCCGCCGTCCGACCGAAGCCGAGTGTCGCGCCTATTTCCACGACCACGCCGGGCAATTCCGCATCGGCGACAAGGTGCAGGCGAGTCACATCCTGTTCGCGTTGACGAACGGTGTGCCACTGTCGAGCACGTTGGCGCGCGCGCAGTCCGCCCTCGATGCGGTGCTGGCCGAGCCGTCCTCGTTCGAAACGGTGGCGCGCACGATGTCCGACTGTCCGTCGGCACGCGATGGCGGTAGTCTGGGCATGCTCGCACGCGGCAGCGGCGCGCCGGAGTTCGAACTGGTATTGTTTTGCGGCGACCGACTCGGCGTGCTGCCGCGTCTCGTGAACACGCGCTACGGATTTCACGTCGTGCGTATCGAGCGGCGGGTAAAGGGGCGCATGCCGCCGTTCGAGCGCGTGGCAGAACGGATCGCAGCGCAGCTCTACGAACAGGCGCGTGCAAGGGCGTTGCGTCACTATGTCGCGTTGCTCGCCGACGCCGCCGAGATCAGCGGCGCGAACGACAGCGCAGGACCGACACGCGTGCAATAAGCGTGCTGTCGATACAGGAAGGGCGTTACCTGAACCGACCTCGCCCGTCATGTTCAGGTAACGCCCTTTTTTTGCCGCGCGCAGGTTTTCCCAGGGGGACGGGAATCAACCCGCAATCAGTTCGAGCGTCATCGTGTCGAGCGTGAACGAGCCGTCCTCCTGAATCCGGAAGTGTTCGCGAACACTGTCCGCCATGGCCGTTTGCAATGCGCGGATGGCGACCTGCATCGGCTCGGGCGTGCGCATGCGCGTCGTCCATGTCTTGAAGTCGAGTTCGAGGGTGCGCGGCGTGAGCGACGCCACTGAGAACCCTGCATTCGCCGCCATCGTCAGCCATTCGCCATTCGAGTAATCGCGCACGTGCGACGTGTCGCGCAGCACTTCGACGGCCTGGAGATACGTATCGAACAACGGCTGCCCGGTGGAGGCGACATCGCAGATCACGACACGCCCGCCCGGTTTGAGCACGCGGCGCATTTCGCGCAGCGCAGCGCCGACGTCCGACCAATGGTGGGCGCTGTAACGGCTGAAGACGAGATCGAATGTGGCCCTGTCGAACGGCAGCGATTCGGCGGCGCCCAGTTGCGTGTCGATGTTTGCCAGGCCACGCTTGGCGGCTTCGCCGGCCACCACGCCGAGCATGTCGGCGGAAAGGTCGTAGGCGACGACACGGGCGACGTGCGGTGCGGTAAAGAAGCTCACGTGACCGGCGCCGCAACCGAGATCGAGCACTTGCGCATCGGGGTACGTGCGGGCGATCGTCGCAAGTTGCTCAAGATCGGCGCCCTGTGCGTGGTTGGCGCTCGTCAGATACGCCGACGCCTGCGGACCGAACTGGCCGGTGACGACGGCGTTATGAGAATGACGGGCATCTTGGGCGGTGGGGGCTGGGGCGGATGCAGTGCGCTGGTGATCGCTCACGGGTGTCTCCTTCGTTCGTAGCGCAAGGACTCGCGCTTGCAGATTGAGTTTATGTCGGCGGGGACTTGCGCGACATCGATGGCTCTCACGATAATGGCTCGTCGATACCGGTACAAGTTGCCTATTTATCCTGGTATGAAAACTACCCCCATGCCCTCGCCTGTCCCGACACCGAATGAGGCGGCGCCGACCCATTCGTCGCAGGCCGACGACGCTCGTCAGCGTCGCGCGCTTGGGGACTTTCTGCGGGCGCACCGTGAGCGTCTGACACCTGCGGCCGTTGGTCTGCCGCCGATGGGCCGACGCCGTACGCCGGGACTGCGTCGCGAGGAAGTCGCGCAGCTGTGCGGTCTGTCGTCGACCTGGTACACGTGGATCGAACAGGCGCGAGAGGTGTCGATTTCGGCAGGCGCGCTGGCGGCCGTGGCCGGTGCGCTGCGGTTGTCCCGTGCCGAGCGGGCGTATCTGTTCGATCTCGCAGGAAAGCGCGATCCGGGGCGCGGCGCCGAACCGCTGCCGCATCATGCGACGGCACAGGTGCAGGCCGCTGTCGCGGCGGTGGCGGCGCCGGCCTATGCGCTCGACCGCTGTTGGGACGTGCTCGCGTGGAACGAGGCTGCCGCCGACCTCTTTCGTGGCTGGCTCGATGTGCCACCCGCATCGGGGACCACGGGCACGAAGAACCTGTTGCGCTACATCTTCCTCGACGCCGGTGCGCGGGCGTTGATTCAGGATTGGGAGCGTCGCGCCCGACGCGTTGTCGCCGAGTTTCGTGCCGAGTGCAGCGCCTATCTGGACGATACGCCCGTGCGTGCGCTCACCGACGCGTTACAACGCGAGAGTCCGGTATTCGCGTCGCTGTGGTCGCAGCAGGATGTCGTCGAGCGTGAAGGCGGACGGCGCGGATTCCATCATCCCGAGCGCGGCGACATCGACTTCGCCCAGGTGACGTTCCGACTCTCGGGACATGACGATGTGAAGCTCGTGATGCTGCTTGCCTGAATCCGGCGCCGTAGTTCTCGCCCGGCGTGGCTAGCCGTGGCCGTGACGTGCCGGTATCAGAGGGCTGGGCGCAACCATTGCACGAGCCACGTGGCGGTGGCGATGCCGAGGAGCGTCATGATGAGCGAACCCCCTACGTGAACCACGACGATCAGCGAGGCCCACCCGATCTGGCCTTCGCGCAGCAATGTCGTGACTTCCGCCGAAAACGTGGAGAAGGTGGTGAGGCCACCGAGAAAGCCGGTGACGATGAACAGTCGCCACTCGACCGGTATCGACGGGATGTGACTGAACAGCGCGACGGCCACGCCGATGAGATAGCCGCCGCCGAGGTTGGCGGTGAGGGTGCCCAGGGGCAGTGTCGGCAGAATGGTGTTGAGCTGTACGCTCAGCGCCCAGCGCAGCAGCGCGCCGAGCGCAGCGCCGACGCTGATGGCGACGACCGAAGCCAGCATGGGGTCCTCCCGTGCGTTCCGAAATCGGAGATCAGGTAAATGGCCAGCCCGCAAAGAGAGCGGCCAGCCCGCAACAAAAAAAGCCAGCCCGCAATAAAAAAAACGGCCAGCCGTTTTGGGGGCTGACCGTCCTCGCCTCTCAAGCGAATACTGCGCGCGTTGCCACTGGCATGGCCAAGGGACTTAGTCCTTCGGGAACGACGTAGCGCCGCCGTGCGCGCCCGACCACTCGGCCGGTGCGTGCAGGAATTTCTCGACTTCGTCCAGCGTCTTCGTGTCGAAGTGGTTCTGCTGCTTGGCCACACGCAGCACATCCCACCACGTCGCGAGCGAGTGCAGTTGGACGTCGATGTCCTTGAGCACCTGACGGCTCTCCGGGAAGATGTCGTAGTGGAAGATCACGAACACGTGATTCACGTTCGCACCGGCTTCGCGCAGCGCCTTGCAGAAGTTGATCTTGCTGCGACCGTCGGTCGTCAGATCTTCGACGAGCAGCACGCGCGAGCCTTCCGGCAGATCGCCTTCGATCTGTGCATTGCGGCCAAAACCCTTCGGCTTCTTGCGCACGTACTGCATCGGCAGCATCAGCTTGTCGGCGATCCAGGCAGCGAACGGGATACCCGCGGTTTCACCGCCGGCGACCGTGTCGAACTGCTCGCAACCCACGTCCTGAATGATCACGGCTTCTGCGAAATCCATCAGCGTACGGCGCACGCGCGGGTACGAGATCAGCTTGCGGCAGTCGGTGTAGACCGGGCTGGCCCAGCCCGAAGTGAAGATGTACGGCTTTTCGGCGTTGAAATGCACCGCGCCCACTTCGAGCAGAATCTTTGCGGTGATGTCGGAAATCGCCTGGCGGTCGATGCCAATCATGATGCGGTTCCTCAGCGTTGCTGTCCGCCGTGCGGCGTGCAGCCAGGAGTCATGGGTGAGTCAGCGGCGCGCCGCGAGCCGGAATGAACGACAACTCACTGCGGCAAGGCACCGTCTGAGGCGGCAAGCGGCGCGTTTTGCAACGAGCGGCCTGCGCTTAAACGCGAATTATGCCACAAGTTTCAGCAAATGCGAGGGCAATTATGCACTGAGCGTATATTTTCGAATGGCGAGGTACGCGCAGTGTGCGCGCATCGCGCATATGAAAAAAGAACGACGATAGATGAGTCCAAAAAAAGAGACAGTTGCCGAGCCTTTATGACAGGCATACACTCTCGCCGAAATTCAGACCCGACCAGACGCCATCATGCCTCACGACTCCTCGCCTTCCCATGCCACGCCGGGCGCTTCCGCTGCCGCCGCGACGAAGCACGACAGTGCTTATGCCAATCGCGCCCTCTGGGCTTCGGCCATCGGTTACGCCATGGATGGCTTCGACCTGCTGATCCTGGGGTTCATCCTGCCGGCCATCGCCGCCGATCTGGCCCTCTCCAGCGCGCAATCGGGTGCGCTCGTGACCTGGACGCTCATTGGCGCGGTCATCGGCGGCATCGTCTTCGGCATGCTCTCGGACCGCTACGGCCGCGTGCGCGTGCTCTCGTGGACCATTCTGTTGTTCGCAGTCTTCACCGGCCTGTGCTCGCTGGCGCAAGGCTACTGGGATCTGCTCGCCTACCGGACGATTGCCGGTATCGGCCTGGGCGGGGAGTTCGGCATCGGCATGGCGCTCGCCGCTGAAGCCTGCGCACCGGAGCGTCGTGCACGGGCATCGTCGTTCGTGGGGCTCGGCTGGCAGGCCGGGGTGCTCGCCGCCGCGCTGCTCACCCCGTTGCTGCTCCCGGTGATCGGCTGGCGCGGCATGTTCGCCGTGGGCCTGCTGCCCGCCGTCGTGTCGTTCGTCATGCGCCGCACCCTCGGCGAGCCCGAGATGTTTCTCGCGCAACAGCAGCAACCGCGCGAGCACGCGCCGCTCAAGCTGCTCGTCAAGGATTGCGCGACCACGCGCGCGAGCCTCGGTGTGGCGATTCTGTGCTCGGTGCAGAACTTCGGTTACTACGGCCTGATGATCTGGATGCCCTCGTATCTGTCGAAGACGTTCGGCTACTCGCTCACCAAGTCGGCCTTGTGGACGGCGGTGACGGTGCTCGGCATGGCATTTGGCATCTGGCTCTTCGGTCGTCTGGCGGACCGTTTCGGACGTCGTCCGACATTCATCGGCTATCAGATCGGCGCCGTCGTGATGGTATTCGTCTACGCGCAACTTCAGTCGCAGTTCTCGCTGCTCGTCGGCGGCGCGGTCATGGGCATGTTCGTGAACGGCATGATCGGCGGCTATGGCGCACTGATCTCCGAACTGTATCCGACGGCAGCGCGTGCAACGGCGCAAAACGTGCTGTTCAACATTGGACGCGCGGTCGGCGGGTTCGGGCCGCTGACGGTGGGGGCGCTGGCCGCGGCGTTCTCGTTCAAGATCGCGCTCGTGTTCCTCGCCGGTATCTACGTGCTCGACATTCTGGCGACGCTGTTCCTGATTCCGGAGCGTCGCGGCGAGGCGCTGCGGTAAGGCGAATTTCGTATTGCGCTGCACGCGTAGGCAGGCGGCGGGCAGGCGACAGATCGGCGACAGGCAGGTGAAAGCCAGGGCGGCGAGCACGCTGCCCGCCGCCCGCGCCTGCGGCATCAAGGTTTCATCGCAAGGTGTACACTTTGCGTCCTGCGGTGCGCACCGGCCACCGCAAGTCCCACGGTCCGACGCGCGCGAGCGCGATTTCCAGGATCGGGGAGCGATGGTCATCACGCCATCGCGATGAGAAGAACCCCGTCGACGACACAATCGTCGAATCCCTCCGGTTGGCTCTTCCCCCCCGCCGTGATCCGTCAAAAGACGGTCGAGCCCACTCGCTGCCCGCATGCGGCAGGGCCCGGTCGTCGCCCTCAGGTATTGAAAATGGATGAACAACTGAAGCAAAGCGCCCTGGCGTACCACGAGAATCCGCGTCCGGGCAAAATCTCGGTCACGCCGACCAAGCCGCTGTCGAACCAGATCGATCTGTCCCTGGCTTACTCCCCCGGCGTGGCCTACGCCTGCGAAGCCATCGCGGAAGACCCCCTCGCCGCCAACCGTTACACGTCGCGCAGCAACCTCGTCGGTGTGATTACCAACGGCACCGCCGTGCTGGGTCTGGGCAATATCGGCCCGCTCGCCGCCAAGCCGGTCATGGAAGGCAAGGGCTGCCTGTTCAAGAAGTTCGCCGGTATCGACGTGTTCGACATCGAACTCGCCGAGCACGACCCGGACAAGCTGGTCGAAGCCATTGCCATGCTCGAGCCGACGCTGGGGGGGATCAACCTCGAAGACATCAAGGCGCCGGAGTGCTTCTACATCGAGAAGAAGCTGCGTGAGCGCATGAAGATTCCGGTCTTCCACGACGATCAGCACGGCACTGCCATCATCGCTTCGGCCGCGATCCTCAACGGCCTGAAGGTCGTGGGCAAGGACATCGGCAAGGTCAAGCTGGTTTGCTCGGGCGCCGGCGCGGCCGCGATCGCCTGTCTCGACCTGCTGGTGAACCTCGGCCTCAAGAAGGAGAACATCCTCGTTCTCGACTCGAAGGGCGTGATCCACAGCGGCCGCGACAAGCTCGACGAGAGCAAGGCGCGTTACGCCGTGGCGACCGAAGCCCGTACGCTCGCCGACGCCAGCAACGGCGCCGACGTGTTCCTCGGCTGCTCGACCGCCGGCGTGTTGACTGCCGACATGGTCAAGACCATGGGCACGAAGCCGCTCATCCTGGCGCTCGCCAACCCGGAACCGGAAATCCGCCCGGAAATCGCAAAGGCCGCGCGTCCGGACTGCATCATTGCCACGGGCCGTTCGGACTATCCGAACCAGGTCAACAACGTGCTGTGCTTCCCGTTCATCTTCCGTGGCGCGCTCGACGTCGGTGCGACCACCATCACCGAAGAGATGAAGCTCGCCACCGTGCGTGCGATCGCCGAACTGGCGCAGGAAGAAGAGCAGAGCGAAGAAGTGGCGCGTGCCTACGAAGGCCAGTCGCTCGAATTCGGCCCGGAGTACATTATTCCGAAGCCGTTCGATCCGCGTCTGATCATCAAGATCGCGCCGGCCGTGGCGCAGGCCGCCATGGACTCCGGCGTGGCCACGCGCCCGATCGAGGACATGGACGCCTATCGCGAACAACTCGGCACGACCGTGTATCGCACCGGCTTCATCATGCGTCCGGTATTCGCCGCGGCGCGCGCACGCTTCGGTAACGACGCGGCCCGCATCGTGTTCGCAGAAGGGGAAGACGAGCGCGTGCTGCGCGCGGCGCAGTTCGTGCTGGCCGAGCGCATCGCCAAGCCGATCATCATCGGTCGTCCGGCTGTCGTGGAAATGCGTCTGCAAAAGATCGGCTCGAAACTCAAGCCGGGCGTCGACTTCGAGATCGTGAATCCGGAAGACGACTCGCGTTATCAGCGCTGCTGGCAGGCGTATCACAACCTCGGCGCGCGCCATGGTGTGACGCCCGAAGTCGCCAAGGCCGCCATGCGCAAGGACAACACCCTGATCGGTGCGATCCTCGTGCATCTGGGCGAAGCCGACGGCATGGTCTGCGGCATGATCGATACGTATCACCGCCATCTGGATGTGATCGATCAGGTGCTGGGCCGTGCGGCCGGCGTGGAAAACTACGCGGCGATGAACCTGCTGATGCTGGCCAATCGCAACCTGTTCATCAGCGACACTTACGTCAACGAAGTGCCGACGTCGGAGCAGCTTGCCGAGATGACGGTGCTGGCCTCGAAGGAAATCGAGCGCTTCGGTATCGCGCCGAAGGTGGCGCTGCTGTCGAACTCGAACTTCGGCAGCGTGAAGTCGGCATCGGCGCAACGTATGGCTCGCGCCGCCGAGTTGCTGGCCGAGCGGGCGCCGGAACTGGAAGTCGATGGCGAGATGCACGGCGACGCGGCGCTCTCGGAGACAATCCGTCGCGCGGCCTATCCGGCATCGCGTCTGGCTGGCGAAGCGAACCTGCTCGTCATGCCGAACGTGGAAGCGGCCAACATCACGTACAACCTGCTCAAGATGACGGGCGGCGAAGGCGTGACGGTCGGTCCGTTCCTGCTGGGCTGCGCCAAGCCGGTTCACATCCTGACGCCGGCGGCTACCGTGCGCCGCATCATCAACATGACGGCCGTCGCTGCGGCGAACGTTACGCGTTGATGGGTCGATGATGGGCCGATGATGCATCGATGATGCGTCGGCCGATACGGCAAAAAAGAATCCCGCCAGACGCTCACGCGCTGGCGGGATTTTTTGATGGACGGCGGTTTCGGTACGCCTCGCGGAATTACGCCGCTACGCGGTGCGAGCCGCCGTCGCGGAACTGCGCGAGCAGCTTCGTCCACTTGATGCGCGTGGCCGCAAGGTTCTGCTCCTTCACGTGTCCGTAGCCGCGAATCTCCTGCGGCAGTTCCGCGAGTTGCACGGCCAGCGCGACGTTATGCTCGTTCAGGCCCGACACCAGTTCGTTCACCAGCGTCTCGTACTCCCCGATCAGCGCGCGCTCCGTGCGACGCTCTTGCGTCTTGCCGAAGATGTCGAACGCACCGCCACGCAGTCCCTTGAACTTCGCCAGCACGCCGAACGCCTTCATCATCCAGGGGCCGTAGGTTTTTTTGACGAGATGCCCCTTGTCGTCGTGCTTGGCGAGCGAGGGCGGCGCGAGGTGGAAGCGTAGCGAGAAGTTGCCTTCGAACTGCTCGTTGATCTTCTGCATGAAGGCCGGATCGGTGTACAGACGCGCGACTTCGTACTCGTCCTTGTACGCCATGAGCTTGTACAGCGCGCGGGCGACGGCTTCGGTCAACGGCATTTGCGACGCATCGTTGGGCAGCGCCGATTCAGCGGCGCGCACGCGATCCACCGTCTGCTTGAAGCGCTCCGCATAAGCGCGATCCTGATACGCGACGAGCTGGTCGTAGCGGCGCTGAATCAGCGCGTCGAGCGCGCGCGGCGAGTGCAGCGTGATCAGCTTGCCGCCCGAGGCCGACGACGGCGCTTCGTTCTGCTGCGCGAGCTTGCGCACCGTCGCGAGATCGTGCGCGGCGCGGCGGCCCCATTCGAACGCCTGCTTGTTCTTCTCGATGGCCACGCCGTTGAGTTCGATGGCACGAATGAGCGCCGCGTACGACAGCGGTACCCAACCCTTTTGCCACGCGTAACCCAGCACGAACGGGTTGGTGTAGATGGTGTCGCCGAGCAGACGCAGCGCGAGATGATTGGCGTCGACGAAGTCGACGTTCTCACCGGCGGCCGCGCGAATATCGTTCTCAGTGCTCGCGCCGGGGAAGCGCCAGTTCGGATTGCGGATGAACTCGGCCGTTGGCGTATGCGCGCTGTTCACGACGATGTTCGTCACACCTTGCTGCACGCGCGAGAGCGTGTCGTCGCTGGCGGTGGTGATGGCGTCGCAACCGATCACCACGCGCGCATCGCCCATGGCAATGCGCGTGGCGTGAATGTCTTCCGGTTGCAGCGCAATCTGCACGTGGCTCGTCACCGCGCCGCCCTTCTGGGCGAGGCCGGTCACGTCGAGCGTCGTCACGCCCTTGTTCTCGAGGTGCGCAGCCATGCCGAGCAGACCGCCGATGGTGACGACCCCCGTGCCGCCCACACCGGTCACAAGAATGCCGTACGGACGTGCGATGTTGGGTAGCGCCGGCTCCGGCAGCGGCGGTAGGCCGCTGCTGTCGACCTGGGCGGTTTTCGGCTTGCGAAGCTGACCGCCTTCGACGGTCACAAAGCTCGGACAGAAGCCGTTCAGGCACGAGAAGTCCTTGTTGCACGTGGACTGGTTGATCTGGCGCTTCGTGCCGAACTCCGTCTCCAGCGGCTCGACCGACAGACAGTTCGACTTCACCGAGCAGTCGCCGCAGCCCTCGCAAACCGATTCGTTAATGACGACACGCTTGGCCGGATCGGGGTACGCACCGCGCTTGCGGCGGCGGCGCTTCTCGGTGGCGCATGTCTGGTCGTAGACCAGAATCGACGTCCCTTTCACCAGACGCAGTTCGCGTTGCACGCGGTCGAGTTCGCTGCGGTGATAGATGGGGATGTCGCCCACGAGCTTCACGCCGTCGTACTTCTGGGGCTCGTCCGTCACGATGACGATTTTCTGCGCGCCTTCGGCGGCGACCTGCGCCACGATCTGCGGCACGGTGAGCGTACCGTCGACCGGCTGGCCGCCGGTCATGGCGACCGCATCGTTGTACAGAATCTTGTAGGTGATATTGACCTTCGACGAGATCGCGGCACGAATCGCGAGGAGCCCCGAGTGGAAGTAAGTGCCGTCACCGAGGTTGGCGAAAATGTGTTCGTCGCACGAGAACGGCGCCTGGCCGATCCACGGCACGCCTTCGCCACCCATCTGCGAGAACGTGTCCGTCTTGCGATCCATCCACACGGTCATGTAGTGACAGCCGATCCCCGCGATGGCGCGCGAGCCTTCGGGCACATTCGTCGACGTATTGTGCGGGCAGCCCGAGCAGAACCACGGCTTGCGCTCCACGGCAATGCGCGGCTTCGACAGCGCCTGCTCCTTCGCCTCGATCACGCGCAGGCGCGCGGCGATGCGCTCGCGTACGTCGCTCGGCAATTCGAACTTTTCCAGACGCGTAGCGATGGCCTTGGCGATCAGCGCCGGCGAGAGTTCATAGTGGGCGGGCAGCAGCCAGTTGGCCATCGGCACGGACCATTCGCCACCGGCGCCGTCCTTTTCGTCGAACTTGCCGTACACACGCGGGCGCACGTCGTCACGCCAGTTGTACAGCTCTTCCTTGATCTGGTATTCGAGGATCTGACGCTTTTCCTCGACCACCAGAATTTCCTGGAGCCCTTGTGCGAACGCGCGCGCGCCCTGCGCTTCAAGCGGCCACACACAGCCCACCTTGTACAGACGAATGCCGATGCGGGCGCACGTGTCGTCGTCCAGACCGAGATCGGCCAGCGCCTGACACACGTCGAGATAGGCCTTGCCGCCGGTCATGATGCCGAAGCGCGCATTGGGCGAGTCGACGGTGACGCGATCGAGCTTGTTGGCGCGGATATACGCGAGCGCGGCATACCACTTGTAGTCGATCATCCGCGCTTCCTGCACGAGCGGCGGATCGGGCCAGCGGATGTTCAGGCCGTCGGGCGGCATGACGAAGTCGTCCGGCAAGCGGATGTCGACGTTGTGCGGGTCGATCATCACCGAGGCCGACGATTCGACCACGTCCGTCACGCACTTCATGGCGACCCACAGGCCGGAATAGCGGCTCATCGCCCAGCCGTGCAGACCGTAATCGAGATACTCCTGCACGTTCGAGGGGAACAGCACCGGGATACCCGCCGCCTTGAAGACGTGTTCGGACTGGTGCGCGAGCGTTGAGGATTTCGCGGCGTGGTCGTCGCCAGCGAGGACCAGCACGCCGCCGTGCTTGGACGAGCCGGCGGAGTTGCCATGCTTGAGCACGTCCATCGAGCGATCGACGCCGGGTCCCTTGCCGTACCACATGGAGAACACGCCATCGAACTTGGCGGGATACAGATTGACTTGCTGTGAGCCCCACACGGCTGTGGCGGCAAGGTCTTCGTTCAGGCCGGGCTGAAAGACGATGTGATGACCGGCGAGGTGCTGCTTGGCCTTCCATAGCGACAGGTCCAGAGCGCCGAGCGGCGAGCCGCGATAGCCCGAAATGAAACCTGCCGTGTTGAGCCCGGCGGCGGCATCGCGCGCCTGCTGCAACATCGGTAGTCGGACTAGCGCCTGAATGCCGCTCATGTAGGCGCGACCGCGCTCGAGCGTGTATTTGTCGTCGAGCGTGACCGACTCCAGTGCGGCCAGCAAGCTCGGATTGACGGGGGCGTTCATGGGGTGTGCTCCTCACTCTCACTGATTTTGGGATCGCCAAAACTTCCTGCCCCTCCCGCTCTTGTGAAGCAGGACGGCAGCGTGAATGCCGGCCTTTTTGTCGCGTTTTTCGAAGGACTCACGCATGTGATGTCACTCGGTGGGCGGGGCCTTTTTTCGTAGTGCTGATGCCAGTCGGACCTATGGTAGCACCGGTGTCATGGCGTTGCCTGACGGTGGTGGTCACGTCTTATCGGTTACCGAACGCGGGCAGTATAGCGAGGATTATGACGTTTACGTAAACGTAAAGCGTCTGGCGTAAACCCTGTCAGAGACACTTATCGGACGCTCCCCTGTGCCGGGTGCCGGGTGGCGGGTGCGGCACCGGGCCGCACATTTGCTTTGGGAATTTGCTTCAAAATGACGGCATTGTGTCGCCATTATGTCGGCAACCGTACGTTTGTCGGTGCCTTCTGACATGCGGGTAACAACGTGTAACGGTGCGGGGCATCTGGGAACGGAGCGGGCAGAATGCCCACTAATGCGTTACCCGATGCGTCACATTTTCGATATTGTCACGTTCGGTACATTCATGGCGTGCCTGGAAAGCGCGCAGCAACAACAAAGCGATACGTAAGAAGGAGTCACTGTGAATCAACGAAACATCGCCAAATTCCTGCTGGTTTCCGCTTCGTTCCTGACCCTGGAAGTGAGCGTCGCACGTGCCGATGAACTGGCGCGCGACAAGACGGCCGAACCTACCCCCATCACGCAGCAGCGCACCACGCCAACGCCGCAGCGTTACGAAGGCCCGCTCGACCAGCGCACGATCGATCCGCGAGAATTCCAGCGCCGTTAATCTGACGTTGCCGTCAGAGACTTCGGCCCGATCCACCTGCGTGCAACGCTGTCGCGGCCATACCCGACGAACCGCGTGACACGCCCGAACCGCAAGGCGCCGCCTGGACAGGCGAGCGCCTTTTTCTTTTCCCTGGCGTGGGCCGGTTAGCCGGTCGACGCGATGCCACCTCCGCTGTAATCTCTTGTAACCACGTTTTTTTGGCTTACACTTCCTTATATGTGGCGTTTTGCGCAATAATATTGCGCATAAATACCAATAACAGGGAGAGATATGTCAAAGCTGGAACTGGACAAGATCGATCGGCGGATTCTTGCCTTGCTGCAAAGCAACGGCCGCCTGTCCAACCTGGAAATCGCCGAGCAGGTAAGACTCTCGCCGAGTCCCTGTCTGCGCCGGATTCGCCGCCTGGAGGAGGCTGGGGTGATCCGTGGCTACGTTGCGTTGCTGGAGCCCACGCGTCTCGGCCTTGGCCTGCTGGCTTACGTCAACGTGCGACTCGACAAGCGGCATCCCGGCGACGGCGAGGGGGGCTCGGTCATCGAACATTTTCGTAGCGTGGTCGAATCCTGGCCGGAAGTCGTTGGCTGCTACGCAATGGCCGGCGACATGGATTACCTGCTGCGTGTTCACGTGCGCGACATGGCGCACTTCTCACGCTTCATGCAGAACCATCTGCTCGTGCATCCGAGCGTGGTGGACGTCAAAACCAGCTTCGTTCTCGATCAACTGAAAGAGACGACCGCCTTGCCGCTGCCGTAACTCGCGTAAGCGCTATTTTGACGAAGACAAAAAACCCGGCCAAGGCCGGGTTTTTCATGGGGCGCGCAATGTTGCGGATGTCGAGGATGTCGTCTCGATCACTGGGACTGCCGTCGAGGCAGCCTTCATTCAGGCGGCGCGCTGATTCGGCAGCAGGGCGCCGACCAGACGGCGCGCATTGCGAAGCTGGCGCTTGAGCGCGTAATCGAAGGCAGCGATCTGCTCCTGCATCATTTCCGAGAGCATCGAGTGCGTGTCGGCCGGGGGCAAGCTCAGGTAGCCGTCCGCTTCGCCGTACGCGAAGTTGATCTGCATGCCGGCCTTCTTCGCAATACGCATCATGCGAGCGTTGCGCGAGAGGCAATGCATATACAGCGTGTCGACACGCTTGTTGCGGCAATGGATGGCCGCGCGTTCGAACAGGCGCGAACCGATGCCGCGGCCACGGGCCGATTCGAGCACCGAGACGCCGAACTCCGCGACACGGCCGTTCTTGCCTTCCGGCAATTGCGCGACGTGCGCGACGGCGACGAGCGCGAGGTTGTCGTCGTACACGCCGAACACGCTGTCACGGGAGAAATCGATGCTGGCGACGTAACGCGTGATCACGTCGTCGGAGACGGCCTGGCCGAAACGCAGCAGGCGGTCTTCTTCACCGAGCGTCAGAAAATGGCGCTGGAGCCGATGGATGTCGCCGGACGTCAGCTCGCGAATCAGCACGCTCGACCGCTCGTTGGCGGCAACCGTCGCGCGTGCGACGTCGGGCGTGTGATTGGGGGCAGTCATGGCGTAATCCTTAGGTATTCTTTAGTGCGTCGACCCAATTGTGCGACGCAAAAGAATTATACCTGATCGGATAGGTAAAAACCCTAGGAAATTAATTGCCGGTCGTGGAGGGAAGCATCTAAGTGCCTGAAGACCGGCGTCTTTTCAGGAGATGGATGCGCAGGGGCGAGATCGCGTCGTTGCTGCGAGGCAACAATAAAGGGCGAATCGACGCCCTTTGTTTGTAAGTGATTACTAGCCAACTAAGCGAAAAAATCAGACTTGGGAAGGCGCTGTCGGTGCCGGGATCGCGGCATCGGCGCCGTCCGGCAGTGGCGTCGCCAGACCGTGTTCTAGCACGGCGATCACCTCGTTGGCGAAGTCCCGATAGCGCATGCGGCCACCGGGTTTGAGCCAGGTAAACGTCCAGTTGATCATGCCGAACAGCATCATCGTGAGGGCGGTCTGGTTGTGTTTCGCGACCCGCTCGGGGAAGGCGCGGGAGAGTTGACGGGCAAAGGCCGCCACGACATCGCGCTGGCGGTTGAGCACGATCTCGCGCTGCTCGTCATTGAGAAACTTCACGTCGTTGAGCAGCGCGATGTGACGGGTCTGGGATGTCTCGTACTCGTCGAGAAAGGCGCGGATCAGTTCGTGGAACGTGTCGCGCTCCGACAGGCCGCGTCGCTGACCCAGCGCTTCGACCTCGGTGACGATCAGCATCAGGCGCTTGGTGTAGCGCTCGAGCAGATCGAAGAGGATGGCGTCCTTGCTGGCGTAGTAGTGATACAGGCGCGCCTTGGACGTGCCGCAGGCAGCGGCCAATTCGGACATGGACGTGCTCGGGTAGCTCGCGCGCGCAAAGGCGTCGGCGGCGACATCGAGAATCTGTTCGCGCTGCGATTCGTGATCGGGCGCTTTGGTACGTGCCATAAACGGGGGTTACTCCAGTCGTAAATCGCACGCGGCGGCGGCCGTGGTGTCGCCGCGCAGCGCTAGCCGGCCTGCCGCACCGAGTTCGCGGCAGCGCCACAAAAGAAAACTGTCGGTGGCGAAAAACCCTTCGATGCGCGGCATCAACTCACCGAGAAACGCGGCCATCGGCGTCCAGACGACCGGCGCGCGCGTCAGAATCTGGTCGTCGATTTCGGCAAACGTCGCGCCTTCGAACGTGTTGTGGACCCAACGACGTACCTGCGTATTCACTTGCTTGAGCGCCCGCCATTCCAGAGACAGCCGGCCGATGCGCAACAAGGAAATCGGCGCGACACGCCCGAACCGGGCGGCGAGCACCTCCGGCGCATACATGCCGACGCTCGTGCGCCGATGGGCGTCGGCCGGACTGCCTGCGCCGCCGCTCAGATCGCTGCTGCGCAGCAGGACTTCGTTGAGTCGCGCCGGCGTGCTGCGCAGCATGAAGGCCACACGCCGCAATGTCAGTTGATCCGACGCGCTGTCGCCGTGCCAGCAAACCACCGGGTTGTCGCCTTCGGCCAGCCGTTGCAGGGAAGCCAGTTCCTCGCGCAACTCACCGGCGTAATCGCGACCGGCGGACGGCATGACGCGCTGCCAGAAAGCGGCGCGTTGCCGTTCGTTCTCGTCGATCTCGCGCAACGGGCCGACGGCCAGATCGTCACGCAGGACAAGGACGGGGTCGGCGCGTTGCGCTTGCGCCATCGCCGCGCGCAACTGCTGCGCGGCGATATCGCCACAGACGACATGGATGGTATTCATGCCCGGTAGTTTACGGTATTCCCGCTACCTCGGGTTGACGCTCCCGTAATGCCGGAAATAATCAGGGCATTGCCGTGAATTCGCGCCTGTTTCGCCTGCGATGACGTGACGTTCGCACATTACGGCAAACACGCGTTCGACATTGGGCGCCGTCGCTTGTCAGCGCTCGTCAGCGCTTGTCAGCCCTTGCCATTGTCCAACATCGTCCGACGCTGCGCCCCCGAACCCCGACATCCCGAACATGGCGGATGTCGCGGGCCCAGGCCACGCACGATCAACGCTCGTCGTAGCTCACCACCACGCGCTGCGTGAGCGGTCGCGCCTGACACGTCAGCACGAAGCCCTGTTCGACTTCGTAGTCTTCCAGCGTGTAGTTCTTGTCCATGGCGACTTCGCCTTCGAGCACCTTGGCGCGGCACGTGCAGCACACGCCGCCCTTGCAGGCGTACGGCAGCGACAGACCGGCGGCAAGCCCCGTATCGAGAATGCTCTGGCCTTCGTACGGCTGGCGCAGACGACGTTCCTTGCCGTCCATGACGACCACCAGCTCGGCCATCGGCGTGTCGTCGGTGATGACAACCGGCTTCACGCCGGCTTGCGGCGACGGCACGCCGAAGCGCTCGACGTGGATCTTTTCCTTGGCGACGCCGGCCGCCGTCAGGGCCGCTTCGGCGGCGTCCATCATCGGGCCGGGGCCGCAGATGAAGGCCTCGTCGATGCTCGCCGCCGGGATCAGCGTCTCGAGGAAGGCGGCGCACTTTTCTTCGTTGAGCAGGCCGTTGAACAACTCGACTTCCTGCGCTTCGTCGGACAGCACGTGATACAGGCGCAAACGGCCCAGATACGTGTTCTTCAGGTCTTCGAGCGCTTCGGCGAACATGATCGCCGGCACGGAGCGGTTGCCGTACACGAGCGTGAACTGGCTATTGGGCTCGGTCGCCAGCGTGGTCTTGATGAGCGCGAGCATGGGCGTAATGCCCGAGCCGCCGGCAAAGCCGACGTAATGTTTGGCGTTGTCGGCCGACAGGCGCGTGAAGAAACGGCCGTCCGGGGTCATCACGTCGATCTGCTGGCCCGGCTTCAACTGGTCGTTCGCGAAGTTCGAGAACTTGCCGCCCGGCACGCGCTTGATGCCCACGCGCAGTTCGCCCGAGGCTTCATATTCGGGCACGCCGACGCAGATCGAATAAGAGCGACGCGCTTCTTCGCCGTCGATCTCGGTCTTGAGCGTGAGGAACTGGCCTTGCGTGAAGCGATAGGCGTCGCGCAGCGTTTCCGGCACCGTGAAGGCGATGGAGATGGCGTCGGCCGTCTCGGGCCGGATTTCGCGAATCGTCAGCGAATGGAATTGCGGGGTCGTCATCGTGGGCTTCCCAATCGGGTCAATCTGGCCAATCAATATGGCTTGAAGTAGTCGAACGGCTCTTGGCACGTGCGGCAACGGTAATGCGCCTTGCAGGCGGTCGAGCCGAAGGCGGACACGACTTCCGTGTCGACCGAACCGCAATGCGGGCAAGGCACGCCGTCTTTCGGACGGCCATAGAACGTGATCTTGCGCGGGGCGTCGGCCGATACCGCTTGCGCGCCGGTGGGCGGCGCGATGCCGTAGCCGCGCAGCTTCTCACGAGCTTCCGGGCTGATCCAGTCGGTCGTCCAGGCGGGCGCGAGCACCGTCGTGACGTGCCAGGGGCCGAGCCCGGCGCGCGTCATGGCCGCAGCGATGTCCTCGGCGATCTGCTGCATCGCCGGGCAGCCGGAGTACGTCGGCGTGATCACGATCTCGAATGCCGTGGCCCCTTCGTCGTTCGTGACGACGCGCACGTCGCGCAGAATGCCGAGCTCGCGAATCGACACGACCGGAATCTCCGGGTCGGGCACGGCTTCGAGCGTTTGCCACGCGAGCGGCAGCGACGCCTCCGAGGCCGGCGTCAGCACATCGGGCGCAACGGCAGGGGTGAGCGGCAGATTCGTCATCGCGTCGGCAAACGGGTTCGTCATGTGCATGAGGCGCGCGCCTGGCTTACCAGCTGGCGCCGGGGTGCTGGCGTGCCAGTCCCTGCATCTCGCCAAGCAGGTAGCTCATGTGCTCGGAGTGACGCCCGAACTTGCCCGTGCTCTCGAACGCACCGCCGAGCGGCGCGGTGAGCGTCGCTTCGGTGAGGGCATCGTCGACGGTGGCTTGCCAGGCGTCCTTCAGGTCGGCCATCGTGACACCCGTGCCCGCAGCGGCGACGGCATCTTCGAGGGCGTCGCGCTTGAAGATCTCGTTCATGTACGGCACGAGATAGTCGAGGGCCGCCTGCGCGCGGCGATGCGATTCTTCCGTGCCGTCGCCGAAGCGCACGAGCCAGTCGCGCGCGTGGTGCAAGTGGTAATGCGCTTCCTTGACCGACTTCGCGGCGATGGCGGCAAGTTCCTCGTCCGCCGACTGGGCGAGCGCTTGCCAGACTTCGACCATCAGGGCGGAGTACAGGAAGTTGCGCACGATGGTGACGGCGTAGTCGCGCTCGGCGGCCGTGGTGCCTGCCGTCGGGCCATAGTGAGGCAGTTCGACGAGCGTCCAGTTGCGGAAGGCGAATTCGTCGCGCCAGAAAGCGTAGTCGTCTTCCTGCTTCGCGAAGCCGGTGAGCGCCGTCTCCAGCTTGGCGGCGTGCTGATAGAGCATGCGCGCCTGGCCGATCAGATCGAGGCTCAGGTTCGTGAGCGCGATGTCTTCTTCGAGCACGGGGCCGTGACCACACCATTCCGCGTTGCGCTGACCGAGGATCAGCGCGTTGTCGGCGAGGCGCAGCAGATAGGACAGATGTTCCTGCGTCGGTTTCATGTTCTGGGGTCTCGCTTGGGGCGCGCCGTCGATGTGCGGATATCGCACGACGGCGCGCAGCCGCTTACATGTGGTTCACTTCTTCCGGCAACTGGTAGAAGGTCGGGTGACGGTAGATCTTGTCGGCGGCCGGATCGAAGAGTTCGGCCTTGTCTTCCGGTGCCGACGCCGTGATGGCGCTCGAGGGCACGACCCAGATGCTCACGCCTTCCTGGCGGCGCGTGTAGACGTCGCGCGCCATGCGCAGCGCCATCTCGGCATCGGCGGCGTGCAGGCTGCCGCTGTGCTTGTGTTCGAGGCCCATCTTGCTGCGCACGAACACTTCCCAGAGGGGCCATTCCTTGTTGCTTGCTTGCGTCATGATCGTTCCTGATGTCTTGTGAGGGGGTGTCCGCGCACCTTGCGCCCGGACGTTGACCCTGATCTCGTCGTTGTCCGTTCGCCTCAGGCGGCTTGCTTTTCGGCGCGCTGGCGCTGTTTGGCGGCGTAGGCGAGCGCGGCTTCCCGCACCCAGGCGCCCTTTTCGTGGGCGGCCACGCGGGTGCCCACGCGTTCCTTGTTGCACGGACCGTCACCGCCGACCACGCGCCAGAATTCGCTCCAGTCGATCTCGCCGTAATCGTGCGCCTTGCGGGCTTCGTTCCACTTCAGGTCGGGATCGGGGAAGGTCACGCCGAGCACCTTGGCCTGTTCGACGGCCGCATCGACGAACTTCTGACGCAGGTCGTCGTTCGAGATGCGCTTGATGCCCCACTTCATGGTCTGCGTGCTGTGGATGGATTCCTTGTCGCTCGGACCGAACATCATCAGCACCGGCCACCACCAGCGGTTCACGGCTTCCTGCACCATGTCGCGCTGGGCCTGCGTGCCGCTCATCATCGCGAGCAGGGCGTCGAAGCCCTGACGCTGGTGGAACGACTCTTCCTTGCACACGCGGATCATGGCGCGCGCGTATGGACCGTACGAGCAGCGGCACAGCGGCACCTGGTTCATGATGGCGGCGCCGTCGACGAGCCAGCCGATCACGCCGACGTCGGCCCATGTGAGCGTGGGGTAATTGAAGATGCTGGAGTACTTGGCCTTGCCCGAGTGCAGGGCGTCGATCATCTGGTCGCGCGACGTGCCGAGCGTCTCGGCGGCGGAATACAGATAGAGACCGTGACCGGCTTCGTCCTGAACCTTGGCGAGCAGAATCGCCTTGCGCTTGAGGCTGGGCGCGCGCGAGATCCAGTTGCCCTCCGGCAGCATGCCGACGACTTCCGAGTGTGCGTGCTGCGAGATCTGGCGCACGAGCGTCTTGCGGTACTCGGCGGGCATGTAGTCCTGCGGCTCGATCTTCTGTTCGGCGGCAACGCGCGCGTCGAAGCGAGCCTGCTGTGCCTGCTCGGCCTCACTCAGGGCACGAACGCCCTTGGGGCTGTTGCCGGCCAGGTCGATGGCTTGCGTATACATAGAGGAAGGCCTCCGCGGCATGTGGGGATATGGAACGCATTATAAACCGACCGGCCGGTCGGTCAATAAATGTTTTCCATTAGGCCGAGGAGGGGGAAGACGAGAACCTTCCTACGATGGGAGGTCGGTGTCGATCAGCGCGCGCGGGGTGGCCACCTTGCCCAGGGGGGGCAAATTCTGAATGCCTCCGGGAAGTTTGCGATATACCCGTTGCCGATCGATGCCCTCGAAGCAGAGTCGACGGTTCACTGGCATCGGGCGTTCGATGCCGACGAGGGGATACGCCGGTTTTGTGAGTTCGTCGTATCCGTAGTCCGTGCCAACGTTAGCCCCGTGTTGTGTCTACGCACGTTATCCCCACGCTATGACTGCGGCTGCCCGAAGTGCTCGCGGTACTGCTGTGGCGACACGCCGAAGCGCCGCTGAAACACCTTGCGCATGTTGTGCGGATCGCCGAAGCCGCATTCCCACGCCACGGTCTTGAGCGGCGCGTTGCCGTTCTCCAGCATCACGCGTGCCGCGTCCACACGGGCGGCGCTGACGAAATCGGCGGGGGTGACGCCGGCATCGCGCGCGAAGACACGTGAGAAGTTGCGCACGCTCATCTTCGCTACGGCGGCCAGATCGCCGACCGATAGCGGCTCGGCCAGATGCGCCAGCACGTACTGCTGCACTTGCGCGACGGGCGAGGTCGGCGGCGCGTAGGGTGTGAGGTACGGACTGAACTGAGATTGCCCGCCCGCACGTTGCGTGAAGACAACCAGACGCTTCGCCACGTTCAATGCCACTTCCTGTCCGTGATCCTGTGCGAGCAGATGCAGCGAGAGATCGATTCCCGCCGTCACGCCCGCCGACGTGTACAGATGCCCATCCTGAATGAACAGCCGGTCGGCTTCGATGTGCGCCAGCGGGGCGCGCTCGGCGAGCACGTCGACGTCGTTCCAGTGCGTCGTCACGCGCTTGCCGTCCAGCAAGCCCGCCGCCGCCAGTATCAGCGCACCGTTGCAGATCGAGCCGTAGCGCCGGGCGCGCGGCGCCATGTCGTGGAGCCAGCGACAGACGTTCGGTCCGAGATCGTCGGTCAACAACGACGGGCCGCCCGCGACCAGCAAGAGATCGACGTGCCCACCCACCGCCTGATAGTGCCGGTTCGGCAACAGCGCCATGCCGTTCGAGCAGGCGATAGCGCCGTGCTGCGTGCCGATGATCTCGGTCTGATAGTGATCGCCGGGCAGCAGGAAGCGGTTGGCTTCCGCGAAGACATCGAGCGGACCGCTCACATCGAGTGACTGCACGCCGGGAAAAACCAGCAGGGCGACGTTACGGATCATGGCGATTTTGTGGGACGCAGTGAGTGGGGCCGGACCACGGTGGGCGCGGGGTTGGAGTTGGGGTGCAGCGATGGCAGCGATGGCCGTGGTGTGGGGCCATTTTGGCAGAAAGCGGCGTATCGGCGGCGCTGCGGCCGGGCGCTGGCGCGAAGATGCCGCGGGTTGGCGCAAATGGGCCGTTCGCCTCACGCGACGAAAGGCGGCGGCGCTTCGACAATCCTGACATTCAGCGACGGCAACGGCTGTCGCCGCATCTACCCCGACCCTTCGCCCCAACCTTTGCGTCTCCATTTCCCCATGAGGTCATCGATGTCGAATTCAGCCAATTTCTCCGCCGTCCGTTACCCGGATGAAGCCTCGCTGGCCGAGCGTGTCGGTCCGGCATTCTCTGTCGACGGTATGCTCGCCGCGCGCAACAAGACCCGAGCCGCGATCGCCGAGATCGCACGCCACGTGCATCCCGGCATGATCGAGGAAGACGCCGTCGTCATGGCGAAGCGCGTGCTTGCTGAGGCGGGTCTGGAACTGAGCTGGCACCCGACGCGCGTGCGCTTCGGCACGAACACCCTCAAGCCGATGCGGCAGCCATCCGAACTGGGAGTCGTGCTCCGGGAAAACGACCTGTTTTTCATCGATATCGCACCGCGCTTCGAAGCATGGGAGGGCGACGGCGGTGCGAGTTTCGTCGTCGGTGAGCACGCCGAATACGAGCGTTGCGCGCGCGACGCCGAAACGCTGTTCCACGACGTGCGCGCGAAATGGCAACGCGAAGGCGCCACAGGACAGGTGCTGTACGCCTACGCCGACGACGTGGCGCGTCGCATGGGCTGGACGCTGAACTTCGACTTGCCGGGGCATCGCGTATCGGACTTCCCGCACGCCGCCATCCATACCGGCTCGCTGGCCGACTTCGACTCGACGCCTTCGCCGATGCGCTGGATTCTGGAAATCCATCTGCGCGATCCGCAACAGCGCTTCGGCGCATTCTTCGAGGACATGCTGCTCGAAGACGCCTACTACTGACCGCTCACCGAATGACCCCGTGACCGAACCCATGGTTGGATGGCCGTCGCCGGACGCTGTGGCATACGCGCTACGCGTAGCGGCAACGGCCATCATCTCCGTCGTATCCCCCCGGCGCTTGTTTGCTATACTGCAAACGATTCTCATTTGCAAAACGGTGCCTGAGCCTTGCGGCCACACTTGGCCCGGGGACAGGAGGGGCGCATGCCCGCCGACGACACGCTGCAACGCGAGACCACGTTGCGCAGACTCTACAGCGATCATCACGGCTGGCTTCATGGCTGGCTGCATCGCAAGACTGGCTGCTCACATCGCGCGGCCGACCTCGCGCATGACACTTTCCTGCGCCTGCTCGAGCGCGATCCGCCGGGCAGGCTCGCGTCGCCCCGCGCGTTTCTGACGACGCTCGCCCAGCGTGTTCTCTATAACCACTGGCGACGCGAACACATCGAGCGGGCCTATCTCGAAGCCCTTTCCCAACAGCCTGAAGCGTTCGCTCCCTCGCCGGAGGAGCGCGCCATCGTGCTCGAAACGCTGTTCGAGATCGATCGTTGCCTCGATGGCCTGCCGCCTCTCGTCAAACGCGCCTTCCTGCTCGCGCAACTCGACGGCCTTACGCATGCCGAGATCGCCGCAGCGCTCGGCATTTCGCTCGCGACGGTGAAGCGCCATCTGGTTCGCGCAGGCACGCAGTGTTTCTTCGCGATGGAGACGCCGTGACGCGCGCGGCCTCCGGAATGCCCTTCGACGCGGGCATTGCGCGGCAAGCGGTCGAGTGGTGGGTCACGCTGCAAAGCGACGATGCCAGCGACGCGCTGCGCGCGGCCTGCGTGCGTTGGCGTGAGGTGCACCCCGAGCACGAGCGCGCGTGGCGTCATATCGAAGGGGCGGACTCACGAATGCGTCATGTGTCGGACGCACTGGGCGCGGCGGTGGCCCGGGCAGCGTTGCGCGCACCGCGCTCACGCGAGCGTCGCATGGCTGTCAAGGCCATTGCGGGGGCCGTCTTCCTCGGTACCGGGGCGTGGGTGGCGAGCGATCCGGGGGCGGTCCAGTGGCTGCGTGCCGACGCGCGTACCGGCGCAGGCGAGCGTCGTACATTGTCTCTGGCCGACGGCACTACGCTCTCGCTCAATACGCGCACGGCCGTGCGCTTGTCGATGGATGGCGACGTGCGGGGCATCGCGCTCATCGAGGGCGAAATCATGGTCACCACCGGACAGGACGCTGGCCACGTGCCGCCGCGAGCACTGATCGTATCGACGATGCACGGAACGCTCCAGCCGGTGGGCACGCGCTTTGCGGTACGTCGGACGGACGAGGGCGGCGACACCTCCGTACAAGTTTTCGAGGGGGCGGTGCGGGTCACGCCGAAAGCGGTGGCGGGGGCAGGCGCGACGCTTGAGCGAATCGTCCATGCCGGCGAGCAGGCGCGACTTACCGCCGACAACGTTGGGCCGGTACTGCCGCTTGCCCAGGGCGACGGCGCTTGGACGGACGGGATCTTCGTGGCCGCCGATATGCGTCTGGATGTATTTCTCGCCGAACTCTCGCGCTACCGTCGCGGGTATCTGCGCTGCGACCCGATGGTGGCCTCGCTGCGCGTGTCAGGCACGTATCCACTTGCGGATATCGACGCCATCCTGGGGGTGCTCCCGCATGCGCTGCCGGTCGCGGTCACCGCGGTGACCCGCTATTGGGTGACGGTCGGGCCGCGCGGCTGAGCGCGATGAGAGTGATCAGTGGCGTCAGTGACGCTCAGTGAGCTGTTTTGTCGGTCTCGCGTGACAAGGGAAGTGAAACCTTTTCTCTTTAGCCAGTACGAGACTGACATCATGGCCGTCGCTTTGCCCGAATTCCTGTTCTTGTTGCGTGGCCGCGCTGGGTCGGTGGCCATCGGCTCCGCCAGTACCGCCGACTTCCCCCGTTGGCATCGCCGTAGTATCTGCGCGGGCGTCGCGCTGACGTTCGCGTCGCTCGGATCGACCTTCATGGCCGGAGGCGTTTATGCGCAACCGCCCTCACCGTCAGACGTGGCGGCAAGTGCGGCCTCCGTTGCACGTATCTATGACATTCCGCCCGGTTCGCTCGACACCGTGCTCACGCGCTTCGGCCGGGAGTCGGGCATTCTGCTGACGTATGCCCCCGCCCTGACGGCTGGCCGCCAAAGCCCGGGCGTGCACGGTCGCTTCGATGTGCCCGCGGCGTTCGGCCAGTTGCTTGCGGGCACGGGGTTGACGGCGTCGCCGCAAGGCGCGGGCTATACGCTGGCGCCGCAGACGGCGCCAGCTGTGGCGACGCTCGCGCCCGCCGGCGGCTCGGGCGATGTGGCGTTGCCCGCCACCCACGTGCAGGCGCAGGCGTGGAGCGACGCCTACCGCATGCCGGTGGACGCCAACGTCACCCGCTCCGACACGCCCATCCTCGACATCCCCCAGGCCATCAACGTGGTGCCTCATCAGGTACTCGCCGACCAGCGCGCCCGCACGCTCGACGACGCGCTGGTCAATGTCAGCGGCATCGTGCAGGGCAACACGCTGGCAAGCACGCAGGACACGCTGCTCAAGCGCGGCTTCGGCGGTAATCGCGACGGCTCGATCATGCACAACGGCATGCCGCTCGTGCAGGGGCGCGGGTTCAACGCGAACGCGGATTCGGTGGAGGTGCTCAAGGGCCCGACATCGCTGCTGTACGGGATCATGGACCCAGGGGGCGTGATCAACGTGGTGAGCAAGCGTCCGTTGCTCAAACCCTATACGGCGGTAAGCGTGGCGGGCACGACATACGGTCATGGCAAGAACGGCGTGGAGGAGACGCTCGATACCACGGGGCCCATTGGCGATATTGGCGATTCGCGGCTCGCCTACCGTCTGGTCGTCGACCAGAACAACCAGCAGTACTGGCGATATTTCGGCTCGCAACGCGAGACGCTCGTCGCGCCGACACTGGCCTATTACGGACGCGATACGCAGGTCGTCGTGTCGTACGAGTACCGCAATTTCCTCACGCCGTTCGACCGCGGCACAGCGCTCGATCCGAAGACGAACCGGCCGCTGGCGATTGCGGCGCGTGAGCGTCTGGATGACGTGCACAACGAGATGGCCGGACAGTCGCATCTGGCGCAGATCACGCTCGACCATCAGTTCAATGCCAACTGGAAGGCGCACGTGGGTTACAGCTACAACACCGAGACCTACGACGCCGGACAGTTGCGCATTACCGGTGTGAATTCGACGACGGGCATCGTCTCGCGCAGTAACGACGGTACACGCGGCTCGGACAGCACCGACAGTTTCGGCACCGCGTATCTCGACGGGAAGGTCACGCTTGCGGGGATGCGTCACGACCTGCAATTCGGCGGCGACTGGGAATATCGGCGTATCTACCGGCGCGATTTGCTTCGTCAGGCGGCGAAGTGCACGTTCTCCTATCTGAATCCGGTCTACGGCTGCGAGGTGATCCCGACGACGGTGTCGGCCAGCGACAGCGACCAGACCGACACGCTGCACGATGCGTCGCTCTTTTTCCAGGACGCGATCCATGTCACCGACCGCTGGATTCTGGTCGGCGGGGTGCGTTTGCTGACCTACAGTCAGTTCGCAGGCAAGGGGCGCCCGTTCAAGGCCAATACCGATATCAGCGACGCGAAGTGGCTGCCGCGTGCGGGCGTCGTCTACAAGGTGCGGGACGACCTGTCGTTGTATGGCAGCTATTCGGAGTCGCTCAAGCCGACGTCCACCATCGCGCCGCTGTCGACGGGCGTAGTCATCGACTCGAACGTGGCGCCCGAGCATGCGCGATCGTATGAGGTCGGGGCGAAGCTCGATGTGCCCGGCGGGCTGAGCGGCACGCTCGCGTTGTTCAATATCGACAAGCGCAATGTGCTCGTGTCGCAGGCCGTGCCAGGCCGTAGTACGCTGGATTGGCGTACGTCGGGTGCGGCACGCTCGCGAGGTGTCGAGCTCGATGTGTCCGGTCGGATCGGGCAGCGCTGGAATGTGATCGCGAGCTACGCATTCATCGATGCGAAGACGACGGACGATCCGCTGTACGCGGGCAACACGCTGGTCAATGCGGCCCGGCATACGGCGTCGCTCGCCGGGGTGTACGACTGGGGGCCCGTGCTGGGCGACGGCGGCGGCAATCTGCGTCTCGGGGCCGTCGGCCGGTATGTTGGATCGCGTCCCGGTGACTCGGCGAACAGCTTTACGCTACCGGCGTACTTCGTTGCCGACGTGTTCGCCACGTACGACACGAAGATCGGACGGCATCCCGTGCACTATCAGTTCAACGTCAGGAACGTCTTCAACAAGATGTACTACCCGTCCAGCGTCAGTCAGACCGTGGTGGCGATCGGCGATGCGCGCGCCGCGACGTTGTCGGCGACGTTCGAGTTCTGATGGTCGCGACGGGGGCGTCTGCGCCATGGAGAACCGCCGTTCCCGGGTTGCCGGGGCGGCGGCTTTTTTTGCGCGGTGCTGAAGGTTCGAGGCGATGGGCGGCGCTGAGGGATGTGGCGTCGCGCTCAGAGCAGGTCGTCGCTCGGGAGCAGGGTGAACGCGCCTGCGACGGCATTACGTCCGAAAGTGGCGTAGGGCTCGACGTCGAAAATTCGAGGTTGCCCATTTTCCTCACCGACCCAGCGCAGGCTCGGCATGGTGGGCGGCGTCGGCGTAGGCGGGGCGGTGCCAGCCGCGGCTAGCTCCACGCGGAAGCTGGTGCGGGGGGACGTCGCGCGCTCGAAGATTCCGGCCATCCGCTCGGCAAACTCCGGGCTGTGGATCACGATCGCCAGCTCGGTATTCAGGCGTACCGAGCGGGGGTCCAGATTAAACGAACCGAGAACGACGTCGCGTCGGTCGATCACGTAAGCCTTGCCGTGCAGACTCGCGCGCGATGAACCGCCGAACGTCACGCGTCGGGATTGACGTTCGCCGTCGTCCGTTCGGATCGGCTTGAATTCGTACAACGCGATGCCTGCCTGTAACAGTGCCGGTCGATAGCGGGCATAACCGGCGTGGACGGGCACGACGTCGGTTGCGGCCAGCGAGTTCGTCAATACGCGTACATTGACGCCGCGTTGCGTGAGCGCGGACAGGAACCGGACGCCGCCATCGAGAGGGACGAAGTAGGGGGAGATGATGAGGACTTCGCTTTGCGCGTGCGCGGCGAGCTGGCGAAGCTTTTCCCCGGGTTTGCTTTGGGTTTCGGCGACGGGGGCGTCGAGCTTGTCGGGCGAGTCGGCCGCGAGTTCGGCGGGGGCCCAGAAGAGCGGGACGGCGCCGTTGCGCAGGCTGGCGGCCAGCGGCGGTTGATGGAGCGCTTCATGGCCGGCGGGGACGTTCTCGGCGTCGCGCCAATGCTGGGCCAGCGCTTTGCGGGTGGCGTCGAGCGTCTCATCGTCGATCTTCGACTGGACTTGTTTGAGCGGGTAGGACTGCGGGCTCGTCCAGAAATGGTCGAAGCTGTGGGAAATGGCGTCCACGACCGGACCGGCGCACAGCAGATCGAAGTCCCGGAAAGAGAGGTCGGGATTCGCGTCGAAGTATTCGTCTCCAAGATTGCGCCCGCCCACGATCGCCACCTGGTTGTCCGCGACGAGCGCCTTGTTATGCATGCGGCGGTTCAACTGGTCGAAGCGCGTGAGCAGATTGCCGGCGCGCTGGAGCAGCGTGGTGTCCCGGGTGCCGAACGGATTGAAAACGCGAATCTCGATGTTGGGGCTCTCATCGAGCGCAGCGAAGGCGGGGTCGGTGTGGCGGCGATTGATATCGTCGACCAGCATACGAATGCGCACGCCCCGCTGGGCGGCGTCGAGCAGGGACTGGAGCAGCAGGCGGCCTGTGATGTCTTCGCCGGCGCTGTAGTACTGGACGTCCAGGCTATGTTGCGCCGATTGCACCAGCGCCAACCGGGTCGTGAAGGCGGCGGATCCCGTTGCCAGCAGCTGGAAGCCTGACTGCCCGGGGTGCGAGCGCACGGCCGGGGAGAGGGCGGAGGCCAGCGCGCCGGGTGTCGCCGCGGGCGTATGGGCCGTCCATTGCGATGGCTCGGCTGGCGGGCGCACCGACGAGCAGGCGGTAACGAGCAGGGCAAGCGGTATGAGTCGCAGCAGGTGGCCAGGCGCGAACGCGCGCCGTCGGCGCGACGGGCCGGGTTGGTCGAAGGGGACGGCGTTATGCGGCCGGAAGGATGATCGGAAGGCGCGCAAAAGAAGCATCTCAAACGCTCTTATATATAGAGAGGTGGGTGCGGACATTGATGCTGCGACGCTGGCACTGCCTTTCCATATAGGCAAGCTTTCAGGAAGCATATGCGATTTCATTCGTTGCGTCGTCGGGGGAGGCCCGGATACAGTGAACCCGTCTCCTCCATGTGTCCTGTCCCATGGATCTTGGCCCGCCCACGACGCGGGCCTTTTTTTGCCCTTTTTTGCGCTTTTCAAATTATTTTCACAAAGTGCTTGCCAGGGTCCCGGGTTTTCACTAATATCTCGTCTCTCGCAACGACAGCGACGCAGCGAAAGCGGCGACGAGGTTGAAGCGAGGGGCTGAAAAGCCCGGTGGTTAGTGGTTTTGGAGCTTGCGAGTCGCTACGGCGACGAGCGAAGAAAGCGAAAAAAACTGTTGACGACGACGAGAAGCTGCGACATAATCTCACTTCTCTGCTGCTGATGCAGCGACGCAGAAAACGAAGCGACGGCGCGGTAAGTGAGCGACGAAGCGAAGTCGGATGCGATTGATCTTTAAAAATTAAACAACCGATAAGTGTGGGCACTCGATGAATGGTGCGTCTGCTTCGGCAGATAAGCTTTAAATTTATTGAGGCTCACATAGTAATAGGTAAGTTAAGTAATTAACTTGTCAGCATACTTTGAGAGCGACCGGTTCTAGCGATTTATCGCGAAAAACCGAAAACAGTAACAGGTTTAAACTGAAGAGTTTGATCCTGGCTCAGATTGAACGCTGGCGGCATGCCTTACACATGCAAGTCGAACGGCAGCACGGGTGCTTGCACCTGGTGGCGAGTGGCGAACGGGTGAGTAATATATCGGAACGTACCTTGTAGTGGGGGATAGCTCGGCGAAAGCCGGATTAATACCGCATACGCTCTGAGGAGGAAAGCGGGGGACCTTCGGGCCTCGCGCTACAAGAGCGGCCGATATCAGATTAGCTAGTTGGTGAGGTAAAAGCTCACCAAGGCGACGATCTGTAGCTGGTCTGAGAGGACGACCAGCCACACTGGGACTGAGACACGGCCCAGACTCCTACGGGAGGCAGCAGTGGGGAATTTTGGACAATGGGCGAAAGCCTGATCCAGCAATGCCGCGTGTGTGAAGAAGGCCTTCGGGTTGTAAAGCACTTTTGTCCGGAAAGAAATCCTCTGGGTTAATACCTCGGGGGGATGACGGTACCGGAAGAATAAGCACCGGCTAACTACGTGCCAGCAGCCGCGGTAATACGTAGGGTGCAAGCGTTAATCGGAATTACTGGGCGTAAAGCGTGCGCAGGCGGTTTTGTAAGACGGATGTGAAATCCCCGGGCTCAACCTGGGAACTGCATTCGTGACTGCAAGGCTAGAGTATGGCAGAGGGGGGTAGAATTCCACGTGTAGCAGTGAAATGCGTAGAGATGTGGAGGAATACCGATGGCGAAGGCAGCCCCCTGGGCCAATACTGACGCTCATGCACGAAAGCGTGGGGAGCAAACAGGATTAGATACCCTGGTAGTCCACGCCCTAAACGATGTCAACTAGTTGTTGGGGATTCATTTCCTTAGTAACGTAGCTAACGCGTGAAGTTGACCGCCTGGGGAGTACGGTCGCAAGATTAAAACTCAAAGGAATTGACGGGGACCCGCACAAGCGGTGGATGATGTGGATTAATTCGATGCAACGCGAAAAACCTTACCTACCCTTGACATGTACGGAATCCTGCTGAGAGGTGGGAGTGCTCGAAAGAGAACCGTAACACAGGTGCTGCATGGCTGTCGTCAGCTCGTGTCGTGAGATGTTGGGTTAAGTCCCGCAACGAGCGCAACCCTTGTCCTTAGTTGCTACGCAAGAGCACTCTAAGGAGACTGCCGGTGACAAACCGGAGGAAGGTGGGGATGACGTCAAGTCCTCATGGCCCTTATGGGTAGGGCTTCACACGTCATACAATGGTCGGTACAGAGGGCTGCCAAACCGCGAGGTGGAGCTAACCCCAGAAAACCGATCGTAGTCCGGATCGCAGTCTGCAACTCGACTGCGTGAAGCTGGAATCGCTAGTAATCGCGGATCAGCATGTCGCGGTGAATACGTTCCCGGGTCTTGTACACACCGCCCGTCACACCATGGGAGTGGGTTTTGCCAGAAGTAGGTAGCCTAACCGCAAGGAGGGCGCTTACCACGGCAGGATTCATGACTGGGGTGAAGTCGTAACAAGGTAGCCGTAGGGGAACCTGCGGCTGGATCACCTCCTTTCTAGAGCATGCACTGGAAGTTGAGTGTTCACGCTTATCGGTTGTTGACTGCGTAGATCTAAGTCGGGTCTGTAGCTCAGGTGGTTAGAGCACCGTCTTGATAAGGCGGGGGTCGAAGGTTCAAGTCCTTCCAGACCCACCAACTCTTTCCACTGACGTCCGGTAGAAAGAAATCTGGCTGAGGCAAGGCACAAAGAGCCGCTGCATACATGGGTATGCAAGGTTTTTTGTAACGCTGAATCAGGCTGATTTTGGGGGATTAGCTCAGCTGGGAGAGCACCTGCTTTGCAAGCAGGGGGTCGTCGGTTCGATCCCGTCATCCTCCACCACTTCTTAGATCACATCGATGTCAGTCAAAAGCAAGTTATCTCAGTGGTACTTCTGAAGTAAATCCCTGAATGTGAATGCTTTTGAATGACAGCAATGTCATGCAGTATTTGTTCTTTAACAATTTGGAAGAAGAAGTAGTACAACGGAAGCGCGTTAGAGATGGCGCGTGGAAATTGTACGGGTTGTGATTGTATCAACCAGTATTTAAAGTGATCGAAAGATGACTTGGAATACGGCACAACGCTAATACTCAACCTATAAAGGATGTGTCGAGAGACGCACTCGTTATAGGGTCAAGCGAATAAGTGCATGTGGTGGATGCCTTGGCGATTACAGGCGATGAAGGACGCGATAGCCTGCGAAAAGTTGTGGGGAGCTGGCAAATAAGCATTGATCCACAAATGTCCGAATGGGGAAACCCGGCCTTTTAGGTCATCCTAGACTGAATACATAGGTCTAGCGAAGCGAACGCGGCGAACTGAAACATCTAAGTAGCTGCAGGAAAAGAAATCAACCGAGATTCCCAAAGTAGTGGCGAGCGAAATGGGACCAGCCTTCAAGATTTAGCACCGGTGTTATCAAAACGGAATGGAAAGTCCGGCCATAGTGGGTGATAGCCCCGTATGAGAAAACCCTGGTGTGGAACTAAGCTTGAGAAAAGTAGGGCGGGACACGTGAAATCCTGTCTGAAGATGGGGGGACCATCCTCCAAGGCTAAATACTCGTAATCGACCGATAGTGAACCAGTACCGTGAGGGAAAGGCGAAAAGAACCCCGGGAGGGGAGTGAAATAGATCCTGAAACCGCATGCATACAAACAGTCGGAGCCTCGTAAGGGGTGACGGCGTACCTTTTGTATAATGGGTCAGCGACTTACATTCAGTGGCAAGCTTAACCGAATAGGGAAGGCGTAGCGAAAGCGAGTCCGAATAGGGCGTTCAGTCGCTGGGTGTAGACCCGAAACCAAGTGATCTATCCATGGCCAGGTTGAAGGTGCGGTAACACGTACTGGAGGACCGAACCCACTAACGTTGAAAAGTTAGGGGATGAGCTGTGGATAGGGGTGAAAGGCTAAACAAACTTGGAAATAGCTGGTTCTCTCCGAAAACTATTTAGGTAGTGCCTCGTGTATCACCTTCGGGGGTAGAGCACTGTCATGGTTGAGGGGTCCATTGCGGATTACCTCGCCATAGCAAACTCCGAATACCGAAGAGTGCAATCACGGGAGACAGACATCGGGTGCTAACGTCCGGTGTCAAGAGGGAAACAACCCAGACCGCCAGCTAAGGTCCCTAAATATTGCTAAGTGGGAAACGAAGTGGGAAGGCTAAAACAGTCAGGAGGTTGGCTTAGAAGCAGCCACCCTTTAAAGAAAGCGTAATAGCTCACTGATCGAGTCGTCCTGCGCGGAAGATGTAACGGGGCTAAGCAATATACCGAAGCTGCGGATGCGAGCTTGCTCGCATGGTAGGAGAGCGTTCTGTAAGCCTGTGAAGGTGTCTTGTAAAGGATGCTGGAGGTATCAGAAGTGCGAATGCTGACATGAGTAGCGATAAAGGGGGTGAAAGGCCCCCTCGCCGTAAGCCCAAGGTTTCCTACGCAACGTTCATCGGCGTAGGGTGAGTCGGCCCCTAAGGCGAGGCAGAGATGCGTAGCTGATGGGAAGCAGGTTAATATTCCTGCACCGTCGTATGATGCGATGGGGGGACGGATCGCGGAAGGTTGTCCGGGTGTTGGAAGTCCCGGTCCCTGCAGTGGAGAAGGCGCTTAGGCAAATCCGGGCGCGTAATTCAAGGCTGTGGGGCGAGCGAACTTGTTCGCGAAGCAATTGGAAGTGGTTCCAAGAAAAGCCTCTAAGCTTCAGTCATACGAGACCGTACCGCAAACCGACACAGGTGGGCGAGATGAGTATTCTAAGGCGCTTGAGAGAACTCGGGAGAAGGAACTCGGCAAATTGGTACCGTAACTTCGGGATAAGGTACGCCCTTGTAGCTTGACTGGCCTGCGCCAGGAGGGTGAAGGGGTTGCAATAAACTGGTGGCTGCGACTGTTTAATAAAAACACAGCACTCTGCAAACACGAAAGTGGACGTATAGGGTGTGACGCCTGCCCGGTGCCGGAAGATTAAATGATGGGGTGCAAGCTCTTGATTGAAGTCCCGGTAAACGGCGGCCGTAACTATAACGGTCCTAAGGTAGCGAAATTCCTTGTCGGGTAAGTTCCGACCTGCACGAATGGCGTAACGATGGCCACACTGTCTCCTCCCGAGACTCAGCGAAGTTGAAGTGTTTGTGATGATGCAATCTACCCGCGGCTAGACGGAAAGACCCCATGAACCTTTACTGTAGCTTTGCATTGGACTTTGAACCGGTCTGTGTAGGATAGGTGGGAGGCTTTGAAGCAGGAACGCTAGTTTCTGTGGAGCCGTCCTTGAAATACCACCCTGGCTTGTTTGAGGTTCTAACCTAGGTCCGTAATCCGGATCGGGGACAGTGCATGGTAGGCAGTTTGACTGGGGCGGTCTCCTCCCAAAGTGTAACGGAGGAGTACGAAGGTACGCTAGGTACGGTCGGAAATCGTGCTGATAGTGCAATGGCAAAAGCGTGCTTAACTGCGAGACTGACAAGTCGAGCAGGTGCGAAAGCAGGTCATAGTGATCCGGTGGTTCTGTATGGAAGGGCCATCGCTCAACGGATAAAAGGTACTCTGGGGATAACAGGCTGATACCGCCCAAGAGTTCATATCGACGGCGGTGTTTGGCACCTCGATGTCGGCTCATCTCATCCTGGGGCTGTAGCCGGTCCCAAGGGTATGGCTGTTCGCCATTTAAAGAGGTACGTGAGCTGGGTTTAAAACGTCGTGAGACAGTTTGGTCCCTATCTGCCGTGGGCGTTGGAAGTTTGAAGGGGGCTGCTCCTAGTACGAGAGGACCGGAGTGGACGAACCTCTGGTGTACCGGTTGTCACGCCAGTGGCATCGCCGGGTAGCTATGTTCGGAAGAGATAACCGCTGAAAGCATCTAAGCGGGAAACTCGCCTTAAGATGAGACTTCCCTGGGAACTCGATTCCCCTTAAGGGTCGTTCAAGACCAGGACGTTGATAGGTCAGGTGTGGAAGCGCAGTAATGCGTTAAGCTAACTGATACTAATTGCCCGTGAGGCTTGATCCTATAACCAGTGTGTTTTTCCTGGTGTGAGTATCGCTGTGCCGATACACTCACAACCCACAAGTTGTTGTACTACGCTTCTTCCGAATTGGTTTTGTTGGGATACCCTCCCAGCAGAACATACAAGTTATGCCTGATGACCATAGCGAGTTGGAACCACCCCTTCCCATCCCGAACAGGACCGTGAAACGACTCCACGCCGATGATAGTGCGGATACCCGTGTGAAAGTAGGTAATCGTCAGGCTCCCCTTAAAAACCCCTTGCTACCCGGTAGCGAGGGGTTTTTGCTTTTGGGCGCGCATTCTTTGCGTAATCCGCGACCGCAGCCGCAAGCTGCGCCAAGGTTGATCTCGCGTCCACGCGCAGCGTAACGGTACTTCTAGGCTTCCGCTCTGCCCGCTCGACAGACTCGGACTGATCACGTCTCTAGACGCCAGACGCCAGACGCCAGACTCCAGACGCCAGACGCCAGACTCCAGACTCCAGACGCCAGACGCCAGACGCCAGACGCCAGACTCCAGACGCCAGACTCCAGACTCCAGACTCCAGACGCCACACGCCACACGCCACACGCCACACGCCACACGCAGGGCGATGCCGCGAGTAATGTCGGCAACGTCCGCCGTTCGCGCTGGTGCGAGGGCTGAGGAGCGACGATTCTTTTGTGCGCCCATCCATTTTCTACAGTGCAGTGCCCACAAACTCCGGTCCGTTGTCCATCAGGCTCGCAGCCCTGCGATGCTGGGGGCGGGCGAAGACCTCCTCAAGCAGCGCCCACGTGCTGGCTTAATCCCGGTTTGGTGCTCGTGGTTGAACTCGATCGGTAGCCTGGCGGAGAGCTCGCAGGCTGAGAAATAGCGTTCTCAGTGTGCTTATTCGCTGAGACTGGTGCTGGTCGACGTACGCTGATACGGCGCTCGTTGCAGCGCTTCAGCTTAAGAACTGCTGTGCAAACCGGTGTTTAGTCGCTGATGCTGTCGGCGCAACTTCCGTCCATCGCGTGCCGAGCATGCCAGAAACAAGCCTTCTCGAGAAACGCGCATTATCCGTTGGTGTCACGTCGATTAGAGATACGACTTCCCGCAGAGAATCGCTGAATGGCTTGCGTTGCGGCGACTGACTTCCCACCTTGGGAATTTCGACCTGCGCGCCTTTGTCGTTACATGGCGCCGGGTCGGTTCTGTTACGCCTCGCCTTGAAGCGTCCGGGGATATACGCGCATCCAGACGAAGGAATGGCCCCGGCTGAGGTCGGCGTATTCCGTCTGGTGGAGCGCCACGCGATTGAACGAAGGAATGGGATGACCGCGAGTCGTTGCTGAGCTACGGAATGGAAGCAGCCCGGATCCGTATCTGAGGCCCCGGTTCGGGGAGCGGCCACTTTTCCTCACCCTAATAACACCGTGGGATCCATGGAATATGAGCCTGGGCTGCTGCGGTCGATGGGGTGGATGAATGCGTGCTTGGAATCGAAAGCGTGGCCGGAGAGCGGCGTAATGGCTGCCTAGTGGCGCCGACACCTATCGCGGCAGATAGCCGCAAAGACCCAGGCATGGCTATTCCGATCCGGGGCGCAGGAAGCTGAAGTCAGCTGTCAGCCGGGCGCCGGCGTACTTCTGCCGGGCCCGGCGTTAATCGCCCCACCGCAAAGCCGATACCGTCCGCAGAGCTCCTCTCGGTAGCATCGCGGTTGCCGGTCGGCCGGGATGTCTGGCAAATCTGCACATATCGCGAAAAATCAACAACTTGCCGCATGCGGCGAAATTTTGATGAGATGCAGGCATAGAAACTGCATATTTAATGCGTCGAAGGTGTTGACAAGGCGAGGGGACATCTCCATAATTGCAAATTCTCTGCGGAGGGGTGCCCGAGTGGCTAAAGGGGGCAGACTGTAAATCTGTTGGCTTACGCCTACGTTGGTTCGAATCCAACCTCCTCCACCAGAATGCGGAAGTAATAAGCGCCGGAAGCATGAGTCTCCGGCGCTTGTTACCAAGTGGCGAGAGTCAGAATCCAAGCGGGTGTAGCTCAATGGTAGAGCAGAAGCCTTCCAAGCTTATGACGAGGGTTCGATTCCCTTCACCCGCTCCAGGTGACGCGCAGACGAAGTAGCAGTACAGGATTCGCCCATGTGGCTCAGTGGTAGAGCACTCCCTTGGTAAGGGAGAGGTCGGCAGTTCGATCCTGCCCATGGGCACCAAAAGATAGTGAAGCGCGGCAATCAACATGCCGAGCAACCTCGGCAATAGATAACCCGTTAGGAGTCGGAAATGGCAAAGGAAAAATTCGAGCGGACTAAGCCGCACGTGAACGTCGGCACCATCGGTCACGTTGACCATGGCAAGACCACCCTGACGGCCGCTATCGCAACGGTCCTGTCGTCGAAGTTCGGCGGCCAGGCCAAGAAGTACGACGAAATCGACGCAGCGCCGGAAGAAAAGGCACGCGGTATTACCATCAACACCGCGCACATCGAGTACGAAACGGCTAACCGCCACTACGCACACGTTGACTGCCCGGGCCACGCCGACTACGTCAAGAACATGATTACCGGTGCTGCCCAGATGGACGGCGCTATCCTGGTTTGCTCGGCAGCTGACGGCCCGATGCCGCAAACGCGCGAGCACATCCTGCTGGCCCGTCAGGTTGGCGTGCCGTACATCATCGTGTTCCTGAACAAGTGCGACATGGTCGACGACGCCGAGCTGCTCGAGCTGGTCGAAATGGAAGTTCGCGAACTCCTGACCAAGTACGAATTCCCGGGCGACGATCTGCCGATCATCAAGGGTTCGGCCAAGCTGGCGCTGGAAGGCGACAAGGGCGAACTGGGCGAAGTGGCCATCATGGCTCTGGCCGACGCACTGGACTCGTACATCCCGACGCCGGAACGTGCTATCGACAAGACGTTCCTGATGCCGGTCGAAGACGTGTTCTCGATCTCGGGTCGCGGTACGGTGGTGACGGGCCGCGTTGAGTCGGGCGTGATCAAGGTCGGCGAAGAAATCGAAATCGTCGGTATCGTTCCGACGGTCAAGACGATTTGCACGGGCGTTGAAATGTTCCGCAAGCTGCTCGACCAAGGTCAGGCAGGCGACAACGTCGGTATTCTGCTGCGTGGTACGAAGCGTGAAGAAGTTCAGCGTGGTCAAGTTCTGGCCAAGCCGGGCTCGATCAAGCCGCACACGGACTTCACGGGCGAGGTCTACATTCTGTCGAAGGATGAAGGTGGTCGTCACACCCCGTTCTTCAACAACTACCGTCCGCAGTTCTACTTCCGTACGACGGACGTGACGGGTTCGATCAGCCTGCCGGAAGGCAAGGAAATGGTCATGCCTGGCGACAACGTTTCGATCACGGTCAAGCTGATCGCTCCGATCGCCATGACCGAAGGTCTGCGTTTCGCAATCCGCGAAGGTGGCCGTACTGTCGGCGCCGGCGTGGTTGCAACGATCGTAGCTTAAGCCGGTACCTTAACGGTCCGCGCTTACGGGGTCAGCTTTTGGCGGTTGGCCCCTCTGCTGTTTTAGGGGTATAGCTCAACTGGCAGAGCGTCGGTCTCCAAAACCGAAGGTTGGGGGTTCGATTCCCTCTGCCCCTGCCAAACAACTGTCTGCAAGCTGGAAATGGCGAATTCTCCTGTAGAAACTGTACGTACGACTGGCGACAAGCTGCTGCTGGCCGTGGCCGGGCTGCTGGTCGTTGCCGGCGTCGTCGCGTTCTACACTTTGGAGCAACAAGCGCTGTACGTGCGCGTTGCCGCCATCGTTGTCATTCTGGTGATCGCAGCTTTTGTGGCATTGATGTCGCAAACCGGCAAAGGCTTCCTGGCTTTTGCTAAGGATGCGTACAAAGAAGTGGGTAAGGTCGTTTGGCCGACCCGTAAAGAGGCCGCTCAAACGACTGCGATTGTCTTCGCGTTCGTCGTCGTGATGGCGCTGTATCTGTGGATCAGCGACAAGACGATTGAATGGGCGGTGTTCTCTTTGATTCTAGGCTGGAAGTGATATGTCTGATACCGGAGCTGCACCGAGCAAGAAGCGCTGGTACGTCATTCATGCCTACTCCGGCATGGAAAAAAGCGTAGCCAAAGCGCTTCAAGAGCGTATTACGCGTGGCGGTATGCAAGATTACTTCGGTCAGATTCTTGTCCCGACCGAAGAAGTTGTTGAAACCACGGCTGGTCATAAGAAAGTTACCGAACGTCGTTTCTTCCCCGGCTATGTGCTGTGCGAGATGGAAATGACCGACGAATCGTGGCACTTGGTGAAGAACACACCCAAGGTCACGGGCTTCATCGGCGGCACGGGTAACCGTCCGACGCCGATTCGCCAGGCAGAAGTCGACAAGATCATGTCGCAAATCAAGGATGGGGTTGAAAAGCCGCGTCCCAAGACGTTGTTCGAAGTGGGAGAGCTGGTTCGAGTCAAGGATGGTCCTTTCACGGACTTCAACGGCTCGGTCGAAGAAGTGAACTACGAAAAAGCCCGCCTCCGCGTATCCGTTACCATCTTTGGACGGGCAACTCCGGTAGAACTGGAGTTCGGACAAGTCGAAAAGATCTAAGAATAAAATGCGCCGGCGCGACGTCCGGCGCGTTTTTGCGTTGGTGACACCCGTCGCCGAGGAGCGTCAGTAGCCAGGTTTCCGGTGAAAGCGCGCTATGACTCAACCCCGAATATGCGCCACATATTCGTTCCGGAGTAAACCATGGCAAAGAAAATCATCGGCTTTATCAAGCTGCAGATTCCTGCAGGTAAAGCCAATCCGTCGCCCCCCGTGGGCCCGGCCCTGGGTCAGCGTGGCCTGAACATTATGGAGTTCTGCAAGGCGTTCAACGCGCAAACGCAGAGCCTCGAACCGGGTCTGCCGATTCCGGTGGTGATCACCGCTTTCGCGGACAAGAGCTTCACGTTCGTCCTGAAGACCCCGCCGGCAACGGTGCTGATCAAGAAGGCTGCCAACCTGCAAAAGGGTTCGGCCAAGCCGCACACCGATAAGGTGGGCAAGATCACCCGCGCACAAGCGGAAGAAATCGCGAAGACCAAGATGCCTGACCTTACCGCCTCCGATCTGGACGCCGCGGTTCGCACCATCGCTGGCAGCGCACGTTCGATGGGCATCACGGTGGAGGGTCTGTAATGGCTAAGATCTCTAAGCGTCAACAAGCACTGGCCGCCAAGGTCGACCGTAACAAGCTGTACCCGGTCGGCGACGCTCTGGCTCTGGTCAAGGAATGCGCAAGCGCCAAGTTCGACGAGTCGATCGACGTCGCCGTTCAGCTCGGCGTGGATGCGAAGAAGTCGGACCAAGTGGTTCGCGGTTCGGTCGTTCTGCCGGCAGGTACCGGTAAGTCGGTTCGCGTGGCTGTTTTCGCCCAGGGCGAAAAGGCCGAGCAAGCCAAGGCTGCCGGCGCTGAAATCGTGGGTATGGAAGACCTCGCCGAGCAGATCAAGGCCGGCAACATGGACTTCGACATCGTGATCGCTTCGCCGGACACGATGCGTATCGTCGGTACGCTGGGCCAGATTCTCGGCCCGCGCGGCCTGATGCCGAACCCGAAGGTTGGCACGGTGACCCCGGACGTGGCCACGGCAGTGAAGAACGCCAAGGCTGGTCAGGTGCAATTCCGCGTCGACAAGGCCGGTATCATCCACGCCACGATCGGTCGCGCGTCGTTCGAACCGGCAGCTCTGCAACAGAACCTTTCGGCCCTGCTGGAAGCCCTGACGAAGTCGAAGCCGGCTTCGAGCAAGGGTGTCTACCTGCGCAAGATCGCCCTGTCGAGCACGATGGGCGTTGGCGTGCGTGTGGACCAGGCCAGCCTGACGGCCTAAGCGAGACATCGCAATCGCAGGGTGATGGCGTCCCCTGCGATGGCTGAGATCCTTGTGATCGACAGCCTGCAGCAAAAGACTTTGGGCGGAAGCGGCATCTTCGGAGATCGCTTCCGGTTATCAAAGACCGTTGGCGGGAATGGGCATTCACTGACAGTCCCTTAATACGCCAGCCAACGCAGATGGCGAACCCGAACAAGTTATGCAGTCAAGCCGTCGCACGCGGGCAACCGTTGCGGGGGTTGAAACTCCAGACATGTCGGTAAGCCGTTAGTGGAACGGCATCACCATGAGGTGATGTCAATTTTGGAGGTTAACCGTGGCACTTAATCTTGATGATAAGAAAGCCGTCGTGGCAGAAGTTTCGGCGCAAGTCGCCGCCGCTTCGACCATCGTTGTGGCTGAATATCGCGGAATCACGGTTGGCGATCTGACGAAGCTTCGCGCCAATGCGCGTCAGCAAGGCGTCTACCTGCGCGTTCTGAAGAACACGCTGGCACGTCGTGCAGTGGAAAACACTGCATTTGCTGACCTGGCTGAGCAGATGACCGGTCCTCTGATCTACGGTATCTCGACGGATCCCGTAGCCGCTGCGAAAGTCTTGAATGACTTTTCGAAGGGCAACGACAAGTTGATCTTGAAGGCCGGCTCGTACGACGGCAAGGTGATGGACAAGGCAGGCGTGCAAGCGCTGGCCTCGATCCCGAGCCGCGACGAACTGCTCGCGAAGTTGCTGGGTGTCATGCAAGCGCCGGTTTCCGGCTTTGCTCGCGTCCTGGCTGCCGTGGCAGAGAAGAAGCAAGCGGAAGCTGCTTAAGTCTCTCTTCGGTTACACGATCGCTGACTTCGGTCCGAACACAATCTAGGAGTTTTACAAATGGCAATCACGAAAGACGAAATCATCGAAGCCGTAGGCGCGATGTCGGTTATGGAACTGAACGACCTGGTCAAGGCGTTCGAAGAGAAGTTCGGCGTGTCGGCTGCTGCCCTGGCAGTTGCTGGCCCGGCTGGCGCTGGCGGCGGTGCTGCTGCTGCTGAAGAGCAAACCGAATTCAACGTCATCCTGGCAGAAGTCGGTGCAAACAAGGTCGGCGTCATTAAGGCCGTCCGCGAAATCACCGGCCTGGGCCTGAAGGAAGCCAAGGATCTGGTTGATGGCGCTCCGAAGGCTGTCAAGGAAGGCGTCGACAAGGCTGCTGCTGACGAAGCCAAGAAGAAGCTGGAAGAAGCCGGCGCCAAGGTCGAAGTCAAGTAATTCGACTCTGCGCGTAGGGAAGGCTGGCGACGAAATGTCGTCAGCCTTTTTGTGCTTTCAGGAGATGCAAATCCCAAAATCGGGATTCCAAATTCGAAAGCCGGCGTGAGTCTGCGCCAAGTGTTTGAAAAACAAGTGATTTCGTCGAGCAAGGGGTTGCTCGCAACGTTTCAAACGCATGTTCCACCCTGAGTGGCACGCAATGACGGCTGTTGTGCCGCATTGAAGAAGTGACCGAGAGGCCAAAGAAAAAATCGCGATGGAACATGCTCGGCATGCGATCCATGACGGTTTTCTCTTTGTCTTCTGAAGCGACTGCAGAAGGCAAGTTTGGTCGGGCGACGGGCAACACAGGCATCCGTCGCCGTCAGCCAGCGGTTGGTAGCGGCCAACCACCAAGCTCGTTGCTCCGCGGCAAGCCCGCCGTGGGGGACGTCTGGTCTCAGTCGATGAACACCCGTTGACGATGCCTGCCGTCGTCGTCAGCGTAGTGATTCGGAGATCGTAATGCACTATTCCTTCACCGAGAAGAAACGCATTCGCAAGAGTTTTGCGAAGCGTCCGACCGTGCACAAGGTGCCGTTTTTGCTGGCCACCCAGCTCGCCTCGTACACATCGTTCTTGCAAGCCGATACGCTTGCATCGGAGCGGAAGCCGGAGGGTCTGCAAGCAGCCTTCTCCTCCATTTTCCCGATCGTTTCTCACAACGGGTTCGCACGCCTCGAGTTCGTCAGCTATCTGCTCGGCACTCCCGCGTTCGATGTCAAGGAATGTCAACAGCGCGGCCTGACCTTCTGCTCGGCCCTGCGCGCCAAGGTTCGTCTGGTGATTCTCGACAAGGAATCGCCGAACAAGCCGGTAGTGAAGGAAGTCAAGGAACAGGAAGTGTACATGGGCGAAATTCCGCTCATGACCTCGACGGGTTCCTTCGTCATCAATGGCACGGAACGTGTCATCGTCTCGCAGCTGCACCGCTCGCCCGGCGTGTTCTTCGAACACGACAAGGGCAAGACGCACAGCTCGGGCAAACTGCTGTTCTCCGCGCGTATCATTCCGTACCGCGGCTCGTGGCTCGACTTCGAATTCGATCCGAAGGACATCCTGTACTTCCGCGTTGACCGCCGTCGCAAGATGCCGGTCACGATCCTGCTCAAGGCTATCGGCCTGACGCCGGAACAGATCCTCGCGAACTTCTTCGTGTTCGACAACTTCAAGCTGATGCCGGAAGGCGCACAGATGGAGTTCGTGCCGGAGCGTCTGCGCGGTGAAGTCGCGCGTTTCGACATTACGGATCGCGAAGGCAAGGTCATCGTCCAGAAGGACAAGCGCGTCAACGCGAAGCACATTCGCGATCTGGAGAACGCCAACACCAAGTTCATCTCGGTGCCGGAAGACTATCTCCTCGGCCGTGTGCTCGCCAAGAACGTGATCGATGGCGATACCGGTGAAGTTATCGCCAACGCCAACGACGAAATCACCGAAAGCGTGCTGGTCAAGCTGCGCGAGTCGGGCGTGTCGGACATCCAGACGCTGTACACGAACGATCTGGATCAGGGTTCGTACATCTCGGCCACGCTGCGTATCGACGAAACCGCCGACCAGACGGCAGCGCGTATCGCGATTTATCGCATGATGCGCCCGGGCGAGCCGCCGACCGAAGATGCGGTCGAGGCCCTGTTCAACCGTCTGTTCTACAGCGAAGAAGCGTACGACCTGTCGAAGGTGGGTCGTATGAAGTTCAACCGCCGTGTCGGCCGCGACGAAGTGCTCGGCCCGATGACGCTGGAAGACGACGACATTCTCGCGACCATCAAGATCCTCGTGGATCTGCGTAACGGCCGCGGCGAAGTCGACGACATCGACCACCTGGGTAACCGTCGTGTGCGTTGTGTCGGCGAACTGGCGGAAAACCAGTTCCGCGCCGGTCTGGTGCGTGTCGAGCGTGCTGTGAAGGAACGTCTGGGTCAGGCCGAATCGGAAAACCTGATGCCGCACGACCTGATCAACAGCAAGCCGATTTCGTCGGCCATTCGCGAGTTCTTCGGTTCGTCGCAGCTGTCGCAGTTCATGGACCAGACCAACCCGCTGTCGGAAATCACGCACAAGCGTCGTGTGTCCGCACTGGGCCCGGGCGGTCTGACGCGCGAGCGCGCAGGCTTTGAAGTTCGTGACGTGCACCCGACCCACTATGGCCGCGTGTGCCCGATCGAAACGCCGGAAGGTCCGAACATCGGTCTGATCAACTCGCTGGCACTGTACGCCCGCCTGAACGAATACGGCTTCCTGGAAACGCCGTATCGCAAGGTGGTGGACGGCAAGGTCACCGACCAGATCGACTACCTGTCGGCCATTGAAGAAGGTCGCTACGTGATCGCTCAGGCGAACGCGTCGATCGGCGCCAACGGCGAACTCACCGACGAACTGGTGTCGTCGCGTGAAGCCGGCGAAACGCTGATGGTCACCCCGGACCGCATCCAGTACATGGACGTGGCGCCGTCGCAGATCGTCTCGGTCGCAGCTTCGCTGATCCCGTTCCTCGAGCACGATGACGCGAACCGCGCATTGATGGGCTCGAACATGCAGCGCCAGGCCGTGCCTTGCCTGCGCCCGGAAAAGGCGGTCGTCGGTACGGGTATCGAACGTACGGTGGCTGTCGACTCGGGTACGACCGTGCAGGCGTTCCGTGGCGGTGTGGTCGATTACGTCGACGCCGGCCGTGTGGTGATTCGCGTGAACGACGATGAAGCCGTTGCCGGTGAAGTCGGCGTGGACATCTACAACCTGATCAAGTACACGCGTTCGAACCAGAACACCAACATCAACCAGCGCCCGATCGTGGAAGTGGGCGACAAGGTGGCGCGCGGCGATGTGATCGCCGACGGCGCGTCGACCGACCTGGGTGAGCTGGCGCTGGGTCAGAACATGCTGATCGCGTTCATGCCGTGGAACGGCTACAACTTCGAGGACTCGATCCTGATCTCGGAGCGTGTCGTTGCGGAAGACCGTTATACGTCGATCCACATCGAAGAGCTGAACGTGGTCGCTCGCGACACGAAGCTCGGACCGGAAGAAATCACGCGCGACATCTCGAACCTGGCGGAAGTGCAACTGAGCCGTCTGGACGAGTCGGGCATCGTGTACATCGGTGCGGAAGTCGAAGCGGGCGACGTGCTGGTGGGCAAGGTCACGCCGAAGGGCGAAACCCAGCTCACGCCGGAAGAAAAGCTGCTGCGCGCGATCTTCGGCGAGAAGGCGTCGGACGTGAAGGACACCTCGCTGCGCGTGCCGTCGGGCATGAGCGGCACCGTCATCGACGTGCAGGTGTTCACGCGTGAAGGCATTCAGCGCGACAAGCGTGCTCAGCAGATCATCGACGATGAGCTGAAGGGCTATCGCCTGGACCTGAACGACCAGCTGCGTATCGTGGAAGGCGACGCATTCCAGCGTCTGGAGCGTTTCCTGGTCGGCAAGACGGCCAACGGCGGCCCGAAGAAGCTGGCCAAGGGCACCAAGATCACCAAGGAATACCTGGCCGATCTGGATCGCTACCACTGGTTCGACATTCGTCTGGCGGACGACGAAGGTGCGCAACAGCTCGAGCAGATCAAGGAATCGATCGAGCAGAAACGTCACTCGTTCGACCTCGCCTTCGAAGAGAAGCGCAAGAAGCTCACGCAAGGCGACGAACTGCCGCCGGGCGTGCTGAAGATGGTCAAGGTGTACCTGGCGGTCAAGCGTCGTCTGCAACCCGGCGACAAGATGGCCGGCCGTCACGGTAACAAGGGTGTGGTCTCGAAGATCGTGCCGATCGAGGATATGCCGTACATGGCCGACGGCCGTCCGGCGGACATCGTGCTCAACCCGCTCGGCGTGCCGTCGCGGATGAACGTGGGTCAGATTCTCGAATCGCACCTCGGCTGGGCAGCGAAGGGGCTGGGCTGGCGCATCGGCGAAATGCTGCAAGCGCACACCAAGGTCCAGGAAATTCGCAAGTTCCTGACGAAGATCTACAACGAGAGCGGTCAGCAAGAAGATATCGACAGCCTGTCGGACGACGAAGTCATGTCGCTCGCACGCAACCTGCAGAACGGCGTTCCGTTCGCGACGCCGGTGTTCGACGGTGCGCATGAAGAGGAAATCCGTCGCATGCTGGATCTGGCGTTCCCGGATCACATCGCGAAGGAACTCGGCATGACCAAGTCGAAGAACCAGGTCACGCTGTACGACGGTCGCACGGGCGAAGCCTTCGAGCGTACGGTCACGTGCGGCTTCATGCACATGCTCAAGCTGCACCACCTGGTCGACGACAAGATGCACGCACGTTCGACCGGTCCGTACTCGCTGGTGACGCAACAGCCGTTGGGCGGTAAGGCTCAGTTCGGTGGTCAGCGCTTCGGTGAAATGGAAGTGTGGGCACTGGAAGCCTACGGCGCATCGTATGTGCTGCAGGAAATGCTGACGGTGAAGTCGGATGACGTGACGGGTCGTACGAAGGTGTACGAGAACCTCGTGAAGGGCGATCACGTGATCGATGCCGGTATGCCGGAGTCGTTCAACGTGCTGGTCAAGGAAATCCGTTCGCTCGGTATCGATATCGACCTGGAGCGCGGTTAATCGCGTTCAGGCAACAGGAGAAAGCAATGAAAGCTTTGCTCGATCTATTCAAGCAAGTCCAGCAGGACGAACAGTTCGACGCGATCAAGATCGGTCTGGCTTCGCCGGACAAGATCCGCTCGTGGTCGTTCGGTGAAGTGAAGAAGCCGGAGACGATCAACTACCGGACCTTCAAGCCCGAGCGCGACGGTTTGTTCTGCGCAAAGATCTTCGGTCCGATCAAGGACTACGAATGCCTTTGCGGCAAGTACAAGCGCCTGAAGCACCGTGGCGTGATCTGCGAGAAGTGCGGCGTGGAAGTGACGCTGGCCAAGGTGCGCCGTGAGCGCATGGGCCACATCGAACTGGCCTCGCCGGTTGCGCACATCTGGTTCCTGAAGTCGCTCCCGTCGCGTCTGGGCATGGTGCTCGACATGACGCTGCGCGACATCGAACGCGTGCTGTACTTCGAAGCTTACGTGGTCCTCGAACCGGGCATGACGCCGCTCAAGCGTTGCCAGATCATGACCGAGGAGGATTACTACAACAAGGTCGAGGAATACGGCGACGAATTCCGTGCCGAGATGGGCGCGGAAGGCGTGCGCGAGCTGCTGCGCTCGATCGACATCGACCAGCAGGTCGAGCATCTGCGCGCCGAGCTGCAGGCCACGGGCTCGGAAGCCAAGATCAAGAAGTACGCCAAGCGCCTGAAGGTGCTCGAGGCATTCCAGCGCTCGGGCATCAAGCCCGAGTGGATGGTGCTCGAAGTGCTGCCGGTGCTCCCGCCCGAGCTGCGCCCGCTGGTGCCGCTCGACGGTGGCCGCTTCGCGACCTCGGACCTGAACGATCTGTATCGCCGCGTCATCAACCGTAACAACCGTCTGAAGCGTCTGCTCGAGCTCAAGGCCCCGGACATCATCGTGCGCAACGAAAAGCGCATGCTGCAGGAGTCCGTGGACTCGCTGCTCGACAACGGTCGCCGCGGCAAGGCGATGACCGGTGCGAACAAGCGTCCGCTCAAGTCGCTGGCCGACATGATCAAGGGCAAGAGCGGTCGTTTCCGTCAGAACCTGCTGGGCAAGCGCGTCGACTACTCGGGCCGTTCGGTGATTACCGTGGGCCCGACGCTCAAGCTGCATCAGTGCGGTCTGCCGAAGCTGATGGCGCTCGAACTCTTCAAGCCGTTCATCTTCCACAAGCTGGAAGTGATGGGCGTGGCCACGACGATCAAGGCTGCGAAGAAGGAAGTCGAGAACCAGACGCCGGTGGTGTGGGACATCCTCGAAGATGTGATCCGCGAACACCCGATCATGCTCAACCGCGCACCGACGCTGCACCGCCTGGGTATTCAGGCGTTCGAGCCGGTGCTGATCGAAGGCAAGGCAATTCAGCTTCACCCGCTGGTTTGCGCGGCGTTCAACGCCGACTTCGACGGTGACCAGATGGCCGTTCACGTGCCGCTGTCGCTCGAAGCGCAGATGGAAGCGCGTACCCTGATGCTGGCCTCGAACAACGTGTTGTTCCCGGCCAACGGCGATCCGTCGATCGTGCCGTCGCAGGATATCGTGCTGGGTCTGTACTATGCGACCCGCGACAAGATCAACGGCAAGGGCGAAGGCCTGTCGTTCATCGATGTCTCGGAAGTGCTGCGTGCGTACGACAACAAGGAAGTCGAACTGGCTTCGCGCGTGAACGTGCGTATCACGGAGTACACGGTCGATCCGGAAACCGGCGAGAAGACGCCGAAGATCACGCTGTACCCGACGACCGTCGGCCGCGCGATCCTGTCGGAAATTCTGCCCCCGGGCCTGCCGTTCTCGGTGCTGAACAAGTCGCTCAAGAAGAAGGAAATCTCGAAGCTGATCAACACGGCGTTCCGTCGTTGCGGTCTGCGCGAGACGGTGATTTTCGTCGACAAGCTGATGCAGTCGGGCTTCCGCCTGGCAACGCGTGCCGGTATCTCGATCTGCGTCGACGACATGCTCGTGCCGACGAAGAAGGAAGAGCTGATCGGCGAAGCATCGAAGAAGGTCAAGGAATACGACCGTCAGTACATGTCGGGTCTGGTCACGGCGCAAGAGCGTTACAACAACGTCGTGGACATTTGGGGTGCTACCGGTGACGCCGTGGGTAAGGCGATGATGGAGCAGCTCTCGAAGGAGAAGACGACCGACCGCGATGGCAACGTCGTGGAGCAGGAGTCGTTCAACTCGATTTACATGATGGCCGACTCCGGTGCTCGCGGTTCGAGCGCCCAGATTCGCCAGCTCGCCGGTATGCGTGGCCTGATGGCCAAGCCGGACGGCTCGATTATCGAGACGCCGATTACCGCGAACTTCCGCGAAGGCCTGAACGTGTTGCAGTACTTCATCTCGACCCACGGTGCACGTAAGGGTCTGGCCGATACGGCATTGAAGACGGCAAACTCGGGTTACCTGACGCGTCGTCTGGTCGACGTGACGCAGGATCTGGTCGTGGTCGAAGACGATTGCGGCACGAGCAACGGCGTGGCGATGAAGGCGCTGGTCGAGGGCGGTGAAGTGGTCGAAGCCCTGCGTGACCGTATCCTGGGTCGTGTGGCTGTGGCCGATGTCGTGAATCCGGAAACGCAGGAAACGGTGTACGAGGCGGGCACGCTGCTCGACGAAGACGTCGTCGAAATGATCGAGACGCTGGGTATCGACGAAGTGCGTGTGCGCACGCCGCTGACCTGCGATACGCGTTTCGGTCTGTGTGCCGCATGCTATGGCCGCGATCTGGGCCGTGGTACGCGCGTGAACGTCGGCGAAGCGGTGGGTGTGATCGCCGCGCAGTCGATCGGTGAACCGGGCACGCAGCTCACGATGCGTACGTTCCACATCGGTGGTGCGGCGTCGCGTGCGGCAGTGGCCTCGTCGATCGAAGCCAAGTCGAACGGTACGGTTCGCTTCACGGCAACCATGCGTTACGTGACGAACGGCAAGGGTGAGCAGATCGCGATCTCGCGTTCGGGCGAAGTCCTGATCACGGACGATCACGGTCGCGAGCGCGAGCGTCACAAGGTGCCGTACGGCGCCACGTTGCTGCAACTGGATGGCGCACAGGTCAAGGCCGGCGCCCAACTGGCCACGTGGGATCCGCTGACGCGCCCGATCATTACCGAACACGGCGGCTTCGCCAAGTTCGAGAACGTCGAGGAAGGTGTCACGGTCGCCAAGCAGATCGACGATGTGACGGGTCTGTCCACGCTGGTCGTGATCGATCCGAAGCGTCGTGGTCCGGCGTCGAAGAACGTGCGTCCGCAGGTCAAGCTGCTCGACGAGAATGGCGTGGAAGTGAAGATCCCGGGCACCGATCATCCTGTGACGATCGGCTTCCAGGTGGGCGCACTGATCACCATCAAGGACGGTCAGCACGTGCCGGTGGGCGAAGTGCTTGCACGTATCCCGACCGAAGCGCAGAAGACCCGCGACATTACCGGGGGTCTGCCGCGTGTGGCCGAGCTGTTCGAAGCGCGTGCACCGAAGGACGCCGGTATTCTGGCCGAAGTCACGGGCACCACGTCGTTCGGTAAGGACACCAAGGGCAAGCAGCGTCTGGTCATTACCGATCTGGACGGCAACCAGCACGAATTCCTGATTCCGAAGGAAAAGCAGGTGCTGGTGCACGACGGTCAGGTGGTGAACAAGGGCGAAATGATCGTGGACGGCCCGGCCGACCCGCACGACATCCTGCGTTTGCAGGGTATCGAAGCGCTGTCGCGCTACATCGTCGATGAAGTGCAGGACGTGTACCGTTTGCAGGGTGTGAAGATCAACGACAAGCACATCGAGGTGATCGTTCGCCAGATGCTGCGTCGTGTGCAGATCACCGACAACGGCGATACGCGCTTCATCATCGGCGAGCAGGTCGAGCGTTCGGACATGCTCTACGAGAACGACGCCATGATTGCCGCGGACAAGCGCCCGGCGCAGTACGAGAACGTGCTGCTGGGTATTACCAAGGCATCGCTGTCGACGGACTCGTTCATCTCGGCTGCATCGTTCCAGGAAACGACGCGCGTGCTGACCGAAGCCGCCATCATGGGCAAGAAGGACGACCTGCGTGGCCTGAAGGAAAACGTCATCGTCGGCCGTCTGATCCCGGCAGGTACGGGTCTGGCGTATCACAAGGCCCGCAAGGCCCGCGAAACGTCGGATCGCGAGCGTCACGACCAGATCGCTCTGGAAGAGGCGTTTGCCCCGATGCCCACGTCGGTGGAAGAACCGACCGCAGAGTAAGCGGTATGACATCAGGGCGGGGAGCGCCGGCGAGCGCCGGGACTTCCCACCTGATGTGAAGCGACAAGGAAACGGCACCCTTTGCGGGGTGCCGTTTTTCTTTTGCGCGACGGCAAATCAGCGGCGGGCGTCATCGCAATGTCGTTTTAAGTACTTGAAACAACGATATAATTTTCGCTCCCTCCCAGCGATGTGGCGTAGCCTCCTACGAACCGGAATATGGCGATAACTCCTGTAATTCTGTGCGGCGGTAGTGGTACCCGTTTATGGCCCCTGTCGCGGGCCAGCTATCCCAAGCAATATCTCGCGTTGGCCGGCTCCGACACATTGCTCCAGCAGACGGTCAGGCGCGTGCGCGCGCTCGACGGCGCCGTGGCGCCGCTGATCATCTCCCACAACGAACAACGCTTTCTCGTGGCCGAGCAGTTGCGCGCCATCGATACGGCGCCGAGCGCTATCGTGCTCGAACCCGTCGCGCGCAATACGGCGCCGGCCGTCGCCGTGGCGGCGCTGATCGCCCAGCGTCAGGACGCCGACGCCACGCTGCTCGTGCTGCCGTCGGATCACGCCATCGCACACGAGGCCAAATTCCTCGAAGCGGTGCGCGCGGCCCGCACACTCGCCGACGACGGCTATCTCGTCACCTTTGGCATTCCCCCGACATCGCCGCATACCGGCTATGGGTATATCCGTCGTGGCAGCGCCACGCAGGTGTGCGCGAGCGGTTTCAACATCGACCAGTTCGTCGAGAAACCGGACGCCGCCAAAGCGGCCGAGTTGATCGCCGCGGGCGACTGCTACTGGAACAGCGGCATGTTCATGTTCAAGGCGTCCTCCTATCTGGACGAGCTCGAACGCCTCGCGCCGGAGATGCTTCGACAGGCCAAAGCTGCTGTCGAACTCGGCGCAGTGGACATTGATTTCTTCCGTCTCGACAAGGCAAGTCTGGAAGCCTGTCCGTCGGACTCCATCGACTACGCCGTCATGGAAAAGGCGCGCCGCGCTGCCGTGGTGGATGCCGAAGGTCTCGGATGGAACGATATCGGTTCATGGTCGGCGGTCGCGGAGATTGCCGAACGGGACGAAGACGGCAACAGTCTCATCGGCGACGTTGTCGTGCACGGCGTCAAGAACAGCTACGTGCGCAGCGAAAGCCGGATGGTGGCTGCCATCGGTGTGGACAATCTCGTCATTGTCGAGACGCCGGACGTCGTCATGGTCACCTCGAAGGACCATGTGCAGGATGTGAAACGCATGGTCGAGAAGCTCGTCGCCGACGGCCGTTCGGAGTCGGTGTTCCACCAGCGTGTTTTCCGTCCCTGGGGCGACTATGAAGGCATTTGCGTGGGCGACCGGTTCCAGGTGAAGAAGATCGTCGTGAAGCCGGGCGCGTCGCTGAGCTTGCAAATGCACTTCCATCGCTCCGAGCATTGGGTGGTGGTCAAGGGCACCGCACGCGTGGTGAATGGCGAGCACACGGTACTGCTCACGGAGAATCAATCGACGTATATCCCGGTGGGCACCACGCATCGTCTCGAGAACCCGGGCAAAGTGCCGCTGGAGCTCATCGAAGTCCAGTCGGGCGCCTATCTGGGCGAAGACGACATCGTGCGTTTCCAGGACGACTACGGCCGCACGAAGTAGGTGCGCTTCGTCGACGGCAAAGAAAAAAACGGCTCACGTCATGAACTGACCCCCAAGAGTTGGACATAAATCCAACCCTTGGGGGTTTTTGCATGACGAAGTACGACGAGGCGTTCAAGCGCCGTGCAGTTCGCGAATATCTAGACGGTGGGCGTGGCAGCCGGCATGTAAGCCAGAAGTACGGTGTTGGTTGTACGGTGCTACGGCGTTGGGTGAATGCTTATCGTGAGCATGGCGACGCAGGGCTTCGCAAGAAGCACGAAACCTATAGTGCCGAGTTCAAGATGTCGGTGCTCCAGCACATGTGGCATCACGAGCTGTCGTACCAGCGCACATGCGCGGTGTTCGATTTACGCGAAGGCAATAGTGTCAGCCGTTGGGAGCGCCAGTATCATGAGGGTGGTTTCGAAGCTCTCAAGCCTCGCCGTAAAGGCCGGCCACCCAAGATGTCCCAACCCAAACAGCCACCCCAGCCGACGACGCCCGGCGACGAGCGTGCGCGTGAAGACCTGCTCAAAGAAATCGAATACCTGCGCGCGGAGGTGGCGTACCTAAAAAAGTTGGACGAACTGCTCCGGGCCAAGGAGCAGACAGCGCCAAAGAAAAAGCGCAAGCGGTGAGCACATTGCGTGAGCGTCACCCGCTCGGGGCACTGTTAAAGATTGCTGGCTTAGCGCGTAGCACGTTCTATTACCAGATGACGGTGGCTAAGGCCGGAGATCGTCATAGCGAGCTCAAGGCGAAGATCGCGCAGGTCTTTGCGTACCACAAGGGTCGCTACGGCTACCGCCGCGTGACGGCCGCGCTGCGCCAGAACGGTACTCCCGTGAATCACAAGACGGTGCAACGCTTGATGGCACTACTGCGGCTCAAGTCGCTTGTGCGCCCTAAGAAGTACCGCTCCTATCGGGGAGAGATCGGGCGTATCGCGCCGAATCTACTGGCTCGTCAGTTCGAGGCCAAACGACCCAACGAGAAATGGGTGACGGATGTCACGGAATTCAACGTTGACGGTAAGAAGCTATATTTGTCCCCGGTTTTAGATCTCTACAACGGCGAGATCGTGGCTTGGCAGACCAGTGAGCGGCCTGATTTTGCACTCATCCAAGGCATGCTGGACAAGGCCTTTGTGCGTTTGGCCGAGGGCCAAGCGCCAATGCTTCATTCCGACCAGGGCTGGGCTTATCAAATGCGGGCATATCGCGAACGGCTTGCCGCACGGGGCATCTCACAGAGCATGTCTCGCAAAGGCAATTGTCTGGATAATGCCGCCATGGAGAGCTTTTTCGGCACGCTCAAATCCGAGTGCTTTCGCCTGGCGCACTTTGACAGCGTTGATCAACTACGCCGAGCGATTGCCGAGTACATCCGTTATTACAACCACGATCGCATCAAGCTCAAGCTAAAAGGGCTGAGTCCTGTGCAGTACAGAACCCAGCCCTTAACCACATAACTTTCCCGTCCAACTTTACGGGGTCAGTTCATCACGTAAGCCGTTTTTTTATGGGCGGGCGATCGAGCCGGATCGGTCCCGATCAGAACCCGAAGTGGCCTTGTACGTAGACCATACGCGGTGCGCCGACCATGATGCCGCCATTCTGGTCCGTGTTGCGCGTGTAGAAGCGCTTGTCGAACACGTTGTTCAGACCCACGGTGATATCGGCGTTCTTGTAGAACGGCAACTTGTACATGGCCTGCAGATTCCACACGCGATAGCCCGGCACCTTGCCGTTCGTGCCGTCCGCCGACTGCGCTTCGGTGTTGGCGAGGTCGGCATACTGCGAGCTCTGGTGTGTCGTCGAGACGTTGAACGTCCACTGACCGATCTCGTAGCGTGCGCCGAGCGTGTCGGTAAAGCGCGAATAGAACGGCACGTCCAGACCCGCCGTCGTGCCAGACTTCTGGATGGCGCGCACGTACGTGAAGTTTGCGTACAGGTTCAGGCCGCGCAACACGCTGTCGCGGTCGAAGGTGTAATCGAGGGCCGTTTCGATGCCGTCGTGGTTCGTTGCGCCAATGTTCTGGAAGGTCGCCGGGCTGACGTTCGGCACCTGCAGAATCTGGTTGTCGAACTTCATCTTGAAGGCGGTAAGTTCGGCCTTCCAGCGCGCGTCCGTCCAGCGGGTGCCGATTTCGAAGGTACGGGCGACTTCCGGTTGCAGCGGATTCGTGGCGGACATCGAGTTCAGCTGCGTGTTCTGCACCGGCCCGAACGACGTGCTGTAGTCCGCGAAGATCGTCCACGCACTGTTGACCAGATACGACAGGTTCACCGAGGGCAGCGGCTTGTTGTTATCCGTGCGGAAGGTGCTGCCGGACGCTTTGTCGACACGCTGAGACGAGATGAATTCATAACGCACGCCGGGGGTGAAACGCCAGTTGCCCCATGCCATGCGGTCGTCGATGTAGAACGCGTTGGCGCTCGTGTAGTTGTAGAACGTGGTGGTTGCCGACGTCTTGCCGTTGGCGACATTGACGTTGAAGTTGTTGTCGTCGCCGCGTTCATGAACGTAGCGGTAACCCACCGTCACGTCGTGGGCCGTGGGGCCGAAGAACAGGCGCTGCGTGTAACGCGGTTCGATGCCGAACGTTTCATAGTTGCGCGGCTGGTGAACGCTCACGAGCGGCAGCACCGACAGGTTCGTGAGCGAGCTTTGACGATAGCTTTCGTTGTAGAACGTACGGATCTCGAATTCCTGCGTATCTGAGATCGTATTCAGGTAGCCGAAGTCGAGCCCGGTGCGGTTACCGCTCCAATAGTCGTTCGGACGCGTGTTCTGAAACGGATCGGCGTTGTACTGGGCGGCGCTCAGACCGCCCGGTGTCATCGACTTGGCGTCGTAGTACGAGAGCTTGCCGTACACCTGCTGACTCGGCGTGATGTCGTAGCGCCACTTCAATGCCACGTCGTTCACGTTCTCGTTACTGCCCGTGCGCCAGTCGCGCCCGACCATGCCGGAATACAGCAGGGCGAGACCGAGACCGTTATCCATCTGCGTGCCGAGGAACAGGCCGTACTGCGTGTTGGCGCCGCCGCCGGTCGTGTACATGTTCTCGCGAACGGTCGCGTCCGCGCTCAAGCCCGGCGTGTTCGGAATCGAGCGGGTCTTGAAGTTGATCACGCCGCCGACGTTCTGCGGACCATAGCGCACCGCGCCACCGCTGCGAACCACGTCGATGCTCTCGATGTTGAACAGGCTCACCGGCGCGAACGACAGTTGCGGCTGACCGTAGGGCGCCACGGCCAGCGGGATGCCGTCGAGCAGCACCGTTGAGCGCGGGCTGAAACGGCCCGCGAGACCCCGAACGCCAATGTTCAGCGAGATGGCGCTACCGGCGCTACTGGAGTTGTCGGTGGCCTGCACGCCGGGAATACGGCGCATGACATCGCCAATGCTCGCCGCGCCGGACGCCTCGATCTGCTCCTTCTTGACGACCGTGCGAGCGCCCGGAAATGTCTTCGCGCTGGTGTCCAGCCCCGTGCCGAGCCAGTCGCCGGACACGTTGACCGTGCCCAGTTCGACGTCGGCCCTGGCTTCGGCGGCCGCCGTGGCTTGCTGCGCGTGCGCCGCACCGAGCGTCGCCACGAACAGCGCCGCAGCGCATGCGGTTGCGCGAGCGGCGGCGTGGGGCAGACGGGTTTGGAGAGTGAGGCGGCGGGGACCTTGCACGCGAGCGGCGTGGGCGGCGCGTGCGCGGCGACTGACGGACATCTTCATCTTGGCTGACCTTCGTAACTGCGAGAGTGTGTGGCGAGTGTGGCGTGCAAGGCCGTGCGACACGGTGCGGGCGCGGCGACGGCGAAGCGGATCGTTATCGGTAATGCGTTGTAATAAAGCGTCGCGAATTATAAATGCAAATCACTCTCATTTTTGATGGGTGTCGCTGAATTCCGGTGCGTGTTGCGTCGCCCCGACGCGGCGAGGGCAAAACCGGGCGGCGCGCGATCGCGGGAATGAGGACTTTGCAGACAAAAGTCGCGCTATGGGATGGAGAAGCCCGAAGAAGTCGCGATAGGGCGTGATGCTGCGCTGCCGCCTCGCAGGCGCGCATCCGGCTCAACGGTCAGTTGAAGGTGTGGCGAACGTGCGACATCCGGCAAATTGGCGAGCACTTCGGGCACCGTGGAGCGCCAATGCAGTGTCATGGGGCGCAGGCGCGTCGCTCGCATGCCCGAATGCCCGAATGCCCGAATGCCCGAATGCCCGAATGATCGGGTCGTTCGGATTATCCAGTTTTGCTTATCAATCGCCCAAAATCGATTGATTGTTTGCGGCGCGGCGCGCCGCAAGAATAGGGGCTTACCGAACCCGCCGAACGAACCGACGCCCCGCCGCCTTTGCCGTGCAGGCGTGCGCGTCGACGAACCCCCACGGAGACCCCGCGATGCCGACGCTCGACGCCGCGACCCATCAGGCCCTTGCCCGCGAATTACACGAGGCCGAACGCACCTGCACGCCGGTGATGCAGTTCTCGCGCCGCTATCCCGAGATGACGATTGCCGACAGCTACGCGATATCGCAGGCGTGGCTCGCGCTGAAGTTTGCCGAAGGCCGTCGCGTGATCGGTCACAAGATCGGGCTGACATCGCGCGCGATGCAGCTGGCCGCACAGATTACCGAACCCGATCACGGCACGCTGCTCGACGACATGCTCGTCGCCGACGGCGCCACGCTGCAAGCCTCGCGATTTATCGTGCCGCGTCTGGAGGTAGAACTGGCGTTCATCCTTGCGAAGCCGCTCAAGGGGCCCGGCGTCACGCTGTTCGACGTGCTCGACGCCACCGCCTGGGTGACACCCGCGCTCGAACTCATCGACGGTCGCATCGAACTGTTCGATCGCGACACGAAAGCGCCGCGCAAGGTCTTCGACACGATTGCCGACAACGCGGCGAACGCGGCCGTGATTCTCGGCGGGCGTCCCGTGAAGCCGGACGCCATCGACCTGCGCTGGGCCGGTGCGCTGCTCTGTCGCAACGGCGTCATCGAAGAGTCCGGCCTGAGCGCGGCCGTGCTCAATCACCCGGGCAATGGCATTGCGTGGCTCGCCAACAAGCTTGGCGCGTTCGATGAAGGGCTGCAGGCCGGTGAGATCGTGCTGGCCGGCTCGTTCACGCGCCCTGTGGCATGTGCCGCGGGCGATGTCTTTCATGCGGACTACGGCCCGCTCGGGGCGATCGGTGTGCGCTTCGTCTGAGCGCCCCGGCCGCAAGTGCGAAGACAAGAATCTCAGGAGGCGATGTCATGAAAACACCCCCGAATTCCTTTAAACAGGCGCTCGCTCGAGGCGAACGTCAGATCGGCATGTGGATGGGGCTCGCCACGCCTTACGCCGCCGAGTTGTGCGCGGGCAGCGGCTTCGACTGGCTCGTGATCGACGGCGAACACGCGCCCAACGATCTGCGCACCATGCTCGCAACGCTGCAGGCGATAGCCCCGTATCCCACGCATCCGGTCGTGCGTTTGCCGCATGGCGATGCAGCGCTCATCAAGCAGGTGCTCGAAATCGGCGCGACCACGTTGCTCGTGCCGATGGTCGCGTCCGCCGCCATGGCGCGCGATCTCGCGAGCGCCACGCGCTATCCGCCCCAGGGCACGCGCGGCGTGGGCAGCGGGCTGGCGCGCTCCTCGCGATGGAATCGCTACGAAGACTATCTGCACGCCGCGAACGACGCCACCTGTCTGCTTGTGCAGGTCGAGACAGCCGACGCCCTGGCGCAGGTCGAAGAGATTGCATCGGTCGACGGCGTGCACGGCGTTTTCATCGGACCCGCCGATCTCGCGGCGTCGATGGGCTATCTCGGTCAGGCCGCGCATCCGGAAGTGCGCAAGGCCATCGAGGACGGCCTTGCCCGGATCCGCAGCACCGGCAAGGCGGCCGGCATTCTGTGCGTCGACGAAACGCTCGCGCGCCACTACCTCGACCTCGGCGTGACGTTCGTCGCCGTGGGCATCGACACGACGTTGCTGGCGACGGCGAGCCGTGCGCTGGCCGCCAAGTTCGCCGTTCCAAGTGATGACAGCAGCAACGACAGCGACCGCCCGCGCTGACCGTCTGCCTCCGAATTCCTCCCTCAAGAGATATGGCATGAGTGCTACCCGTTTAGCGATCGCCGGCGTACCGGTGTCGCCGGATCATTACATCGACGGCCGTCGCGTGGCGTCGGACGAGACGTTCGCGTGCGTTTCCCCTATCGATCAAACCGCGCTTGGCGACATCGCAAGCGGCAATCAGGCGCATGTGGATGCGGCGGTGACGTCGGCTTGCGCGGCGTTTCCCGCGTGGGCGGCGCTCAGCGCTGCACAGCGCCAGCCATATCTTCGGCGATTCGCCGAGGCCATCGGGCGCCGCGCCGACGCTTTCGCCTCGTTGGAGAGCGCCGACGCCGGTGTGCTGCGCTCGCGCATGGCGCACGGTGTCGTGCCGCGCGCCATGCAGAACATCACCTGGTTTGCCGAGCACGCGCTGACGTTGCAGGACCGCGAGATCGACACGCCGCAGGCGCGACATCTGGTGCGTCACGACCCGGCGGGCGTGGTTGCCGTGATCACGCCGTGGAACTCCCCGCTCATGCTGGCCACCTGGAAGATCGGACCCGCGCTCGCCGCCGGGAACACGGTCGTGCTCAAGGCGCCCGAGTGGGCGCCGCTGACCTCGTCGTTGCTGGCCGATTGCGCGCACGAAGCGGGTTTGCCGCCGGGTGTTTTCAACCTGTTGCAAGGCTCCGGTGCACAGACCGGGGCGGCGCTGGTGAGCGATGCCCGGCTCGCCCGCATCTCGTTCACCGGATCGGTCGCCACCGCCAAATGGATCGCAACGAGCGCTGCGGCGAACCTCGTGCCGTGCAGCCTGGAACTCGGTGGCAAGTCGGCTTTCATCGTGCTGGCGGACGCCGATCTCGACGCCGCTGCCGCCACCGCCGCGCTGATGTATCGCAACGCGGGGCAGGTATGTCTTGCCGGTACGCGCTTGCTCGTGCACGCCGACGTCGTCGCCACATTCACCCAGAAGCTGCGGGACATTGTCTCGCGCCTTGTCGTGGGCGATCCGCGCGACGCGGCAACGGAGGTCGGCCCAATCATTCACATGCGCCAGCTCGAACGGGTACAGGGGTTCGTGGAGCGCGCCGTGGCCGGCGGGGCGCGCGTGTTGTGGGGCGGCACGCGTCACGCGTTCGGCGCGCAGTACTTTGCGCCCACGTTACTCACGAACCTGCACCAGCACGACGAGATCGTGCAGCAGGAAGTCTTCGGCCCGGTGCTGACCTTGCAGACATTCGCGAGCGATGACGAGGTCGTCGACATGGCCAATGGCACCGACTACGGACTGGGCGGAGTCTGCTACGGCGACGAGGCTCATGCCGTTGCCATTGCCGCTCGCGTGCGCACGGGCTTTATCTGGATCAACAGTTTCGGCATCCGCGATCTCGCCGCGCCGTTCGGTGGCATCAAGCGCTCCGGTGTGGGCCGCGAAGGGGGCGACTGGAGCTTCGAATTCTTTTGCGACGTGAAGGATATCGTCGTACCGAAACAGCCGTTCAAGGCCAGCTTCAGCCACCGCTAAGGGCGCTGAACACCATAAAACAAGCAAAGGAGGAGAGCACGATGGGACAGATTGTCGGCGCGGCATTGGTGTCGCATCACCCCGGCCTGATGCAGTGCGAGGAGTTCCGCGTATTGCAGGGGGCGGGGGCGGATTCGGATCTGATTCCGGGCTACGCGCGCGTGCGTGAGCGCATCGCGGCGGTGCGCCCGGATGTCGTGATGATTTTCGATTCGCACTGGTTCACCACGGGCTATCACCTGATCGACGGCGGCGCGCGGTATTCGGGCATGTACGTCTCGGACGAGATGCCGTGGTACCTGCACGGCGTGCCGTACGACTACCGGGGGCATCCCGAGCTGGCGCTGAGCGTCGAGGCCGTGGCGCGCGAGCGGGGCGTACGCGCGCGGGCGGTGCAGCATCCCGATCTGCCGCGCCATTACCCGACGATCAACGTCATCAAGCAGATGCGGCTCGAGGCGTGGCCCATCGTCACCGTCAGCTCATGCCAGAACTGCGAGACGCAGCACTTCCTGCAATCGGGCGAAGTGATCGGCGAGGCGATTCGCCGCAGCGATCTGCGGGTCGTGATGCTGGCGTCCGGCGCGCTGAGCCACAAGTTCAACGGCATTGACTGGAAGCCCAATCACCCACGCATTTTTCATGAGAGCAATGTGTCGCGTCCGGAAAACCTCGAGAGCGACAAGCGCGCCATCGACGCGTTTCGCGAAGGACGGCACGACCGGATTCTGGCGGACTGGGAGACGGACTACCGGAAACGCCCATGGGAAGCGCACGGCGCGCATTACTTGCAGATGGTCGGTGCGCTGGGCGGCCCGCAGTGCCGAAGCGCGGGCACCGTACTGTCCGATTACGAGAACGCGCGCGGCACGGGCAACGTGCATATCTGGTTCGATACTATCTGACGAGACGAGACCATGGATTTCGAATTTCCCTTGCGCGAATTGCCCGCCGTAATGCGCGGTCCGCGCGTGGAGCGTCGCCACGTGTTGCTGGGCGGCAGCGCATTCTGGGGCACCCTCGTCGAGTCCGGCGACGATCGGGGCATGCTGCGCCTGGACGACGGACGTCTGGTCGATCCGGACGATTCGCAAACGCTCACGCATCTGCCGCCGGTCAATCCCTCGAAAATCATTGCGGTGCACATCTCCTATCGCTCGCGTAGCATGGAGACGCGTAACCGGCCGAAGCCCACCGATACCCCGACGTATTTCACCAAGCCGCCCACGTCGCTCAACGGACATGGCGGCCAGATTCTGAAGCCGGCGGATTGCCGGTATCTGAACTACGAGAGCGAATACGCGGTGGTGATCGGGAGAACGTGTCGCAATGTGCTGCCCGACGAGGCGTGGGATTACATCGAAGGTTTCTGTGCGGCGCTGGATATGGGATTGCAGGACTTTCGCGATACGGATCAGGGATCGATGCTGCGGGTCAAAGGGGCGGATACGCTGCTGCCCATCGGACCGGGTATCGTGCGCGGCGTGAACCTGTTCGAGCAGACGCTGCGGACCTATCGCAACGGGCGCGTGGTGCAGGAAGCCCATATCGGCGACGAAACGATTTGGGGCCCGCATTATGTGATTGCGGATATTGCCCGCCATATCACGCTGCTGCCGGGCGACGTGATATTGATGGGCACGCCCTGCCATTCGCGTTCGGTGGAAGCGGGCGATCTGGTCGAGTGCGAGATTACGGGGGTGGGGCGTCTTGCCGGGCGCGTGGTGCAGATCGACGCGCCGCGTGCGGCGGCGCTCGGTGTGGGGCACTCGCCGGGCGACAGTCCTGAAGTGCGCCGTGTGGCGCTGGGTGTCGATGAACGTGTGCCGGAGCGGTTCAGGGAAAACTATCGTCTCGCGGCACAGCAACCAGAGCAACGGATCAAGGGAAAAAGCGCATGAAGGTGACGATCATTGGTGCGGGCGCCATCGGTGGCCTGATCGGGCAGAAGCTGGCTGCTGCGGGCGAGGCGCAGGTCAGCGCGCTCGCGCGCGGGGCAACGCTCGCGGCGCTGCGCGAGCGCGGCTGGCGGGTCAAGCAGGGCGAGGCGCTGGCCACGGCGCCAGTGGCTGCCGCGCATCCGTTGGAAGACGCCGCCAAACTTGGCCAGCAGGATCTGGTCGTGATCGCGGTGAAGGGACCCGCGCTGTCGCAGGTCGCCTCGGCGGTCGTGCCGTTGCTCGGCCCGCAAACGCTGGTCTTGCCTGCGATGAACGGCGTGCCCTGGTGGTTCTGCAAGGGCGTGGCGCCGTTCGGCGACGCGCCGCTCGCGAGCGTCGATCCGCAGGGCGCCATCGGTGCGGCGATCCCGCTGGCGAACGTGATCGGTTGCGTGGTGCACGCAAGCGCCTCCACGCCCGAGCCGGGACTGGTGGATCACAAGATGGGACGGGGCCTCATCATCGGTGAGCCGTCAGGGGGCACGAGCGAGCGTGTGCAACGTCTGGCGGGATTGCTCGAGCGCGCGGGGTTCGAGGCGAAGGCCTCGGAGAATGTCCGGCTGGATATCTGGTACAAGCTCTGGGGCAACCTGACGATGAACCCGGTATCCGCCATGACGGGCGCGACCATCGACCGCTTGCTGGACGACCCGCTGGTGCGCGAGTTTTGCTCGGCGGCCATGCGCGAAGCGGCGACGATCGGTGCGAAGATCGGTTGCGTGATCGACCAGTCGCCGGAAGACCGGCATCGGGTAACAGCGAAGCTGGGCGCGTTCAAAACGTCGATGTTGCAAGACGTGGAAGCCAACCGCCCGATCGAACTCGACGCGCTGGTGAGCGTGGTGCGCGAGATCGGTCAGCGCGTGGCCGTGCCGACACCGAACATCGATGCGCTGCTCGGACTGACCCGCCTCTTCGGGCGGGTGCACGGGTTGTATCTGCAGTGAGCCGTAGCGAGTTATCGTAGGTCGCCGCAATACGCCAATACGCCAATACGCCAATACTCAATACGCGCAGTACGCAGCAGTCTGGTCGTGCGGAAAAATGAAACGGGGCGCCCTCGCGGCGCCCCGTTTTTGTTGGACGTTCGACCGTCGTTCGATGCCGGATCAGCGCACGCCGGTGCGCCGATACATCTGGCTGAGCGCGATCAGTCCTGCGGCGGCGGCCGCCATCATATAGAAGCTCGGCGCGAGTTTGCTGCCCGTCGCGTTGATCAGCCACGTCAGGATGAACGGGGCGAAGCCGCCGAAGCACGTGACCGACAGGTTGTACGAGAGCGACAGGCCCGTCGTGCGCGTCTTCACCGGAAAGATCTCGGATGCCAGCGCCGGCAGCGGGGCGAAGTAGATCGTCATCAGCACGCCCAGCAACGTTTGCAGCGCAAGCATCATGCCGAAGCTCGGATACGTCGACAGCAGCCAGAACATCGGCCAGATCGAGACGAGCAACAAGGCGGCGGCAATCATCATCGGCCGCGCCCGTCCCACCCGATCCGACCACGCACCCACGATGGGCGACAGGAACATCTGCACGATGCCGGTCGCCACGGTGGCGGCAAAGGCGACCGATGCGGGCAGTCCCAATTGCTTGATCGCGTACGTCGGCATGTACAGCACCAGATAGGTCGACACCGTGGCAACGACGACGGCGCCGACCGCCAGCAGCAGACGCATCTTCTGATGCTCCAGCGTGTCTCGCAGCGGCGTTTGCGTGGGTTCGGCTTCCAGAAACTCGGGCGTCTCGCTCACATGGCGACGAATGTAATACGCCACCGGGCCGATCAGCAGACCGAACAGGAACGGCACGCGCCACCCCCAGCTCTGCATCTGCTCCGGGGACAACGTGCTCGTGAGGACCGCGCCGAAACCGGCGGCGAGCAAGGTCGTCAGTCCCTGACTGGCGACCTGAAAGCTCGCGAAGAAACCACGCCGCTGCGGCGCATGTTCGGCGAGAAACGCTGTGGCGCTGCCGAATTCCCCGCCCGCCGAGAAGCCCTGAATCATGCGCGCGAGCACAATGCCCATGGGGGCGAGCACGCCGATGGTTTCATACGTCGGCATGAACGCGATGATGGCGGTGCCCGCCATCATCAGCAAAATGGTCAGTGTCAGGGCTTCGCGACGCCCGCGTCGGTCCGCGTAGACACCAATCACGATGGCGCCCAGGGGGCGCATGAAGAACGACACGCCGAAGGTGCCCAGCGTCAGCAGCAGCGAGGTCGTGTCGTCGTGCGCCGGGAAAAACAGCTTCGCGATCGTGACGGCGAAAAAGCCGTACACGACCAGATCGAACCATTCGAGCGCGTTGCCGATCGACGCCGATATCACCGCGCGCCAGGTGTGTGAGGGGGCGTCCCGTTCGATGCGAACGCCGGCAGCCGAGGCAGTGTTCATGTTGTCTCCAGTCGTTGTTTTATCGGTGTTGCATGCACCTTGCGGCGGGCATGGTCGCCGGTTTGCTTGCGGTGTTGTGTGACGCCTTACTGTGTCAGCACCCGGGCGATGGCCTGCGCGACGGTGTCGACGTTGCGCGTGTTCAAACCGGCCACACACATGCGGCCCGAGCGCAGCAGATATACGCCGTGCGACTCGCGCAGCGTGTCGGCCTGTGCCGGGGACAGCCCCGTGTAGGTGAACATGCCGCGCTGCGCGATATACCGAGACAGTGCTTCGCCGTCGACATGCGGGGCGAGCCGCGCGTGGATCTGCGAGCGCATCGTGGCGATGCGCTCGCGCATGCCGTCGAGTTCGGTTTCCCACGCACGTCGCAGCGAAGGCGTGGTGAGGACTTGCGCGACGAGCCGCGCGCCGTGCGTGGGCGGATTGCTGTAGTTCGCTCGCACGGTGCCGGTGAGTTGGCCGAATACGCGCGAGGCCTCGTCCGCCGTGGCACACACCACCGACAGCGCGCCGCAACGCTCGCCATACAGGGAGAAGTTCTTCGAGAAGGAGTTGGCCACGATCGTTGGCACCCCGGCGTCGGTCAGCACGCGTACGGCGAAGGCGTCCGCATCGAGGCCGTCGCCGAATCCCTGATACGCCATGTCGACGAAGGCGATCAGACCACGCTCGTGCAGCACGGGCACAAGCGCCTGCCACTGTGCGTGCGAGAGATCGACGCCCGTCGGGTTGTGGCAGCAGGCATGCAGCAGCACGATGCTGTGCGGCGGCAGTGCGGCGAGGGTCTGCAGCATGGCGTCGAAGCGCAGGCCGCCGGTGGCGTCGTCGTAATAGGGGTAGGACTGAACCGGAAAACCGGCGCTCTCGAACACCACGCGATGGTTGTCCCAGCTCGGGTCGCTGATCCACACGGTGCTCGCGGGGAAGTAGCGCTTCAGGAAGTCCGCGCCCACGCGCAGTGCACCGCCGCCGCCCAACGTTTGCAGCGTCGCAATGCGTTGTTCGCGTCGCGCGTCGCTGTCCTCGCCGAAGACGAGGGCCTGCACGGCGTTGCGGTACAGCGCGCTGCCCGCCATCGGCAGGTAGGGGCGTGGGCCGATATCGGAGAGCACCGCCGCTTCCGCCTCGCGCACGGCCTGCATGACCGGCAGGCGACCCTCGTCGTCGAAATAGATGCCGATCGACAGATTGACCTTGTGCGGCCGGGGATCGTGGCCGAAGGCTTCGTTCAGACTGAGGATGGGGTCGCCGGGGTAGGCGTCGACGTGAGAAAACAGGGGGCGCGTTGCGGCTCGATGCATGCGGCTGGCTCCGTCTCGATGCTGAATGGATTCATTGGGGGAATTTTGAAAATCGATTGTGGGCGACGTCCCTTTGCGGAACAATCAATCGATTCTGGTCCATTCGTAAGTGAAACTTGATAATCGAAACGCTATGCCCCTGACCCGCGTTACGCTGCGCCAGTTCGAAGCCCTGGTGGCCATCGCCGAATTACACAGCTTCGCCGAGGCGGGCAATCGCCTGGGCCTGACATCCTCCGCAGTGAGCCAGTTGGTGGCGGAACTGGAGTCGGTGCTCGGCTTTCGTATCTTCGATCGCACCACGCGACGTGTGGCGCTCTCGAGTGCGGGCCGGGATTTCCTCGCGTCGGCCGAATCGGTGTTGCGGCATGTGCAGGCCGCCGAGAAGACCGCCGACGATCTGCGCAATCGTGCCGCCGGTATCGTGCGCGTCGGGGCGCCGCTCGTGCTGGCGAGCATGGCGTTGCCCGCCGCGATTCGGGCGTACACGGCGTCGCGTCCGAAGGTGGTGGTGCGCGTGGTCGATACGCCGGTCGATGCGCTTATCGATCATGTCGCCAACGGCGATCTCGACATTGCCATTGGCCCGAATCGCGCGACGGGCGCGCATGTGGCCGGTACGCCGGCGTTCGACAGTCCGTGGGTGTTGTGGTGTGCGCCGCAGCATCCGCTCGCGCGCCGCCGACGTGTGAAGTGGACGGACCTGCGCGACACGCCGCTCGTCGCCGCCGGGCGCGATCACGAGCGCAGCGTCGCACAGATGCGCGTGTCCGCGCCGCCCGATGCGCGCATCACGTCCATCGATGTCGTCGATAACGTGACGACGGCGCTCGGCGTGGCGTCGCAAGGACTCGCCGCGACGCTCACGCCGGGCTACGTGGCGGCGCTGGCGAATGCGTTCGGGCTGGAAATGCGCCGGGTGATCGCGCCGGAGACGATTCGTCAGGTGTGCGTGTACCGCCCGCTCTCGCGTGCGGCGTCGCCGGCCGCGGAAGGTTTCGCGGCGTTTCTGCTCGACTGGTTGCCGAAGTGGAACGAGAACGTCATGCGCGCGGCCTAGCGAGCGCAGCGTAGATGCTTCGGCGCATTGCGCAGAGGCCGATAAAATAGGCGATAAAGCAACGCTTCGGTAATTAAAATTACGATAAGCATGCCGAAACTAACAATTTAAATTCCTGAATCTCGGCAATCCCTGCATCCGCGGCGTTTCGAGATGCCATTGCGCTGTGATTTTCATGGCGATTGGTTTAGTGTTTACCAACGCGCGGACATTAATCCGTCAGCAACGCCATTCGATATTTCGATGGCAGATTCGTAGTACTTCGTATTGCTTCGTTTGACTTCGTACGGCTTTCGTTGTGTCCGCTTGTCTCCCTTTCCCAAGGAGCTACAGTGACTCACGCCATGCGCGAACGCACCCCGCGTCTTCACCCCCTTGCGGTGGCAGTCTCTCTGGTGTTCTTCTCTGTGACTGATGTCAGGGCGCAGCAGTATCCGGATCCGGTCATTACCTCGGGTAGCAACCTGAAGGACGAGCAGTTTTACGATGGCAGTGTCGTGCCCGTAGGCGTGATTCAGGGCAGCGTGACGATTCATCCTGAGCCGCCGTATCCGACGCACCTCGGCGGGGCAGGCGTTTCGGTGTTTCGCGGCGCGAGCGTCACGATCAATCCGAATCTCGGCACGCCGGGGCAAGTGGCGATCACCTCCGACTACCAGTTCGGTGCGCCCAATGACGCACTCTATATTGCCCACGGCACTGTCGACATCGTCGCCAGTTCGGCGGGCGTGCTGCTAAAGGGCAATGGCGCCGGGGTGCATGGCGTCTATATGCCGCAGGCGGCTTCAGGCAGTTCCCTGCTCACAGGGGCGAATGTCACCATCGAAACCAACGGCGCCGGCGCGGACGGCATGCGACCGTACGGGGCCACCTCGACGATCATTCTGCGTGACACCTCGATCACGGTGAACGGTCAGGACAGCTGGGGCGTGCGTTCCTGGGGCGGCAGCAACATTACGCTCACGGATTCCACGATCACCGCCAACGGGGCCAAGGTGTCGGGGGCGGGCGGCGTGCAGGTCTACAACGGATCGACCGCCACCATCAACGGCAACTCGCTGATCCAGACCGGCGTGGCCGGTGCGCTCGGGCTCAATGCCGAGTCGGGCGGCACGCTCAATACGAATACGGATACGGCAACGGCCGGGACCGTGACGGTCCGGACGACCGGTGCGGGCAGCCACGCGGTGCGCATTGGCACGGCATTCGGCAATCTCAATCGGCTGAGCCTGTCGACGACGCAGAATGCCACCTACGGTTTGCTCGTGAATGGCACGTCCACTGTCACCGGTTCGCAGGTCGCCGTGAGCACGCTCGGCACGCAGGCCTACGGCATGTGGATCTCCGGAAGCACGACGGCCACGCTCAGCGGGGGCTCCATCACGACGCAGGGGCAGGCGGCATACGGCCTGCTCTCGGGCAGCGGCGCCGCCACCGTGAACCTGTCGGACTTCGCCATCGCGACGCATGGCACACAGGCCTATGGCATCTATGGATGGACGGGGAGCACGACCAATTTCGCCGGCGGCTCGATCACGACGGATCAGGCCAGCACATATGGCATTTACGCCAATGCCGGCACGGTCAATTTGCTGAGAAGCACGGCGACCGGGGCAGGCACGTCGATCACCACGTCGGGCACCAACGCGTACGCCGTGCGCATTCAGAACGGCGGGCAATTCAATGCCACGGGGGCAACGATTCGTGCGTCGGGCACGAACACCGCCGCCATCGTGTTCGACGCGCCGGCATCCATTACCGGCGTGACAGTGTCCGCCCCGACGCCGGGGTTGCCGTCCATGCCCCCTACGACACCGCTGCTGCCGTCGGGCGACCCGCCGCCGCCACTTGCCATCGATACGCCGATTCCTGCGGCGCCGACCGAACTCGGCAGCGACATCCCCGCACCGTCCCTCGCGCTGGTATCGGGCAGCCGTGCGGCGCCGTTGCGTGCCGGTGGCTACAACATGACGTTGCAGGACACGACGGTGACGTCGGACACCGGTGTCGCGCTGTGGGCCTATGGGGGCATCGCCAACGTCAACCTCGTCAATTCGACGCTCAGCGGCGGCGGCGGTGCGATCAATGCGACCACCCGCTCGGGACTCGGCGCCACCCTGAATCTGGACGCAAGCCACTCCACGCTGACCGGTCGAATCTATACCGACGCCAACAGCACGTCCGTCGTGAATCTGAGCAATAACAGCGTCTGGCACGTGATGGCAACATCCAACGTGACCGAGCTGAACAACTCGAACAGCCTGATCGATTTCCCGGTCACGTCGCAGCTCACTTCGGCGCCGACGAGCCAGGGCTCGTACCGCAACGTGAGCATCGGTAACAGCTATGCGGGCAATAACGGTACGGTGGCGCTCAACACGTATCTGAACGAAGGCGGCGCGCTGTCGAATCAGTACAGTGACCGGTTGCTCATTCAGGGCTCGGCCAGCGGCACGACGCTGCTGCAAATCAAACCGACCTCGGGCAGCCCCGGGAGCCTGACCTCGCCCAGCGGCGTGATCACGAACGACGAGGGGATTTCGGTGGTGCAGGTGGCGGGGGCTTCGACGTTCAACGCCTTCCGGCTCGCAGGCGGCTATGTCGTTGGACCGAACTCGCCCTATGAATACCGCCTGTATGCCTACGGCCCAGGATCGGCCCACGGGACTGCCGAGGGCTCGCAGAATCTCGTGAGTACGGGAACCGGACATTGGGACTATCGACTGCAAAGCGCCTATGTGGAACCGGAAGGGCCGGTCGATCCGGAGGAGCCCGGCAATCCGGGCGGGGAAATCGACGACCCGGTGCCGCCGGACGCGCGCCGTCAGGTGGCGCCGCAAGTGGCGTCATATCTGAGCGCGCCGGTGGCGTTTCTGCAGGCCGGGTTGATGGACATCGACTCCTTGCACCGACGTCTGGGCGAAGTGCGCGACGATCGCGAACTGGGCCGTGACCGTGGCTCCGGCGAGATGTTCCTGCGCGGCTACGGCGGCGGCTTCAAATATCGTTCCAACCAGAGCTTTCAGGCTTTCGGTTACGACATGAGCGCCGACTACGGGGCCATTCAGGTGGGCGGCAATTTGTTCAAGCGCTTCACCGAGGACGGCACGTGGCGCTTTGGTGCCGCAGGCTCGATGGGGTGGCTGCACTACGACCCGAACGCCATCGACGGGCCGAGTTCCACGCGCGCGAGCACTTATCGGCTCTATGGATATGGCACTTATCAGAGCCAGAAGGGATGGTACGTCGACGGCATCGTCTCGGTCGGCTGGTTCAATGGCCGCACCACGACCGACGCGCGGGGCGACGTGGCGCCGATGCGCGGGAACAGTTATGCGGCGTCCATCGAGGGCGGCTATCCGCTGGCACTCCCGTACGGGATGAGTCTCGAGCCGCAGTTGCAGTTCGTGGGGCAGCATCTCGGCTTCGATAACGTTGTCGACGCCGATGGGCTTGCCGTGAACATCGGCGCGCAAAACCAGGTGACCGGGCGACTCGGCGTGCGGCTCACGCGTGCGTTCGACATCAGCACCGGACGCGTGACGCCGTACTTCGGCTTCGACGTCGTTCACGCCTTCGTCGGCGGTACCAACGTGCAGGTGTCGAACGCGACGTTCACGTCAGGGAAGTACGGCGATGCGATGCTGTTCTCGCTCGGCGTGAACAGCACGCAAGGCCCCAGTTTCTCGCTTTATGGCCGCGTGTCCTACCAAAAGAGTTTCGGCACCGGCGGCGCGCGCGGCGTGCTTGTCAACGCAGGCGCGAAGTACACCTTCTGATGCGATGGGGCTGCGTTGAACACCCGACGGTCTTCCACTTGGCATGGGGGCGTGCGTGACGACGATGTCCTAACGACGTCTGGTTTCGGCGGGCGTTAGCGCGGCGAGATCTTCGTTTAGCTGCGCGCGCAGCGTGGTAATCGCCGCCGTGGTGTCGGCAGGCTTCAATGCCTCCCGTGCGATGGCTTCGCGCAAGTGGCGGCGCAGCATGGGGTCGCGCGTCTGCGAGAGCGTTTCCCGGTAGAACGGCAATACGGACTCGGGATGCCCGCCGACCCGGTAGAGATGCGCGATCTCCTCGATGGTGCGCGCCGCAGCGAAGCCGGGACCGAAGCCGGGACCACGCGCGCCCATCGGCCCAGCTGACCCCAACGGGCAATGCTCTTGCGGACCACCAAAGCGCGGGCCGGTCGGCGGCGGTGGCATCTCGTCGGGGTGACGATCGATGCGCGTTGCCGTGGCAGGCGGCGCAGCGGGGGGGAGGGCGTCGGCGCTCGCTGTGGCGGCGCCGGCGTTCGTCACTGCCGCCGTCATCGCGACGAACAGGGAAAGGCCGCTCGCCATCTTTCGCCAGGACATCTTTATCATATGGACTCCGTATCAATTGGGTTCGTTGCAGGTATCGAACGACGGGGTCAAGCGTAACGCGCAACGTGTCGCGCACCGGCGGGAAGTAACGGCTTGTAAGGCGGGATGCGAGGCCGTCGTGCCGGCGCCTGCGGGTGTCGTTGCGCATGCGGGTATCGGTGCGGCGTTACACTGGCGAGGTTGCCGCGCAGAACTCGGCGCGGGCGTCGCCGTCTATCCTCCCTCAGTGTTCGAGGAGCCCTCATGACATCCGATGCAACGCAAATGCGTGAGCCTTCCGGCTTCGCGCATCCCGCCACCGTCACGTCGTTGCGAAGCCCGGTGGATTTCTACGCCACGCTTGCGCGCGTGATCGATGCGCTCAGGCAGCATGGCATGACGATTTTCGCCGACATCGACCAAAGTGCTGCGGCCAGCGCCGCAGGGACGTCGTTGCGGCCGACGCGGCTCGTGCTTTTCGGTAATCCCAAAGGGGGCACGCCGGTCATGCAGGCGAACCCGCACGCGGGGCTGGAGTTGCCATTGAAGGTGATGGTGTGGGCGGCGTCGGCGGATGACGTGCGCGTGGACTTCCTTAATCCGGGGCCATCGCTAAGCGCGCTGTATGGCATCGATTCATCGCAGGTCGCCGGATTCGGTGGCGTGGCAAAGGTGCTCGAAGCCGCACTGGTCGGCTGACGTCGACGGATTGTGCAAGCGCGCAAGGGGCGCGATCCCGCTCGGGTTCGGTTGCTGAAACGACGGGCAAGGACTTCACGCCCACGCCATACGCGGCGGGCGCCGCGGCCGGGCCGCTTGTCCGAACGAGCGTCGCGCAGCTTTACGTGGCGGGCCTTTTCGCTGGCTGTGCATCCGAAGAAAAATCCCTATACTGAACCGGCGTTTTCGTGTCGGGCCGTCTCCCGATGTTGCGCCCCCCGGGTGATGCAGGACGGCAAGACGCAGGCATTTCCCCCCAATTGATGGAGCAATTTCCGTGTCGAACAGTCAATGGATCAAAGTCGAAACCGTGGACGGCGCCTTCGATGCCTATCTGGCATTGCCACCGACGGGTAAGACGGCAAACGCGCAAGGCGTTGTGCTGGTGCAGGAAATTTTCGGTGTGAACGAACACATTCGTGGAGTGGCCGACCAGTATGCGATGGACGGCTATGTGGTGCTGGCGCCGGACATCTTCTGGCGCGCGGCTCCGCGTATCGAACTGGGCTATGCGGGCGAGGACTTGAGCCGCGCGATGGAGCTGCGCAAGTCTGTGGACGTCGAGAAGGCCGTGAAAGACGTCGGTGCGACGGTCAAGGCGCTTCGCAGCAAGCTCGATGCCGGCGCCAAAGTCGCCGCCATCGGTTACTGCTTCGGTGGTCTGCTCTCGTATCTGAGCGCTGCACGCGGGCAGGTCGACGCCGCTGTGCCGTACTACGGCGGAGGCATCCACAACTATCTGAGCGAAGCGGCCAATCTGAACGTGCCGACACAATTTCACTACGGCGCGCTCGATTCGCACATCACGCCGGATATCGTCACCCAGGTCAGCGACGCGGTGAAGTCGCGCCCGAACACCGAAGTGTTCGTGTATCCGCAGGCCGATCACGGCTTCAACTGCTGGGCCCGCGGGGCGTATCACCAGCCGTCGGCGGCGCTGGCGCACGGCCGCGCGCTCGAATTCCTCGTCAAGTCGTTTGCCAAGTCATCTTTGTAAACGGCGCGACGCAAAACAAGGAAGCCCGCTTCGGCGGGCTTCTGTCTTTGACGCGGGGCAATGCGCGACGAACTGGCGCTCGTACCTGCCTGCCGCTAAAAAAGCCCGTCACCGAGGCGACGGGCAAAGTCCTGTGCGTCAAACCGCTACGCACAGCGACAGGAGTCTTAGGTCGGGAAAGACCGGAGATCACACTGTGCACCGGACAGCCGGTGCGTCGTTATGCGCAGAACGCGCGTCGCGCCGCGGTCTCTCGTCAAAGAAGAGACGCGCGGCGCGACGAGTTACATTACGAACCGAAGTAGGTCGCGCCAGCGCGCGGCAGACCGCCAACCGAACCCGCGGTCACTGCGGCGCTAGTTACAGCCGGTTGGGCGCTCGGGGCCGCCTTCGGGTACACGGCGTCGTGCTGAACCACGAGACCGGCTTGCTGAGCCTGAACGAGTGCTTCACGGACCTGGGCACGGCTCAGGGCGCTGGTCTGGGGCACCCACGAGAATTCCGAGGGGCCGTCGAATGCGTCGCTGGCGAATGCGGAGCCAGCCGAGACTGCCAGCATTGCGGAAACCAGAGCCGAGGTAATCAGGGTGCGCTTCATGATGTTTTCTCCTGTCTTTTGAAGGGGGCGATGTGTTATTCATCGTCGACAGTTGCAGTGTATTAATGTGACTCTTCGTGATAAAGGCGACTAATCACAAGCAACTCTTGCTTAGATGGAAATAATCATTCGCGGCCTTCAGGAGACGGGCGATGCTCTATCTATGGATCAAGGCGCTGCATCTGATCGCCGTCATCGTGTTTATCGCAGGCTTGGTGACGATGGCGTTTGGCGCTCGCCTCGCGCAAACGGAATGGCGTCGCGTTGCGCGGCGCGCAGATTACGCCATGGCATCTCCGGCGTTGGGCGTGGTCTGGATCACAGGGCCCGTGCTTGCCATCATGGGCAACTGGTGGCATGCCCCATGGTTCATGGCCAAGCTGGTGCTGGTCATCGTTGTGTCCGCGTTGCACGGACGCTTGTCGGCGACGCTGCGTCGCATGGATCGTCAGGGCCTGAACACTGATTCGGCGCCGTCGAACGTGTTTGCGCGCGCGTTGCCCGTGGGGTTGGCGGCCATGGCGGGGATCGTTGCGCTGGTCGTCGTCAAACCGTTTTGAGCGGTGCGCGCCGGGTGGAGACTTCGGGTTTGCGCATGCCCGTCGTTTCGACGGTGGCGCCGTAAGGGACTCGGGGCCGGATTCAGCCTGGTTCAGCCTGGTTCGGCTTGGTGGGTGCGCGGGCGCGATGTTACGCTTGTGGCGTCGTCGCCTGTTCGTTCTGTCGTCCTGCCGTTTTTTGCTCCCTTGTGCCTATTGAGAGACCTGGTTCCCATGCCGATCACCGGTGAGATACCCCTGGCGTTTCAGGCTCACGACCGTCCGGTCGACGTGTTGGCGAAAGACTACCCGGATGGCCACGTGGTACGGCCGCACAGCCATCGACGCGCACAATTGATGTATGCCAGCGCCGGGATTCTCGAAGTCCGCACGGATACGTCGTTCTGGGTCATTCCCCCGCAGCGGGCGCTGTGGATTCCTGCGGATGTTACGCATGAAGTGCGCATGCGCGGCAAAGTCGAGATGCGCACGGTGTATGTCGACGCGGCGCGCTGCGGCATGTCGGCACCCGATACCCCTGTGGCCATTCGTGTCTCGGCGCTATTGCGAGAGCTGATTCTGCGGGCGATGACACTGCCGCCTGACGGGTCGCCGCATGGCAAGGATGCGCTCGTGATCGCGCTGCTGCTTCAGGAGGTGGAGTGGAAAAGCGACTCGCCGCTTCACTTGCAGGTGCCCCGCGACGCGCGTTTGCGCAAGATCTTCGACACCTACCTGAGTACCCCCGCAGACGCGCGCAGTCTTCAGGACTGGGCGGTCGAGGTCGGGGCGTCGAGCCGCACGCTCGAGCGTCGCTTCATGACGGAGTTCGGGTTGCCGTTCCGGGAGTGGCGTCAACAGATGCGTTTGCTGGGCGCGTTGCCGTTGCTGGGCGCGGGACGACCCATTACGCAGGTCGCGCTGGAAGTGGGCTACGACACCCCCAGCGCGTTTTCCACCATGTTCCGTCGGTTTATGGGCGTGACGCCAAGCGAATACCTGACGCGCGCCCGCGGCCCGGGTTGAGCCAGTGCATGGCGTCCCACATGTCGTCGTAGACCGGTACGCCCTCGTCGAGCAACGGTGAGCGCTGGCGCTTCGAGCCGATGCCGACGAATTCGATGCCGAGCTGGCGCGCGACTTTCAAATCCCACATGCCGTCGCCGATCGAAACCACGGCGCGCGGACGCGTGATGCCATAGCCGGCCTGCGCACGCTTGATCGCTTCGGCCACGAGCTGCTCGCGCGAACTGTACTCGGACGCCGTGATCAGCATCGCGTCGGTGTAGTCGATGGCAACCGAGCGCAGCTTGCGGTGACTCACCTGACGAATGCCGCCGGTGGCGAACACCACGCCCCATCGCGAACGGTGGGCTGCCTCGACGAACGCGCGTGCGCCGGGAATTTCGGCCAGACCGTGAGCATTGAGCAAGGCGGTGAAACGTTCGTCGATTTCGTGCTCGAAACGGGCCAGGTCGTGCGGCAGCGGCAATGCGCGGCCATTCTCCACGTGTGCGTGGATCAGAATGCCGGTGTCGGTGTGGTGCGGGTAGCTGCCCCAGTCCGTATTCAGTGCCTCGAATGCCAGGGACTCCATGGCGCCGAGCAGTGCGCGCTGGTGGATACGTACCGAATCGGTCAGCGTGCCGTCGACATCGAGCACCAGAATGCTGTCTTTCTCGAAACTTGCCTGCATGGCGGGGAGGGAACTCGTGTCTGGACGAATGGCGTCAATGCTACCGCCGAAATGTGGGAGTGTACGAATTCGCCGCGCCGCGCAAAACGTGGCGAGTGACAGCGGCTACGCCTGACACGACAGAAACGGCTAGCGGAATTGATAGCTTGACTCGCAGGCTCGTCCGTTTTCCTGTCCGCCATCCCCGTTCGCGGTTCATCCAGCGTTCATCGGGCGTTCATCGGGCGTGCATCGGGCGTTCATCGGGCGTGCATCGGGCGCTAATCGGAGGTTCATCCGGTCGTTGCGACGGGGCGCCCCGGTTCGCGTTGACCGGACCGCATCAGCCGTAGCGCGGGCGACCCTGCACCGTGTATAGCGTGTCGAGCCGCTCCAGCTCGGCGATCGCCCATTCGAGTTCCCGCAACGACGGATTGTCGTGTCGCGACGGGCGTCGACGTGGCGGCGCCAGCGCGCCCTCGGCCGCGCTCGCGGTCGATGTCGGCGCGGGCTTCGGCGTCGAGGTCGATGGGGCGACGGCGGGAAAGTCGGGGGCGACCGGGCTCGGCGTAGATGTCCCGGTCCGTAGCGGCGACGGGCAGAGGCGCTGGCGAGCTTGCGAATGCGATGCCGGCGTCAGGGATTCACGCGTCGCGCCATAGGCGAACTCGCGATAACGTTGGTGACCCAGGTGGAGATGCTCGGCAAGTGCCTGAACGAGATTGTCGCACGGCGCCACGGTGCGCATTCGCAGGTTCGACGTCTGAAAGTGCGCCGGGATATCGCCAAACAGGTCGCCAAACCGTGCCGCGGCATGCGCTTGCGGCGTCTGCCCGGTCAATTCGAGGGTCTGTGGGACGGATAACGAGACGAACAACGTATGGGTCACGCCATCGGCCGGAATTCGCAGGTACGCGCCGAGCATGGCGTCGTGCACCACGGGTTCGCCGACGGGCACATGGAGTTCCGGGTGAGTGAACGGCACCCGAATGCCGTGGCGGCGGGCTTCCTGCTCGCTGGTGATCACGCGTTGGAACGTGAGTTGCGGCACTTCGAGGTACGCGTTCGTCCTGCGCAGCAGTCGTTGCCACCCCGGCAATAGCTGATTCAGACGCTTGTTCAGACGACGCACCAGTGCGGGTACGGCGTACGGACCTTGCGATTCGGCGGCGTGCGCCTCGAAGAAGCGCTGCTCGAGTGAGCGGGTGTTGCGGCCGTCTTCGGTCAGCGCCTCGCGCAATCCGGCGGGCAGCGACGCTTCGCAGCCCGCCAGCATGAGGCGTGTCGCGCTCACATCGAGGTGCACGTCCGCCGGGAGGTCGAGCAGGCAATTCTCCCCGTCGTCCCGACTACCCACCACGCATATCGGCCGTACGTCCGACAGTCGCTCGGCGAAAACCCGGGCGCGCGTGACGGGTGGGCGGTGCGAAGGCTGGACCCAATCGAGCGACGGCCTGCTCGTCGGGGCACTCGTCAAACCGAGGCGACTCGGTGCCGAGGCGACGCGCGTGAGCGTCGTCGCGAGATTCCAGGTGTGCCCGGTGGGCACAGTCCACCCGTTTGTGAACGTCAGGGCGGTCGTCAACCATTCTCCAAGCGAAACATGCATCGTCGTCACTCCAGTTGGGGCACGGGGCGTTGCCCGTGGTGGCCGGAGTATTCCCGCTGTCCGGATTCGGGCTGTCGTGTCGGGACGCCTTCGTTTGCAATCCCGACGCGCGTGCCCGAGCCGTCAGACGATGGCGGCGCGCACGCTCGGCGGCGCTTCGCGTAGCAACGAGCGCAAGCGCCGGAGCGCGCTTGCCAGACGTTCGGGGTCGCGCACCCCGCCCAGCGAGATGCGGATGGCGTTAGGGGCATCGGATGTGAGGCAAAAGGCGTCGGCAGGGGTGACGGCCAATCCCTCGGCGCGCGCGGCGATGGTCAGCTCGCGGGCGGTCCAGGGCGCTGGCAGGGCGTGCCAGAGATGAATGCCCTGAACCGGTGAGGTGAGGCCGTCCCCGAGAATGTCGGCGGCGATCGCCTGACGTTGCGCGGCGGCTTCCTTCACGCCGTTCATGATGCGATCTGCCGTCCCGTCATGAATCCACTGGGTGGCCAGCCCCGCCATCAGGGGCGGGGCCATCAGCGCGAAGGAATGCAGCGTGCTCAGGAAGGGGTCGCGTGCGCGTCCGTTGGCAAGCCTGACATAGGCGGTGCGCAGGCCGGGGGTGAGGCATTTCGACAGCGTCGAAATATAGTGAACGCGATGCGGCGCGAGACGGGCCAGGGGCGGTGGGGCATCCGGGCTGAGGCGCCAGTACGGATCGTCCTCGATAAATGTCAGATCGAGTTGCTCGGCAAGCGCGATCAGCTCGTGGCGGCGGCGCTCGGGCATGGTGCGTGTGGTGGGGTTCTGAAGCGTCGGGTTCAGATAGACGAGGCGCGCGCGGTGCTGTCGGGCGGACGCGGCAAGGGCGTCGGGTAGCATGCCGTCGTCGTCGACGGCGACGCTTACCAGGGGGCGTCCGAGCGAGCGGGCCGCACTGCGAACGCCCGGATAAATGATCGGCTCGCACAGGAGGGTTTCATCGCGTGCAGTATCCATGAGCAGCAACGCGGCCAACGTGGCCTGGGCGCCGGGACAGACGAGCACGTCGACAGGGTCGAGCTCACCGAGCATCGGTGTGAGCCACAGCGCGCCCGCCTGGCGGTCCGCCACACCGCCATCACCTAACTGATAGGCCATGAGCCTGGAAGCGTCGGTGTGACGCAGCACGTCGTCCATGCCCTTTTGCAACAGTTCGCCGAGGAACAGCCCGGCGGGCGCGGGCGGAATGTTCATGCCCAGGTCCAGCACCTGATCGAGGGCCACGCGCGGCGTGCTCACGAATGTGCCGAGCGGGCCGCGGCCTTCGATGGCGTTACGGTCGCGCGCACGATTGTAGGCGCGCGTGACCGTCGTGAAATCGATACCCAGCCACGACGCCAGTTCCCGCTGGGCCGGCAACCGGTCACCGGGGCGCAGACGCCCGTCGGCGACGGACTGCTCGATGAAGCTCGCCAGACGCAGATATCGGGGCCCTTTGCCCGCCGAGAGGGCGGGCTTCCAGAAGGCGGCGCGCAGGGTGTCGTGGGAGCTTTCCATAGCGATGTCGGTATTATGTATGGATATTTGCGCGTGAATTCGCAGTGTATGCAGTGTAGTTTGCATACATGTGGGTCGCAAGACTTGAATTTGACAGGCGCCATCCCGACTTCGGATCGATGCGTGAACCTGTGTTTGGGCCTGTGTTTGGACGTTAACAATCAACGACTTACGAGGCAAACACACGCGAAAGTGCGTTGACACTTGCGCGGGGCGCAGGTATAGTCGCAGGCTCCGGTTTTTCCGGCGGCATGGCCGTGCCTAATGCAAAGTGCTTATGCATCAAGCGTTTAGGTGCGGATGATCCGCAGGGGTAGCCGGGAGTATGCAGTAAGGTCGCATGACGGCCCGCCTTGGCTTTCATGCTTTTGACACGTTTAGGAAATCACAATGCCAACGATTAACCAATTGGTCCGCAAGCCGCGCACCTCTGCTCAAATCAAGAGCAAGAGCCCGGCACTGCAGGACTGCCCGCAGCGTCGCGGCGTGTGCACTCGTGTGTACACCACGACGCCGAAGAAGCCGAACTCCGCTCTGCGTAAGGTTGCCAAGGTGCGCCTGACGAACGGTTTCGAAGTCATTTCGTACATCGGTGGTGAAGGCCACAACCTGCAGGAACACTCGGTCGTGCTGATTCGCGGCGGTCGTGTGAAGGACTTGCCGGGTGTGCGTTACCACATGGTGCGCGGTAGCCTCGACACGCAAGGCGTCAAGGACCGTAAGCAGGCCCGTTCGAAGTACGGCGCGAAGCGTCCGAAGGCCTAAGCGGCTTAGCGGATATACGTTCGGTGATGGTGGTGCATCGTCACTGAGTAAGTGGTCACTCGGCCAGCGAATGGCTAGTAGGTGGCCTGGAGCCTGGCTCCAACTGAATCAATTAAGGAAGAAATCATGCCGCGTCGTCGCGAAGTCCCCAAGCGCGAAGTGTTGCCCGATCCGAAGTTCGGCAACGTTGAAGTCGCTAAATTCATGAACGTGCTCATGCTTGCCGGCAAGAAGTCGGTGGCAGAGCGCATCGTTTATGGTGCTTTCGAGCAGATCCAAACCAAGGCGGGCAAGGATCCGCTGGAAGTCTTCAACACCGCTCTCGGTAACGTGAAGCCGGTGGTTGAAGTCAAGAGCCGCCGTGTTGGCGGTGCAAACTATCAGGTTCCGGTCGAAGTGCGTCCGTCGCGTCGTATGGCATTGGCGATGCGTTGGTTGCGTGAGGCCGCGAAAAAGCGTAGCGAGAAGTCGATGGCCCTGCGCCTGGCAGGTGAGCTGATCGAGGCCTCGGAAGGCCGTGGCGGCGCCATGAAGAAGCGTGACGAAGTTCACCGCATGGCCGAAGCCAACAAGGCATTCTCGCACTTCCGCTTCTGACGCTGGCAAGCAGTACCTAGAGCAGAAACCGGGGCGGGTGCGCATGAGAAATTGCGCCTCGCCCGTTTGTGTTAGTAGCCCCCTCAAAAATGGCGGCTACATTGAAAGAGGCTTAAAGTGGCTCGTACAACCCCTATCGAGCGCTACCGCAACATCGGTATTAGCGCTCACATCGACGCAGGTAAGACCACGACGACCGAGCGCATTTTGTTCTACACCGGTGTGAACCACAAAATCGGTGAAGTGCACGATGGCGCGGCGACGATGGACTGGATGGAGCAGGAACAAGAGCGTGGCATTACGATTACGTCGGCTGCCACGACCTGCTTCTGGTCCGGCATGGCCAACAACTATCAAAAGCACCGCATCAACATCATCGACACCCCGGGGCACGTCGACTTCACGATTGAAGTCGAGCGCTCGATGCGTGTTCTCGATGGCGCGTGCATGGTGTATTGCGCCGTGGGTGGCGTGCAGCCCCAGTCGGAAACCGTTTGGCGTCAGGCCAACAAGTACGGCGTGCCGCGTCTGGCGTTCGTCAACAAGATGGACCGCACCGGCGCGAACTTCTTCAAGGTCTATGACCAGTTGAAGAACCGTCTGAAGGCAAACCCGGTGCCGGTGGTGGTGCCGATCGGCGCTGAAGAAAACTTCAAGGGCGTGGTCGACCTCATCAAGATGAAGGCGATCATTTGGGACGAAGCGTCCCAGGGCATGAAGTTCGACTACACCGACATTCCGGCCGAACTCCAAGCTGAAGCCAAGAAGTGGCGTGAAGGCATGGTCGAAGCCGCTGCCGAGTCGAGCGAAGAGATGATGAACAAGTACCTGGAAGAGGGCGACCTCTCCGAGGCTGACATCATCGAAGGCCTGCGCCTGCGTACCATCGCCTGCGAAATTCAGCCGATGCTGTGCGGTACCGCGTTCAAGAACAAGGGTGTGCAGCGTATGCTGGACGCCGTGATCGACTTCCTGCCGTCGCCGGTCGACATTCCGCCGGTCAAGGGCACGGACGACAAGGAACAGCCGGCCGAGCGTAAGGCTTCGGACGACGAGAAGTTCTCGTCGCTGGCGTTCAAGATCATGACGGACCCGTTCGTTGGTCAGCTGATCTTCTTCCGCGTGTACTCGGGTGTTGTGAACAAGGGCGACACGCTGCTCAATTCGGTCAAGGGCAAGAAGGAACGCCTGGGCCGTATCGTGCAGATGCACGCGAACCAGCGTGAAGAAATCGACGAAGTGCGCGCTGGCGACATCGCCGCTGCCGTCGGCCTGAAGGACGCAACGACCGGTGACACGCTGTGCGACCCGTCGGCCCCGATCGTGCTCGAGCGCATGGTGTTCCCGGAGCCGGTGATTTCGCAGGCTGTCGAGCCGAAGACCAAGGTCGACCAGGAAAAGATGGGCCTCGCCCTGAACCGCCTGGCGCAGGAAGATCCGTCGTTCCGCGTGCAAACCGATGAAGAATCGGGTCAGACCATCATTTCGGGTATGGGCGAGCTCCACCTCGAAATTCTGGTGGACCGCATGAAGCGCGAATTCGGCGTGGAAGCCAACATCGGCGCTCCGCAGGTTGCCTACCGCGAAACCATTCGCAAGTCGGCAGCCGATGTGGAAGGCAAGTTCGTCAAGCAGTCGGGCGGTCGCGGCCAGTTCGGTCACGCTGTCATTACGCTTGAGCCGAGCGAGCAGGGCGCGGGTTACAAGTTCATCGACGAGATCAAGGGTGGTGTGATTCCGCGTGAATACATCCCGGCCGTTGACAAGGGTATCCAGGACACCCTGAAGAGCGGTGTTCTCGCCGGCTTCCCGGTGGTCGACGTCACGGTTCACCTGACGTTCGGTTCGTACCACGATGTGGACTCGAACGAAAACGCGTTCCGCATGGCCGGTTCGATGGCTTTCAAGGAAGCCATGCGCCGCGCCAGCCCGGTCATTCTCGAGCCGATGATGGCTGTGGAAGTGGAAACGCCGGAAGACTACATGGGTAACGTGATGGGCGACTTGTCGAGCCGTCGCGGCATTATCCAGGGCATGGACGACATGGTCGGCGGCGGCAAGATCGTGCGCGCTGAAGTTCCGCTGTCGGAAATGTTTGGTTATTCGACCGCGCTGCGTTCGGCCACGCAAGGCCGCGCCACGTACACGATGGAGTTCAAGCACTACGCTGAAGCTCCGAAGAACGTGAGCGAAGCCATCATCAGCGCCAAGAGCAAGTAATTGAATTGAGGGGTGTCTGCATCATGCGATGCAGCGCCCGTCACACTGTTTAATCGTCTATTCAGTATCTGAGGATTCGGAAATGGCAAAGGAAAAATTCGAGCGGACCAAGCCGCACGTGAACGTCGGTACCATCGGTCACGTTGACCACGGCAAGACCACCCTGACGGCTGCTATCGCAACGGTTCTGTCGGCCAAGTTCGGCGGCGAAGCCAAGAAGTACGACGAAATCGACGCAGCGCCGGAAGAAAAGGCACGCGGCATTACCATCAACACGGCACACATCGAGTACGAAACGGCGACGCGCCACTACGCACACGTTGACTGCCCGGGCCACGCCGACTACGTCAAGAACATGATTACCGGTGCTGCCCAGATGGACGGCGCTATCCTGGTTTGCTCGGCAGCTGACGGCCCGATGCCGCAAACGCGCGAGCACATCCTGCTGGCCCGTCAGGTTGGCGTGCCGTACATCATCGTGTTCCTGAACAAGTGCGACATGGTCGACGACGCCGAGCTGCTCGAGCTGGTCGAAATGGAAGTTCGCGAACTCCTCTCGAAGTACGAGTTCCCGGGCGACGACACCCCGATCATCAAGGGTTCGGCCAAGCTGGCGCTGGAAGGCGACAAGGGCGAACTGGGCGAAGTGGCCATCATGAACCTGGCCGACGCACTGGATTCGTACATCCCGACGCCGGAGCGCGCTGTCGACAAGCCGTTCCTGATGCCGGTCGAAGACGTGTTCTCGATCTCGGGTCGCGGCACGGTGGTGACGGGCCGCGTTGAGTCGGGCATCGTCAAGGTCGGCGAAGAAATCGAAATCGTCGGTATCAAGATGGACGGCGACAAGCCGCACATCGACAAGACGACCTGCACGGGCGTTGAAATGTTCCGCAAGCTGCTCGACCAAGGTCAGGCAGGCGACAACGTCGGTATTCTGCTGCGCGGCACGAAGCGTGAAGACGTTCAGCGTGGTCAGGTTCTGGCCAAGCCGGGCTCGATCAAGCCGCACATGGAATTCACGGCCGAAGTGTACGTGCTGTCGAAGGATGAAGGTGGTCGTCACACCCCGTTCTTCAACAACTACCGTCCGCAGTTCTACTTCCGTACGACGGACGTGACGGGCTCGATCAGCCTGCCGGCCGACAAGGAAATGGTCATGCCGGGCGACAACGTTTCGATCTCCGTCAAGCTGATCGCTCCGATCGCCATGACCGAAGGTCTGCGCTTCGCTATCCGCGAAGGTGGCCGTACGGTGGGTTCGGGCGTCGTTGCCAAGATCGTCGCCTAATACGGATCGATGGGTGGCGAGGGGTTTCGGCCCTTCGCCATCGTCATTCTGTTCGCTCTTTGTGATTTACCCGGCGCCCGAACGAGGGTTGCCACGCTCTTTGGAGAATTTCCATGCAGAACCAAAAGATTCGTATCCGCCTGAAGGCTTTCGACTACCGCCTGATCGACCAGTCGGCCGCCGAAATCGTTGAGACCGCCAAGCGCACCGGCGCCATCGTCAAGGGCCCGGTGCCCCTGCCGACGCGCATCGAGCGTTTCGACATCCTGCGCTCGCCGCACGTCAACAAGACGTCGCGCGACCAGCTCGAAATCCGCACGCACCAGCGCCTGATGGACATCGTCGATCCGACGGACAAGACGGTTGACGCGCTGATGAAGCTGGACCTGCCGGCTGGCGTCGACGTCGAAATCAAGCTGCAGTAAGGCTTGCGAGCGGTTTCGCTCTCGAAAGCCCCGCCAATGCTGGACCCGGCGGGGCTTTTGTTATGTGATTTAGCAACACTTGTCAAGCGATAAAAGTCCGCCTATAATGGCGGGCTCAAGTGTAGTTTTGAAAAGATGGCCCACGTCCGTGGACCATCCTTTTGTCATTTAGCCCCGGCCAATCGCAGTCGGGAATGGAGAAAATCATGAGCCTTGGCCTTGTCGGTCGCAAGGTTGGCATGACGCGTATTTTCACGGACGACGGCGATTCGATTCCCGTCACCGTGCTCGACGTGTCTAACAACCGTGTGACGCAAATCAAGACGGATGAAACGGACGGCTATACCGCCGTTCAAGTCACTTTCGGCAATCGTCGCGCTACGCGCGTGACCAAAGCCGCCGCCGGTCACTACGCGAAAGCGGGTGTCGAAGCCGGTGAAATCCTCAAGGAATTCCGCATCGATGCTGCCAAAGCTGCTGAACTGCAGCCGGGCGCAGTGGTCGGTGTCGACCTGTTCCAGGTGGGCCAGAAGGTCGACGTGCAAGGCGTGTCGATCGGTAAGGGCTACGCCGGTACCATCAAGCGTTACAACTTCGCTTCGGGTCGCGCATCGCACGGTAACTCGCGTTCGCACAACGTTCCGGGTTCGATCGGTATGGCGCAGGATCCGGGTCGTGTGTTCCCGGGTAAGCGCATGACGGGTCACCTGGGTGACGTCACGACGACGGTGCAGAATCTCGAAATCGCGCGCATTGACGCTGAACGTGGCCTGATCTTCGTGAAGGGTGCCGTTCCGGGCGCCAACGAAGGCAAGGTTTTCGTGACCTCGGCCGTCAAAGCCAAACTCGCGAAGGGAGCGTAACAATGGAACTGAAGCTCCTGGATGAGCAAGGTCAGGAAGGCGCTGCGGTCAACGCGTCGGACGTCGTGTTCGGCCGTGACTACAACGAAGCGCTGATCCATCAGGTTGTGGTGGCTTATCAAGCCAACGCCCGCAGCGGCAATCGTGCGCAGAAAGACCGTGAACAGGTCAAGCACACGACGAAGAAGCCGTGGCGTCAGAAGGGTACGGGCCGTGCTCGTGCCGGTATGTCGTCGAGCCCGCTGTGGCGCGGCGGTGGCCGTATCTTCCCGAATTCGCCGGAAGAGAACTTCACCCACAAGGTCAACAAGAAGATGTACCGCGCCGGTGTGTGCTCGATTCTGTCGCAGCTCGCCCGTGAAGGTCGTCTGTCGGTCGTCGAAGACATCAAGCTTGATGCCCCGAAGACCAAACTGCTCGCTGAAAAGATCAAGGCCATGGGCCTTGAGTCGGTGCTGCTGATCACGGATAGCGTGGACGAGAACCTGTTCCTGGCCTCGCGCAATCTGGCTCACGTTGCCGTCACCGAGCCGCGTTTCGCCGACCCGCTGTCGCTCATCTACTTCAAGAAGGTGCTGCTGACGAAGGGCGCGATCGCCAAGATTGAGGAGATGCTGTCATGAGCGACGTGCGTAAAAACGACCATCGTCTGTACCAGGTCTTGCTCGCGCCGGTGATCTCCGAGAAGGCGACGCTGGTGGCTGACAAGAATGAACAAGTGGTGTTCCAAGTTGCACGCGACGCGAACAAGCAAGAAGTGAAGGCTGCTGTTGAGCTTCTCTTCAAGGTTGAAGTCGAGTCGGTGCAAATCCTGAACCGTAAGGGCAAGCAAAAGCGCTTTGGCCGCTTCATGGGTCGTCGTGACCACGAGAAGAAGGCTTACGTGAGCTTGAAGCCGGGTCAGGAAATCAATTTTGAAGCGGAGGCCAAGTAATCATGGCACTCGTCAAAACGAAACCGACGTCGCCGGGCCGCCGTTCGCTGGTCAAGGTCGTCAACAAGGATCTGCATAAGGGCAAGCCGTTCGCCCCGCTGCTCGATACCAAGAGCAAGACCGCTGGCCGTAACAACAACGGTCACATCACCACCCGTCATATGGGTGGCGGTCACAAGCAGCACTACCGTATCGTCGACTTCCGTCGTAACAAGGACGGCATCACGGCGAAGGTTGAGCGTCTTGAGTATGACCCGAACCGCAGCGCGAACATCGCACTGCTGTGCTACGCCGACGGCGAGCGTCGTTACATCCTTGCACCGAAGGGCATGACCGTCGGCCAGCAAGTGGTGAGCGGCTCTGAAGCGCCGATCAAGGCTGGCAACACGCTGCCGATCCGTAACATTCCGGTCGGTACGACGATTCACGGCATCGAACTGCTGCCGGGCAAGGGTGCGCAAATCGCCCGTGCCGCTGGCACGTCCGCCATGCTGCTGGCTCGCGAAGGCACGTACGCTCAAGTGCGTCTGCGTTCGGGCGAAGTCCGTCGCGTGCACATCGAGTGCCGCGCCACCATCGGTGAAGTCGGTAACGAAGAGCACAGCCTGCGCCAATTGGGCAAGGCCGGTGCAAAGCGTTGGCGCGGTATTCGCCCGACCGTTCGCGGTGTGGCGATGAACCCGGTGGATCACCCGCACGGTGGTGGTGAAGGTCGTACGGCTGCTGGTCGTCATCCGGTCAGCCCGTGGGGTCAGCATACCAAGGGTAAGCGTACCCGCTCGACCAAGCGCACCGACAGCATGATCGTTCAGCGTCGCAAGAAGCGTTAATTGGAGCTAGCAAATGACTCGTTCTGTTAAAAAAGGTCCGTTTTGCGACGCTCATCTGCTGAAGAAGGTGGAAGCAGCAGCCGCATCGCGTGACAAGAAGCCGATCAAGACCTGGTCGCGCCGTTCGACCGTCCTGCCCGATTTCATCGGTCTGACGATCGCTGTGCACAATGGCCGTCAACACGTGCCGGTGTACGTGACGGAAAACATGGTCGGCCACAAGCTGGGTGAGTTCGCTCTCACCCGTACCTTCAAGGGCCATGCGGCCGACAAGAAGGCGAAGAAATAAGGGGCCGATCATGGAAGTGAAAGCAATTCATCGCGGTGCCCGTATCTCGGCGCAGAAGACGCGTCTGGTCGCTGACCAGATTCGCGGCCTGCCGCTGGAGCGTGCGCTCAATGTTCTGACCTTCTCGCCGAAGAAGGCCGCGGTCATCATCAAGAAGGTGCTCGAGTCGGCAATCGCCAACGCCGAGCACAATGAAGGTGCTGACATCGACGAGCTGCGCGTTAAGGGCATCTACGTTGACAAGGCGACCTCGCTCAAGCGTTTCACCGCGCGCGCCAAGGGCCGTGGTAACCGCATCGAGAAGCAAACCTGTCACATCACTGTGACGCTGGGCAACTAAGGGGTCACGATGGGACAGAAAATTCATCCGACTGGCTTCCGTCTGGCTGTCAGTCGTAACTGGGCTTCGCGTTGGTACGCGAACAACCAGGATTTCGCGAAAATGCTGCAGGAAGACATCGGCGTTCGCGATTACCTGAAGAAGAAGCTGAAGAACGCTTCGGTTGGCCGCGTGGTCATCGAACGTCCGGCCAAGAATGCACGTATCACGATTTTCAGCTCGCGTCCGGGCGTTGTGATCGGCAAGAAGGGCGAGGACATCGAAATCCTCAAGGCTGAGCTGCAAAAGCGCATGGGCGTGCCCGTGCACGTGAACATCGAAGAAATCCGCAAGCCGGAGACCGATGCGCAGCTGATCGCCGACTCGATCGCTCAGCAGCTCGAGCGCCGTATCATGTTCCGTCGCGCAATGAAGCGCGCGATGCAGAACGCGATGCGTCTGGGTGCCCAGGGCATCAAGATCATGAGCGCTGGCCGTCTGAACGGCATCGAAATCGCTCGTACCGAGTGGTACCGCGAAGGTCGTGTGCCCCTGCACACCCTGCGCGCTGACATCGACTACGCAACCTCGGAAGCGAAGACGACGTACGGCATCATCGGTATCAAGGTGTGGGTGTACAAGGGTGACACGCTGGGCCGCAACGACGCTCCGGTGGCTGAAGAGCCGGCCGAAGAAAAGCGTCCGCGCCGCAACGCGCGTCCGGGCGACCGTCGCCCCCGTCGTGACGACGCTGGCGACAAGGCCGGTGCGAAGCGCGGTGGTGCACGCCGTCCGGCTGGCAAGCCTGAAGGCGACGCCAAGACTGGAGAATAATCATGCTGCAACCGAAACGCAGAAAGTATCGCAAAGAGCAGAAGGGCCGTAACACTGGCGTCGCCACCCGTGGCAACGAAGTGTCGTTCGGCGAATTCGGCCTGAAGGCGGTCGGTCGTGGTCGTCTGACGGCTCGTCAAATCGAAGCTGCTCGTCGCGCTATGACCCGCCACATCAAGCGTGGTGGCCGTATCTGGATCCGTATCTTCCCGGACAAGCCGATCTCGCAAAAGCCGGCAGAAGTGCGTATGGGTAACGGTAAGGGTAACCCGGAGTACTACGTCGCCGAGATTCAGCCGGGCAAGATGCTGTACGAAATGGACGGTGTGGATGAAGCGCTGGCGCGCGAGGCGTTCCGCCTGGCCGCAGCCAAGCTGCCGATTCAGACGACGTTCTTCGTACGTCGCCTTGGCGCCTGAAGGGAGAATTTGAAATGAAAGCATCCGAACTTCGTGCCAAGGATGTCGACGGCCTGAACAAGGAACTGTCGGATCTGTTGAAGGCCCAATTCGGTCTTCGCATGCAAGCGGGCACCCAACAGCTGAGCAACACCAGCCAGCTGAAGAAGGTGCGCAAGGACATCGCGCGTGTGCGTACCGTGTTGACTGAGAAGGCGAGCCAGAAATGAACGATACCGCTAAGACTTCGCTGAAGCGCACCCTCGTGGGTCGCGTTGTCAGCGATAAGATGGACAAGACGGTTACCGTGCTGATCGAGCGTCAAATGAAGCACCCGCTCTACGGCAAGTACATCGTGCGCTCGAAGAAGTACCACGCGCACGACGAAACCAACCAGTACAAGGAAGGCGACCTGGTCGAGATTCAAGAATCCCGTCCGCTGTCGAAGACCAAGGCCTGGACGGTTGCCCGTCTCGTGGAAGCTGCCCGTATCATCTAAGGCAGTCTGAAGCGAAGGCTTGACTTGCAAGTCCGGAATTATCATTGTATAATTCCGGACTTTCCGCTTCTTTCGCCAAAACCGGTCTTTGGTTTCGCAAGGAAGTGGATGGCTTCCGAGGCCGATCCGTATCCTCTACGGGTCTGGATGAGGTAGCAAGGTTGTCCACTTTTGAACGACTCAACCCAAACGGCACCCTTTGGTGCTGACGGGGACCAAGACTGACCGACGCTTATGTGTCGGATTAAGTTGGGAAGATAACACCATGATTCAAACTGAAACCCGGCTCGAAGTAGCCGACAACACCGGTGCGCGCGAAGTGATGTGCATCAAGGTGCTGGGCGGCTCCAAGCGTCGCTACGCCGGCATTGGCGACATCATCAAGGTCAGCGTCAAGGATGCTGCCCCGCGTGGTCGCGTCAAGAAGGGCGAAATCTACAACGCAGTGGTCGTGCGCACCGCCAAGGGCGTGCGTCGCCAGGACGGCTCGCTGGTCAAATTCGACGGCAATGCCGCCGTGCTGCTTAACACCAAGCTCGAGCCGATCGGCACCCGTATCTTCGGACCGGTTACGCGTGAACTGCGTACCGAACGCTTCATGAAGATCGTGTCGCTGGCCCCGGAAGTGCTGTAAGGAGCCGACACATGAACAAGATTCGCAAGGGTGACCAAGTCATCGTTCTGACGGGTAAGGACAAGGCCAAGCGTGGCACGGTTCTGGCCGTTGATGGTGACAAGCTGGTCGTCGAGGGCGTGAACGTTGCCAAGAAGCACGTCAAGCCGAACCCGATGAAGGGCACGCAAGGTGGCGTGGTCGACAAGACGATGCCGATCCACGTTTCGAACGTGGCGCTGGTGGATGCCAATGGCAAGCCGTCGCGCGTGGGCATCAAGGTCGAAGACGGCAAGAAGGTCCGCTTCCTCAAGACGACCGGTGCGGTCGTCGGTGCCTAAGTCGCAGGGAGTATAGATAATGGCCCGTTTGCAAGAATTCTATAAGGACAAGATTGTCGCCGAGCTCACGAAGCAGTTCGGTTACAAGTCCGTCATGGAAGTGCCGCGCATCACCAAGATCACCCTGAACATGGGCCTTGGTCAAGCCGTCGCTGACAAGAAGATCATTGAGCACGCCGTTGGCGACCTGACGAAGATCGCCGGCCAGAAGCCGGTGGTGACGAAGGCTCGCAAGGCTATCGCCGGTTTCAAGATCCGCGAAGGTTACCCGATCGGTACGATGGTGACGCTGCGCGGCGAGCGTATGTTCGAATTCCTGGATCGTTTCATCACCGTGGCTCTGCCGCGCGTGCGTGACTTCCGTGGTATTTCGGGTCGTGCGTTCGACGGTCGTGGCAACTACAACATCGGTGTGAAGGAACAGATCATCTTCCCCGAAATCGAGTACGACAAAATCGACGCACTGCGTGGTCTGAACATCAGCATCACCACGACTGCGAAGACTGACGAAGAAGCCAAGGCTCTTCTGTCGGCGTTCAAATTCCCGTTCCGTAACTGAGGTAATCGTGGCTAAACTGGCACTTATCGAACGCGAAAAGAAGCGCGCCCGTCTGGCGGCGAAGTACGCTGGCAAGCGTGCTGACCTCAAAGCGATCATCGAAGACACCAGCAAGTCGGAAGACGAGCGTTATGAAGCACGTCTGGCGCTGCAACAGCTGCCGCGTAACGCCAACCCGACGCGTCAACGCAATCGTTGCGAGCTGACCGGTCGTCCGCGCGGCACGTTCCGCAAATTCGGCCTGGCCCGTAACAAGATCCGTGAAATCGCCTTCCGTGGCGAAATCCCGGGCGTGACCAAAGCAAGCTGGTAATAGGAGAAGCACCATGAGCATGAGCGATCCTATCGCCGATATGCTGACTCGCATCCGCAACGCTCAGATGGTTGAGAAGGCATCGGTGAAGATGCCCTCGTCCAAGCTGAAGGTCTCGATCGCCAAGGTCCTGAAGGACGAAGGCTACATCGAAGATTTCGCGGTTGAAGCAGAAGAAACCAAGCCGGTGCTGAACATCGCACTGAAGTACTACGCTGGCCGTCCGGTGATCGAGCGCCTCGAGCGCGTTTCGCGCCCGGGTCTGCGTGTGTACAAGAGCCGCAACGACATCCCGCAGGTCATGAATGGCCTGGGCGTTGCAATCGTCTCGACCCCGAAGGGCGTGATGACGGATCGCAAGGCACGCGCCACCGGCGTGGGCGGCGAAGTCATCTGCTACGTGGCCTAACCGAGGAGAGTTGAAATGTCTCGAGTAGGTAAGAGTCCCATTGCGCTGCCGAAGGGCGTTGAAGCAACGCTGGCTGGCAATGTGCTGACGGTCAAGGGTGCCCTGGGTTCGCTGACCCGCGGCGTGAACGCCCTCGTGAACGTCAAGATCGAAGACGGCACCATCACCTTCGCCCCGGCCGACGAAAGCCGTGAAGCGAACGCGCTGTATGGTACGGAACGTGCACTGGTCAACAACATGGTGACCGGTGTGAGCAAGGGTTTCGAAAAGAAGCTGCAACTCGTTGGCGTGGGTTACCGTGCCAAGGCTGAAGGTAACAACCTGAAGCTCGAGCTGGGTTTCTCGCACGATGTCGTGCATGCCATGCCGGAAGGCGTGAAGGCAGAGACCCCGACGCAGACGGAGATCATCATCAAGGGCGTTGATAAGCAACGCATCGGACAAGTGGCTGCGGAAGTTCGCGGTTACCGTCCGCCCGAGCCCTACAAGGGTAAGGGCGTCCGCTATGCGGACGAGGTGGTGATCCTCAAGGAAACCAAGAAGAAGTAAGGGTGCGAAACATGGACAAGAAACAATCTCGTGTGCGCCGTGCTCGCCAGACTCGTATCAAGCTGGCAGCTCAAAAGGTGCATCGCCTTTCCGTGCATCGCACCAACGTGCACATTTACGCGCAAGTTTTCTCGGAAGACGGCACGCAAGTGCTGGCCAGCGCTTCGACGCTGGAAGCCGAAGTGCGCAAGGAACTGGGCGACAAGGAAGGCAAGGGTGGCAACGCTGCCGCTGCTGCATTGATCGGTCGTCGTATCGCCGAAAAGGCGAAGGCTGCCGGCATCGAAAGCGTGGCTTTCGACCGCTCGGGCTTCCGCTATCACGGTCGCGTCAAGGCTCTGGCCGACGCTGCCCGTGAAGCCGGCCTCAAGTTCTAAGTAAGGATCCGTCATGGCAAAGATGCAAGCGAAAGTTCAGGCTGACGAACGCGACGACGGCCTTCGCGAGAAGATGATCGCGGTCAACCGTGTCACGAAGGTTGTGAAGGGTGGCCGTATTCTCGGTTTTGCCGCGTTGACCGTGGTTGGTGACGGCGATGGCCGCATCGGCATGGGCAAGGGCAAGGCGAAGGAAGTCCCGGTTGCCGTTCAAAAGGCAATGGAACAAGCCCGCCGCAACATGTTCAAGGTTGCTCTGAAGAATGGCACCCTTCAACACAACGTTCTCGGCCAGCATGGCGCCTCGCGCGTCCTGATGTCGCCGGCGAAGGACGGTACTGGCGTGATCGCTGGTGGCCCGATGCGTGCGGTGTTCGAGGTGATGGGCGTGACCAACGTGGTGACGAAGAGCCTCGGCTCGACGAACCCGTACAACCTGGTCCGCGCCACGCTCGATGGCCTGAAGAAACAATCGACTCCTGCTGACATCGCCGCTAAGCGTGGCAAGTCGGTGGAAGAGATCCTCGGCTAAGGGTGATCAATATGTCGCAGCAAACTGTGAAAGTTAAGCTGGTCAAGAGCCTGATCGGTACGCGCGAAGACCATCGCGCCACCGTCAAGGGTCTGGGCCTGCGTCGCCTCAATTCGGTCAGCGAGTTGCAGGATACGCCCGCTGTGCGGGGCATGATCAACAAGGTCTCGTACCTTGTGAAGATCGTCGACTGAGCGAGGGCAAAATGGAATTGAATTCGATTAAGCCGGCAGAAGGCGCCAAGCACGCCAAGCGCCGCGTTGGCCGTGGCATCGGTTCGGGTCTGGGTAAAACCGCCGGCCGTGGTCACAAGGGTCAGAAGTCGCGTTCGGGTGGCTTCCACAAGGTGGGCTTCGAAGGCGGTCAAATGCCGCTGCAACGTCGTCTGCCGAAGCGTGGTTTCAAGTCGCTGACGCGTCGTTTCGTGGGCGAAGTTCGCCTGTCGGACCTGAACAACCTGCCGGTCGACGAGATCGATCTGCTGGTTCTGAAGCAGGCCGGTCTGGTGAGCGAGCTGTCGCTGTCGGCCAAGATCATCGCCGCAGGCGAGATCACCCGCAAGGTCGTTGTGAAGGGTCTGGGCGTCACCAAGGGTGCGCTCACGGCAATTCAGGCGGCCGGCGGTTCGGTCGCAGAGTAAGTTAGGACACCCCGGAGCCAGCATTGGCCAAGTCTCCTAATCTCGCTAAGCCTGGTACGCAGGGCCCGAAGTATGCGGATCTGCGCCGGCGGCTGGTTTTTCTGCTGCTGGCGTTGATCGTCTACCGTATTGGTGCGCATATCCCGGTGCCGGGCATCGACCCCGATCAGCTGGCGCAGTTGTTCCAGCGCCAGTCGGGCGGGATCCTGGGCATGTTCAACATGTTCTCTGGCGGTGCGTTGTCGCGTTTCACGATCTTCGCGCTGGGGATCATGCCGTACATTTCAGCGTCGATCATCATGCAGTTGCTGGCGATGGTATCGCCGCAATTGGAAGCTTTGCGTAAGGAAGGCCAGGCCGGACAACGCAAGATCACGCAGTACACCCGGTATTTCACGGTGGTGCTTGCGCTCTTCCAGGCAGCTGCGATTGCGGTGACGTTGGAGAGCGAGCCGGGGCTCGTCGTCGATCCGGGCATGTTGTTCCGCCTGACGACGGTGATCACGCTCGTGACCGGCACGATGTTCCTGATGTGGCTGGGTGAGCAAATCACCGAACGCGGCCTCGGTAACGGTATCTCGATCATCATCTTCGGTGGTATCGCGGCCGGTTTGCCGAACGCAGTAGGCGGCTTGTTCGAGCTCGTCAGCACGGGTTCGATCGGTCCGTTCTCGGCGATCGTGATCTGTGTCCTGGTGGTGCTGGTGACGTTCTTCGTCGTTTTCGTCGAACGTGGTCAGCGCAAGATCCTGGTGAACTACGCCAAACGTCAGGTCGGCAACAAGGTGTACGGTGGTCAGGCTTCGCACCTGCCGCTCAAGCTGAACATGGCAGGCGTGATTCCGCCGATCTTTGCATCGTCGATCATCCTGTTCCCGGCAACGATCGCGAATTGGTTCGGCGCAGGTGATAACGCGCGCTGGCTCAAGGATATCGCGGCGAAGTTGTCGCCGGGTCAGCCGATCTACGTGATGCTCTACGCACTGGCGATCGTGTTCTTCTGCTTCTTCTACACCGCACTGGTGTTCAACAGCAAGGAGACCGCCGAGAACCTGAAGAAGAGCGGAGCGTTTGTCCCGGGGATTCGTCCGGGCGACCAGACGGCGCGGTATATCGACAAGATCCTGACGCGTCTGACACTGGCCGGCGCAGCTTATGTCACCCTGGTGTGTTTGCTGCCTGAGTTTCTGGTGTTGCGTTGGAATGTCCCGTTCTACTTCGGTGGAACCTCACTGCTGATTATCGTGGTGGTGACGATGGACTTCATGGCGCAAGTGCAGTCGTATGTGATGTCGCAACAGTATGAGTCGCTGCTCCGCAAAGCGAATTTCAAGGGCGGCAATAACATGACGCTTCGCTGATCCGGGATCATGTCGAAAGACGACGTTATTCAAATGCAGGGTGAGGTCCTTGAAAACCTCCCCAATGCCACCTTCCGGGTAAAGCTGGAAAATGGCCATGTAGTACTCGGACATATTTCCGGCAAGATGCGGATGCACTACATCCGTATCCTTCCTGGGGATAAGGTGACGGTAGAGTTGACGCCCTACGATCTGTCGCGTGCGCGGATCGTCTTCCGGGCGAAGTGATTAGAGAGAGGGAATTGTCATGAAAGTTTTGGCATCTGTTAAGTGCATCTGCCGCAATTGCAAGTTTGTGAAGCGCAAAGGCGTGCTGCGCGTGATCTGCAGTTCGGATCCGCGCCACAAGCAACGTCAGGGCTAATCGGCCTTTAACGCTATTTAGTTGGGGAATTACGAATGGCTCGTATCGCAGGGGTTAACATCCCGAACCACCAGCACACCGCTATTGGCCTGACGGCTATTTACGGTGTCGGCCGCACGCGCGCTCGCCAGATTTGCGACGCCGCCGGCGTGGCGTACTCGAAGAAGGTCAAGGACCTCGACGACGCCGATCTCGAAAAGCTGCGTGACCAAGTGGGTCAACTGACGGTCGAAGGCGACCTGCGCCGTGAAGTGACCATGAGCATCAAGCGCCTGATGGACCTGGGCTGCTATCGTGGTATGCGTCACCGCAAGGGCTTGCCGCTTCGTGGTCAGCGTACCCGTACCAATGCGCGTACCCGCAAGGGCCCGCGTAAGGCCGGCGTCTCGCTGAAGAAGTAACCAGAGGATAGGAACTCATGGCTAAGCAACAGAACAACGCCGCTTCGCAGCGCGTTCGCAAGAAGGTCAAGAAGAGCGTTGCCGAAGGCGTCGTGCACGTCCACGCTTCGTTCAACAACACCATCATCACGATCACTGATCGTCAGGGCAATGCGCTGGCATGGGCGACGTCGGGTGGCCAGGGCTTCAAGGGTTCGCGTAAGTCGACCCCGTTTGCTGCCCAGGTTGCTGCAGAGTCGGCTGGCCGCGTCGCGCTGGAATACGGTGTGAAGAACCTCGAAGTTCGCATCAAGGGCCCGGGCCCGGGTCGCGAATCGGCGGTTCGTGCACTGAATGCGCTGGGTATCAAGATCACGGCCATTTCGGACGTGACGCCGGTCCCGCACAACGGCTGCCGTCCGCCGAAGCGTCGTCGTATCTAAGACGCTTCAGAAAATCCTGCTATAATCGCGGGTTCGCGCACGGTCTCGGCCGTGCGCGTAGTAATTTCTAAGACCACCGTCCGGTACATTGGTACCGGACTTGCGTAGTGGACAAAGTTCGCTGCGTCAAATTTTGAGATAAAGGAACAACCGTGGCACGTTATATCGGCCCGAAGGCCAAACTCTCCCGTCGTGAAGGTACTGACCTCTTCCTGAAGAGCGCACGCCGCTCGCTCGCCGACAAGTGCAAGCTGGATAGCAAGCCGGGTCAGCATGGCCGCACGTCGGGTGCTCGTACGTCGGACTACGGCAACCAGCTGCGCGAAAAGCAGAAGGTCAAGCGTATTTACGGCGTGCTTGAGCGTCAGTTCCGTCGTTATTTCGCGGAAGCCGACCGCGTCAAGGGCAACACGGGTGAAAACCTGCTGCAACTGCTCGAGTCGCGCCTGGACAACGTCGTGTACCGCATGGGCTTTGGTTCGACCCGCGCTGAAGCGCGCCAACTCGTTGGCCACAAGGCAATCGTGGTAAACGGCGTTGTGTCGAACATCCCGTCGATCAAGGTCAAGGCCGGCGACGTTATCGCCGTGCGCGAAAAGGCCAAGAAGCAAGTGCGTATTCAAGAAGCACTGACGCTGGCTGAGCAAGTCGGTTTCCCGATCTGGGTTTCGGTTGACGCCAAGAAGATGGAAGGCACTTTCAAGGCACTGCCGGAACGTAGCGATATCGCGGGCGACATCAACGAAAGCCTGATCGTCGAATTGTATTCGCGTTAATCCGTATGATGCTGACGCGCCTCACGGCGCGTTTTGCGTTCCGTGCAGGTTGTCACCCATCAGCCTTATCGGTGTAACGAGCCGAGGGTATTGAAAAGGAAACCTATGCAAACCAGTTTGTTGAAGCCCAAGATCATTGCGGTTGAGCCGGTCGGTGAGCATCACGCCAAAGTCGTGATGGAGCCGTTCGAACGTGGCTATGGCCACACCTTGGGCAACGCGCTTCGCCGCGTGCTGCTGTCGTCGATGGTGGGCTATGCGCCGACCGAAGTGACGATCGCCGGCGTTGTGCATGAATATTCCACCATCGACGGTGTCCAGGAAGACGTTGTCAACTTCCTGTTGAACCTCAAGGGTGTCGTGTTCAAGCTGCATAACCGTGACGAAGTCACCGTTACGCTGCGCAAGGATGGTGAAGGTGTGGTGCGCGCTTCGGATATTGAAGTGCCGCACGATGTGGAACTGATCAACCCCGATCACGTGATCGCGCATCTGGCCAAGGGCGGCAAGCTCGACGTTCAGATCAAGATCGAAAAGGGTCGTGGTTATGTCCCGGGTAACGTTCGCCGTTATGGTGACGAGTCGGCCAAGGTTATCGGCCGTATCGTTCTCGACGCGTCGTTCTCGCCGGTCAAGCGTGTGAGCTATGCGGTCGAATCGGCCCGTGTGGAACAGCGTACGGACCTGGACAAGCTCGTGATGAACATCGAAACCAACGGTGTGGTGTCGCCGGAAGAAGCGATCCGTCAATCGGCTCGCATTCTCGTCGACCAACTGTCGGTGTTTGCTGCGCTGGAAGGCACGGAAGCCGCCAGCGAAGCGCCGTCGCGTGCGCCGCAGATCGATCCGATTCTGCTGCGTCCGGTGGACGATCTCGAGTTGACGGTGCGTTCGGCCAACTGCCTGAAGGCCGAAAACATCTACTACATCGGCGACCTGATCCAGCGTACCGAGAACGAATTGCTCAAGACCCCGAACCTGGGTCGCAAGTCGCTCAACGAAATCAAGGAAGTCCTTGCCTCGCGTGGTCTCACGCTGGGCATGAAGCTCGAAAACTGGCCGCCGGCTGGTCTCGAAAAGTAAGTGGTAAGACATGGCCGCCTTCGGGCGGCCGTGTCGCTACGTAAGTGCGGCGCGTCGGAAATATCCGATACGGCCGAATGCGAAGGTACCGGCCCGCGGTGTTTGTCACCGATAGAAGAGCTTGGTCGAAAACTCTGTTTAAAGGAAAGTTGAAATGCGTCACCGTCATGGTTTGCGTAAACTGAATCGTACGAGCAGCCACCGCCTGGCAATGCTGCGTAACATGTCGAACTCGCTGCTGCAGCACGAAGCGATCAAGACCACGCTGCCGAAGGCCAAGGAACTGCGTAAGGTCGTCGAGCCCCTCATCACGCTGGGCAAGAAGGACTCCGTTGCCAACCGTCGTCTGGCGTTCAACCGCCTGCGCGATCGTGAAATGGTCACCAAGCTGTTCAACGAACTGGGTCCGCGTTTCGCCAACCGTCCGGGCGGCTACCTGCGTATCCTGAAGATGGGTTTCCGCGTGGGCGACAACGCGCCGATGGCTTTCGTCGAACTGCTGGATCGTCCGGAAGTCGACACGGAAGCGCCGGAAGTCGCTGAGTAAGCGATTTGCGCGACGGTCTCTAGTGGGCCGTTAGCCGTTAAAAAAGCCAGGTCTTCGACCTGGCTTTTTGTTTTGTGCTTTGTCCGAGCGGGCATTAGTGCCTGTCTGGAATTGCGGGGGCACACGTACATGTTTCGCCATGTCGGTGTACAGTGAACAACCTCACACCCGCATGGTCTACCGCACATCATGGATGCCCTTCTTATCGTCATGACGACGTTTCCCGACGAAGCCAGTGCGGAAGCAGCCATCGACGGCATGCTCGTCGCCCGGCTGGCGGCGTGTGTGCAGCAGATGGCGCCGGTGCGTTCGAGCTATCGCTGGCAAGGCAAGCGTGAGACGAGCCTTGAAGTGCCGCTCATGATCAAAACAACTGCCGCGCGCTACGGCGCATTGGAGCAGTACATCAAGGAACACCATCCTTACGACGTACCGGAGATCGTTGCCTGGCCCGCCACGGCGGCACTTCCGGCTTATGCGCGTTGGGTGGAAGACGAGACGCGGGGGCAACTGCATGTTTGACGTGAAGAAGAGCGGCGCGCAGTCGTTGTGGGCAGCAGATCATGTGACGGGACAAGCCAGGCGGCACCGTCCGTTGCAAGGCGCGTCGCTCGCGTTAATGGTGTTAATGGCATTGACGATCCTGTTTGCCCTCGCGGCAGGACGCGCGCACGCCGCAGACGATTTCCTGGATCCGGACGTCGCATTCAAGGTGTCGAAGACGGAGCAACCCGGTGCCGTGTTGCTCCATTTCGAGGTCGCCAAAGGTTACTACCTTTATCGCGAGCGATTTGCATTTGCTGCGGATAGCGCTGCCACCATGCTCGGCGAACCGGCGTTCCCCAAGGGGGAGATCAAGCACGATGAAACCTTCGGCAAGGACATGGAGGTGTATCACGAGCCCATCGACGTTCGTATTCCCGTCAGTCGCACGGGCGGTCCCTTCACGTTGAATGTCACGATGCAGGGATGTGCGGACAAGGGGCTATGCTACCCGCCGATGGACAAGCCGTTGAAGATCGCCGGAGCGGCGATCGGCGGTGCCGGGTCAGGAGGCCCAAGCCCGGCGTCGGCCACAGCCCCGGGAAATCAGACATTGTTGGGAGGCAGCGCACAGCAGACGAGCCGCCCACAGTCAGCCACGGCGGCGGCGCCGGCAGTGCCGGCCAATGCGTCGAACGGATGGCTGTCCGCGCGCGACGACTATAGCGAGGCTGAGCGCATCCTCTCGGGAGGGAGTTTCGCGCTCGCATTGGCAATCTTCTTTGCGTTGGGTGTTGGTCTTGCGTTCACGCCTTGCGTGCTTCCTATGGTGCCAATTCTGCTCTCCATCGTGGCGGGCCAGGAAGCGAGCCGGGCAAAGGCAATACGTCTGGCGATTGCCTACGTCCTGGGTATGGCCATCGTCAACACGGTCATCGGGGTCGCGGCCGGACTGCTCGGCCAGGGCCTGATCGCTTTCCTGCAAGCCCCGTGGGTGCTCGTGCTCTTCGCGTTACTGATGGTGGTTTTGTCGCTGTCGATGTTCGGCATGTACGAGATTCAATTGCCTGCAGCGTTGCGTGATCGAATCGACGACGCTGCGCGCAAGCAGAAGTCGGGGCAGTGGATCGGTGCTGCGATGATGGGCGTGCTGTCGGGGCTGATCGTCAGCCCGTGTGTCACGGCGCCGCTGGCGGCAGCGCTCGCGTTCATTGCCAAGACGGGGGACGCTGTTTTTGGCGGTTCGGCACTCTTTGCCTTGTCGCTGGGAATGGGGTTGCCGCTCGTGATTCTCGCGGGTGGCGGCGGCACGTTGCTGCCGCGCGCAGGGGCCTGGATGGACGGTGTGAAACGCTTCTTCGGGTTCCTGCTGCTCGGTGTGGCGCTGTGGATTGTGCGTCCGCTGCTGAGTACGCCTGTGCTCCTGCTCGGTTGGGGCGTGCTCCTGCTGGTGGCGGCAACATTCATGCGCGTATTCGACAGCTTGCCGGACGGTGTCAGCAGCGCCCGCCGTTTGCTCAAGGGATTGGGCGTCGTTGCCGCGCTGCTGGGGGCCGTGGCGCTCGTCGGGGCGGCGGCGGGAGCGCGTGATCCGCTCACGCCATTGGCTGGTCTATCGGCCATGACGTCGGGAGGTGCCAACGCCGGGGCGGCCGTGACGGAGGGCGTCAAATTTCAGCGGGTGCGCAGTTTGGCCGAACTCGATCAGATGGTCGCAACGGCGGGACGTCCGGTGATGTTCGATTTCTATGCGGACTGGTGCATCAGTTGCAAGGAGATGGAGCGCTTCGTCTTCACGGATCCGCGTGTGAAGGGACGTCTGGACCAGATGGTGCTCGTACAGGCCGATGTCACGGCCAACAATGCTGACGATCAGGCGCTGCTCAAGCGATTTGGCTTGTTTGGACCGCCGGGGATCATCTTCTTCGATGAGAGCGGAAAAGAGGTGACGGGAACACGCGTCATCGGCGCGCAATCTGCCGACCAGTTCCTGCGCAGTCTGGATAAGGCGTTCGGGCCGGCGAGTTGAGCTGCCGACCCGAAGGCCCGAAGGCCCGAAGGCCCGAAGGCAGTTTATGCTTGCGCGCGAATAAGGCGTGCGGCGTCGAGGGCGAAGTACGTCAAAATGCCATCCGCACCAGCGCGCTTGAACGCAAGCAATGACTCCATCATTACCTTGTCGTGATCAAGCCAGCCGTTCTGAGCCGCCGCTTTGAGCATCGCGTACTCGCCGCTGACCTGATAGGCATAGGTAGGGAAGCGGAATTCATCCTTCACGCGACGCACGATGTCGAGATACGGCATGCCCGGCTTGACCATCACCATGTCTGCCCCCTCTTCGATATCGAGCGCGACCTCCCGGAGCGCCTCGTCCGAATTGGCGGGATCCATCTGGTACGTCATCTTGTTGCTCTTGCCGAGGTTGGCTGCCGAGCCGACGGCGTCACGGAACGGGCCATAGAACGCCGACGCGTACTTGGCGGCATAGGCCATGATGCGCGTATGGATGTGGCCGCCCGCTTCAAGTGCTTCACGGATGGCGCCAATGCGGCCGTCCATCATGTCGGACGGCGCCACGATGTCCACACCGGCTTCGGCCTGGGTGATGGCTTGCTGCACCAGAATCCGCGTCGTCACGTCATTGATGACATAGCCATTTTCGTCGAGTACACCGTCCTGGCCGTGGCTCGTGTATGGATCGAGCGCAACGTCCGTCAGTACCCCCAGATCCGGGAAGTGACGTTTGAGCTCGCGCACGGCGCGCGGAATCAGGCCCTCGGGATTCGTCGCCTCGATGCCATCGGGCGTCTTGAGCGACGACTCGATGTTCGGGAACAGCGAGATAACCGGCACGCCGAGCGTCACGCAGGTATCGGCGACGCGCATGAGTTCGTCGACAGAAACGCGCTCGACGCCAGGCATCGAGTCGACGGCCTCACGGCGTTTTTCACCTTCGAGCACGAACACCGGGTAGATGAGGTCGTCGCAGGTCAGGTGGTTTTCGCGCATCAGACGGCGCGAGAAGTCGTCGCGTCGCATGCGGCGCGGGCGAAGCAGGGGGTAGGAACTCATGCGATCGGTCCTTTGGACGAAGAATGGCGCGTCGGAAATTCCCGCGGTTCGGTCGCTTTGACGTGTCCCGAAATCAGAGCCGTCGTTGCGGTTGGCTCAACGATTCCGTAAGAGGGAAGGCGCGCAAAAAAGGGCGCTTGCCGGGAAACTTTCGAACGCATGGTATATCATACCAACCGGATGTTCGCACTGCGTGTGACGTCCCCCGCTTCTCCTCCCTGAGCGGGCGCCTGTCGTTCTACGATAAGGCTTATTTAAACCCGCCGTGCCTACACGGCGGTTTTTTTATGTGCGCCCGAATCGTTGCCGAACTTCCCGGTAACCTCCCCGATCACCCCACGTTCCGACAGCTTCTGACGGCTAACGTCCGTTCAGCCGATGGGCGACAGCCGCACCTCCCGGCCATCGGTATTTCCCGGAATCCGGCAGGTACGAGATGATTCGCCGCGACGATTTGTCGCGCTTGGGCGTGTCGTTCAACGGCGACTTTACGATGACGAAGCTGCGACTCGAATGGGCGTTTAAAACGGGGCGTCACATTGCGAGCCAACTGACTGTCGACAGCGCGAAGCCTTGTCGGCACGAGCGCCGCACGGACGGAGGCCGTCAAGGCGCTACTTCTTCGCGGCGTCGCGTGCCGGGATCGCCAGCCAGTCTTCGAGCACACGCTGAGCGGCATCGACGCCAGTACGCTTGAGGGAAGAGAACAACTGTGCGGTGAATTGCGGCGCGATGCTCGGATCCCCGGACGGCAGGCCGTCGGTGCGGGGAATTGCGGCCAGACGCTTCTGCGTCTCGCGCAGGACATTCGTGGATTCCTGACGCGTGAGCTTGTCGGCTTTGGTCAGTAGCGCGTGGATGGGGCGTCCCGTCGGCAAAAACCAGTCGATCAGTTCGCAGTCGAGGTCGGTGAACGGACGGCGAGAGTCCATGACGAGCACGAGTCCGCGCAACTGGGGGCGCTGCACCAGATAGTCGCCAAGCAACTGTTGCCAGTGCACTTTCACGCCCCCGCCGACCTCGGCGTAACCGTAACCCGGCAGGTCGACGAGGTAGCCGTACAGATGCTCGAGGTGGGCAATCTCGAAATAGTTGATGTGCTGGGTGCGGCCCGGCGTCTTGCTCGAGAAGGCCAGACGCTTCTGATTGCACAGAATGTTCAGCGCGCTGGACTTGCCCGCATTCGAGCGGCCCGCGAAGGCGACCTCGGGCACGGCCGTGGGCGGTAGGTCGCGCAGATGATTGACGGTCGTGAAGAAGCGGGCTTGATGAAGTAAGGACATGACGGAAACCGGGGGAGCGCCGCAGCCACCGGAATCGGGCCACAACGCGGGAGCAGGCACGCAAAACGGCGAGTTGGCGACTCACCGGCGAGAGGCCGGGAAGCCCCGCACTGCGGCCTTCTACATGGAAATCCCCTAAAGCCGGGGAAAGTCTTTATTGTACAATATGAAAGTTAACCTTGGCCTTGCCAAGGCTTGCCCGAACGTCTCGCGCGCCGTGAGGTTGGAGGAGAAACACGGCGTCGGACGGTGAGTTCGAACGACCGATTTCCCGACAAAACAGATATAAGGTGTGCGAATGAACCGAGGAGTGTGGAAGTCTCTCGCTGCAACACCGTTGGCGCTGGCATGCATTCTTCTGAGCGGCGCCGCACAGGCCGCCGAGCCGCAGACGCCCGCCAAACCCGACCTGGCCCGTGGGCAGGCCATTGCCAGTCAGGTCTGTGCCTCCTGCCATGCGCCGGACGGCAATAGCACCGGTGGGGCTTATCCGAAGTTAGCCGGTCAGCATTCCGAATATCTTTACAAGCAGCTCGTCGACTTCAAGGCGCAGCCCGGCAAGACCGCCGCGCGCAACAACCCCATCATGGCCGGCATGGTCGCGGCATTGTCCGATCAGGACATGCGCAATGTGTCAGCGTACTTTGCCTCGCAGACGCCGAAGCCGGGCGCCGCCCGCAACAAAGACACCGTGCCGCTCGGCGAGAAGATCTACCGGGGCGGTATCGCCGAGAAAGGCGTGCCGGCCTGTGCCGCGTGTCACGGCCCGACGGGCGCCGGCATGCCGGCGCAATACCCGCGTCTGTCCGGGCAGTGGGCGGAGTACACCGCAGCCCAACTCGTGGCTTTCCGCGACGAGACGCGCGGCAATAACGCCCCGATGCACACCATCGGCGGTCGTTTGTCCGACAAGGAAATCAAAGCCGTGGCGGATTACGTCGCCGGTTTGCGCTGATGGTGACGTTCGGGAGCCCTGCCCTGACACCATGTGAATGTCAGGGTATATTCGCTGACTTATAACGAAACCGGCTGCGGCGCCGCAAGGCGAGCGGATCGAACTGGTTTAGCATACACAGGGTGGCGGGCGCGTGAGACACGCGTCCCCGCCCTTTTTTGTTGTCGGAAACAGGATGAGCATCAGTACCTCGGGAATGCAGATCAAGGGAGCGCAACGATGGGTGCGCGATGGCGTTGAGCTTGTCAGCTCGATGCGTTTCGCCATCAGTTTGCTCACCGTGCTCGCGATTGCCAGCATCGTCGGCACTGTGCTCAAGCAGGGCGACCCCTACCCTAACTACGTCAATCAGTTCGGTCCGTTCTGGGCCGATGTCTTCCGCTCGCTCGGTCTGTACACTGTGTACAGTTCGTGGTGGTTCCTGCTGATCCTGTTCTTCCTGATGGCGTCGACGACGTTATGCATTGTGCGTAACGCGCCGAAGATGATCGCCGACATTCGTAGCTGGCGCGACCACGTACGCGAAGGGAGCCTTCGCGCTTTCGGACACAAGGCCGAGTTCAGCGGCGCAGCGCCGCGCGCCGACATACTCACGCGCCTGACCGGCTATCTCGGGCACCGGGGTTATCGCTTCGTCGTACGCGAGCGCGACGGCGCGACGCTCGTCGCGGCCAAGGCCGGCGCGATCAACAAGATCGGCTATATCTTTGCGCACAGTGCGATCGTCATCATCTGTCTGGGGGGGCTGGTCGACAGCGACCTGCTCATCCGCGCTCAGATGGCGCTCTTCGGTAAGTCGCCGCTTCAGGGCAACGCCGTCATTGCGCAAATCCCCGAGACGCACCGTCTTTCGCCAAATAATCCCGCGTTTCGCGGCTACGCATTCGTACCGGAAGGCGGCAAGTCGACGACGGCGATTCTGAATTTTCAGGACGGCTCGGTCGTGCAGGACCTGCCGTTCTCCATCGAGCTAAAGAAATTTCACGTCGACTATTACTCGACGGGCATGCCCAAGCTGTTCGCGAGCGATATCGTCGTGACCGACCCCGAGACCGGCAAGACGATGAACGCCACGGTGAAGGTCAACGAGCCGTTCATTTACAAGGGCGTCGCGATCTATCAGTCGAGCTTCGAGGATGGTGGCAGCAAGCTGAAACTGACCGGCTACCCGATGCGCGGCGCGACCGATCGCGCCTTCGCGTTCTCCGGTGACATCGGCGGCTCGACGCAACTGCGCGGCGGCGCAGCGGGCAAGGACGAATACACGGTCGAGTTCAGCGATTTTCGCGCCATCAACGTCGAGAACATCAGTAACGGCCGTGGTGAGCGCGATGCGCGCGGCGTCGCCCGCAAGTCGATGCGTGACGAATTGAGCGCGCAACTCGGTTCCGGAGCGCGCACGGATCTGGGCAAGGACCTGCGCAACGTCGGTCCGTCGGTGCAGTACAAGGTGCGAGATCGCAGCGGCCAGGCGAAGGAGTACCGCAACTACATGCTGCCGATTCTCGTGGAAGACGGTGAACGCGTGTTCATGACGGGCGTGCGCGATACCCCGGACGGGCCGTTCCAGTATCTGCGCATTCCGGCGGATGCCGAAGGTTCCGTCAAACAGTGGATGTTGTTGCGCGCCGCACTTCAGGATGACGGTGCCCGTGCCGAGGCTGCTCGTCGCTTCGCGGCGCAATCGTTGCCGTCGCAGACGTCGGCCGAATTGCGGGGGCAGTTGCAGGAAAGCGCCAAGCGCGAGCTCGATTTGTTCTCGGGCGCGATGCCGGCAAGCAAGAGTGGTCACGCGACGGGCGGCTTGCAGGCCATTGCGGAATTCGTGAACGAGAAAGTGCCGCCGGATCAGCAATCGAGCGCGGCGGACATGTTCCGACGGATTCTCGACGGGACAATTTGGCAACTGTGGCAGGTGGCCCGCGAACAGGCGGGACTGCCGGCCGTCGCGCCGTCGCCCGAGACCGAACGATTCGTGCATACGGCCACCAACGCGTTGTCCGACAACTTTCTGTATGACGCACCGGTGTTCCTGCAACTCGACTCGTTCGACCAGATCCAGGCAAGCGTCTTCCAGCTCACGCGCTCTCCGGGCAAGAAGATCGTGTATCTTGGCAGCTTGCTGCTCGTGCTTGGCATCTTCTCGATGTTCTACGTGCGCGAGCGGCGGTTGTGGCTGTGGGTCAAGGACACGCCCGAAGGCGGCAGTTCGGTGTTGATGGCCGTGTCGACCACGCGTCGCACGCTGGATTTCGAAAAGGAATTCGCCCGCACGAAGGCGGAGATGGACGAGATCGTCACAAAACGATGAAGGTGAGACAGATGGAGCTATCCCAGGGCTATTCAGAGATCTCGTGGCTGCGACGCCGCAGCATCGGCGACTGGCTGTTCGCGCTGGCGCTCGCGCTCGGCGCGGGCTTCGCGCTCAATCGCTACGGCCATCACATGGATTATTACGAGCACACGATTCTGGTGCTCTCGGTGCCGACCTTTGCATTGCTCGGCTGGCACTGGCGGTCGGTGCGTTGGCTGATGGCGGGGATCGCGATTCTCGCGCTCGCGGGCATTGGCATGTATCACCACGACCTGGCGCGCGCCGATCAGGCGTTCTTTCTCAAGTATTTCCTGTCGAGTCAGTCCGCCATCCTGTGGATGAGCGCACTGTTCTTCCTCGCGACGCTCTTCTATTGGGGCGGTCTGCTCGCCCGCTCGCCGTTCGGCGCGAGCGTCGGCTCGTCGCTGTGCTGGGCGGCCGTGCTGCTGGGCTTCACCGGCATGATGGTGCGATGGTACGAGTCGTATCTCGTCGGGTCGGATGTGGGGCATATCCCCATCTCCAATCTGTACGAAGTGTTCGTGCTCTTCTGCCTGATCACCGCGCTGTTCTATCTGTATTACGAGCAACGCTACGAAACGCGCTCGCTCGGCCCGTTCGTCCTGCTCGTGATCAGCGCGGCCGTCGGTTTCAACCTGTGGTACAGCGTGGCGCGAAGCGCGTATGAAATTCAGCCGCTCGTGCCCGCGCTGCAAAGCTGGTGGATGAAGATCCACGTGCCGGCCAACTTTATCGGCTACGGCACGTTTGCGCTCGCTGCGATGGTCGCTGTCGCGTATCTGCTCAAGTCAGGCGAGAACAAGCGCCTGGTCGCAAGCGGCAAGCAAGCCGACAGCGGGTTCTTCTCGTCGCGTCTGCCGTCGCTCGAATTGCTCGACGACGTGATGTACAAGGCCATCGCCGTCGGGTTCGCCTTCTTCACGATCGCCACGATTCTCGGTGCGCTGTGGGCCGCAGACGCCTGGGGCGGCTATTGGAGCTGGGACCCGAAGGAGACGTGGGCGCTGATTGTCTGGCTGAACTATGCGGCCTGGCTTCACATGCGTTTGATGAAGGGACTGCGCGGCGTTGTCGCGGCGTGGTGGTCGTTGACCGGATTGCTGATCACGACGTTCGCATTCCTTGGCGTGAACATGTTCCTGTCGGGTTTGCATAGCTACGGACAACTCTGACCCCCCCCCGGTTGCCCGCAGCACAGGCTTGAGAAGCCGCCGCACGCGAGTGTCGGCGGCTTTTTTCGTCGTGTCGTATGATTTGCCGCACTGTGCCCGGCGGAACAGCCCCACGCGCGAGCCGGTCTCAGCGGGTATCGCGCTGGTATCGCGCCGGTATCGCGCCGGTATCGGCTGGCGGTGACTGATCGTCGGTGCCGGCATCGGCGAGCGCAGGCCGCAGGGGGGGGGCCGCGACAGTCGCGGCAACAATGGCAAGGCGAGCACGTCCGGAGGGCATCATGAGTACGAACAAGTCGACACTGCGCGGCACGGATATCCCGGCGAGCAGCATTACGCCGCGAGAGGTGGCGACGGGACGGCGGCGCTTTTTGCAGGCGTCCGGTCTCGGGCTGACAGGCCTTGGCGGCGCTGCGCTGGGTGTTCTGCCATCGGGCGTGCTTGCGGCCGACAGCCCGGGTACCGGCTTGGCCAGGCTTTCAGCCACACGCAATACCCGCTACGTCGTGACGGACAAGCCGACCGACGTCAAAGATGTCACCACCTACAACAATTTCTACGAATTCGGCACGGACAAGTCCGACCCGTCGCGCTATGCGGGCACGCTCAGGCCGCGTCCGTGGCAGGTGGCAATCGAGGGCGAGGTGAAGCAGCCGAAGGTCTACGATCTCGATGCGCTGCTCAAGCTCGCACCGCTCGAAGAGCGGGTATACCGGCACCGTTGTGTCGAGGGCTGGTCGATGGTCATTCCCTGGATCGGCTATTCCTTGTCCGAACTGATCAGGCAGGTGCAGCCAACGGGCAACGCGAAGTACGTTGAATTCGTCACGCTGGCCGATCCCAAGCAGATGCCCGGCCTGTCATACCCGGTGTTGAGCTGGCCGTACGTGGAGGGCCTGCGCATGGACGAGGCCATGCATCCGCTGTCGTTGCTGACGTTCGGCCTGTACGGCGAGGTGCTGCCGAATCAGAATGGCGCGCCGGTGCGCATGGCGGTGCCCTGGAAATACGGATTCAAGAGTGCGAAGTCCATTGTGAAGATCCGTTTTGTCGAGAGGATGCCGTTGACGAGTTGGAATCGCGCCGCCTCGCACGAGTACGGCTTCTACTCGAACGTGAATCCCGACGTGGATCATCCGCGCTGGAGCCAGGCCACTGAGCGTCGTATCGGCGAAGGCGGCATTTTCACGCCCAAACGAAAGACGTTGATGTTCAATGGCTATGGCGACCAGGTGGCGAGCCTGTATCAGGGTATGGACCTGCGTAAGTTTTTCTGAGCCGACACACTGTGCCGACATCCCCCTCCGAGCCTCCTGCAAAATTGCCCCGTGCCGGCACTGCGACTGCGAATGCATCGGCAGGGCAGCGGCCTGCACAACGCTGGGTCGCGTGGACGAAGGTCGTCGTCTTCAGCGTGGCGCTGTTGCCGTTGCTGCGGCTCGTGCTCTACGGATTCACGGACCAGCTGGGTGCGAACCCCGTCGAATTCATCACGCGCTCGACGGGAACGTGGACGCTGGTAATGCTCTGCATCACCCTTGCCGTGACGCCCCTGCGGCGATTGACCGGCTTCGCGTGGTGGCTACGTTTTCGTCGCATGCTCGGCCTCTTCGCGTTCTTTTACGGCGCTCTGCATTTCGCCACGTACTTCTGGCTGGACCAGTGGTTCGACTGGATCAGCATCCTGCGTGACGTCACGGGGAAACGGCCATTCATTACGGTGGGATTTGCGGCGTTCGTCCTGATGGTGCCATTGGCACTGACATCCCCACACGCGATGGTCAGACGTCTGGGCGGGCGGCGCTGGCAACGGCTGCACCGCGCAATTTACGCGGTCGCTGTGCTGGCGATCCTGCACTACTGGTGGATGAAGGCGGGCAAAAACGATCTTGCCCAGCCGGCGATCTATGCGATCGTGGTGGCGGGCCTGCTCGGCACCCGTTTGTTCTGGGCGCTTCGCAGGTGGCGAACGGCGAGCGGCAGGCGCTAGGTAGAGACCGGCGGATCAGGCGCCAGTGGGCAACAGGCGTTCGCCGGCGAACAGCGATTCGACCGTTTCACGTTCGCGTACGAGGTGGGCTTCGTTACCGTCGACCATGACTTCGGCGGCGCGCGGACGCGTGTTGTAGTTCGAGCTCATCGTGAAGCCATAGGCGCCGGCGGAGCGAATGGCGAGCAGATCGCCGGGCACAATGGCGAGTTCGCGGTCCCGGCCGAGCCAGTCGCCGCTCTCGCATACGGGGCCGACGACGTCATACGTAGCGACCTCACCGGTGCGGCGCTCGACCGGATCGATGCCGTGATATGCCTCGTACATGGCGGGGCGCGCCAAATCGTTCATTGCCGCATCGACGATGGCGAAGTTCTTCGTCTCGCCGGGCTTCAGGAATTCGACACGTGTGAGCAGCACGCCGGCGTTGCCGACCAGCGAGCGACCCGGCTCAAACAGCACCCGACGATGGCCGTGACCGCGCTGGGCGATGTGATCGAGCAGCGTGGTCGCGAACGCCGTGATGTCCGGGGGCGTTTCGTCCGTATAGGTGATACCCAGTCCGCCGCCCACATCGATGTGATGCAGCGAGATGCCTGCGGACTCGAGCTTTTCGACCAGATCGAGCACTTTGTCGGTAGCGTCGAGATACGGCGAGATTTCGGTGATTTGCGAGCCGATATGGCAGTCGATGCCAACCACCTCCAGGTTCGGCATCGCGGCCGCCGCGCGGTAGGCGTCAAACGCTTCTTCGTACGCCACCCCGAACTTGTTGCCGCGCAGCCCCGTCGAGATGTAGGGGTGTGTCTTGGCGTCGACATTCGGATTCACACGTAGCGACACGCGCGCGCGTTTGCCGACTTGCCCCGCCACTTCATTGAGCCGGTCGAGTTCCGGACGCGACTCCACGTTGAAGCAGAAGACGTCCTTTTCCAGCGCGTAGCGCATTTCGTCGGCATGCTTTCCCACGCCCGAAAACACGGCGCGCCTCGGGTCGCCGCCAGCGGCGATCACGCGGGCCAGTTCTCCGGCCGATACGATGTCGAAGCCGGCGCCCAGCTTGGCGAACACGCCGAGTACCGCAAGGTTCGAGTTGGCCTTGGCGGCGTAATGCACCGCTGCATTGCGGCCTTCGCATGCCTTGGCGTAGGCCTGATAAGCATTCGTCAGGGCGGCCTTCGAATAGACGTAAAGCGGCGTGCCGAAGCGCTCCGCGAGGGCGGGCAGGGCTACGCCTTCGGCATGGAGTACGTCGTCGCGGTAGGAAAAGATGGCGTCGGACATCGCAAAAACTCGGTAAACAAGTGGGGCAACGGAGACGACGGGAGCCCATGGCTCAACAACGGGTGCCGGTGATGCCGAAGTCGTCTCGCTTCGACAATTCATGATCGACCTAGCGTGACGTCGGTCAAACGCGGCGCAATGTCGATCAATGTCGGCTAATTTCGCTTATTCCGGTTTTGCGGCCGGCAGCGACGCAGCGGGCGGCACCTCGACCGACGGTCCACGTTGCGGCTCGGGCACGAGCGGCGGCGGCGGAACCGGCGCTCCCACAGGCGGGGTCGGTTTCACCGGACGCGCCGGCAGGTACAACGGGCCGGCCTGGCCACAGCCCGCCAATACGCTCAAAAGGGCAATCGACGCTACAATCGCGCAGGTTCGAATAGGTGCAGTCATGGGGGTATCGCCGCGTGGTGCGGCATGCAAGCGATGACGCAAACCGTGGAGTTTAGCATGACGGAAAGTGAATTCCTGGCGCTCGCAGAGGCAGTGCTGGCGCAGGTCGAGGCGGCTGTCGAGGCGGTCGTCGACGACAGTGACGTAGACATCGATTGCGAGCGCACTGGCAACGTGCTGACGCTCGAATTCGACGACGGTAGCAAGATCATCGTCAATGTTCAGACACCGATGAGCGAGATCTGGATCGCCGCCCGTTCAGGTGGCTTCCACTTCCGCCTGAAGGGCGACAAGTGGCGCGATACGCGCGACGACTCCGAACTGTTCGAAGCCTTGTCGCGCTTTGCATCGCAGCAGGCCGGCGAGACCGTGACGCTTCAGGCCGGCTGATTCACGGGCGCGTCAAGGCTTGCTGTTAAACATATCCAGGATACGCTGACGTTCCTGTCGGTCGACCGGGGCAGGTGCTGGCGCCGGTCCCGACTGCGCCGGCATCTGACCGGGCAGTGCACCCGATGGCCCTGGCGACGCCGAGCCGTCCGGCGCCGGTTCTGCGCTCAGTCCCACCGTGCTGACGGCACGTCCCGGCGGATAGTCGTCATAGAAGTAGTCGCCGTTCGCCTGAATGATGCCCGGCGGCATCGGGCGCGTTGCCTCCGGTACGCCACGCAGCGCCTTCGACATGTAGTCGATCCAGATCGGCAGCGCCAAGCCGCCACCGGTTTCCCGATCCCCCAGGTTTCGCGGCTGATCGAAGCCAATCCAGGCCACACCCACCAACTGAGACTGATAGCCCGCGAACCACGCGTCGTGCGAGTCGTTCGTCGTGCCAGTCTTGCCCGCGAGATCGCTGCGCTTGAGCGCATTGGTTTTGGCCGCCGTACCGCGCGTTGCTACGTCGTGCAGCATCGAATTCATGAGGAACGCATTGCGCGCCGGAATGGCGCGGATCGACTCGTCCCCGGCCGTGGTCGGCTTTTCTTCCATGATGACGCTGCCCTTCGAGTCCGTGATGCGGGCTACGATAAACGGATTTACCCGGAAGCCGCCGTTCGCGAACACCGCATAGCCGCTAGCCATCTGCAATGGTGTGACCATGCCGGCACCCAGCGCCATCGGCAGGTAGGCGGGATGCTTGTCCGCTTCGAACCCGAATCGGCCGATGAACTTCTGCGCGTACCCGGGCGTAATGCTCTGAAGAATACGAATCGAGACGAGGTTGCGCGAGCGCATCAACGCGACGCGCATCGGTTCAGGTCCATCGAAGCCGCCGCCGTAATTCTTCGGCTCCCATGGCTGTCCACCGGTTTGCGCCGCCGTGAAATACAGCGGTGCGTCATTGATGATGGTTGCCGGTGCGAATCCCTTTTCAAGCGCAGCCGAGTAGATGAACGGCTTGAAGCTCGACCCCGGCTGCCGCCATGCCTGCGTGACGTGATTGAACTTGTTCCGGTTGAAGTCGAAGCCGCCGACGAGCGAACGGATCGCGCCATTCTGCGGATCGAGCGAGACGAACGCCGCTTCGATGTCGGGCATCTGCACGATGCGCCAGTTCTCCTTGGCGTCCTTCGTCACGCGAATCACCGAGCCTGCGCGAATCTTCTGCTTGGGCTGCGCCTTGGCACTCAGGCCAGCGGCGGCAAAGCGCAGTCCGTCCCCGGTAACGGTGACATCGTCGCCGTTGAGCAGTACCGCTTTCACTTGCTGCGGCGTTGCCGACAGGACCACGGCCGCGACCATGTCGCCGCTGTCGGGGTGCTCCACCAGGGTGTCGTCGATCAGTTGCTCGCGTTCGTCCTTGCCGTCCGGCAGATCGATATTGGCTTCGGGGCCGCGATAGCCATGGCGCAATTCGTACGCCATGACGCCGGCGCGTAGCGCTTCGTACGCCGCTTCCTGATCCGCCGAATTAATGGTCGTGTAGACGTTGAAGCCACGCGTGTAAATCTCGTCCTTGAACTGTGCGTAGAGCAGTTGGCGCACCATTTCCGCAACGTATCCGGCATGCACGCTGAACTCGCTGCCCAGCCCCCGCACGACCATCTCTTGCGCAATCGCCTGGTCGTACTCGGCTTTCGACACGTACCCAAGGTCGTACATGCGCTTCAGGATGTATTCCTGGCGCACACGCGCGCGCTTGTAATTGACGATCGGGTTGTACGCCGAAGGCGCCTTCGGCAGTCCGGCGAGCATGGCGGCTTCCGCGAGCGTGATGTCCTTCAGGTCCTTGCCGAAATACACGCGTGCCGCACTGGCGAAGCCATATGCCCGCTCGCCGAGGTAGATCTGATTCATGTAGAGCTCAAGAATCTGATCTTTCGACAGGCGCGATTCGATCTTGTAGGCAAGCAGAGCTTCATAGATCTTGCGCGTGTACGTCTTCTCGCTAGACAGGAAGAAGTTGCGCGCGACCTGCATCGTGATCGTGCTGGCGCCCTGTGAGGAACCGCCACGCGTGAAGTTCGCCACGCCTGCACGGAAGATGCCGATGAAATCCACGCCGCCGTGCTGATAGAAACGGTCGTCCTCGATGGCAAGCACGGCTTTCTTCATGACGTCGGGAATGTCGGCAAAGCGCACGAGATTTCGGCGCTCCTCGCCGAACTCACCGATCTGGATCTCATCAGCGGTGTAAATGCGCAACGGAATCTTCGGCCGGTAATCGACGATGGTGTCCAGTGACGGCAACTGCGGCGTCATGACGACCAGAACGTACCCCGCGAGCAACGCGCCACATACGACCATCGCAGCGATAAGGCCGACGAACCAAAGGGCGAGGCGCAGCCAGATGGAGCGGCGCGGTTTGGGCGGACGCTTGTCGCGGGGTGTCTCGGTTTGGGGTGTGCTTGCCATGGGGAAACCGGAAAAAACGATGGGCCGATTATAACGAACGACCCGTGGCCACCCTCGACGGCCCCTCGAAATCGGAGTTTGCGCCTATGGAGGCTAGGAATCGGCCGAGTCGAAAACGGCATGAATTCCGAAACGCTATATCGCCGACCGTCATGCTTCAAAAACTCGGAATCGTCCGATTGGACCGTCGTGCCACGACCGATAGCATCGATCACATCGATACGAAGAGGGAAGGGAGGCGGTCATGGTTACGGCGGTGTTGCGAAGTGTGCGTCACATGGGTCATCGGCTGGCGGCAATGTTGCCGCGCAAGGCAGGCGGTGGTTGCGGCATTCACTTTGACGCGGGGAGCATCCAATTCGTTCGCATGACGCGCGTGGCAGGAAGCGCGCGGTTGCGTGTCGACGCCTATGGAAGCGCGGCGCTCGACGATGGCATGCTGCGTGGTCCACAGATTGCAAAGCCTGAAGCCGTCGCGCGTCGGTTGGTCGAAATGCTGGAGCGCTCGGACACGCGCGTCGAGGATTTGCAGGACGATATCGTGGTGTTGGCGCTACCGGCGCAGGGTCTGAAGACGCGGATTGTCGATTGTCCGTTGGGTTTGCCCCCGCGCGCGTTGCGCGCGTGGTGCGAGCGGCGCGCGGCGCTGCTCTTGCCCGGAGACGGGGAGCCCGACCTACGAAGTCGGGTGGGGGTCACATGGGCGGACCCCGGTAGCCATCGGCTTAGGCTATACGCCTGTGAAGCAACGCTCGTCGATGAACGCGTTGCGGTCATGGAGATGTCGGGTTTGCGCCCTCACGCAATCGATGCGGCGCATAAGGCCGGGCGCCGAGCCTTTCTGAACGCCCGGTCGCAGGCCTGTGAGCGGTCACGCAAGGCGTCGGTGACCGACACGCCTCGAATGGAGTATCCGGTAGCGCTGCTGCAAGTCGATGCCTATGACATCGATCTGGCGGTTTTTGACGGACAACGGTGCCTCGCCGACATCAGCGAGCGTTTCGATGGCGTCAACGGTCATCCCGAAGCCTTGGCAAGTGCGATTCGGGACCTGTCGAAGAAGCTGCCGGTGGTTCCGCAGGCGATCTACATCGTGGTGCAGGAAGCAACGCCGGGCGAACTCGCTGCGATCCGGGAGGCCGTAGCGGTGGCGTGCGGCATCGCGGTCCATCCATTTGCGCCATTAGATCGCGTCGATGCCCTCGACGCGTTAGATAACGCGGATCCCTTCGACGTGGCAGATGGCGAGCGAACCGCGGAGCCCGCCGGTTCGCGTTATCAGCCGACGGCGCAGGGCACGACGCTTGCGGTGCCGTACGGATTGGCGTTGCGCGCCATGTCCATGCAGGGGATGTCATGCGAGTGAGCGCCGCATTACCCCCGCTCGATTTTCTGCCGACGTTGGCCGAACGGCGCCGCCGGGATTTTCGACACCAGTTTCGGATCTGGATGGGAATCGCCGCGTGTGGCGCTGTGATGTCGATTGTGCCGATCGCGTGGGACTTGCATCAGCGTCAGCAAGCGCGTGCGCAGGGGGCTGCATGGCGCGAAGCGAGTCAAAACCTGCGTGCCGAGTCCGTGGCGTTTGACGTGACACGACGTCGACTGGCCGAAATGAGTGCGCACCGCCGCGCGGCGGTGACGCTGGTGGAGCGTCGGCAGCCCGCGGCATATCGCATACTGGACGTGATGCGTGCGTGCGCCGATGGCGTTCGACTGACGCTCGTGAGAACTGTCGACGAGCATCTTCGAATCGAGGGGTATGCGACGACGCAATCGCGGGTGCGGGAGACCCAGAAGCGGCTGCGAGCACTGCCGTGGGTGCGCAAGGTCGCCGAGGTCGAGTCGAGTGTGGTGCCCGAGAGCATACGACGTCAGTGGACGGGGGGCGACACATCGGTCGCCGTGCCGAATATTCGTCGTTTCACTTTGCGGATCGAGATCCGACAGCCGCAGACGTCACGCGTGCTCACCGGCATTGCCGACACCGAGCGTGTGATCACGGAGGTGCCCGATGTACGGTGAGAATCATCCGCCGGATGACGTGCGCGACATGTTTCACGACGTGAAGGAGCGCTGGCGTTCGAGATGGGCGGCATGGCTGTCGGTGTCGCCGGCGGAGTGGGCGCGCTCCATACGTGGGGGTGTTGCGATCGCCGTCGGCGTGACGGGATTCCTCGTGGCATGGTCGATCTGGTGGCTGGCCGGATTGCCCGCGTGGGCGGCGCTGAAAAATGACCTGGACGCGGAGCGGCATGCGCTGGATCGTGCGAACGACGCTGCGCGCCAGTTGCCGCAGCTAGCGACACGCCTTCGAGAGGCCGAGGCCGAAACCATGGCGTGGCAGCGCCTATTGCCGATTGCCGGGCCGCCCGTAAGGGACTCGGTCGGCGCATCGTCGGAGGCGCCGACACCGCCGCCGACATCGTTGCCGATATCGCCACCGATATTGCCATTCGAGCCGGAGGATGACGCTCACAATGCATGGCGCACGGACCTTGAGCGGCTGGTCGCGCGCGCGGGGCTGGTGCTGGAGTTTGCACGTCCCGGGCCATCCGAGATGTCCGACGAACTGGAGGTGGAGCGTGCCGAGATACGTGTTCGTGGACGCGTCGCGAACCTGCTTCGCTGGCTCGCCGAAATCGATCGCATTCCCCGTCATTTGGCGGTGGAGCAACTCACCATGCAGGGACCTCGCATGGCAGCCGGATCGGCGAGCGCCGATGCGCAGGACCGGGATCACGCCGACGCCACGCTGACCGTTATGGTGTCGGCGTACCGTTGGCGGCGTCCCGCCGAGCCCGCCAATGGGGTCTCTGCCGTGGATGACCTCTCCGCAGTGCCCCGTCCGGTATTGCCGGAACCCTCTGCGCCCTGGCAAACACCCGCCGAAACCGTCGATGTTTTTCGCACACCATTGACGCGCCGCGCCGCACAGGACGCCGTGACAATGTCCGCAGCGTCCCCGAGTGCACCTGTCGACGATACGACGCCTGTCGGTTCCATGCGGGCCGGCACGCGCTACGTCGTGCTGCGTCGTCGCGCGTCGGCCGGTTTGACGGCAACGTGGACTGATCGAGGCAATGGCAACGGAAATGGCAATGGCGTTGCGAAAGACGACGGTGGTCCGCACGGCGCCGCCGATACGGCGGCCCGTCCGGACGCCACAACGGTCGACGTGACCCTTAACGGTGCAGACGCCGCCGATGCGCTGCGCGCATTCGCGCGGCTGACCGGACGTAGCGTGGTGATCGGAGAGGGCGTCACGAAACGTCTCGACGTGGACGTGCAAGGCGTATCCGTTGCGACCGCGTTCGACATCATGGTGAGAAGTGCGGGGCTTGGCGTGCGCTCCGTCAATGGTGTTGACTGGATCGCGCCGCGCGCCGATCTGCTGGCCGACGAGCAGTCGCAGTTGGAGGCAGCGGCCAAACGTGAGGCATTGCTACCGTTGTCGGGGCGTCGCTTTACCCTGAACTACCCCCGCGCTCAGGCGCTCAAGGAGATCATCCTCGGAGAGAAAGGCAGCAAGGGACAGCGACTATTGTCGTCCCGCGGTAGTGTGATTGCCGATCCGCGTACGAATCAATTGTTCGTGACCGACTTGCCGGAACGGCTGGATGCTCTGGCATCGTTTATTGCGCGAATCGACGTACCCGTGCGGCAGGTACTGATCGAGGCTCGCATCGTCGAGGCGGATGATCGGTTCAGCGAGTCGCTCGGTGTCAGGCTGGCAGGTGCTCACGGTGAGCCGGGGGCCAGAGGCGCCGAGCGGCCCACGACGAGCGACGCGGGGGACTTCGGCGGTGAGCTTCAGGCGAATGGGACCGATCGTACCCGTGGCGCCGGTCCTCCTCCGGAGAGCGCCGTGGGTGTTGGGCTTCCGGCGGCAGCGCTCTCGGGACTGACGCCGCCGAGCCTCGCCATCACGTTATTTGGGCGGTCCGCAAGCCGTTTCCTGCAATTGGAGCTTTCCGCGTTGGAGACGAGCGGGCGCGGCCGGGTCGTGTCGCGTCCCCGAGTCGTCACGGCGGACAAGGTACAGGCGCTGATCGAGCAGGGCACGGAATTGCCCTATCAGATCCGCAGCGGGCGTCGCAACACCGCTTCCATTCAGTTCCGCAAAGCCACACTGCGACTCGAAGTCACGCCGCTGATCACGCCGGACGGCCAGGTGATTCTGGACGTGGACGTGCGCAAGGACGGCGTCGGGCAAGCCGTTGGGGAAGGTTTTGCGGTCGACACGCGCCACGTGCGGACACAGGTCCAGGTGGAGGACGGCGGTACGGTGGCCATCGGCGGGATCTACCAGGAAGTGCGCCGCGACAATCGGGCGCAGGTGCCCTGGCTGGGTGAGGTGCCGGTGCTCGGCGCGCTCTTCCGAAATCGCGCCAATGAGGACAGCCGTACGGAATTGCTGGTGTTCCTGACGCCAAGTGTCGTGCCGGAGGGGGCGGAGGCGTCGGACTCGCAAGGTTCGAGCACGTCCGGCGGCGCCGCGACACCGGAATCGCCAAATTCGGCGCCGCTTAAGCCCCTCGCTAGAGCCCTTGATACGCCCCTTGATACGCTCCTTGATATGCCCCTCGTTAAGCCCCTCGATTGGCCTGAATCCGCGGCAAGGGCCCTGTCGCGGCCTCGAGCGGCGCCCCGTTCGGACGACCTTCTGCGCGAACATCCCCGTCTCATCGGGGTGTTCCCCGAGGCGACGCGGTCCGCACGCCCGACGCAGATACCGGTATCATCAGGGATTGGAACCCAAATATCAGCGATTTATGCTGGAAAACGTAATACTTGTCGGACTGATGGGGGCGGGCAAGACCACGGTCGGACGCGCAGTGGCGCGACGTCTCGGACGGCAGTTCTATGACTCCGACCACGAAATCGAGGCGCGCACCGGCGTGCGCATTCCGGTCATCTTCGAGCACGAAGGCGAGGAAGGCTTTCGTCAGCGCGAAACCCAGACCATCGACGAACTCACACAACGCAACGGCATCGTCCTCGCCACAGGCGGGGGCGCCGTGTTGCGCGCGGAAAACCGCGAATACATCAAATCGCGTGGCACGGTGGTGTATCTGCGCGCCAATCCGCACGATCTCTGGTTGCGCACGCGTCGGGACAAGAATCGTCCGTTGCTGCAAACGGCGGATCCGCGTGCCCGGCTCGAACAGTTGTTTCAGGAGCGCGACGCACTCTATCGCGAGTGCGCGACGTTCATCATCGAGACGGGGCGTCCGAGCGTCAATGCCCTGGTCAACATGGTGCTGATGCAGTTGGAAGTCGCAGGTATCGTGCCGGCCAGCCCCGCCGTGTCGGAGCAGACCTCGGACGCGCGCGATGCAACGGCCCCGACCGACGCTGCCGCTTCAACTGATGGTGAGGGCGGTCAACGTCCCGAGGCGGCTCATGAGGCCAACGAGGGGAAGGACCCCGCCGATGTGCACTACGAGCACAGCGAACGCAACGAGCAGAATGCGTGCGATGCCGATAACGTTGGCGGCCCCGACGTCGCGGGTCGCGATGTGCCGGCGGCGTTAGACGCGCAGACGGCACAAAGCGTCGGGGCGGAAGACAGTGTGCGTTCTGATGCCAGCGGCGTCTCCCGCGCGGCCAGCACGTCTGGCACGTTGGGTTCGCCGCGGCCTGTCGGTAGCGACGAGGCGATGGAAGCCGAACCCGCGCGACCGCCCCGTGATACCTTTGCACGCTGATATCGACCGACGTGATCCATTGACGCAATCGACCAACGCAATCGACCCACGTAATGGACTGGTGCGACCAACTCGACTAACGCGATCGACTAACGCGGTCGACCAACGCGGAGCGATTCGCTGAACATGACAACAAGCCAACTCGCGGCATGAAAGCGGCATGATTACCCTGAAACTCGACCTTGGCGATCGCGCCTATCCCATCCACATCGGCACGGAACTGCTGAGGCAGGACGCGCTGTTCGCGCCACATGTGCGCGGCACGCACGCCGTGATCGTCACGAACACGACCGTCGCGCCGCTATACGCCGAGCAGGTCGCACAGACGCTGCAACGTCTGGGCAAGCGCGTCGTGCTCGCCGTGTTGCCCGATGGCGAGGCGCACAAGAACTGGCAGACGCTCAACCTCATCTTCGACGAGTTGCTCGGCGCTCAGGCCGATCGCAAAGCCACACTGATTGCGCTGGGAGGCGGCGTCGTCGGCGACATGACCGGTTTCGCCGCAGCTTGCTACATGCGCGGCGTGCCCTTCGTGCAGGTGCCGACAACCCTGCTCGCGCAGGTCGACTCGTCCGTCGGCGGCAAGACGGGTATTAACCATCCGCTCGGCAAGAACATGATCGGCGCGTTCTGGCAACCCAGCGCCGTGCTGGCCGACATCGGCACCCTGTCCACCTTGCCCGATCGGGAACTTGCCGCCGGCATGGCGGAAGTCATCAAGCATGGCGCCATTGCCGACGAGACGTTCTTTGACTGGATCGAAGCCAATATCGACGCACTCAATGGTCGTGACACGGCGGCGCTGACCCACGCAGTGCAGCGCTCATGCGAAATCAAGGCCGCCGTGGTGGCTAGCGACGAGCGCGAGCAGGGCCTGCGCGCCACGCTCAATTTTGGCCACACGTTCGGACACGCCATCGAGGCCGGACTGGGTTATGGCGAATGGTTGCACGGGGAAGCCGTTGGCTGCGGTATGGTGATGGCCGCTGATCTCTCCGCGCGCCTGGGGTTCATCGACGAAGCCATGGTGCCGCGCATCAAGGCGCTGGTGGCCACGGCCAGGTTGCCGGTCACCGGACCGGACCTGGGCGAAGATCGCTACATCGATTTGATGCGCGTCGACAAGAAGGCCGAGGGCGGCGACATCCGCTTCGTGCTACTCAATCGGTTGGGGCAAGCGTTCATGACGAGCGTGCCCGATGCCGAACTGCGCGCTACGCTGCGCGCCAACGTTTGAGATGAGGGGCTGGCGATGATCGATTACGAAGCGTCGCTTGCCCCTTACGCGGCGCGCTCCGGCGCGTCACGTGGACGGCGATTCTCGGAAGCCGCGTCAACCACACGTACCGAGTTTCAGCGCGATCGCGACCGCATCATTCATTCAACGGCGTTCCGTCGCCTTGAATACAAGACGCAAGTCTTTGTGAACCACGAAGGCGATCTGTTTCGCACCCGCCTGACGCACAGCCTTGAGGTCGCGCAGATAGGCCGCTCCATTGCGCGCAACCTGCGCGTGAATGAGGATCTCGTCGAAGCGATCGCGCTGGCGCATGACCTCGGGCATACGCCCTTCGGTCACGCCGGGCAGGACGCGCTTAACGGTTGCATGCAGGCGTATGGGGGCTTCGAGCACAATCTGCAAAGCCTCATCGTCGTCGATGAACTCGAGGAGCATTACGGTGGCTTCAACGGGTTGAATCTCTGCTTTGAAACGCGCGAAGGGATCCTCAAGCATTGTTCGCGGGCAAATGCTCGCGGACTCGGCGAGTTGGGCGAACGCTTTCTCAAGGGGCGTCAACCCGGCATCGAAGCCCAGATTGCCAACCTGGCCGACGAGATCGCCTACAACAATCACGACATCGACGATGGTGTACGCTCCGGCCTGTTGACGCTCGAACAGCTCGACGATGTGCCGCTTTGGAAGCGCTATTGCGCAGAGGCCAAGCTCGCGTGGCCCGATATCTCGGGGCGACGGCTGGTGCATGAGACGACGCGCCGCATCATCAACGCCCTGATCGTCGATCTCATTGCCACGACCCGACAGCGAGTGGCAGACGCGTCCCCATGCTCGATGGACGATGTGCGCGCCTCTGGGCCGCTGGTCGCGTTCAGCGCGGAGATGCGTGAACAAGCGGGCGGTCTCAAGCGATTCCTGTTCGATAACCTGTACCGGCACTACCTCGTGATGCGTATGGCAGCGAAGGCGCAGCGAATCGTGCAGGAGTTGTTCGAAGCCTTCCTGTCCGATCCGCGACTATTGCCGCCGAATTACCGTCCGGAGAATCCGGAGGATCAACCGCGCTGGATCGCGCACTATGTGGCCGGAATGACGGACCGGTATGCGATCAAGGAATACCGCCGACTGTTTGCCGTCGAGCCGACGCTTTGAGTGGCGACGCCGGTAGCAGCGGATTATCCTTACGGCGTTTTGATCCTCGGAACGCGACGCCGCGATGGGCGATGGCGGGCGTTTGGAGATTCATTGCACGCGCTGCATTCCACCATGCCGGGGGCTTGGAGGCAGCGAGTGGTCCGCATAGGGGGACCCGCCGTTCGGGACCAGCGCTAACAACGTAGTGCAAAAGAAACAGCCGGCATGCGCCGGCTGTTTTCATCTGCCTTCTCGCGTGACCCTGCGATCACGTCATGAGGCGTCGGAAGTCATCGGACGCTGGATTTAGCTGCGGCCAGCAATAAAGCCGAGCACCAGTGCGACGGCAGCGACGGTGCCGATGGTTTGCCATGGACGCTCGTGCACATAGCCATCGGCTTCGTCCCAGACTTCGTTGGCGCGTCGACGCAGATTTGCGCGGGCGTCGTCGAAGTCGCTGCGGGCCTGGCGCAGTTTGTCGCCGATCTCGGCGCGCAAGGCTTCGACGTCGGAGGCCGACTTGGCGTTGGACAGGGCGTGATCCAGATCGTCGAGCAAGTCACGGACACGGGAGGACACATCGCCACTCGCCAGCCGTGCTGCGCGCGCCGTACGGCGTCCTGCAAAGCGTGCGTCTTCCAGACTACTGTTGAGGGCCGTTTCCGCTTTCGAGGCAATTCCCATTTTCAGACTCCCATAAGGTGGTATTGAAATGCGGCGCTCGGTAGAACCAGGGAGGAGACCGACGCCGGTGGAACCCTGAGGCGAGCGGCCATTATGGCGCGGCCCGCTTGCGTGCGTACACATCAAGAGACCGTTCTCGAAAAAAGAAAGTTGCAGCCTGCTGGCTGAAGATGTTGTGGGAATGCGCCGACGTTACGCGAGCGCCGGGCAAAAATGCGAAAACGCCGCACGAGGCGGCGTTTTCGGTGCGGCTTGATGCGACTTTTGTCACATCGCGGCGACTTAGAAGCGGTAGCCGAGCGACAGGAACGTCACCACCGGGTTCAGCTTGACCTTGGCTTCGCTGGTGGTCGTGATCGGACCACGCGTGGTCGTCAGCTTTGCCGTCGTGCTCACCGGGATGTACGACACCGAGAATGCGAGGGTCCAGTGCTTGTCGACGTTCCAGTTAAGGCCGGCATTGAACACCGGCGCCCACGAGTTCGTCAGTGAGGCCGTGGTGTTTCCACCCGGGCCACCGGTCAGGGCATTGCTTGCGAGCGACTGGAAGCCCGGCGTCAGTTCAATGTTCGAGTACCAGAAGTAGCTCGCACCGATACCGACAAACGGACGCCACGTGTCGTTGGCCTTGCCGAAGTAGTACTTCAGCAAAATGGCCGGGCTCCATTGCTTGGCCGAAGCCAGCGATCCTCCGCCCGGCAGCGCCAGACTGCCCGTGCCATACAGACGGAACTTCGGCGGCACACCGAACACACCTTCGACGGCGATGTTGTCAGTGAAGAAATGGGTCAGCGTGAGGCCGAGCGTGTCAGCGTCGTCGACATTTGCGCCCGTATTCCCCAGGCGGCTGTTCACCAGCGTTGCCAGCCCCGGAACATTCGACCCGGTGACGTGCAGCGGGTCACTCGAAACCTGGGGCGAGAGATGGAACCAGCCCGCGCTGACCATCGTATCCCCGGCTTGCTGTGCGAAGGCGGCCCCCGATGCCGTCAGCATAGCCGCGGCAGCAATCGTCAAATGCTTCAACTTCATCGATTCGTCTCCTGCTCAAGATTCTTTATTGTCGAGAATTTCGGTAAATGAAATTCAGGGCCATTATGCCGACCGTGCATATCCACGGATAGCAAGAGACTGGAGGCCACGCTCTAATGGTGTTGTATCCGCGCATCGACCTATGGAATGCCCTTAGAAAAAAGGGCTGGACGAAAGAAAAGCGTGCCCTTTATATGTCAGGCACGCTTTAGGAATTCACTGCGGAGTCCAATATTCTGGCCGCGACCTGCGTAACGCAATTTGCGTCCCGCAGGCTGGGTTTAGAACTTGTAGCCGACGGAGACGAACGTCACAATCGGATTCAGCTTGATTTCGGCGTCCGAGGACGAGAGCACGGTGCCGTCCTGCGCCTTGATCTTGATGTTCGCCGTGGTCTTGAGCGGCAGGTAGGAAACCGACGCGCTTGCGACCCAATGCTTGTCGAACGCATAGGACAGACCGGCATTGAAAACCGGCTGCCACGATGCCGACGATTTGGCTTCGACCGACGTGGGTCCATTGTGGCCGGAAGTGAAGGCCAGCACGCTGCCGAAATTCTGATTCAGCGCCGATTCAAAATTCGGATTGAGATTGACGTTGGTAAAGAACGTATAACTCACGCCGATGCCGAGAAAAGGGCGAATCGTCGAATTGGCCTGTCCGAAGTAATACTGCAACACGAGCGCCGGGCTCCACTGGCGCACGCTTTGCACGATCGGGTTGTTTTGTGGCGCGCCGAGGTCGATACTCGTGAGCGCACCGGCCAGTCCCGGGGGGGCAATCACGCCCTGACCCGTGAGCTTGAACTTGGCGGGAACGCCGGCCACGGTCTGGAGCGCGATGTTATCGGTGAAAAAGTGGGTGATGACCAGCCCGAGCGTGTCGGCGTTGCTGACTTTGGCGCCGCTGCCGGGTGACGTGAAGTTCGAAGGCACGAGGGCGGGCGTGATGCCTTCCTGCGTGACGCTCGTGGTCATCGGTTTGCTGGAGTCCTGCGGGGCGATGTGGAACCAGCCGAGGTTGACGACGTTGTCGCCTGCCTGTTGTGCACTGGCGCCGGTGGACGCCAGGGAAATGCCGAGTCCGAGCGCGCACAAGCACGCCGCGGACCGATAGGTCCGAGTTGCCATTTGTCTTTCCTCCCAAGATTATTTATTTATTTTTCGATGCATTATGCGCTTGGGATTTCGCGGCGCAATCGTCGAATCTAGAACTTTTGTACGAATCAACGGGGTTTAGCTAGATATCAGTATTTAAAGAGATTTTTCATGATGAATCTCTCTCGAGAATCGTGATGTCGAGCTTTAAAGCATTACATTTGAATCAGCATGGCCCGATTACCGAGACTCTTTATTCCGCGTCAGCCGCAGCACGTGATTCTGCGCGGCAATAACCGTCAGGCAATCTTCGTCGACGACGAGGACCGACGCGTTTTCCACGACCGCCTTCGCGACGCTGCGCGCGCCAATGGGCTGGCCATCCATGCCTGGTGCATGATGCCCAACCATCTGCATCTGGTCGCAACGCCTACGGACGAACGTAGCTTGCCCGCGACCCTGCAGGCCGTGGGGCGCTATTACGTCCTCTATTTCAATCGGCGCCATCAGCGCACAGGCACCCTCTGGGAGGGGCGCTATCGGGCGACGGTGATCGAGGCAGAGCACTATTTGTTACTGGCGAGCCGCTACGTCGAGCTCAATCCCGTGCGCGCCGGGCTGGTCGACGCGCCGGGTAATTACGTGTGGTCAAGTTACAACCATCACGTCGGTCTCACGGTCGACAGTCTGGTGACGGACCATGCACTTTACTGGGCGCTCGGCAACACACCGTTCGAGCGTCAACGCGCTTACGCCGAGGGGTTTTCGGTCCCGCTTCCCGCGCATGAAATCGACGCATTGCGTACAGCAACACAAAAGGGCTGGCTGCTGGGCGGACCCGAATATCAGGCGCGCATGTCGTTGGCGGCAAACCGTCGGGTGAGTCCGCTCACGCGCGGGCGCCCGCGCAAATCGGCCCCCGAGACCCTCTGAAGTCCTTTCCGCACAGGCCGGTTTCGGCCTGTCGCGCGCCGCTTCCCTGCCTCCAAGCATTTGAAATTACGGCTCTTTTGATGGGTGCTGCGTTCGATGAAATTAATCTGACCCCAATAAAAACAAGCCTTCTTTTGGTGCGGTTTTTAATTAGAATCTGACCCCTTTAAATTCTTTTGTCAATGTGAATTTCATGGCGTATATTCCAACTTCGGCCGATTGGTGCGATGCGGAAAACCGTGCGCGCTGAGTCGGTCGCTGTGGCAACGCACGAGAACGACCTGGAAAGCCCTTCGACGCGCGCGAATCCGCAGCCCTGGCCCGCCCGGCCAACCCCACTTAACCCGGTCGACCGCGACGAGCATGCGCGCGGCGGCCTCGCCAAGAGACGGTGTAACTCGTGGAAAAGAAACAGCAACCGATTGCGACGGCAGCAGCGCTGCCGGGTGAGGCGTACTTGGCGCCGGACGCACAGGGCATGTACGACCCGGCCAACGAACACGATGCCTGTGGCGTCGGCTTCGTGGCGCATATCAAAGGCGTGAAGAGCCACGCCATCGTCGAGCAGGGTCTGAAGATCCTCGAAAACCTCGATCACCGGGGCGCCGTCGGTGCCGACCCGCTGATGGGGGACGGCGCCGGTATCCTGCTCCAGATTCCCGACCAGTTCTTCCGCGAAGAGATGGCCAAACAGGGCGTTACCCTGCCGCCGGCCGGCGAATATGGCGTGGGCATGATTTTCCTGCCGAAGGAGCACGCGTCGCGTCTGGCCTGCGAGCAGGAACTGGAACGCACGGTAAAGGCGGAAGGTCAGGTCGTGCTGGGCTGGCGCGATGTCGCGATCGATCGCGACATGCCGATGTCGCCCAACGTGAAGGCGACCGAGCCGGTTATCCGCCAGATCTTCATCGGTCGCGGTCAGGACATCATGGTGACGGACGCCCTCGAGCGTAAGCTGTACGTCATCCGCAAGACCGCGAGCCACCGCATTCAGGCGCTCAAGCTCAAGCACGGCAAGGAATACTTCGTGCCGTCGATGTCGGCACGCACCATCGTCTACAAGGGCCTGCTGCTGTGCGATCAGGTCGGTCGCTACTACCGCGATCTGGCCGATCCGCGCACCGTCTCGGCACTCGCCCTCGTTCACCAGCGCTTCTCGACGAACACGTTCCCCGCATGGGAGCTGGCGCACCCGTATCGCATGGTCGCGCACAACGGTGAAATCAACACCGTGAAGGGCAACGTCAACTGGATCAACGCCCGCACGGGTGCGATCTCGTCGGCCGTGCTCGGCAGCGACCTGCAAAAGCTCTGGCCGCTGATCTACCCGGGCCAGTCGGACACCGCATCGTTCGACAACTGCCTCGAAATGCTCACGATGGCCGGCTACCCGCTCGCCCACGCCGTGATGATGATGATCCCGGAGGCCTGGGAGCAGCACACGCTGATGGACGAGAACCGCCGCGCCTTCTACGAATACCACGCGGCCATGATGGAGCCGTGGGACGGTCCCGCGGCCATCGCGTTCACCGACGGCCGTCAGATCGGCGCGACGCTCGACCGTAACGGTCTGCGTCCGGCACGTTTCGTGATCACCGACGACGACATCGTCATCCTCGCATCGGAGTCCGGCGTGCTGCCGATTCCCGAGTCGAAGATCGTCAAGAAGTGGCGCCTGCAACCGGGCAAGATGTTCCTGATTGACATGGATCAGGGCCGCATCATCGACGACAAGGAACTCAAGGACAACCTCGCTAACGCGAAGCCTTACAAGAGCTGGATCGACGCCGTGCGCATCAAGCTCGACGAGATCGAGCCGAAGGTCGAGGAAGCCGGTGTGCATCACGACACGGCCACGCCGCTGCTCGACTTGCAGCAGGCGTTCGGCTACACCCAGGAAGAAGTGAAGCTGCTGATGACGCCGATGGCGATCAACGGCGAAGAAGCCGTGGGCTCGATGGGCAACGACAGCCCACTCGCGGTCATGAGCAACAAGAACAAGACGCTCTATCACTACTTCCGCCAGTTGTTCGCGCAGGTGACGAACCCGCCGATCGACCCGATCCGCGAAAACATGGTGATGTCGCTGGTGTCGTTCATCGGTCCGAAGCCGAACCTGCTCGACACGAACAACATCAACCCGCCGATGCGCCTCGAAGTGTCGCAGCCGGTGCTGGACTTCAAGGAAATCTCGAAGATCCGTCACATCGACAAGTACACCGGCGGCAAATTTCGCTCGTACGAGTTGAACATCTGCTATCCGGTCGCGTGGGGCAAGGAAGGGATCGAAGCGCGTCTGGCATCGCTGTGCGCGGAAGCCGTCGATGCCGTGAAGTCGGGCTACAACATCCTGATCGTCTCGGATCGTCTGACGAATCGCGAGCAGGTGGCGATCCCCGCACTGCTCGCCACGTCGGCCGTGCACCAGCATCTGGTCGCGCAGGGGCTGCGTACGAGTACGGGTCTGGTGGTCGAAACCGGTTCGGCGCGTGAAGTGCACCACTTTGCGCTGCTCGCGGGCTACGGTGCGGAAGCCGTCCACCCGTACCTCGCCATGGAAACGCTCGCGCAGATCGCGCGCAAGCAGGGCGGCGATCTCACGCCAGAGAAGGCGGTGAAGCACTTCGTGAAGGCCATCGGCAAGGGCCTGCACAAGGTCATGTCGAAGATGGGCATCTCGACCTACATGTCGTACACGGGCGCGCAGATCTTCGAAGCCATCGGCCTGTCGCGCGAACTGATCCAGAAGTACTTCCAGGGCACGGCGTCGAACGTCGGCGGTATCGGCATCTTCGAAGTGGCGGAGGAGGCCGTGCGTCTGCATCGCGACGCGTTCGGCGACAACCCGGTGCTCTCGAACATGCTCGACGCCGGCGGCGAGTACGCGTTCCGCATTCGTGGCGAAGACCACATGTGGACGCCGGACGCGATCGCCAAGCTGCAGCACTCGACCCGTTCGAACTCGTATCAGACGTACAAGGAATACGCGAACCTCATCAACGACCAGAGCAAGCGTCACATGACGCTGCGCGGTCTGTTCGAATTCCGCGTCGATCCGCAGCGCGCGATCCCGCTCGATCAGGTGGAGCCGGCCAAGGACATCGTGAAGCGTTTCGCGACCGGCGCCATGTCGCTCGGCTCGATCTCGACCGAAGCGCATGCCACGCTGGCCGTCGCCATGAACCGTATCGGCGGCAAGTCGAACACGGGCGAAGGCGGTGAAGATCCGCGTCGTTATCGCAACGAACTCAAGGGCATTCCGATCAAGAAGGGCGAATCGCTCGCCTCGATCGTGGGCCGTGATGTCATCGAGACCGACATCGAACTGCAAGACGGCGACTCGCTGCGCTCGAAGATCAAGCAGGTCGCGTCGGGCCGCTTCGGCGTGACGGCCGACTATCTGGTCTCCGCAGACCAGATCCAGATCAAGATGGCGCAAGGTGCGAAGCCGGGCGAAGGCGGTCAGTTGCCGGGTCACAAGGTGACGGACTACATCGGCAAGCTGCGTTATTCGGTGCCGGGCGTGGGCCTGATTTCGCCGCCGCCGCACCATGACATCTACTCGATCGAAGATCTGGCACAGCTCATTCACGATCTGAAGAACGTGAACGCGTCGTCGTCGATTTCGGTGAAGCTCGTGTCGGAAGTCGGCGTGGGCACGGTGGCTGCCGGTGTTGCCAAGGCCAAGGCCGATCACGTGGTGATCGCCGGTCACGACGGCGGCACGGGGGCTTCGCCGCTGTCGTCGGTGAAGTACGCGGGCACGCCGTGGGAGCTGGGCCTGGCCGAGACGCAACAGACGCTGGTGCTCAACCGCCTGCGCGGTCGTATCCGCGTGCAGGCCGACGGTCAGATGAAGACCGGCCGCGACGTCGTGATCGGTGCACTGCTGGGCGCGGACGAATTCGGCTTCGCAACGGCGCCGCTCGTCGTCGAGGGCTGCATCATGATGCGCAAGTGCCATCTGAACACCTGCCCGGTCGGCGTCGCGACGCAAGATCCGGTGCTGCGCAAGAAGTTCCAGGGCAAGCCGGAGCACGTCGTCAATTACTTCTTCTTCGTGGCCGAGGAAGTGCGCGAAATCATGGCGCAACTGGGCATCGCGAAGTTCGACGACCTGATCGGCCGTGCCGACCTTCTCAACACCAAGTCGGGTGTGGAGCACTGGAAGGCGAAGGGCCTCGACTTCAGCCGTATCTTCCACCTGCCGGAAGTGGAAGCCGACGTGCCGCGTCTGCATGTCGAGACGCAGGACCACGGTCTGGCCGGCGCCCTCGATCACGCGCTGATCGAGAAGGCAATGCCGGCGCTCGAGAAGGGCGAGCATGTCTCGTTCATTCAGCCGGTGCGCAACCGTAACCGCACGGTCGGCGCCATGCTCTCGGGCGAGGTGGCCAAACGTTACGGCCACGAAGGTCTGCCGCAAGACACGATCCACGTGCAACTCAAGGGCACGGCGGGCCAGAGCTTCGGCGCGTTCCTCGCTCGCGGCATCACGCTGGATCTGGTGGGCGACGGTAACGACTATGTCGGCAAGGGCCTGTCGGGCGGTCGCATCATCGTGCGTCCGACCAACGACTTCCGTGGCAACGCCGAAGACAACATCATCGTGGGCAATACCGTGATGATCGGCGCCATCGAAGGCGAAGCCTTCTTCAACGGCGTGGCCGGTGAGCGCTTCTGCGTGCGTAACTCGGGCGCCACGGCGGTCGTCGAAGGCACGGGCGATCACGGTTGCGAATACATGACGGGCGGCACGGTGGTGGTGCTGGGCGAGACCGGCCGTAACTTCGCTGCCGGTATGTCGGGTGGCGTGGCTTACGTCTACGACGCCGATGGTTCGTTCGCGGCCAAGTGCAACACGGCGATGGTCGCGCTCGACCCGGTGTTGCCGCACGGCGAGCAGGAGCGTACGGTGAGCCAGGGGCTGTGGCACCGTGGCCAGACGGACGAGGCGCAACTGCGCGAGCTCATCGAGCGTCACTTCCAGTACACGGGCTCCACGCGCGCCAAGGCGCTGCTCGAAGATTGGGACGGCGCACGCCGCAAGTTCGTGAAGGTGTTCCCGAGCGAATACAAGCGCGCATTGGGCGACATGGCCAAGGCGGGCGACAAACAAGCACTGGCGGCCTGAAACCGCTGGCGCGGCAACGCCACGCGGGGTGAGGGCCCCGCAGGCGTGCCGCGCGCGGGTGAGGCACGGTAACCACAAAACTTTCCGACTGAAGAAACATGGGCAAGGTCACAGGTTTTCTCGAATTCGAGCGCCAGAGCGAGTCTTACGAAGCACCGCTGGCACGCGTGAAGCATTACAAGGAGTTCGTGCTCGCGCTCTCCGACGATCAGGCAAAGGTCCAGGGCGCACGCTGCATGGATTGCGGCATCCCGTTCTGCAACAACGGTTGCCCGGTCAACAACATCATTCCCGACTTCAACGATCTGGTGTATCGCCAGGACTGGAAGTCGGCGATCTCGGTGCTGCACTCGACCAACAACTTCCCGGAATTCACGGGACGTATCTGCCCGGCGCCGTGTGAAGCCGCCTGTACGCTGAACATCAACAGCGACGCCGTGGGCATCAAGTCGATCGAACACGCGATCATCGACAAGGCATGGAGCGAGGGCTGGGTCGAGCCGCAACCGGCTCGCCACAAGACCGGCAAGACGGTGGCCGTCGTCGGCTCGGGCCCCGCGGGCATGGCGGTGGCGCAGCAACTCGCGCGCGCCGGCCACGACGTTACCGTGTTCGAGAAGAACGATCGCGTGGGCGGCCTGCTGCGCTACGGTATCCCCGACTTCAAGCTGGAGAAGTGGCTGATCGATCGCCGTATGCGCCAGATGGAAGCCGAGGGCGTGACCTTCCGCACCGGTGTCTATGTGGGCAAGGACGCCCCTGACGCGCACATCAACAATTTCTCCAAAGAGACGATCTCGCCCGAGCAGTTGCAGGCGCAGTTCGACGCCGTCGTCATTGCGGGCGGCGCCGAGCAGCCGCGCGATCTGCCGGTGCCGGGGCGTGAACTGGACGGCATCCATTTCGCGATGGAATTCCTGCCGCAGCAAAACAAGGTCAACGCAGGCGACAAGCTGGCGGACCAGTTGCTGGCCACGGGCAAGAACGTGATCGTGATCGGCGGTGGCGATACCGGATCGGACTGCGTGGGCACGTCGAATCGTCATGGCGCCAAGGCCGTGACGCAGTTCGAACTGCTGCCGCAGCCGCCGGAGCAAGAGAACAAGCCGATGGTGTGGCCGTACTGGCCGACCAAGCTGCGCACGTCGTCGAGCCACGAAGAGGGCTGCGAGCGTGACTGGTCGGTAGCGACGAAGCGCTTCGAAGGCAAAAACGGCAAGGTCGAGAAGCTGATCGCCGTGCGCCTCGAATGGAAGGACGGCAAGATGCAGGAAGTGCCGGGCTCGGAGTTCGAGCTCAAGGCCGACCTGGTGCTGCTGGCCATGGGCTTCGTCTCGCCGCTGCAAACGGTGCTCGACGCGTTCGGCGTGGACAAGGATGCGCGCGGCAATGTGCGTGCCTCGACCGAAGGCGAGCGCGCTTATACGACCAACCTGCCGAAGGTGTTCGCGGCCGGCGACGTGCGTCGCGGCCAGTCGCTGGTGGTCTGGGCGATTCGCGAAGGCCGTCAGTGCGCGCGTGCCGTCGACGAGTTCCTGATGGGCCATTCGGAACTGCCGCGCTAAGTCGCGAAACGCACCTTCGGGTGCGTGGCGCGCACGGGTTGTGCCTGCCAAAACCACAAATACGGGGTGGTTGTCAGTTGAGAGGAGGGGCGCGGAGGTAGGCATCTGCGTCACTGTGAAGAAGCCGTCCGGATGGTAACGTCCGGGCGGTTTTTTCTTGGCGCCACGCCGCGTCGCTGCCGAGCCAGTCGGCCCATCGCAATGCTTCGAGTTCTGTAGATTTATAAATATAAGACGTCATACAACAAAACTCGATCGGTCATTATTCATATGCTGGAAAACTCTCCCAACGTGTGCAAACTTCAATGTGAATAAGGGTTGAGCGCCAGATGCCGTGAATCGCTGTAAAGACTAGGGATTATCCGTAAACCCCCCATTTTTGCGTTGTCATCGTACATCGTCTCACGTAGGATGCCTCTCCAGACGAGCCAAACGCTCGGCACAAAAATACTCACGGAGAGAGACGACCATCATGGCACTGAAGATCAAGGGCCTGCGCTGGTGGATGATCGGGCTGCTGACGCTTGGCACCGTCATGAACTATCTGGCTCGCAGCTCGCTTGCCGTTGCCGCCCCCACGGTGATGAAGGACCTCCACATCACGACCCAGCAGTACGGCTGGATCACGGGCGCATTTCTGGTGTTGTATCCGATTGGCGCGCCGGTCACCGGCTATCTGATGGACCGCATCGGTCTGCGTCTGGGCTTTCTGATTTGCGGCGTGGTGTGGTCCATCGTGTGCATGTTGCACGGGCTGGCGAACGGATGGGTCGGGCTGTTCGTGCTGCGCGGGTTGCTGGGCCTGGCGGAAGCCTCGTTCATTCCGGCGGGCATGCGTGCCGCCGCCTTCTGGTTTCCGACGAAAGAGCGGGCGCTCGCGGCAGGCGTCTTCAATATCGGCACGTCCATCGGGGCCATTCTCGCGCCACCGCTCATTGCATGGTCGATCCTTCGTTACAACTGGGAGACGGCGTTCGTCATTGCCGGAGGCCTCGGTCTCGTGTGGGGCGTGCTGTGGTACGCGTTTTACCGTCATCCGACCGATCATCCGGCGCTGACATCGGCCGAATCGGACTACATCAATGAGGGGCGCGTCGTCGACACCGCAGCCGACGCGCGCAAGCCGAACCTCGTCTCGATTCTGCGTCAGCGCAACTTCTGGGGCATCGCGCTGCCGCGCTTCTTCGCCGATCCGGTCTGGGGCACGATCGTGTTCTGGATGCCGCTGTACCTCAATCAGGCGCGCGGCTTCGATCTGAAGACGATTGCCGCGACGGCATGGCTGCCGTTCGTGGCGGCGGATATCGGCTGTCTGATGGGCGGCACGATTTCGGTGTGGCTGAACAAGCATTTCAAGATCACCATCTTCAACGGCAAGCGGGTCGTGTTCACCCTCGGCGCGATCATCATGACCGGCATGTGCGGCGTGGGCTTCGTTCAGGACCCGATGACGGCAATCTTCCTGCTGTGCCTTGGCGGTTTCGCGCACCAGACGCTTTCGGTCACCGTGATCTCGATGTCCGCCGACCTGTTTCCGCGCAACGAAGTGGCCACGGTCACGGGCCTGGCGGGGTTGTCCGCCGGTATCGGCAATCTGCTGTTCACGCTGGTGATCGGCACGTTCGTGACGGCCGTCGGTTACGCCCCGTTCTTCGTGGCGTTGGGCCTGGGCGATCTGATCGGCGCGGTGATTCTGTGGACGTTGGTCAAACCGCACGTCACCGGAACGGCCACGCCCTCACCGGTCGGCAAAGGCGCCCGGGTCGAGGTGAGCCGCACCGCCAGTGCTTGACCGGCATCGGCAGACGCATCGGTCTGGCGCGCCGGTGCTGTCCGGTTCGATCCCGTCCGACGATGCCACAAGTCGTCCGATGATTTGACGCACGACGCGCCGCACGCTCCCCCTCGGGTGTGTGGCGCGACGTCGGTTTTTGTTTAAGCGACGCCGCACGCGGACCGTGTGCGCATTGTGATTTACCGATGAATCAGGAGCCATAAGAATCCTATGAGTCAGACTTCCGGCAAACCCTTCCGCCGTCTTCTGCTGACCGGCGCCGCAGGCAATCTTGGCAAGCAACTGCGCGGCAAGCTCGCCGAGTGGGCGGACATCGTGCGCGTGAGCGACATCGTGCCGATCACCGACGCCGCGCCGCATGAAGAGTCCATGCAGGTCGATCTCGCCGATCGCGCAGCCGTTCACGCACTGCTCGAAGGTGTCGACGCCCTGGTGCATCTCGGGGGCGTATCCGTCGAAGCCCCGTTCGACGACATCCTGCAGGCCAACATCCTGGGTCTGTACAACGTCTACAGCGCCGCGCAGAAGCAGGGGGTGAAGCGTATCGTCTACGCCAGCTCGAACCATGCGGTGGGCTTCCATCCGGTGACGCAGGTGCTCGACATCGATGCACCGCACCGTCCGGACGGCATGTACGGCATCTCCAAGTGCTTCGGCGAAGACCTCTCGCGTTACTACTTCGATCGCTGCGGTCTGGAGACGGTGTGTCTGCGCATCGGCTCGTCGTTCGAGCAACCGAAGAATCCGCGCATGATGGTGACGTACCTGAGCTATCGCGATTTCGTCGAACTCGTGCGCTGCTCGCTGTTCACGAACCGTGTCGGCCACGCGATCATCTACGGCGTGTCCAACAACCCGACGTTGTGGGTCGATAACACCAAAGCGGCCTTCCTCGGCTTCCGGCCGCAGGACAGCTCCGCCGAATTTGCGGACCTGTTCCCGCCGAAAGCGCCGGATCCGCAGATGGACGACTGGACGCAGCGCTTCCAGGGCGGCCCGTTCGTGTTGCTGGGGCCGATGGAGCCGAAGGCATGAGCGGGTCAGGCGTGTCGCGCGTGTCGGTGGAGCGGCTCGAACCCTCTCGCGAGGCGCCGCACGCTGTGGGGGAAAGCCCGCTATGGCGTGCCGACGAACAGGCGCTTTACTGGGTCGATATTCCCGCACGGCAGTTGCATCGGGTGACGCCTGCCGATGGCGAGCATCGTCAATGGACGTTCCCCGAACAACTCGCCTGTTTCTCGTTCGATGCTTCGGGCACGCTGCTTGCCGCCTGCGAGACGGGGCTTTTTGCGGTGCGCCTCGGCGCGCCCGGCGAGGTGCGCGCCGAGGCATGGACGCGTCTGGCCGCGCCGGTATTTCCCGCGTCGGGCATGCGCTTTAACGATGGGCGTTGCGACCGCCAGGGGCGATTCTGGGCGGGCACGATGGTCGCCGACATGTCGCTCGCGAGCGACGCCGGGTCGCTCTTTCGCTTCGACGAAACGCAATGGCTGTCCGCGCCGCTCGTCGATGGGCTCGTGACACAAAACGGTCTGGGTTTCTCGCCGGACAGCCGCACCCTGTATCTGAGCGACTCGCACCCGACGGTGCGTCGCGTGTGGGCGTTCGACTTCGACGCGCAGCACGGCGCCATCGGCAACCGGCGTCTGTTCGTCGACATGACTCAGTATCCGGGGCGCCCCGATGGTGCGGCGGTCGATGCGGACGGGTGCTACTGGACGTGCGCCAACGACGGCGGCCGTCTCCTGCGATTTACCCCGGCGGGTGTGCTCGATCGCGAGATCGTATTGCCCGTGTCGAAACCGTCGATGTGCGCATTCGGAGGCCGCGACTTCGATACGTTGTTCGTCACGTCGATTCGCCCGGGCGCGAACGCGAACGAGCACGACGGTCACGTATTCGCCGTTCGGTGCGGCGTGCAGGGATTGCCGGAAGCGCCCTATGCAGGGACGCTGCCGGTAGCAAGTGTGTAGGCGGGGGTACGAAGGTCGCGACGTCGCGTGGCATCACACAAGCGGCGCGCACTGAAGCGGTTCCGGATTGGCTGGCTTACACAAAGGCTATCCGGTGAGGCGGCGGGACGTCGGATCGATCGTGGTGTTCGATCCGGCGTCCCGTTTTGCCATGTCGGTGGGCGATTCGTGTGCGAAATCAGTGCACGAAATCCGTGGTGACGAGCGACTTGCCGCGCGTCTCCGGCAGCAGCAGCGCGCACACGACAACCAGCAGATAACCGCCCCCCGCCACCATGCCGATCGCTTTGACGAGCGACCCGGTTTGCGCAAGCGTGCCCACGGCAATCGGGAAGAACGAGCCGATGCCGCGCCCGAGGTTGTAGCAGAAGCCCTGCCCCGAGCCGCGAATGTGGTTTGGATACAGTTCCGTCAGATATGCGCCGATGCCCGCGAAAATGCCTTGCACGACGATGCCCAGCGGGAAGCCGAGCAACAGCATGGCGCTGTCGGTAATCGGCAGCATCGTGTAGACCATGCCGAGCACGAACGAGGCGACGGCGAAGAAGATGAACGCGCCACGGCGACCGAGTTTGTCGGAGAGCATCGCGCCGACGATGTAGCCGACGAACGAGCCGACGATCAGCACGATCAGATAGGCGCTGGTGTTGAACACCGACAGTCCGCGCACCGTCTTCAGGTACGTCGGCAACCATGTGGTGATCGCGTAATAGCCGCCCAGCATGCCGGTGCACAGCAGGCTGCCGAGAATGGTCGTCTTCAGATGATCGCGCGAGAAGATCTGCGTGAAGTTGCCTTGCAACTGGCCTTCGGCGATCTTGCGGCGCGTTTGCGTGAAGATCTCCGGATCCGACACGTTGCGGCGCACATAGATGATCCACACCGCCGGCAGAATGCCGATCCAGAAGCACGCACGCCATGCGTAGCCTTCATCGAGCACGGCGAAGAAGAACCAGTACAACAATGCCGCCGCCGCCCAGCCGACCGACCAGCTGCTTTGCACCGTGCCGACCGCCTTCGCGCGATGCTGCGGCGAACGGATCATCTCACCCATCATCATGGTGACGACGGTCCACTCGCCGCCGAAGCCAATGCCCTGCAACGTGCGCGTGATCAGCAGTTGCCAGAATGAGTTCGTGAAGCCCGAGAGGAAGGTGAACAGGCAGAACGTGGCGATGGTCCATTGCAGCACGCGCACGCGACCGAAGCGGTCCGCGAGAATGCCGGCGAGCCACCCGCCGATCGCCGACGAGATCAGCGAACTGGTCGCGATCATGCCGGCTTCGCCCTTGGTCATGCCCCAGGCGGCAATGAGCGTGGGAATGAGAAACGAATAAATCATGAAGTCGAACGCATCGACGGCGTAGCCGCCGAAGCCCGCATACAGGGCCTTGCGCTCCTTCGTGTTGAGTTCGTTGAACCAGGAAAAAAATGCCATGAAGACTCCTCGGTGGATCGTGTGCTTGTCGTTATGTGTGCGACGTGTGGTTCTTGTCATTCAATGCGTGGCATCGATGCTTGAGTCCACGTCTGACTCGGGAAATCGGGCAATGCGCAAATCGGGAAGGCGCCGCACGCCTCACAGCGTCAGTCCGCCGTCGACATGAATGACCTGGCCCGTGATCTGCCGGGCGTGCGGGCCGAGCAGGAAGACGGCCAGCGCGGCGATGTCGTCCGGCTCGCACAGACGGCCGGTCGGCGTGGCGTCGGCGGCGCGCTGCCACGCGCTCGGGTCGATGGCCGAGTGGCCGCTGTCCTTGCGGGTATAGCCGGGCGCCACGCAGTTGATCGTCACGCCCGTGCGCGCATATTCGGCGGCGGCGCTTTTCGCCAGGGCTTCGATCGCGGCTTTCGCGGCGGCCGTGGCGGGAAATCCCGGCTGGTTCGGGGCAAAGCGGTGCGCGACGAACGAGCTCACGGCAACGACGCTGCCGTGCGGCGAGCATTGCAGATCCGGCAGCGCACAGCGCAACAGGGCGGCGAACGCGCCGGGCATGGCGGCGAGTGTGCGCGCGAAGGCCTCGTCGTCGATGTCGGCCACGCGCTGGCGCGTGGCGAATCCCGCGTTGCTCACGAACTGGTCGACAGGGCCGAAGGCATCGTGCGCGGCGTCGACGAGTCGCGCCGCGGCGCTCGTGTGCGTCAGGTCGCCGAACCAGATGGCGCACTGTGCGCCGAAGCGCTCACACGTATGACGCACCTCGGCCAGCCGTGCCTGACTGGCGTCCGACGCGCCGCGGGTGTGCAGCAGCAAACGAGTATCGGGAGACGCCAGACGACGGGCGATGGCCGCGCCAATACCGGAGGCGGCGCCAGTGACGATGATGGTGCGGCCCGGGCGGTGCACTGCGGGTTGCATGGGCGCCGACTGGCTGGACGAGGAGGCTGGGGTGGTCACGATGGGCCCGGATAGCGCGTAGGGGTGCTCGTGATTATGCCAAACGCCCTGCGCGCCGGGCCAGAGGCGTCAATATTATTTATGAAGTGAACGAATCGGGGCGTGAGAATACGGCGCCCCCGTGCCACCCCGACGTGCGAAGCGATACCGGGCGCTATACCGCCCCCGCCATTGGCGAGGCTTGCACATGGGTCGTCGCGGGCAACGTCATGGTGTGCTGATGAAAGCGTCCGAGCGTGTCGCGATGCGCCACGCTGACGATGGCGGTGCCCGGCAAGCGGGCGTGCAGCGCTTCGTATACGGCTTCTTCGGTTTCGACATCGAGCGCGCTGGTCGCTTCGTCGAGGAACAGATAGTCCGGTTTTTGGAGCAATGCGCGCGCTGCCGCGAGACGCTGTTGTTCGCCGCCCGACAGACGCCGCGCCCAATGCGCGGAGGTTTGCAGTTCGTCGCCGTATTGCGCGAGACCTACGGCGCCCAGTGCGTCGCGGCAAGCGGCGTCGGTGAAGGTATCGGGCGAGGAGGGGAAGGCGAGCGCGGCCTTGAGCGTATCGATGGGCAGATAGCTTTGCTGCGAGAGAAACAGCACGCGCGCGTTGGCGGGGACTTCGATGCGTCCGCTGCCAAACGGCCACAGCCCGGCGAGCGCGCGAAGCATGGTGCTCTTGCCGCAGCCCGAGCGTCCGCGCACGAGCCAGCGCGAGCCGGGGGCAAAGGCGAACGACCCGGCGAGTGCGAGCGGTGTGCCGTCGGGCAGTGACAGCTGCAGATCCGCTGCCATGTAGGCGGGGCTGTCGGGCGACTTGACGACGGCGATGCCGCCCTCGTGGGGGACGTCGTCGATGACACGGGTGAATTCGCGCAGACGGTTGATGGTCGCCTTCCAGTCGGCCAGCGTCTGGAAGCTGTTCACGAACCACGAAAAGCCGTCGCTCACCTGCCCGAAGGCGTCGATGATTCGCATCAGCACGCCTAGTGTGAAAGCGCCTGCGAAGTAGCGCGGGGCGGCGGCCATGATCGGGAAGACGATGGCGATCTGTGCGTAAATCGAGTTGGCAAAGATCAGACGCTTGGTCACCACCATGATTTGCCACCAGTTCTCGCGCACCGCGCCGAACGCCGCTTTCAGGCGCGAGAGCTCCGCGCCTTCGCCGCGATAGAGCGCGACTTGCTCGGCCGACTCGCGCAATCGCACCAGCAGGAAACGGAAGTCGGCTTCCACCTGCTGCTGTCGATAGCTCAGGCCGACGAGCGGACGGCCGACCTTGAAGATGAAGAACGAACCCACGATGGCGTACAGCGCCGCGACCCAGACCATGTAGCCCGGAATCGTGATGTTCATGCCGCCGAGCGCGAACGACAACGCGCCCGAGATCGTCCAGAGAATGGTGGTGAACGAGAACAGCGAGACCACTGTCGTCAACAGGTCGAGCGAGAGCGCGAGCGACGAATTGACGAGCGAGCGGATGTCTTCGGAGACACGCTGGTCCGGGTTGTCGGCGAGATGATCGCGCTCGATCCGGTAATACGCCTGATGCGCGAACCACCGGGTCAGGTGGGTGTCGGTGACCCACTGACGCCAGCGGATTTCGAGCATCTGGCGAAAGTACGTGCGAAACGTCGCGATGATGATGAAGCTGAACGCCAGCACCGCGAACTCGGCGAGCGACGACTTGAAGACTGGCCAGTCGCGTTTGTCGAGTGCGTCGTAAAAGCCGGCATTCCACGCGTTCAGGCGCACGTTGATGAACACGACCGCGAGGTTCAGCGCGATGACGAGGCCGAGCAGCCGACGACCCTCCCAGCGCTTCTCCGAGACCCAGTACGGCCGGATCAGTTGCCAGGCGCTCGGATGCTTCGGCGGCCTCGGCGCGGGTGCGGCACTATCGTTAGCCGGACCGGCGGCGGGCGGGGTGGGCGGGGTGGGGGACTTCGGCGTGAGGGCCATGATCGTCGGGCGGCGTGGCCGCAGCGGAGCTATGCTTTTTGTTGACTCATTGGACCGCAGGCCCCGATGGTGCGTTGCACGATTTCGGCCCTCAGGCGCTTGCCGTGGGGATTTCCAGTTTACGTCCCGTTACAAGCGACGGGAGATTCGTCAAAAAACGAGACGCAACGAGCGTGCAACCGGCCGGGAAGCCAGCTTGCACGGGCGTTGGCATCTATGTTGTAATGGCTTCGGGCGAAACAGGGGTGCTCCGTAATTGGCGTAGTCACGTCATAGAGATCGCGGGGCTGAGAGAGACCCTTTGCACCCGACCCGGGTAATACCGGCGTGGGAAGTTTCCGACTCCTCCAGTGGGGTAAGGTGTCCAACACCGTTTCGTCCTTTTGCTTTCATGAGGAAAGGACCCCATGCGTTGCCTTGCGCGACATCCCTCGAATACTTCTGAATGCCTGCGCGCCGTGATGGCCCGCGCGGCTACGTGCGTATGAGCGCGACCGCATCGCGTGTCGCCTCCCGTGCGGACGTCGCCGTGCTGGGCGGCGGGCTGTCCGGCCGTCTGCTCGCATGGCAACTGATTCGCGCCGGGGCGCGTGTGGCGCTGTACGAGCGCGGCGACGCCGACGGCTCGTCGGCGGCGGGCTGGGTGGCCGCCGCCATGCTGGCGCCCCTGGCTGAGGCGGCGGTGGCCGAGCCGAGCATCGTCGAGATGGGCGCTGTTGGCCTGGAGCGCTGGCCCGGCCTGATCGACGGCCTTCCCGAACACGTGTTTTTCCAACGCAACGGCACGCTGGTCGTGTGGCATCAGCCCGACCGCGCCGAAGCCGTCATGTTCGAGCGCCGGATGCGCGCCAATGCGCCGCCGGCGTTGCTGCGTGGCGGCGTCGAGCGAATTGCCGGTGCGCAGCTTGGCGACGTCGAACCGGCGCTCGCCGGACGTTTTCAGGAAGGATGGCTGCTGCCGAACGAGGGGCAACTGGATAACCGTCAACTGCTGCGCGCCTTGGCGGCCGGCCTCGCGAAGGCGGGGGCGGAATTGCACTGGCATACGGCAATCGCCGAGGGACAGTATCCGGACGCCGGTCTCGTGATCGACTGCCGCGGGTTGGGCGCGCGCGAGGCGCTCACGCGGTTGCGTGGCGTGCGTGGCGAAGTGGTGCGCATTCACGCGCCGGGCATCGGACTGCGTCGGCCGGTACGATTGCTGCATCCGCGCTATCCGATCTACATCGCGCCCAAGGAAGACGATCTCTATGTGATCGGCGCGACCGAACTCGAGTCGGAGGACATGTCGCCGGTGACGGTGCGCTCGGCGCTCGAACTGCTCTCGGCGGCGCACTCCCTGAACCCGGCGTTCGGCGAAGCGCGCATCGTCGAGTTGAACGTCAACTGTCGTCCGGCGCTGCCCGACCATCTGCCTCGTGTGCAGTGGGACGGGGCGCGACTGCTGCGCGTGAACGGGCTCTACCGTCACGGGTATCTGCTTGCGCCAGCGGTCACGGGCGAAGCTTGCGCGCTGGCGCAGGCACTGATGCAAACGACGGGCGCAACACGGGATGCGTTCGACTGGGAGACATGGCGAGCGAGCCGGCCGTGGCCGGATCTGTTCCGTCAGGCATGAGAGGAAGCGGTACGCGATGGACATCCATATCAATCAACAGACACTGAACGTGGCCGAGACGGCGACGTTGGCCGAGGCGCTCGCCGCCTTCGGCGCCAAGCCGCCGTTCGCGGCGGCGATCAATGGGCAGTTCGTGCCCAAGACGCAATACGCCGCGCGTACGCTCGCGCAGGGCGACAAGATCGATGTCGTGCAACCGGTGGCCGGAGGCTGAAATGAACGCATTCACCGAATCGAACAACGTGGCCGCCAGCGGCACGCGCGACGCGCTGACGCTCTACGACACCCGTTTCGGCAGCCGTTTCCTGCTTGGCACGGCGCGGTATCCGTCGCTGCAAGCGCTCAACGACGCCATCGACGCGGCGCGTCCCGGCATGGTGACGGTGGCATTGCGCCGCCAACTGTCGGGCACGGGGGCGCAGGCATCCGAGGGCCACTTCTGGGAGACATTGCGCCGCCTGGCAGTGCCGGTGCTGCCCAATACGGCGGGCTGCCATTCGGTGCAGGAAGCGGTGACAACCGCGCAAATGGCGCGCGAAGTCTTCGAGACCGACTGGATCAAGCTCGAACTGATCGGCGACGACTACACGCTTCAGCCCGATCCGTTCGGTCTGGTGACGGCCGCCGAACAACTGATTCGCGAGGGTTTCAAGGTACTGCCGTACTGCACGGAAGATCTGGTGCTGTGCCGCCGACTGCTGGACGTCGGCTGTCAGGCGCTCATGCCGTGGGGCGCACCGATCGGCACCGGCAAAGGCGTGATCAACCCTTACGGACTGCGCTTGCTGCGCGATCGCCTGCCGGATACGCCGCTCATCGTCGACGCCGGTCTGGGTTTGCCGTCGCATGCCTGCCAGGTGATGGAGTGGGGCTACGACGGTGTGCTGCTCAATACGGCCGTCGCACTCGCTGCGCAACCGGTGGAAATGGCGGGTGCGTTCGCCGGGGCGATCAAGGCTGGCCGGGCGGCTTGGCTTGCGGGCCCGATGGCCGAGCGCGAGAGCGCGCAGGCCAGTACGGCGGTCGTTGGCGTGCCGTTCTGGCATCAGACGGGCGCATAAGCGCATAGACACTTGGAGCGGATTCCGTCCGCCCGATTGCCCACACGGCAGACGGGCCAGGGCGGGCCGGCTCGCCGACTTATCAAGGCGTGCGCGCACAGGTTCGCGCACCGCCGGTTCAACGAGGAATCTTCATGACGACGCACGCCGGTGCCGCGGGGCTCTCGCACGTCGAATGCGTGCCCGCAGACGAGCCGCTTGCCCATGCATGGCGGCAGGCGGCCGACGAGATCCGCGCGCGGCTTGCGCCGTGGCCCGCAGGCCCGGGAACGTCGACATGGCGGTTGCATGCCAGAACGCCGGGCGCTGCGGCCAAGGGCGACATCGTCTGGTTGCCGCTGGCGCCGGCGCAGGGGCTGGGCACGGCGATGTCGGTACAACGCGATGCGTGGCGCGCGAGCGGCGCTGTCGTTCTGTGTACAGCGGCCACCGCGCAGGGGCACGTGCAAGACACGCTTTACACGAACGAGGGTGTCTACCGTATCGCGGGCGTGGACGATCCCGCCTTCATGCCCGCGTTTGCGGCGTTCCTCGACTGCGGGTTCGAACCGCACGACGCGCTTGTGCTCGCCCGTGCGTGGCGCACCGACGGCAGCCATGCACGCGCGCAGGACATCGGCACGCTCGGCGCGTGGCCGACCGTGCTCGAAACATTCCCCGTCGTGCTGGGACAGGCGCCGTCGCCGGGACCATTCGCGGCGTGCCCCGCGCGGCTCGGTCTCTACCCGGTGTTGCCAAGCGCCGAGTGGTGCGAGCGCATGGCGGACCTTCAGGTCGGCACCGTGCAATTGCGCATCAAGGACCCGGCGCATCCGAACCTGCGATCCGAGATCGAACGAACCGTTGCTGCGGGCCGTCGCGTCATGCACGACAGTGCGTGGTTCATCAACGACCATTGGCGCGAAGCGATTGCGGCGAGGGCGTACGGCGTGCATCTGGGGCAGGAAGACATGGCGGCGCTCTCGGCCGACGAGGTGGCGGCGCTGCACGCAAGCGGCGCGCGATTGGGCATCAGCACGCATGGCTATTACGAGATTCTCGCGGCGCATCACTTTCGGCCGAGTTACCTGGCCGTGGGAGCGGTGTTCCCCACGACAACCAAGGTCATCGCGACGGCGCCGCAAGGTCTGGCGAAGCTCGCGCGTTACGTGAAGCTCATTGCGCCTCACTACCCGCTCGTGGCGATCGGCGGCATCGATGCGGCCAATTTGTCGCAGGTGCTCGATACCGGCGTGGGGTGCGCGGCGGTCGTGCGCGCCGTGACGCAAGCCACCGACGTGGCGTCGGCAGTCAGGGGCATGCAGCGCGAGTTCGCGCGGCGGGCTTGATCAGGCTTAATTGGGTGTGATTACAACGTGCGGGTCATGAACACCGCACCATTGCCGTATCCGGCGAGCTTAGCTGCGATCTGCGGCGAGACGTCCAACACGGCCGCGTAGCCGAAGCGCGCCCAAAACCCTTGCGATCGCTGCACGGCCACGAGCGCAGACGCCGACAATCCGAGCGCCTGTGCGGCCGTGAGCGCCGCTGCGTACAGGCGGTCGGCAACGCCCGCGCCGCGCGTGCGGGGCGCGAGCGCCATGTCGTGTACGTACCAGCAGTCCGGGGCTTCGGGCAGCGTGTGGAGAACGGTGTCGAGCGGCGGCGGCGCAGCCAGATGCCACGGATGGGTGAACAGATAGCCCGCTACGCAGGCCTCGTGCTCCGGTGCCTGCGCGTCCACCGCGACCCAGCAGGTGGACGGTGAGAGCGTCAGGCGGGAGGCCAGCGTTGCTTCCGATTCGAGCATGACCTCCCCGTAGGCCTGTGCCTGCACCTCCAATACGTGGGGAAGGTCGCCGATTCGCATCGGACGAATCCGAAAACCGGGCCGGGCGGAAGGCTGTGGAGCAATGGGGCGCGAAGGCGTTGGGGTGGGAGATGACATCCCGGTCAATGGTGTCGGGCAGAAAACGCCATATTGTAGCAACGGCGCAACAACGGCGCCCCGGCGCCTGGGGATAAGTCCTTGCCGCCGTTAGGTTTTTGCATCGTTGCGCCCTTTGGAACGAGGTCGCGCGAAGACGCACAAGGCCTGTAAAATCCCGCCGGGCTGCGTCGTTCCTTGCTTTCGCCGACCTTGCTTGGACGGCATCGATTGGCAAACCCCCCTATAATTGGCGTTTTGCGCCGCACTATAAGACCCGAAACGTGCCTATCCCGAATCCGGAAAATTTGCTCGAATTGCGCGACGTCAGCTTTGGTTATGGCGAACGGCTCGTGCTTTCCGGGTTGAATATGCGGTTTCCCCGCGGTAAGGTCATTGCCGTCATGGGAGGCTCGGGCTGCGGCAAAACCACGGTGCTGCGTCTGATCGGCGGCCTCGTGCATGCGAGCCGTGGGCAAGTGGATTTCGACGGCACCGATGTCTCGACGCTCGATCGCGATGGCTGGTATCGGCTGCGTCGTCGCATGGGCATGCTGTTCCAGTTCGGCGCGCTCTTCACAGACATGACGGTGTTCGACAATGTGGCGTTTCCGTTGCGCGAGCACACCCGTCTCGACGAAGACCTGATTCGCGATCTTGTGCTCATGAAGCTCAATGCCGTGGGCCTGCGCGGTGCGCGCGACATGAAACCGGCCGAGATTTCGGGCGGCATGGCCCGCCGGGTGGCGCTTGCGCGCACGATTGCGCTGGACCCGGACCTCGTCATGTACGACGAGCCGTTCACCGGCCTCGACCCGATTTCGATGGGCATTACCGCCAACCTGATTCGCAAGCTCAATGACGCACTGGGCGCAACGTCGATCATCGTGTCGCACGACGTGGCCGAGACGTTCGCCATCGCCGATTACATCTATTTCATCAGTGAAGGCCGGATCGCCGCCGAAGGCTCGCCCGAGGCGCTGCGTGCTTCGAACGATCCCACCGTGCGTCAGTTCATCGATGCCCAGCCGGACGGCCCCGTGAAATTCCAGTACCCTGCGCCGCCGCTCGCGGACGACTTCGGCATCGGAGCGCGTGCATGATTACTACCATCGGCAGTTTCGTTCGCGCTCACGTCGAGCGCCTGGGCTACGGCGCCCGCATGTTCTTGCGCATGCTTTCGTCGAGCAGCGCCTTGCTGCGTCGCCCGCGTCTGGTGACGGACCAGATTCATTTCGTCGGGAATTATTCGTTCGTCATCATTGCCGTGTCGGGGCTGTTCGTGGGCTTCGTGCTCGGCCTGCAAGGCTATTACACGCTCAACAAGTACGGCTCGGAGCAGGCGCTTGGCCTGCTCGTCGCGCTCTCGCTGGTGCGTGAGCTGGGCCCGGTGGTGACGGCGCTGCTGTTCGCGGGACGCGCGGGCACGTCGCTCACCGCCGAGATCGGGTTGATGAAGGCCGGCGAGCAGCTGACCGCCATGGAAATGATGGCGATCGATCCGATCGCGCGCGTGGTCGCACCGCGATTCTGGGCGGGGGTGATCGCCATGCCGATCCTTGCGGCGATCTTCTCGGCCGTGGGCATTTTCGGGGGTTACCTCGTCGGCGTGCAGCTCATCGGCGTGGATTCCGGCGCGTTCTGGTCGCAGATGCAAGGCGGCGTGGACGTGTGGTCCGACGTCGCGAACGGCGTCGTCAAGAGCATCGTGTTCGGCATTGCCGTCACATTCATCGCGCTGTATCAGGGCTTCGAGGCACAACCGACGCCGGAAGGCGTGTCGCGTGCCACGACGCGGACCGTCGTGCAGGCGTCGCTGGCCGTTCTCGGCCTCGACTTCCTGCTCACGGCCCTCATGTTCAGCTAACGGGCCGGCTTGCCTGCCAAGACATAGACAGACAGTTTGCGCACACTGACACAATGAAAAAACACCCCCTCGACTTCTGGGTTGGCCTGTTCGTGGTCCTCGGCTTTGCAGCGCTGCTGTTCCTCGCGCTCAAGGCGGGCAACATGAGTTCCCTGTCGTTCTCGAACACGTATCCGGTCACGGTGCGATTCGACAACATCGGCGGCCTGAAGCCGCGCGCGGCGGTCAAGAGCGCCGGCGTGGTGGTCGGTCGGGTGGCGTCGATCAAGTTCGACGACAAGCGTTATCTGGCCGACGTCACGCTCAACATCGATTCGCAGTATCAGTTCCCGAAGGACTCGTCGGCGAAGATCCTGACGTCCGGTCTGCTCGGGGAGCAATACATCGGGCTGGAACCCGGTGGCGACGATCAGATGCTCAAGGGCGGTGATACGATCACGCTCACGCAATCTGCCATCGTGCTGGAAAACCTGATTGGCCAGTTCCTGTACAACAAGGCGGCAGATGCCGGTGGCGCCCAGTCGGGCGGCGCATCGGCGGCACCGGCGGCAGCGCCTGCTGCGGCGCCGGCGTCCGGGGCGGCAACGGTAAACCAAGGAAAATAAGAGAAATGACCACCTTCCGTACTTCGGCGGTGCTGGCCGCCGGCGCGTTGGCCCTGGCAGGATGCGCGACCGTCACGAACCCCAATCCCGCGGACCCCGTCGAAGGTTTCAACCGTTCGATGTACAAGTTCAACGACACGCTCGACAAGGCCGTGCTCGTGCCGGTCGCGAAGGGTTACCGCTTCACGGTGCCAGAGCCGGCCCGTGACATGGTCACGAACTTCTTTTCGAACGTGGGCGACGTGTACAACTTCGCCAATAACCTGCTTCAGCTCGAAATCACGGCTGCCGTGCAGGATCTGATGCGTTTGACGATCAACACGGTGTTCGGTGTCGGCGGTCTGGTCGACTTCGCCACACCGGCAGGTCTGCCCAAGCACAGCCAGGATTTCGGCGTGACGCTGGGCAAGTGGGGCGTGCCTGACGGTCCGTACCTCGTGCTGCCGCTGCTCGGCCCGAGCACGGCGCGCGACACCGTGGGCATGGCGGGCAACATGTTCATCGACCCGACGTCGTACATCAAGCCGGATTGGGTGAGCTACTCGCTGTATGGCGTGCGTCTCATCAATACCCGCGCCAATCTGCTCGACGCGTCGAACCTGCTCGAAGCCGCCGCGCTCGATCCGTATTCGTTCACGCGCGATGCCTATCTGGCGCGCCGCAAATACCTGATCAACGGTGGGGCGTCGAACAACGCTTCGCTGCCGAATTACGAAGACGAAGACGGCGCCGCGGGTGCGGCTGCCGGGGCAGCGGGTGCTGCGGCTGGCGGCACGAGCGGTCAGCCGATGCCCGCCAAGCCCGCTTCGGGCGCGAGCGCACCGGCGCCCGCCTCGGGGGCGCAAGGGGAAGAAGCGCCGCAGGGCTCGCCCGTGCCGGGCAAGATGGTGCCGGGCGGCCTGCCGTTCCGTCGGTGAACTCTGTCTGATCGACGGGGTTCAGCGCTGATCGCGAGGTCGATTTCGCAGTGATGGCAAGACGTCAGGCGCTGGATCACCACAACGACGCAGCGCCCCGCCAGTCGGGGCGAAGTCGGCAGCGAATGCGGGACTCACCCGAGACGAAACGAGACCAAGCAAGACGAGCCCGGGGTGAATCCCGGGCAACAGTTTGTTACACGACGCTGCCGTCATTCCGAGAACTCAAGACGCGACGCGGGTATCCAAACCCGCAACACTCGTCACTCGAAAGAGGAAGTCCACAATGAAGAAGTTCTGGCTCATTCCCGTCATGGCTTTCATGACTTACACCGCCGCCGGGTCGGCAATGGCTCAGGCGCAGTCTCCCGACGCCCTCGTCAAGCAGACCGTGACCGAAGTGATGGCTGCCGCCAAGAGCGATCCGAACATTCAGAAGGGCGATCTGAACAGCATTACCCGTCTGGTCGAGCAGAAGATCCTGCCGCATGCCGACTTCACGAAGACCACGCAACTGGCGACCGGCGCCGCATGGCGCAAGGCGACGCCCGAGCAGCAAAAGCAATTGACCGAACAGTTCAAGACGCTGCTGCTTCGCACGTACGCCGGCGCCATCGCGCAGATCCGCGATCAGCAGGTCAATTACAAGCCGTATCGTGGCCAGCCGGGCGATACCGATGCCGTGGTGTACACGGACGTCATCAACAACGGTCAGCCGATCGAACTCGACTACCGTCTGTACAAGACGTCGAGCGGCGAATGGAAGCTGTACGACCTGAACGTGCTGGGGGCATGGCTGGTGCAGACGTATCGCAATCAATTCTCGGAAAAGGTCAATCAATCGGGCGTCGAAGGCCTGATCCAGTTCCTGACCGAGCGCAACAAGCAACTCGCGGGCGGCAAGTAAGTCCATGCTTGCGTTGCAGACCGACCTGACTCACGACACCGCCGGCGACGTCCTCGCGCAGGCCATCGATCGCATCGACGCGGGCGAGACCCAGATCGATTGCGCCGGGCTCACGCATTTCGACTCGTCGGCACTCGCCGTGCTGCTGGCCCTGCGCCGACACGCGAGTCGGCGTGGTGCGACGTTGGCGTTCACTAACCTGCCGAGCGGCCTGGCCAGTCTCGCGCTGGTGTACGGCGTCGACCATCTGCTCTCGAGCTGATTCGACCGGCCGGACTGCCGCCTGAGAAAGAAGCGCCGTCTCCGAACGGCGCTTTTTTTATGCTCGCGCCAGCAGACCGGTGACGCGCCCGGTGCAGGCCACGCGTTACCGGGATTACGGGGACGGACACAGGGCGTGAGCACGGGCGCCATCGGCTTCCTTTATAATCAGGGGTTTTCTGCCGACTTTTGGGCAGTGACCCCCCCGCCGGGCATCGACGCTGTCATCATGGCGGCAACCGCGATCCGGAAAACACAATAACGGCGCACCCGCCAAGACGGGTGCGTGCAGTCCATGGCCGCCATCGAAATCCGTAACGTCAAAAAACGCTATCAGGCGTTGCAGGCGCTCAAAGGCGTCAGCTTCTCGATCGAAGAAGGTGAATTCTTCGGTCTGCTCGGCCCCAACGGCGCCGGCAAGACAACGCTGATCAGCATTCTCGCGGGCCTAGCGCGCGCGGATTCGGGCAACATCAGCGTGCTCGGACACGACGTGGTGCGTGATTACCGCAACGCCCGCCGCAAGCTCGGCGTGGTGCCGCAAGAGCTCGTCTTCGATCCGTTCTTTTCGGTACGTGAAACGCTGCGTATTCAATCCGGCTATTTCGGATTGACACGTAACGACGACTGGATCGACGAAGTGATGGCTAACCTCGATCTGACCGACAAGGCTGACGCGAACATGCGCCAGCTCTCGGGCGGCATGAAGCGACGCGTGCTCGTGGCGCAGGCGCTGGTACACCGCCCGCCGGTCATCGTGCTCGACGAGCCGACCGCGGGCGTCGACGTCGAATTGCGCCAGACGCTGTGGAAGTTCATCTCGCGCCTGAATCGCGAAGGTCACACGATCGTGCTGACCACGCACTATCTGGAAGAAGCCGAAACGCTGTGCGACCGTATCGCCATGCTCAAGCGCGGCGAAGTCGTGGCGCTCGAGCGCACGGCGTCGCTGTTGCAGCGGTTCGCGGGCACGCGCCTCGTGCTGCGCTTCCGACAGGGTACGCTCCCGGTCGAGTTGCGCCCGCTGCTCGTCGACGGCCAGGACACCGGCGGGCATCAGTTCGCGCTGCGCCTGTCGGGCTGCGACGAAGTGGAATCCATTCTCGCCACCTGCCGCGCGGCTGGCGGTATCGTCGAGGACATCGACATTCAGAAGGCCGATCTCGAGGACGTATTCGTGCAGATCATGTCGGGTTCGCGCGCGCAGGAGGTGGCAGCATGATCGGCTTTCGCACGCTGTTCTACAAGGAAGTGCTGCGTTTCTGGAAGGTGAGCTTCCAGACCGTGGCCGCGCCGGTGCTCACCGCGCTGCTGTATCTGATGATCTTTGGCCACGTGCTCGAAGACCGCGTGAAGGTCTACGACCAGATCAACTACACCTCATTCCTGGTGCCGGGGCTGGTCATGATGAGCGTGTTGCAAAACGCGTTCGCCAACAGTTCGTCGTCGCTGATCCAGTCGAAGATCACGGGCAACCTCGTGTTCGTGCTGCTGCCGCCGCTCTCGCATTGGGAGATGTACGGCGCTTACGTGCTCGCGGCGGTCGTGCGAGGGTTGTGCGTCGGTCTCGGCGTCTTCCTCGTGACGGTCGCGTTCACGCATCTGACGTTCGCCGCACCGCTGTGGATCGTCGGCTTCGCCTTTTTCGGCGCAGCCATTCTCGGCACGCTGGGGCTGATTGCGGGTATCTGGGCCGAGAAATTCGATCAGCTTGCGGCGTTCCAGAACTTCCTGATCATGCCTGCGACGTTCCTCGCGGGCGTGTTTTACTCGATTCAATCGCTGCCGCCGTTGTGGCAGGCTGTCTCGCATTTCAACCCGTTCTTCTACATGATCGACGGCTTCCGGTACGGCTTCTTCGGCGTGTCCGACGTAGCCCCGACGACGAGTCTCGCGGTTGTCGGTGCGACCTTTCTGATACTCGCATCCGTGGCGCTGAACATGCTGCGCCGTGGTTACAAACTGCGTCACTGAACATCTCCAGGATCAGCAATGCTGCCTACCCCCGAACAAATCAAACAGTACATCGAAGCCGGTCTGGCTTGCGAGCACGTGGCCGTCGAAGGTGATGGCCAGCACTTCTTTGCGACCATCGTGAGCGCGCAGTTCGAAGGCAAGCGCCTCATTGCGCGCCATCAACTCGTGTACGGCGCGCTGGGCGATCGCATGAAAGCCGAGATCCACGCGCTTTCGATGAAGACGCTCACGCCGGCGGAGTATCAGGCGCAATGAGGATTACGCAAGAAAGCGCCGGCGCAGCCGGCAACGGTGGCGAGGTCGCTGCCGGTGAGCGTGTGGCCGCGGACCACCTGGAAATCGAAGGCGGCGAGCGGCTCGCAGGAGAGATTACGGTCTCGGGCGCGAAGAACGCGGCCCTGCCCATTCTGTGCGCGAGCCTGTTGACGGCCGAGCCGCTGGTGCTGGGTAACGTGCCGGATCTGCACGACGTGCGCACCATGCTCACGTTGCTCGCGCGCATGGGCGTGAAGGTCGAGCGTCATGGCGAATCGGTGACGCTGGATGCGTCGCAGATTGCAGAGCCCGCCGCGCCGTATGAACTGGTGAAGACCATGCGGGCATCGATTCTGGTGCTTGGCCCGCTGCTTGCCCGTTGCGGCGAAGCGCGTGTGTCGCTGCCGGGCGGATGCGCCATTGGTGCGCGCCCCGTCGACCAGCACATTAAGGGCCTGCAAAAGATGGGCGCCGAGATCACGCTCACGCACGGCGATATCGTTGCGCATGCGTCGCGCCTGCGGGGCGAAACGCTCGTGACCGACATGATTACCGTCACGGGCACGGAAAACCTGCTCATGGCGGCAACGCTCGCCGATGGCGTGACCGTGTTGGCCAACGCGGCGCGTGAACCGGAAGTGACCGATCTGGCGAATCTGCTCGTGAAGATGGGCGCGAAGATCGACGGCATCGGCACCGATCGTCTCGTGGTGACCGGCGTGGCCCGCTTGCATGGTGCAACGCACGACGTCGTGCCCGATCGGATCGAAGCCGGCACGTTCCTTTGTGCGGCCGTGGCGACGCGCGGCGACATTACGCTGCGTCGCGTCGTGCCCGGCACCCTCGACGCCGTGATCGAGAAGCTGCGCGAAACCGGCGCGAAGGTCACCGGCGGCGCGGACTGGCTGCGCGTGCAGATGGATCGGCGCGCGCAGGCCGTCAGTTTCCGCACGTCGGAGTACCCGGCATTCCCGACCGACATGCAGGCGCAGTTCATGGCGCTGAACTGCATTGCCGAGGGAGCATCGCAGGTCGTCGAGACGATCTTCGAGAACCGCTTCATGCATGTGCAGGAATTGGTGCGTCTGGGCGCGAATATCGGCATCGAAGGGAACACGGCGCGGATTTCCGGCGTGGATCGTCTGTCCGGCGCGCACGTCATGGCCACGGACCTGCGCGCCTCCGCCAGTCTGATCGTCGCGGGATTGACGGCCGAAGGCCGTACCCTTGTCGACCGTATTCATCACCTCGATCGCGGCTATCATCGTATCGAGGCCAAGCTGTGCGCCGTGGGCGCGCGAATCCGGCGTGTGCAAGCGCGCCAGGGAGAGATTGCATGAGTTCCGCCAAGTCGGCTACGTCGGCCAAGCCGCTAGCCCAACCGTTGACGCTGGCGCTCTCGAAAGGGCGTATCTTTACGGAGACGCTGCCATTGCTGGCCGCAGCCGGTATCGAAGTCACGGAAGACCCGGAGACCTCGCGCAAGCTGATCCTGCCGACGACCGATCCGAACCTGCGCGTGATCATCGTGCGGGCGACGGACGTGCCGACGTATGTGCAGTACGGCGCCGCGGACTTCGGTGTGGCCGGCAAGGACGTGCTCATCGAGCACGGCGGCGGTGGCCTGTATCAGCCGATCGATTTGAACATTGCCCGTTGCCGCATGTCTGTGGCTGTACCGAACGGCTTCGATTATGCGAACGCGGTACGTCAGGGCGCGCGCCTGCGTGTGGCGACCAAATACGTGCACGTGGCGCGTGAGCACTTCGCGGCCAAGGGCGTGCACGTCGACCTGATCAAGCTGTATGGCTCGATGGAGTTGGGCCCGCTCGTGGGTCTGGCCGACGCGATTGTCGACCTGGTGAGCACCGGCGGCACGCTGCGGGCCAACAATCTGGTGGAAGTGGAGGAGATCATGGATATCTCGTCCCGCCTCGTGATCAACCAGGCTGCGCTCAAGTTGAAGCGTGAGTCTTTGCAGCCTATTCTGGATGCCTTCGAGCAGGCGTCCCGGCAAACAGCATGAAACTCGATATTCGCAAACTCGATTCGACCGCCGAAGGTTTCGCGACGCAGTTGCGCGATGTCCTCGCGTTCGAGGCGAGCGAAGACGCCGCCATCGACCGTGCGGCCGCTGAAATTCTCGCCGACGTGAAGACGCGCGGGGACGCCGCCGTCATCGAATACACCAACAAGTTCGACCGCCTGAGCGCGCCCGACATGGCGGCGCTGGAGTTGTCCGCCGACGTGCTGGGCGCCGCGCTCGAAGGTCTCGAGCCGAAGCGTCGCGCCGCCCTGGAAGCGGCCGCGGCCCGCGTGCGCGCCTATCACGAGAAGCAACGCATCGAATGCGGCAGCCATAGCTGGCAGTACACGGAGTCGGACGGCACGGTGCTGGGCCAGAAGGTCACGCCACTCGATCGCGTGGGCATTTACGTGCCGGGCGGCAAAGCGGCGTATCCGTCGTCGGTGCTGATGAATGCGATTCCGGCGCGCGTGGCTGGCGTCAAGGAAATCGTCATGGTCGTGCCCACGCCGGACGGTGTACAGAATCCGCTGGTGCTCGCCGCTGCGCATATCGCCGGTGTGGACCGCGTGTTCACCATTGGCGGCGCGCAGGCCGTTGGTGCGCTGGCGTACGGCACGCAAACGGTGCCGGCCGTCGACAAGATCGTCGGCCCGGGCAACGCTTTCGTGGCGGCGGCCAAGCGTCGCGTGTTCGGTACCGTGGGCATCGACATGATCGCCGGCCCGTCGGAAATTCTCGTGATTTGCGACGGTACGACGGACCCCGACTGGGTCGCGATGGACCTGTTCTCGCAGGCCGAGCACGACGAACTCGCGCAATCGATTCTGTTGTGCCCGGACGCCGAGTACATCGCTCGCGTCTACGCGTCGCTGGAGCGTCAGATCGACGACATGCCGCGTCGGGACGTGATCGCCGCGTCGCTGCAAGGCCGTGGCGCCCTGATCAAGGTGCGGGATATGGCGGAAGCCTGCGAGATCGCCAACGTGATCGCGCCCGAGCACCTCGAGATCTCGGCCGAGACGCCGCAGCAATGGGGCGACAGGATCCGCCACGCCGGTGCGATTTTCCTCGGCAAGTTCACGAGCGAGAGCCTCGGCGACTATTGCGCTGGTCCGAACCACGTGCTGCCGACGTCGCGCACCGCGCGTTTCTCGTCGCCGCTGGGCGTGTACGACTTCATCAAGCGTTCGAGCCTGATCGAAGTGAGCGAGGGCGGTGCCCGCATGCTCGGCGAGATCGCTGCCGAACTGGCGTACGGCGAAGGCCTGCAAGCGCACGCGCGCAGCGCCGAATACCGTCTGCATCACGAGTCCTGACATGCGCGACGACGCCCTGCGGCCCGCGTATTGTCAAACGACGCCGGCCACTGCCCGGCGTCGGATCCGCGCAAACGCTTTCCCCGCTTTTCTGTCGCTGCCAGCCCGCCTCGTGCGGGCTGTGCCTGCGTCTGCGCCCGCATTTGTGCGTTCGTCCGCGCGCTCGGCGCACTCGGTGCGCACGGCGCTATTGCGTGCGGCCGTCCTGTTCGGCCTCGGGCTAACGGCGTGCGCGGCGGCCCACGCCGCCGGCGCCGAGTGCCAGCACGCCACGTTCGAGGGGGCGTCCGTCCAGAAGATGACGGTATGCGTGCGGCGTCAGGCGTTCGATAACGACGTGTACGTGTTGCGTCTGAATGGCAAGACCGCGCTGCGCGGCACCGACGACGAAGTCGCGCGCGGCGTGTTCGGTCGCGTCGGCAACCGGCTCGTCGCCATGCGCTGCGAAGCCGAGGAGTCGCCCGCCCGGGTGAGCCCGGCGGTGGCGCAAGCCCTGTCGTGGCAAACGGGGGTGCGCGTGCAGCGCATCACCGACGCGCTCGGCAGCGTGGAGACCGGCCGGCGTTGCACCGTCAAGATCGACGGGGCGGACGCGGGCCTGCTGACATTCGCCTTCAACTGATTTTTCCTCCCTATCGCCATGTCCGTCGATCAAGTGATCCGCCCCGATGTGCTTGCCATGAGCACCTATCCCGTGCCCGATGCCAGCGGCTTCCTGAAGCTCGATGCCATGGAGAACCCCTACGGACTGCCGGACACGTTGCGCACCGCGCTGGGGCAGCGTCTGGCGGATGTGGCGCTTAACCGCTACCCGGCGCCGCGCCCGCAGGCGTTGCTCGAAAAACTCGCCCGAACGATGGGCGTGCCTGCCGGGGCCAGGTTGTTGCTGGGCAACGGCTCGGACGAGATCATCAGCATGATCGCCATGGCGACGGCGCGACCTGGCGCGGCCGTCATCGCCCCGATGCCGGGCTTCGTGATGTACGAGATGTCGTCGCGCTTTGCGGGCATCGAGTTCGTGGGGGTGCCGCTGCGCGCCGATTTCTCGCTGGACATGCCCGCCATGCTCAATGCCATTGCGGCGCATCCGGGCGCGGTCGTCTATCTGGCGTATCCGAACAATCCGACCGGCAATCTGTTTGCCGACGAGGATATCGAGACGCTCGTGCGCGCTGCGGGCAAGGGGCTCGTAGTGATCGACGAGGCTTACCAGCCGTTCGCCGGCAGGACGTGGATGCCGCGTCTGCCCGAGTTTCCGAACCTGCTGGTGATGCGTACGGTCTCGAAGCTCGGTCTGGCGGGCATCCGACTGGGATATGTGGCGGGCGCGGCCGAGTGGCTCGACCAGCTCGACAAGGTTCGCCCGCCCTACAACGTCAACGTGCTGACGCAGGCGTGCGCCGCGTTCATGCTCGATCATCTGGACGTACTCGATGCCCAGGCGGCCGAGCTGCGGGCCGAGCGTTCGCGGCTGGCGGCCGCCGTGGCGGCGCTTCCCGGGGTGACGGTATTCCCGAGCGACGCGAATTTTCTGCTCGTTCGCGTGCCGGACGCCGACAAAACCCACGCCGGACTGCTCGCGCACAAGGTGTTGATCAAAAACGTGGGTAAAATGCACATATTGCTGGCCAATTGCCTCAGATTGACGGTCGGCACCCCCACGGAGAATGCGACGATGGTCCAAGCCCTGGCCGCATCACTCTAACAAGCTATACGACGAGAACTCACCATCATGCGCATTGCGGAAGTCGTTCGCGATACCAGCGAAACGCAAATACGCGTCAAGATCGACCTGGACGGCGCCGGCCGTAAGACCCTCGATACCGGCGTGCCGTTTCTGGACCACATGCTCGACCAGATCGCGCGCCACGGTCTCATCGATATGGATATCGAGGCCAAGGGCGATACGTACATCGACGATCACCATACGGTCGAAGATGTCGGTATCACGCTGGGCATGGCGGTGGCCAAGGCCATCGGCGACAAGAAAGGCATCGTGCGTTACGGCCATAGCTATGTGCCCCTCGACGAAGCGCTTTCGCGCGTGGTGATCGACTTCTCGGGCCGTCCCGGTCTCGAATTCCATGTGCCTTTCACGCGCGCTCGCGTGGGTAACTTCGACGTCGACCTGCTCATCGAATTTTTCCGCGGCTTCGTGAATCACGCGGGCGTCACGCTTCATATCGACAACCTGCGCGGCATCAACGCTCACCACCAGTGCGAAACGGTGTTCAAGGCGTTCGGTCGTGCGTTGCGCATGGCGGTCGAGATCGATCCGCGTGCGGCGGGTGTGGTGCCGTCCACGAAGGGCAGCCTGTAAGGCCTGCGCTTTGCGGGCACGTATAGTGCGAGCCCGCTCGACGCGGAGCGCCAACTGGCTCGAATAGCTCGAATAGCCCGCCGGACCGTGGTCCGGCGCCCCTGCGAAGGAATCATCGACCGGCCGCACGCCGGCGCCGTGTGCCCCTTATGACGCTCGACGCCTTCAAGTTCTTCATCTCGCTGCTGGCCCTGATCAATCCGCTCGGGGCGATTCCGCTGTTCATCAGCCTGACGTCCACGCAGACGCGCGAAGAGAAGCGTCATACGATCAAGGTTGCGGCCATTGCCGTGGCGCTGGTGGTGGCCGGTTCGGGACTGTTCGGTGAAGCCATCATCCGCTTCTTCGGTATCTCGATCGCGTCGCTGGAAGTCGGCGGCGGAGTGATCATGCTGCTCATGGCGGTGAACATGATCAACGCCCAGACCGGCAATACGCGGGCGACGGCCGAAGAGCGTCACGAAGCGGAGGAGCGGCCGAACATTGCCGTGGTGCCGCTCGCAATCCCGCTGCTGACCGGCCCGGGCACGATCAGTACCGTGATCATCTACTCGGGACGCGCCCATGGCTGGGCGCAGATTCTGGCGCTCATGGCGATCGGCGTGGGCGTGGGGGCGGTGTGCTGGGTGGCGTTGCGCAGTGCGGGGCGGATCGAAGGCTGGCTCGGGCGTACGGGCATCAACATCGGCACGCGCCTGATGGGGTTGATCCTCTCGGCGCTGGCCGTGGAATTCATTATCGATGGTTTGAAAATACTGCTGCCGGGTTTGAGATGAATAAGATTGCGATTGTCGACTACGGAATGGGCAACCTGCGCTCGGTCTATCAGGCGCTGCGTGCCGCAGCCCCGGAGGCCGACGTGAGCATCAGCAGCGACGCCGCCGAAATTCGCGCCGCCGACCGCGTGGTGCTGCCGGGACAGGGCGCGATGCGCGACTGCATGGGCTGCCTGAACGAATCGGGTTTGCGCGAGGCGGTCGTGCAAGCCGCCGCCACCAAGCCGATGTTCGGCGTGTGCGTGGGCGAGCAGATGCTGTTCGACATGTCGGACGAGGGCAACACGCCCGCGCTCGGCCTGCTGCCGGGCCGCGTGGTGCGCTTCGATCTCGAAGGTCAGGTGCAGGACGACGGCTCGCGCTTCAAGGTGCCGCAAATGGGGTGGAATCGCGTGCGCCAGACGCAAGGCAACCACCCGATCTGGGCCGGCGTGCCCGACGACAGTTATTTTTACTTCGTACACAGCTACTACGTAGTGCCCGCGAAGCCCGAACTGACGGCTGGCGAGACGGTCTACGGTGTGCCCTTTACCTGTGCGGTGGCCCAAGATAATATCTTCGCCACCCAGTTTCACCCGGAAAAGAGCGCCCAGGCCGGCCTTGCGCTTTATCGCAATTTTGCGCAGTGGAAGCCCTGATGAATACCTGTGCGGTGCGCCGTCTCCCGGTTTCCTCCCAGAGCGTGCGCTCCATCACGGCTTATACTGTGTCATGTTGACGAAACCGATCCCGCCAAGCCGCTGTCCGGCACGTCCGGGGTCGGTTTCGTGTTGTCCGCGTAATTTGCGAATTCCTTTTACTTCCCACTAGCGACGTTTCACGATTGCCTATGCTGCTCATCCCGGCCATCGACCTTAAAGACGGTCAATGTGTTCGCCTCAAACAAGGCGACATGGATCAAGCCACCGTATTCTCGGAGGACCCCGCCGCCATGGCCCGACATTGGGTCGATCAGGGCGCGCGCCGTCTCCATCTGGTGGACTTGAATGGCGCATTCGCTGGCAAGCCGCGTAACGAAGCGGCCATCCGCGCCATCATTCAGGAAGTCGGCGCCGATATTCCCGTGCAACTGGGCGGCGGCATTCGCGACCTCGGCACCATCGAGCGCTATCTGGACGACGGGCTGTCGTACGTCATCATCGGAACGGCGGCGGTGAAGAACCCGGGTTTCCTGCGTGACGCGTGCAGCGCGTTCGGCGGCCACATCATCGTCGGCCTCGACGCCAAGGACGGCAAAGTCGCCACCGACGGCTGGAGCAAGCTCACCGGTCACGAGGTGGTCGACCTGGCGCGCAAGTTCGAGGATTACGGCGTGGAGTCGATCATCTACACCGACATCGGCCGCGACGGCATGCTCCAGGGCATCAACATCGACGCGACGGTGCGCCTCGCACAAGCGGTCACCGTGCCGGTGATCGCCAGCGGCGGCCTGTCGAATCTGGGCGATATCGATGCGCTGTGCAAGGTCGAAGGCGAGGGCGTCGAAGGCGTCATCTGCGGCCGTGCCATTTACTCGGGCGACCTGAATTTCTCGGCGGCGCAAACGCGTGCCGACGAGCTTTCCGAAGGAGCGGCATAAGCGAGCTTGCGGCTGCGGCCGCCTCGCGTGCCAATATCATGGCTCTCGCTAAACGCATCATCCCGTGTCTGGACGTGACGGCCGGCCGCGTGGTCAAGGGCGTCAACTTCGTCGAACTTCGCGACGCGGGCGACCCGGTCGAGATCGCCCGTCGCTATGACGAGCAGGGCGCCGACGAACTCACGTTCCTGGACATCACCGCGACCTCCGACGGGCGCGACCTCATTTTGCCGATCATCGAAGCGGTGGCCGCACAGGTCTTCATTCCGCTGACCGTGGGCGGTGGCGTGCGCGAAGTGGCAGATGTGCGACGTCTGCTCAACGCCGGCGCCGACAAGGTCAGCATGAACTCCTCGGCCGTGGCGAATCCGCAACTGGTGGCCGACGCGGCGGCCAAGTACGGCTCGCAGTGCATTGTCGTGGCCATCGACGCCAAGCGTGTCTCGGCCGACGGCGAAGCGCCGCGCTGGGAAGTCTTCACGCATGGCGGGCGCAAGAACACCGGCCTTGACGCCGTGGCCTGGGCCCGGCAGATCGAAGCGCTGGGCGCGGGCGAAATCCTGCTCACGAGCATGGACCGCGACGGCACGAAGAGCGGCTTCGATCTGGCGCTCACGCGCGCCGTGTCGGATGCCGTGAGCATTCCGGTGATCGCCTCGGGTGGCGTGGGTTCGCTGGCGGATCTGGCCAACGGCGTGACCGAAGGTCATGCGGACGCCGTGCTCGCCGCGAGCATCTTCCACTACGGCGAGCATACGGTCGGCGAAGCGAAGCGCTTCATGGCCGACAAGGGCATTTCCGTACGCCTTTGACGGCATACGCCTATCACGCGCTCACCCTCTCACGCCTCTAAGGGAAATCGACGCATCATGACCCAGGATTGGCTGGACAAGGTTAGTTGGGACGCACAGGGCCTCGTGCCCGTGATTGCCCAGGAAGTTGGCACCAACGACGTGCTGATGTTCGCCTGGATGAACCGCGAAGCGCTCGCGCGCACGGTGGAAATCGGCGAGGCCGTCTACTACTCGCGCTCGCGCAAGCGCCTGTGGCACAAGGGCGAGGAGTCGGGCCACGTGCAGAAGGTGCACGAGATTCGTCTCGATTGCGACGAAGACGTGGTGCTGCTCAAGGTGACGCAGAACGACGGGATCGCGTGCCATACCGGCCGTCATTCCTGCTTCTTCCAGAAGTTCGAGGGCAACGTCGAAGCGGGGCAGTGGACCACCGTCGAACCGGTGCTCAAGGACCCCAACAAGATCTACAAGTGACTGCCATGAACGATACGCTTGAGCGTGTTGCCGAAGTGATCGCCTCGCGCAAGGGCGGCGATCCCGACAAGTCGTATGTCGCGCGTCTGTTCCACAAGGGCGACGACGCCATCTGCAAGAAAATCGGCGAAGAGGCCACGGAGGTGGTGCTCGCCGCCAAGGACATCCGTATTGGCGGCGCCGACAAGGCCAGCGATTCGCGCCAGAAGCTGGTCAACGAAACCGCCGATCTGTGGTTCCACTGCATGGTGCTGCTCGCCCATCACGACCTGAGTCCGAACGAAGTGCTCGCCGAACTGGCGCGCCGCGAAGGGCTGTCGGGACTCGTCGAGAAGGCGCAGCGCAGCACGCGCGGCGAACACGCGGACTGAACGCGTTTTTGCCGCGCGCGACTGGCGCCCGCCACTCCCGTCCGCTAATGCCGCCCGTCGAAACATGGCGCGCAGACTCTCAGAAGGAGACATCCCATGAACGATCCGCATAGCGCCGGCAGCACGGGCCACCCCTATACCGTCAACACGCCGAATATCGTGAACGCCCCCACCGAGGAACAGGAGCGCGCGCTGCGCAAGCTCACGCATGTGCTCTACGCGCTTTATGCGCTCTTCTGGCTGACGGGCGGCGTGACGGCGATCGTGGCCATCATCATCAACTACGTCAAACGCGATGACACGATCGGCACGCTCTATGCCTCGCACTTCACGTGGCAGATCCGCACCTTCTGGTGGTCGGTGGTCTGGGCGGTGTTGGGCGTGGCGCTCGCTGTCGTGTTCATCGGCTTTGCGATTCTCTGGGTGCTCGGCATCTGGACGCTGTACCGAATCGTCAAGGGCTGGCTCTATCTGAACGACAGCAAACCCATGTACGCGACGCGCGCCTGAGCGTTTCGGGCGAGGCTTCGATTCATCCAGGAATTCGAGAGGAAGACACACGCATGACGCACGATAACTGTATCTTCTGCAAAATCATCGCCGGGCAGATCCCGAGCGCGCAGGTCTACGCCGACGACGATGTCGTGGTGTTCAAGGACATCAATCCCGCCGCCGATCTGCATCTGCTCATGGTGCCGCGCAAGCATATCGCCACGCTGCAGGATTGCCAGCCGGAAGACCAGGCGCTGCTGGGCAAGATGATGCTGCTCGCCCCGAAGCTCGCCGCCGAACAGGGCTATCGCTTCGATGGCGATGCGTCGAACATCGAAGGCAACGGCTTTCGTGTGGTGATGAACACGGGGCCCGGCGGCGGCCAGGAGGTTTATCATCTTCACATGCACATTCTGGCCGGACCGCGGCCGTGGAAGCGCATGTAAGGGTTCGCGAGGCGCGCGACTGGGGGGCGTATCGCGATGGATTGCCGCGTTATCCCGACGAGGCGTGCAACGCTCCCGCATCGGGAAAGGTTTCACGAAACATTTATTTCTACCCGGTGTCGTGCCCGGTTACGATGCTGGACGTGACGCGCGATGTGCCACAATGGGGCACAGGGTCGCGGAACACGGGGCAAACATGGCGCGCTGCGCCGCAGGCCTGAGAGCCGTGGGCAGTATCGCTGGACGAAACCTCGTCGCGAGGCGGCAGAGGTAGGTAAACGCAAGGAGAGTGGTCATGGGTTCGTTGAGTATTTGGCACTGGCTGATCGTGCTGGTGATCGTGATGATGGTTTTCGGCACCAAGAAGCTGCGCAATATGGGGAGCGATCTCGGTGGCGCAGTCAAGGGCTTCAAGGACGGCATGAAGGAAGGCGAAACCTCCTCCAGCGCCAAGGAAGACCCGGCGGCTGCCAAGGAACTGCGCGATTCGACCACCATCGACGTGCAGGCCAAGGACGCGAGCAATCACAAGCAAGGCTAAGCCGGCGTCGACATGATCGATCTCGGTCTTTCCAAACTGATGCTGATCGGCGTGGTTGCGCTGGTCGTGATCGGTCCTGAGCGTCTGCCCAAGGTTGCCCGCACGGCGGGCGCCCTTTTTGGACGCGCACAACGCTATATCAACGATGTGAAGGCCGAAGTGAGTCGCGAGATGGAGCTCGATGAGCTGCGCAATATGCGCACGCAGTTCGAGGACGCGGCGCGCACTGCCCAGAACACCGTGCAGAAGCAGTTGCATGAGCAGGAGGCGTCGCTCAACGACGCCTGGGCGAGTGCGACGGGCGCCTCGTCGAGCGAGATCGCCGGCGGTGGCACCGATGCCGCGACCGGATACTCCGACAGCTATCTCGCCGAACCGGTCGTGACGTCGAGCATCCGCGCGTCGACCAAGCGCCGCAACTGGCGTGTGCGCCGGGCCGCGACGCCCATCTGGTTCAAGCAAGCCAGCACGACGCGAACGCGCGTGCAGTCGGGGGCGGCACGCGTGGCGCGTCACACACCGGCGAAGCTGCGTCGACCCGTCAAGTTCTTCTGAGGCCCGTCTTCGGGGGACGTTGAGGGCCCTGGAGACGCTTCTGGACATAACCGCGCCGAACTTCCCGCCATCTGGCACTGTGCCGGCTTCATTCCTGGATAAGTCGACGTGAGCGACGAGAAACAAATCCCCGAAGGGGGCGCCGAAGAGACCTTCATCTCGCATCTGGTCGAGCTGCGCAACCGCATTATCCGCGCGGGTACGGCAGTGATCGTGGTGTTCCTGTCACTGGTCTACTGGGCGCCGGACATCTTCCGGCTGCTGGCCCGCCCGCTAACCCAATCGTTGCCTGCCGACGGCAAGCTGATCGTCACCGACATCACCGGGTCGTTCTTCGTCCCGATGAAGGTCACGCTGATGGTCGCGTTCGTGATTGCGCTGCCCATCGTGCTGTATCAGGTCTGGGCGTTCATCGCGCCGGGACTGTATCAGCACGAGAAGAAACTGGTCATGCCGCTGGTCGTGAGCAGCTACACGCTGTTCCTGATCGGGATGGCCTTCGCCTATTTCCTCGTCTTCCCGACGGTGTTCCACTTCATTGCGCATTACAACGCGCCGCTGGGCGCGGAGATGAACACCGATATCGACAATTACCTGAGCTTCGTTCTCACGATGTTCATGGCGTTCGGGGTGACGTTCGAGGTGCCGGTGGTCGTGGTGGTGCTCGCGCGCATGGGGGTGGTGAGTCTGGCGAAGCTCAAGCAGATTCGACCGTACGTGGTGGTGGGCGCCTTTGTGCTCGCGGCCGTGGTGACGCCGCCGGATATTCTTTCGCAGTTGTTGCTGGCCGTGCCGCTGTGCATTCTTTATGAACTGGGGCTGATCGCCGCGCGCTTGTTCGTCAAGCAAGGGGAACAGTCGGACGCGCAGAAGGATGCGAAAGACGGGAAGGGGGATAGCGAGAACGGACAGGCAACGTCCTGATTCTGTGGACGCTCCGGACGCTTCGGACGCCCTGGATTCGCAAGCCGCCGGGAAAACAAAAAGCACGGGATGAAACCCGTGCTTTTTTGTTGCCTGTTGCGGCTCAGGACATCGATCAGTCGGCGTTGTTCTCGTCGCCGTCGTCCTCGTCCTGTGCGGGACGCTTTGGCGGTGGCGGACGCTTGCCGATCGTCACCGTCAGATCCAGCTCCTTCTTCTTGCGCGTGACGTGCAATTTGGCCTGCGTGCCCGGCTTGATCTGGGCGATGACGTTGAGCAGTTCGGTCGTATCGCGAATCGACTCGTCATTCACCTTCGTCAGAATGTCGCCCGGCTGCACGCCGGCCTTGTCGGCCGGACCGCCTTGCACGACACCCGCAATGATCACGCCCGAGTCCTGCTGAAGACCGAACGACTCGGCGATGTCCGACGTAATGTCCTGCGGCTCCACGCCCACCCAGCCGCGCGTGACACCGCCGGTCGTGATGATGCTCTCGAGCACCGAGCGTGCCGTCGACACGGGAATCGCGAAACCGATGCCCATGTTGCCGCCGCTGCGCGAGTAGATGGCGGTGTTGATGCCCAGCAGGTTGCCGTTCACGTCCACGAGTGCGCCGCCTGAATTGCCGGGGTTAATGGCCGCGTCCGTCTGGATGAAGTTCTCGAACGTGCTGATGTCGAGGTGGTTACGCCCCAGCGCGCTGATGATCCCCATGGTGACCGTCTGGCCCACCCCGAACGGGTTGCCGATGGCGAGCACCACATCGCCCACGCGCACCTGGTCCATCCGCCCGAGGGTGATGGCCGGCAGGTTGTCCAGGGTGATCTTGAGCACGGCCAGATCGGTCTCGGGGTCGCTGCCGACCAGCTTGGCGCGTGCCTTGCGGCCGTCGGCGAGGGCGACCTCGATCTCGTCGGCCCCATCCACCACGTGGTGATTCGTGAGAATATAGCCCTCGCTGCTCACGATCACGCCGGAACCGAGGCTGGACACCGGATCCTGACGCACCGTGCCGCCGCCGTCCCCGAAGAAATAGCGGAACAGCGGATCATCCAGGCGCGGATCGCGATTCTGCTTTTGTTCCTTGCTGGAGAAGATGCTGACGACCGCGGGCATGGCCTTTTGCGCGCCGTCCGCGTACGAGCCGGCCGCCGGTTTGTCGGACAGGCTGGGTGCGACTTCCTGCAAGGCGATGATCGGATTGGCCAGTTGCTTGCCGAACGAACCCTGGCGTTGCAGCCACTGAGGCTTGAGCGTGGCGATGATGAAGAGCAACGCAAGCAGCACGGTGACCGCTTGCGCGAACAGTAGCCAGAAGCGTCTGAGCATGAAAGAGCGAGACCTTATATGAATCGTGTTGAACTGGAATTGTATCTGAACGATACCCTGCAAATCGCGCAATTTCGCGATTACTGCCCGAACGGCCTACAGGTCGAGGGGCGCAGCGAGATCAGGAAAATCGCCTCCGGCGTGACCGCCAGCCTGGCCTTTCTCGAAGCCGCCCGCGACTGGGGAGCGGATGCCGTGCTCGTCCACCATGGCTACTTCTGGAAGAACGAAGATGCGCGCATTACCGGGATGAAGCGCAAACGTCTCGGCCTGCTGATCGGCAATGACATCAGCCTGTTCGCCTACCACCTGCCGCTCGACGCCCATCCCGAGCTCGGCAACAACGCCCAACTCGGAAAACGGCTCGGATTTGCCGACGATGGCGGCCGTTTCGGCCCCGATCAGCTCGGTTGGCTCGGCGCGCCGTCACAACCGACGACGCTCGGCGCACTCGCGACCGACGTCGAACGCCAATTGGGACGCAAGCCCCTCCTGCTGGGAGATCCGAACCGGCAGGTGCGCCGCGTGGCGTGGTGTACCGGCGGGGCGCAGGGTTTCTTCGAAGCGGCGATCGCCGCCGGCGCGGACGTGTACATCAGCGGTGAAGTGTCCGAACCCACCCAGCATCTCGCGCTCGAGAGCGGGGTGGGATACCTGGCGGCAGGACATCATGCGACCGAGCGCGGGGGCGCCAGCGCCGTTGGCGAGCATGTCGCCGCGCGCTTCGGGCTCGAACACCGGTTCTTCGATATGCCGAACCCCGCCTGAGCGGGGTTGCCGGGGTATCTCGGTACCTGGGGTATTCGGGGCGCTCTTCGGACTTACCCGTTCTGCTTCTTCAGACTGTCGCGAATTTCACGCAGCAGAACGATATCTTCCGGGGTGGGGGCCGGCGCGGCGGGCGCTTCCGGCGCCGGGCGCTTGAGGCGGTTGATCTGCTTGACCATCAGAAAGATGATGAACGCGAGAATCAGGAAGTTCAGCGCGACCGTAATGAAGTTGCCATAGCCGAATACGGCAACGCCGGCCTTGGTCAGGTCGGCGTAGGACGTCGGGTTGCCCTTGAAGTCCGGCGGGATCGCGCCGAGCAGGATGAATTTGCTCGAGAAGTCGAGGCCGCCGAAGATAGCGCCGACGATCGGCATGATGAGGTCCTTGACGACCGAATCGACGATCTTGCCGAAGGCCCCGCCGATGATCACACCGACGGCCAGATCGATCACGTTGCCTTTGACGGCAAATTCCTTGAATTCCGACATGAAGCTCATGCCATTCCTCCGCTGTTTTAGTGAGTGGCCGGGCGGAGCGTGGCTGCACCGGCCCTCTCGAATTGGCATTGATTGACCGGTTTTCTCATGCGGGTCTCGGGGCGACGGCATCGGTAACGTCGATCAACGACCGTCGATGTCACGCGATTGCCACAGGCCGCGCACGATGTCACCGGAGCGAGACAGGGAAAATGATGACTAAATGTCGTGCACGCGTCAACGAAAGCGGCGATCATAGCGGTTCTCGTGCAGCATCCCAATAGCGAAACCCCGGGTGGGCGGTAGCCACCCGCAGGGTACGTTAATCCTTTGAAAATACGCGAAAACCACTAGGAGACTGAGGCGTTTTGCCGTTGTTTCAGGCATTTGCGCTCGCGTATGATTTAAGGTTGACGGAAATACAAATTCAACCGTGTGGGGCTTGTGATGAGTAACAATCAGAAACGTGCCGTCGACAGCAACCGCCGGAACCTGCTGATTGCAACGTCCGTAGCTGGAGGCGTAGGCGGCGTTGCAACACTCGTTCCTTTCGTCAGTTCCCTCGAACCCTCAGAGCGCGCCAAGGCTGGCGGAGCGCCGGTCGAAGCCGACATCAGCGGCCTGAAGCCGGGCGAGAAGATGACCGTGTCCTGGCGCGGCCTTCCCGTGTGGATCGTACGCCGCACGCCGGAGGAATTGGCTTCGCTGTCCAAAGTGACCGCCGAGCTGGCCGATCCGGACTCCAAGGAAACGTTTTCCTATCCGATGCCCGACTACGCCAAGAACGAGTTTCGTACGCGTGTCGAGCATAAGGACCTGCTGGTGGTGGTGGGCGTCTGCACCCACCTGGGCTGCATTCCTTCCGGGCCTTATCAGGCGAAGACGTTGCCTGCGCTCGGCAACGATCCGGGCTTCCTGTGCCCGTGCCACGGCTCGACCTACGATATGTCCGGTCGCGTCTTCAAGAACAAGCCGGCGCCAAAGAATCTCGACGTTCCTCGTTTCATGTTCGTGAGCGACACCAAGATCGTGATCGGTAAAGACGAAAAAGGAGAAGCGTAACCATGGCCGCCGACAAACAGGTCGACACGACGGGCTTGCTGGGCTGGATCGATCGCCGGTTTCCGCTCACACAGCTCTGGAAGGACCACGCTTCCGAGTATTACGCACCCAAGAATTTCAATTTCTGGTACTTCTTCGGCTCGCTGGCCATGCTGGTGCTGGTGATCCAGATTCTCACCGGCATCTTCCTGGTGATGAACTACAAGCCCGACGCCAACCTCGCGTTCGCGTCGGTCGAGTACATCATGCGCGAAGTGCCCTGGGGCTGGCTCATCCGCTACATGCACTCGACGGGCGCCTCGATGTTCTTCGTCGTGGTGTATCTGCACATGTTCCGCGGGCTGCTGTACGGGTCGTATCGCAAGCCGCGCGAGCTCGTTTGGGTGTTCGGCTGTCTGATCTTCCTGTGCCTGATGGCCGAAGCGTTCATGGGCTATCTGTTGCCGTGGGGCCAGATGTCCTACTGGGGCGCGCAGGTGATCGTGAACCTGTTCTCGGCGATTCCGTTCATCGGGCCGGACCTGTCGCTGTGGATTCGTGGCGACTACGTTGTCTCGGACGCCACGCTCAACCGCTTCTTTGCGTTCCACGTGATCGCGATCCCGCTGGTGCTGATCGGCCTGATCGTCGCGCACATCATCGCGCTGCACGAAGTCGGGTCGAACAATCCGGACGGCATCGAGATCAAGGACAAGAAAGACGCCAATGGCCGCCCGCTCGACGGCATTCCGTTCCATCCGTATTACACCGTGCACGACATCATGGGCGTGGGTGTGTTCCTGATGGTCTTCTCGGCAATCGTGTTCTTTGCGCCGACGATGGGCGGTTACTTCCTCGAAGCGAATAACTTCATTCCGTCCGATCCGCTCAAGACGCCGCCGCACATCGCCCCGGTCTGGTATTTCACGCCGTTCTACTCGATGCTGCGCGCCACGACCGACGATTTCAAGCATCTGCTCATGGGCGTAGCGGTGCTGGTCGCGGCGGTCTGGTGGATCAAGGGCCGTGCTGCGGTGACGACCAAGGTGGCGGCGTCCGGCGGCGTGGTTCTGCTGCTGCTGTTCATGTTCCTGACGGAAGCCAAGTTCTGGGGCGTGGTGGTGATGGGCGGCGCGGTGGTAACGCTGTTCTTCCTGCCGTGGCTGGACCATAGCCCGGTGAAGTCGATCCGTTACCGTCCGGGTTTCCACAAGGTGTTGCTGGGTATTCTCGTCGTCGTTTTCGCGGTGCTGGGCTATCTGGGAATTCAGGAGCCGACGCCCGTGAAGACCGCCATTTCGCAGATCGGCGCGCTGTATTACTTCGGATTCTTCTGGCTGATGCCGCTGTGGAGCAAGCGCGGCACGTTCAAGCCGGTGCCGGATCGCGTGACTTTCGCGGCGCATTGAGCGCACTCAAACGACGACTAGGAATATCAAGATGAGAAAACTGTTGCTTATCCTGGCGCTCCTGAGTGGCTTCGCGGCGCCGGCCTTGGCCGAAGAGGGCGGTGCGCTGGACACGGCGCCCAGCCGGATCGACGATCTGGCGTCGCTGCAACGCGGCGCCAAGCTGTTCGTGAACTACTGCCTGAACTGCCATTCGGCGGCATCGATGCGGTATTCGCGCCTCAAGGATCTGGGGCTGTCGGAAGCGGAGATCAAGAACAATCTGCTCTTCACGACCGACAAGATCGGCGAGACCATGACCGTGGCTATGCGCACGGCAGACGCCAAGGAGTGGTTCGGCTCCGCCCCGCCTGACCTGTCGGTCGAGGCGCGGGCCCGCGGCACGGACTGGCTGTACACATACTTGCGTACCTTCTACCGGGACGACGCGCGTCCGACCGGCTGGAACAATCTGGCGTTTCCCAATGTGGGCATGCCGAACCCGTTCTGGCAGTTGCAGGGGCAGCGGGGTCTGAAGCATGCGCAGGGCGGGGAGCATGGCCCGGCGCAGTTCGTGCAAATCACTCAGGGGACGATGAAGCCAGTGGAATTTGATTCTGCCATGGCGGATTTGGTATCTTATCTGGATTGGATGTCGGAACCGGCGCAGCGCACGCGTCGGCAGTTGGGCGTATGGGTTTTGTTGTTCCTGGGACTCTTTACGGTACTTGCCTGGCGCCTGAATTCGGCCTATTGGAAGGACGTGAAGTAAAATAACGTCTGTACGACGGGGCCAGGGCTCGGGAAGCGTCGGTTTCCCGCCCCGGCCCCGTTGGTTTTTAAGGAAGACGCGCTATGATGGTTTTGTACTCGGGCACGACGTGCCCCTTCTCCCAGCGTTGCCGGCTGGTTCTGTTCGAAAAAGGCATGGATTTCGAAATCCGTGACGTCGATCTGTTCAACAAGCCGGAAGACATTGCGGTGATGAACCCGTACGGTCAGGTGCCGATTCTTGTCGAGCGCGATCTGATTCTGTACGAATCGAACATCATCAATGAGTACATTGACGAACGTTTCCCGCATCCGCAGCTGATGCCGGCCGACCCGGTGCAGCGTGCGCGGGCGCGTCTGTTCCTGTTCAATTTCGAGAAAGAGTTGTTCGTTCACGTGAGCGCGCTCGAAAACGAGAAGGGCAAGGCTGCGGAGAAGAATCACGAGAAGGCACGTCTGTCGATTCGTGATCGTCTGACGCAGTTGGCGCCGATCTTTGTGAAGAACAAGTACATGTTGGGCGAAGAGTTTTCGATGCTCGACGTGGCGATTGCGCCGTTGTTGTGGCGTCTGGATCACTACGGCATTGAGTTGTCGAAGAATGCTGCGCCGTTGATGAAGTATGCCGAGCGGATTTTCAGCCGTCCGGCTTACATTGAAGCACTGACGCCGTCCGAAAAGGTCATGCGTCGCTAATGGGTTGATTTGCCCGCCGGTGAGGCCGGCCTGTCGAGGGTGACGGGCGGGTTTCGTGGCGGGATACGTTGGTCATATGCCTGAAACGTCTACGAAGCCTTATTTACTGCGCGCGCTGTACGAGTGGTGTACCGACAACGGTTACACGCCGTACCTGGCCGTGCATGTCGATGCCAAGACGCGCGTTCCGCGCGAGTTTGTGAAAGATGGCGAGATTGTGCTGAACATCAGCTTCGACGCCACGAGCGGATTGCAGATGGGCAACGACTGGATCGAATTCAGCGCTCGCTTCGGCGGTATCTCACAGAAGGTGGAAGTGCAGGTACCGAACGTGCTGGCGATTTACGCTCGCGAGAACGGCCAGGGGATGGCGTTCCCGGTCGACAAGCAGGCGTCTGCGGATGAGAGTCCCGAGTTGGAAGCGGTGCCGTCGGTGCAGGAAACGGGGGAAGACGATCCGGATCCGACCCGCCCGGGCGGTAACGGCGCGGCTGGCGGCAACGCTGGACGTGCTCGCTTGAAGGTGGTGAAGTAAGTCGAAGCGAAGGCGGTGTTCGCGCGATGCTTTTCGAGGCCTTGCGTCGGGACACAGCCAAAGCGGATGACGTCACACCAATATTTCGCACCAACAGGTAGTCGCAGTAACCGGTGAATCGGTTACAATACACGACTTCGCCGGCTTAGCTCATCTGGTAGAGCAGTTGATTTGTAATCATCAGGTGGCGGGTTCGAGTCCTGCAGCCGGCACCAAATAAACAAAGGGGTTACGTGGTTTCCACGTGACCCCTTTGCGTTTCTAAAACCGCCGGCACGTTCGCAATCACCCCAACTCACCGCCGCAACGCCTCCACCGACAGCCTCCCGACATCCGCCGCCAGTTGCAAGCGCGCCGTGTGCAACGCCGTGTACGCCGCGATGTGCTGCTGTTCGGCATCGGTCAGATCGTTCTGCGCCTTGAGCAATTCCAGCAAGGTGCCCACGCCTGCCTTGTATCGCCCGAGTGCGACATCGGTCGTTTCGCGTGCGCGCGTCACCAGCGTTCCCGCCAACTGCAATGTGTCGGCGCTCGATGAAAACACCTCGTAGTGACGCCAGACATCCGCTGCAATCCGGCGCTTCACCAGATTGAGCGTCTCGCGGCGTCGGTCCACTTCCGACTGCGCGTCGCGCACGCGATATTGACGCGAGAAGCCTTCGAACAGCGGAATCGAGATCTGAATCCCGACGCTCCGGTTGTTGATCACCTGACGCGTCGTGACCTGCGTGATCGGCGTGTCGCCCCGGTCCGCCCACGCGGTCAGCGAGATCGTTGGGCGTCCCTGACTTTGCATGACGTCGACATTGGCCTGCGCGGCCTCCAGCTCGGCTTGCGCGGCAAGCACATCCGGATGCTGCGCCAGCGCCTGGTCGAGCATCGGGCCAACTGCACGCCGCTCGTCGAGTGTCTCGCTGCCCAATGGCGGCAGTGGCGTTAGCGTCAGCGCGGCGTCCGCGCGTGCGCCGATGGCCAGCGCAAGCTCACCGATCGCCAGACGCGCCGCACTCTCGGCCTGCAACGTCGCCAGACGCATGCGCGACCATGTCGTCTCCGCCTGAAGCTGGTCCGCGCGTGCGCCGATTCCCGCGGTCAGACGCGCCGCAGCGGCATCGAAACTCTCACGCGCGATTCGCTCGGCTTCGCGTGCCGAGCGCAACACGCTACGACGCGCCTGCGCCTCGTAGTAAGCCTTCACCGTGTCGAGAAAAACCGTCTGCAAGCTCGCATTCCTGGACGAAACGGCAGCATTGACCAGCGCCGTATCGCGCGTGACGGTCGCCGAGCGCTGGCCGAAGTCGTACAGCACCCACGTTAGATTCAGCGCAATGTCCGTGCTGCGGCTGTTCAGCGACGAATCGAATTCCGGCGAATCATCGTAAGTCACACGCTGACCGACCCGCGCGACACTGCCGGTCGCCGTCACGTTGGGCAGGTAGGCCGAGCGCGCCACGCCCAAACGCGCCTGCCTGCCCTGTATCTCTGCCCACGCCTGCCGCGTCCGAGGGTCCGTGGTCAGGGCCATGGCGACGGCATCCGGCAAGGAAAGCGGCGCGTCCGTGCTGGCGAGCGTATTCGCTGCCACTGGCGACGAGGTCGATGACGCCAACGCCGCTGAAGCAACCGACGCTTGCCACGAAGGCGTATCCAGCGCAGCCGGAGGGGGCGGCACCATCGTGTGCAGCGGGTCGTTCCAGCCCCAGCCAGCGGCTGTCGGAGAGAAGAGCGCCGCGCCCAGTGCAAGCAGGGCAGGCAGCAGGTGCCGAGTGCGCAATACGAAAGACGCCATGGGCACCGCAGGCGCAGCAGGTATCAAAGGCAAGGAGGGCGCGAAAGGTGCCGAAGGTGCGGGAGTCCGTGACGATGATGTCGGGTCTAGCCGCACGCGCGCGACGAGGCGTTGCACGAGGTTCATGCTGACGCCGCACCCGCCGCATCAATTGTGCCCACTGCTTCGACCACACCTGTCGCGTCAACTGAACCCGCGACTTCCACCACACCTGTCGCACCGACTGAGTCCACAGCCTCCACCACAGCAGCTGAAACCGTGACACCCACCGTTCCCGCCGGCCCCGTCTCACCCGCGACATGCGCGCCACCCACGGCACCCGAGGCATCCACGGAATCGACGGCACCCACAGCACCCACAGCACCCACAGCACCCACAGCACCCACAGCACCCACAGCACCCACAGCACCCACAGCACCCACAGCACCCACGACCCCTGAGACACCTACTGCATCCCCGCCACCCGCTCCACCACCGTTACCCCCACCCCCCGAACGCCGCGTCGTTTCTGCATGCCGGACATCGCGCACGATGCGCCCGGCGGCGAGCATCAGTTCGCGCGACGCGGTGACGATCGTCTCCGGGCGATGCGCGACGATCACGCGAGTGATTGGCAGCGTGGCGATGGCGGCGTTCACTTCCCTTTCCCGTTCGACGTCGAGATGACTCGTCGCCTCGTCCAGAAACAGCACGCTGGGCCGCTTGTAGAGCGCACGCGCGAGCAGCACGCGCTGCTTCTGTCCGCCGGAGAGCACCGTGCCCATGTCGCCGACGAGCGTGTTATACCCCATCGGCATCGCCGCAATGTCGTCGTGTATGGCCGCCACATGCGCGCATTCGCCCACCCACGAAAGGTCGGCATGCGGGTCGAAAAAGCTGATGTTCTCGGCGATGGTGCCTGCGAATAGCGTGTCGTCCTGCAACACGGTCCCGGCAAGCTGACGAAGTTTGTCCAGCCCCACGTGCCCCACCGGCACCCCGTCGAGCAAGACCTCGCCCTCGGTGGGAGGCAGAATGCCAAGCAGCACGTTGATGAGCGTGGACTTGCCGCCGCCGGAAACCCCGGTGATCGCCACCGATTCCCCCGCCTCGATGCGGAAGTTCACGCCGTCCAGCACGTAGGGCTCGTGCTCGCTGTAACGAAAACGAAGATTGCGCACCTCGATGACCGGCACCGACGGCGTGTCGCTCAGCTCGGCCGCATCTCGCCAGGTCGCGGGCGACGCGGGCTCGGGCGCATGCAGCACGATGTCCGCCAGACGCTCGCCCTGCAATTGCATCATCTTGACGTCCACCCATTTGTCGAGCAACGCACTCACACGCGTGTCGAACATCAACTTGAACGCCATGAACGCGATCAGCGCGCCCACGGTAAACGTGCCCCCAAGCACGAACCGGGCGCCGAGCCAGATGATGATGATCGTCTCGAGACCGAACAGCACCCCACTGAGCGCCCGGTAACCGAGCGCCATTTTCTGGATCGTCAGGTCCGCGTTGATCTGGTTGACGAGCAGCGTGAGCCAGCGCGAGCGTCGTTCGTCCTGCTGACGGAAGAGCTTGATGGTCTTGACGCCGCGTACCGTTTCGAGAAAGTGCGTCTGCTGCTTCGCGGTGTGCACGATCTGGGCTTCGGTCGCATCGCGCAGCGGCACGAACCACAGCCATCGGCCAAACGCGTAGAGCGCCATCGTGCCCACGGCAATCCACGCGAGCGGCGCGCTGAAGACGAACATCATGGCGAGCGTGATGCTCATGACCAGGCCGTCAAGCATCGCTTCGAGAAACGAGGTCGTGAGCGTGCGCTGGATGGCGTCGATCGCCCCGAAGCGCGAGACCACGTCGCCCAAGTGCCGCTTCTCGAAATAGGTCACAGGCAGGCGCAGCAAATGCATGAAGACGTTGCTGCGCCATTGCAGGCTCAACGTCGTGCCCAGAAACATCAGCACCCAGCCACGCGCCACGGTAGTCACCTGTTGCATCAGCAATAGCAGCGTGAACCCGATGGCGAGCGTCGTGAGCAGGTCCAGATCCGCGCTGGGCAGCACGTGATCGATCACCCACTGCATGAGGAACGGCTGCAGCACCATCAGGACTTCGAGCACCAGCGCCAGCGTGACCACGTGCGCAATGGACGCGCCGAGCCCCGTGATGCGCCCGATCAGTCGCTGCAAGCGCACAGGGCGCCGCTCGCGCAGCGGAGAGAATTGGGCCGTGGGCCACAGCTCCAGCGCCACGCCCGTGAAACTTCGCGAGATCTCGTCGAACGAGCATTTCCGAATGCCCATCGCCGGATCGAAGATCGTGACCGTGCGGCTGCTCACTTCGCGCAAGACCACGAAGTGATTGAACTCCCAATGCAGAATGCACGGCAGGCGCAGTTTGGACAGCGCGTCGATGTCGAGTTTGACCGGGCGCGACGCCAGTTCCATGCGCGCGGCGAGTTGCACGAGCGCCCCGAGCGTGAGCCCTTTGAGCGAGACCGGAAAGCGCCCACGAAGCGTCGCCAGATCCGTCTCGTGACCGTGGTAGCCGGCGATCATGCCCAGACAGGCAAGCCCGCACTCGGCGGCCTCGGTCTGAAGCATGAGCGGCATGCGTTGGCGAAAGCCCAGTGCCAGACGTTCAAGCATGATTACAGTTTCCCCGACAGACTCTGGACGGGATCGAACGCCCATTGATACAAACGGCGGCGCTGTTGCAGCAGATCGGCTTCGACCTGCATGCCCGAGCGCAGTACCCACGGTTGACCCAATGGCGACGTCGGCGTGGCGTCGAACGAGACGATGATGCGATACAGCGGCTCGCCGGCGCTTTCCCGCTGCGCGCGGGCGGCGTCGCCAAGCTGGTCTGCGGGCAGCGCCGTTCGTGCGACGGCGTCCACCACGCCGGGCTGTTGCCCGAAGCGCTCATACGGGTAGGCCTGATAGCGCAGCAGGACCTTGTCGCCCGGTTTGACGGCCCCGACGGATCGGCTCGGGGCATAGAGTTCGGCCTGAAGGCGCGAGCCCGCGGGCACGATGGCGGCGAGCGGGCGTTGGGCATCGACGACCTGACCGACTTCGGCCACCGCTGCGGTGACGATGCCCGCCTGCGGCGCCACGATCACCGCGCTGCGTTTGGCTTCGCTCTGACTCAGTGCTTCGGCGTTGCCCGAGATTTCACGATCGATCGCGGCCAGTTGTTTTGCCTGCTTCACCGCGAGTTCGGTCAGCGCATTTTGTTGGGCGGCCAGATCGGCGCCCACGCGAAGCCGCTCGCGCATGAGGGACTGGAGCTGACCGCGTTGATCGAGGGCGTCCGCCCGTTTCTGGTCAGCCTGCTCCTGCGAAATGTAGCCCTGACCGACCAGCCCGCGATAGCGCTCGGCAGTTTGTTCCGCGAGCGACACACGCTCACGCTGGCCCGCGATCTGCGCGTCCAGTGCGCCGGCTTGCCCGCGCAGACCCTTGACGGTGGCCTCAAGACTGTCGCGCTCGCTTGTCTGCATGACACGCGTCTTGTCGCGCGAATCGCGCAGGCTTTCGTCACGCTGGCGCACCTGCGCGCTGATGGCGGCCTGCGTGGCGCCCAGGGCGCTCTGGCGTTCGCCGGAGATGACGTAAAGCACGTCGCCGGTTTTCACCACCTGCTCGTCGCGCACGCGTCGCTCGACCACGATGCCGCTCTCGGGCGCGTAGAGCTTGATCAGCCCCTGTGCCGGCGCCAATTGCCCACGCACCGTGGCGCGTTGGGTATAGCTGCCAAAGGTCAGAAAGAGGATTACCGCAACGGCGAACGTCGTGAGCACGACGCTCAGCAAGCGCATGGATAGCGGCTGAACGAGAACGATCTCCCCGAGGGACGTCGTTTTTTGCGCAGCAAGCGCTTCTTCACGGAATAGGGGCACGGTGCAGGGGGCGGGGCAGCGCGATAGGTCGCGTCAGACGATGCGGGAGGGAGTAATGAAGTGTCGGCGCGTGATGTCGTACTCGAAGCAGGGCACTCGCGGCGGCTGCTGCGAGCGCCCTACGTATGACGTCAGCCCGCGACACCCCGGCCGCCTGAGAGCGGCGTCGTTGCGCCGGCGCTAGTCGTCGACGGCACGCTCAACCCGATGTTGAATCGGTTCGGGCCCACGCCGCCGCCGACCTGAGCGATTTCTTCTGCCGAGAGTTCGGCGGGCTGCACAGACTCGGTGCGTTGTGTGGTGTTTTCAGCTTTGGTTGTCATGGAGATTGCCTCTAGTAGGGTGGCTGGAATGACCGCGTGTATTAGCGCGCGATCCTGTAACCGGACAGCCCTTGGGCCGCGACAGACGTCTTGCGTAGACCCACGCCACCGCTGACCTCACTGATCTCCTGATCGCTCAGCTCCGTCACTTCCGTCGGCCGGGGCGTGGCCGTGCCCGAGACCGAGACCGACATGCGGGGCGTCTCAGCAATTTGTTCGTTATCGCGCTTCATATTGAGTAAGCGCGAATTAACCCACACCGCCGAGTGATCAGACTGAAGCGGAAGCGCCATGCGACTTGGCGAAGTTGAACGGCAAGAGATCGCTGATATCGGCATTGGCCGGGCGCTGCGGCAGCTCAGTGAGCACATGTAGCAGATACGCATACGGCTCGACATCACAGGCACGACACGTCAGCATCAAGCTATAGACGATCGCGCTGGCCTTGGCACCGGCAACGGTATCGCTGAACAGCCAGGCCTTTCGTCCCGTGGTAAACGGCCGGATATCCCGCTCGATCACGTTGTTGTCGATCGGCGCGTCACCGTCCTCGACGTAGCGTCGCAGATAATCCCATTGGTTGCGCGCATAGTTGATCGCCTTGCCAGTCAGGCTTTCTGGCAGAACTTGCGGAGCCTGTTTATCGAGCCAGACGCCGAATGCATCGAGCAACGGCACACTGTGGGCCTGGCGCAATCGGTATGTATAGCCCGTCCGGGTTTCTCCCTCAGGTAGCTCGCCACGCGCGAGCGTTTCGACCTGGTACAGCGATTTAAAGAATTCCAGCGCCTGACGCGCACGACCGTCCGGTTGCTTGTGCGCCTTGTATGCCTCGTCGAACGCCCGGCGCGCATGGGCCATGCAACCGAGCTGCGTCACGCTGCCGAGCGTGCGCCATGCGCTATAACCATCGGTCATCAGCGTGCCGGCATAGCCCTTCAGGAAGGCTTGAGGATACTGCTGGCCTCGCCCAGGCTGATACTCGAACAGCACCACCGGCTCGGCGCAGGTTTCGGCGCTGCGGTAGACCCACATGTAGGACTGGCTCTGCGCGTTCTTGCCCGCCTCTTTGAGCACCTGCACGGTGGTCTCGTCGCCATGGATCAGCGATTGCGAGAGCAGTGTGCCGCGTAAGGCGTCGTACAGCCGGGACAGATGTCGTTCGGCGGGTCGGATGACCCAGTGCGCGAGCGTGCCGCGGCTGATCTCGATGTTCGAGCGTCCCAGTGCCTCGGTCATGCGGTACAGCGGCGTGCCGTCCGCGTACTTGGCGGTCATCACCGTGGCGATCATCGCTGGACTGGCGTTGCTGCCCGGCAGCGGTTGCGCCGGCATGGGCGCAATCACGATGGGCGTGAGCTCGGCGTGCCGCTCGCAATGGCGACATGCATACTTGAGGCGCACATGCTGCACTACCGACGCCTTGACCTCGATATGCAGTTGCTCGCAGGTCTGTTCGCCCATCCGATGTAGCGCATGTTGGCAGCACGGGCAAACCTTCTGGTCATCCGGCAGATCGTATTCGATGCGCGTGCGCGGCAGGTCGGCCGGCAGAGGCTTGCGGCCTCGTTTGCCGGGGCTCGGTGCGCCGCTGGCCGGCAGCCCGGTATTGGGCAACGCGAATACGCCGTTCGGATCATCCTCGACAGGCTCGGCGACTGCCGCCTGTTCCGCCTCATCGAACACGCGATCCTTGAGCTTCTCGCTGCTGGGGGCAAAGCGCTTGAGCTGCGCGAGGCGGAACAACTCCTCGAGCTGCTCGACGCGGGCCTTGAGTTCGCGGTTGCTCGCTTCGAGCTTGCGGATATAGGCCAGCACTTCTGGCGGCAGATCGGCGGTAGGGTCTTGGGCTGACATGACGCTCACGATAGCGAAATGTCAGCATCCATGGGTTTACCGAATTTGTAACAGCCGAGCCCCTGCCTTAGCCCGCGTGCCGATACTGCCGTGCGGGGTGACGACGTACCGCCTCGATATCAATCCCGTCAAGCAGCCAGTGCAGTTGTTCGGGGGTGAGTGCCACGACAGCCTGCGCTCGGCGTGGCCAGACGAAACGGTCTTCTTCGAGTCGCTTCATCAACAGCCAGAAACCATTGCCACCCCAGCCGAGTAGCTTGATGCGATTCCGGTGCCGATTGCTGAAGGCGTAGAGCGCCGGGCCAAACGGGTCCATTCCGCCGGCCTCGACCAGGGCCGCCAGACCATTGATGGACTTGCGGAAGTCGATGGCGTCGCGATGGAGGTAGACCGCAAGCTTAGCGTCGAGCTTGAACATCGCAACGCCCCAGGCTCTCGATCATGGCCGACACCAGCGAGGCATCGTGTTCGGTGCAATCCAGACGCAGTGTGACCCCGTTGGGCATCTCGACGCTCAACTGTGCGCGCATCGGCGTGCACGGCGACAGGGGGGGCGATGCTGAAGCAGGTACGTTGGCCGGCGCTGAGCCGTGGGGGATCTCGAGGACGGGGATAAAGCTCGATGGGATGGTCGGCACCGGCGCGATTCGCTGGCCTGACAGGCCGACCCGCCCGCCACGTTCTTGATACAGCCGGATCCATCGGCGCAGCTGGTTCGCGTTCACGCCGGCCTTGAGGGCCAGCCCCGCCACCGACACGCCGCGTTGCAGGCTGGCTTCGATCAGGCGCTGCTTCGACTCCGCATCGTAGCGACGTTTGCCGTTGCGACCGACGCAGGTGACGGTCAGGGTGAGGTCTGAATTGAATTCTGTCATGGGCTGTGTCCACAATTATTTCTGCGGACACAGCTTGCCCTGACCGTCGGCTAGATACTACGTGCGGAAAAATTCGCGCTTACCATATTGATTCCTTATCGTATTGACACCTTACTTAGAATCTCTAACAAAATGAGTTTACGGGGGCTGTTAACTCAAAGTGATTTTTGTTAACCTTTGCGCAGTCATCGCTGCGCAAAGGACATGGCCAAACCAATACTCGACGACGAACTGTGGGCAATCATCCAGCCACTGCTGCCGCCACCGAAGCCTCGGCGCGCCCGCTATCCCGGGCGCAAGCCGCTGGACGATCGTGCCGTGCTCACGGGCATCCTGTTCGTTCTGCAATCCGGCATCCCTTGGGAAATGCTGCCGCAGGAAATGGGCTGCGGCTCAGGCATGAGTTGCTGGCGACGGCTACATGCCTGGCAGAAGGCTGGCGTCTGGGATCGTCTGCACGAGGTACTTCTGGCCAAGCTCCGTGCGGCCGATCGCATCGACTGGTCTCGTGTAGTCGTCGATTCCTCTTCTATCCGGGCAGTGGGGTCGGGTCAAAAACAGGACCTAACCCCACAGATCGCGCGCGACCAGGTTCAAAGCACCACGTCCTGACCGACGCCCAAGGCATTCCACTGTCGCTGATACTCACGGGCGCCAACCGCAACGACATTACCCAACTGCTGCCACTGATCGAGGCGATTCCTCCGATTCGAGGCAAGCGCGGTCGCCCCTTGTCTAAACCGCACATCGTTCAGGGTGATCGCGGCTACGACCACGACAAGTACCGCAAGCCCCTGCACGCCGTCGGCATCGCCACCGAGATTGCTCGCCGCGGCGAGCCTCACGGCAGCGGTCTTGGCAAGACGCGTTGGGTTGTCGAGCGAACCATCGCGTGGCTGCACAACTTCAAGCGATTGCGAGTCCGCTTCGAGCGCCTCGCAATCATTCACGAAGCCTTCCTGAAAATGGCTGGTTGCATCATCTGCTGGCGCCATCTCAGGAAATCATTTTGTTAGAGCTTCTTAGACCGGATCAGCTCGCCTGATAGTATTGATTGGATTTTCTGGGCAATGTCGCCGACGGGTTAGTAAGGCTAAACACCCCCCCGGGCTTCACATAGCCAGCGCCACCGCTTACCTGATCGACTTCGTGCGTCTTGAGTTCGGTGACGCCCGCCTCGGTGCTCGATTGCGCCACCGAATCGCTTTGCGTCACTGCCTTCGTCTTCATCTTCATACAGGTCTCCTGCTAGTCATGAGAAGCGGCGCGAGATCGCCGACTTCTCACGGAATTGACGTACGATCCGCGTCAATAACGGTACGGCCCCGGGTATTGGACGGGCGCTGTACCCACAACGGTTTGAAGGAAGAGAGACCCGACCTGCCCAGTTCCCGCTCAATTCCCGCGCACGACCAAAACGTGATCTTCGAAAGGAATGCTAACCACCGAGGGGCGGGGATGCATTGGACTTTAGTCGTATACGCACTGCGGTTCGGGACCACTTCGGCGGGACTGGGCTAAGGGGCATCCGAGGCTCGACGCCGCAGGATTTCGATGTCCGCAACGGGCGGAAAAATGACAAGGGGTTACGCGGTCCTCACGTAACCCCTTGTCTTGCCTGCGGAAACCACAGCGCCAGGGCGCTGTCGCCTCCGCCCTCAATGCTTCAAAAAGTCCAGAACCATCCGATTGAACGCATCCGCATGCTCCCATTGCACCCAGTGGCCGCAACGGTTGAACACATGCAATTGCGCGTTGGGCAGACCGGCCAGCAGACGCAGGCCGACGTCCATCGGCACGAAGCGATCTTCCCGGCCCCAGACGATCAGCGTCGGTGCGGCGATTTCACCAAGTCGCGTGCCATAGTCCGTGAACTGCTTCGGGTTCGCGGCGAGGCTTTTCACGAAGTTTTCGAGATGTTCGCGGTTGGCGAGCATGTTGTCGAGCCGTGCCTGCATCAGATCGTCCGTGATCGAACTGGCGTCGAAGACGAACACGTTCATCATGCGCTTCAGGTTCTCGATGGTCGGGTCCTTGTACAGACCGTTGAGCAACTTGATCCCCTCGGTCGGCATCGCCACGAACTGGCTCGGGCCACCGGTCCCACCCCCCATCAGAATCAACTTGCCCACGCGCGTCGGATTCGCCAGCGCGAACGCCACCGTGCTATGCCCACCCATCGAGTTCCCGATGATGTGCACGCGTTCGATATCGAGTGCGTCGAGCACTGCCTTCAGAACACGTCCGTTCAGCTCCGAACGGGACCCCGTGTTGACCACTGACGAGCTCTTGCCCCAACCGGGGCAATCCACCAGCAACACACGATATCCCGCCTCGACCAGCGGCGCGACGTTGCGGTTGAAGTTCGCCCATCCCGTCGCGCCCGGTCCCGAGCCGTGAAGCATCACCACGGTCTCGGCGCCGCTGCCGACATCGTTGTAATGAATGCGGAATTCGGTGTCCGCGTCGCGAATGGTGACGAAACGGCTTGTCGACGCTTCCGTGAACGGCGTGCCGGTCGATTGGGTTGCAGTCATGATGACTTCCTCTGCGAGTGTTGCCGACATAATGGCAACGATGAGAATGAAAACGAGGGCAGCAGCGATGCCGTGCGCATCTCGCTGCCCAATCCGGTGCTGTTATCGAATGCGCCGAATGGCGCCGTCGCGCGACGCCGCATCAACGTCCCGACTGGGCCATACCTCCCACAAGGCGCGGCGCGAACGTGCCCACGACCGTCAGTGCAGCCATCGCGGCGATCACGATCAGCGGAATGCTCGACGACACCAGCATCGACGCGCTCTGTCCCAGTGCGAAAAGCTGCCCGGCAATCAACGGCCCGAGAATCGACCCGAGACGTCCGATCGCCACCGCGGCGCCGACACCCGTGCCGCGCACTTCCGTCGGATAAGCCTGACCCGCCATCGAATAGAGCACCGACTGACCGCCCACGAGAAACAGCCCGCAAAAGAACGCCCCGGCGGCCATCGTCAGCGCACCGATGGCGCTCGACAGTCCCGCCAGCGACAGCGCAATACCGATATACATGCCGATCACCGTCAGGCGCGGCGAGAAGCGATCCATTACGTTGGCGATACCGATAGCGCCAATGCCCCCACCGATGTTGAACATCATGATGGCGACGCCGGCCTGCGCGCGCGACAGGCCATTGGCCACGACCATCGACGGCAGCCAGTTCATCAGGAAATAGAGCACGATGAGCGTGCCCAGATAGCTGATCCACAGCGCAATGGTCGTGCGCGTGCGCCCCTCTTTCCACAGCGCGTGCATGACGCTGGGGGTGGCCTGCGCCGTGAGTTGTGCGCTTGGGCCGGTCGTCGCGGAGCGCGCCACGCGGCTCGCCACGAACTGCGCCGATTCACGCAGGCACAGACCCAGCAGCGGCACCATCAACAGCGGACCGAATCCACCGACGTAAAACACGTGACGCCAGCCTTCTTCGCTGGGACTGACGATGCCGATCACCGCCGCCAGCGCAGCGCCGAACGGCATGCCGCAATACATCGCGCCCACGGCGGTGTTTCGGTGGCCGTGCGGGGCGGCTTCTGCGCAAAGGGCGATCAGGTTCGGCATGGCGGCCCCGAGACCCAGCCCGGTCAGAAAGCGCGCCGCGAGCAGCGACTCGAAGTTCCAGACATGCGCCGTGGCAAGTGAAAAGATGCCGAACAACGCAACGGACATCATCAATACGCGCTTGCGTCCCCACCGGTCGGCAAGCCGCCCGCCGAGCGCCGCGCCCGGCAACAGGCCAATGGCGCCGGCGCTGAAGGCCCATCCCATCTGCGCGACCGAGAGTCCGAATTCCTTGGCGATGCGCGGTGCGGCCACGCCTGCGGATTGCAGGTCGAGGCCTTCGAGCAGTGCGATGGCCAGGCACAGCCCGATCGTCGCGAAGCTGCCCCTGGCGCGGTTCGCTTCCTGCGGTGTTGATGCGTTCATTGCGTTGTCTCCATAGTCAGGGAATGTTTCCCTTGTCTGCTTATCCGTCCGCTCTTGCTGGCGGATCGTTCGATTCGGGTAATGCCTGTGTAATGCCTGTGTAACGCCTGTGTAATGCCAGTCCTCAGGCAAATACGGCCCGTACGCTGCCCAGGCCTTCGATATCGGCGACGAACGTTCCCGCTTCGGTCACGGGCGCCATGGGCCCGAGCGCACCGGTGAGTACGACGTCGCCTGCGCGAAGGGGCGTTCCCAACTGCGCCATGCGATCGGCGAGCCAGACGGCCGCGTTCAGCGGGTTGCCCAGACACGCCGCGCCGTTGCCGCGCGAGAGCACTTCGCCGTCGCGCGAGAGCGTCATGGCGCAGGCCGTCAGGTCGACGTCGGAGAGCTTCACCGGTCGACTCCCCAGCACGAACAGCGCGCTCGACGCGTTGTCGGCCACGGTGTCGACGAAGCGGATGTTCCATTGCTCGATGCGGCTGTCGACGACTTCGATGGCGGCCACGGCATACGCGCTCGCGCGCAGGATGTCGGCAAAGGTGTGCTTCTCGTGGGTGAGATCGTGCTCAAGGACGAGCGCGATTTCGGCTTCGGCCTTGGGCTGAATGAGGCGGGTCAGCGGCATCGGCTGCGCGTCGCCATACGCCATGCTGGCGAACAGCGCGCCGAAGTCGGGCTGATCCACGCCGAGTTGTTTCTGAACGGCGAGCGACGTCAGTCCGATCTTACGGCCGACAACGCGCTCGCCTGCGGCGACACGAAGGTCGACGTTGTGCTGCTGCACGGCATAGGCGCTTGCCATGTCGTCGAGTGCGATTTCGCCGCGCACCGGGGCGATGGGCTGACGCGACGTCTCGGCCTGACGAAGGCGCTCGGCGAGCGTTTGGATCAATGATGAATTCGGCATGGAGGGTTCCGTGTGCATTCAGGCCGCAGCCGCGAGGGTTTTCCGGGGGGCGGCGTGCATGGCAGCGAATCCGGCGATCCACTCGGGAATGGCGCGGTAATAGTTGACCGATGCGCGATACTCGCCATAGGCGGCGAGCGCGGCGAATGCGGCGACCCAGGTGCGGATTTCGTGGGCCGACTTCCCGCCCTCGCGCGTGATCGTGTCGTTGTCGATGAGATCCAGCGCGCTCAGGTGGCCGCTCGCCAGCAGTTCGAGGAATGCCCGGTCCCACTGCGGATTGAGCGGATGCATATGACTCTCACCCGAGGTGAACGCCTTCGCCGCCGCGACCGTGCGGGCCTGACGCGCCGCACGCGACTCGGGCGACGGATTGCGTCCGGCGATCAGACGCTCCGCGACTTCCTCGCTCGCGCCGATCAACTCGGGCACCGGCGGCTCGTGCGAAATGCCGCCCGAGCCCACGACCAGCACGCGCTTGTCCGTCTGCGCAAAGTGACGGCCAATGGCGTCGCCCATCAGGCGCGCGCGGCGCAGCGTCGCCATCGGTGGGGCGACGCAGTTGATGAACACCGGCACGACGGGATAGACGTCGAGCCCGCCCGTGAGCACTTCCAGCGCGTAGGCAAAGCCGTGATCAACCTGCATGCGATAGGACAGCGCGACATCGACGTCCGACGCCAGCACGTCTTCGGTGAGCGCATGGGCTGTGGCCGACGGCACCGGCAGCGTGCCGGCCAGACTCTTGAAGTCACCAATGGCGGTGGCAGCGGCGCCGATGCAGAACTGCGGCATGACGTCGTAGAAGAAGCCGTTGAAGTGGTCCGGCGCGAACAGCACGACGAGTTCCGGGTCGAACGCGCGCACGCGCTCGCGCGCCTGTTCCTGAATGCGCTTCACTTCGGACACGACGTCGTCGGCGGGATCGAAGTAGCCGTGCAGCGGCGTGTGCGAAATACATTCGAGATGGATCGGCATGTTCAGGCTCCGGCGACTTTTTGCAGGGTGACGGGGGCGTCGGTGGGTACGTTTGCGGCGGGCGTCGTTACAAGACGGACCGGCGCTTCGGAAAGGCTCACCTTGCTGGCAAGTTCAATGAGCATGTCCGAGACTTCCTGCGGTGCGCAGACCCCGGCAACGAAGCGATCGGGGCGCAGCAGCGCGACGGATTGGGGGCGTGCCGCGAACCAGTTCTTCAGGCGGTTGAGCGGGTCACCGATCGCAATCACGCCCGCCGGGACATCGTCGGTGTGCGCCATCTGGACGTCGGGTTTGGCGAGCACGAAACGCACGCCGAGCCTGTCGGCCACGGCCCGCGCCTGGGCCGTCAGACCGAAGGTCGGATCGGCGCCCCAGCCCAGCACGGCGAAATGGTTGCCGATGACGTCGTCGAGCCGCTGAATCTCGCCCTGGCTCGTACGGACCTTCGGCTGAATGAACAGACGGCCTACCGGCGAGCTGGCGAGCGGATCGCGGCCGTAGGCGAGCCGGCCCAGCCACGAATCCCGTTTCTGACTCATCAGACCGAGCAAACGCCCCGGCGCCGAATTACCCGAGCGCTCCAGCACGCGGGCGAGCCATCCGCCCGTATGCTGCGCGGGCGGAAGCAGAACAACGCCTTCCTCGTAGCGCGGCATCGGTTTGAAGCGCATTTCGACGAAGTAGCGCTTGACCGCGGGAAACAGGTTGAAGCTGCGCACGAAGGCATCGCGAAACCGCACACCGAAGCGTGTGGTCGGCGCGAAGAGGTCGCCCGCGACTTCCGAGAGATGGATCATCGAGCGCGCGTGCGGGCGGCGCTCGGCCGTATAGGTGTCGAGCAGGCGCGCCGAGCATTGCCCCTTGACGACCATCGCGAGCTTCCAGCCGAGGTTGTTGGCGTCGCGAATCCCGCTGTTGTAGCCTTGCCCTTGCCACACCGGCATGATGTGCGCGGCGTCGCCCGCGAGCAGCACGCGCTCCACGCGGAAGGTGCGTGCAAGGCGGGCGTTGTGCGTATAGACGCGCTTGCGGATGTAATCCACCTTGTCCGGGTGCGCGACCACCTTGCGAATGAGCGCGGCCATGTTCTCCGGCTTCGAGAGTTCTTCTTCCGTCTCGCCGGGCATCACCATGAATTCGAAGCGGCGAATGCCGTGCGGCAACGCGGCCGAGACGTACGGGCGCTTGTGGTCGCAATGCAGATAGACGTGTGGCGCGCCGACCGGATCGTTACGCACGTCGACGACGATCCACTGGTTGGGCTTCGTGCGTCCCTCGAACGGCACCTCCAGCATGCGCCGGATCAGGCTGTTTCCGCCATCCGCACCCACGACATAGGCGGCGCGCAGCGTACGGAGCGCACCGTCGTTCGTGCGCGTCGTCAGCGTCACCCCCAGGGCGTCCTGCGTGAGGGCTTCGACACTGTGGCCGAACAGCACGTTGACGTGCGCGAACCGGTCGAGTCCCTCGAACAGCACGCGGTCCGCCAGTGGCTGGATGAAGGCGTTGCGACGCGACCAGCCGAATTCGTCGGTCTGGGGTTCGATGGACGCGAAGCAGTGTCCGTCGCTCGTCAGGAAGCGCATCCAGTGGTCGGGTGTCGTGTGGGGAAGCAACGCGTCGGTGAGACCAACGGCCTGGAAGACCCGCAGGGCTTCGTCGTCGAGGCCGATGGCGCGGGGATAGTCGATGAGCTGGTCGAGCTTCTCGACGATGGTGACGCGCACGCCTTGCAGGCCAAGGATGTTGGCGATCATCAATCCGACCGGACCGGCGCCGACGATCGCGACGTCCGTGGTGATGTCGGCTGCCGTGTCTGCGGCATTGACGGATGCAGTCATGTGTCTCGCTCCTACGTTTTTTCAGCGCGAGCGCGCCCCCGCGCGGATTCGGCGCGTTTCATCGGCGTGCTGCGTTCGGTGATTCCATGGCGGCTCGTGTCGGCCGCTAATCGTTGGGCTGGGTTCGGCTGTCGAGCGACTCGCGTCGCGAACGTCGCTCGTGCACAAAGGAGGGTGTCTCCGCTAGCTCTCTGATTTTTCGATGAGTCTAGGCAGGGGAAGCAAAGTGCTCAACAAATTCGCCGAAATGTGCATAGAATGCACATGATTGATTTGAAAGGTATTTTTGTGAGCAAATACCCGAATGTGCGCGGTCTGTCGCGCGGCCTGCTGGTACTGCGGGCGCTCAATGCGATGGAGCGCGGACGCGCCACGGCGCAGCAGTTGAGCGAAGCGACGGGACTGCATCGCACAACGGTACGCAGGCTGCTGGAAACGTTGCTGGAGGAGGGGTTCGTGCGCCGCAGTACCTCGGATGACACCTTTCGGCTGGCGCTCGCGGTGCGATCGCTGAGCGAGGGGTTCACGGACGACGAGCGCATTGCGACGGTGGCGCCGCCGATCATGGGGCAACTGATGCAGCGAGTCGTGTGGCCGTCGGATCTGACGACGCCGGACGGCGACGCCATGATCATTCGCGAGACGACACATCGTTTCAGTCCGCTGTCGTTTCACCGCGCCATGGTGGGGCGACGTTTGCCCATGCTGTTCACCGCTGCCGGTCGCGCTTACTTCTGTATGTGTCCGGACGCCGAGCGTGAGGACATTCTCGATTTGTTGCGCACGGGCGCGGGAGGCGAGTTGCAGCAGCGCTTTGCGAACGACGATGCGTTCATCCGCAATCTTGTGCGTCAGACACGAGAGGACGGCTTCGGCTCGAATCATGGCGACTGGCTCGACCAGCGAAAGATCGGCGCGGTGGCGGTGGCGATTCAGACAGAGGGCCGCGTGCTCGCGAGCCTGAACGTCATTTATCTGGATCAGGCGGTCAGTCGTGCGGAAGCCGAACGACGCTTCGTCCCCGCCTTGCAGGCCGCCGCTGCGGAGATGGCGGCGGCGTGCGCGGGGTTGACGTGACGTGAGCTGGTTTCATTCCTAAAAACGACGGAATCCGAATAGTTTGAAGCGAATTCCGAAGCGTGCGGCTTCTCGACTTCATAGATGCCGCGCAATCCATATGGATACCTGATGTTTCCTGATTCACTGAAAGTCATTCAAAGAAATCAACGACCTACGTAATTAAACGTAGATTCTCTGTATTCGACGATTCTAATGATTGCAACTGAATGAGATTGTTTCGCAATACGACAGAAGGCCACGAAAAATATCAAAAAAAATCTGTCGGTAGTCTAAAGATTCGTTGAAGTCTTTCCGTAATGCTCTGTCTGGGCCGGTTCTCATCGGCTAGGAATTCGAGGGGCGCGGGACTTCGCGCGAAGCTGGCACGACACGATAGCCGGCGCGCGGAGTGCCGTTCGGGGAACACCGACGATGCGGCGCACAGCCGCGTCAGACGTGGCCTTCGGATGTATGAGCAGTATGACAACTAAAAAACGAAAGATCAGATGCCTAGGCAATCAACGCGCGAAGTCTCGCCGTTGGCCGGCGAGATTGGCGGGCACAACAATCGTAGTTCGGGGAATCAGCGGTTTCAGACATTCCGAGGGGTAGCGAAGTACGGCCTGGCGACGATGCTCGCTGCGGTTGCGGCTGCGCATTGCCATGCCGCAGGCATCGTGCCTGATGGCGGCACGGCCACATCGGTTAGCGTCGGCGCCGATGGCCGTCAGAACGTCGCCATCGCCCCGCCTGTTTACGGGGTGTCCCACAACACCTACACCAGCTTCAACGTCGATCGTGCCGGCGCCACTCTCAACAACGCCGGGGTGAACGCGCGGACCATCGTCAATGAAGTGACCGGCACTGCTCCCAGCCTGATTCAGGGCCAGATTGCCGTTGCCGGCCCGCGGGCGAACGTCGTCCTGGCGAACCCCAACGGCATCACGGTGAACGGAGGCTCGTTCGTCAACACCGGCCACGTCGCGCTCTCCACCGGTCAGGTGTCGTTCAGCGACGTGCTCGTCGCCCCCGGTCTCTACCAGCGTAACGTCGTGCTCAATACCGGGCAGGGCACCATCGAAGTCGCAGGCGGCGGGCTCGCGGGCACGCTCATCGGGCTGGAGCTCATCGCCAAGTCGGTCAAGGTCAGTGCGCCGATGACCAACGACTTCTCCTCACCGACGGCCTACGTTCGCGTGATCGCGGGCAGCAGCAAAGTCTCGCTCAACACGCGTTTCTCGCCCGACGACAACAACAACGACTGGGTCACGCTCGCCAATCAGCAGCAGGCGAACCCGAATGCCATTGCGCTCGACGTCGAGCCGAACGGCAGCATCACCTCAGGCCGAATCCAGTTGCTCACGACCGATCTTGGCGCTGGCGTGCGCCACGCGGGCGCCATGATGGCGAACGCCGGGGATTTTTCGCTGACGTCCGCAGGCGACGTGATGCTGGCGCCGTCGAGCAAGATCAACGTTGCGAATAACCTGTCGTGGCAAGCAGCGGGACAAACGACGCTGCGTGGCGCGGCGATGCTTGCAGGCGGTTCGATCAACCTCTCGAGCCATGGCGTATTGATGGCCAACGCCGGGACCCTTCAGTCGACGCTGGTGTCGTCGCGCAGCGCCGTCGTGATCGACAGTCAGGGCGACATCACGAACGTCAGCAGCCTGATTCAGGGCGTTGCGCGCGATACCGCACTCGCGTCGTCGGCGGGCGCCATCACATTGAACGCGACCGGCGCCATTACCAACACGTCCGATCCGACGAATCCGGGCGGCGCGTTCGGCGTGATCTTCGGCGTGAACGACGACGTCGTCATGCGCGCTGCACGCGACATCGTCAACCTCAACGCGCGCGTGGAATCGAACCAGTCGGTGTCGATGCAAGCGCAGGGCGATCTCAGCAACGCAATTTCCCACGTTGAGGGCGCGAACGGCGGCGTCGCCACGGCCTACGCCAACAGCGGCCGGCGTTGGCTGCTTTTTTCGACGCGGGACGAAGGTTTCTCCGTCGACTACGGCTCGATTCCCGCGCCGGGCCAACTCGCTTACATCATTGCGGACGCAGGCAACGTCTCGCTCTCCGGGCGTAACGTCTACAACAACGGCGGCACGGTGCTCACCAACGGCGGCAACATTCGCGTCACCGCGACGAACGACCTCGTCAATCAGGCGGTCATGGCCGGTCAGGCGTCGTACCAGCGGTCGTGCTTCATTTTCTGCAAGGCGGTGGCGTCGAGCACGACGGCCTCGTATGGCGGACAGATGCAGGCGGCGGGCAGTGTCACCCTTCGGGCGGGGCAAAGCGCCAGCAACGTGGGCGGCAACGTCATTGCGTGGAGCGGCGACCTGACGGTGGACGCGCCGCTCGTCACCGCCCAGGGGTTGATGGGTTACACCGCCTACAACGGCACTCGGGGCCTTAAAGCATGGTTCGGCAACCACTGGGCGGCCATCTATGCGCAGAACGACGGGGGCCTGTTTTCCGCCGCCTCGGGGGAAGTGGTGCTGACCGGGCGAGGCGTCATCAAGGGCGGCGTCATCACGGGCGCCAGGGGCGTGCGTGCGGCGCAGGGCATCGAGACGGCTTACGTGCCTTATCGTGAACCCGCGCGCATCGGCACACACCTCGGTCTGACAACGTGGTTCGGCCTATGACGATGCGTATCGGAATCCTCTCGCGCATCTTTGGCGTGTCGCTCGCGTTGTGCTGGACGACGAACGCTGCGTTCGCACAAACCCCGCCGGGACTGCCGCCGCTGCCCACGTTGCCCTCCGGCATCGTGCCGCAGCAGGACCCGGGGCAACGGCTGCTCGACGAGCAACGCAATCGCGAATTGCAGCGCGAACTCGATCGTCAGCCCGCGCAGATCGAAGTGGCGCCTTCTGCGGCGTCCCGGGTTCCCGATCTTCCGGTGGATGCCGACGTCGAAACGCTCGCCGATCCGGAGCCAACGTTTCGCATCGACCGGATCGTCTTCAAGGGCGACACGGTGCTGAGCCAGTCGCGCCTCGAGCGCATTACCGCGCCGTTCCTGCATAAAGCGCTCGGTCGTCGGCGCATCGACCTGCTGCTGCGTCGTCTGACGGAAGCCTTCGTGGCGGACGGTCTCATTACCACGCGGGCCTATCTTGCAACGCCGCAGAACCTGTCGTCGGGCACGTTGGCCATCACCATCGTTGCGGGCCGCATCAGCGGCTTCACGCTGAATGGCGGGGCGTTGCGCCCCTCGGGCGAAGGCAAGCCGGGCGACGGTGGTGGCTTGCTGACGGAGGCTGGCACCGCCTGGGCCTTTCCGGCATCGGTCGGCGACGTGCTGGCATTGCCCGCACTCGAACAGGGCGTCGATCAGATCAATCGGTTGCGTCGCAACCAGGCGCAGATCCAGATACTGCCGGGGCAGGCGGCAGGCGAGTCCATCGTCGCCATTCAGAATCCGTTCGGCAGCCGTTTGAACTACAACGTCGGCCTCGACAACTACGGCAGCACGGCGACCGGACGCTGGCGCACGCGGGCGTCGGTCGAGGCAGGCAACGTCATCGGCTTGCAGGAGTCGCTGAGCCTGGCCTATACCGGCACGCGCGACAGCAATGCGCTCGTCGTGTCTGCCGCCGTCCCTTACGGATATCAGACGTTCAGCTACACCGCCGCGCTTTCCGAATACCAGCAGATCATCGGTGGCACAGCGCTGCTTTACGGCCGCACGCTCAGTCAGATCTTCGGATGGAACACCGTGCTCACGCGCTCGTCGTCGGGCCGCGTGAGTCTCGACGCCACACTCACCAAGCTCTCTACCGAGCGCGACGTCAACGACATACCCCTCTCACCGCAGGACCTCACGATCTTGCGCGTCGGCGTCTCGGGACTGTGGCGCTTCACGCGCAACGGTCAGCCTGGGGCGCTCACGGCGTCGCTCGGCATCTCGCAAGGCTTGCCATGGCTCGACGCCACGCGCGACTTCGACGGCATCCAGAAGCAGGATGCCCACGCACAGTTCACCAAACTCGACGCCAGCACGACGGTGCAAATGCCGCTCGCCCAGCTTGGCCCGACGTACTGGACGTGGCGTACCACGCTCACCGGACAGTACAGCGGCGTGGCGCTCTTCGGCAACGCACAGATCTTCCTTGGCGGGACCGATTCCGTTCGCGGTTTCCTGCAAGGCGGTATCGCGGGCGACAGCGGCTTCTATGTCCGCAACGAGGCCGTATGGGCCAACGCGCCCGTCTGGCAGGGCCTGCGATGGGAGCCGTATCTGTTTCTCGACGGCGGCAAGGCGCATCTGGTGGCCGAGTCGGGCTGGCCGACGCTCGTCGGCGCCGGTGTCGGGGTGCGTGCGCAGTGGCAGTTCCGGGGGCAGACGTTCTCGGGTGAGTTGATGGCGGGGCGCGCGTTGGTGCAGCCATCGTCGCTGGGGCCGAAGGGAAGTGTCGTTCTCGTCACGCTCAACTGGGCGGGATGAATTCTGAAGATGCGGGCTTGCGGGCACTCGGCTCGCAGCGCCCGCCAACGTTGCGGGAGAGGAATCGATGAAGGTGAAGTTCAGCCGTGTGTGCGTGGCTGCGAGCGTGTTCGCAGCGCTGAGCGTGACGCTGCCGAGTGCGATGGCGGCGAAGCAGGTGACCAAATCGGACAACAAGGCGGACGCCAAGGTCGACAGCAAGACCGACAGCAAGACTGACGGCAAGGGCACGGCATCGAAGCCGCTGCCCGCCGACGCCGTCGCCAGCGTGAACGGCGTGACGATCTCGAGGGCGTCGGTCGACGCAATGGTCAAGGCGAGCGGACAGCCCGACAGTGCGCAACTGCGTGAACTGTTCAAAGGGCAATTGATCGCCAACGAACTGCTCAAGCAGGCTGCGCTCAAGCAGCACTACGAGACGCGCCCGGAAGTGCAGGCGGCGCTCGAAGCGGCGAAGACGATGATCGTCACGCGCACGTACATGACCGAGCATCTGAACGCCGCTCCGGTGAGCGATGCCGACGTGAAGGCCAAGTACGACGCCGTGGTCGCAACGCTGGGCGAAAACGAGTATCACGCCAGCGCCATTGCGGTACGTGACGCCGCCACCGCGCAGACGGTGCTCGACGAGATCAAGAAAGGCAGCGATTTCGCGGCGCTGGCGCGTCAGTACAGCCAGGGTCCCAACGCCGCGCAGGGCGGCCAACTGAACTGGGTCTCGTTCAAGACGCCGATCACGGCGGGCAATACGCAGAACTGGCCGCAACCGATTGCCGAAGCCCTGGTGAAGTTGCCCAAGGGCGCGGTATCTGCCGAGCCACTGAAGATCGGCGAGCAGTTCTGGATTCTGCGCATGGACGACAAGCGCGCCACGCAGATTCCGAAGTTCGAAGACAGCGCACCGCTGCTGCGCAAGCAACTTGAGCAAGTGGCGATGGAGAAGGCGACTGCGCAGGTCATCGGCGACCTCGTCAAGAACGCACGGATTCAGCAGTAACCGCAGTCGCTCTACCGCACGCACCGCAATCTGCAGGTCGCAAGGCCGCTGTGTCCACCACAGCAGCCCCGGGGCAACGCACGTCATAGAAACGGACAAGGCACGTCATGAAGGAAACTTCGCGAGAGTTCATCGAAGCCGGGAAAACCGCTCGTCAATCGGCACGCGCCGACGACGCAGGCGATCTCGTCCTCAACGAGACGCCGACGATTCGTTTGTGGCAACGCGCGATTGCGGCCTGCGTCGCCCTCACGCTGCTCGTGAGTCCAATCTCCGTGACGTTCGAGCTGAGCCAGTCCGCGGCGCGCGAACTTGCCGCCAATCGCGGGGGCTTTGACGACACTGCGTTGACGGTGATGCGTTCGCTCGCCACGCTACGCGTACACGTGGGCATGCGTGAAGCCTTTGCGGCCCCCATCACCGATCCGACGGCCCCTGTCGTTTTCGCGCCGAAGATCATAACGAGCGGCAACGGCGTACCGGTGGTGAACATCACCGCCCCCAATGCGGCGGGTATCTCGCTCAACCAGTACCAGACCTTCAACGTCGACGCTGCGGGCCTGATCCTCAACAACAGCCTGCTCAACGGGACGTCGCTCAACGGCGGCGCCATCGCCGCTAACCCCAATCTGTCGGGGCGCACGGCGAGCACCATCGTCAATCAGGTCACGTCGTCCGGCAGCGCGTACGCGAGCGCGCTGAACGGTCCGCTGGAGGTGTTCGGCGCACCTGCGACGGTCATCATCGCGAATCCGAACGGCATTTCGGTGCGCGGCGCGGGGTTCACCAACACCATCGGCGTGACGCTTACCACGGGCACGCCCCAATTTCTGAGCGCGCCCGGCGGCACGCCGACCGATTTCGCCAACGCCGGCGCGCTCGGCTACAACGTCACCAGTGGCCACATTCAACTGGAAGGCAACGCGGGCGCGAACGGTCCCGGCAGCGGCATCGAGGGCACGGTCGGCGCCATCGACCTGATCGGCCAGACAGTCGGTGTCAATGCACCGCTGTATGCCGGTACGCGAATCAACGTCATCACCGGCAATCAGCAAGTCTCGACCGGCGCCGTGGACGGCACGGGCACACGCTACATCACGGGCGCCAACGGCGCGGCGAATACGGCGCAGGCCGTGCAGCGCGCCACGGGCAACGCGCAGGTCCTCGCGATTGACGCTACCCGCTTCGGCGCGATGACTGCCGGGCAGATCCAGGTGATCGGCACGACGGCGGGCCTTGGCGTGCGCATGGCGGGCGATCTTGCGGCCACCGCCGGGGACCTGACGCTCTCGTCCGGCGGCGATCTCACGGTGGCGAACCACGCCGCGCAGCAACAGGTGCAGATGAGCAGCGCGGGCAACGTTGCGCTCACAGGTACCGGACTTGGCGAGACGGGCTATCGCCTGACGGCGACCGGCGACATCTCGGCGGCAGGCTCGCTTCAGTCGGGCAAGGCACTGGACGTGCGCGCAGGCGGCGATCTCACGCTCGCCAACATCCAGTCCAACGACAGTGCCACGCTAAGCGCGGCCAAAGCGCTGACGCTGCGCGAAGCGCAAGTCGGTGGCGACTTGTCGCTTGCGACGCAGGATGTCGCGCAAGGCGACATTCGTCTCACGGGACCGGTGACCGTCGCGGGCGCACTGGTCGCGAATGCCGCGCGCGGTATGTTCGTCACCGATAGCACCGGTGCGACGGGCAACGTGTCGATTACGACCGGCGGCGACTTGCAGATCGCCCAGGGCGCGCGATTGACGGGGCACGGTGGCGTAGCGACGCAATCGGCGGGCGACACGCGCGTCGACGGCACGCTCGCTTCCGGCGGGCAGTTGGACATGACCTCGCGAGGCGGCCTCGACGTTCAGGGCGATATCGCTTCGACGCAAACCGCGCGATTGCGCGCCGACGGCGCGCTGAATATCGACGGTACGCTGCTCGGACAAACCGATGCGACGCTGCGCGCAGGCGCCGACCTCACCGGCAAGGGAAAGCTCGCCTTCGGAACGAACGCGACATTGCGCGCGGCTCGTGACGTCTCGCTGACCGGTACCTTGCTGGCGGGTGCGCTGAACATGGAAGCGGGGAAGAGCCTGTCGCTCAATGACGCGCAAAGCACCGGCATGGCAGCGCTTAGTGCACTGGGTAGCGCGGGGGGCGCGGGTGGGGGCGACATCGCGCTGCAAGGCAAGGTCTCGTTCTATGGCGCGGCGGCGCTCACGGCGGCGCGCGATGTGCTCGTGAACGGCACGACGGCCGGTGGGGACGCCCTGACGCTCGCCGCTTCGCGCAACGTGACCGTCACCGGGACACTTCAAACCGCGGGCACGAACCAGACGCTGTCGGTGAGCGCGGCCAATGCCGTGTCGGTGCCGGGCTCCATCGAGGCCAGCGCAGACCTGAAGGCGAATGCGGGTACGACGCTCGACATCGCGGGCACTGCTACAGCGGCGGGCGACGTCCGCCTCCAATCCGATGGCGACATGCGCGTGTCGGGCAATGTCTCCGGACAACGCACAGCCACCCTCGACGCGGGCGGGAACCTCGACATTGGCGGCGGTGCGCATTTCCTCGGCAATACGTTGCTCACGTCAGGCGCAAACGCCACGCTCGGCGGCAAGTTGCAGACGGCAAATCTGGTCGTCACGAGTCGCAACGATGTGACGCTCGGCGACATTCAGGCCAGCGGCACATTGGACGTCACGGCAAACGGTCTCGGCGGTGGTGGCGATATTCGCGTCATGGGGCCGCTCGCGTCGTTCGGCGTTGCCACACTGAATGCGGCACGCGACGTGCGCATCACCCCGACGGGAAAGATCGCGGCGAACGACAGGCTCACCGTGACCGGGCAGCGAGACATTCAGCTCGACGGCGCTGTGACGGCTGTCGGCGATGTCGCCATGACGGCGTCATCCGGCAATCTGACGACGACGGCCGATCTGAGCACCAACAGCACGCTTGCCTTGAGCGCGGGGCAGACGGTGACGTTGGGCGCACCCCAGACGAGTGCCATCGGCAACGCATCGGTGACGGCCGGTCAGGACATCGTGCTCAATGGCGCACTGGTCGGGCTGGCGGGCGTGCTGCAAGCGGGGCGCGATCTCGTCGGGGCGGGCGCATCGGCGTTCTCCGATGCCGCAAGGCTCACTGCGAATCGGGACATCAATCTGTCCGGCGTGTTGCAGGGCAATGGTGTGAGCGTGGCTGCGGGCAACAGCGCAACGGTGTCCAGCGTCACGTCGAATGGCCTGTTCTCAGTATCGGCCAACGGCAATGCGGGCGGTGGCGACGTTATCGTCAATGGCGAATCGAGTGCGGTCGGTGCAGTCGCGCTGAAGGGCGCGCGCGACGTCACCGTCGCAGGCACCTTGCAAACGGGCGACGACGCCACGCTCGCCGGCGCACGCGACGTCAACATGACGGGCACGGTCCACACGGTGAAAGACGCCACGCTGACGGCCACACAAGGCAGTGTCAACGTCGACGCGCAGGGCAAACTCGGCGTCGGCGGGCAACTGACCGCGTTGGCGGGGACGGACGTCGTCATGGGCGGGCAGACGGCGGTTGCGGGCAACACGACGCTCGCCTCGGGGCGCGACACGGTCGTCCAGGGCGCGTTGAACGGTCAGGGCGCCGGACGCATCGATGCCGGACGCGACGTGAGCGGCACAGGTTCGGCGTCGTTCACCGGCGCGCTTGACGTCAGCGCAGCGCGAGACGTCGACCAGAACGGCCTGTTGCAGGGCGGCGGTCTGACGGTCGTCGCGGGCAATAGCGTGACCGTCAAAAACGCGCAGTCGACCGGCGCATTGACGCTGACCGCCAAGGGGCTTGCCGGCGGTGGCGACGTGATCGTCAATGGCGAATCCGGCGCACCGGGCGCCGTGTCGTTGCAGGCCGCGCGCGACATCATCGTGGCGGGCGCGCTCGGCGGTGGTGCGGGCACTACGCTCGACGCGCAACGCGACATCGTCGTGGACGGCGCGATCCAGTCGGTAGGCGACGCCAACCTGACGGCACGTGGCGGTAGCATCCGCGCGACGGGCGGTGTCAGCGGCGCGGCGAATCTCTTCTTCGACGCCGCACAAGACGTCACGCTTGGTCAGTCGACGAGTGCGTTGCGCGACGTCACGATCAACGCCGGACGCGATCTGCAAATCGGCGCGGTGTTGGTCGGCGTGAACGCGAACCTGACGGCGGGCCGCACGTTGCTCGATACCGGCGACGGCAGCAGCAAGGCCGTCTTCACGGGCAATGCCACGCTCGCGTCGGCAGGCGACACGCGAATCACGGGCGGCGTGCAGGCAAATGCCATCGACGTGACGGCCGGTGGCAATGCGATGCTCGGCATCCTCAACTCGGCCACCGGCATCAAGGTCACGACGACCGGCACGGCGGGCGCGCTGGGTGGTCCGGGCGACATCGTCTTTAACGGCGCAGTGTCGTCGCCGAATGCGTTCTCGGCGAGCGCCGCGCGCGACATCCTCCTTGCCGGCAGCGTGGCGTGCGGTGCGGCATGCGAACTGATCGCACAACGCCATCTGTCGGTGACGGGGACGGCGCTCACGATGGGCGATCTCTCGTTGATGACGCGCACGGGCGACCTCGCCATCAGTGGGGATGTGACGACAGCCGGTGCGCTGCTGGCGACGAGCGCGGGGAATGCGACGCTTGGCGGCAAGCTGAGCGTGCAGAGCGACTTGCGTGCGTCCGCCGTCAACGATCTCACGCTGACTGGACAAACGAACGTGCAGGGGATCGGCGCGTTGAGCGCCGGTCGCGACATCCTCGGTGACGGTACCGCCTTGTTCGGCGCAGACGTCACGCTCGATGCGAGGCGCAGCATTGCGCTCACGGGCGCGCTTTCCGGCCAGAACGTCGACGTCCACGCCGCAAACAACGCAGGTCTGCATAACGTGCAGGCGACCCAGGCGCTGACGGTGACAGCGGGCGGCGGCGATGTCGCCATTACCGGCGACGCCGTCGCACTTGGCACGGTAACGCTCTCCGGTGCACGCGACGTCGCCGTGACCGGCAAGACCGTCGGTGGCGACAACGTCACGGTGAGCGCCGCGACGGGCGACATTCGTCTGCAAGGCGACACGGCTTCCGAGCGCCACCTCACGCTGACGGCGGCGAACGGCGCGATCACCACGGGCAACGCGGGCGCGCAGGGCGACGTGAGCGTCAATGCGGGCAAGTCGCTCACGATGCAAGGCGACACGACGGCCAACGGTCTGGTGCGTCTGAGCTCCGGCGGCGACATGACGCTGGGCAACGTACGTAGCGTCGTGGCAGACGCCGTCGCCGGTCTGCTGACGGCAGGCGGCAAGCTCAGCGCTACGTCGCTCACGTTTGGCAATGGTGGCCTCACCACGGTGTCAGGTGGTGCAACGCAAGTCACGGGAGCCATCGTTGCGGGCGATGCGCTGGCGATGACCACGACAGGCGATCTGACTACGGGCGCTATCCAGGCGGGCAAGTCGGCCACGCTCACGGCGGGCGGTACGGGTGACGTTCGCGTTGCAGGAGATGTCGGCACAGGCGCCCGCCTGAGCGTCAATGCCGGACGCGACGTGACGCTCGGCGGTGCAGTGACGGCGGGTGAGGGTCTGACCGTCACGGCCGCGCGGGACCTGACGGTGACCGGCGCGCTGTCGGCGAATCAGGACATCGCACTGACCGCGATGCAGGGCAACGTCACGCTGACCGGCCCCGTCACCGCGATTCAGAACTTCACGGCGAAGGCGGGCAGTGCGTTGGCGATGGGGGCCGCGCAGGTCAACGGCGACACGTTGCTGACGTCCGGCACGACGATGGCGCTGAGCGGCCATCTGCTCGGCAAGGGCACTGCAACATTGCAATCGGGTGGCGACATCAATGGAAGCAATGGCGCCCTGACGTTCGGCAAGGACGTGGCGGTCACTTCCGGCGGCAAGCTGACGCTGGGCGGTGTGGATACGGCGGGTGACGTCAGGATCACATCCGCCAGCGACGCGTTGCTCGATGCCTTGACCTCGATGGGCAAGGCATCGCTCACCAGCACGTCGGGCAGCCTGACGCTGGACAAGGTGCTCGTGGGTGGCACACTCGATGCGACGGCTGCGACGCATCTGACGGCACTGCAAGGCGTGTCGAGCATGGGTGCGATGACGTTGACCGCGCAGAGCGGAAACCTCGGCGTAGCGAACGTCTCGGGCAACGACACCATCGCCCTGCGTGCGGGGCAGACGCTCACGCTGGGAGGCACCAACACCGTCGTCGGCGACATGACGCTCGATGGCGGGAACGTCGTCATCAACGGCGCTACGACCGCGTCCAAATCCTTCACGGTCACAGCAATCGGCGCACTTGATGCCAGCGGCGGGCAACTCTTCGTCACCCAAGACGCGAAGCTGAGTGGCGCGCGCATCGACACCGGCGCGATGATCGTCGGCGGTGCGTTGGATGTGACTGCGACGCAATGGATCAGGACGCACGGCCTCGCGCTCATCAACGGCGCGACGACCTTCAATGCAGGCGCAGGAACGTTTACGAACTCGGCAGGCGCGTCGGTGCTTAGCGCGGGCGCTTTGACGATCAACGCCGGTGGCATCGTCAATCAGACGGGCGGGCAACTGGCGTCGACGAAGGCGCTGACGATGACGTCGACCGGCGACGTGACCAATGCCGGTTTGCTCAACGGCAGCACGACGTCCGTCACGGCGGGGGGCACGCTGACCAATAGCGGCACGCTGCTCGGCGCGGGCGGCGTGTCGCTCAACGTCAACGGATTGAACAACAACGGCGGCATGATCCTTGCGGGCGACGTGACGAGTGCAACGCCAACGAGCGCGGATCTCTCGCTGACGGTCAATGGCGCGGGTACGGTCACGACCGCCGGCGGCGAACTGGCCGCGACGCGCAATCTGGCGGCGTCGATGAACGCCGCGACGTTCGACGTGACGGGCGGCGCGTTGCAGGCTGGCGGCACGATGTCGATCACGGCCAACGTCATCAATAACGCAGGCATGTTGCAGTTGGGCGGCGCGAGCACGTCGCTCACGGGCCTGTCGTCGTTCATCAACAGCGGCACGATTCAGAGCAACGGTGCACTGACGCTGGCGAGCAACGGCTGGTTCACTAACAGCGGCAGTGTGGTGGGCGGCAGCGATGTGACGATCAACGCGGCGACGATCAACGGCGTGGGCGCGACGATTCACGCTGACCGCGATCTGTCGTTGACCCGCGACGTCATCAACAGTGGCCTCATCGAAGCGAACCGCAACCTGAACGTGAGTGGTGGAAACTTCACGAACGCCGGCGCCACGACGCAGGCGGCGGGCGACATCACGTTCAACATGCCCGGCACGCTGAACAACATCGGCGGCACCATCATCGCGGGGAACAACCTGACGGTGACGGCGGGAGCGGTGGTGAATGATCAGGCGGCGGGGTCGGGGTCGGTGACGACTACGACGACGGTCGTTGATCCGAGTCTGATCTGGAGCGCGATTATCGGAACGCGCGGTTCGAAGCTCAGCCTGGGTGCCGGTGGAGGCGAAGGCGACATGAACGTGCGGTGGCTCGACGTGACGTCCACGGCAACGCTCGGTGATCTCCTGTCGCCCACGGGCGTAACGCTGGAAAGCAAACCTGAGAATATCAACCCCTGGACGGGCGACCGCTGCGATGTCTTTCTGTCGCGACCGTGTAATCCTGGGACCGCCGAGCCGGTGGCTGGCTCCGGAACGTTCTACATGAACAAGTTCCGCGGCAGTCGGATGGTGGGCGACTATCCAGTCGACTACGACTATTGGCAAATGAGCGCTGCGCCGGTGCCGGGTGCGCAGGCGTCAATCGCCATTGTGTTGCCAACGGTCAACCAAACATCGACTGTGACTCAGATGGGTGCGTCGGGTGTCATGATCGCAGGTGGAGATGTTTCGCTGACAACTGCGAATCTTTCCAATAGGGGCGGGCAGATCGCGGCAGGTCGGAATGTCACACTCAATGTCGGCACGCTTTCCAACGGTGCGGTAGCGCCGACGGCGACAAGTACTGTTCTCAATGCGGTGGATCAGGGGCAGTATTCTGCGTTTCTTGCGCAATTGGCTTCTCTCGGTGAGATCGAGGTTCCGGCTGCTCACTATGAAACGATCGCCGATATTCAGAAGGAGCACGAACTCGTCGCTTTCAAGATTTCGACGGACGCTGCAGCCCCAACGTCGACTTCCACGATTTCGTGGTCGACATCGCTCGGACTGATCACCGCTGCGAATACGCTAAACCTCTACGGCGGCAACCTCGTGAACGAGGGCATGATCTACGCCCAGAACAACGTCAACATTTACGCTGCGAGCGTCACGAATCAGGGCGGGAATACCCAGCAATTCACGTCACAGGCCGGATGCGCGGCGGGAACGAGCAACGTTGCCTGCTACCGGGGTAACGACGTTCGCGGGCAGAACCCGAACACCACCTCATTCACCTTCGCGCAGAACAACGCCGCCATCATCGCGGGCAACAACCTCACGATTGCGGCGGGCACGATCAACAACAAGTATGGCGATCTGATCGCCGGTCACGATCTTGTGATCGGCGGTGTGGGTTCGTCGGCGACGGGCACGACCGCAGCTGACTCGCTCACCAACACATCAGGCAACATCCTCGCGGGCAACAACCTGACCTTGAACGTCGCAGGCGGCATCACCAACACGTTGCCGCCGCCGGTTCAGGTGCACGAGAACTACGGCAAGCTCGAAAAGTACTCGGGTTGTATGACGGCGGGTGGCTATAAGGAAAGCTACTGCGAGGCGTACGTCGATCAGCAGTCGGGCAACTCGTCGATCATCGGTGCGGGGAAAAATCTCACGATCAATGCCGGGTCGCTGACGAACGTCGGCAGTCTGATCACGGCGGGGCTTAACGCAACGATCAACGTCAGCGGCCCGGTGGTCAACAGTGCGCAGACGCTCAATGCCTACTGGCACTCGCACTGGGTGCAAGAGACGGGCATGTTCGAGTCGGACAAGCGTCACGATGTGTGGAGTTGCGGCAGTGCGGCGGAATGTACGTCGCTGTATGGGGATGCTTACACGAGCGTAGGCGGCGTCATCAACCCGCCGACGCCGGTGGGTAACATCGCTGCGGCGATTCAGGCGCCGAATTTGACGCTCACGTCGGGCGGTCAGATCGTCAACGTCGGTAACGTGGTGGGCCAGTCGGTGTCGCTCACCGGCACGAGCTTGGTCAACGGCATCACGACGGCCAACACCTACACCCCGCAAGTCGGCAACCCACCGCAGGTAATTAGCCTGGCACCGGCGAACGGTGGTCTGAACCTGACGATCCCGGCGAGCTTGGGCGGCACGGGATCATCGATCCTCACGGGCGCGGTCGGCCAGCAGAACGGCCCAAGCTATGTCGTGGGCGGGTTGGGCGCAACGCTCGATCCTGTCTCCCCGCAAGTGCTGATCTCGAACTTGCCCGCGTCGCTGCAACCGAGCACGACGACGTTCTACTTTTCTCCCCAGCAAGAAGCCATCCAACTCCAGCAAGCCGCCCTAATGCAGACGGGCAAGGCGAGCTTCATCAATGGGTTGTCGACGGACAGCACGTCGCAGTTGAGCGTGAACGACCAGCAGAAGCTGGTGCTGTACGGCAACGCGGTGGAGTACGCGAAGACGAACAACATCCAACTGGGTCAGGCCCTGACACCTGAGCAGGTTGCAGGGTTGTCTCAACCGATGCTGTGGTACGTCGAGCAGACGGTGCCGGAGCCGGGGTGTGCTGCGACGGGCAACGCGGCGTGCCCGACCGTCACAGCGCTGATGCCGCAGGTGTACCTGCCGGAGAACTTCTCGGCGCTCTCGGCTGGCGGCCAGATTCTGGCGAGCAACGACCTGTCGTTGAACTTCGGCAGCACGGCCACAGGCGGCAGCATTCTGAACACGGGTTCCATCACCTCAGGCGGGACGCTGACGGTAAACACCGGCACGCTGACAAACCGCGCGAACGTGGTCGACGTTGGCGAGATCTGGAGCTACATCAAAGACTCGGGTTACCTGAAGACCACCGGCACGATGGTGCAGCCCGGTGGCTTCATGAGCGCAGCCGCAGGTGGCCTGACGCTGAACGTCGACCAGTTCAACCAGATCGGTGGTGCGCTTCAACTCTTAGACCCGAACGGTCAAGTTGACCAAGCGGCGACGCAAGCCTTCATCGCAGGCGTCGCTGCACAGTTGGGCGACAACTTCCTCCAGCAGACAATGCAGAACGACCTGCACACGGATTTCGTGAAGCAGGGCGGGAACTTCGGGATTCAGCAGGTTGGGATGATCGTCGCAGCAGTGGCGATGTCGATGGTGCTGGGTCCGATGTTCTCCGTGATGGTGGGACAACTCGCAGGTGTGGAAGCTGGCGCGGCGACGCTGATGGCGGCAGCAGGAACCACCGCGGAAGGTGTGGCCATCGGTGCTGGCATCGGCAACATTGCGTTGAGTGCCGGACTAACGGCGATGACGAGTTCGGCCTTCACGCAGTTGGCAATGACGGGGTCGATGAATTTCGGTTCGGTCATCACGAGCGGACTCGCAAGTGCGATCACGGCCGGATTGCTGAACGGCATTACTTACTCCGGTGACGGAGGACTCGGTTATACGACGCTGGGAGGTTCAAGCAGCAGCTTAAGCAGTTTGGCTGGCGTCAACCCGAGCTATGTGGGCGGCACGGCAGCAAATGCCGCAGCGACGACCGCGGACAAACTTCTGTCGCAAGGCATAGCAATCCTTGGGCAGTCGGTGATCCAAGCAGGCGTGCAGTCGACGATTCAGGGAGGGAGCTTCCTTGAGGCGTTGAAGGGCAGTGGGGTTAGCAATTTGAGCGCTGCGCTTGCATATCAAATTGGTTCGCTTGGCCCGGACGCCCTTGGACAGTTGGGATATGTGGGAGCGCATGCGGCACTGGGGTGTGCTAGCTCGTCCGCGTTGGGAACCGGATGTGGTGGCGGCGCTATCGGCGCAGCTACCAGCGCCGTGCTCACTCCATTGTTGCGCGACGCGTTATACAACGGATCGGAAACCGTTACGTACACGGATAACGGTGATGGTACGGTCACGAAGACCACGAGTTACGACAATTCTGCAATTAACGCGAGCATCGCGTTAATTGCAGGACTTTCTGGTGCTGGCCTATCGGGAGTGCTTGGTCAGAATCCGAATGGAGGTGTGACGGCGGCGCAGAACGAAGCGACGAACAACGCGTTGAGCGAGAAGTACCAGTACCTGACTGCACAGAAGCTAGCCTGCAGTGGGCAGGCAATGAGTTGCTATCGAGACGCGTTGACTGCGACCCAAGCTGCCTACATCCAGGCGAAGGTCGAAGTGGCGACCCAATGCGCGACGGGTGGTGACAATGCGGCTTGCCAAATCGCGCGCAATGACGTTGCACAGCTATATCTGAACGGTCAAAGCTTGCAGCAGTTTGTGCAGGGTACGCCGGATTGCCAGACGGCCGGTTGTGTGGCGGCAACTACAGCGGGTTACGGCATTCTTGGGCTCCTAACCGGGTGGGCGTTAGGACGGTTCGTTGGGGCGGCGCGCGGAATCTTCAGTCGTCCTTCCGGACCAACCGTAGGCCCTTCGGCATCGAGTGATATGTTGACGGCGGGGGATACCGAACTTTCCAGCAGATTCGGGAGCGGAGGATTAACACCCGGTATGGACAACGGTGTGACCCCTAACGCAAACCTAGCTGATCCCCTAGCGAGCCTGAAAAGTTCGCGCGCACCTTTGGGGGAAGTGTCACTCACGATTTCGGGGAAGGTGGGGACATTTGACATTGCCGGGATTCGATATCCTCTGCAAGTAAATCCTTCGGGGACCACCGCGGCGATGCGCGTGGTGGATCCTGAGACGTCAGCATTCTCATTGCTAAGAAAATTAAGTGACGGAGCACCTGTTGTTAGAAGGGAGGTCCCAGGGGGAACAATTTATCAAGCAACCAACGCGGCTGGTCAAACCTACACCCTTCGGCCGTTTTCTTCGACGTCGGCCCAGACGGGAGTGTTTGAATGGACTTTGCAGGGTGCGCGTGGTTCTCTGCCGGGCGGCTTGAAAGAAATTAAATTTAGAGGTGAATGATATGTTGATGACGGCTGATGAGCTTGACTTGGTAGCCTTCCGGTGCGATGGACTGCAATCGATCGCGCACTTATATGAGGAGTTGAACGTCCTCCGGCCGAATTTCGACCCCATCGAAATGAAGAACCTGTTTCTGTGGTGTGTTCGCGAGTTAATGAGAAGAGGGCGTTTGAAATTTTTGGGAGAGGGGTGGGTGCGGGACGGAGTCGGCCCGGACGCTCCGCTCATGTTCGAAGACCAACCGTTTGAACCCCACGATCTCGTCAAAAATGGCCTTCGCCAACCTGTTGATCCAAGTCCAGAAGGAGTCATGCGATTAATTGAGAGCAAATGGCCCAGCCAAGTCCGCCCTGCGTTCAATGTGAAGGAGCGTGGGTTCGACCCTCTATGGTTTGAAAAGTGGTACTTCGTGTGGGAAGGTGAGGTCGATGAAAATCGGGCTTGAAGAACCGCATGACTTCAAGAATTTCGCTTTTTAGGTAACTCTGATCTGAGTGCTCAAAGTGTCCCCGGCGTCGGCCCGTTATAGAAAGGGTCGGTGGCGCGACGGTCAATCGGCGCGGGGCTCTCGCGACTCACAAACGGAGTTCGTGAAGCAGGGCGGGAACTTCGGAATTCCGCTTTGGGGGATGAGATTCCAATCTGGGTTGCGCATGGCTCGAGGTACATGTGAGCGGGTTGGGCGCAACGTTTGATCCCGTGTCCCCGCAAGTGCTGATCTCGAACTTGCCAGCGTCGCTGCAACCAAGCACGACGACGTTCTACGTCTCTCCTAAGCAGGAAGCGATTCAGCTCCAGCAAGCCGCCCTGATGCAGACGGGCAAGGCAAGCTTCATCAATGAGTTGTCGACGGATAGCACGTCGCAGTTGAGCGTCAATGATCAGCAGAAGATGGTGCTGTACGGCAACGCGGTGGAGTACGCGAAGACGAACAACATCCAACTGGGTCAGGCACTGACACCTGAGCAGGTTGCAGGCTTGTCGCAACCGATACCGTGGTACGTCGAGCAGACGGTGCGGGAGCCGGGATGTGCTGGGACGGGCACTTCGGCCGCTGGCCTCCAGCATGTAATCGAAGAGCATGGACCGGAATTTGCTTCCATGGGCGTCTCCCAGTCGCAGATTCCAGAGGTTCTCATTCAAGCTGTGACCAAAGGGCGTATTGTTGGCTACCAAGGGGCGGGAACAGGTCGTCCTATCTATGAAGTCTCAATTAACGGAAAAGAACAGCGTATTGCAATTACAGTTGGTTCGAATGGGTATATTGTTGGGGAAAATCCGCGAGGAAGTGAAAGATGAAAATTATAAAGATTTTAGCTGACTATCATTGTTATCCACTTTGGGATATGCCGCCTGGAATGTATGGGGATATAAATCCGGAGAATCTTCCGATATCGCGCGAGCTAAAGGAAATGCTATTTAAGTGGGCATTGGATTTTGATTTAACGTTAAATAATGAAGACCCTTCGGCTTCCGGATTTAAAAGTCGAGAAGAGGAGGAAGATTTTAATAGGCGGGGAAAGGTCATGGCTAATCGGCTTCAACTTGAGTTGGGCGGTGATTTTAAGGTAATAACGAATTGGAAAAATATTTAGGGTCGTCGAGGAGTGCGTGTTTGGGTGGCGAGGGTGGAGTCGCGAACCAGAGTCTGAATTTCACGACCTAGGCGAGCTTGGGCGGCGCAGGTTCGTCAATCCTGACGGGAGCGACAGGCCAGTGGAACGGCCCGAGCTATGTCGTAGGCGGGTTGGGCGCAACGCTCGATCCCGTCTCCCCGCAAGTGCTGATCTCGAACTTGCCCGCATCGCTGCAACCGAGCACGACGACGTTTTACCTCTCTCCGCAGCAAGAAGCCATCCAACTCCAGCAAGCAGCCCTGATGCAAACGGGCAAGGCGAGCTTCATCAATGGTTTGTCGACGGACAGCGCGTCGCAGCCGATGCTGTGGTACGTCGAGCAGACGGTGCCGGAACTGGGGTGTGCGGCAACGGGCAATGCGAAGTGCCCGACCGTCACAGCGCTGATACCACAGGTGTACCTGCCAGAGAACTTCTCGGCGCTCTTGGCTGGCGGCCAGATTCTGGCGAGCAACGACCTGTCGCTGAACTTCGGTAGCACGGCGACGGGCCGCAGCATTCTGAACACGGGATCAATCGCCTCAGGCGGGACGCTGACGGAGGCTGTTTTGGAGCGACTGAAATTCACTTGGCACGGAATTGGCGCACTTGTTAACGAATTCGAAAAGGGTTTCACGGGCATTTCATTTGAATTCGCGGCTCATGGGAAACCGGTCTCAGTTACCCTATGGCGAGCAGACAGAACCGGAATCGAAGTGACAAGCAAGATGCATGACACGGATGAAAGGGCAGAATACGGAACATTGGAGTTTGCACCATCGAATAGGCGCGTTGCGGATGAAGCGTTTGTTTCGCTGAGTTGCGATTTGGGTGCGCAGCCTTTTGTTGAAATGTTGGTCCTGAAGGACGGTGACGTTGTCTGTGAGTCCGGATTCACGATCAGGGGTGGGAATGGCTCCGCGCTTTTTGTAGTCGCTGGTGTCTATCCTTATACGTTAGCAGTGAGGGTGACTGGATACATGGGACCGTTCGATCCCGCGTTTCCCATTGAACGATATGAACGCGTCCCGATGAATTGAGGAGGCAACACTTGCGATGTTGCCGAGGTTAGGTAATGCGGCAATATTCGGTAGCGCCAAGTGCAGCAGTTTTTCGTTCAATTATTCTAGGGGTATCTTCGCGGTCTGAGCCAATACCTTTACATATTCGCGGCGTTTGTCGTCGAAACGCCGTCCCACAGCTCTGCATTCAGATATGAACCCATGGCCGTTTTCCGATCCACCCAACGTCGCAGTTATCGCAAACCGACGCACCATGGAGGGAAAGGACCGGATTGGAGTTGCCCCTGTAACTCAGGACAGGCGGACACTGTTAGGTTGATGACACCGCATTACGCCTGAACTCGCGAGGCGAGCGGTATTTCAAGGCTTTGTGCGGGTGGCGCTCATTGTAGTGTTCAAACGCGATTGCCAGACGCGAGAGCGCTGTTGGTGCGTCAGGCTTGTCCATATAGGCGACGTAATCGTGCTTCATGGTCTTCACGAACGATTCGGCCATGCCATTGCTCTGCGGCGAACGGACCGGCGTGGTCAGCGGCTCAAGACCCAGTTCGCGAGCGAAGCTGCGCGTGCGGTAGTCGATGTAGGCCGAGCCGTTGTCCGTCAGCCATTCGATGGGGTGCGCGGCCTGCGTGGTGCCGAAGCGCTGTTCGACGGCGGCCAGCATCACGTCTCGCACCACATCACCGCTATGCCCGCCGGTCGTTGCGGCCCAGCTAATCGCCTCGCGGTCGCAGCAGTCCAACGCAAACGTCACGCGCAGCGGCGTACCATCGTCGCACCGGAACTCGAAGCCATCGGAGCACCAGCGGGTGTTGCTGCGCTCCACGGCAACGCGACCGTCATGCCGCCGCTTGTCTTGCCGCACGCCGGGGCGGCGCAGCAGCAACTGATGCTCCCGCATGACCCGATACACGCGCTTGACGTTGATGCACGGCGCACCGCTCTGCTCCCGACTGCGGCGCAGCAGCGCCCAGACACGCCGGTAGCCATAGGTAGGAAGGTGCGCCACATGGGCCTGAATCTCCTCGACCAGCCCGGCATCGTTGGTCACGCGGGCACGGCGACCATCGCGCCAGTCGGACGAGCGAGCTCGCTTGACCGCCACGGCAGAGCGCGCCACGCCGAGAACTTCGCAGACCGTCTTCATCGGTCGTCCCCCGGCAGCAAGGGCGAGCGCGCAATCAGGTTTTTTGACCGGCCCCATTCCACGGCTTCTTTCAGGATTTCGACCTCCAACGTCTTCTTCCCGAGTAGCCGTTGCAACTCCTTGATTTCCTTGATGGCGGCGGCTAGCTCAGATGCCGGTACAACGGTTTCACCCGCCTTCACCGCCGCCAGACTGCCTTCCTGGTATTGCTTGCGCCAGCCGAACACCTGGTTGGCATTGACGCCGTGCCGACGTGCAACGGCCGACACCGACGCTCCCGGCTCCAATGTTTCCTGCACGATGGCGATTTTTTCCTGCGCCGTGCGCCGACGACGGCGCTCCGGCTCGGTCAGAATTTCGATGCTTTCCACGTAATGACTAGGCTTACTGATAGGCACAAGACTATCCCTTATTTTAAGAGAGTCCTCGTGTCCTCAGATACGTGGGGCCGCTCCACGGATTGCCTATGTATCACATGACCTTGATGACGGTGCTTGGCAGTTTCATATTGTCGCGCCTGAGGTGCATGAGGACGACATGATTGTCGTGAGCTTAGAGAGCGTTATGCGACTTGATCCAAGTGTTCAGGACTTGGCTGAGCTACCGTTGGGTTGGCATGCACGGCGAGAGTCATTCGACGCTCCTTGGAAAATGGCTGTAAGAGCGGACTAACTCTCTGTTAGGGGCGATCAAACTGACGTTGATAACGCCGCACCTGCCGGGACCTGTCACAGACCAATACGTCGGGCAACATCCTCGCAGGGAACAACCTGACGCTGAACGTAGCGGGCGGCATCACCAACACGTTGCCGCCGCCGGTTCAGGTGCACGAGAACTACGGCAAGCTCGAAAAGTACTCGGGTTGCATGACGGCGGGTGGCTACAAGGAAAGCTACTGCGAGGCGTACGTCGATCATCGGTGCGGGGAACAATCTCACGATCAATGCCGGGTCGCTCACGAACGTCGGCAGTCTGATCACGGCGGCGCTTAACGCAACGATCAACGTCAGCGGCCCGGTGGTCAACAGCGCGCAGACGCTCAATGCCTGCTGGCACTCGCATTGGGTGCAAGAGACGGGCATGTTCGAGTCGGACAAGCGTCACGATGTGTGGAGTTGCGGCAGTGCTGCGGAGTGTACGTCGCTGTATGGGGATGCTTACACGAGCGTAGGCGGTGTGATCAACCCGCCGACGCCAGTGGGTAACATCGCTGCGACGATTCAGGCGCCGAATTTGACGCTCACCTCGGGCGGTCAGATCGTCAACGTCGGTAACGTGGTGGGCCAGTCGGTGTCGCTCACCGGCACGAGCTTGGTCAACGGCATCACGACGGCCAACACCTACACGCCGCAAGTCGGCAACCCGCCGCAGGTGATTAGCCTGGCACCGGCGAACGGTGGTCTGAACCTGACGATCCCGGCGAGCTTGGGCGGCACGGGATCATCGATCCTCACTGGCGCGGTCGGCCAGCAGAACGGCCCGAACTATGTCGTAGGCGGGTTCGGCGCAACGCTCGATCCCGTCTCCCCGCAAGTGCTGATTTCAAACTTGCCAGCGTCGCTGCAACTGAGCACGACGACGTTCTACTTCTCTCCGCAACAAGAAGCGATCCAACTCCAACAAGCCGCCCTGATGCATATTCGCTTACTACGGCGGCTTTGACGGGGGCTACGATATCTGGGGGGAGCTATACGGCGGCGGCTGCATTCGGTGCTGCATTAGCCAACCAAAAGGCGGGCCAGAGCTTCGCGAGTGGATTCGATCAACGATTCTCCACAGCTGGATTGCTCGCGGCGGCAACAGTTGGAGCATACGGAGCAGTATTCGGAACATCGATGTTTAATTGGGCGGGACTTCCAAACGGAATTGCCAACATACTCACGATACCGGGGATTGTCATACGTCTAAATGGATTTGTTCTGGGGCAATTCGCAGGTAAGGCTGCTCAGGCTGCAGTTAATAATAAGTAAGGGCACTTGGGAATTTAATTATGCAAGACGATATTTTTCTGGGGATTCTAAGTGGGCTGTTTGGTCCTGTAGTTGCTCGTATTCTTTCCAGGTATCGGTATAGGTTCGTGTTCGCTCTGGGTTTCTTGTCTCTCTATGTGTTCGTGTTCGTTGGGTTGGTAGTTGACATGGGGTGGCAGGCGGGGTGGGAGCGCTTCATAAGTGGGATTTTTTCGGCCACCATGATTCTCGTAGCGTTGGGTGCCGGATTGATGGCCATGTTTTGTGTCTTTGTCAGTTCTATCGGTTCGAAGGGTGGTCTGTAGTGGTCATCCCACCCCGGCCACTGCGTTAAGTTTGCCTTCTTTTACTGCAAGAGCTACCCCATCATTAAAATAGGTAGGGCGTGATAGATCCCATTTCCCGCCCCCGCGCCATTACTCTCTCTTAACGCGACGATCAACGTCAGCGGCCCGGTGGTCAACAGCGCGCAGACGCTCAACGCCTACTGGCACTCGCACTGGGTGCAAGAGACGGGCATGTTCGAGTCGGACAAGCGTCACGATGTGTGGAGTTGCGGCAGTGCGGCGGAATGTACGTCGCTGTATGGGGATGCTTACACGAGCGTAGGCGGCGTCATCAACCCGCCGACGCCGGTGGGTAACATCGCTGCGGCGATTCAGGCGCCGAATTTGACGCTTACGTCGGGCGGGTCAAATCGTCAACGTGGGCAATGTGGTGGGCCACCGGTGTCAAGCAAAGCTAGAGGCCTTCTCACCACACTTGAACGGCCCGCTTGAGCGCCCATAAATAACCTCACCCCTGCGCCATCACCTGTTGCGCAATGGCCGCAGTCATCCCCATCTTGTCGTGACGGGTTCGTTCCAGCAGTCCGATGCTGCGTTGCTCGGTCACGCCGGGTAGGGGCATCACGCGCAGCGAATCTTCCTGTGCCCAGGACGCGCTTCTCAGCATCGGGACAACCGCGATCCCGACACGTTGGCGCACTAACGCCACGATCCCTTCTATTGACGTCAATTCCAGAAAGTCGCTGACTTTCACGTGCTGACGTTTCACTGCCCGGTCGATCAGCGCCCCGGTGCGTTGCGTCCGGTCAAACCGCAGAAACCGCTCCGTCTCCAGCAACTTCGTCACCGACGCCGACTTCAGCGCCGACGATGCCAGCAGTACCAACGGCTCCCGATACAACGGCGTCCATCGCACGCCGGCGGGGCGCCTGCCCGAAGCCTCCACCAGCACCGCGCAATCGATCTCGCCAGCATCGAGCTTCGCCGTCAGTTCGATGGACCGGGCCGTCTGAATCAATATCTCAAGATGCGGCCGCGCCTGCTTGATTTGCGACACCGCCCGGGCCAACGCACTCACCGCCGACTCCACCGCGCCAATCGTGACCGGCCCCGCCGTCGATTCAATCCCTGCGGCCAACATCCGCATCGTCTGATACTGCGCCAGCAGTTGCTCCGCGTGAGGCAGTAAAACGCGTCCCATTGCGTTGAGCGCGACCGAGCGTCCCACGCGGTCAAACAAGGGATGCCCGAATTCTTCCTCCAGCGCCCGCATTTGCATGCTCACCGCTGACTGCGTCATCGCAAGATGTTCGGCGGCCGAAGCGAACGAGCCATATCTCGCGACCGTCGCGAATGTCTTCATAAATCGCAAATTGCTCATGATTCGCTCGCTAATGGTTACTGAGAACGCGATGGGATTCGGAATGCGAATGCGTGACGAAACACGCTCAATTCCCACCGAAAGGCCCCCCCGAATCCCGTTCGACGCCAAGAAAACATCTCGAAACTCACCCGACAATTCATCAAAAAAATTGCGATGAAAGACCACAAATTCTAGCTTTTATTGGTTTTTTGGCACAAGCAGAATGGGGCGAAGCGAGTGCGGTCGGCTTGCCGCGAAAACCCTTCATAGAAGAGGAGTCTCCCCATGGAAGTTTCGGTTGGGCGCGACAGCGCCGCAAACCCTGCGGTTACCGAACGATCAGGTAAGCGCATCGACGTCGGCGTCATTGCGGTGTCCACCATCGGCAATGCGCTCGAATGGTTCGATTTCACCGTCTTCACGTTTTTCGCCGCGAACATCGCCCGTCAGTTTTTCCCCAGCGATAACCCGACCGCCGCGCTGCTCGCCGCATGGACGACCTTCGGTGTCGGCTTCCTCACGCGCCCGCTGGGCGGTATCGTCCTCGGCGCCTATGCCGACAGGCACGGCCGTAAATCCGCCTTGCTGGTGACGATCTCCGTCATGGCGCTCGGCGTCGCCGTCATCGCTTTCGCGCCGACATACGCACAGATCGGCATGGCTGCGCCCGTGCTGATGCTCATCGGCCGGTTCCTTCAAGGTTTCTCCGCAGGCGGAGAAGTCGGTAGCGCCACGGCATTTCTCGTCGAACACGCGCCCGTCGAGCGCCGGGGCGTGTACGGCAGCTTCCAGATGATTGCGCAGGCGTGCAGCATGCTGCTCGGCGCGATCGTGTCGGTCGGCATCACGCAAACGCTGACACCCGAACAGATCGATGCATTCGGCTGGCGTATCCCGTTTGTGATCGGTCTGCTGATCGTACCGGTCGGTCTGTACGTGCGCTCGCGTCTGGACGAGTCGCCCGTCTTCAAGGACGCGCGCAACAAGCCCGTCGTGAAACGCTCGCCCTTCATCGAATCGATCACGAAGCACTGGCGCCAGGTCGTCGCCGGTTTCGGCCTGACGGTCTACGGCACCATCGGCACGTATATCTTCTACTACTACATGCCGAGCTACGCGACGAAGTCGCTGGGCATTCCGTTCAAGAGCAGCGTGATCGCGTCGCTGTGCGCCGCCGTGGCCTACATCGTGGGGACGTTTGCCTCCGGCCGCATCTCCGACTCAATTGGCCGCAAGAAACCGATGGCAGCTTCTGCGCTCATCAGCCTGATCATCGCGTATCCGCTGTTCCTGGCCGTGAGCCACATGCCGACGCTGCCGATGCTGATCTTCGTGCAGTGCTGCCTGATGCTCACGCTCGGTCTGTTCCAAGGTTCTTACTGCGCATTCGTGTGCGAACTCTTCCCGTCCCATGTGCGTGCGACGTCGATGGCCATCGGTTACAACTTCGCCGTGATGATCTTCGGTGGCTTTGCAGGCGCCATCGCCACGCTGCTCATCGGCTGGACGGGAGATAAACTCGCCGTCGTGTACTACGGGCTGTTCGGCGCGGCCGTGGGGTTCGTCACCATCCTGTTGCTCCAGGACCGCTCGCGCCAGCCGCTGCGCTAACGCACGCGTCACGAGCCATGCATCGCGCATCAGGGCCGTCGGCGAATGCCGTCGACGCGCCCACCGAATTTCTCCCAACCTGCCTCCTGTCCAATGGTGCGAGCCGCCGACCTTGCCGATGCAAGCGTCGCGTCGAGCGCCATTCGAGGCATCTTTTAAGAGACGACTCCCATGTCCATCATTCCCGAAATCGCCGAACGCTCGGCCGAACTGCAAGCCATCCGACGCGACATCCACGCTCACCCGGAACTGCGCTACGAGGAGGCACGAACGTCGGATATCGTGGCGCAGCGACTCGAATCGTGGGGCATCGAAGTCACGCGCGGACTGGGTAAGACGGGCGTGGTCGGCGTATTGCGCAACGGCGCCGGCAAGAAGGTGATCGGGCTGCGTGCCGACATGGACGCCCTGCCCATTCAGGAACTCAACACGTTCGCGCACGCGTCGACCTACCCGGGAAAGATGCACGCTTGCGGACACGACGGCCATACCGCCATGCTGCTGGGCGCCGCGCAGCATCTCGCCGGACATCGCACCTTCGACGGCACTGTCGTCTTCATCTTCCAACCGGCAGAAGAGGGCGGCGGTGGCGCGAAAGCCATGCTCGAAGACGGCCTGTTCGAGAAGTTTCCGGTCGACGCCGTATTTGCCCTGCATAACTGGCCGGGCCTCGCCGCCGGTAGCTTCGGAGCGCGTATCGGCGCCACGCAGGCATCGAGCAACGAGTTTCGCATCGTCGTCAAAGGCACCGGCGCCCACGCGGCCATGCCGCACGACGGCATCGACCCGGTACTCACCGCCATGCAGATCGGCACCGGCCTGCAAAGCATCATGACGCGTAACAAGCGCCCCATCGATGCCGCAGTCCTGTCCATCACGCAGATGCAGGCTGGCGAGGCGATCAACGTCATTCCGAACACGGCGACGCTCGCGGGCACGGTGCGCACGTTCTCGCTCGAAGTCCTCGATCTGGTGGAGACACGCATGCGCGAGTTCTGCGAATCCACCGCCGCCGCCTACGGCTGCACGGTCGAGTTCTCGTTTCTGCGCAACTACCCGCCAACGGTCAACACGGCGGCCGAGACGCAGTTCGCGCTGGGCGTGATGAAGGAGATCGTGGGTCGCGATCACGTCGTCGACCCGATCGACCCGACGATGGGCGCGGAGGATTTTTCGTTCTTCCTGCTGGAGCGTCCGGGATGCTATGCCTATATCGGCAACGGTACGGGGGATCATCGCGCACACGGTCACGGTCTGGGGCCGTGCATGCTGCACAACACCAGCTACGATTTCAACGACGATGTGCTCACGCTCGGGTCGACCTACTGGGTGCGGCTCACTGAAGCCTTCCTCGCGGAGTGATGGCCGATGCGCACCCCTCCGTTTTCGAATAGCTATCTCCAGGCGCGCGAGCGTTTCGCCGCGGCCGCTGCGCAGGCGGGTGTCGAGGTCTCACGCTACGTCATTCCGGACATCGTCGGCCGTGAAGGCGAGACGCTTGCCACCGATGTCGTGCGGCTCGGTGGGGCCGACGCACGACGGCTGTTGATACTCACCTCCGGCACGCATGGCGTGGAGGGTTTTTGCGGCAGCGCGGCGCAGATCGCGCTGCTGGAGGACGAAGGGCTAAGAGGGGTAAGAGGGGTAAGAGGGCGACTCGATGCCGCCGACGTCGCAATTCTCGTGGTACACGCCATCAATCCCTACGGCTTCTCGTGGCTGTCGCGCACGAACGAGGACAACGTCGATCTGAATCGCAACAGCATCGACTTCACGCAGCCGTTGCCCGTCAACGAAGCGTATGCCGATCTGCATGCGCTCCTGGTGCCACCGGCATGGCCACCGTCCGATGACAACAGGCGAGCGATTGCGGATTACATCGCCACGCACGGCGAGGCCGCCTATCAACGAGCGCTGACGATCGGACAATACGCCTTTGCGGATGGATTGTTCTACGGCGGTCGCGAACCCGTGTGGAGCACGCGGCTGATGCGCACCCTGATCGAGACGCATGCGACGGCCTGCGACGCCATCGGCTGGATCGACTTTCATACGGGGCTCGGTCCGCCCGGGCACGGGGAAAAGATCTGCGTGGGCGCCCTCGATGCCGATGAACTGGCCCGAGCCCGCGCGTGGTGGGGCGCGGACCTCGCCAGTCCGTTCGACGGCACGACGGTGGCGTCGAACGTCGGAGGCCCCTTGCTAGACACGCTACGCACGACACGCCCGGAGGCGAGCGTGACGGCGATGGCCATCGAATACGGCACGGTGCCGCTCATCGACATGCTGCATACGCTGCGTGCCGACGCGTGGCTGAGGCAGCATCCCGACGCCCCGGACGCGCTGGCGTCGTCGATTCGCAAGTCGGTGCAAGGCGCGTTCTGTTTCGACGACCCCATATGGCAGGGGCAAATTCTCGGACAGGCGCGTGTGGCGATCTTGCAGGCGGTAACAGGGCTGGAGCGGACCGGCGCTTGAGCGACGGAAGGGTTCCGGCGACGGACTCAAGCGGCTGACTTCAAGCGACGGGTGCGTACGGAGGCGTGCGGGCGGGTACAGGCAATGAATTTAAGCGACAATAGCCAGCCGCAGTCGCCCGCCACCACCCAGCAAACGCTCATGGCATCTCATGTGAAGAAGTCTTTCGTCGGACGCATCCGGGACCAACTCGACCAGCTCTCGCCTTCGGAGCGGCGGCTGGCGGAATTCGCGCTGGATCTGCCCGGCGATCTGGCTGGCTACTCCGCGTCTGAGCTTGCCGCGCTCGCGCAAGTCTCGAACGCCACCGTCACGCGTTTCGTTCGACGTCTGGGCTACGAATCGTTCGACGAAGCCCGCAAGCACGTTCGCTCCGAGCAGCGCGCAGGGTCCCCGCTGGCGATGGCCGCGACCACTGCGGTGAGCGAGGCCGCCGCAGACGATCTCGTCGGCGCACAACGCCAGCAAAGCCTCGCCAACATCGACGCCACCTACCGCCGTCTCTCGTCCAACGAAATCGAACAGATTGCCGCTGCCATTCTCGCGGCACGCAAGGTGTGGGTCGTTGGCTTTCGCTCCAGTCATCCGCTGGCGATGTACCTGCGCTGGCAATTGCTGCAAATCGTCCCGAGCGCGCAGGTGATTCCGGGCGCCGGGGAGACGTTGGGCGAGCACCTTGCGGGCATTGGCGCGGACGATGTGGTTATCGTTTTCGCGTTGCGCCGTCGTGTGCGTCAGATGCCGACCGTAGTGGCGCAACTCGCGAAAGCTTGTCCCAACCTGGTCTACGTCACCGAACGGGCGGCTTCCTCGAAACCGTCCCCCAGGGCTGCCGCGCTTGCGCCCGCGAAGTGGACGTTGCAGTGCGACGTTCAGGGGCCGGGGGTGCTCGACAACCACACCGCCGTCATCGGCCTGTGCCATCTGATCGTCACGCAGGTCATGACGATGGCGGGCAATCCCGGGCGTCGTCATCTCGGTCTCGTGGAAGCGTTCCACGACTCGCTCGACGAAATCTGACGCGAGCCTCCGGCGCGGGGACACACGTGTCGTGACTATCCCCGCCGCTCCGCTCCTGCGCTCCTGTCCCGTCCCACGCCGCTCCCGCCTCAGCCTCGCTCAACACCCGTCAGCGTTCTCCGCACCCCTCAGCACCCCTCAGCGCGCGCTGTCTCCTGGTCATCGGCATTTCCATGCCAGGGACGCTGCATGCCCGCGGCATCCGCAGGGTCAGGTAAAACCCTCATATGAAAAAGAATTTTCAAAAACAAATAATTTGAAAAAATATTAACCGAACAGGTTCATCAGAGGGCGAGGCAATCGGTCGCAAAGGCGCCAGATGTGGCGCAGGGAGTTTTACGATGGGCGCAGAAGTGGTCGTATCCTCGTCGGAACCCAGGTTGCAGCAGCTCGAAAGGGCGCTCGACGACATTGGGGTGACGCCGTCACACAAGAAGATCCTTGCCTTGATCCTGTTCGGCGTGCTGTTCGACGTTTTCGAGCAGAATGCCGTGGGCCTCGTCGGGCCGTTACTGCGCGAGTACTGGGGCATCTCCGCCGCACAGATCGGTTTCCTCAATACGCTGACGTTCGGTGCGGCGGCGTTCGGTCGGCTCGGGTCGGGCTACATCGCGGACCGCTACGGACGCCGCACGATGCTGAGCATCAACCTGATGCTCTTCACGCTGGGTGCGCTGATCTGCGCCCTTGCCACCAACTACACCATGCTCGCGGCGGGACGTTTCATCGTCGGCTTCGGTCTGGGCGGTGAAATCTCGATTGCCGTCACCATGCTCGCCGAGTTTTGTTCGTCGCGCTTCCGGGGCGTGGCGGTGGGGGCCATCAACGTTGCGGGCGGGGGGTTGGGGAACATGCTGGCGCCGGCGTTCGGGCTGACCGTGTTCGCATTCTTTCCCGGTCCCGATAGCTGGCGCTGGCTGTTCGGCTGTCTGGTGCTGCCCGCGTTCTTCGTGTTGCTCTATCGCCGCTTCATTCCGGAAACGCCGCGTTTCCTCGTCTCCAAAGGACGCGTGGAAGAGGCCAACCGCGTGCTCAATGTTCTCGCGTCGGGCAAGCTTGGCAAGGGCGCGGGCAGCGCGACGAAACGCTATCTCAGCGAAGCCGCGCACGGCGCGCATCGGGCCGAGAAGGTGCGTCTGCGCGAGGTGTTCGTCGGACCGCTGGCGCGACGTACCATCGCCGTAGGCATCGCGGTGTGCATGACATACGGCGCGCAGATCTCCGTGCTCACGCTCATGCCGACGATCCTCATGGCGCAGGGCTACACGCTGAGCAAGAGCTTTGCTTTCACCATCGTGATGCAGTCGGGCAGCTTGCTCGGTGCGATCACGGCGTCTTACTTCGGTTTCCGGTTCCCGCGCAAGCGCGTGCTGACGCTCGGCGCCATTGCGGCCTGCGTCATCGGTCTGTGCTTCGGCTTTCTGTCGAAATCGCAGCCGCTGATTCTCGCCTTTGGCGCGGCGTTCCAGTTCTGCGTGCTGCTGCTCAACACGTCCATCTGGATCTACGCGCCTGAGCTCTATCCGACACGCGTGCGCGCTTTCGGCACGGCGTTCATTCTCGCGCTGGGCACGTTGGCGGGGGCAGCCATGCCGCTGGTCGCCGGGCGCGTGTTCGATCAGTACGGCATCGGTGGCATGTTCGGGATGATGGCCGCGATGTACGCCGTATTCGCCATCGCACTGACCTTCGCACCGGAGACGTTCGGCAAACCGATTGATGGACCCGATGCGCCGGGGGAATCCGATCCCTGCACGGCCGCACGCGCGTCCTCGGAGGCGACAGCTTCTGCTGCCTCCTGATTTCCGAAATTTTTCGACTTGGCATTTCCATGACTCAGATCCTGCTCATCAATCCCAATACATCGACGGCAACGACGCAAATGATGGTCGACATTGCCCGTTCGTATCTCGCCAGCGCGATGGCGTCGCCGCCGACCGTTGTCGGTGCGACGGTGGCGCGCGGCGCGCCGATGATCGTCAATGAGCAGGATCTGGCAGGCGCGGCGGACGCCGTGAACGATCCGCAAATCGTGGCGCTCGCGGCGCAGGCAGACGGCGTGATCGTCGGCGCGTTCGGCGATCCGGGCATCGAGGCGCTGCGCGCGCGCCTGGACGTGCCAGTCGTGGGGATCGGCGCGACATCCGTGCGCGAGGCGGGCGCAGGCGGTCGACGGTTCGGTATCGCCACGACGACGCCCCGGCTCGCGAACTCGATTGCGTCGAACGTGCGCAAGCTCGGTCTCGGTGCAACCTTTACCGGCGCGCGTTTCACGACGGGCGATCCGATTGCGTTGGGTGATGTGCCGTCGCAGTTGGAAAACCGTCTCGCCGATGCTGTGCAGGCGTGTATTCGACAGGACGGTGCGCAAGCCGTCGTGATCGGCGGTGGACCGCTCGGGGAGGCGGCGCAGGCGCTATGCGAGCGCTTCTCGATTCCCGTGATCGGGCCCGTGCCGGCAGCATGTCGCGCGCTGCTTCAGGCGATGCGTCTCGGTGAAGCCGCCTGAAGTCAATTCAGGTCGATCGCGTCGGCGCTCGCGCACTGTCGTTGTCGGCCTTGCTAATCGTTTCAGTATCAGTCCCCGTACCAATACCTACGTCAACACCGACGTCAATATCGACATCGAAGTCAGAACGACCATGACGTATGCCGACCCACGTCACTCCGGGAGGAGTTGAAATGCAACAATCGCCACCCTCGCTCGCTGGTGATGCGAGCCACGCGTTCGCCAATCCGTCCGAGCAAATGCTCGATCCGATCTACCGGAAGATCATGTGGCGGATTATTCCGTTCATCTTCATCTTGTGGATGCTCGCGTGGATCGACCGCGTCAACGTCGGCTTCGCGAAGCTGCAAATGCAGCAGGATCTGGGCTTTAGCGAGACCGTCTACGGCATCGGCGCGGGCATCTTCTTTCTTGGCTACTTCTTTCTGGAAATTCCGAGCAACTGGTTGCTGCTGCGCATTGGCGCACGTCGCACGCTCGCGCGTATCACACTGGGCTGGGGGACGATCTGCGTGTTGATGATGTTCACGCACTCGCCGGCCTACTTCTATGTCATGCGTTTCCTGTTGGGCGCGTTCGAGGCGGGTTTTCAGCCGGGCGTGCTGCTCTATCTGACGTTCTGGTTTCCGGCGCACCGACGCGCCAAGGCGTTCGCGTGGTTCATCTCCGCGTCGGCGGTCTCTTCCGTGGTGGGTGCGCCGCTGGCAGGCGCGATCCTTAACGGCATGCACGGCGTGAACGGCTGGGCGGGGTGGCAGTGGCTGTTCCTGCTCGAAGGCGGGCCGACCGTGCTCGCCGGCGTGCTGGCCGTGTGGTTCCTCGTCGACAAGCCGGAGCAGGCGAGCTGGTTGTCGGCGCAGGAGAAGCGTTTGCTGCAAGCCGACCTGGATGCCGATCGCAAGAGCGCGGGAAAGCGCGAGCACAGTTTCCTGCTGGCGGTGCGCAGCCCGAAGCTCTGGCTGCTCACGGGGATCTATTTCGGGATCGTGGCCGCGAACGCGACACTCTCGTTCTTTGCGCCGACCATCGTTCGTGCTCTGGGGCCGACCAACCCGCTGCATATCGGGTTGCTGGTCGGGGTGATGTACGTATTCGGCGCGATCTTCCAGATCGCCATCGGCTACAGCGCGGACAAGCGACGCGAGGCGCGCGTGCACTGCGCCATTCCGGTGTTCGTGGGGGCGTGCGGGCTCGCGGGTGTGGGTCTCTTTGCCGGAAACAACGGCGTGGCGGCGTTTCTTTGTCTTGCTGTTGCCGTCTCGGGCACGATGGGCGCCATTCCGGTGTTCTGGCAGTTGCCGAATGCCTACCTCGCAGGCGGTGCCGCAGCGATGGGCGTCGCGTTCATCAACTCGGTGGCGAATCTGGCCGGATTCGGCTCGCCCTACCTGCTCGGTCTCGTGAAGGACGCCACGGGCAGCTTCAACGGCGGCCTGTGGATCGTGGCGGCGCTCGAAGCCTTCGTCGCCGTGCTGATCTGGTGGCGAATCCGTCGCCGGGAAGCACCGTCAGGCGCGCAGGCGATGGCTTGATCGGCGCGTTGCGTGAATGGCCGGAGGGCCGCGTGATTTACGCGGCCCTTTTGCATTTCACTCCTTTCGTCCTTATTACCTCGAGAATTCCGGAATTAGCGAAAAAGTGTGTCGGTAACCTAAAGAAAACTCTTCCCCTTTCCGTAATGCTTGTCTCGACCGTTTCTCAATGGTCGGGAATTCCGGTGGTGCCGCCACCGCTTCCAAAGTCGCGCGTTCGTGCGGTCTTCCGGGGAGTACAAGACCGAATTGCACTGCGCCGTATGTTTCGGTGGCTGCCAACCGGCACTCTTATAAATCCAGAAAAGGGGTAACAGCATGAACGTACGTAATTTCTCACGCTCGGCGGTGGTGAGCATGATTCTCGCATTGACCGGGTGCGCTTCGACGTCTTCGGGGCCGGATTCCTCGCGTGGCGTCGATCCGGCTCTTGCTGCAACCCTGAAACAAGGGGTTGCGCTGCCGACCATCGAATCGAACGGTCACACTATCGACGACGAGGTGAAGTCAGGGGTAATCGACGCGTTCAAGAAGCAGGCTGACAAAAACGGTATGCTGGTCTCCGCCAATGGGGTCCCGGTGAAAATTACCGTCGAGGAATACAGCACCCGTTCAGCCGTCGCCCGCGTCATGCTGGGTTTTCTAGCGGGTGGAGACCACATCAAGGCTCGCGTGGATGTGTCGGGCAAGACCTACACCGTGGAAGATACCGCGCGCTCGTCCATCAACGGTATTAGTCTGGTCGCGGAAAACGTCGGCTCCGACGTTGCGAACGGTATCGCCACGCTTGCAGGTGTGACGGTGAATACGATTCAACGTCAACAACCGCCTGTCGGCATGACGACGCGCTGATCGGCACATCGTCGTAAAAAAAGGGGTTACGGAGCGATATCTCTCCGTAACCCCTTGACCTCTTGACCTCTTGACCTCTTAACCTCCAGGCGCTTCGACGCGACTAAAGACCATTAGTCGCACCGATGCCGCACCTCATCAAAACGCCCGACGGAAAATCGCTTCGATTTCCGCCTGTTCGGCGCGGCGCGGGTTCGTGAGGCCACACGCGTCCTGCATCGCGTTCGCCGCAAGCGTGGGCACGTCGGCTTCCTTCGCACCCAGTTCGGCCAGTCCCGACGGAATACCGATATCCTTCGACAACCGGCGGATCGCCGCAATCGCGACCTTTGCGCCTTCCTCGTCGCTCAAGCCCTCGACCTTCTCGCCCATCGCCTGTGCAATGTCCTTCAGGCGTCCGGCACTCGTGCTTGCGTTGAACTCCTCGACATGCGGCAGCAGGACGGCATTGCACACACCGTGCGGCAAGTCATAGAACCCGCCGAGCTGATGCGCCATGGCATGGACGTAACCCAGCGATGCGTTGTTGAACGCCATGCCCGCCAGGAATTGCGCATACGCCATGTTCTCGCGCGCCGTCATGTCGTCGCCATGCGAAACCGCCCGACGCAGGTTCTGCGAGATCAGCGTTACCGCCTTGAGCGCGCACGCATCGGTGATGGGCGTCGCCGCCGTCGACACATACGCTTCGGTGGCGTGCGTGAGGGCGTCCATGCCGGTCGCGGCGGTCAGGCCCTTCGGCATGGCAGCCATGAGTGCCGGATCGTTGACCGACAGCAACGGCGTGACGTTCCGGTCGACGATGGCCATCTTCACATGACGTTTTTCGTCCGTGATGATGCAAAAACGCGTCATTTCGCTCGCGGTGCCGGCCGTCGTGTTGATGGCGACGAGCGGCAATTGCGGCTTCTTCGACTGATCGACGCCTTCGTAATCGGAGATGTGACCGCCGTTGGTCGCACACAAGGCAATGCCCTTCGCGCAGTCATGCGGAGATCCGCCACCGAGGGAAATCACGAAGTCGCAGTCGCTTTGCCTGAGGATTGCGAGGCCCGCTTCGACGTTGGCCACCGTCGGGTTCGGCTTGGCGCCGTCGAACACTACCGATTGAATGTCTTGCTGCGCCAGCAGCCTGGTCACCTTCTCGGCGACACCTGCCTTGGCAAGTCCCGCGTCGGTCACGATCAGCGCGCGGCGGAAATGGTATTGACGCAGGGCGGCAATCGCTTCGTCGAGACTGCCAATGCCCATCATGTTGACGGCGGGGATGAAGAAAGTCGTGCTCATGGTCATGCTCCTTATCTGTTCTGTCGGGGGCGCTCCGCGCGCGCGGGATGCGCAGCAGCGGGGCCTCAGAAACATCTTTTGCATGCATCAAAGACAGCATCGCACTCGCCGTGCGACGCGTCTTTGATCTGCCACAAGGTCTCGCAGGTCTAGAGTAAGGACTCGACAAGCGAGGCGCGTCGGTCTCGCTTGCCGGACGCGCTCGCCTTCTGGCGGCAAGCGCTCAGAAGAAGCCCAGCGGGTTGACGTCGTAGCTCACCAGCAGGTTCTTCGTCTGCTGATAGTGGCCGAGCATCATCTTGTGGGTCTCGCGCCCGATCCCCGACTTTTTGTAGCCGCCGAACGCCGCGTGGGCCGGATAGAGGTGATAGCAGTTGGTCCAGACGCGCCCGGCCTGAATCCCACGGCCCATGCGATAGGCGCGATTGATGTCGCGTGTCCAGACACCAGCCCCCAGGCCGAACTCGGTATCGTTGGCGATGGCGAGCGCTTCGGCTTCATCCTTGAAGGTCGTGACGCCGACCACCGGCCCGAAGATTTCTTCCTGGAACACGCGCATGCTGTTCTCGCCCTTGAGCAGGGTCGGCTGGATGTAATAGCCGGAGGCGAGCGGCCCGTCCAGCATTTCGATGCCACCGCCTGTCAGCACTTGTGCGCCTTCGCGGCGCGCCAGATCGAGGTACGTCAGGATCTTGTCGAACTGCTGTTGCGACGCCTGCGCGCCGACCGCCGTCTCGGTATCGAGCGGGTCGCCGCGCTTGATACGCTCGACACGCTTCATTACCACTTCCATGAACGGCGCGTAGATCGACTCCTGCACGAGCGCGCGTGACGGACACGTGCAAACCTCGCCCTGATTCAGAAAGCCCAACACAAGGCCCTCGGCGGCCTTTTCGATGAACTCGGGCTCGCCGTGCATGATGTCCTCGAAGAAGAGGTTCGGCGACTTGCCGCCCAGTTCGACGGTGCTCGGAATCAGGTTGGCGGCGGCCCGCGTGAGGATGTGATTGCCCACAGGCGTTGATCCCGTGAAGGCGATCTTGGCGATGCGCTTGCTGGTCGCGAGGGCTTCCCCCGCCTCCTTGCCGAAGCCCTGCACGACGTTGAGCACGCCCGGTGGGAGCAGGTCGGCCACGAGTTCGGCGAACAGCGTGATCGACAACGGCGTTTGCTCGGCGGGCTTGAGCACCACGCAATTGCCTGCGGCGAGCGCCGGCGCCAGCTTCCACGCGGCCATCAGCAGCGGGAAGTTCCACGGAATGATCTGGCCGACGACGCCCAGCGGTTCATGGAAGTGATAGGCGGCGGTGTGCTCGTCGATCTCTGCGGCCGTGCCTTCCTGCGCGCGAATGCATCCGGCGAAATAGCGGAAATGGTCGACGGCCAGCGGCAGATCGGCGGCAAGCGTCTCGCGTACGGGTTTGCCGTTGTCCCACGTCTCCGCCACGGCGAAGCGTTCCAGTTGCGATTCGAGACGCTCGGCAATCTGCAGCAGAATGCGCGAACGCGCCTGCACGGAGGTTCTTCCCCACTTGGGCGCTGCGGCATGCGCGGCGTTCAGCGCCAGTTCGATGTCCGCGCCGTTCGAGCGCGGGAATTCACCGATGATCGCGCCGGTGACCGGCGAGGTGTTGATGAAATAGCGTCCCTCGACCGGCGGCACGAACTTGCCGTCGATGAAGTTCTCGTAACGGGATTGCAGGGACAGCAGGGCGCCGGGCGTGCCGGGTGGGGCGTATCGCATGTCGTGTCTCCGGGTATTGTTGTGACGGTGGCGGGTCGTTTGCCAGCCACGCATGAGACACCAAGCAATTCGCGGGCCACCCCGACCGAAACGCGTCGCCATGCGCATTCCCGCCCGATGGGGCAGCGCGTCGTGTACCGGATTCGTGACACGGGTGTCTCACACGATGACACCTTTTGTCTCACGGACGTGACACGATTCGGGTATCGCCAATCGCTTCGCTTCTTCCGATTGACACAGCGCATTGCAAACGATCCCGCCATGGGAGATGCTTCGGGAACGACCACGAGATCAACGAACATCCGGCACGGGGGAGACGACCAATGCCACCCATTACTGAGTCCGCGCACGCGCGTCGCGTGCTGAACGTCGTGCAGGGCCATGCGTCCTCCGGCGCGGGCGCGACGGACCCGAATATCGCCAGTTCATGGCGACGTTGTCTGGACACTCACGCACTCGATCCGGGCGCACACATGGCGCCGCGCGTTCTGGCGTCCTCACAGTTGCGCGATCGCCGTCATGCCATGGAGCGGTTGCGTACGGTGTCGCTGCCGGTATTGGAGCGCTTGCAGCGTCAGTTGATGAATCCGCGTCAGGCGGTATTGCTCACAGCGCCGGACGGCGTGATCGTGGATTCGCGTTTGCACGACGGCACGCGAGACGACTTCCATCGTGCCGGTTTGTGGCCGGGCGCCGACTGGAGCGAATCGTGCGAGGGCACGAATGGCATCGGCACATGCGCTGTCGAGCGCGCGCCCGTCATCATCTGTCAGCAGGATCACTTTCGTGCGCGTCATACGCCGCTGACCTGTACTGCAAGCCCGGTGTTTGCGCCGCAGGGCGAACTGCTTGCCGTCATCGATGTGTCGTCGACAACCGCCGACGTCACCCGTCAAAGCCAATTCCACACGCTCGCGCTCGTCAATCTGACGGCGAAGGTCGTGGAGAGCGAGTATTTCTTTCAGCACTATCGCGACGAGTGGTTGCTGCAATTGCAGGAGCAGGCCGATCATCTTGGCGGTTTCGCGCAAGCCTTGATCGCGTTCGACGATACGGGGCGCGTGCTGGCGGCGAATCAAAGTGCGCTGAATTGTCTTGGCGCAACGCGCGATGAGATCGTCGGCACGCGCGTGGACCAATGGTTTGCACAGACGCTCGACACGCTGCTCGCGCAAGCGCATCCCGCGCCGAGCGCTTGCTGGCCGATTCGCACGAGCGCAGGTGATTCGCTGCTGGCCATGTTGCGGGCGCCGGCGCGTGCTGCACGCCGCACGCGCGATCTGCCTACGCCGTCGAAGGCGCCGCCGGCGTCGGTGGCCGCACCTTTCGCCGATCCGGCGTTATCGCGCGAATTCTCCCGGGCGTGCCGCGTGTTCGCGCACGATGTGCCCGTGCTGATTCGCGGCGAAACGGGCAGCGGCAAAGAGGTCTTTGCGCGCGCGGTGCATGCGTCGAGCGCGCGGTCGGGCGGGCCGTTCGTGGCGTTGAATTGCGCCGCCATACCCGAGTCGCTGATCGAGAGCGAACTGTTCGGCTACGTTGGCGGCAGTTTCACGGGTGCACGCAAGGAAGGGATGACCGGCAAGCTATGGCAGGCGAACGGCGGCACGTTGTTCCTGGACGAGATCGGCGACATGCCGTTCGCCATGCAGACGCGTTTGTTGCGCGTGCTCGAGGAGCGCAGGGTGTCGCCGCTGGGCGGCGGGGAATCCGTGCCGCTCGATATTCGCGTGCTCAGCGCCACGCACCGCGATCTGTCGGCGCGCATCGCCGAGCGCCAGTTTCGCGAGGATCTGTTTTATCGTCTGAGCGGGCTGGAGGTGACGGTGCCACCGTTGCGCGAGCGCGAGGACAAGGTCGACCTTATCGAGCGGCTACTGGCGCAAGCGTGCGCGCAGGGGGCAGGCGGTGCGGTCCACGTGACGGAGGCTGCACAGGCACGTCTGTGCAATTACGCGTGGCCGGGGAACGTGCGTCAGATGCGCAGCGTGATCCGAACGCTGGTGGCGCTCAGCGAGAACGGTATCGTCACCGTCGACGAGTTGCCTGACGCACTGCGCGACGCGCCGACCGTGATGGAGACGGGCGAGCTTGCGCGGGTGGGGGCAACGAATGAGGCGGATGCGCCGCCCGAAGCGCCGCTGGAAGCCGCGGAGCGGCAGGCGTTGCGCGCCGCGCTGGACGCCTGCCATGGACAGGTCAGTGCGGCGGCGCGACGTCTCGGCGTGAGCCGTAACACGCTGTACCGAAAGCTCAGGCGATTCGGGTTGCAGCGCGCCTGAGGGCGGGTGCGCAGCCCGCGCCTTATTTGGTCGGAATCGGCGTTGCGCGATCGACCGGCACGGCGGTCACGCTGTTTTGCGGCGAGCCGTCGATCAGCTTGTCGGAGTATGTGAGGTAGACGAGGGTGTTGCGCGTCTTGTCGACCATTCGCACGATACGCAGTTTCTTGAAAAGCGGAGACAGTCCCTCGGAGAAGACTTCCTCTTCCTTGGGCAGCGGCCCGGAAAACGAGAGCGGGCCGACGGGACGGCAGGCGATGGAGGCTTCGGCCTTGTCTTCGGCGAGTCCGACCATGCCCTTGAGTCCACCGGTCTTGGCGCGCGAGACGTAACACGTCACGCCGTGTACCTTCGGATCGTCATAGGCATCGACGACGATCTTGTGATCCGGCCCCAGAAACTTGAATGCGGTGCTGACATCGCCGATCTTCTCGGCATGCGCCCAACTCGCGGCGAGCATCAGCGCCAGCGCGGCTGCTTTCTTCATGAGAGTGTCCCGTCAATTGCTACGGCGGCGACGATCGCCAGCCGTATGCGTTGCGGATTCTACTCGCGTCGGGCGACACTTCCGGCAACAAAGTTGCGGCTTGCCGCCAAATACGCTATAGTCACGCCTCTTCGCGCGGGGGTATAGCTCAGCTGGGAGAGCGCTTGCATGGCATGCAAGAGGTCAGCGGTTCGATCCCGCTTACCTCCACCAAACGAATGACGATTTTTGTCCCCTTCGTCTAGAGGCCTAGGACATCACCCTTTCACGGTGAGTACAGGGGTTCGAATCCCCTAGGGGACGCCACATAACGGCAGCGGTGTCGTATTTGCACCGAAGTCGGCCGGCGTCAGGTTCGGCAACGCAAAAAAAGCCGGATGTCTTCATGACATCCGGCTTTTTGCGTTTACCTCGTTTGCGCCGGGTTGCCTGCGACCCGCCCATGACAATCCAGCGCCAGCGGGCGCACGGCCTGTGCCGGTACAATACCGCTTTTGCGCCGACGGCCCCGCGTCGAGCGCCGTATCATGGATTGCCGATGAGCCGACCCGCCCTGACACTCAAGTTCAAGTGCACCAAGTGCGCCAAACCCGTCACGCTGTATCTGCAGAAGACGACCGCCTGTTCACATATCACGCCGTATCAGGGCTGGTGCAAGTGCGGCCAGTTGATGCGCCACGCCACAGGTGACAAGGACGCCGTCGCGTCTTTCGTCGACTCGATGGACCCGCTCTGGTCGCATCACCACCATCACCATCATTGAACGGCATGACCGCCACGTCCCGACGATGTGGCGGCACAGGGTTCCGCACGGCGTCAACCGAACTTCGGCAACGTGCCAACCGTCAATTCGCGGCGCCGCGCTGCGAGCGCCCGCCGATCCAGGCCAGACGTCGCCGCAGGAATGTCTGCGCCGGTGCCTCCAGCGCCTGATAGACCCACCGCGCAAGCACGAACACCGCGATCAGATAGGCCAGCAGGAACCATGGACTCATGGCCAGGGTCGCGCTCGACATGCCCAGACGCTGCAACACGATCACCGTCGTGAGTTGCAGCGGAAAGTGAATCAGATAGCTGGAATACGTCGTGTTGCCGAGCTTGGCAATGGGCGACGCGAACCGTTCCGGAATCCACGGCTCGATGGCGTGCAGCAACACGATCGAGATCGGCGCAATCACCGTCGCTGCCAGATATTTCGTCCCGCCGAACACCGCGCACACCGCGAACAACGCCGCATACCCCGCACAGCACAGCAACACCGTTGCGCGACGGTGTGCCTCGATGACGTCGCGCAACCGCTCGTAAATCAGGTGTACCGCGCCGCCCATGAAAAAGTAGAAGGCGCAGAAGACGATGTTCGACTCGCTACCCTTGACGTGCTGATGAATCAGCAGCCCCCCTGCGGCCGCGGCCAGGCACATGATGAGCAACGTCCACCCGAGTCCGATGCGGAAAAATCGCGCCAGCAGGAAGAACGCTACGTAAATCACGATTTCCGTCGACACGCTCCATACCGGACCGTTGAACGAGTCTGTGTAAGGCGTGAGCCAACCGGACGCGAAGATCACATTGACGAAGAAGTCGTAGGGCGTGTTGTACGGATAAACGAAGAACGCATGGTTTTCGCGTACGTAATACGCCTGCAACAGCGCCACGGCCACGAGCGTGACGATATGCAGCGGATACAGCCGGGAAAAGCGGTTCAGAAAGAACAGGCCGCCGGAAACCTGGCGGGCGACGATCTTCGACAGGTAGCGGTTGAAGAAGATGAAGCCGGAGATCGTCCAGAAGACGTTCACGCCGAGCCATCCGAAATCGTAGAACGGATGCAACCACCCGTAGAGCGGCTGCGTGTCGCGCACGACGTCGATGGAAGCCGTTTCGGGCCGGAAGAAGAAATGCTGGTAATGCCAGACGAGTACCGCGAAAGCACTGAAAAATCGCAGAATCTCGATGCCGACCATCCGGCCACGCGTGTTGCCGGTGTTGCCTGTGCTGCCCGTACCGCCCCTACTGCTCATCGAATCGGGTCCTGTCTTATTTGATACCCGCGCCGTTGCCCAGCAACTTCTTGACCATCTTGAGCCCCTTGCGCACGACCGCCGAGTATAACTCTGCGCCCTTGAGCGCAGGGTCCACGTGACGCTCGTACGGCTGAATGTCAATGGGGAAATACGGCGAGAGTTTGGCCACGACCTGATCGAGCGGGATCTTCGTATTGCTTTGCACCACGGCGAACAATCCGTCGCTCTCGGGGGCGAAGTAGTGCGCGGCGTCCCACTCCTGCATCTTGTCCGCAAACCACACGCTCTCGTCGGCGTGCAGCGTGCGCTGCGGGGGCACGGCCTGCGTGTGGTACTTGTCGAGCAGACCGGCTCGCTCGGCATTGAGCCAGTACAGCGTGTATTCCGTCCAGTCGATGGCGTAGTTCGCGAGCAGCACACGCTTCCAGTCCGTGCCGTGCACGGCTTCGAGCCGCGCCTGCAGCGACAGGCACAGCGAGCGCGAGAGCGTTGCGGGCGTCCACCACACGCCTTCGCGATCCAGATGCGGATCGACGTCGAGCAGTTTGGCCGACGCTTCCCAATAGTACGGCTCGACGCTTCGTCCCTTGAGATGCGTGATTGCCCGGCCGTCGACGACGAGCGAGTCGTAGTCGAAGGCGTGGGTGGCGAAACAGTCGGGATCGAAGATCAGGAAGTACTCGGTCTCGATCCACTCCGGCGCGTTGATCTTGATGATCTGCTGACGATGCCAGTTACGGATCTGGTGGCGCTGCGAGAATTCGTTGAACGCGCCCATGTACAGCGACTCGTCGATCACTTCGATGGGAAAGTCGGACCACGCCTTGGCATAGCCACGCACTTCCTCGACTTCGTCGTGCGGCACGATGATCACGAAGCGATGGAACAGGTCCGGCGTCGTGAAGTGTCGCAGCGACGAGAAGAGGATATCGCACCGGCCAATGTTGTCGGCGTAGTGTCGTCCGCGGGTCTTGATCGGCAGGATCGCGCTGATTTGTGGCATGAGGTCTGCACCGAGGCCTTAGAAGAACCGGTAGATGAAGCTCGGAATGTAGCCGCGGCGATGCGTGAGCGCCACGCCGATCAGGCGGCCGCCGGCGTCTTCGACCTGCGCCTTGAGTCCGGCAATGACCGGCTTGCGCGTGGCTTCTGCGCGCACCACGAGCACCGTGGCGTCCGCCAGGGACGCGTTTTCGATGCCGCTGAACGACTGACTCGACGGCGGCGCATGCACGACGATGTAGTCGTGCGATTCGCGCAGCCCGTCGAACAGCCGCGTGACCTGCTGCCACGACGACGGAATGGCGCCGCTGCGCGGTTGCGCCACGACGATGTTGTGGCAATCGACGCGCGTGAACGTCAGGTCCGCGAGCGCCCCAGCGGCGTCTGCATTGACCGGGACGCGGGTCTCCACCCCAGCAGTGCGGCTGTTGCCGTTCGACGGCCATTCCAGCAGACCTTGCGCGTTCGGCTTGCCATACACCGGCGAGTCGGGCGTCGAGGCGATGTCCAGGATCAGAATCGGTTTGTCGGAGCGGTGTTCGAGTTCGCTCGTGAGCCCCTGAATGACGGAGGACTGGCCGTCGTTCTTCCCGGTCGACAACACCATTACCACCTTGGCATGCGCGTCGGTACTGCTATTGATCGCGGCGATCATGCGACCGTAGGCCAGATGTGCGGGGCGCGCATAGGCGGGCTCGGCATTCGCACCGCCTGCCGTCGCACCGCCGGAGCCGGCAATATCGGCAGCGCCGGCACCGGCACGTGCGCCACCGAGCAGGACCGGGGCGTTCACCACCGGCAGCAGCAGCGCGCGTTCGACTTGTTCCGGGCTGAGGAACGTTTCGCGCAGGCTCGACAGAATCAGCACCGTGAGCGCAGAGATCAACAGACCGGCGGCAATCGACGCGGCGATCAGCAGGCTGGCCGACACGCTGCGTTGCGACGGCGGGAAAGGCGCCTGGATAACGCGCACGTTGGTGCCGTTGATCTGACTGACCTGGCCCTGCTGCACGCGGGCAAGTTCCACCTGACGCGAACGGTCCTTGAAGCTGTCGGCGAGAATGTCGCGACGCGCCTGCAACTGACTCAACTGGCTCGACACGTCGCTCATGCCTTGCAGCTTGTTGCGCGTGTCCTTGATCTGCGCTTCGAGCTCTGCCTGCTGCGCAACGCCGCCGGCAATGCTCGCATTGAGCACGGCCAGACGTTCCTGTACCACGTCGTAATAGTTGTTATGACCCAGACGCGTGGCGGTCATCATCTCCTGACGCTGCTTGGCGATGTTCGCGCGCATGTCGGCAATCTGCTTGTCGAGCTGCACCACGAACGGCGAGGTCGCCATGTAACGCGACGCGAAGTCGGCGCGCTTGTTCTCGAGCTCGCTGAGCGAGCCCTGCAGGGTGTTGATCGCGCGGCTGGTCTCGGAGTCGTCCGTATAGATCGGGATCGTCGAGCGCACGTCCTTGGTCGAACTTTGCAGCGACTTCAGTTCGCTGCGGTCCTGGGCGAGCTTCGCATCGGTTTCGAGCTTGCGCTGCACGAGCTGCGCTTCGAGCATCACGGCGCGCGACGTCTGATCGTCGATTTTCACGATGCCGTGTTTTTTCTGGAACGCGAGCAGATCGGCGTCTGCCTTGTCGAGTTGCTTGCCCACGTCGTCGCGCTGGCTGACCAGCAGGTTGACGCGTCCCTGCGTGAAGATCGATGCGCGCTGACGGAAGTACTTGTCGAGCAGGCGAGCCAGCGCATCGGCCGCCGCCTTCGGATCGGCATCCGAATACGTCAGCGTGATGGTGTTGGCCAGATCGTTCTGCTCGATGTGCAGACGCTTCTCGAAATTCTGCAACTCGCGGTCAATCTCGCTTGCCGTCGCACTCGGGCCGAGCTTCGAGAGGATGACGTCGCGGTGCAGCTCGGGACTGGAGAGAATCTGCGCTTCCACACCGTTCAACTGTCCGGGCGGCGGTTGCAGCGACACGCCGCCGTTCGGGTTGTTGGTCTGGTCGTAGTACCCCGCGTTGAGCACGAGCAGCGTGGCCTGCGCACGATACGGAATCGGCACGAAGAGGGCGACGAGGATGCCGAGCGCCACAATGGCGAGGAACACCGTCGTGGCGATCTTGCGGTAGTAAAAAAGGGTGTTGAGATAATCCCGGATCGTCACGTCGACGACCGCGGCGTGCCGGTCAGGCCTTGTTCTAGTCGAAATTGCCATAGCGATGCAAGAAGCGTAAAGGTTGCCCGGCCATTTGGAATGGTTTCAAGGCGCATATCTTACGCAAGAAAGTCCCCGTAAAGTCCCCCTAAAACCGCCATTATCCTAAATCCGACGCTGATTTATCGTGCTTGGCGAGACGGCAGAAGTGCACTAGAGTACGGTCCAAACTCCGTGTAACTACCCCGGCCTCGTGCCATCTGTCTCATGAACATGCTCCGCCCGGCCTGCGTACTGGCGCTGATGACGCTGACGGCCTGCACCCAAACCTGGGTCGACACCAAATACCAGCAACCCGATCGTTTCGCGACGTGGGTCGATGCGACGCCGAGTCCGTACCGGCTGTTGCCTGGCGACGACATTTCCGTGGTGTTGCCATTCAACATCGAGCTCAATTACAAGGGCCGCGTCGCACCCGACGGCACCGTTGCCATGCCGTTCGCAGGCAACCTGCCGGCAGCCGGCCAGACGCTCGCGCAATTCGGCGATACGGTCAACCGCGCACTCGCGGCCAACCACATGACCGCGAATGCGATGGCCATGGTCGCCGTGACGCAGACCGCCGCGCACGTTTTCGTCGGCGGCGAAGTCGGCAAGCCCGGCGAGCTCGCACTCACGCCCGGTATGAGCGTGATGCAGGCAATCATCACGGCGCAGGGCCTGCTCGACACCGCACGCACCGGCGAAATCGTGCTGATTCGCCGCAGCCCCGACGGTCGTCCGATGCTTCGCACGGTCGACGTGAAGGCGCTCACGCAGCAAGGCGACCCCGCGCAGGACATCGTGCTGCAATCGAACGACACGATCTTCGTGCCGAAGTCGTCGATCGCCGAAGTCGATCTCTGGGTCGACCAGTACATCAACAAGGCGCTGCCGTTCAACAAGAACGTCAACTACGACATCAACGGCGCGCGTAGCTTCTGATCGCCTGACGCCACGCCGGACGACGCACGCGAAGTGCGGCTTCCGGCGACGTCCGACTCGATCCGGCAAATTCGCCCCAGTCTAACTACCGATTTCCACCGCTTCGTGACAGCCGCGCAGCCATCCTTCGAAACGAGACCCACCGCACCGGACGCGGCCGAACATCCCGCCGACGACTTGCCGGCCGTGTTCGCGGGCGGCTTGCCACGTACGGCCGTCGTTGCCGTGCTGGTCGTGCTGTTGCCATTGTTCGGCCAGACGTTCCACTACATCGCGACGCTCTATCCGCTGTGGGCGCTCTCGAAGGCGTTTCCGATTCTCACGCTGCCGCTGGTGTTGCGCCTGGGTAGCCAGCCGCGCTTTCCGATGACGCGGCAGGTATTGCTCAGCTTTGCCTGGCTGGTGCTGGTGCCGAGCTTCGCGGCCGTGATTTACTTTCACGAAAGCGTGTTCACCAGCATTACGGCGCAGGTGAAGCTGCTGCCGATTCTGTATTTCTTTTCCTTTCTTGCCCTGCTACTCATGCTCAAGCCCACGCTGCATGAGTTGGGGCGCAGCTTCGTCATTCTCGGGGCCATCGTCGTCGGCGCGCTGATTCTCATGTGGCTGCTGGTGCCCGCGGACTGGTACAAGGAAACCTACGTTTTCGGACAAGCGCCGTTCTTCACCAGCGACAGTCGCGGACATCGCATTCGCATGTCGATGTACTTTCCGTTCATTCTGTTGTTTTTCTGTTATCGCCGCGCGTTCTTCGAGCGTCACGTCGGCTATTTCGTGAGCGTGCTGATCGGACTGGCGGTGGCGTTGCTGATCGTCAAATCGCGCGCGATGGCCATCGGCATCATGGGTGTGCTGGTGATCAACACGTTCGTGTGGGCACGCCCGCGTGCGCGCATCGGTCTGATGCTCGTTGCGCCCATCGTGCTCGCCGGCGTCTTCTCGATGGGGTATCTGGCGACGATCTTCAGCGCCAATGCGGAAACCGGCTTCGATACGCGTCGCATCTCGGCACTGCTCGCAACGCGTTTTCTCGGTAACGACTCGCTGCGCTGGCTTTTCGGCGTGGGAACCATCAGCCCCGCGAGCGGCGACACGCTCACGACGTATTTCCACCACTTCTTCTTCCTGGCCGATATTACGTGGCTCGGGATCGTGTTCGAGTACGGCCTGATCGGCGCGTTCGTCATTCTGTGCTTCCAGCTGCGCGGCCTTTTTTTCTATCGGCGCCTGCGTGCGGAAGTCGAAGACGATTTCCTCGGGGCGCTGTACGACTATCTGGTTTTCGTACTGCTCGTTTCCTTCTTCTATCCGCCAACGCTGGCACCGGGCGAGACGGCCGTCATTCTGGCGGTCTTCGTCTACGTCTGGCGTGCCGGCGGATTCGATTATCGTGCCGCTCCCCGGAGTTTCCATGCGCGTGTTGCCGCGCCGTAGTGCGTATTCCAGACTGACCCGACTCGTGGGCGCTGCCGTGTTGCTATCGTGCGCCGCATGTACCGAGGCGACGCCCGGCGGCGCGTTACCCGTGACCATCGCCGTGGACGCGGCAGCCAACCGGCATCCGATCAATCCGCTGATCTACGGTATCAATTTCGGCACGACGGCGATGTTGCAGGACCTGCGCGCGCCGCTCAACCGTTCGGGCGGCAACAGTGCGTCGGCCTACAACTGGCGGCTCGACGCCCGCAACGCCGGGCGCGACTGGTACTACGAAAGCCTGCCGGTCAACCCGACGGACATCAACGATCAGTTCGGCGAGCGCTTCGTCGCGCTCACACAGGCCGCGGGCGCGCAGCCGATCGTGACGATCTCCATGCTCGGACGCGTGGCCACGCTCTCGCGCTCACGCGACCGGCTCGCGAGCTTCTCCATTGCCAAATACGGCCCGCAGCAGAACCACGACGTGGACGGCATGACGGATGCGGGCAACGGCATTCTGCGCGACGGCACGCCGGTCAGGAACGATCCGGACGACGCCACCGTACCCGACGATCCCGCAAGCCAGCACGCGCGTGTCGCCGCATTGGTGCAGCAGTTCGGCCCGGCGCGCGCGGGCGGGGTGAAGTACTACGCGATGGATAACGAGCCCAGTCTCTGGCAACTGATCCACAACAATTCGCATCCGAGCGGCGCTCACGCGAGCGAGATCGCCGCGAAAGTCATCGCGTATTCGCGCGCCGTGAAGGCGGCGGATCCAGGTGCGAAAGTGCTCGCGCCGGAGGAGTGGGGCTGGAACGGTTACCTGTACAGCGGCTTCGATCAGCAGCACTCGATCACCCATGGCTATGCACAGGCGCCGGACCGGTTGAACGAAACGGGCGGCATGCCGTACATCCCGTGGTTGCTCACGCAGTGGAAGCGGGCAGGTCGGCCGGTCGACATCTTCAGTCTGCACTTTTATCCGCAGAGCAAGGAGTACGAAGAGCCGGCCGACGCGCATTCGACCGACGTCGCGCTCATGCGCAACCGCTCGACGCGCAATCTGTGGGACCCGAATTACAAGGATCCGACGTGGATCAACAGCGTAGTCGCGCTGATTCCGATGATGCGCCAGTGGGTCGATACGTACTATTACCCCGGCACCCCCATCGCGCTCACCGAGTACAACTGGGGGGCGGACACGCGCATGAACGGGGCGACCGCGCAGGCCGACATTCTCGGCATTTTCGGACGTGAAAAGCTGGACATGGCCACCCGCTGGGGCACGCTCGATCCGTCGATGCCGGTGTACAAGGCGATCAAGCTGTATCGCAATTACGACGACCACGGCGGTGAATTCGGCTCGACGAGCGTGGCGGCGAGCACCCCCGATCCGGATACGGTGTCGGCGTTCGCTGCGTTGCGCGACAAGGACGGCGCGATGACCCTCGTCGTCATCAACAAGCAACTCGAGCGCGCCGCGCAGGCGACGATTTCGCTCGCCAATTTTGCCCAGGCGGGCACGGGCGAAGTCTGGCAACTGGTGGACAACCAGCTGACGCGGGCGCCGGACACCACGTTTTCCGGCAGTGAACTGCGCGCGGCGCTGCCGCCGCAAAGCATCAAGCTTTTCGTGCTGCGCAAGCCGGCGAACCGGGTGAAATGAGATGAGCGAGACGCAAACCCCGGCAGGCAAATCCGGTGCCTCGATGATTCGCGGCAGCGTGATCAGCCTCGGCGTGCGTTTGCTGGATCTGCCGAGCCGCTATGGCTTCCATTTGCTGATTGCGGCGGCGCTCGGTGTCGAGCAGACCGGCAACTTCTACATCGTGTTCAGTACGATGGTCGCGCTCGCGGGGTTCGGGCGTCTCGGCATGGATCAGGCGCTGACACGGCAATTGGCCATGGATGTCGCTTCCGGGCGTTCGGGGGCCGTGCGCCCGACGATCCGGCGTGCGCTGGGGCATGTTTTTCTTGCCTCGGCCGTCGTATCGATGCTGCTCGCAGGCGGCGCGGCGCTTTTCGCCAACGACATTCTCCGGAAGCCGGAACTCGTGGCGCCGCTCATGTTGGGCGCGCTCTCCTTCATTCCGCAGAACATGGGCGCGGCCATTGCCGGGGCGCTCGCCGGATTGCAGCGCGTGGGTTTCAGCCAGATGATTTATTCGTGGCTGTGGCCCGCGATCTTTTGTCTGGCAGCGATTCCGCTGGTGGCGACCGGCAAACTGACGGTCGCCAATACGCTGGTGCTGACGGCGGCAAGTTTCACTCTGGCGGCGATCGTCGGGGCGGTGTTGTTGAGACGGTTTGTGCGTGAGGTGCCGTCGGGCGATGCCTCCGATACGATCCCCGGGCTGCTCAAGCCGGGGCTGTCCTTGTTCTCGCTCGAACTCACCAAGTTGCTGATTACCTCCGCACCGGCCATCGTGCTGGGGATCGTGGCCTCGTCGCGAGAGACCGGGTTGTTTGCACTGGCGTGGCGTCTCGCGCTCGTGGTGAACATTCTGATCAGCGGCGTAACGGGCATGGCCGCACCGCGTTTCGCAAGCCTGTATGCGCGTCAGGACATGCGCGGGCTGGAGCGTAGCGCGGCGCAGGCCATCGGCCTGGTGCTGTGTCTGGCATTGCCGGTGACGCTCGGCATGCTGGTTGTGCCGCAGTTCCTGCTGGGACTGTTCGGGCATGGCTTCGACGACGGCGCTGGCGCGTTGCGCGTGCTGGCGCTCGGGCAGATCGCCGCCGCCTGCTTCACGGCGATGCCCGAACTGCTGGGGATGACGGCGCATACACGCTCGCTCATGCGCATCAACGTGGTGTCGGTCGTGGTGTTGCTCGCCGGACTCGCGGCGCTCACGCCGCTGGGCGGTAGCGTGGGCGCGTCGGTGGCAGCGTCGCTGGCGATCGCCGTGAACGGTGCCGCCGCCGCGTGGGCGGCACGTCGCTTGCTGGGCGTGTCGCCGTACTCCGCGCTGTGGCGCTGGACGGCAGGTCGTCTGGCAGGGCGCTAGGCAGGCGCCGGGGGCAGCCGGTGAACGGGCTTGCCTCGACGCGCACCGCATCGCACGGATTTGGCCACACGCCAGCGTCTCTCGCGCCTGCCGTTGCGTCGACAATCAGCGGCGCACAGCTTCGGCTTCGGCGCTGAGTGCGTCGCGCCACGGGGTCCACGTCAGACCGAACGTGCTTTGCGCCCGGCCGGCGTCCAGACAGATGTCTTGCTGCCACAGTCGCGCGAGCGATGGGGGCAATGGCGGCGGCAGTCCTGTCAACCCGATCTTGCCACCCAGAATCTCGGCAACCTTGAGCGCAGGCGCGACGAGTTTCGTCTCGATCTTCAGGCGTCGCGCGCCGATGCGCCTGACCGGCGTCGCGCCTAACGCCATGGCGTAAGCGACGAAATACTCGTTCCAGCGAGGGGCATCAGCCATGGCGAGGTTGTACGCGCGTCCTGCCGCCTCGGGGCGACGCAGTGCTTCGAGGGCCGCCTGCACAACGTCGTCGACATGCACGAGATTGCTATGGGCGTCGCCTGCGGCACCGAGGTCGCCGAGGCGGCCGGCACGCAGCAACTGCGCAATGCGCTCTGACCACTGAGGGCTGCCGCGCCCGTACACGCATCCGGGACGCAGCACGGTGAGCCCCGGCAAGCCTGCCAGCATCTGCTCCGCTTCGACTTTCGCCACGCCGTAAGGACTGGCGCCGACGAGGGGGGCCGATTCGTCGATATGACCTTCGGCAGTGCCGTAGACCGCCATCGAGCTGAAGTAGACGACGGGTAGCGGCTTGCCGAGGGCATCGAGGGCTTCGCGCAAGGCGCGGGCATTCGCCACGATGGTTTCCGGTGACCCCGCGACACAGTTCACGATGCCGTCGACGTTGGCCAGGGCGGCGCCGAGCGACGCGGAGGATAGCGCGTCGACAGCGAGCAGGCCCGCTTGCGCGCGGCGCGAGGCCGCGACGGGTTCGGCCCAATCGCTGGCGGCGAGCGCCGCGACGATGTGCCGACCGATAAACCCGGTCGCGCCGGTAACGAGGATGCGAGCTTTCATGAGGCGGATGGGATCACTGGGAAAGAGAAAGCGGGGACGGGGAGGTGGCGGTGGCGGCTGGCAAGGGTAGCGCGGCCACGTTTGCCGGTCCCTGCAAATGTGCGGCCATGCGCAAGGCGAGCGCCACGATGCTCAGCGTCGGATTGGCCTGCCCGGACGTGGGGAAGACCGCCGCACCGGCGATGAACACGTTCTCGGCCTCATGCAGTCGGCCATTGGCATCGACCACGCTGGTCGCCGGATCGGCGCCCATGCGTGCGGTGCCGATGTGGTGACCGCCATAAGCGCCGTAGCGCGTCATTTCGGCTTCCACTTCAGCGGGGTCGTACGAAAAGCGGCCGACGCCGGTGCGTTCGATTTCCTGTGCGAGCGCTGCGAGGGCACGCGTGACCGAGCTCACGTCTTGCGAGGTGTAGCGCCAGTCGATGTGAATGCGGCGCATGCCTAGCGCATCGCGCTCGTCGCCCAGCGTCACGCGACTGTTTTCGTACGGCACCTGTTCGGCGTGAAAGTCGAGACTGAAGCGAAGGTTGGCCGGACGCACGATCACCGACGGGAATTTGCGCGTGGCCAGCGTGCGATGCATCGCCCAATGGGTGAGAAAGCGCACGGTGTTGGGCGCATCCACGATCACATTGCGCGCGTGTGCGAGCCAGTTGCCGAGTCCGCCCGGCGCATCGCCATAAAGCCGTTTTGCGTATTCGTACGGCACGATCGGACGCGCCAGATAGAGCGCCGAGAGAATGCCGTTGCCATGTCCGGCGTCGGGAATGCGCGGGTGATGCAAACGTGCGATGAAGTTGCCCGCGCGAAGCGCGTGCTGCGCACTTGGGCGCAGGGCCAGCCGACGACGGCAGTAGATCCCATCGTCCGAGACGTCGTAGCCATGCCAGACGGATGTTGCCCCGGAAAGATCGAGCGTGCCGATCGTGCCCGCGAGGTGGCTCATGTAATAGCGACCGACGACATCGTGCGCATTGCCAAGCCCGCGCCCACTGACGCCGGGACTGTTGAGCAGCAGACGCGGAATTTCGAGGCCCCCGGCGGCCAGTACGTAGGCGCGCGCAGCGACCGTGAAGGTCTTGCCGTCGAGTGTCTTCACCTGTGCCGGGCCGACGAGACGCGGCGCGCCGTGCTGCATCGGCAGATGGCAAAGGTTGGCGTGCTGGACGACACGCACGCGGCCTTTCGCGAGCCGGGCGCGATAACGGTCGCCGAAATTCGTCGGACAGCTGAACCGCTCGAGCGTATTCGTCGAGAACACATCGCTGTCGAAATTGCCGATCATCGGGCGCGACGGGTTCGACGCGCTCGGAAAGGCCTGCTCTGCGGTGTATGCAAACTCGCCGGCCTCGCAAAGCGCATTCGCTTGCGAATACCAGGGGGTCAAGGCATCCAGCCCGATGGGCCAGCCGCTGTGCGGGATGTAGTCGCGGGGTTCGAAATCGATGGGGTCGAGCGGCATGCAGCGCCCGCCCCACAGCGTGGTGGAGCCGCCGAAACGGCGCACGCGGTAGCTCTCGGCGGGCGGATGCAGGCGTGCGTCCTCCACGGTGCCGGTGTAGAGCCGCTGGATGGCGGGCTCCGCGATGTCGCTGCCGCTCTCGAGCAGGATCACGTCGAGCCCGCTCGCTTCGAGGGCGAGCGCCAACGTTATGCCGGCGGCGCCGGCACCTGCGATGCAAAGATCGGCTTGCAGCTCAGTGCCGGAGGGAAGGTCGTGAGCGTCGAGGATCATGGGTGGCAGCCACCCGCTGCGCTCGCGCGGCGGGTGAATCGATGGATGAGTGGGTGGACAGTGTCGGGCGGCGCGTTCGGCCGATGCGATGGTAGCGGAATGGCGACGTCGCCATGCGAACTTTCGCCGCCGCGTTGACTATTGCGTTGTCTATCGCGTTGTTCGCGGCGTTGTTCGCGGCGTTGTTCGTCGCGATGACGTCGCGATGACGTCGCGAAATCCGCGACATCGCCGGAAAAGTGTCACTGACGCAGGGCGTGCGCGCTGCTACTATCGTGCCTGCCATGAAACGTCGCCGGTACGACTGGACGACGAAGGCGTGCGGGATCGGTTGGATTTGCAGGATAAGGGGAACACGATAGGTCATGAGCCATGACACTGAACGGAAAGCTGCATCGCAAACTGCCGCTCGCGAAGTCTTCGAGCCCAACGTCGCGCTGTTCGGTCTGAACATCGCTGCCGTGCCGTTCGAGCAGGCCGTCGACGTGCTCACGCACGCCGCCGCACTTCGCGATGGACGCTCGCGCATCGTGGTGACACCGAACGTCGACCACATCGTGCGGCTCGACGTGCTGCCCGAATTCAAACAGGAATATCGCAATGCCGATTTTCTCTTCGCCGACGGCATGCCGATCATCTGGGCGAGCCGTCTGTTCGGCCGTCCGCTGCCGGGGCGCGTGACCGGCGCCGACTTGCTGCCTGCCTTGTGCGATCGCGCGCGTGCGTCGGGGCGCAAAGTGGTGTTCGTCGGTGGACGCCCCGGGCAGGAGGCGCAACTCAAGGCCGGACTCTCAGAGCGGTTTCCCGGGTTGGATTTCACGCTGCTGATCCCCTCGATGACGTTCGATCCGACCGGGGCCGAAGGCCAGGACATCGCGCAACGCGTTCGCGAGCTTGCGCCCGATCTCATCTTCGTCTGTCTGGGTATGCCCAAGCAGGAGCGTTGGGCGATGGCATATGCGAGCACCATGCCCGGTGGCGTCATGCTGTGTGTGGGCGCCGCCATCGAGTTCGCCGCCGGCATGCAGAAGCGCGCACCGAAGTGGATGCAACGCACCGGGTGCGAGTGGATGTACCGCATCTTGCAGGACCCGGGTCGCATGTGGCGTCGTTACCTCGTCGAAGACCGGCGGTTTATCGGCATTTGCTGGCGGCAGTGGCGTGCGCTCGGTCGCGAATGAGCTGAAGTCAATGTGTTTTGTCGTCCTTAGCGATTGTCCTCGGGAGGTGTTCCGAAGAGAAAATGCCGCGAAGGACGACACGTACGACTGGCGCAGCTTGCACGTCGCGATACAGGTTCAGACGGCGTTGCGTCCCGTGACCATCACGGGAATCGTCTTGAGCAGGATCTTGATGTCGAGCCACAACGACCAGTGCGTGATGTAGTAGCGGTCGTATTCCACGCGGCGCTGCATCTTGTCCGGTGTGTCGGTCTCGCCTCGCAGGCCGTTGATCTGCGCCCATCCCGTAATGCCCGGCTTCACACTGTGACGCAACATGTAGCCGGGAATCATGCGCCGATACATTTCGTTGTGCTCTTCCGCATGCGGACGCGGACCGACAAGGCTCATCGAGCCGGCAAGCACGTCGAACAACTGCGGCAGTTCATCCAGCGAGGTGCGTCGCAGATACCTGCCGACCAGCGTGATCCGGCTGTCGCCCGCATGCGCCTGACGCAGACCGCCGGTCGCGGCGGCGGCGGCGTCTTCCGGCTGAATCACGCGCATCGAACGGAATTTGTGAATGACGATCGGCTCGCCGCGCTCGCCGTAACGGCGCTGACGGAACAGGATCGGGCCGGGTGAGTCGAGTCGCACGGCAATCGCGACGGCGACCATGACGGGGCTGAGCAGCACCAGAATGAGCGATGCGCCCACCAGATCGATGCCGCGCTTGATCATGCGCAGCAGACCCTGGACGGCGATGTCGTGCAACGCCAGGAGCGGCACACCGGCAAGGTCGGTGCTCGTCATGGGCATGTCGCCGGGAAAGCTGAATTCAGGCAGCAGATAAATGGAGGCCGTCGAATCGTACAGGCGGTTCACGATTTCGCTGGTGAGTTCCTTGTTGTCCTGTTGACCGATGGCGATGAAGACGATTTCGTACTCGTTCGCCTGAATGCGCGCGGTGGCGTCGGCATAACGGCCGAGGTAGGGCGGCAGGACTTCGCCGTCTTCCGGCGTGACCGGCGTTTCGTTGTAGTAGCCCGCGACCTGAATGCCGAGAATCGGCGAGCGTTGCAGACGTAGATTCAGCTTGCGCGCTTCAGGGCCCAGGCCGAAGAACGCGGCACGACGTTGGTTGCCGGGGGCGTTGTTGATGCTGTGAGCCATGCCGCGGGATACGGCCAGACCGACCATTTGCAGCGGCAACGCGAGCAAGGTCCACTGGACCACCATCATGCGCACGCTTTCGGTGCTCTCGTACGTGAGAAACAGCAAAACGATGACGGCGATCAGCACCCGGCACCAGCGCATGGCGCCGCGACCGAGCATCCAGCTGAGATTGCGCGCGCTTGCGATCAGATGAAAGCGCGCGAACACGACGAATGCCGTGGCGCCGAGCGCACACACCAGTGTCAGACCGTAAGGGGTGTACGGGTTATGACCGTTGATCCGCAGGACAGTGAAGAAGGCGCCCGCGTTGAGTACTGCACTGAAGCCGCCGACCATCGCCATGAAAAGCCGATGGTGGTAGGTCGTCTGAGTCGACATGACGGATTTCGAAGGGTAGCGGTAACTGACGGACTCGACAAAGTTCCGGAACGGCGAGGGCCCTCCGATGGTCGCACCGATTTTCGCGCGTATCTTAGCAGGTCAATTTCGCTTTGCGTATGACGCGCGTTGCGGCGCCAATTATGGCTTGCCGCCGTCCCCCGGGCGTCCCCCCGCTGTCCGATTCGTTATTTTCTTCGCGATTTCCTTCGCCGTGTTGCGCCGGTGTCCTCCCGCCATTCCTTCGCGCGTAAACGACAACGCCCGCCGGAGGGAACTGCCGGCGGGCGTTGGTGTTGACGGTTGATGCTGCCGTGACAATCAGTACGGGTACACCACGTCGTTCGAGATGGCGGCACGCTGGCCTTGCTGTACGCGCAGCGGCGGCGCTTGCGTGACCGTGGCGACACGGCCATCGTCCAGGCGCACGGTAATGCGGTAGAGCACGTTCGGCTCGCCCATGCTGTTCTCGATACGGTTGCCGGCAATGCCGCCGAGGGCAGCGCCCGCGATGGTGGTTGCGGTGCGACCGCGTCCGCCGCCCATGGTGTTGCCGAGCAGACCGCCGGCGGCCGCACCCAGCACCGTCCCGAGAATGTTCGGGCTGTTGTTCGGGCCATTGAGCTGCTCGATCGACTGGACCGTACCGTACAGCGCGCCTTGTTGCTGCGGTTGTTGGTAGCCTTGCTGGTAACCCTGTTGATAGCCGGGTTGCTGGTATCCCTGCTGATAGCCCTGTTGGTAACCCGGTTGCTGATAGCCACCATATTGCTGGCCCGGAGCCACGCAACCGGCCAACATGACAGCGGCCATGGCCGCGCTGATTCCCGTAAGTGCTTTCATCTTCATTTTGGATCGTCCTCGTGAGCGTGAGGTGTTGATTCTTCTCAGTACGCCCCGACCGCGAGCCTGCGGCGGTTGGCGCACCATGTGGCACATCTATTGCGACCACGATGCGGAATGTAGGGTTCCGCAGACCTTTTTGCTGTAAGAAAAGGTAAGCGTCTGTAAAGACGACCGTTACGACTTCGGCAGGCGCAATCTCCCGCAACGACGCGGGTTTGCGGCGCGATGCGCCCGATTTGAAACATCCCTCGATGATATTCCCGTCCGGTGAGACGTGGGGCCATGCTCTGCGATTGCTTAACGCGTGAGCGGGATTCGCTCATATTTTGGGATTCCGGCGCGGCTTATTGGTGCTTAATCACGTGCCCATGGCGGGCGGCGGGGGATTCGTCTAAGCATATAACCAGAAAGCACTTGGGGGAGGTCAGTACCAAGCGGTAACATCGCGACCTTTGGTGTCTGTATTTCCCGGTTCCGCTCATGTCAGTCGACGTCTCCCTCTCCTCCCCCGCCTCGGCAGCTTCGGGCGCCAAGTCCGCGTCTGCCTCCGCCGCTTCCGGCACTTCTGCCGGTGGCCCTGCCGTCATCCGCTGCGCTGCCGATGTCGCCCAACTCGTCAACGAGGGCGGCGCCCGCGTATCGAATGCCCGCTGGATCGTGGCCATCGCCCTTGGCGGGGTGTTCCTCGACGCGTATGACCTCGGCGCTCTCGCCTTCGGTCTGAAAGACGTTGCCCGCGAATTCCAGCTCACTCCGGCGGGCACGGGCATGGTGGCGTCCGCGATCACGTTCGGTGCGATCGTGGGGGCGTTCCTCGGTGGCTACTTCACTGACCGGATTGGCCGCTATCGGGTGTTCATGGCCGACATGCTGTGCTTCGTGTTCGCGGCCATCGCCTGCGCACTGGCGCCGAACGAGTATGTGCTGGCGGGAGCACGCTTTGTGATGGGGCTGGGCGTGGGCATCGACTTGCCTGTCGCCATGGCGTTTCTTGCCGAATTCTCGAAGCTCAAAGGACGTGGCAACAAGGCGGCGCGGGTGGCGATGTGGTGCCCGACGTGGTACGCGGCGATCTGCGGGTCTTATTTGCTCGTGCTGCTTTGCTACTCGGTGCTGCCGGCGTCGCATAGCGGTCTGCTCTGGCGCATCATTCTCGGATTCGGCGCGATTCCGGCGCTGGCGATCATCGCCGTTCGCAGTCGTTACATGAGCGAATCGCCGGTCTGGGCCGCCAATCAGGGCGACCTGGAAGCCGCCGCCAAAATCCTCAAGCGTTCGTACGGCATCGATGCTGTTGTGGCCAGCGATGCCGAGCGGGCCGCACCGAAACGTCCGGCGGCGTGGAGCAATTACGGCAAGCTGCTCAAGGGCGTTTACCTGCGTCGCACGACCCTCGCGACTGTTATCGCCGTCGCCTCGTCGTTCGCGTACAACGCGGTCGCGTTCGGTTTGCCGGTGATCATCGCCAGTTTCCTTGCGCAATCGATGCTCACCACGATCCTGATGTCGCTGGCGCTGAATCTGCTGTTCGCATTCACGGGCGGGCTGCTGGGCGTGCGTCTCGTGCCGAAGGTCGGCGCGTGGAAGTTGACGGTGCTCGGCTATGCGTTCCAGTTGACGGCGCTCGTCGGCCTGGCGCTCGTGGGCAAGCCCGCCGGCGCCGCGCAGGTGGCGTGGGCGCTGGGCTTTCTCGCATTGTTCCTGCTGGGGCAGGGTTTTGGGCCGGGGGCGCATTCGATGACGTTCGCGTCGCTGAGCTATCCGACATCGCTGCGTGGCGTGGGCGTGGGCTTTAACCAGACGCTCATGCGCGCCAGTTCCACCGTCTCGCTGTTCCTGTTCCCGGTGCTGGCCGCGGCACTGTCGACGAAGGTCTTCTGGGTGATCGCCGCGGCGCCTGCCGTCGGCTTGCTGGCGTTGCTGGCCATTCGGTGGGAGCCGTCGAACTACGACGTCGACGCGGAAGATTTCTGAAGCCGACCCACCGTCGGTCCGTCGCGTCGGCATAAAAAACGGCGCTTCCGAACGAAGCGCCGTATCCCTGATTACGCTGTCGGCGTTATGTCCGGCGATGGCGTGGGCGGCTGGCTCGACCGATCAGCTTGGCCGGGAGGGCGATGTGCCGATCAGGGCGGCGCTGCCGCCCATGATGTAGTTCTCGAGCTGGTCGATGGTGAATTGCTGCTCGGTGATGATGGCTTTGACCAGATCGCCAATGGAGAGCAGGCCGACCAGCTCGCCGTCTTTCATGACCGGCAGGTGGCGGATACGATGCTGGGTCATGAGCGACATGCACTCTTCGTTGGTCTGCTCCGGGCTCACGTAGCGCACGGCGGCGGTCATGACGTCACGCACCGGTGTGTTGACCGAGGTCCGGCCCATGAGCGCGACTTTTCGGGCGTAATCCCGTTCGGTGAAGATGCCGACGATGGCGCGGTCGTCCTCGCTTACCAGCACCGCGCCGATCCGCGCTTCGGCCATCAGGGTCAAGGCATCGAGTACCGAATCGGTCGGACGCACTTTGTATACCGTGTCGACCGGTTTGGACTTCAGGATCTGAGCGACTGTTTTCATGGTCTTTCCTCCTGCGGGCTACGGGTACTTACAGCATAGATGAGTGCGCGCTGCGCGTCACATTCGCGTTCACCCCGAGTCAACTGCGTGTCCGAGCGACGCCCGACGGGGGCGAGCGGGGCGTCAGGCCTGCCGGTTGATGCATTGCGTCACAAAAGGGCGACAAAATCGCGCAAATGGACGTCTCGGAGCCATTTTTTCCACACGAGCAACGGAGAAAGGCGTATCCTAGCGGGATCGGCGAAAATTCGCCGATCATCGCCTGACGATCGCGAAATGCTTTATCGGCGCCGCTGACAGCCCTGTCCTGCGAGCCGGATCACTCGCTGTGCCGATGACGCAGACCGACCCGGTCTTCGCCCTCCCGACACGCACTGCTCGTCGTTGCGGCACTGCCGCAATGTGCCTTGCTCCTTCGAACCATCGCCGCTTTTCGGTGCACCGCATGCCTTGATGGCCGGTCCACCGGGTAGGCTCCTTTTGGCGTTCGATGTGCACCCCCGCAACATTCAGGGTGCGGGGACGGTATTGGCGAACGAACTTTCAGTAACACGGGTGCTGCGCCCCTCGCGAGCGGCCCCCTCAAGAGGACACGATATTGGCCAAGGAAGAACTGATCGAATTCAGCGGACACGTCTCGGATGTGCTGCCGGACAATCGCTTTCGCGTCACGCTCGAAAACGGCGTGGAAGTGGTGGCATATGCGAGCGGTCGCATGCAAAAGAACCGCATCCGCATTCTGGCGGGTGACCGCGTGACGCTGGAAATGTCGCCCTATGATCTGAGCAAGGGCCGCATCAACTACCGTCACAAGAATTAAGTCAGCGTCGACGTCTGGCTTTTGCGCGCAAGGCGCTGCCCATCGCGGGCATAGCCGTGGCGCGCATAGAAGCGATGTGCGGCGACCCGATGGTCGCTGCTCGTCACTTCGAACTTCTCGCACTGCTTTCTTCGTACGATTGCTCGTTGAATTTCACGCGTGAGCGGCCGCCATCAGCGCGTGCCCGACGCCCGAGCCTCGCCATTTTCCTCCACCACCAGCGCCGTAATGCGCCCAAGGCGCCCCGCCAGACGGAACATGGTGAGTGCGTGCAACCCGATACATCCCACGATTTCCGCGTTTTCGTCGATGGCCACGAAGGCCGCGTCGTCGCCGTCCAATGCCGATAGGGCGATGTTGCGACGAACGATGTCGATCGGCGTTTCGTAGCCCGGTTGCGCGAGTCGCGCGACGATGCGCGGTGCGTCCTCGTCGTTCGCGCGGCGGGTGATGGGCGTAGGCGTCGGCATGGGCATGGTCGAAGGCGGGAAGGCTCTCCCCGCGCGTGGCGTCAGAGTTGCTGGAACCGGTCGAAGCGTCGGCTGGTGTACTCCACTTCGCTTTCGAACGCTGTCACGCGCGCGCCCGGTGGCCCGTGACGCATCCATTCGAGCATTTTGTCGACCTGATCCGGCGTGCCCTGGACCATCGCGAGGATGTCTCCTTCCGGCAGCGCCTGCACCCAGCCGCGTACACCGATCAAATGGCCTTCGCGTACGGCCGCCTGGCGGTAACCCACACCTTGAATGTTGCCGCGCAGTCGCACGGACACGGTTTCCAGCGATGGGCTGGTCGAAAGCGTTTTCATGGCGTCAGGCCTTGCCCGGCACGAGCCGGATGCGAGTGATTTCCGAGGGTGCCCCGAATCGTTTCGGAGGTCCCCAGTACCCTGTGCCCCGGCTCACGTAGATGGCCAGACGGCCGAGCCGATGAAGCCCGTGTACGAAGGGCTGTTGCAGAGGCACGAAATACATCCACGGCCAGAATTGTCCGCCGTGCGTATGTCCGGAGAGTTGCAGATCGAAGCCGGCGGCCTGTGCCGCCGGCGCGCTGCGCGGTTGGTGCGCGAGCAGCACGCGCGGTACGCCTTCGGGCGCCCCGGCGACGGCGGCGGCCGGATCGCTGCGCTTTGCCTCATCGAAGTGATGGGCGGTGAAGTCGGTGACACCGGCCACCGTAAGCGACGCCCCTTCATGTTCGAGCACCACATGCTCGTTTTCGAGCACGGTCAGGCCGATGCGGCGCAATTCCGCCACCCAAGCCGGTGCGCCCGAGTAGTACTCGTGGTTGCCGGTGCAAACGTACGTGCCATGACGGGACACGAGTTGGCCCAGCGGCGCGATGTGATCTCGCAATGCCGGTACGCCGCCATCGACCAGATCGCCGGTGATGGCGACGAGATCCGGCTTGAGCGCATTCGATGCTTCGACGATGGCTTCGATATAACGGCGTCGAATCGTCGAACTCACGTGAATGTCGCTTAACTGCACAATGGTGAAGCCTGTGAGCGCTGTCGGCAGGCCCGCGATGGGGACGTCGATCTCGACCACGCGCGCAAGGCGCCGTGCATTGTAGAAGCCCAATATCGTCGAGGCGGCGGTGAGCAGCAGCACGATCACGGCCGAGCGCGCGACGAGTTGTGCATCGAGCGCCGAGAAGGCCATTGCCACGCCAAGCACGACGTCGCGCAGCAAGGTGAGCACGAAAAGCGACGAAAAGACGCCGATGGCCGTCATGCCGGCCCACGTCAGCAATGTCGCCAACGGCTCTTTCTGGATGGCGCGACTCATCAGGCCCAGCGGAATGAGCACGGTCGAGGCGACGAGCCACAGCCCGCCAAGGACCTTCCAGCCGACGGCGACCGGCAGTGGCGTGAGCAGGCGCCAGCCGATATAGGCATGCAACAGCGCGATGATGGCGAGCATCAACCAGCGCGGTCGTGCGGGCAATGTGCGCTTCGACGGCTTGCCATGCGCGTGTCCCGTGCCGGGCGGCGTCCGGGGAGCCTGCGAAGCTTGAGAGGATTGAGACATAAGGGTGTCTGATCGGAATTCGGGGGCGGACGTTGGCGGTTATGCGGGCGCGTCGCCCGATTGCAAGGGGCGCACGTGCAATTCGCTGCATCGTTGCCGTTCGCCGTGGCGTTTTATGTCTTCGGCGCCGGATACTTCTGCGCGTTCATGACAAGCTTGTCGGCCACCGCACGGTTCAGATCGATGCCGAGCACCGTCGCCAGACGCACGAGGTACATCGTGATGTCGGCAAGCTCCTGCTCGACGTGACGCGCCTCGCTCGATTGCATGACGGCCTTGGCCTGCGCGTCCGTATGCCACTGAAAAATCTCGACAAGCTCGGCGACTTCGACCGACAGCGCCATCGCGAGGTTCTTGGGCGTATGGTACTGATGCCAGTCGCGGGCATCGGCGAACGCTTGCAGTTCGGCGCGCAGCCCGGCGGTATCGACGAGATGCGCGGCGGGACCTGATGATGCGTCGGTGGCCGCATCGACCTTCGGGGCTTCGGACATGGGATTCGGGACTCGAAAGTGGGTTATGGTAGCGCGTTGGCGCAAGATGCGCCGTGTAGCGATCCGATTCCCGTAGCGCATTGCCTGCCGTGCCCCGTTCCCATTCAGACGTTCCCCAATCCGACGCTTCGGCCCACGTTTCGACCCACGTTTCGGCCAAGCCCGTGGACGCCGCGTCGAGCGACGCGACCGCTGCGGTGCGCAACGTTTCGACTTACCGCGTCACGCTCATGCCGTCCGGATGGCAGTTCGAGGCGCCGCTCGACACCCCGATCCTGCTCGCTGCACAGGCGGCGGGCATCAAATTGCCGAGTCTGTGCCGAAATGGGACGTGTCGCGCATGCCTGTGCCAGGCGCATCCGGGGGGCGCGAGTGCACCGGTAACGTATCGGATCGAGTGGCCGGGTCTGTCTCGCGACGAAAAGCGCGACGGATGGTTGCTGCCATGCTGCGCGTATGCGGGCGCGGACCTCGTCATCGATGCGCCCGATGCTGCACGTGCTGCGCTTTGATAAACTTGCCGCTATCTGGCGCTCGCCCGTGAGTCGTCATAACCGTTTCAGGATCAGGAAAGCCGAATGGCACAGTACGTATTCAGCATGAACCGCGTGGGCAAGATCGTGCCGCCCAAGCGTCACATCCTCAAGGACATCTCCCTGTCGTTCTTCCCGGGGGCCAAGATCGGCGTGCTGGGTCTGAACGGCTCGGGCAAATCGACGCTGCTCAAGATCATGGCGGGCGTCGACAAGGAGATCGAGGGCGAAGCGATTCCGATGGCGAACCTGAACATCGGTTATCTGCCGCAGGAGCCGCAACTCGATCCCGAGCAGACCGTGCGCGAAGCCGTGGAAGGCGGCATGGGCGAAATCATGGAGGCCCGCACGAAGCTCGACGAAATCTATGCCGCCTACGCCGAGCCGGATGCCGACTTCGACGCGTTGGCGGCCGAGCAGGCCAAGTACGAAGCCATCCTCGCGGCAAGCGACGGCAACAATATCGAGCAGACGCTGGAAGTGGCCGCCGACGCCCTGCGCCTGCCGCCGTGGGACGCCAAGATCGGCGTGCTCTCCGGTGGTGAGAAGCGTCGCGTGGCGCTCGCCCGCTTGCTGCTCTCCAAGCCGGACATGCTCCTGCTCGACGAACCGACGAACCACCTGGACGCCGAATCGGTCGATTGGCTCGAACAGTTCCTCACGCGCTTCCCTGGCACGGTCGTTGCCGTGACCCACGATCGCTATTTCCTCGATAACGCCGCCGAGTGGATTCTCGAACTCGACCGGGGCCACGGCATTCCCTGGAAGGGCAACTACAGCTCGTGGCTCGATCAGAAGGAGCAACGCCTGAAGCAGGAAGAGGCGAGCGAGTCGGCCCGTCAGAAGGCGCTCAAGAAGGAACTCGAGTGGGTGCGTCAGAACCCGAAGGGTCGTCAGGCGAAGTCGAAGGCGCGTCTCGCCCGTTTCGACGAACTGAACAGCCAGGAATACCAGAAGCGCAACGAGACCCAGGAGATCTTCATCCCGGTGGGTGAGCGTCTGGGTAACGAAGTGATCGAGTTCAAGAACGTCTCGAAGGCTTTCGGCGACCGTTTGCTGATCGACGATCTGAGCTTCACGGTGCCGCCGGGCGCGATCGTCGGCATCATCGGCCCGAACGGTGCCGGTAAGTCGACCTTCTTCAAGATGCTCACGGGCCGCGAGCAGCCGGACAGCGGTGAGATCAAGGTCGGGCCGACGGTCAAGATGGCATACGTCGATCAGAGCCGCGATGCGCTCGACGGCACCAAGACCGTGTTCGAAGAGATCTCGGGCGGCGCCGACGTGCTGACGGTGGGCAAGTACGAAACGCCGTCGCGGGCCTATATCGGCCGCTTCAACTTCAAGGGTTCGGACCAGCAGAAGCAGGTCGGATCGCTCTCCGGTGGTGAGCGTGGTCGTCTGCACATGGCCAAGACGTTGATCTCCGGCGGCAACGTGTTGCTGCTCGACGAACCGTCGAACGATCTGGACGTCGAAACCCTGCGTGCGCTCGAGGACGCGCTGCTGGAGTTCGCCGGTTGTGTGATGGTCATCTCTCACGATCGCTGGTTCCTCGATCGTATCGCGACGCACATTCTGGCCTTCGAAGGCGACTCGCACGTCGAGTTCTTCCCGGGCAACTATCAGGAGTACGAGGCGGACAAGAAGAAGCGCCTCGGCGAGGAGGCAGCAAAACCGAAGCGAATCCGCTACAAGCCGATCGCGCGGTAATGCAGGAAAAGGCGCCGCAAGGCGCCTTTTCTGTTTGTGCGGCGGCAAGGGCAGACCAGTGCAGTTTGCCCGGCTGCCTCAGCCAATGTCCGACGAGCCATGCGTGCGTTCGTGCATGTCGCATGACCCGCCATTTTGATGAATCAGGAGTGTGCAAATGAGCCAGTCAGTGAATCAGTTGAATGGAAAGGTCGCCGTGGTGACCGGCGCCGCAAGCGGCATCGGCAAGGAAATTGCGCTTACGCTCGCGCGTGCCGGGGCGGCCATCGCGATTGCCGATCTGAACCAGCAGGGGGCGGACGCGGTTGCCGAAGAAATCAGGGCGGCCGGCGGCAAGGCCATCGGTGTGGCCATGGACGTCACGAACGAAGAGGCGGTCAACAGCGGCATCGACAAGGTGGCGGACACGTTCGGCTCAATCGACATCCTGATCTCGAACGCGGGCATCCAGATCGTCAATCCCATCGAGAACTACGCGTTCTCCGACTGGAAGAAGATGCAGGCGATTCACGTGGACGGCGCGTTCCTGACGACCAAGGCGGCGCTCAAGCACATGTACAAGGACGATCGCGGCGGCATCGTCATCTACATGGGCTCGGTGCACTCGCACGAGGCGTCGCCGCTGAAATCGGCTTATGTTGCGGCCAAACACGCACTGCTGGGGCTGGCCCGCGTGCTGGCGAAGGAGGGCGCCAAGCACAACGTGCGCTCGCATGTGATTTGCCCGGGCTTCGTGCGCACGCCGCTGGTCGACAAGCAGATTCCGGAGCAGGCGAAGGAGCTTGGGATTTCGGAAGACGAAGTCATCAAGAAGGTGATGCTGGGCGGCACGGTCGACGGCGTATTCACGACTGTGGACGATGTCGCGCAGACGGCGCTCTTTCTCGCCACGTTCCCGAGCGCGGCCTTCACTGGTCAGTCGTTCGTGGTAAGCCACGGCTGGTTCATGCAGTAACGCTGGCGTTGCGCCGACGGGAACGAGCCGTTTTTCCGCCCCGGCATCGGCCGCAACGGTCGTATCGAATGCGGTGATCGCGCCGAGCCGATCGGGCCTATCGAGCCCATTGGACCCGCGTCGGGGCGGTTTCCGCACTTACATTGCAAGCAGTCAGCTTCAGGAGAACGGTCATGACGGCCAACCCGCCCAACGTCCCGAAACGCGCCATCGAGCTTCCGCCATATGAGACGGTCGCACTCGTCTTGCAGGGCGGCGGTGCGCTTGGGGCTTATCAGGCGGGGGTGTACGCGGGCTTGTACGAGGCGGGCATCGCGCCGAACTGGATCGCGGGCATTTCCATCGGGGCGCTCAATACGGCGATCATCGCGGGCAATGCGCCAGAGCGCCGCGTGGCGCAGCTCGAAGCCTTCTGGCGCACGATCTGTGAGCCGGGGGTCTTCCCGCCGTTGCCGGCCCCGCTGGAGGCCGCCATTCTCAACGGTCCCGAGTCGGGGCGTGTCGCCTACAGTGCCTGGCAGGCGTGGCGCGCGCTGACCGAGGGGCAGAAGGGTTTCTTCACGCCGCGCTGGCCGCAGCCGTTGCCCACGGCGATGGGCGATCCGGCGCACGCGAGTTACTACGACACGACGGCGCTGCGCGACACGCTGGAGCGCTTCGTCGACTTCGACCGGATCAATGCGCGCGAGATTCGCGTGTCGGTCGGTGCCGTCAATGTGCACACGGGCAATTTCGTCTACTTCGACAACACGCGTGAGACATTGCGCGCGGCGCATTTCATGGCGTCGGGCGCGTTGCCGCCGGGGTTTCCCGCAGTGGAGATCGACGGACAGTATTTCTGGGACGGCGGTCTCGTGTCGAACACGCCGCTCTCGGAGGTGTTGGGGACATCGCCGCGTCGTGACACGCTCGCCTTCCAGGTGGACCTCTGGAGTGCGCGTGGGCCGTTGCCGGACAATCTCAATGACGTGGCGGGGCGGCAAAAGGACATTCAGTTCTCGAGCCGAACGCGTTTGGTGACGGACAATCTGCAGCGTGCGCAGCACTATCGGCGTGTCCTGCGGGAAGTGCTCGATCGCGTGCCGGCCGATGTACGTGCGCGGGACCCGTGGTGCCACGCGGCGCAGGAGATCGCGTGCAGCAAGCGTTACAACGTCATCCAGCTCATCTACCGGAACAAGGAGTACGAGGGGCACTACAAGGACTACCAGTTTGGTCTGGCGACGATGCTGGACCACTGGGCGAGCGGCCTCGACGATGTTCGCCGCACACTGGCAAATCCGGAATGGCTGGCAATGCCGAGCGATGCGCGAGGCTTCATCACGCACGACATTCATCGTCATGAAGTGATTTGATGCGCTTGCTCCGTGTGCGTCATACCACCCCTGCGGCGTGCCCCCCGACACGCCGCAGGGCCCTGCAGCCGGCGCTCGCGAATCGCCGGCACTTCATGACCTTCACGCTAACGTCCTTCGCGTCCGCCCGGTCTTCGTCATACTCCCTCGCTTAAAGCGCCAACGCGGTTTCCAGCCGCAGCTTGAGCGGTTGCAAATCGAGCAGCATCGCCGTGCGTGCCGCCCCATCGGACGCCGGCAACTCCACCGCCTCACGCATGTCGTTGCGCATCTCGTGCGTAGCGCGCCCCAACAGCACGGCGGGCACGGGCAGCTTGTCCGCATCGTCGAGCGTCACAATGTTCTCGATGGCATCGACCAGCAGTCCGAACTTGTCCTTGCCGTGCTCGATCACCAGAATCTTGCGCGTGTTCGCGTCGTCCTGCGCCGGCATGCCGTAGAGCGCACGCAGATCGACGACCATCACGAGTTCGCGCCGCAGATTCAGCATGCCGCGAATGAACGACGGGGCGCCCGGGGCGGGCATCACGTCCGGGGAATCGTGGATGATTTCTCGCAACTGATCCAGACGCACCGCGAGCATATGTTGCAGCCGGAACGACACGTAAGCGTGCCGCGTGCCACGCGACGACTTCGCCCCCGCCGCGCTGCGCCCCGCGCCGCCCGCGCTCGTGCGCTGCGCGGGGTCCGACTCACGATACAACTCGCGATGCCCGCGCGTGAGATCGAGGACCTGCGCGTGCGTGAAGAGCTCGTCGGCATTGAGCAGCACGATGTCGTTTGTCGACTCGCGGGCGATGCATCCCGAGAACAACTGAGCATGCGATGCGCTGAACGAAGGCATCGCGAGCACTTCGTCGGCGTAATACGTCACGATGCTGTCAACGGCATCGACCATCAGGCCGAAGTGCACATCCTCCTGTTTGACGATCAGAATGCGCCGCGGGTCGGAGGCGGTGCCCGCCACGTCCGGATCCGGGCGGCACGCCTGCAAACCGAGGAAGTGAGCGAAATCGATCACCGGCACGACCGTGCCGCGCAAATTGAGCATGCCGACACAAAACACGCTCGCGAGCGCCGAGTTCTGCAATTCGGGAATGCGGATGATTTCCCGGATGGCGCCCATCGGCAAGGCAAGACGCGAGTGCTCGACGGTGAACGACACGCATTGCAGCCGCTGACGCTGCTGGCGGCGCTGCGGCGCCGTGAGCGATTGTCGCGCGAGCAATTGCGGCATGTTCTCGATGCGCACGAGCGCAGCGGGCGCGAGAATCTGGAGAATGCGGTCGCCACCGTCGAGCTTGATCGCCCCCGACACCACTTGCGCCGTAGCGTGTGACGGATCGTATTCGAAGCCGGTGCGCTGCGAGGCGCGAACGCGCAGAATCTCGCCCGTGCCGTCGAACAGCAAGCCGACGCGCACGCCGTCGACATCCACGATAGCAATCTTCTCCGTCACCGGTAACGGACGACCTGCGCCATTTCCGGCGATCGACAGCAAGGGCTTGAGGTCGACGATGGGAATGAGCGTGCCGCGCAAATTGAACAGCCCGAGCAGAAACGACGGCGAGAGCGGCACCGGCGTCACCCGTTCGGGGTAATTCACCACTTCCTGCAACGCCGCGATCGGCAGCGCGAACTCGATATCGCCCAGATGAAACGAGCCGAAGACTTCGATGTCGTCCGCTGTGGCCTTCGGCGGTTGGGGAGCCGCAGCCGCAGTCGCCGCGGGTGTGGCGAGCGCGGATGCATCGACGGCCAGCGGCGCCGGGAGGGGATCGGCCTCGGGCGAAGGTGATGGCGGTGCATGGCGTAGCTGCGTCGTCATCCCGGGCAGCGGGCCATACCCTGTGCCGTAGCCCTGGAAAGCTTGATATCCCTGATATCCGTGACAGGGGGATCCCGTCGCCGGCAGAACGGTCGAGCCTGCGACAGCGTCGCGATGCAAAAACGGAAATCCTGGTGTGCGCGCGTTCATGATTCACGTCCCACGAGTCTGAGTGCGGGGCGGCGCGGCATCGCGGCGCCCCCGTTCGTGCCAATGGCGCGCACCAGAAAGGCGTGGTGCGTGCAGTCGATCGTCAGTTGACGACCGACTTCGCCGCCGACCTCCACATGCACGATCGGAATGCCGGCTTCCGTAATCAGCGCCTGCGCCATCTTGGCGTTGGCCACGCCGATCAGGCCGTGTTTCGCCGGTGGCTGATGCGGCATCATGTTGCCTCCGCCGGCGATGACGGCTTCGATTTCGCCGCGGCGCGCACCGTCCGCTTTCATGAGCGCGAGCAATGAAGGCACGGCCTGCGTCACGTACTTGGCGCCAATCGCAAGCGTCGGATGCGGCGATTCCGGCAACAGGCAGTGGGCGAGCCCGTACAGGCCGCGCGCACGCCACATCAGACCGATGCCCACACACGAACCGAGGGTCGCGCGCAGGACATCTGCGCCGCGCCCGATGCGCACTTCGCCCATCAACACCTGAATGTCATGCGACGGCCCCATTCGATGCTCCCTGATTGCGGTAAATGAGCGGTTGCTCAAACCGATAGCCGGTCGAGAGTCGTGAGAGCGACTCCGATTCCCCGACAATCAGCACGCCTTCGGGGGTAAGCGTGCGACGTACGTTCTCCAACACCCGTTCCTGGTCCGATGTCTCGAAATAGATCAGCACATTGCGCAGCATGACGAGATCGAACGCCTCGCGGCGCGCCATGCGTTGATACAGGTTGTGCTCCGCAAACGTGATATGCGCCCGCAGTTCCGGCGCGACGGTGAAGCCACCCGCACTCGCGCGAAAGTACTTGGCCAGCATGGCGGGGCGTTGCTGCTTCAACCCATCGATGCTCCGTCCGCCGTAGTTGCCCGCCATGGCGATGGCCAGCACGTGGCTGGAGATATCAGTGGCGTGAATCTGATACTGGAAACCCGGATGCCGAGCGCGGAATTCCTCGCAGATCATTGCGGCGGAGTAAGACTCCTCGCCGGAGGAGGCAGCCGCGGACCACATCCGGAACGTCTGTCCGGGATGTGCCGCCTGCCAGCGCGGCAGGTAGTGCTGTGCGAAGTAGTCCCACACGCGCGGGGTGCGGAAAAACGTCGTCTCGTTCGTGGTGACGAGATTCACAAAATTGCGAATCTCGTCTGGGGTGTTCTCCAGCAGCGCCAGATAATCACGATAGCAACGCAGCGATAGCGTACGAAGGCGGGGGCGAAGACGGCCCTGCAACATCGTCCATTTTTTCTCGTTCATCGAGATGCCGGTGTGCCGGTGAACAGCGCGCAGGAGCGCTTGCTGGGTGACAACATCGGCTTCGGCTTCGATTTCCATATCGGGCCCTTTGGGCGAACGTTGAGGCTGGCGACGACCGGGGGGCGTCCTCGGCCGGCGTCGGCAGTGACTGACGCGCGGCGTCGATGCTCGTCGGGGGAAGCCGGGCACGTGACTCGGGAGGTGACAGCGCCCGTTGCTCATGCCGCCACCCGCGCGTCGCACCCGCACTCGTATCCGTTACACCTTGAAGCGCGAGACGGTGCGGTCAAGTTCCTCCGCGCCCTGATTGAGGCCGGTTGTCGCGTGCGCGATGGTTTCGCACGCTCCGGCCGATTTCTCGGTCTCCTCTGCCACGTGCTGAATCGCGAGACTGACCTCCCGCGCTGCGACGAGCTGTTCCTCGGCGGCGCACGAAATTTCGGAGATCGCCTGCGTCGTCCGCGACACGCCGTTCACGATCTTCTCGAACGCTTCCCCGGCCTGACGCGACACGTCGCTGCCTTGCGCCACGCGCTTGGTCGACTCGTTGATCAGTTTCGAGATTTCCTTGGTCGCTTGCGACGAGCGCTCGGCGAGCTTGCGCACTTCGTCGGCCACCACGGAGAAACCCAGCCCATGCTCGCCCGCCCGAGCGGCTTCGATGGCCGCGTTGAACGCGAGGAGGTTGGTCTGTCCGGCGATCTCGCCAATCACCTTCACGATCTCGCCGATGTCTTCCGAAGACTTGTTGATCAACTCCATCGCCTCGATGGAGCGGGCAATGGCCCGCGAGCCCGTCTCGGCTTCCTGCTGCGTGGATTTGGCCAGTTGATCGGCACCCTTCGTGTTGTCGGCAATCGAGTTGATCGACGCCGTCAGTTCCTCGATGGACGCGTTCATTTCCTCCACCGTCGCGCCTAGCGCCTGCGCACCCGTCGCCACCGTGTTGGCGCGATCGGCAATGTCGCGCGATGCGCCCGAAAATTCGCCCGCCGAGTTGACGACCTTGCCGATCACACTGCGCAGGTCGTCCATCATGTGGCGAATGCCGTCGGCCAGCTGATCAATGGGTTCGGCGCCCGAGACGGCGATGTCGCCGGTCAGGTCGCCCGCCGCCGCGCGATTAACGGTGTCGAGCAGCAGCGCGACCTTGCGCTGGTCCTCCTCGGCACGGCGCTTCACGCTCGCTTCGAGCTCCACTTGCTGCGTGATGTCCGTAGCGAACTTCACGACCTTGTATGGGCGACCGTTCGCGTCGAGGATCGGGTTGTACGTCGCCTGAATCCAGACTTCGCGCCCGCCGCTGCCCACGCGCTTGTAGCGTCCGGCATCGAACTCGCCACGGTTGAGTTTGGCCCAGAAGTCCCGGTAGGCGGGCGATGCGACGTAGTCGGCCTGGCAGAACATGCGGTGATGCTTGCCGCGGACTTCGTCGAGTGAATACCCGAGCGTTTTCAGAAAGTTGTCGTTGGCCGTGATCACGGTGCCGTCGAGATGAAATTCGGTGACGGCCTGTGCGATGTCCATGGCGCGGACTTTGCCTTCGAACTCGGCTTGCCGTGTGCGCTCGGCCGTGACGTCGGTGGCGAACTTGATGACCTTGTACGGTGCACCGTTGGCGTCGAATACCGGGTTATACGAGGCGTGGATCCACACTTCGCGTCCGCCCTTGCCGATGCGCTTGTATTCGCCGGTGTCGAAATCCCCTCGGCCGAGTTTGGCCCAAAAGTCGCGGTACGCCGCGGAGGCCGTGTATTCGGGCTCGCAAAACATGCGGTGGTGCTGCCCCTGAACTTCGTCGAGACGGTAGCCGAGCGTTTGCAGGAAATTCTCGTTAGCGTGAAGCACGCGTCCCTGCAAGTCGAATTCGATGACGGCCTGCACGCGATTGAGTGCGGCAGTGACCGCTTGTAGTTCCTGCTGTTCCATCTGGAATTCAGGCGTGGCGATTTCCATGAATTTTCCCCTGATACGTTTGCCCCGGCACGTGTCGTGCGGCCGTCACGAAAGGGATGCTGCGTTCCCCCCAATTGAGCGCGCAGTCCTCTATAGACGCGATTACGACAGCGAATCAGGCAACTTGAGATTGGTGCCAACCCGCATCTGGTTCATGCCAATAGGGCATAAATCGCTTCAAAAGCCGCGTCCAATAAGGATTTAAAGATAAAGGAAAGAAATAAGAAGTCGACGCTCATGTAGCGTCAATACATTTCAAACGCACACCTGAAATGAAGATACGAGAAGTGCCTGCACATGCACGGTGCAGGAGAGTGACGCAATCCTGTGTCGGAGGCTGCCCGACGAGGATGGGCGAGATGGGAAAAAAAGCCTCCCCCCGCGTCTGCAACGGGAGGAGGGTTTGAGTCAAAGCCGCACTTTTCGGGGCAATTGAAAGGGCGACGCAAATGACTATGCAATCGCCGTGCCAACCCACGGGGGCGCCGCCAACCCGCATGGATATTGAGTTCCGGTGTCTCGGCCGAGCGCCGCGGTGAGCGATGTTACGGCCACACACCACGCATGTTACGTAACAAAGTGCGACACGTTCCCCGTTTGGCAACCTTCGCTTACACGGCTTACAGACACGTGATGGGCTTCGTGCAGACGCGACGATATAAAGAAAGCGAACGAATTGGCGTTCGTCCTTGTGGAGTCAGATCATGAAGTTAGTCGTCGCTGCGTTGCTTGCCGTTACGCTTGCCGGATGTGTCGTGGTGCCTGAGCGGCCGTATTACGGGGGTTATTACGGAGGAGGCTATTACGGACATCGTTGCTGTTATCGCTATTAACACGCGATGCTCCGAATTGCAGGCAATGAGATTCATTTCGGTCGCTGCGTGTACGAGGGATTCGACTTTTAATGCGAATCCGTCGTCCTTCAAGATTGGATCGATCCGTTTGTGAGCGATGACGCATAAAGTCGCGATAAATCGCCAGGGATTTATTACGGCGCATGAATAAAGCCCCGCAGGTCGGTGGACCTTGCGGGGCTTGTTATGGAGAGCGTGTCGCAGGTTATCGGCGATGGTGCCAGTCGCGGCGATCCCAGTCGCGGCGTTCCCACCCGCGCTCGTGATGCCAGTGGCGCGGCGGCGGCCCGCGCCAGTAGCGAGGCGGCGGGCCGTAGACGACCGGCGGTGGTGCGACGACCACCGGTGCCGGGCCGTAGACGACCGGCGGCGGCGCATACATGGGGGCCGGTGCCACGAAGGCGGGGCCGGGAATCCCGATGTTGACCGAAACGTCGGTACGCGCAAACGCGCTACTTGTGGTGAAGGCGGCGGCCAGGCCTGCCACGGCCGCCGTCGCGATCCAGAAATGACGTTGCATCTGTTCTCCTTTTTCGACTTGTCGCTCCCGTGTCCGCGGTGCCCTGACGTATGTCGTATGGCACGGCGGCGCGCGATCCGTGAATCGAATTTTACGGATGACCCGCGAAGCGCGGTGCTACGGCGGCACTACAGATGTAACAAGGCGTAAGGAACCGGAAGGCGATTAACGTCAACGATTAACGGCAACGATTTACGCCAACGATTAACGGGACAGCGATCACCGGCGGCAGCCAACGGCAGCGTTTAACCCGATTGGCCGGTATCGACGAGGAGGTCGTCTTGCGATTGCGGGGGGAGGAGACGGCAGATGCGCCGAGCGCGTTCGCGCCCGGGCAGCTCGCATGAACGCCTGGCAGGGACCTTCAGCGACGTTCGTGATCGCGCGGTGCGAGGAAGCTGGCCGGACGACGACCGCGACGCGCGGAGGTCGCGAAATACGACGGACGCCGCAAATCCTGCGTGTCGTTCGGCGAGCGCCAATAGGGCGTGCGTGGGGTGCCGAGCAAGTCCCCGGGACGATGCGGCGAGAGCGGCGGCATGGCGGCCGGCCAGGCGACATTGCGCCATCGGGCGCCGGCGGGGACCACAAGCACGAGCATGACGAACACGAGCGTCACGACGGCGTAGACGACAACAGGCGAAAGGGAGAAGAGGGCGGTCTCCATGTCAAACTCCGGTCGCAAACCTGTCACACCACTGGGGGGATGCGTGCGGGCATGCGGCCCGCCACGCAAAGTGTGGCGTTTTCACTATAGTCCATGCGGCTCTCGCTGGCACTCGGTTGATGCCACGCGGGTTGCAGGACTACACTACAAACGCAGTTTCCCGAATGCCGTCGCCACTTTGCAATCCGGGGGATCGTGATGAACCAGGCCGTTTTGGACCCCAGCCCCGCCGTCGAATCTGCGGCACGCGTCACTCCTGTGTCCCCTGTGGCGATCGATCATGTCGCGTATCCGAGTTACGACGCGACACTCACACACCGATTCTACGTCGAGGTCATGGGTTTCACGCTGGCAGGGGCGCAGAGCGGCATGAGCCGTCTGTGGGGCAAGCCCTATCTGCTCGTGAGCTATCAGATCGCGCCCGGACAGGCGCTGGCCTTTTTCAATTGCGACGGACTCGCGCCCGAACCCCATCCCCATCCCGATACGCCGGCCACGCAGATCCACCATGTGGCGTTGCGTGTGTCCGAGCGCGAGGCGCTCGATCGCTGGAAGTCCCGCCTGAATGCCCATGAGGTGCCGTTCGCCGTGGAGCGTCATGACGACGGCGAACATCTCTATCTGCTGGATCCGAACGACGTCATGCTGGAATTGTGCGTGCAAACGCCGGCGTCCGCCGCCGGGCAGACGCACGGGGCGCTCGATACGTTGCAGCGCTGGGTGGATGGCGTGCGATGAAAAGTGCGCGCGGTGGGATGAGGCGGTAAGGCGTAGCGGTGCAGTGCCGAAGGCGTACAGGCGAAAGCCCGGGACATGGACCCGGTGACTCGCAAAACCGGCGGATCTCAGGCTTCCGCGTCCTTGCCGAGGCCGTCCCAGCTCGAGGCGACGGGCGGCGCAATCGCGAACAGGTCGATGACGCGCGCGACAGTGTCGTCGACCATCGCATCGAGCGAAGCCGGACGGTTGTAGAACGCAGGTAGCGGTGGGTAGACGATGCCGCCCATCTCGGTGACGGCCGTCATGTTGCGCAGATGGGCGAGGTTGAAGGGCGTTTCGCGCACCATCAGCACGAGGCGACGGCGCTCCTTCAGGGTGACGTCGGCGGCGCGCGCGATCAGGTTATCCGAGAGGCCGTGCGCCACGCTCGCGAGTGTCTTCATCGAACAGGGGGCGACGACCATTCCCGCCGTGGCGAAGGAGCCGCTGGCGATGTTCGCGCCGATTTCGCGCACGCTGTGATACTGATCGGCCAGCGCCTGCACCTCGGCGCGATCCATCCCCAGTTCGTGGCGCAGCGTGAGCCAGCCCGCGCCCGACACCATCAAATGCGTTTCGACGCCGCCCATCGCGCGCAGGCGCTGGAGCAGACGCACGCCGTACACGGCGCCTGTTGCCCCCGTTATGGCGACGATCAGACGCACCGGCGTGCGCGCGCCGGGAACTTGCGTCGAAACGTTCGAAACGTTTGAGACAGTCATTGGACGCGGCGCCCTCGCTGCGAAAGCCGGAACGACCGAGAGATCAGGCGAGTTCGGCGATGATCTGCTTGAGTTCGCCGCTTTGGTACATCTCCATCATGATGTCCGAGCCGCCGATGAATTCGCCGTTGATGTAGAGCTGCGGAATGGTCGGCCAGTTGGCGAATTCCTTCACGCCCTGACGGATTTCGTCGTCTTGCAGCACGTCGACCGTGAAGAGATCGTTGACTTCGCAAGCCTTCAGAATCTGCACGGCACGGCCCGAGAAGCCGCACATCGGAAATTGCGCGTTGCCCTTCATGAACAGGACGACGGGATGCTCGGAGACGATTTGCTGGATACGTTGCTGGGTAGTCATGATCGGAAGCTCGTGGGGATGCCGGAAAGTCGGCGTATCCGGCATTTTAGCGGTTTTCGGGCGCGTTCGTCGGATGCCGCTCAGACGTGTCGACCACCGGTGGTGCGCTCAATCCCGGCAAGGTCGCGCTCGGACATCACGTCCACGAACCCCGCTGCCGTGCATAGCGCCCTGACGTCCGGCGCCTGATGGTAGCCGTGCTCGCACAGCAGCCAGCTATCGGGCAGCAGTCGCGACGGCGCCCCTGCCACGATAACGCGCAAGGCCGCCAGCCCGTCGGCATGGTCGGTCAGGGCATCGACCGGCTCGAAGCGCAGGTCGCCCTGCGAGAGGTGTTCGTCGCCCGAGACGATGTAGGGTGGATTGGAGACGATGATGTCGAACGGGGCGGTCTCGGCAGGCAGCGCGCCATACCAGTCGCTTTCGAGGAACCGGACGCGAGCCTCCAGCCCCAATTGGCGAGCGTTCTCCCGGGCGACATCGAGGGCGTTCGCCGAACGATCCAGGGCGGTCACCTCTGCGTCGGGACGCCCATGCGCAATAGCCAACGCGATGGCGCCGCTGCCGGTGCCCAGATCGAGCACGCGCGGCATGCGGCGTCCTTCGAGTCGAGCCAGCGCCAGTTCCACAAGCAGTTCCGTCTCGGGACGGGGGATGAGCACCGAGGGGCTCACCTTGAGCGTCAGGCCGAAGAATTCGCGGGTGCCGGTCAGATAGGCGATAGGCTCGCCTGCCGCGCGCCGCGCATGAAGCGACCGGTAGGCGGCGAGCGTCTCCGGCGCCAGGGGCTCACGGTCGCGGGTAATCAGTTGGGTGCGGGTCCAGCCGAGTATGTGGGCGAGCAGAATGCGCGACTCCGCGGGCGGCAAGCCGGGCTCGCGCAGCAGTGTCGCCACGGTGGCGGCATCGGTCTTCTTCGCATTGTCCCCATGCACGCCCGATGTCATCAGACGGCCTCGCCCAGCGACGCGAGCAGTTCCGCCTGATGCTCGGTCACCAGCGCGTTGATCATCTCGTCGAGATCGCCGTCCATGATGTATTCGAGCTTGTAAAGCGTGAGGTTGATGCGGTGATCCGTCATCCGCCCCTGCGGGAAGTTGTATGTGCGAATGCGCTCCGAGCGATCGCCGGAGCCGATCAGACTCTTGCGGGTGGCCGCTTCCTTGGCTTGCTGAGCACGCAACTGGGCGTCCTTGATGCGAGCGGCCAGTACCTTGAGCGCCTTGTCCTTGTTGCGATGCTGCGAGCGGTCGTCCTGACACTCCACGACGATACCCGTGGGCAGGTGCGTGATGCGCACGGCCGAATCCGTCTTGTTGACGTGCTGGCCGCCGGCGCCCGAGGCGCGGAACGTATCGATGCGAATGTCGGCCGGATTGATTTCGACATCGGCCACGTCGTCGGCTTCCGGCATGACGGCCACGGTGCAGGCGGAGGTATGAATGCGCCCCTGCGTTTCGGTCGCGGGCACACGTTGCACCCGATGGCCGCCCGACTCGAACTTCAGACGCGAATACGCACCCTGACCGACCAAACGGACGATCACTTCCTTGTACCCGCCCAGATCCGATTCGCTCGCCGACATGATTTCAACCTGCCAGCGCTGCCGTTCGGCGTAGCGCGTGTACATCCGCAGCAGATCGCCCGCGAACAGCGCCGATTCGTCTCCCCCGGTGCCGGCGCGAATTTCCAGATAGATGTTGCGGTCGTCGTTGGGGTCGCGCGGCAGCAGCATGCGTTGCAGCGTGCCCTCCATATCTTCCATGCGGGCGCGGGCGGTGGCGGCCTCGTCTTCGGCGAACTCGCGCATTTCCGGATCGGACGCCATTTCCTGCGCCGCCGCCACATCGTTGTGCGCCTGGCGGTATTGCTGATATTGCGCGACGACAGGTGCCAGCTCGGCATGTTCGCGCGTGAGCTTGCGGTAGTTGTCCAGGTCGCGGGTGACATCGCCCTGGCTCAATAGGCCATCAAGCTCGACCAGACGTTGCGTCAATTGGTCGAGCTTGGCTTGCATGCTCGCTTTCATCTATTTGTCGGCGGTTCCCGAGGTGCGGAACAGTTCGGGAATGAGGTGAATGATTTGCTCGCGCGAATCGCCGCGCGCCGTATTGAGCGCGTGGGTCGGGCCGTGCAGGAATTTCTTGGTGAGGGACTGGGACAGGGCTTCGAGCACGGCGGCAGGGTCGTCGCCACGCGCGAGCATGCGCTGGGCACGCTCGAGTTCCGCCACGCGCATGGCCTCGGCAGAGCCGTGGATGTCGCGAATGACCGGCACGACGCTGCGTGCGTCGAGCCACTGCATGAAGTTCTGCACACGGGTCTCGATGATCGCCTCGGCTTGCGCGACGGCAGCCTGACGCAGCGCATTCCCTTCACGTACGACCGCGCCGAGATCGTCGACGGTGTACAGGAAGACGTCGGCCAGACGGCCCACTTCCGGTTCGATGTCGCGTGGCACGGCCAGATCGACCATGAACATCGGCTTGTGCTTGCGCGCCTTGATGGCGCGCTCGACCGCACCGAGGCCGATCAGCGGCAGGGTACTCGCCGTGCACGACACGACGATATCGAACTCGTGCAACCGCTGTGGCAACTCCGACAAGCGGATGGCCGTGCCGCCCAGGCGTTCGGCGAGCTTTTCGCCACGCTCGGCAGTCCGGTTTGCGATGTATAGGGCTTTCGGGTTTTGCGCAGCGAAGTGCGTGGCGCACAGATCGATCATCTCGCCCGCGCCGATGAACAGTACCTTTTGCGTACTGATGCTCTCGAAGATGCGCTGCGCGAGACGTACCGCAGCGGCGGCCATCGACACCGAATGTGCCCCGATCTCGGTCTGGCCACGGACTTCCTTGGCCACGGCGAACGTGCGCTGGAAAAGCTGATTCAGATACGTCCCCAGGGCGCCGGCCTCGGAGGCGGTGCGCACCGCGTCTTTCAACTGCCCCAGGATCTGTGTCTCGCCGAGCACCATCGAGTCCAGACCGCTGGCGACGCGAAAGGCGTGGCGAACTGCGTCGGATTGGGGCAGGGCGTATAGATGGGGAGCGAGATCGCCGGCGGGAATGTTGTGGAACTGGGAAAGCCAGTGCACCGCGCGCTCGCGGGCCGCGGCGTCGTCCGTCACGCAATAGATCTCGGTGCGGTTGCACGTCGACAGGATGGCGGCCTCGGGGGCGCTCAACTTGCCGCTGCTCGTCCACAGGCTCTTGAGACCCGCCAGCGCCGGTTCGATCCGCTCGAACGGAAACGCCACCCGTTCGCGCAGCGAGACGGGCGCCGTGTGGTGGTTCAGGCCGAGAGCGAGCAGTTGCATGATGTGGGGGATCTGATAGCCCCTGATTATAGCGCGTCGACGCGATGCCCGTTTCCGTGGCGCCACGCCGCCCGCGCATTCTGAATTGCGTGCTCCATCATCGCGCAGACGCCCATTTTTGACAAATAGGCATCCCTTATACCCGGCATAGCGATGTCCGGCGTCCCGGCGGCCGCATGGGCTTTCTCTTGATATATCAGATGTCGGCCGGCGCCGTCGGGCGAATACAACAGGCGGACCGGCGGGGTGTGGGGATCCGGCGCGAGCCTTCGGAAATCGGGGCTATACTGCGTTCGGGTTCCCGTCCTTGGAGGTACGTCATGGGCATTATCGGCACCATCGTCGTCGGTCTGATCGTTGGTCTCATCGCGCGCGCCCTGCATCCCGGGCGGGACAGCATGGGCATCATCATGACCATCATCCTCGGCATTGCTGGCGCGCTGCTCGCCAGGTATGTCGGCCAGTTCCTCCACCTCTATACCGAAGGCGAGTCGGCCGGCTGGATCGCTTCGATCATCGGCGCGATCGTACTGCTGGCGATCTACGGCGTGATCAAGCGCAATCGCGGCACTGCATGAGGCCGTTCACGGTGCGGTTCCCGTGCTCGCGTGGATCGCGAGCCGGATTCTCGCGCCGTGATAATCGCGCGAATCGATGCGCCGATGAGCCGGTAAGCCGTCGGAGAGCGCTGCGACGATAAGCCGCAAGGCCGTGTCGGATTTCGGGACGCCAAACGTCGTCATCCCGCAACGGTGTAACGCTTTCGGCTTTCGGCGCTCGCCTTCGGCATCGGCATCGGCATCGCGCGGGTATTTCGTCGTCCAAAACCTTCCAAAACCTGAGGGTGAGCAGGGGCTTGTCGGAACGAACCGGCACTTGCCCGCACCGTGCAAGGCTTTCGGGAGGAACCGCGAGGCAGTTCGGCGAGCGTCATACGCGTTTTGCTGCATTGGGCTATGCTTGTCGCCATCGCCAGGCCCAAGTCGTCTTGACTACGCGTGCGGCATCGCCGCCACGTTCGATCCCCGTCTTCCGCCATCTGGCGTGGCTGCTGCGCCCGACAGGGGTGTCGCGCCTTTCTCGCAAGTTGTTACGCACCCCCACTTCACAAAAAAACATGTCTGCGACACGCAATTCCGTGCGGCCATTGATTGTGGCATCCGTCATGGCGGCAACGTCTATGGTGGCCATCGAAGCCACGATCATCTCGACGGCCATGCCGCAAATCGTCGCCCAACTGGGTGGCCTGAATCTCTACAGCTGGGTCTTTTCCGCCTTTCTGCTCGCGCAGACGGCCATGACGGTGGTGTTCGGCAAACTCGCCGACCTCTATGGTCGCAAGCCGGTCATTCTCGTGGGCATTGCCGTTTTTCTCATCGCCTCGCTCGGCGGCGGGCTCGCGTGGTCCATGCCCGCGATGATCGCATTCCGTCTGTTGCAGGGCGTAGGCGCCGCGTGCATTCAGCCGGTCAGCCTCGTGATCATTGCCGATTACTACCCGATCAGCGAGCGCGGCAAGGTACAGGGCTGGCTCGCCAGCGTCTGGGCCATCTCGGCAGTGCTTGGCCCGATGCTCGGCGGTCTCATCATTCGCGATCTGTCGTGGGCGTGGATTTTCTGGATCAACATTCCCATCGGCCTGCTTGCCGCTGCCGGTTTCGTGGCTTATCTGCATGAAGACGCGCCGCGTCAGCGACCAAGCATCGACGTGATGGGCGCCGTGTTCTTCACGATCGCGGTGGCCGGGCTGATGATTGCCCTGACCGACGCAAATGCGTTCACCGACACGCATGTCTGGGGCGGCATACTCGTATGTGCTGTCGCCGTCGTCCTCTTCGTCTGGCAGGAGCGCCGCGCGAAGGACCCGATGATCTCGTTTGCCCTGTGGAGTCGCCGCCCGATTGCGGCGGCCAATGCGGCGACGTTGCTCTCCGGCATGGTGCTCATGGGACTGACCACCTTCCTGCCAATGTATGCGCAGGGCGTGCTGCGTCAGACACCGGTCGTCGCCGGCATGGCGCTCACGATGATCATGGTCGGCTGGCCCATCGGCGCCACGTTCGCCGCGAAGACGTTCACGCGCTTCGGCCTGCGGCGCATTCTTGTCGGCGGCAGTCTGCTCATGCCGCTTGGCGGGCTCGTTTTTGCGTTGCTCGGCCCGAGCAGTTCGCCGTTGCTCGCCGGTTTTGGCTCGTTGCTGATGGGTTTCTCGATGGGCACGGGCAGTGTGAGCGCACTGGTGCTGATTCAGGAAATCGTCGATCCGTCGCAGCGCGGCAGCGCCACGGCGTCGAACATCTTCTCGCGAAATCTTGGCAGCACGCTGGGCGCGACGCTTTTCGGCGCCGTGCTCAACTTCGGGTTGACGCATTCGAGTGGCCTCGCGCCTGTGACCTCCGATCAACTGCGCCACGTGCTGGAGGATCGCGGCGTGTCGTCGGTGGCCGACGAGGCGATCCGCGCCGTGTTGCAACACTCGCTGCACCTCACGTTCCTGTCGATCCTCGCGATTTCGATCGGCGTCATGCTCTTGCTGCTGCTGGTGCCGACCAACGCGGTCGACTCGCGCAGCATCAAACGCGACAAATCGGAGTTTGTACCCGGCGGGCACTGATGCGCGCTCCACCGACCCTCAGGCGACGCGCCAGGAGCGCTCGCTAAGGGGTTAGGTGGTCGATTGGCGCTCGATCTGCGCTCGATAAGCGTCCGCGGGACGTTATCGAGCGCTGCTCCATTCATGTCGCCGCGCGTATCGCGCGCGGTGACACGTCAACGTGCCGTCGCCGGCACCAGATGCAAACGTGACTCCGTCGCCGCTTCCACCGCCTCGCGCGAATACGGCAGCTTGAAATACTCGCCGTCGAGCCACTTTTGCGCCAGATCGCGGTAGTGCGGGCTGTCCGGGTTGCCCGACTCGCCCGGCAGGTTCATCGCGCGCGTGTTGTCCCAGTTGCCCACGTCGACCACGATCCGGAACGACGGGCCGTTCGTCTGACGGAAGTCGCTCACGCGGTAGGTCGACTGGTTCGGCGTGAACGGACTGCCTCCTTTCGCCAGCGGACCGACGTTGAGTTTGGCGCGCATCTCGGCGTCCACGGCGTCTGCGAGCGGATGGGCATTGAGGTTCGTATGGAGCTTGCCCCATTGCCAGGTGCCCGGATCGGTACCTTGCAGCCTCATCATTTCCCCCCACGCCTCACCGAGACTCGTAAGCAACACGGCGTCGCGCTTGGCGTTGGCGTTCGCACCGAAACGCGCCGCAGGCTGCTCAAGCGCGTCGAGCATGGCCGCCGGGTCGGGAGCGCCGAAGGTGTCTGCCGCGGACTTCGGCAGCACGGCGTTCTTGTACGCGCGTCCCAGGTGTCGGCTGAACCAGACTTCTTCGAGCGCGGCTTGCGCCGAGTCGGCCCCCATGTGGGCGTCCCACCCCTTGAGAAGTGTAAGCGCCGCTGACGTTTGCGGATCGTCGCTGGACAGCGGTGCGAGCAGCGCCACCAGACGCCGCGCCGGTATCGACACGATATCGTTCTGCAACCGCTCGGAGTCCTCCAGCGACACCTTGTCCTTCGCCTTGAGGACTTCGTCGATACGTGCGTGACGCGAGCCGTTCGTCCACTCGAAGCCGAGCTTGCGCTGCGCGTACGGATAGCCCGCCGGCATGTTCATTTCGTTGGATGTCGTGAAATAACCGCTCGCCGGGTTATAGGCCGACGGCAGCTGATCGCGTCGCCAGAAGCCCGCCCATTCGTAGCGGCCGTCTCCTGGCACCGGCATCAGGCCGTCCCAGTTAGGACGAATCGGGGCCATGCCGCTCGGGACCCAGCCGATATTGCCCGACGTATCTGCATAGACCTGGTTGACCGTTGGCGCCCCCCACGTATCGAGCGCCGTCTGGAACTGGGCGAAAGTCTTCGCGCGCATGTAGCGCATGGCGTCGAAGTAGGGCGACATGCCCGGCTCCAGCCACGCGGTACGCACGGCATACGCATGATGCCGGGCCGCGTCGACATAGATCACCGGACCGTGCTTCGTGAACTTGAGATCGGTCTGCACCGGTGCACCGTCGCGCACATCGATGGTCTCGTGCACCGTTCGCATCGGCACCCACTTCCCTCGGTATCGGTATTGATCGGGGTTCGCCGGGTTCAGGTCGTAGACGTACAGATCCTCCTGGTCGATATTGAAAATCGTGAGTCCGAACGCGATGGTGCCGTTATGCCCGATGGCGACGCCGGGGATCGCGGGCTCGCCCGCGCCGATGAGATTGAGGGTCGGGGTGCTGACCTGCACGATGTAGCGCAGGCTCGGCGCGGCGAAGGCACGGTGCGGGTCGTTCGCCATGATGGGGCGGCCGGTGGCCGACTTCTGCGGCGAGACGACCCAGTTGTTGCTGCCTTCGGCCGATTCCGTGGAAACGTCGTAAGGGCCGTTTTCCGCCAATTGCACGACGTCGGCATTGGCGTGCTGCAGCGATTCCTTCGTGATCTTCACGCCTTGCGTGGCGAGGTCGAAGACCTTGAGCAAGTCGTCGGGCAGGCACGGGTCCAGCCCGTCGGGCACCTGCGTCTTCCATGCGGGCTGGAGGCCGACACGCACGCCGTCTGCATCGAGCGACGCCTTGCAAACCACTTTCGCGCGGGCGACTTCGCTCTTCAGGTTGCGGGTCAGGCCGTGGCTGCGAATGCGAACGATGTCCTCGGCAGACCACTTCGCGGGCCAGTAGCCCACCTTTTTGAATTCGTACGGCATCTGATCGGGATGCCGGGCGAGCCAGTCGATGTAGGCGTTCACGCCAGCGGCGAACGCCTCGGCGGCCGGCTTGGCATCCGGGCCATATCGACGCCATTCGGTCGCCATGTCGCCGCGATAGACGAAGCGGCGCGCGGCGTCGTCCTGCGCCACATAGGCGCGCCCGAACACTTCGGACAACTGGCCCAGCCCCCGGCGTCGCCAGAGGTCGATCTGAAACAGACGATCGCGCGCCGCATTGAAACCCTGCACGAAAAAGCCGTCGCGCTCGTTTGCGGCGAAGATGTGCGGCACGCCGTTGCGATCGATCAGGATATCGGCGGGTTGCGACAGCCCCTCGACCTGCATGGTTTGCGAAGTAACGGGCGCCGCGGAAGCGAGGAGAGATGCGGGGGGAGTTGCGGTGGCGTCGGCTGCGTGCGAAGCGGCGCTCCACGTCGTGACGGCAAAGGCCAGAACACTGGCGGCGTGGATGGCGTTGGGGCGTTGCATTGTCTTCCTCCTGTCGTTGTCGGACGTCGTCTTTTCATTACGGAGTACCTCGCAATCCTAGACGTCTCGTACAGGCATGCAACCCATGTTCCGCGAAAATGGCATAAATTCTTATTCGTCCAACCCTGACGGGGCCGTGCCTCCATGTTGCATTGCAAACATTTCGTGGCAACTCGCGCGTGTGCTGGTATCGTCAGGTGAACCAACGCCGAACTCACTTGCCAGCGTGACCGAAACGATGCCGGACTCGCGTCAGATATCTGCTCAAGAAGGCGCCACGCGCCTGCAACGCCTGCGCGCGTCGCCGCATGTGCGCACGCTGGTGGTGCCATTGATGCGGTTCGGAGTGTCCGGCGCGATTTCAACGGCCGTGCATGTGATCGTGGCGATCACGCTGATCGAGGCGTTCGGCGCGGGTTCGGTACTCGCCAATGCCGTCGCATTCTGCGTCGCGACGCCGTGCTCCTATCTGCTTAATACGCTATGGAGCTTTTCTGCGCGCGTACACCGCACGAGCCTCGCGCGATTCCTGCCGGTGTCGGTGTTCGGACTGATGCTCACGACAGTCGTCGCACGAACGGTCGAGCATCTGGGAGGCAACCATTGGAGCGGGATCGCGGCGGTCGTGCTGATCGTGCCGCCGACGACTTTCCTGCTCCATCGTTACTGGACATATCGGCGCGTGTGACGGGGCGCGGCTGTACGCGCATGCCGGCGCGCGACGGCAGGTGACTGATCTTTACGCCCGTCTGATAACGCCAGCGTACGAGATACAGCGGACGTCCCTTCGATTCGTAATAGATGCGTCCGACATACTCGCCGATCACGCCGATGCCCACGAGTTGAATTCCGCCAAGGAACAGAACCCCGACAAGCAGCGATGCGTAGCCGGGCACGTCTACCCCGTGAATGATCGTGCGCAGGGCGATGTAGCTGCCGTAAGCGAGCGAGAGCAGGGCGAGCGAGACGCCGATGTAAGTCCAGCAGCGAAGCGGCACGGTGCTGAAGCTGGTAATGCCTTCGAGTGCGAAGTTCCACAGGCGCCATCCGGAGAACTTCGACTCGCCCGCGCTGCGTGGCTCGCGCACGTATTCCACGATTTGGGTGCGAAACCCCACCCATGCGAACAGGCCCTTCATGAAGCGGCGGCGCTCGGGCAGTCGCCGGATCGCATTCACGACTCGCCGGTCCATCAGGCGAAAATCACCGACGTTCTCCGGCAGCTTTACCTCCGAGAGCCGATTGTGCACGCGGTAATAGAGTCCCGCCGCCACGCGCTTGGCGACGCTGTCGCTCGCGCGATTGGTGCGCTTGGCCAGCACGACCTCGGCGCCGTCGCGCCAGCGTTCGATCATCACGGGGATGAGCGCCGGTGGGTCCTGAAGGTCGGCGTCGATGGGGATGACGGCGTCGCCCACCGCCTCGTCGATGCCCGCGCTCAAGGCCGCCTCCTTACCGAAGTTGCGCGTGAAATCGATGACGCGGATGCGCGGGTCTTCGCGCCTGAGCGCAAGCAATGCGCCCAGCGTGTCGTCGGTGCTGCCGTCGTTCACGCAGATGATCTCGAAGCGCGCGTTGGCGACGCCGTCGAGCACCGGGGCCACGGCGCGATAGAACGCGTCGAGTGCCGGCGCTTCGTTGTGACAGGGCACGACGAGCGAGATGAGCGGCGCGCGAAACTGTGTCGATGACGACGCTGATGATGACATTGACGCGCGGGAGGTATCGGTACGGGCAGCGGCGCGGGGCATGGCGATTACCTCGTGAACGCGGGCGTGGAGTCAGTGCGGCGCAGCGGTGCGACGGCACGATCGCCGTCGGTGTGTGCGGGGTGGCTGGCATCGGCAACATGTGCGAGGCGACGGCGACGTCGCCACAACATGACGAGCGTACCCAGCGTGATGAACGGCAGGAACTGGACGCCGATCTGCATCGATCCCAGCAGGCCGAGCATCGGCGTAATCCACAACAGCACGAGCCATTCCCGTTCGCCGCGCAGCCATCCCCGTGCGACGCCGTCTCGCACATACCAGGCGATGACGACGGCGAGCAGCGCGAGATCGTAGTCGTAGAGGTAGGGACTGACGAGTGTCGTGGCGCATACGAGCGTGGCGGCGCGCAGGGCAAACACCCCGGGGCGCCGCCAGAAGTCGATCAGGACCGCGACGGCGCCTAGCGCGATGACCGCATGAATCGCTGCTGCCACGCCGACTGGCGCCCCCAGCATGCGCGCCGTGATGAAGAAGGTCGGCACGCGCGCGATCTGTGCCGCCCCGTTGGAGATGCTCTCGCGAGCGAAGGTCGAGGCGTGCAGGAAGGCGGCATAGACGTCGACGCCGAAGAGCGTAGCGGCGAGCAACGTCGTGCCGACGACGGTGACGATGCACGCGGCGAGCGCGCGCCACTCGCGTGCGCAAAGAAAGGCGAGGGGAAAGAGCAGGGCGACGTGCGGCTTGACGAAAAGCAGTCCGGCGAATACCCCGGCCCATACGGGCCGTTTGCGCAGCATGGCGAGCGAGAAGCCCGCAAGCGCCGTGGTATAGAGGGCGATCTGGCCGGTCACGATCACGAGCATGACGCCGGGAAACCCGAGCGTCGGCACGCGCGCGTCGGGCCAGCGGAGCGTGCGTCGCAATGCGGCGTAATAGAGGCTCAGACCGATCAACGCATACAAGACGTAAGCGTAGACGTAAGGCAACAGCGCGAACGGCGTGACAAAGACCATCATCACCGGCGGATACAACCACGGCAGGTAGCCACCGAGGTTTGCCGCCCACGGTTGTTCTGCAATCTGGAGCTTCGACATCAGCTCGACGTCATAGGCGTCGATCGCGTGGCCGTGCAGCACGAAGTGCGCGGCCCCCCAGAACGGCAGGAAGTCGACAGCGGCGGGGCTGATGGTCGGCGTGCCCGACAGAAAGTACCGATACGCCCACACGCACAGCACCGCGAGCGTCATGAAGATTCCGGCGCCGCCATAAAAGCGCAGCCGCGCGCTGTCCTCGGACCAGTGCCGACGCGCACCAGGCCCGCATGGCGTGGACGGCGCTGGAGGTGTGGCTTCGGTGACAGCCGACGGCTTCGATGTCATGCAAGACTCCCCTTGGCTGCATGAAACGGCTTGGTTCGACTACGGTGACTGCCTTCGGAGTTTCGGTATGGCGGGCGGCGCTCGTTGTTGCTCGTTGTTGCTCGTCGTTGCTTGTTGTGGCTCGTTGTCGCTTGTCGCCGCTTGTTTTCCTGGCTGATGAGCGATTGTGGCGGCATGCGGGCGAGTCCCTCAAGCAGGGCATTCCCCATGCGATTTCATAGTAGACGAGATGGTCTGCGAAACGATTGACATCCACCGTATCGGTGTCCGTCCGATGGTAGCTCCGTGTTCGTCTCGCAAACCAGCGTTTGAAATGAAAGCTCGACAGTGGCGTATTCAGGTCAGCGAAGCGACAGCAAACCCATGACGTGCCACCACACGGCGGTCAGTGGCACGACACTCAGCAGCGCGACAAGCGCGGTGGCAATGCAGTAGCGCGTTGCGTCCCGGATGCCAATGCCGGCGAGCGCCATGGCGAGCACGAGCGGCGGAGCCTGATAGGGAAGCGCGATGGTCGAGATGCCGACTGCCTGCGTGAGCAAAATGGCCGTTGCGCCAAGCGGGGCGCCGACGGCGAGGGCCGGTACCAGTGGCGTGTAGAGCGCGGGCGCGGCGTTGGACGTGACAAGGAACGTGAGGACGATCGACAGGACAACCAGCCCCAGATAAGCGAGCATCGTCGACAGTTGTGCCAGATCGAGATGGGCCAGCAAGGGGCGCAATGCGTTGGCGAGTCCTGCGTGATCGACGGCTGCCGTCAGGCCGATGATGGCGGCGACGAACCACAGCGGGGCAAGTTTGACCTGCTTGAGGAAGGCGTCGGCATTCACGAGACGCAGCGGGCCCAGACACAGCAATGCAATGCCCAGCCCGACCCAACCCGCGGCAACGTGGTGCCACGGTTCGGTAAGCCAGAGCGCAAGCATGAGCGTGAGCGCGGCGAGAAGCCGCTTTTCGTGTGCGCTCATGGGGGTGTCGCGCGCCGTGGCGTCAGACCCGTTCTCTGCGCGGGGTGTCGTCAGACGATCCGGGAATAGCCGTTTTGCCACGACGACGAGCACGATGCCCCGAACGATGGCGAGTGTGGGCACGAGCGCGATTGCGTACTCGCCATAACCGAGATGCAGGCCGAGGACCGTTTCGGCGGTACCCGCCATGACGAGGTTGGGCAGATTGGCGGGCAAGATCGCGGTGGACAGTTCGCAACTGGCCAGGGCCGTGGCGAGCATCAGGCCGATACGCCCCGGGCGGCCCGGCGTGAGGCCGACGCGGTCGCAGAAGCTCAGCACGATGGGCGTGAGAATGGCGATGCGACCGAGTGTCGAGGGCATCACGATCGACAGCGCGAATGCGATGGCAACGAACCCGGTGAGTGCGAGCCCGTACGCTCGGCCGCAATGGTCGGCCAGCCGCGAGGCGACACGTTCGCCCAGCCCGGTGACGTTCAGCGCCATGCCGATCACCGCGCCGCTGAACACCAGCCAGAACGCGCTCGATGTGAAGCCGGAGAAGACGACGTTCGCGCCCAGCGACGTGCACGTGGCGAGCAGAAACATCAACAGCAGCGATACGACGAAGTCCGGCAGCCAGCCCGTGGCCCAGTAACTGAGGCAGAGCAAAAGGACGACCGCCACAGCGAGCGGATCGCCGCGCAACCCTGCCGCGTGCAGCGCGACGCCCGCCACAGCACACAGGCCGGCGAGCAGCGCATGCTGCCAGAGGCGTTCGGGGTGGAAGGCGTCGGGAGTCGATGTCGACGAAGGCGATGGTGAGGGTGGTGAGGACGGGCTGGGTACAGACATGGACGTCACCTTTTCTAAATAATATATAATTTGATGTGATTATATATTGTTAACCGAAAGAGGCGAACGATGCGTCAGGAGTCGGGCACGGGAACCGCAGTCGAGCGGGCATACGAAGCGCTGAGGGAGCAGATCGGCCGTGGTGAGTTGAAGCCGGGCGAGGCCTTGCGGCAGGACCATCTGGCTGCTGCGCTGGGGGTGAGTCACGTGCCGGTGCGCGAGGCGTTGACCATGCTCGCGTCGGACGGACTTGCGGTGAGTCGCATGAATCGCGGCACGGTGGTGACGTCGCTCACCGAGGACGACGCGCTGGAACTGGCGGATTTTCGGGCGTTGCTGGAGGGGCGCCTGATGGCGCTGGCCATGCCGAATCTTTCACGCGCGGATCTCGCCCGCGCCAGAGCGGCGCTGGACGCGCTGGAGGCCGCCACGGACCTGGCGGACATTGTGACGCGCAATGCCGCGTTCCACGGCATGCTCTACGCGAAGGCGGAGCGTCCGTACTTCCAGCGGGCGATCGCCACGGCGCGTCTGAATCTCGGCCGTTATCTCTTTCTGACCTGGCAAAAGCCGCGCAATGCTGCGCGCTCGCATGAGGAACATCGCGAATTGCTGCGCTTGTGCGAGGCCGGGGACGACGCGGGCGCTGTCGCGCTGGTGCAGGCGCACAACCGTGCGACGGGCGAGCAAATCGCGCAGATCATTCGGGAAGGATGGCAATCTTGAGGTGAGACTACAAAAAGACTATATTTAGTCCTATTCGGGAATCGGACATATGGAAATGCGCTATTCGACGCAAGTGAAGCCCATCAGCTACCTGAAGGCCAACGCGGCCGAGGTGCTGGCAACGTTGGCTGAGCAACGCACGCCAATGGTCATCACGCAAAATGGTGAAGCCAAGGCGGTTCTGCAAGATGTGGCGTCCTACGAGGAGACTCAGGAAGCATTGGCGCTTCTGAAGGTGCTCGCATTGGGAAATCAGGACGTGGCAGCAGGTAAAGTCAAACCCGTCGCCGAGGTCGTCGCACGGCTGCGCAAGAAGCGAAGCGGTGGGGTGTGACGCGGACCATGGTCGAATTTGACGTGTTGTTGACCGACGGTGCAGAGGGTGATCTCGAAGCGATTTACGACTACATCTCCGAATTCGATGGCTTGCAGAACGCGGAGTATGTGCTGGACCAATTGATGGAAGCGGTGACCGGGCTGGCGCGATGGCCCGAGAGAGGCAATTTCCCGCGGGAGTTGATCTCTCTGGGCATCAAAGAGTATCGGCAAGTATCGTTCAAGCCGTATCGGATCATTTATCGGGTCACCGGAAAACAAGTCATCGTTTATCTGATCGCCGACGGTCGTCGCGATATGCAGACCGTTCTCGAAAACCGACTGTTGACGCGCTGAACGGTGCCGGGCGCAGTCATCAGGCCACGCCGCCAGGCGTTGCGTAACGGACTAACTCCCCTGCAGCACTGCCCCAAATGCCGCCTCGAAGCGCGGATCGAGCATGGCGCCCACATTGCAGCGCGACCAGGGGGACACCCGGCTCGAATCGAGGGTGAAAACGTGTCCCGGCGCCATGGTGACCTTGTGGGTGAGCAACCGCTCCGCCAGACGCATCGCGTCGGGATTGCCGGGAAACTTGACCCAGAGATAAAGCGACTGAGGATTGCGCGCGAAGACTTCGCAGTCGTGCTTCTCCAACCACGCCAACGCCTGCTCGGTCGCCTTGCCCAAGCGTTGGCGCAAGCGCACCAGATGCCGCTCGTAGTGGCCTTCGCGAAGCATCACGTCGACCATGCGTTCGCAGTACTCCGATCCACTCACGTGGATGAGCGATCGCAAATCCGCCAGATCGCTGGCCAACGATTCGCTGCATGCAATGAATCCCACGCGAAGCGCGGCAGAAAACGACTTGGAAAAGCTGCCGATATAAATCGTGCGTTCCAACTGATCCAGTGTGGACAAACGCACCGACGAGGTCGGCTTGAAATCGGCCAACGGGTCGTTCTCCACCAGCAAGAGATTGTGACGTTCCGCAAGCTGCAGCACACGATAAGCCTTGGCGGCGCTGATGTCCGAGCCCGTGGGGTTATGCGCCAGCGACTGGGTAAAGAACAAGCGAGGGCGCTCGTTGAGCAGCAACTGCTCCAACGCGTGGACATCGGGACCATCGGCCTGCCTCGGGACGCCCAATACACGCGCGCCGGCCAGCTTGAGTTTGCCGAACAGCAGGTAGTAACCAGGGTCGTCCACCAGCACCGTTGCGCCGGGCGGGACAAAGTAGCGAATGACCAGATCCATGGCTTCGTTCGCGCCCTGGGTCAGCACGAGTTGCTGAGGTGTCACCCCGATGCCAAACACGCCCAGCTTGCGCACCAGACTATCGCGCAGCGGCGCATATCCGAAGCGGCTCCCATAGCGGAACAAGGCGCCGAGCCCGGTTCGTACCACTTTCTGGTGATAGCGATCCATGCGCATATCGGCCAGCCACTCGACAGGCGGGAAGCCATCGCCCACGGCGACCGCATCCGGCTGGGTCTTGAGCTGCTCGCGCATCAGCCAGACCACATCCATCGCACGGTTGAGCTGCCCGGCGTCTTCCTCCGGCGTGGCGCGGCGTGCCTGAGGCTGGACATAGAAACCGGCGCCGCGCCGGGACTCCACCAACCCGCGCGACACCAGAAGATCGAACGCTGCCACCACGGTGTTCTTGGCGTAACTGTGCAAATGCGCCAACTCACGCAATGACGGTAGTTTGTCCCCTGCGCGATACACGCCATTGGTGATTTGCTGCCCTATCAAATCGGCCAAACGCTCCGCAATCGGGGCCTGACGCTCACGACCACCGGCCATTCAAGTCTCCTGAATCATGCGTTAGCAGTACGCATTCAGTGGGGTGGGATGCTGCGTTGCAGCAGTACTGTTCTCCCGAACTGTACCTGTATTTAACGGTACAGTTTGCATAAATTCACGGCCAACCGTCCCCTTGTATTGATATCCATATCTGGATGAGTAGGAGTTTTCATGGCCGTCGATTCGCGTCTTCCCAATTTCCGTGCGCTCACCCCCGCTCAACGCTGGGCGCATGTCGCCACCGCGTGCAATCTCAGCGATGATGAGCGCGCACTGCTGACCCAGGCCGGTGCGCTTCCCACCGCATTGGCTGACGGCATGATCGAAAACGTGGTGGGCACGTTCGAGTTGCCCATGGGCGTGGCGGGTAACTTCCGCGTCAATGGCCGCGACGTTCTGATTCCGCTGGCAGTGGAAGAACCCTCGATCATTGCCGCCGCCTCGTATATGGCCAAGCTGGCGCGTGAAGACGGCGGCTTTGAAACGTCGAGCACCTTGCCGCTGATGCGCGCGCAGGTGCAGATCGTGGGCATCAGCGATCCTTACGGGGCACGACTGGCCTTGTTCAAGGCCCGCGACGAGATCCTCGCGCAAGCCAATAGCCGGGACAAAGTGCTGATCAGTCTGGGCGGCGGTTGCAAGGACATCGAAGTCCATGTCTTCCCCGATTCGCCCCGTGGCCCGATGGTCGTGATGCACCTGATCGTCGACGTGCGCGACGCCATGGGGGCGAACACCGTCAACACCATGGCCGAATCGGTCTCGCCACTGATAGAGAAAATTACGGGCGGTTCGGTGCGCCTGCGCATTCTGTCGAACCTGGCAGACCTGCGCCTTGCGCGTGCCCGCGTGCGCCTGACGCCCCAAACGCTCGCGACCAAGGAGCGCAAGGGGGAAGACATCATCGAAGGGGTGCTCGACGCGTACACGTTCGCCGCCATCGACCCCTACCGCGCCGCCACCCATAACAAGGGCATCATGAACGGCATCGACCCTGTCATCGTCGCCACGGGCAACGACTGGCGCGCGGTCGAGGCCGGTGCTCACGCCTACGCCAGCCGCAACGGGCGCTACACCTCGCTCACGCACTGGGAAAAGGACAATACCGGTGCGCTGGTGGGAACGATCGAATTGCCGATGCCCGTCGGACTCGTGGGGGGCGCGACCAAGACCCATCCGCTGGCACGTCTGGCGCTCAAGATCATGGACGTGAAGTCTGCGCAGGAGCTGGGCGAGATTGCCGCTGCCGTGGGGCTGGCCCAAAACCTGGGGGCGTTGCGTGCACTGGCCACCGAAGGGATTCAGCGCGGCCACATGGCGCTTCACGCTCGTAATATCGCGCTGGTTGCCGGCGCCGTCGGTGAGGAAGTGGAACTCGTTGCGAAGCGTCTGGCCGCCGAGCACGACGTACGCACCGACCGCGCGTTGGAAATACTGCAGGACATTCGCGCCAAGCGCTAAGCCTCTTGCGCCTCGTCTGGCGCCGCCGGGCGAGGCTTTTTTATCCAAAACAGGCATAACTACAAGCAAGGAGACAAGACGATGCGTTCCGACAAGCAAGCGTCGAACTGGCAACTCGCGGAGGTGTGGGGGGATACCGTTGACCTCAGGCACCTGAGCTGGTCCATCCTGATCGGCATCGGCATCAGCGTGGTCGGTTTTTTTGCCGCCAGCCGTTGGCTGAGCTCCGTGGTCGAATCGAAGCAACTGGCTCATGCCTACGCCATGCTCGCCGGTCTGGCCGGCTGTGTGCTCGCCGGCGTCATTTGCGCCCGCATGTTCCCGCCCAAACGTGTGGTGACCGAAGAAGACATCTCGAGCAACCCCGAGTGGCGTGCCGAAGTGCTGCGTGAGCTGGAGCAGCAACCCGGCGGTCTGGGCGCGGTGTCCGACCTTCCCCCCGTTGTGGTGCAGGAGCTCAAGGAGCTCAGGCTCTACGAACTCTTCGTCACGCCCGGCACATCCCAAAGCCGCGATGGCCAATAACCCGAGGAGTACACGGCATGGATGCACTTCTGATTGAACAAATCGCCGTCGCCGCGGGCATGGGCCTGATCGGCGCCATCGTCTTCGCGGCCATCGGACTGGTTTCCGGCACCGATGAAACCACGACGCTCGCACCGCTCACTCTGCTTGTCGTCTTGCTCGGCGTACCACCCGCCGGTGTCTTCACGTTCTTTCTGGCCGGGGCCATCGCCAAGCACATGACGCACGCCGTTCCGACCGCGTTGCTAGGCATCCCGGGCGATACGCTCGCTACGCCTTTGCTGCAGGACGCAGACTTGCTGCGCAAGCTTGGCGTGCCGCATATCGCGTTACGCAAAATGGTCTCTGGCGCCATTGTCGCGGCATTCATTGCCGTGCCGCTGGCGGTGCTGTTCGCCGTGATGCTGGCGCCGTTTGGCGCGACCATCACCAAGACGGCTCCGTGGATCTTTCTGGCCGCAGCCGCGCTGATTGCTTATTTCTCCAAGGGCCGCTGGGGAGCGGTCGCGTTGCTCGTGCCGTTTGTGGTGGTGATTCTGGCGCTGCAGACACTGACTGCCAAGTACGACACCAAGCTCAGCATCAGCTACTTCCTCGGTATCGCCATTGGGCCGTTGGTCGCCGACCTCTTTACCGTCATGGCGCCGGCAGGTCGCAAAAGCATGTTGCGCGAGAAGGTTCGTCAGTTCAACCTGGCGCCTGACGTCAAAGGCTGGTCGGGCTATTTCCCCAACCCGTTCAAAGTGCTGGATCGGACGCAAACCCGCTGGACTTTGGCGACCGCCGCCATTTCCAGCGCCACGTTCGTGTTCAGTCCCGTGGCCATGACCGTGGTGCTGGGCGAGTTGGTGGGCGCTCGCGTGAAACACGCTTATCACCGTCTGACCACGGTGCTGAGCGCCCGTAATGGTGTGACGGAAGCCACGTACATCGCCGAAGCGCTGATCCCGCTGATTGCCTTTGGTTTGCCCCTGAGCCCGGTGGCTGCCGGCCCTGCGGCGCCGTTGTTCAATGCACCGCCCCGCTTTACGGTAGATGCGGCGACGGGCCAGACCCACAATCTGCATAACCTGCTCAGCCACTGGGAGTTTTTCGGCTACGGCATGTTGTCCGTGGTGCTGGCTGCGCTGGTGTCGTATCCGTTTGCGATGAACTATGCACGTCGCGCTGCGATGTTCGTCTCGCGCAAGGTCAGCCATGAAGCCATCATTGCCACCTTTGTCGGCCTGATCATCGTGATCAGCGTCTGGGAGGGCGGCCTGCTGGGCCTGCTGGTGATCCTGACGATGGGTCTCATGGGCGGATTGCTCTCGCGCAACTTCGGCTTTAACACCGGGGTGCAGTTCATGGGTTACTACACGGCGGTGCTCAGCGTTCCCGCGCTGCTCAAGCTGTTCTGAAAGGGGAGGGCAGCGATGTCGCATCTGTTGGACCGCCGGGTCAAGATCGTGGAAGTCGGCCCACGCGATGGCCTGCAAAATGAAAAGCTGCCCGTGCCGCTGAGCGCCAAGGTCGAGCTGATCGATCAGCTTAGCCGCGCAGGCCTGCGTTTTATCGAAGCCGCTTCGTTCGTGTCGCCCAAATGGGTGCCGCAAATGGCGGGCAGCACCGAAGTCATGGCCTCGATCGAACGTCTCCCGGGCGTTTGCTACAGCGCACTCACGCCCAACCTGCAAGGACTGGAAGCCGCGCTGGCGGCGCGCTGTGACGAAGTCGCCGTGTTTGGCGCGGCGTCGGAGACCTTCTCGCAGCGCAATATCAATTGCAGCATTGCGCAGAGTCTGGATCGCTTCGGACCTGTCGTGCAAAGGGCGCGGGAGGCGGGTGTTCCCGTGCGTGGCTATGTGTCCTGCGTGCTGGGCTGCCCGTATGAAGGCGAGGTTGCGGCGCAGGCGGTCCTGGAGGTTGCGCAGGCGCTGCTGGCCATGGGATGCCACGAGATTTCCCTGGGCGACACGATCGGGCGCGGGTCACCCGAGTCCACGCGTCGGCTCCTGGAGGTTTGTCTGAGGGACATCCCTGCCGAGCGTCTGGCGGGCCATTTTCACGATACGTACGGCATGGCGCTGGCGAACGTTCGCACCTCGTTGGAGATGGGACTACGCACGTTCGACAGTTCGGTCGCGGGGCTGGGCGGATGCCCGTATGCCGAGGGCGCATCGGGGAATCTGGCCACCGAGACACTGCTCGCGGACCTGCATGCCCTGGGCTATGAAACCGGCGTCGACATGTCCGGCGTGCAAGCCGCAGGACATTACATCCGGCAAGTGCTGGGCGATTTGCAACGCCAGCAGGCGGCGTGATGCCGGGGGCCCGGCGCCAAATCGCATTCCCATGTAAAAAGGCCCGGAGATCTGAAATCTCCGGGCCTTCCCCTTGATGGCGCGTGCAAGAACCGCCGGAGCACGTTGGCGCTGTTTCGCGCCGCATGCGTCGTTTGCTTATCTCGGTGCACTGTCGGTTTTGCGCTGGAAACACTTCCAGCACAAGTCCCGTGTCGCTACCGTAGTCCTGCGTCAGACGTTGAACAGGAAGTTCATCACGTCGCCATCGTGCACGACGTATTCCTTGCCTTCGGCGCGCATCTTGCCCGCTTCCTTGGCGCCTTGCTCACCCTTGTACTGGATGTAGTCGTCGAACGCGATGGTTTGCGCGCGAATGAAGCCGCGCTCGAAGTCGGTGTGGATCACGCCAGCGGCTTGCGGGGCGGTGTCGCCCACGTGGATCGTCCAGGCACGCACTTCCTTCACGCCCGCCGTGAAGTAGGTCTGCAAGCCGAGCAGCTTGAAGCCCGCGCGGATCACCCGGTCCAGGCCCGGCTCGTCCATGCCCATGTCGGCCAGGAATTCCGCCTTGTCGGCGTCTTCCATGTCCGCGATCTCCGCTTCGATGGCCGCGCACACGGCCACGACCGGCGCGTTCTCGGCTTCGGCGTACTTGCGCACGGCGTCCAGATGCGGGTTGTGCTCGAAGCCGTCATCCTTCACATTCGCGACGTACATCGTCGGCTTGGCCGTAATCAGGCAGAACGGCTTGATCAGCGCCAGTTCGTCTTCGGAGAGCTTGAGCGAGCGCACCGGACGTGCTTCGTTGAGCACCGGCACCACCTTCTCCAGCACGGCCACCAGCTTCGCCGCTTCCTTGTCGTTGCCCGAGCGGGCCGCCTTCGTGTAGCGTTGCAGCGCCTTTTCGACAGTGCCCAGATCGGCGAGCGCCAGTTCGGTGTTGATGACTTCGATGTCCGAAATCGGATTCACCTTGCCGGCCACGTGAATGACGTTCTCGTCTTCGAAGCAACGCACCACGTGCGTAATGGCGTCCGTTTCGCGGATGTTGGCGAGGAACTGATTACCCAGACCTTCGCCCTTCGAGGCGCCCGCCACGAGACCGGCAATGTCCACGAATTCGACGGTTGCCGGCAGGATGCGCTCAGGCTTGACGATCTCGGCGAGCTTGGCCAGACGCGGGTCCGGCACTTCCACCACGCCGACGTTCGGCTCGATGGTGCAGAACGGGTAGTTCTCGGCAGCGATGCCCGCTTTGGTCAGCGCGTTGAAAAGGGTCGACTTGCCGACGTTGGGCAAACCGACGATGCCGCATTTGAGGCTCATGCTAAATCCTGTCTGGCTTGAAAAGTGCGCGCCGACAAAGGCGCCGAGGGCACCGATGAATGGGCCGGTGAGTCGGCCAGTGATTGCGTCGCGGAAAAGTCCGCTATTGTACCCGTTCTGCCCCCAACAGCGCCTTTTGTCGCTCGTGCCACCCGTCTCGGGGCGTGCCCGGTTTGCGGGCTCGGATCAACTCAGTTGCTTCGCCGAGAAAGTGTCGCACTTGCGCATGTCGCCCGATTGCAACCCCTGACGCAACCAGTACACCCGCTGGGCGCTGGTGCCATGCGTGAACGACTCCGGCACCACGCGTCCCTGAGACTGCTGCTGCAACCGGTCGTCGCCGATGGCCGCCGCCGTTTTGAGCCCCTGCTCGACGTCGCCCGGTTCCAGCAACTGCTCGTTCGCCTTGGCCGCGTTGCTCGCCCAGACCCCCGCGAAGCAGTCCGCCTGCAACTCCAGACGCACCGACAGGGCATTCGCCTGGGCTTCGCTCACACGACGTCGCGTTTCGTCGAACTTTTCGGAAATGCCAAGGAGATTCTGGATGTGATGGCCGACTTCGTGAGCGATGACGTACGCTTGCGCGAAGTCGCCGCCCGCGCCGAAGCGTTGGCGCAGTTCGTCGTAGAACTGCAAGTCGATGTAGACCTTGCTGTCGCCCGGGCAGTAGAACGGGCCCATTGCCGTTTGCCCGGTGCCGCATGCGGTCGGCGTCGCCCCGGAGAACAGCACCAGCTTCGGCGGGACATACTGACGATTGAGCTGCTGGGGGAACACCGTCGCCCAGGTGCGCTCGATGTTGCCGAGGACCTTGCGGGTGAAGACCGCCTTCGGGTCGTTGGCGGGGGCGGCGTTGGGATTGGCGGGGGGCTGCGACTGCGTCTGCCCCTGAATCATCTGCGAGCCCTGGATGATGACGCGCGGGTCGATCCCGAAGAAGTACGAGGCGGCCAGCGCCACGACGATCGTGCCAAGGCCGATGGTCGTGCGTCCCCCGAAACCGCCTCCCCGGCGGTCTTCCACATTCTGACTTTCCTGTTCGTTGTCGAGGCGCACGGCGTTGGCTCCGCTGGAGAGGTGACTGGACCGGCGCAGGCGGCAAGGCGTCGCCGCGCGTTGGCTTGAAGTATAGCAACGCCCGAGGCGCGATTCCGGGTCCAGCCGACGCGTGAGCGCCGAGCGTGCGCCGTGCGACCGACGGTCTCGTCGTGCCCCCGCCGCCACGACGCATGCGACAATACCGGCTTCTCGACATGAATATGGATCGCGCGCGCCCGTCGTCGCCGATTGCTTCGCATGCCCCAAACTATGACCCACGACATCGTCGTCGTCGGTGGCGGTCTGGTCGGAAAGGCCGCCGCCTTGCTCCTTTCACAGGCCCGCCTGTCCGTTGCATTGCTCGCCCAGCCGGCCGCCGCCACGCCGTCTGGCGGTGACCGGTGGGACACCCGTATCTACTCCCTGTCGTCCAGTTCGCAAGCGCTTTTCGAGCGCATGCGCGTCTGGCAGGCCGTCGATCCGGCGCGTGTGAATCCTGTCTACGACATGGAGGTGTTCGGCGACGAGCGCGGCAGCCTTCATTTCTCCGCGTATCAGGCAGCCGTGCCGCAACTCGCCTGGATCGCGGAGTCGTCGAACCTGGAGCGCGCGCTCGACGCCGCTCTACGTTTTTCCCCGCAAGTCCAATGGCTCGACGCCCGCGCCGAAACGCTCGATGTCGACGCCGCTGCCGCGTGTGTGCGCCTGTCGGACGGCAAGACGCTGCGCGCCTCGCTCGTGGTCGGCGCCGATGGCGCGAACTCCTGGGTGCGCAGCACGGCTGGGCTGGATGGTTCGGTGCGTCCCTATGAGCAGCTCGGCGTGGTGTGCAACTTCCGCGCGGAACGCCCGCACCGCGACACCGCCTTCCAGTGGTTCCACGAGGGGGAAATCATCGCACTGCTGCCGCTGCCCGACCAGCACGTCTCGCTGGTGTGGTCCGCCGCCGCCGATCATGCAAAACACCTGCTTGCGCTGGATCCCAAAGATCTCGCGGAGCGCATCGGAGCGTTCTCTCATGGTGAACTTGGGCGCCTCACGCCGGTCTCAGCGCGCGCCCAGGGATTCCCGCTCGTGCTCGCGCAGGCCAAACGCCTGATCGCGCAGCGCGTGGCGCTCGTCGGTGACGCCGCGCATGTCGTGCATCCGCTCGCCGGTCAAGGCATGAATCTCGGTCTGCGCGACGTGGCGGCGCTTGGCGACGCCCTCGCGGGCCGCGAATCGTTCCGCGATTGTGGCGACGCTGCGGTGCTGCGTCGTTACGAGCGTGCGCGCAAGGAAGATATCGGCAGCATGGCATTCACGACGGATGGCCTGCACAAGCTGTTCTCGACGAGCAGCCCGCTTGCGAAGTTCGTTCGCAACGCGGGTCTCGACAGCGTGAACATGCTGCCCTTCGTCAAGAAATTCCTGATCGGCCGCGCCCTGGGCTGACCCCTTCGGGCGTCTGAGGGCGGCACAGGGCCGGTGAAGACCGACGAGACGGTCTTCACCGCCCACGCCGCCCACGCCTCTCGATCGATACACTTCTGGAGATATTCGATGTTGCAACGTTATCGCGCCGCGGCGTTTGCCGGATTTGCACTCGCCGCCGTTTGCGCCGCGACCTTTACGATGTCCGCCGTCGCGCAGAACAAGGCCGACGCAACGCTCGAGCGCGTGAAGACCGCCGTGCAAAAGACGCTGGGCGCAGATGCCCCGGTCAAGTCGGTCGCCCGTACGCCGATTCCCGGGCTCTTCGAAGTGTCCGTCGGCGGCGAGATCATGTATGCCGACGAAAAGGCGCAATACGTGATTCTGGGCGGTAATCTGATCGATACGAAAACGCGCCAGAACCTGACCGAAGCGCGTCAGTCCGAACTCAACAAGGTCGACTTCTCCAAGCTGCCGCTCGATCGCTCGTTCAAGTACGTGAAAGGCAACGGCAGCCGCAAGATCGCCGTCTTCTCCGATCCGAACTGCCCATACTGCAAGCGCTTCGAAGAGACGTTGAAGTCCTCGAAGATCGACAACATTACCGTCTACACCTTCCTCTACCCCGTGCTTGGCCCGGACTCGGACGCCAAGTCGAAGGCCATCTGGTGTGCGCCGGACCCGCTCAAGGCGTGGCACGACTGGATGATCGACAAGAAGGCGCCGCCGGTCGCAGGCGCCAAGTGCGACGACAAGCCGGTCAAGGACAACTTCGCACTGGGTCACCAGCTCAACATTACGGGCACGCCGACGATCATCCTGTCCGACGGCCGCCGTTTGCCGGGCGCCGTGCCTGCCGAAGAACTCGAAAAGGCGCTGGCCACGGTCCGGTAATCGTTCGGCAGACGCCGTATTTTTCAGACAACAAGAAGCCGCCATCTCATGAAAGCCACGTCCGCTCAACCCGCCGTCCGGTATGCGATCGTTCCGAAGTCGCCCGCCGCTCATCTGTTCGAAGTGACCGTCACGGTGTCGAATCCCGCGCCGGAGGGGCAGCGCTTCACGCTACCCGCGTGGATTCCGGGCAGCTACATGGTGCGCGAGTTCGCCCGCAATATCGTGACGATCGGCGCGACCTGTCGTGGCCGCAAGATCGCGCTCGACAAGCTCGACAAGCACACGTGGCAGGCGAGTCCCTGCAAGGGCACGCTGATCGTCACGTATGAGGTGTACGCGTGGGATCTGTCGGTGCGTGCGGCGCACCTGGACGACACGCACGGCTTCTTCAACGGCACCAGCGTCTTCCTGCGCGTCGAGGGGCAGGAGCACGCGCCTTGCGAAGTGGACATCCTGCGCCCGCGCGGCGCCGCGTTCCGGACGTGGCGCGTGGCCACGGCGCTCGAACCCGCGCATGGCACGGCGGCGCTCGACTTCGGGCGCTATGTCGCGCTCGACTACGACGAGCTGATCGATTCGCCCGTCGAGATCGGAACGTTCGTCCACGGCACGTTCAAGGCGTGCGGTGTCACGCATGAGGTGGCGATCACCGGACCGGTGCCCAACCTCGATCTGGACCGCTTGCTGCGCGATATGAAGAAGATCTGCGAGGCGCAGATCCGTCTGTTCGAACCGGGCGCCAGTTCGCGCTCGCGCGTACCGATGTCGCGTTACGTCTTCCTGCTCATGACGGTCGGCGATGGGTACGGCGGCCTTGAGCACCGCGCGTCGACCGCGTTGCTCGCGAGCCGCAACGACTTGCCGGCGCAGGGGCAGGCGCGCATGAGCGACGCCTATCGTGGCTTTCTCGGTCTGGTGAGCCACGAGTACTTCCACACGTGGAACGTCAAACGCATCAAACCGGCCGCGTTCGCGCCTTACGCGCTCGACCAGGAGAACTACACGCGGTTGCTGTGGTTGTTCGAGGGCTTCACGTCCTACTACGACGACCTGATGCTCGTGCGCAGCGGCGTGATCGCACCGGCCGCGTATTACGAGCTCGTGGCCAAGACGGTCGCGAACGTCCTGCGCGGCAGCGGCCGCCTCAAGCAGAGCGTGGCCGAGAGTTCGTTCGACGCGTGGACGAAGTATTACCGTCAGGACGAGAACGCGCCCAACGCCATCGTCAGCTATTACACGAAGGGCTCGCTCGTGGCGCTCGCGCTGGATTTGACGATTCGTTCGCAAACGCGAGGCCAGAAGTCGCTCGACGATGTCATGCGTGCGCTTTGGCAGCGCTACGGTCGCGACTTCTATCGCGGCACGCCCGTGGGCATTGCGGAAGACGCGGTCCAGCCGCTGTTCGAAGCGGTTTCCGGACTGGACCTGTCGGATTTCTTCGCGACGGCCATCAATGGCACGCGCGATTTGCCGCTGGCATCGCTGTTGACGCGCGTGGGCCTGACGCTCGAACCGGTGACGCCGGACAACGCTCGCCCGTCGCTCGGCGTGAAGACCGGAAAGCGGGGCGACGAAGCCACGCTCACCCAGGTGCTCGATGGCGGCGCCGCGCAGGCGGCCGGATTGTCGGCAGGCGACTCGCTCGTCGCCATCGACGGCCTGCGGGTGACGTCAGGCAATCTCGACAAGTTGTTGGAGCGCTACCGCGCGGGCGACAAGGTGACCGTGCATGCATTCCGTCGCGACGAACTGCGTGAGACCGTGCTCACGCTCGACGCGCCCGAAGTCTCGCAATACCGCATTGCCGAGACACGCGATCGCGTTGCGGCGCAGCGCCGCGAGAAGTGGCTGACGGCCAAGTGACGGCCAAGTGACCCCATGACAGCCAGATGACGGCCTGAATGGTGGGTTTGCCTCACGTGCGAGCCGCGCGCGAGGCACCGGGTGTTCAGCCCTGTGCCGGACCCGGTACCGACGGGTCGCGGTTTTCTTCCGGACAGGTGCGTGCGACGGCGAGCATATGCTCGATGAAGGCCTGCGTCTTGCGTGGCAGGAAGCGTCGCGATGGCGTGACCAGATGCACCGGACTCTGCGGCAGCGACCAGTCGGGCAGCACCTTCACGAGACGCCCTGCGCGCAGCGCGTCTTCCGCGAGAATGTCCGTGAGCGCGGCGATACCGCTGCCCGCGAGCGCCATCTCCTTGACCATCCCCATGCTGTTGACCTGAATCGCGCCGTGCATGGTGACATCCACACGCTGGCGGCCCTTGTGCAGCGTGTCGGTGTTGAACAGGCGACGCGCACCTTGCAGGATCACGAAGCGATGGCCTGCGAGTTCGTCGGGCGTCGCGGGCAAGCCCGTTGCACTCAGGTACAGCGGGCTCGCATAAAGACTGCGCGTGAGCTTGAGCAGCGGCCTTGCGACGAGGGTCGAATCGGAGAGTTGCCCGGCGCGGATGGCGACGTCCACCCGCTCGGCGATCAGGTCGACGTGACGCGAACTCAGGTCGACGTCGACGGTAATTTCCGGATACGCCGCGCAGAAGGTCGCCAGCGGCACGGCCAGCCATTGTGCGGCGAAGTCGGCAGGCGCCGTAATGCGCAGACGGCCGCGCGGCTTGCTCGACATCTGCGAGGCGAAGTCTCGCGTTTCTTCCACCTCTTCGAGAATCGGCAGACAACGCTCGTAATACGCCTCGCCGACTTCCGTGAGTTCCAGGCGCCGGGTCGTCTTGTGCAGCAGCTTCGTGCCGAGACGGGACTCCAGACGCGAGAGCCGTCGGCTGACGGTCGCCTTGGGCAGATCCAGACGCTCGCCCGCGCGTGTGATGCTGCCCGAGCGCACGACTTCCGCGAAGATCAGCATGTCGTTCAGATCGTCAATCATCGCGCGCGCTCCTCGGTGACGCGGTCATTCAGCCAAATTGCCGTTCAGGGCAAGAGTCATTGTTCCAAAAAGGGAACAAACAATTCGATTTTACCGGCTTGTTTCATTTTTGTGGGTAACTAGAATTCATCCCAAGCCGACGCACAATTCAAGGCGCTCCCGACACGGGGCCCGGGTGCGAACGGATTTTCGAACCTTTCGGGACTACCCCGGCTCTGGAGCCAGCGACATGACCACCATTCTGCAAATCAATTCCGCCGCCCGTTCGCAAGGCGCCAACTCGACCACGCTCGCCAATGAAGCGGTCGCTCAACTCGTCGCCAAGAACGCCGGCGCCAAGGTTGTCGTGCGCGATCTGCTGACCGATGGCGTGCCGCACCTCGATGAAGCGGTGATTGGCGCGTTCTTCACGCCGGAAGAGCAGCGCACCGACGCGCAGAAGGCCATCATCGCCCGCAGCGACGAACTGATCGCCGAAATTCAGGCCGCCGATTACATCGTGTTCGGCGTGCCGCTGTACAACTTCCAGGTGCCTACGCAACTGAAGTCGTACTTCGACTGGATCGCCCGTGCCCGCGTGACTTTCCGTTACCGTGAAGACGGCAGCGTGGAAGGCCTGATTCAGGGCAAGAAGGTGATCGTGGCGTTCGCCCGCGGCGGCAACTACAAAGACACGCCGGCCGACAGCCAGACGCCGTACATCAAGACGATTCTCGGCTTTCTCGGCATGACGGACGTGACGTTCATCTTCGCCGAAGGTCTGGCACGGGGTCCGGAGTCGGCGGCGGCGGCCTTCGCCGGTGCTCGCGAAGCCATCGCGGCGCTGTAAGCGACCCGACGTCTTCCCGTAACGTCTGAAGCACGCGCAGGAATCCCCCATGGCCAGCTCGACGCCGCTGCATCCGCGTTCGATCAAGCGCCCGGCGACAGCCGCCGACGCGTTGGCTATCCCGCGCGTGCTTCCCGTGTCCCGTCCCGGCCGTTGTGCGGCTGCGGCGGGCGCGGGTGTTTTCGATCAGGTCGAAGACACCGACCCGTTCCTGTCGGTCGACATCTTCCGGCGTCAGGGCGCGTGCATTCCGCCGCATCCGCATGCCGGGTGTGTCGTGGCGACCTACCTTTTTCCGGATTCGACGACTTCGCTGCGCTGCCGTCACGCGCACGGCGGCGACGATGCGCTGCGTCCCGGCGATCTGCTCTGGCTCGAAACCAACTGCGGCACCGTGCATGAAGAGGCGCCCGACAGTGGCCGTGCCTCGGTGCGGGGTGTGCGCATGGTCGTGAGTCGCGCCGGCCGCCATCCGCACGGCGCGCCCGCCCAGACGGTCGTGCGTGCCGAGTCCATGTCGCGCTGGCGTGAGGGCGATGTCGATTTGACGCTGGTGTGCGGTGACTGGGGCGAACGTGACGTGGCGCGCGCCGAAGGCGGGCGCACCACGTTGCTGCAACTCGACTGGCAGGCGGACGCGTTGCGCACGTTGGAGATCCCGTGTGACGGACGCCGCTGGCTTGCGCTGATTGCGCAAGGCGAAGCCGCCGTCGCCGGGTATGCGTTACGCGCAGAGGGGGGCGGCACGGAAGCGTTGTCGCTGCCGCCTGGCGTATGGCAACTCGCCGGGCGCAAGGGCGCGCGCCTGATGCTCGCCGGCGGTGAACCGCTGGGTGAGTCCGTCGTGTATCGCGGCAATTTCGCCGCGCGCGACGAAGGTGATCTCGTCGCCCTGACGCGTCGCTACCAGCAAGGGGCAATGGGCACGTTGGCGCCGGTTTGCGACGAACCCCGGCCGTGACGACTTGTCCGGTGACCGGGCGCCCTCGCTGGAGAAGGGCGTTTGGCGCCAGAAAGAAAGCAAAAGGGGATCCGGCCACGATGACCGGATCCCCTTTCGTTCATTTCGCACAGCGGTGCTTACCGACGCGCCCTCACTGATGGAAGTTGAGCGTCAACATGGCGGTGCGACCCGGCGCCCACGTGGCGTAGATCGGGTAGGCGCTCGAGTAATACTTCTTGTCGAAAATATTCTGCACGTTCAGTTGCAGATCGACCGAGCGCGATACGCGATAGGTGGCCATCGCATCGAAGCGGGCATAGCCCGGCGTCCACTTGCGCACCGACGGCGACACCGACGCGTATGTGAGGCTCGAAAGCGTCATGCCCGCGCCGAGCGTGAGCTTCGGCATCACTTCATAGTCCGTCCACAGCGTCAGGTTGTGCTTGGGCACCATCACCATCGGCAAGCCGTTCGATCCCGGAGCGGCGGCAGGGCCCGCGTCGGTCGTCACGGCGTTCAGATACGAATACCCGCCGAACACGCGCCAATGACTCGTCAGGCTGCCCGCCCAACCGAGTTCGGCCCCGCGCACGCGCTGGCTTCCCGCGTTGATCGTGCCGCCCAGTCCATCGGACACGCGCGCGTTCGTCTTGTCGGTCTGGAAGAGGGCCGCCGTCAACGACAGACGCTGGTCGATCACGTCCCACTTCGCGCCGATTTCAATGTTGCGGCTGCGCTCGGGCGAGAGGTTGTTGTTGGTCGACGTGAGCTGGTCGGTACCGCCACCCAGGCCGCTGTTCGCGCCCGGCGGGTTCGCCGACGTGCCATACGACGCGTAAAGACTCAGCGACGGCAGCACCTTGTAGACCAGACCCAACTGGAAGCTGAACAGGTTCGAGAGGTTCTTCAGGTCGGGGGCGCCGGCCTGCACGGCGTTGACGTCGAAGCGATCGAAGCGCGCGCCGGCATTAAGGAGCCAGCGCTCGGAGAGCTTCACACTGTCGAACAGATATGCCGACGCGACGTTGGTTCGCGTGTTGGTCGCTGCACCCGGGAACCCCTTGTCGCCATTGAGCGCGATACTGCCCGTCCACGGATTGTCCGGGTTCCAGTTGCCGATCGTCGTGCAGTTGTACCGCACGGCACATAGTGCCGCCGAATTCGTCGAGCGAATGTTGTTGCCCGCGCTGTCCGTGACGAGATAGCCCTCGTAGCGACTTTGTTCGTTGCTGAATTCCAGACCCGCGGTGAGCGTGTGCTCGAAGCCGAACAAGGTTGCCTTGCCGGTGAGCTCGGTCTGGTTGGCGATGCTGTTCGTGGCGTATTTGCCGCTCTTGGCCTGCAGCGCGATGATGTTCGACGTCGCGTTAAGGAACTGCGGGTTCGTTGCGATGTAATCGAGCGTCGAGCGGCCGACCATCGTGGTGTTCTTGATCTTCCACGTGTCGTCGATCCGATGTTCGACCTTGATCTCGCCGGTATCGGTCTGGCCGCGCCGGTAATCACGACTGTTCAGACCGTAGAACTGGTTGCGCTGGAAGCCGCCGTCGGGCGTGCCGCCCGCGGCGCGGAACGGCGCGCTGAAGTCCGGCATGTCGTACGAATTCAGGTGGTAGTAGCTCACCGTGACGGTGGTGGGGCTGTTCAGCCCGAACGCCACCGACGGTGCGACACCCCAACGCTTGCTGTACACGTTGTTGCGCCCGGCCTGATCCGCGTCATGTCCCATGACGTTCAGGCGCACGGCGGTCTGATCGTTGATCTCGCGGTTGACGTCGAGCGTCAGGCGCTTGTAGCTGTCGGTGCCCAGACCGAGGCTGGCGTTGGTGAAGTCTTCCAGGCGCGCGGTCTTGGTCGTGATGTCGATACTGCCGCCGACGGCGCCGCGTCCCGCATACACCGAGTCCGGTCCCTTGATGACGCTGATGTTCTCGATGGCGAACGTTTCGCGATTCTGCACGCCGGAGTCGCGCATGCCGTCGACGAAGATCGAGTTGCGCGATTCGAAGCCGCGAATGACGGGGCGGTCGGCAGATGGGTTTGCCGCGGCGTCGCCGCCGAGGAACGTAATCCCGGGCACGGTCTTGAGGGCTTCGGCAAACGTCGTGGCATTGGTCTGCTTGATCAGCTCCTCGGGAATGACGGTGATCGAGCGCGGCGTATCGCGCAGCGGTGCGACGAACTTGTACGACGGCAGGGTCTTCGTCTGCATGGGCGACGAGACGGCGCTGTCGCTCACCTGCGTGGTCGGCAGGGCGACGGCGGGCGCAGCATTGCCGCCGGTCTGTGCCGTGCCCGACGTGTTTGACGCTCCCGACGAGGCATCTGGCGCGCCCGGCGGCATTTGCCGAGACGTTTGCGCGTGGGCGGGAAGGGCTGGGAGAGCGAAACTGCCTGCCGCGACAAGGGCACAGGCAGAGGCGAGCAGACGCTGACGCGTCTGAATAGCGGTAGACATACGTGTGTTTCCGGCGACTGCGCCACCGTCGACGCTTCACAGGCCGGGTAACGCGCGATTTAGTTATTGGTAATGAGATTGATATGAATTCTCATTACGGACCGGAGTTTAATGGCTTTCACATCCTTGTGTAAACGCGTGAAACGTATGCAAATGGATATATTCTCGCGAGGCGACACGCCGTGAGCGGGGCGCAAACGCCCCGGTATTTTTCGTTTTAGCTGACAAATATCCGGAAATGATCGGGAACGTCAGCTAAAACACGGGTTGCGTGCGGCCCTCGTCGCCGTATTCGGCCTATCCGGCCTATGGGGCCTATGCAGGCACGCGCCAGTCGATCGGGGATTTGCCGTGTTGCGTCAGAAACACGTTGGCGGCGCTGAAGTGGCCGCAGCCGAGGAAGCCGCGATGGGCTGACAAGGGCGACGGATGCGGCGCTTCGAGCAGCAAGTGTCCGTGACCTGAGAGCAGCGGTGCTTTCGCCTGTGCATGGCTACCCCACAACATGAACACGAGGGGACCTTGTTGCGCTGCGAGCCCGCAGAGCAATGTATCCGTGCATGCTTGCCATCCCCCCTTTTTGAACGGCTTCGCATGGCTCGCAGCGTTGCCTGCCTCCACCGTCAGTGTCGTATTGAGCAGCAACACGCCTTGTTTCGCCCACGCGTCGAGATTGCCATGTGCGGGCGGTGCAATCCCCAGATCGCGCTCGATTTCTTTGTAGATGTTGCGCAATGACGGGGGGACCCGCACACCGTGCTGCACCGAGAACGCCATGCCGTGCGCCTGGGCAATGCCATGATCGTCGCCGTGATAGGGGTCCTGACCCAGGATGACGACCTTGACGTCCTGCGGCGAGGTCATGCGCAACGCGTGGAAAATGTCCGCCGGATAGACGGTCTTGCCCGCGGCGACTTCGGCGTCGACGTACTGGCACAACGGCGCGTAGGCCTCGCTTTGCACGAAGGGCGCAACGAGCGCTTTCCAAGCGTGGGGCAGTGCCTCGAACTGGTCTTCGACCCGCCCCTTGAGCGGACCGGCAACGCTGTGATCGTTTGCCTTCTCGACGCCAGCGGCGTCCTTGCCGTCCTTGTCGTCATTGCCGCCGTTACCAATGTCGCTCGCGGCGCGCTTCCGGACGTCATCTGCCGTGAGACGTTCCGATGCGTCGAGCGTATCGAACAGAGAACGCTGACGTTCGCCGTCAGCCGACGGTTGCGTTGCCTTGGTGGTGCGGGGTGATCGTGATGCCATGCGTAGGATCGGTTGGAGATGCGAGGTATCGGATTCGAAATACGAGGCCGGGAATGTCCGGCCGCCCGGGCGCTGTCAGGAAGCGTGAGCGGGCGCGCTCAGCCCAGCACTTGCTGTCGCAGGCGATAGCCGCGCTGCGCTTTGCTCACGTTGTCGGCGTGCAACTCCGGGAGCACGGCGCGCAGGTCCTGCGCCAGCGCTTGCAGAATGCGCTCGCCCTGACTCTGGCGGTCGTCGTCCGGCGCGTCGAGCAACTCCAGTTCCACTTCGACGAGCGGTTCGGTGTGACGTATGCCGTTGGTCTGCACGGCCACGTCGCCGCGATCGAACGCGATCTCCACGGTCGTACCGTCGCCGGCGACATAGCGCCACAGACGTCGCACGAAGTTTGTCTCGAATTGCGCGACAACGTTCTCGCCTTCGTTGCGCAGTAATGCCGCCGTCGCCGGCATATCGCACGCCGCGATCAACGCCGCGAGGTCGAGCGCTTCACCCGGCACGGCCAGTTCCCACTCGTGGCGCACGTGCAATCCGTCACGCGCCTCGCCAACCGACTTGAGCGTTTGCAGCCACTGTCCGGGGTGGCCGTCACGTGCGACAAAGCGCAGACGCAATGCAGCCTTGGCGCGTGCGAGCGCGAGATCCGGCGTGTCGAAATAGCGATTGACGAGATGACGCTCGCCCCGGGCGTCGGCCCCGGGCAGTCGGTCGAGATGGGAAATCAGCGCGTCGGCGCGCGCGGCGGGTAGATCGCCCGGCAGGGCAAGTTTGAGTTCGCGTTCGATGGCCATGGGCCGCTCCTGTCTGGGGGACGCCGACCCGCCCGGCGCCGCCACCCGATGCAGGAACGATGCGTCTTGCCGCAAAGCGGGCGGAGCCCGTTCGGGGCGCCGCGCCATCGTTCGTTCAACGCGCATGAGCGCGTTGGCAGATCAGCGGGGCATGTCGAACAGTTCGGCGAGCGCATCGCCCGGCTCGGGCGCGCGCATGAAGGCTTCGCCGACGAGAAAGGCATTGACGTTGGCCGCGCGCAGGCGCGTCACGTCGTCACGCGACAGGATACCCGACTCCGTCACGACAAGACGATCCTGCGGAATGTGTTTCAACAGGCCGAGGGTCGTATCGATGGTGACTTCGAAGGTGTGCAGGTTTCGGTTGTTGATGCCCAGCAGCGGCGTGCGCAGTTCGAGGCCGGCATCGAGTTCCTTGCCGTTGTGAACTTCCACGAGCACCGCCATGCCCAGCTCGTGCGCCAGCGCTTCGAGATCGCGCATCTGCGAGAGCTCCAGGGCGGCGGCGATCAGCAAAATGCAGTCGGCCCCCATGTCGCGCGCTTCATAGACCTGATAGGCATCGATCATGAAGTCCTTGCGCAGCACCGGCAGATCGCATGCCGCACGCGCGGCTTTCAGATACTCGGTCGCCCCCTGAAAGAATTGCACGTCGGTGAGCACCGACAGGCACGCTGCGCCGCCTTGCTGATACGACTCGGCGATTTGCGGCGGAACGAAGTGCTCGCGAATCACGCCCTTGGACGGGCTGGCCTTCTTGATTTCGGCGATCACGCCGCACAGGCCGGCGTCGACCTTCGTGCGCAGCGCACCTACGAAATCGCGCGTGCGCAGCGCGCTGTCGCCCACGGTGGCTTCCGCGTCGCGGCGCAGGCCGGCCAGGTCGCGCGCGCGTTTGGCGGCAGCGACTTCTTCGGCCTTCACGGCCAGGATCTTGTCGAGAACGGTAGACATATCGATAAACGATTCGGAGAGAACTTACGCCTTGAAGCGTTGCGTGAACGTGACGAATTCCTGGAGCTTTTCGCGTGCCGCGCCGCTGGTGATCGACTCGCGCGCCATCGCGATGCCGTCGGCAATCGTCGCCGCGCGGTTCGACGCATACAGCGCTGTGCCGGCGTTGAGCGTGACGATCTCGCGCGCCGTGCCCGGCGTGTTGTCGAGCGCTTCGATGAGCATCGTCTTCGATTCCTCGGCGCTGCCGACCTTCAGGCTGCGGTTGCTGACCATCTGCAAACCGAAATCCTCCGGATGAATTTCGTACTCCGTGACCTTGCCGTCCTTCAGTTCGCCGACGAGCGTCGCGGCCCCGAGCGACACTTCGTCCATGCCGTCCTTTCCGTAGACCACGAGCACGTGCTCGGCGCCCAGACGCTCCATCACGCGCACCTGAATCCCGACCAGATCGGGGTGAAAAACCCCCATCAACTGGTTCGGCGCACCGGCCGGATTCGTGAGCGGGCCGAGAATGTTGAAGATCGTGCGCACGCCCATCTCCTTGCGAATGGCGGCCACGTTCTTCATCGCGGGGTGGTGGTTCGGGGCGAACATGAAGCCGATGCCGACTTCGCCAAGACACTCGGCCACCTGCTCCGGGGTGAGCATGATGTTCACGCCGAGCGCTTCGAGCACGTCGGCGCTGCCCGACTTCGAGCTCACGCCACGGTTGCCGTGTTTGGCGACCTTCGCGCCGGCGCCAGCTGCGACGAACATCGATGCGGTGGAAATATTGAACGTGTGCGAAACATCGCCGCCGGTGCCCACGATGTCGACGAAGTGCTCGTCGGAAGGCGCCACGACATGATTGGCAAATTCGCGCATGACCTGTGCGGCGGCGGCGATCTCGCCGATGGTTTCCTTCTTCACGCGCAGGCCGGTGATGATAGCGGCCGACATGACCGGCGAGATCTCGCCCTTCATGATGAGGCGCATCAGATGCAGCATCTCGTCGTGGAAGATTTCGCGGTGTTCGATGGTGCGCTGAAGCGCTTCTTGCGGGGTGATCATTTTATTGTCCTCTGCTGCGTCGATTGTCCGATGTGTCGATGTGCCGCGATATCAGGCAGCGATGGCTGTGCGCGGCGCAGCTTGCAGGAAGTTGCGCAGCACGGCGTGGCCATGCTCGGACAGAATCGACTCCGGGTGGAACTGCACGCCTTCGACGTCGAGCGTCTTGTGACGCACGCCCATGATCTCGCCATCGTCCGTCCATGCCGTCACTTCGAGGCAGTCGGGCAACGAGGCGCGCTCGATGGCGAGCGAGTGATAGCGGGTGACGGTGAAGCGCTTGGGCAGATTCGCGAACACGCCCTGTTGCGTGGTTTCGATCTCGCTCACCTTGCCGTGCATGATTTGCCGGGCGCGAACGACATTGCCGCCGAACGCTTCGCCGATGGCCTGATGACCGAGGCAGACGCCAAGAATGGGGATTTCGCCGGAGAAGCGCTTGAGCACGTCGAGCGTGATCCCCGCGTTGGCCGGGCAGCTCGGACCGGGTGAGAGGCAGATCCGCTCGGGGGCGAGTTCGGCGATCGCGTCGAGCGTGATTTCGTCGTTGCGGAAGACCCGGACATCTTCGCCCAGCTCACCGAAGTACTGGACGATGTTGTAGGTAAACGAGTCGTAGTTGTCGATCATCAGCAGCATGATGGTCCCTGTTTGTCTGGTGACAAAGCGTGTCGAACGCGTGGAATTTGCGATGGTCCCCTGAGCGTGCCCCCATATGGAATTCGCGGTCCGCGGGGGAGGGCGCTATGGGGATGAGATAGACGTGGCGGGTTACCGCCACCAGCGCAGGGCAGCGGTCAGGGGCGACCAGAGGAGGGAGACAGACTGATGCGACTTCATAGTGAGGCGATTGTAGCAGCATCTCCGGCACGCCGTGGGCGGGTGTCGCAAAAAGCGGTCATTCGGCAGATTTCGCGCGCGATCCGCCCATTTTTCGCAAGAATGTGCACCGGAGGGCGTGGGGCGATCGATGATTCTGCCACGTGAGTTCCTGACCGGATCGCGTAAAGGGGGTCCGGCGGTCCGGCAGGACCGCCGGCTGTTGCCAGCCCCTGGGCGCTCAGCGTGCGCCCAGGATGGTGGTCAGTGCGTCCGCCGGCGGCATGCCGTTGGCACGCTCCACGACGCCCTTGTCGTTACGGTAGACGACGCCGGGCGTGCCGCGAAAGCCGAACTCGGCCATCAGTTGCTGGTTGGTCTGGAGCTTTTCCGCGATGGCCTTGGTGACGTTGCGCACGGGCTTGATACCGCCCTGTCCGAACTTCTGTTCGTTCTGCGCGAGCGCGGCAGACGGATTCTGCGCACCGAAAATGGCGGCCGCCTTGGTCACGCTGTCGGCTTTGATGACTGCCACGAGCACATGTCGCAATTGCACCTTGCCGGCGTCGACCCATGGCCGTGCCGCCTCCCAGAAGCGATGGCAGTAAGGGCAGTTCGGGTCGCTGAAGGTGTAGACGACGCGCGGCGCGTCCTTCTTGCCGTCCTGAATCCAGCTGGACGCCGCGAGCTTCGACCACATCGCGTCGCTCAGCGGTTTTTCGATGCGCTTCGTCACGCGCTCGACGTCGAGCGGTTTGCCATCTGCCCCGATTCGCGTGCCGACGATCCCGTTGCCGTCCGGGAGCAGATAGACCGCGATTGGCTGCTGACCGGCCAGCCCGGCGTAGGCTGGCAGGTCCTTGACGCCCGTGTCGAACGGCTGCAATGCGCTCACGCCCTCGCGCGCCAATGCCTGCACGATGGGCGGCGTGGGAGTGGACTGCGCCGTGGAGGACGCCAACGGCGCCGGTGGCGCCGGTGACGCGATGGGTGCGGCATTCACGGGCGAAGCCGCGTCCGCCGCGACGCCCGACGTCGAGATCGAGAGCGCAGCCAGTGAACCGAAGGTGAAGGCGAGAGTCTTGCGAACCGACATGAGTGACTCCTTTGATGGGGAAGACGTCGGGGACAGCGGAGGATGCTTGAGGTTTCGATGAAGCACGTCGCGCAGGAGTCTGCGGTGAGCTCGCCCGGAGGCAGCGCGGCGCGATAAGGCGTCCGTGCCGCGCTGCCCGTATCGCGAGACGAGCCACGCGAGGCGTGGGGCGGCCGCAAGGGCCGCGGTCTTCACCGGAAAGAGACGCAGGCCGATCATTTCGCCCCCGTCGCCGGCACGGGGTTGCCTGACGACGCGGCGCGGGCCAGTTTTGCCACCTGTGCGGACCGGGCGGCATCGAGACGGGCCAGGAAGGTCGTCGCGTTTATTTCGCCGACCATACGGTGCTCTCGCGCTTCCTTGCCGGTGGCGTCGACCAGAATGAGTGTCGGCGGGCCGAGCACGCCCCAGCGCTTCATCAGCGTCTGGTCGACGGCGTCATGTTTCGTGACGTCCGGTCGCAGCACCTGCATCTGCGCCAGACGTGCGGCGACTGCGGGATCGCCGAACACGTTGCGTTCGATGACATGACAACTTGTGCACCAGTCGGCGTAGAAGTCGATGAGCGTCCATTGCCCCCTGTCTGCGGCCTGCGCGATGCGCGTGTCAACGTCGTCGGCCGATTTGACACCGACGAAATCGACCGGCTTGCCACCGCCCGTTCCGGTCTCGCCGAGGCTCGCCACGACGCCCGCCCGTGCGTGCGCGAGCGGTTGCACCACGGACGCGCCGCCGGACGCCGCGCCCACGAGCAGCAGCACCGACCAGAGCGCGGCCAATGCCGACGCGAACGCCAGTGGCCAGCACGCGGTCCGGGCGCGCATGGCCCACGCCCAACTGGCCAACCCCACGGACAGGCCAAGACCGAGGGCGCCCCACAGTGCAAGGCCGATGTAACCCGGAAGGAAGCGACCGAGCATCATGTTCGCCATGCCCACCATCACATAGGCGAACGCGAGACGCACGCGCACCATCCAGGCGCCCGGGCGCGGCAGAATGCGCGCCCCGAACAACGCAATGGCGAGCAGGGGTGTGCCCATGCCGAGGCCCATTGCGAAGAGGGCGCCGCCTCCCATCCATGCGTTGCCCGTCTGGCCGATATATAGCAGTGCGCCTGCGAGAGGCGCTGTCATGCACGGTCCCACGAGCAAGGCGGACAGCAGCCCAAGCACCGCTGCGCCAGCGAGACTGCCCCCCGTGCGATGGCGTCCGGCGGCGTCCAGCCGATTGGCAATGAACGAAGGCAAGCGAATCTCGAACATGCCGAAAAGCGATGCCGCCAGTACCAGAAAGAGGGCAGCGAACGTGCTCAGCAACCATGGCGATTGCAGTGTCGCTTGCAGGTTCGCCCCCGCGAGCGCCGCGGCAACGCCGATGCTTGCGTAAGTGAGCGCCATGGCCAGTACGTACGCGCACGACAGCCCCAGCGCGCGCATCGGCGTGGGTCGATTGCCCACGATCATCGTCGAGACGATAGGCACCATCGGTAGCGCGCAGGGGGTGAACGCTAGCATCAGGCCGAGGCCGAAGAACAAGAGCTTGGCCGCCACGGGGTCGAGCGTGGCGAGCTGATTGGCGGCTTCCTGGTCTGCTGCGAGCGCATCCGTTGCGTTGGCGGCAGGCGCGGTGGGGATCGCCGTCGCACCGCTTGCGTGTGCGGACTCCGCGGACTCCGTGGACGCCGTGGGCTCGGTGGCCTCGCCGGACGACGCGATGGTCGCAAGTGCGGACGACGCATCGCCATACTCCGCCGGCGGGAAGGCGTTCGATAGCGCAATCCGGACGGTTTGCGGCGGATAGCAGATGCCCGCCTGCGCACATCCCTGCCAGTGCAGCACGACGTGGTCCGTGCGCAGCGCAGGCAAGTTCAGTCGAAGCTCGTCGTCACGGTAGATCTCCGATTTGCCGAAGAACTCGTCGACGTGGTGCGTGCCGTCGGAGAGCGTGAAGCTGACCGGATGCCCTGAAGCATCCTCGATTCGCAGAGAGTGACGATAAACGTAGTGATCCTTAGCAATTTTGCTGCCAACCACGATGCTGCCATTGTCGTGAAGCGGTGCGTCCATTCGCAATACCTGCGAGGCTTCGAGCGCCTGAACGTTCGACTGCCAGGGCGGCGCGGCAATGGCCGGGGTCGTGCGAAGCGTACCGAGTGCCGCAAGTGCACTAAGGGTGCCGAGCAAAATCACAAAGATGAAATCGATTCGACGTAGCAATCTGTCCTCCCTGAGTCAGTCGAAGCAAGACAGAGCGTGGCCGAAGACGATTAATTGAAAGTTAACCTGCGCCAGTGTGCGACGCGCTGCATTTCGCGCACGCGCGTTATACGTAACATGTTGGGGTGCCGGATGAGGCTTGAGAGAGGCGTGATTCAATGCGAGTACTGCTGGTAGAGGACGATCGTCTGGTGGCGAGCGGCATCGTTGCGGGGCTCTCGACTTTGGGAATTCACGTCGAAGCCAGTGCCTGTGGCGAAGCGGCGATTGCGGCGCATGCCGAGAACACGTTCGATGCGGTGGTGCTCGATCTCGGCCTGCCCGATGACGACGGTCTCGATGTGATCGCCAGCGTGCGCGGCGTCGAGCCGGACGTGCCGGTGCTCATTCTGACTGCGCGCGACGGCATCGAGCATCGCGTTGCGGGGCTGAATGCCGGTGCCGACGACTATATGGTCAAACCCTTCGATCTGCGCGAACTGGCGGCACGATTACACGCGTTGGTGCGTCGTGCGCAGGGGCGCGCCGCACAGATCATCCAGGCCGGTCCGCTGCGGCTCGACCCGGCAAGCGGCCTGGCCTGGCTCGACGGCGAACCTGTCGAACTCTCGCGCCGTGAGATCGATTTGCTCGCATATCTTGCCAGCAGCCGGGGCCGATGGCTCTCACCCGACATGCTTCATGTGCGCCTGTATGGCATGACGGAGCGGGTCAACAGCAATGTGCTGAATGTTCATATCCACAACGTGCGCCGCAAGCTCGGGGGCGACGCGATTCAGACCGCACGCGGCCTGGGCTATCGGTTGGGATGGAGCCTGTCATGAGGCTTCGATTGCGCGCGAGCCGCGATCAGGTTGCCTTCTTTGCCTTCGTGGTCTTCATTGCCTTCGCTGGCGTTGCCGCCCCTTGCCTGGCTGCCGCCGCACGCTTGCGCGGCGCCGTCGCGGGCGTTGCCGACCTGACGCTTGCGCTCGCCTTTGGCTTGCGCGCCGCGCGAGGCTTCGCATTGCCGCCGACTTTGGTGTCTCGCTGTTGCGCCGCGCGCTCGAATACCTCAAGTACGCGTTCCAGATCGTTTCGCTCGCCGTCTTCGAGCGGCACGGCGAAACTCAGGTCCCTCACGGCGTTGGCCACCAGGCGAATGTGTTCGGGGGAAGCCTTCGCCAGCATGCCCGGAATCGCCGCCATCGCTGCGTTCGGGGCCATGCGCAGCAGCCCGGCCTGACGGCGGATGATCTCGCGAAAGTGCTCGATGGAAATCTCGGTGTCCCCGCGCGGCAACGATCGCGCAAGGTTGAACTGCCGCTCATCCGCTTCCCCGTGCAGACGATGCACCCAGAGCAGCGCGCGAATCCCGGCTTCGAGCACGCCCCCCTCGCGCACCTCGTGACGGCGCAATGCCAGCGCCTCCTTGACGAAAGCCACATGCTCGGGCGACGTGCCGGGATGCACGCGCACGGCGGCGCCGTCGCTGCCATGCAACCCCGCCAGCGCCTGCACCCACGGCTGGCCGTAGATCCATTCGAACGTCTTCTCATAGCCATCGTCGCGCACGTCCCGATAGAGGTTCAACGACTGTTCGATGGCGCTCGATATCGCCGTCTCCAGCGCGAGAAACGGATTGTCGGGGGACACCGGGCGCCGGGTGTCGCGCACACGCCCGGCCTTTTCGGCAAACGGCACGGCGAACGGATTGCGATCGGACCAAAGTTCGTAGCTCACGCGCAGCGGATGCAGCAACCGCATCCAGTAGGCGGAGGTCGGAGTCACCATCGCCCGCACCCACGGCTGCACGAGACTACGGTACAGGCCCAGATGGATGTCCGACAGATGCGCGACCGCGGCAAATCGTCGATCGCTCTGCGGGTCGGGCTGCACGATGGCGCGCACATCCTCCACGCTGCGACGCTGAATCGACATCACATAGTCGCCTTCGGCCAGTTCGCCATGCAGCGTGTCGTCCGTTTTGTCGGCGATCTGCGCCTGATAGATCCCGGCGGGCAGCACGTCGATCAGATCGATGTTGTTGACGAACTTGCGATGCTCCTTGCGGCCGGTGCTGCTCGACACGAAGATACCCAGGTGTCCGATGCTGTCGTGCGTGGCGTACACGATGGTCTGATCGTGGCTCAGCACTTCCTCGTCGTCGCGATACATGTCGGTCACGAACCCGAGCGCCTGCGGCGGCGGCGTGATGTTGTCGCCGTACGAGCAGAACACCACGATGGGCGAGCGGATGTTGCGCAAGTCGAGACGTATGCCGTCGCTCGTAATCAACTCGGCGCTGGTGAGCCGGTTGCCGACGAACAGGTTGTCGACGATGTACTGCATCTCCTGCGCGTTCAGAAAGACGTGGCCGCCCCAGTACTTCTCGAAGCCGAGATAGCGCGGCGCTTCCGTGTCGACGTTCGCGTACAGGTGATACTTCTTGCGCCATAGCGTGTTCGCCGGATCGAGATTCTCGAAGTTCTCCACGAGCCATGCGCCGTCGAAGCGCCCATCGCCGAGATCGCTCGTGAGCGCGGTGAGCCAGCTGCCGCCGAGCAGACCGCCCGAATACCGCATCGGGTTGCGCCCGCGCCAGCCGGCCCAGTACGACACCGGCGCGCCTGCCACGATGATCGGGCCGAACAGTTCCGGGCGCATCGCTGCGGTCATCAGCACTTGCCATCCGGCCTGACAGTTGCCGATCACGGCCGGCTTGCCGGCGCTCTCCGGATGCAGCGAAATGACCTTTTCCAGAAAGGCGGCTTCGGCGCGCATCACGTCTTCCACGGTCTGACCCGGCACCGGGTCGGGCAGGAAGCCCACGAAGTAGCACGGATGTCCGGCGCGCAACGCCGCGCCGATTTCGCTGTCGGGCTTGAAGCCGCCGATGCCCGGGCCGTGGCCCGCACGTGGGTCGACCACGACGAATGGGCGAGCATTGGGTAGTGTGGGCGTGTCCTTCGGGGGGACGATGCGCATCAGGCAGTAGTTGCATGGGCGCGGCAGCGTGTGCGCATCGAGAATCACTTCCGAGGCGAAGTCCAGCACGTTCGGCGCCGACTCGGCCAGGTGCGCCTGATACTGGTTGCCGCGCTGACGCATCACGTCGGCAAACAGCACGCTGCGTTGCCAGGCATCGACCGCGTATTCGGCGGCGGCGGCCATCCATGGCAGGTTCGCCATCCACGGGTTGGTCGCCAGCCAGGGGGCGTCGCTGCCTGCGATGGCGGAAGTGTCGGCAGACGTACCGGCGGAAGTACTGGTAGAAGCACTGGCGGAAGGTGCCGCGGCGGTGCGACGCGAAGCGTGACGGGAGGTGCGGCGCTCCAGTGCAGCAGACGACTTGGCAGGCATGGCAATGACCTCACAAATCCGGCATGACAGGATTGGCGAACGTCGCGGCGGCGGGCAACAGGGAGGCTGTCGGGCTGCGCGCGTTACGCCATCGAACTGAGCGTGCGGCGAAAGCGCCGCAGCGAGATGGTGAAGAACACGGCGCCAATGACCACGAGCGCCAGGCACTGCACCCACACGACGCCGATCCCGGCGCCGCGGAACAGAATCGCCTGCCCGAGTTCGACGAAGTGCGTCGTGGGCGCGGCGAGCATGACGTCCTGCACAATCTTCGGCATGCTCTCGCGCGGGGTGTTCCCGCCCGAGAGCATTTGCAGCGGCAACAGCACCAGAATCAGCAACATGCCGAACTGCGGCATCGAGCGCGCGAGCGTGGCGAGAAAGATACCCATCGACGTGGTCGCGAACAGATGCAGCGTGGCCCCCAGCAGGAACAACGCCACCGAGCCGCCGATGGGCACGTGCAGGGCGCCGCTCACGATCAGCCACAACGACATGGCCGCCGCGATGAGCACCACCAGCCCCATCGACCACACCTTCGCCAGCATGATCTCCGTCGGTGTCACCGGCATGACGAGCAAATGCTCGATGGTGCCGTGCTCGCGCTCACGAATGAGCGCGGCGCCGGTGAGGATGATCGACAGCATCGTGATGTTGTTGATGATCTGCATGAGCGCGCCGAACCAGGCGCGCTCCAGCGTCGGATTGAAGCGAACGCGCAACGCGAGATCGACCGGCAGTTCAGGCGTCGAGCGGTATCGCTGGAGAAACTCGCGCACTTCCGAGGACACGATCTGCTGCACGTAACCGCTGCCCGAGAACGCCTGACTCATGCGCGTGGCGTCGACATTGAGCTGAACCTCGGCGGCGCGCCCGGCCAGTACGTCGCGCTGGAAGTTCGGCGGAATGTTCAGCGCAAACGTGTACTGGCCCGCGTCCATGCCCCGGTCGACGGCGTCCGCTGTGATCATCTGCGGCATGGTGAACTGTGGGGGATAGAAGGCGGACACGATGCGCTGCGACAACGGCGAGGCGTCTTCGTCGACGATGGCGATGGGCGCCAGATGCAGGGTGTCGGGCTGCGCGGTCGCCGATGAATACACCGAGGCCGTGAACGTGTAGATGATGAGCACCAGCATCATCGGGTCGCGCACGAGGCTCCACAACTCCTTCACCCCGAGCCGGTAGATGTTCGCGATATGGCGCAGCCACGGGTGCCCGCGTCGCGGCGGCGCGACGCGCGCGCCCGGCGTGGCCGGCGTTGGCTCGGGGGAGGCTTGGGGTGTGCTCGGGCTGGCCATCACTTGTCCTGTTTCTTGAGCAGCAGGATCGTGGCGCCCAGAATGATGGGCACGGCAACGAGCATCGGCCAGAAGGCGTTGCCGAGGTCGCCGAAACCGAGCGCCTTGTTGAACACCCCCCGGCTGATGATCAGCATGTAGGTCGCCGGATAGATTTCGCCGATGAATCGGCCCGACCCTTCCATCGACGGCACCGGTGTGATCATGCCGGAGAACTGGATCGCCGGAATCATCGTGCCGATCATCGTGAAGAATAAGGCCGCGATCTGACTGCGGGTAAAGGTGGACGCGAGCAGGCCGATGCCCGTGGCGACCACGTTGAAAATGAAGACGGCGGTAATGAGCGTGAGGAAGCTTCCCTTGATGGGAACGCCGAACAGCGTCACCGCGATGAGCGTCATGAGCAGGAAGTTGAGCATGGCGAGCGCGACGTACGGAATCTGTTTGCCGATGAGGAATTCGGTGCGCGTCACAGGCGTGACGTACAGATTCAGAATCGAGCCCAATTCCTTCTCGCGCACGACGGACAGGGCCGTGAGCATGGCGGGCAGCATCAGCAAGAGCAGCGGAATCACCGCGGGCACCATGGCGGGCAGGCTCTTCACGTCGGGGTTGTAGCGAAACCGTGTCTCGATGTCGAGCGACGATGTCGGACTCACGCCGAGCCGCCGCAACGACTGATCGGCGAGCCAGTTCTGATGCATGCCCTGCACATAGCCCTGCACCGTTTCCGCGCGCATGGGCATCGCGCCGTCGATCCATGCGCCGATCTGTACGGCCTTGCCGCGCGAGACATCGCGTGCGAACCCTGGCGGGATCTCGATGGCGAGCGACAGTTCGCCGTTGCGCAGACGGCGGTCCATGTCGTCGTAATCGGTGAGGGGCGGTTGTTCGATGAAATAGCGCGAGCCCGCGATATTGAGTGCGTAGTTCTGACTCAGTGTGGTCTGGTCCCGGTCGAGCACGGCGTAGCGCAGGTCCTCCACGTCCATGCTGATGCCGTAGCCCATCACGAGCATCAGGACCAGTGAGCCGACGAGCGCAAGCGTGGCGCGTACGGGGTCGCGCTGGAGTTCCAGCGTTTCGCGCCAGAGGTAGCTGATCATGCGGCCCAGTGAGAAGCCCTTTTGCTTGGCGTGTGCCGCCGGCTCTGGTGAGGGGGCCGCGTCGGACGTCGGGGTCCGGGGGGCTTCCGGGGTGCCGCCGCCCGCCTCCACGAGATATTCGATGAACGCCTGTTCGAGCGTGTCGGCCCCTTTGTCTTTCGTGATCTTCGCGGGCGGATCGGAGATGAGCACCTTGCCCGCATGCATGAGCGAGATGCGATCGCAGCGCTCGGCCTCGTTCATGAAGTGGGTCGAGATGAAGATCGTCACATGGTCGCGGCGCGACAGTTCGACCAGCAAGCGCCAGAAGTTGTCGCGCGCCACGGGGTCCACGCCGGAGGTCGGTTCGTCGAGGATGAGCAGCTCGGGCTTGTGCACCATCGCTACCGCGAGCGACAGACGCTGGCGCATGCCGAGCGGAATGCTGTCGGGCAACGCGTCGACGACGTCCGCCAGATCGAAGCGCTGTACCATCTCGGCAACACGCGTTTCGACGTCCGCTTCGGGCACGTGGAACAGGCGCGCGTGCAGCACGAGGTTCTGGTGCACCGTGAGTTCGGTGTAGAGCGAGAACGCCTGCGACATGTAGCCCACGCGGCGTCGCGTATCGATGTCCTTCGGGTCGACTTCGTGCCCGAACAGCCACGCTTGTCCGTCGCTGGCCTGAAGCAGGCCGGTGAGCATCTTCATCGTGGTCGACTTGCCACAGCCGTTGGAGCCCAGGAAGCCGAAGATTTCCCCGCGACGAATGCGGAAGTCCACGTGATCGACGGCGACGAAATCGCCGAAGCGCATTGTCAGACCTTTTGCCTCGATGGCGATCTCAGTGTGTTCGTCGATGTGCAGCGGCGGAATCACGACCGGCTCGTACCCGCGCTTCTTCTCTTCCGGGAGCAGGTCGATGAACGCCGCTTCCAGGGTCTCGCGCTTCGTGCGGGCGAGCAGTTCGGCCGGCGTGCCGGTGGCGAGCACCTTGCCCGCGTCCATGGCGACGAGCCAGTCGAAGCCCTGCGCCTCGTCCATGTATGCCGTGGCGACGATCACGCTCATCGTCGGACGCTCGCGACGGATTCGGCCGATCAGATCCCAGAATTGGGCGCGCGCAAGCGGGTCCACGCCGGTGGTCGGCTCATCGAGAATCAGCAGATCGGGATCGTGGATCAGCGCGCAACACAGGCCGAGCTTTTGCTTCATGCCGCCGGAGAGCTTGCCGGCGGGCCGTTCGAGAAACGGATGCAGGCCGGTGCTGCGGGTGAGGTCATCGATACGGCGACGGCGTTCGGCAGCGTCGTGGCCGAAAAGGCGCGCGAAAAATTGCAGGTTTTCCTCGACCGAGAGCGTCGGATAGAGGTTCTTGCCCAGCCCCTGCGGCATGTAGGCGATTCGCGGGCAGACGAGATCGCGGTGCGCCTTGCTCGCCATGTCGCCGCCCAGCGCCTCGACCGTGCCCGTCTGCACGGCGCGCGCCCCGGCGATCAGCGAGAGCAATGTCGACTTGCCGACGCCGTCCGGGCCGATCATGCCGACCATGCAATTGGCGGGGATATCGATGGAGACGTTGTCGAGCGCGACGGTCTTGCTGCCGTATTTCAGGGTGACGTCCACCACGTGCACCACGGGGGGCACGCCATGCCCCGGCGGTGATGCCGGGCCGGGCGGCGTGGGTGGGAGGGACCAGTCCGTCATGGCGCGCGGCTCATTGCGGCAGTTTGGTCTGCAACTGCGCCGGCCATTCGACCTTGCTGTCGGTCTTCACCCACGCGACACCGGGCAGGCCCGTCTTCACAAGTTTCAGATGCTGTTGCAGCAGTTCGGGGGCGATCTGCGCGCGCACACGGAACATGAGTTTCTGACGCTCGCTCTCCGTCTCCACGGTCTTCGGGGTGAATTGCGCAGTGCTGGAGACGAACGAGATGCTGGCGGGAATGACGAACTGCGGTGCGGCGTCGAGCACGATGCGCGCTTCGGCGCCCATGGCAAGGCGGCCTGCCACGGCTTCGGGCAGGAAGAAGGTCATGTACACGTCGGACAGATCGACGAGGTTGAGGACCTTGCCGCCGGCGCCGAGCACTTCACCGGGTTGCGCCACCCGGTACTGCACGCGGCCGTCGCGCGGCGCCTTGAGTTCGCTGTCGGCAATGTCGGCCTCGATTCGGGTGATGGTGGCCTGTGCGGCTTCGACCGTCGATTTCGACCCGGTGACCTGCGCGTTGGCGGCCTCGACGGCGGACTGGGCCGCTGAGACCTGCGCCTTCGCGGCGGTGACGGCGGCGCGGGTGCTGCGCACGCGTGCGCGGTCGTCGTCCAGTTCCTGCACCGACGAAGCGCCTTCCTTCGAGAGCGTTTCGGAGCGCGAGAGTCGGCGTTGCGCGGCGTCGAGTTCGGCTTCACGTGCGGCAACATTGGCTTCTGCCGTCGCCTTGTCCGACAAGCGTGCGGCGGCTTGCGCCTGAATGGCAGCCACGTTCGTCACGGCTTGCTGGTACTGCGCTCGCGCTTCGTCGCGCTGGGCGTTGAGCGTGTCGATCTGCATCTTGGCGAGCACCTGCCCGGCCTTTACGAAGTCGCCTTCGCGCACGTAGATGGCTTCGACACGTCCGGCCATTTTCGTCGCCACGTCGACTTCGGTCGCTTCGATGCGGCCATTGCCGCTGGCAAAGCCCTCACCCGGGCCGGTGTGGCTGTAGGTCTTCCATCCGAACCAACCCAGTCCGATCACGACGAGCACGATCAGCGCTGGAACCAGTTTCTTGGCGTTGGGAAGCGTCATTGTTTTGACCTCTTGAATTTATCGGACGGTCTGTGCGGTGTTCGCTGTGCCCGGCGCGGAAGTCGCGGCGGCCGACCCGGGAGCGACCGGCGGCACTGTCGACGTTGGCGGCGGTGGCGGCACTGCCTGCGTTGGCGGTGTGGGCGCCACGACGCGGGGCGTGCGTGCAAAGGGGCCGGCAGGCGTGTCGGCCGCAGGCATGAGCCGACTGCCGCCGCCGAGCGCCGTGTAGAGCGAGACGCGCGCGGACAGCAGTGCGCGACGTGTCTGGACCGTTTGTTGTTCGATGGCGAGCAGGTCGCGTTGCGCGTCGAGCACTTCGAGGAAGGCGGCCGCGCCGTGGTCGTAGCGCAGTTTCGCCAGGCGTGCGCGCTCGGCCTGCGCGTCCTGCGTGGCCTGCAGGATCGTGACCTGATCGGCCAGCCAGCGGCGCGCGCTCAACGCATCTGCCACGTCGCGGAATGCGCCCTGAATCGTCTTCTCGTAATTTGCGACGGACTCGACGCGACGCGCCTCGGCCAGATCGAGGTTGTTGACGAGGCGCCCGCCCTGGAAGATCGGAAGATTGATGCTCGGGGTGAAGGCCCATGCGGCACTGCCGGCCTTGAACAGACCATCGAGCGCGCTGCTCGCAGTGCCTACGGAGCCGGTCAGCGTGATCTGAGGAAAGAATGCGGCGCGCGCCGCGCCGATATTGGCATGAGCGGCGCGCAGCTGATACTCCGCGGCGATGATGTCGGGGCGGTCTTCAAGCAGCGACGAAGGCAGACCGGGCTCGAGGTCGCGCATGAGGCTGGCGTCGTCCGCCATCCGGTCGAGCGCCTGCGGCGAGGTATCGATGGGAATGCCCACGAGCACCTGCAGCGCATGCGCCTGGGCGGCGCGTTGCTGCTCAAGCTGGGTGACGAGCGCGCGCGCCTGCTGCCACAGCGTGGTGACTTCGGTGAGATCGAGTTTCGAGGTCGAGCCGACCTGCTCGCGCCGCGTAAAGATGCGCAGCGACTCGGCGCGGCTGTCGACGGTCTGTTGCGCCAGGGCGATGCGTTCGTCGTACTCGCGAAGACTGAGCCATGTTTGCGCCACTTGCGAAATCAGACTCAGTTGCAGGGCCCGGCGAGACGCATCCGACGCCAGATAATCGTCGAGCGCGGCGTCCTTCAGGTTGCGAATGCGACCCCAGAAGTCGAGCTCCCACGTCGATAATCCCAGCCCGACCTGATATTGGCTGCTGATGTACGGATTGCCGGTGAGGCTCAGGTCGCCGGGCAGACGCTGACGCGTGCCGCTCGCGCCAAGGCCCGCCGACGGGAAGAGGTCGGCCCGTTGAATGCCGTACACGGCGCGGGCCTGTTCGACACGCGCAAGCGCCACGCGCAAGTCACGGTTGTTGGCGAGCGCGGTTTCGATGAGGCTGCGAAGCTGCGGATCGGCGAAGTACTCGCGCCAGTCGAGTGCGGACGCCGGCTGTGCGGCGGCGGTGGCGGGCGCAGTGCTGACATCCGCCGTCCATACATCGGCTACCGGGGCCGCAGGGCGCTCGTAAGTGGGCGCCATCGAAATGCAGCCACCCAGCACGACGGAAGTCGCGACAGTAATCGCCGCGGCCGTGATGGACCGGACTGACGCCAGGGAGGCCGCATGAAAACGTGCGACGCCGCGACGCATACGTGGATTGCATGGTTTCGCCATAGAAGCTTCGACCTCCCGACGGACACCTAACTATATCCCGGGTGACGTCAATCGGCGTATACCGGAGGAGACGAAAAAAGCGAACGGTTGTGCTAAATCAACAAAGGCCTCGAATCGACTCATGCATCGATTCGAGGCCTTCGGGGGATCTTGTCACTCGCATGCAATATATGTGAGTGCGCTGCGCTTTAAACGGCAGCGTGCTTCACGTTGGTGCAGCCGAACGGCGATGCGCTCGGGCGAGCCCTCGCCCGGTCGGTCAGTACTCGGCGTCGAGTCCGTCCTGAACCTGCTCGGCAGCACGCAGTACCGCGCGGGCCTTGTTTTCCGTCTCTTGCCATTCGGACTCGGGGACCGAGTCGGCAACGATGCCGGCGGCGGCCTGCACATACAGATTGCCGTCCTTGATGACGCCGGTGCGAATGGCGATCGCCACGTCCATTTCGCCGCCGAACGACAGATAACCCACGGCGCCGCCGTACAGACCACGTTTGACCGGTTCGAGTTCGTCGATCAGCTCCATTGCACGAACCTTCGGGGCGCCGGTGAGCGTGCCCGCCGGGAATGTGGCGCGCAGCACGTCGATGTTCGACAGGCCGGGTTGCAGACGGCCTTCCACCGAACTCACGATGTGCTGCACGTGCGAGTACTTTTCGATGATCATCTTGTCGGTCACTTCGACCGTGCCCGTCTGCGCAATGCGGCCCACGTCGTTACGTGCCAGATCGATGAGCATGACATGCTCGGCGATTTCCTTCGGATCACCAAGCAACTCCCTGGCCAGCTCGGCGTCGCGTTCGGGCGTGGCGCCACGCGGGCGTGTGCCTGCCAGCGGACGAATCGTCACGATTTCCTGCTCGCCGTCCGGCGTCTGGCGACGCTCCTGACGCACCAGAATTTCCGGCGATGCGCCAACCACCTGGAAGTCGCCGAAGTTGTAGAAGTACATGTACGGCGACGGATTGAGCGAGCGCAGCGCGCGATACAGCGAGAGCGGGGCGTCGCGATACGGCTTGATGAGACGCTGGCCGACCTGCACCTGCATCAGTTCACCGGCGGCAATGGCTTCCTTGGCCTTGGCGACGGCCGCCAGATAGTCCGGCTTGGCGAATTCGCGGAAGGTCTCGGTGCGAACGCTGCCCGAGGTGACCGGTGCGTCGACCGGGGCCTTGAGGCGAGCGCGCAGTTCGCGCAGACGCAGACGTGCCTTCGAGTACGCCTCGGGCTGGGTCGGGTCGGCGTAAATGATGAGGTACAGCTTGCCGGTCAGGTTGTCGATCACGGCAAGTTCTTCCGTGAGCAGCAATTGGATGTCCGGCAGATTCAGATCGTCGCGCGGCGTGCTGTGCGCGAGTTTCTTCTCGATGTAGCGCACGGCGTCGTAGCCGAAGTAGCCGGCCAGCCCGCCGCAAAAGCGCGGCATGCCCGGGCGCAGCGCCACTTTGAAGCGGGCCTGGAACTGGGTGATGAATTCGAGCGGATCGCCTTCATGCGTTTCCACGACCGTACCGTCGCGCACAACTTCGGTTTTGGGGCCGAAGCTTCGCAACAACGTGTGGGCCGAGAGGCCGATGAACGAATACCGGCCGAAGCGCTCGCCCCCGACCACGGATTCCAGCAAGAAGGTGTTGGCCCCGCGGCGGTCGCCCAGCGCCAGCTTCAGATAGAGCGAGAGCGGTGTGTCGAGATCGGCAAAGGCTTCGGCGATCAGCGGAATGCGGTTGAAGCCCTGGTTGGCCAGCGATTTAAATTCGAGTTCGGTCATGTTGCACTCTGCCTGCAAGTTTGTTGCCGGCGGGCGGTCCCGCGGATTCGGCGTGGATTAGCGTTGAGAATACCTGAGTCGTGTCGGGGAGGCAGGTGTGCTGACCCACGTCGAGGCGCTGCGAGTGCGCACGCACCGGCGATGCCAGCCATGCGAACGTCGCAATGCGTCTGAACGAATCCGCGCGCCATGCGAACCGTTCGAAACGGTGAAGACGACGCGCCGATCAATGACTTCTTGGGAACAACAACGATGCAAGAAACGGGTTGCCGGAGACGAACTCCGACGGTCCCGGCCACCCCTTGGAAGGGTTCAGCAGGACCAGCGTCGCCAGGGCCAGGCCCCCCGGTCGATCACGCTAAGACTCCGTTTCTTGTTCAGGAACATGCGCTTGAATGCAGTGTGGAAGACGGCGAATTCAGCTCGCCAGTGTGGGCGTTGCGGCGGGCAGAATCGCCCGGGCAGCGCCCAGAATTGAGGCGACTATACCATCCGTGTCGATCGTTTGTATAGATTCGCCATGGTTGTAGCCATACGGCACCGTGAGCGAGCGGCAGCCTGCCGCGCGGGCCGCCTGGGCGTCGTTGCCGGAGTCGCCGACGAGCACCGTTTGCGCCGGCGAGACGCCGAACGCTTCGCAGGCTTTGATGAGCGGCATCGGGTCCGGTTTGCGCTGGGGCCACGAGTCGCCGCCGTACACCAGATCGAACTGATCCGACAGGCCGTAGTGTTCGAGCAGCGCGAGCGCAAAGCGATGTTGCTTGTTAGTGATGCACGCCACCGGCAGACCGGCTTCACGCAAGGCGGCGAGGCCTTCGCGCACTTCCGGGTACAGCACCGTGTTTTCGCCGTTGATCGCCGTGTAGACGGCCTCGTACTTCGCCTGCGCTCGCTCGAACAGCGTGTCGATGTCGGTGGCCGGGAAGCGTTCGGCAAGCGTCTTGCGCACCAGATTGGCGGTGCCCTTGCCCACGAACGTCATCAGGCGCTCGACCGGCACCGGCTGGGCGCCGAGGTCGGCCAGCATGGCGTTGAGCGCGACCCCGAAGTCGCCTGCGGTGTCGACCAGCGTGCCGTCGAGGTCGATCAGCACCGCGCGGATGCCGTCGAGATGAAGGTGCGGATTCTGGATCATGCGACGCTCGCGAGCTGGGCGCGCATCTGGTCGATTACCGCCTTGTAGTCGGGTTTGCCGAAGATCGCCGAGCCGGCCACGAAGGTGTCGGCGCCGGCGGCGGCGATTTCCGCAATGTTCTCGACCTTCACCCCGCCGTCGATTTCGAGACGGATCTCGCGGCCGGTCTCGGCCGTATAGGCATCGATGCGTGCGCGTACCGCGCGCAGCTTGTTGAGCGCTTCCGGAATGAACGACTGGCCGCCGAAGCCCGGGTTGACCGACATGATGAGCACCATGTCCAGACGGTCCATCACGTGATCGAGGTAATGCAGCGGGGTGCCCGGGTTGAAGACGAGGCCGGCCTTGCAGCCGTTGTCGCGAATCAGGCCCAGCGTGCGGTCCACGTGTTCCGACGCTTCCGGGTGGAACGTAATCAGGTTGGCGCCCGCCTTAGCGAAGTCGGGCACGATGCGATCGACCGGGCGCACCATCAGGTGCACGTCGATGGGCACGTCCACGTGGGGACGGATCGCTTCGCAGACCATCGGGCCGATCGTCAGATTGGGAACGTAATGGTTGTCCATCACGTCGAAGTGAATCCAGTCGGCGCCTGCCGCCACGACGTTACGGACTTCTTCGCCCAGCCGGGCAAAGTCGGCGGACAGGATGCTGGGGGCGATACAGAATTGCGTCATGGCGGGGCAGGGGGAAAGCGTCAAAAGCGCTATTTTAAAGCTTTCACATGACGCTTGCCCGCAGTGTGTCGGATTAACCGGTTGGGAAGCCTTGCCGCGCGCTGGGGCCAGGGCGCCGCTCGCGCGGCGCGGGGCAGACGCCGACGCGACGTTTCAGGGAGGTTTCCGGGGCGTTTGCCGGTTGCGACCCGCGACGACTTGCCGCAGAATGCCTTGCAAAACGGGACAGCGCTTGCGATTTGCGCCTGTCACGATGCATGAACCGATCGTCGTCCTGCAAGACACATGGGGCTTAGACGATACCGACGACATCGACCACATAGACCAGAACGACATCAGAGAGCACGCATGCGCTACAGGAACACCCGATGAGCCAGTACGAATTTACCGTCACCGTGCGCCCGCAATACCTCCCGGAACAATCGGAACCGGACCGGCGGCAGTTTGCTTTCGCCTACACGATCACCATCCGCAATAGCGGCGAAGTGCCGGCGCAGTTGATTTCGCGCCACTGGGTGATCACCGATGGCGACAATAAGGTGCAGGAAGTGAATGGCCTGGGCGTAGTCGGCCATCAGCCGTTCCTCCAGCCGGGCGAGCAGTTCGAGTACACGAGCTGGGCGATGGTGGCCACGCCCGTGGGCACTATGCGCGGCGAGTACTTCTGTGTGGCCGAGGACGGCACGCGCTTCGAGGCGCCCATCGCCGAATTCGCGCTCACCATGCCGCGCACGTTGCACTGAAGCGGGCATGCGCGCAACGAGTGGGCGTCAGCGACGGTCGTCGGACCAGTCCTCGCGTTTGAGCGGATCGTCCGCCGCATCAGGATTGTGCGGATCGGCCGGACCGCTGGAACCGAGGGGACCAATGGGATCCACGGTATCGCTCGGCATGGGCCGCGTCGCGCGCATGCGGCGAACCCGGCGTCCGGGCGGCGGCTTGCGCCGCAAAACCACGATGGCGGCAACGATCACGATTGCCAGCAACACCTCCGGCAACACCAGCAACGCCGGATACTCATCGAACAGATTACTCATGACGCTTTTCCTGAATGTGTTCGGGCGGTGGCGCGTCGGCCGGGGCCTGGCGCTCGCCGCGTTTGCCGTCTTGCTCTATGGTTGTTCGAGTGTGCCTCCGTCGACCCCGTCACGTCCAGGCGTGCCGCCGTCGAATGTGGCAACGCCGCCTTCCGGCGCGGGACGCATGCAGGCCGTGACGTGGGGCGACGTCGATGGCTGGCAGGACGATTCGCTCATCGGCGCACGTCTCGCGCTTGCGCAGACCTGCGTGAAGCTGGGGCGCCAGACGAAATGGCAGCCGGCCTGTCGGGCGTCCGAGCAACTCGACGATCTCGACGCCGCCGCCGTTCGTCAGTTCTTCGAACAATACTTTACGCCGTTCCGGATCGCGAACGCCGACGGCACGCAGACCGGCCTGATCACGGGCTACTACGAACCGCTGCTGCACGGCTCGCGTGTGCGCGGCGGTGCCTATCAGACCCCGCTCTACAAGTGGCCCGCCGGGCGCAAGGCGGGTTCGCTGCCCGCACGCGCCGAGTTGATGCGCAGCGGCATGTTGCGCGGCAATGAGCTGGTCTATGTGGACGACCCGATCGAGGCATTTTTCCTGCAAGTGCAGGGCTCGGGGCAGATCCTGCTCGATGACGGGACGGTCATGCGCGTGGGCTACGCCGGCAACAACGACCAGCCGTACAAGTCGATCGGCCGATGGTTGATCGACCGAGGCGAAATCACGGCGGCCCAGGCGACGATGCAGGGCATTCGTGCGTGGGCCCGCGCCAATCCGTCGCGTGTGGACGCGTTGCTCGATGTGAACCCGCGCTTCGTCTTCTTCCGCGAGATGCCGAATCATGGCGTGGGCGGTATCGAAGGGCCGATCGGCGCACTGGGTGTGCCGCTCACGGCGGAGCGCTCCATTGCCGTTGACCCTGCCTCGATCCCGCTGGGCAGCCCGGTGTTCCTGTCGACGACGCGCCCGCCGTTCGGCCCGCAGGCCAATTTGCCGATCAATCGCCTGATGTTCGCGCAGGACACGGGCAGCGCCATCAAAGGCGGTGTGCGCGCCGACTTCTTCTGGGGACTCGGCGACGATGCAGGCGACCTGGCCGGCCGCATGCGACAGAGCGGCAGGATGTGGGTGTTTCTGCCGAACCAGTAAAGTTGGCCATTCCGTCCGGTCGACGGGGCGATCCCAAAGAAAAAGCCCGCGAACTCGCGGGCTTTTTCATGCGGACGTGACTTCCGGCCTGTGCTGTCGCGACGGCTCAGCGCGGACGCTTGTCCACCACGCGACGCGCCTTGCCGACCGAGCGCTCGATGCCGCCGACCGGCTTCACGCGCACCGCGCACGACACGCCGATGAGCGTCTTGATGTCGCGCTTGAGTTCGCTGCCCGCCGCTTGCAGGGCGGTGGCGTCGTCGCAACCGACAGCGGCCTCGACATCCACGGCCATCGTGTCCATCGGGCCTTCCTTGTCCAGAATGATCTGGTAGTGCGGCGAGAGCACCGGCTGACGCAGCAGCAATTCCTCGATTTGCGACGGGAAAACGTTCACGCCGCGAATGATCATCATGTCGTCGGAACGCCCGGTGATCTTCTCCATGCGACGCATGGTGCGCGCCGTACCCGGCAGCAGACGTGTCAGGTCACGGGTGCGGTAGCGAATGATCGGCAGCGCTTCTTTCGTGAGCGAGGTGAAGACCAGTTCGCCGAACTCGCCGTCGGGCAGCACTTCGCCGGTTTCCGGGTCGATGATTTCGGGATAGAAGTGATCTTCCCAGATGGTCGGACCGTCCTTCGTCTCGGCGCATTCGCACGCGACGCCCGGGCCCATCACTTCCGACAGACCGTAAATGTCGACGGCGTCGATGCCCATGCGCTTCTCGATGGCCGTGCGCATGTCGTTCGTCCATGGCTCCGCGCCGAAAATGCCGATGCGCAGCGACGACTCGGCGGCCACGATGCCCTGACGCTCGAGTTCGTCGGCAATCGCGAGCATATAGCTCGGCGTGACCATGATGATGTCCGGCTTGAAGTCCTGAATCAGCTGCACCTGCTTCTCGGTCTGACCGCCGCCAAACGGAATCACGGTCAGGCCTGCACGCTCGGCGCCATAATGTGCGCCCAGACCGCCGGTAAACAGGCCATAGCCGTAGCTGATATGCACCTTGTCGCCGCGACGTGCGCCGGAAGCGCGGATCGAACGCGCGACCAGATCGGCCCACGTGCTGATGTCGTTCGCCGTGTAACCCACGACCGTCGGCTTGCCCGTTGTGCCCGAAGACGCATGCACGCGCGAGACCTGTTCCATCGGGACCGCGAACATACCGAACGGATAGCTGTCGCGCAGATCCTTCTTCGTCGTGAACGGGAATTTGGCCAGATCGGCCAGCGAGCTCAGATCGTCCGGGTGGACGCCGGCCTCCTCAAACTTGCGGCGATACACCGGCGAGTTCTCATAGGCATGCCGCAGCGTCGTCTTCAGACGGTCGAGCTGAAGGGCGCGCAGTTCGTCGAGGCTCGCTTTCTCGATCGGCTCGAGCGGCAAGGCGGTGGTCATGACTGTCTCCTTGGGACTTGCTTCTAACGCTTGTTACGCTTCTGTCTCGCGCGGCCATGCCCGGTCGCGCGTGTTGCCGGGGCGCGTCAGACGACGTTGCCCTTGATCTGTGCGGATTTGCCGCGGAACATCGCCACGACTTCCCCCGCGCTGTTCGTCAAACGAATGTCGTAGATGCCATGACGGCCGGAGAGCACCTGCTCCTGCGCCTCGGCAGTGAGTGTGTCGCCCCCCGAGACCGGCTTCAGGAATTCGATGCTGCAACCGGCCGCGACCGTCACCACGTTGTAGCTGTTGCAGGCGAACGCAAACGTGGAATCCGCCAGGGTGAACATCAGACCGCCGTGACAGATGGCATGACCGTTGAGGAACTCGTCGCGAATGCGCATCGTCATGCGCGCATAACCGGGACGCACTTCCTGCAACTCCATGCCAAGCCATTGGCTCGCACGGTCCGTGCTGTACATGGCCACGCCCGTGGCATGCGCGAGTTCGTCCGGCGTCATGTCGCTGACGGCCTTCGGGGTGCCGGCGGCGCTGGCAGCGGTGGAAGTCTGGCTCATTGGGGGCTCCTCGGTGTCTCTTGTCTAGTTATGTCGTCGGTCTCTCGCGCGGCGCGTGGTTTTTGGCGTTGGCGTTGGCGGTGCGTCGCGGCGTTGTTTTGCTTTTTTGCTTTGGGGTTACCGTCCTTCAGCGACCCTCAAAATTCGGCGCGCGCTTCTCCAGAAACGCATTCACGCCTTCGGCATAGTCGTACGACGCGCCCAGCGAGCGCTGACCATCACGTTCAAGGTCGAGTTGCTGATCGAGCGTGTTGGTCGTCGAAGCGTAGAGCGCGTGCTTGATGGTCGCGAGCGCTTTGGTCGGCTGCGTCGCCAATTGTGCGGCGAGCTTCTGCGCTTCGGGCAGCAGCGCGGCGTCGTCGACGCAACGCCAGATCAGCCCCCACTGCTCGGCCTGCTCGGCCGACAGCTTGTCGCCGAGCATGGCCAGCCCCATCGCGCGGGCCATGCCGACGCGTTGTGGCAGGAACCACGTACCGCCCGTATCGGGCACCAGACCGATCTTCACGAAGGCCTGAACGAAATTGACCGATGCGCCGGCGAGCACGATGTCGCAGGCCAGCGCCAGATTGGCGCCTGCGCCGGCGGCGATGCCGTTCACGGCAGCGATCACCGGCAGCGGCATTGCGCGCAGCTTGCGCACGAGCGGGTTGAAGTTTTCGTCGATCAGCGCGCCAAGATCCGTCGAGGCGCCCGGCGTGAAGTCGAGATCCGCCAGATCCTGACCGGCGCAGAAACCGCGTCCGGCGCCGGTCAGCACGATGGCGCGTGCCCCTTGCGCTTGCGCGGCATCCAGGGCGTCGCGCAGTTCCGCATGCATTTGCCGCGTGAAGCTGTTGAGCTTCTCGGGGCGGTTGAGCGTGATCGTCGCGACGTTGTCCGTCAGCGTCAGTTGAACCGTGGCGGTCATCGGGGCTTCCTCCGAGGTGATGTGCGTCAGACGCGTTCGATGGCGATGGCGATACCCTGGCCCACGCCGATGCACATCGTGCACAGCGCGAAGCGGCCGCCCGTGCGATGCAACTGATACATCGCGGTGGTGACCAGACGGGCGCCCGAGGCACCCAGCGGGTGACCGAGTGCAATCGCGCCGCCATTCGGGTTGACGCGGGCGTCGTCGTCGGCCACGCCGAGTTGACGCAACACCGCCAGACCCTGACTGGCGAAGGCTTCGTTGAGCTCGATGACATCGAACTGATCGAGTGTCATGTTCAATTGCTTGAGCAGCTTGAGCGTTGCCGGTGCCGGGCCGATGCCCATGATGCGCGGGGCGACGCCGGCCGTGGCCATGCCGAGCACGCGCGCACGCGGCGTGAGGCCATGCAGCTTCGCCGCGCTCTCGCTGGCGAGCAGCAGGGCGCACGAGCCGTCGTTCACGCCCGACGCATTGCCAGCGGTGACGGTGCCGTCCGGGCGGACCACGCCCTTGAGCTTGCCCAGCGCTTCCATGCTCGTGGCGCGCGGGTGTTCGTCGTGCTCGACGACGATGGGGTCGCCCTTCTTCTGGGCGATCGACACTGGCGTGATTTCCTGCGCGAGCGTGCCGTCGGCCTGCGCACGGGCGGCCTTCTCCTGGCTGCGCAGCGCAAATCGATTCTGATCTTCGCGGTTGATCTTGAAGTCGTCGGCGACGTTCTCTGCCGTCTCCGGCATCGAATCGACACCGTATTGAGCCTTCATCAGCGGGTTGACGAAACGCCAGCCGATGGTCGTATCGAAGATGGCGGCCTGGCGCGCGAATGCGCTATCGGCCTTGCCCATCACGAACGGTGCACGCGTCATCGATTCGACGCCGCCGGCGATCATCAGCCCCGCTTCGCCCGCCTTGATAGCGCGAGCGGCGGTGCCGATGGCGTCCATGCCCGAGCCGCACAGGCGGTTGAGCGTTGCCCCTGGCACGTCGATGGGCAACTCGGCGAGCAGCGATGCCATGCGGGCGACGTTACGGTTGTCTTCGCCTGCCTGATTGGCGCACCCGTAGATGACGTCATCGATCAGCGTCCAGTCGACGTTGGGGTTGCGCGCCATGAGCGCCTTGAGGGGAATCGCGCCGAGGTTGTCGGCGCGAACGTCCTTCAGTGCGCCGCCGTAACGGCCGATAGGGGTGCGAATCGCGTCGCAGATGAAGGCTTCGGTCATGGTGTCTCGTTCCTGTCTTGGCGTTGAGGCGGGAGGGGTGCGCACAGCGATCGCATCACGATCGCATGACGGTCGCACCGGGCTGCGGCGACCGTCGTGCGACGGTGAGTGACTATGGTAGTGACTTACCGTCGTATGCGCGTAAGGAGTTTCCCGTCCTCTTTATATATAGATGTGGCTCAGGCGGATGTAAGTCAGGCGGCGCCCGCTTCGGACTTCGCCGGCACGTGGTGACGGCTTTGCACGACGCGGAAGCGATTCGCGACGAAGGCGGCGTCGGCCAGGCTGGCGTTGGCGGCCGGGTTACCTCCGGTGCCGTGGTAATCCGAATAGGCCGCCGACTGGTTGACGAACACGCCGCCCGTCAGATTGAGCGACAGGGCGACACGACCTTCGATGGCGGCGTCGAGCGCTTGGGCTTCGCCTTCGGCGGACGTGGTGTATGCCGACAACGTGAGCGCGCCGTGTTCGGCGGCAGTCCGTCCCGCCAGGGCGAAGGCTTGCGCTGCGCTATCGACGGCGATCACGAACGTGATCGGGCCAAACCATTCACGGGTGTATGTGGCTTCGTCGGCAACGTCGAGCGCGACGATCAGCGGCGTGCGCACGCGGGCATCGGCGAACGCCGGGTGCTGGAGCGTCTGGCTGTCGAGCACGACACGGCCGACCTTGCGCGCCTCGTCGATACGGGCGAGTACGCCCTCGTTTTGAATCGCGCCGAGCAGTTCGACGGCCTTGGCCGGATCGCTGCACGTTTTCTGAACGCTGCCGGCGATGGCGGCGACGACTTCGTCGAACGACACCTTGCCGTCCGGCGTCTGAATGCCGTCACGCGGAATGTAGATGTTCTGCGGCGCCGTGCACATCTGGCCGGAATACAGCGCCAGCGAGAAGCCGATGTTGCGGGCCATGCCCTTCAGATCGTCCGTCGAGTCGATCACGATCTGGTTCACGCCGGCTTTCTCGGTGTACACCTGCGCCTGACGGGCGTTGGTTTCCAGCCAGTCGCCGTTGGCGGTGCTGCCGGTGAAGTCGATCACGCGCACTTCGCCGCGCTTGGCCAGTTGCTGGACGATGGCGCCATCGTTCGGGTTTGTGGCGGCGAGGGTGACCACGTCCGGGTCGAAACCGGCTTCTTTGAGCACCTCACGGGCGATCTTCACTGTGATGGCGAGCGGCAGGATGGCGCCCGGGTGCGGTTTGACGATGACGGCGTTGCCGGTGGCGAGGCTGGCGAACAGGCCCGGGTAGCCGTTCCACGTCGGGAACGTGCAGCAGCCGAGCACGAGCGCCACGCCGCGCGGCACGACGGTGTAACGCTTTTCCATCGCAAGCGGTGGGTTCTTGCCTTGCGGCTTTTCCCAGTAAGCATCGGCCGGGATACGGCGCAGCTCGTCCCAAGCGTAGGCCACGGCTTCGAGGCCGCGATCCTGGGCGTGCGGGCCACCGGCCTGGAAGGCCATCATGAACGCCTGTCCCGTCGTGTGCATCACCGCGTTGGCCATCTCGAAGCTGCGGGCGTTCAGACGCTTGAGGATTTCGAGCGAGACACCAACCCAGGCGTCCGGCGCGGCAGCGCGCCACGATTTGTGAGCGTCGCTCACGCGGGCGAGCAGGGTGTCGATTTCGAAACCGGGGTAAGTCGTGCCCAGCGCGAAGCCAAACGGCGAGGCTTCCTGCCCGACGCTGCCCGTGCTGCCACGCTGCTCCAGCGGGAACGCGGCGTTCAGGTACTGTTTGAAAGCGGCTTCGCCGTCGGCGGCGGCCGTCTCGCCATAAGCGCGCGGGCTCGGCATTTCCGTGAACGGGCTCCAGTACCCACGCGTGGCGATGGCCTGAAGGGCGCGCTCGAGAGTCTCTTGGTGTTTGGCGAAGAGGGGATGAGTCATGGTTGTGGATCTGTCCGTGTCGGGATGCGGCTGGCGGATTCGCTGTCTGTGCCTGCGGGCAAGTTTGTGGCTCGCGCGGCAAGACGCAGGAACGGCACCGGATCGTCTCAATTCAGTTTGTCGCGAACATTAATTGACCGACCGGTTGGTTTGTTAATATAGCACCAAATCTTCTGGGCGTGGCGTGCGATGACGCCGGGTTTTCCCCGACGGTTTTTGATGCGGTGGGTCGGCGCGGGACGAGGCGGCCGTACGTCTCTCCTTATATAAGAATGCTCAGCATGTTTCGATGGTCCATCCCGTGCGCTGCGTTGGACGATCTGCTTGGCGGAACGAAAGGTGCGTGCCTTGGGGATCGATGGCATCATGCCTAACCACTACAGTCGACGCCCGGCAGGCCACGTACCCGTGCTGCCATGTGCGCCGCAGCGCCGTTGCGAACCAGCGGCACGCCCATCGCCTTATCTGTTTTCGGCGTTCGCGCGGTTGTGATGTTCGCGAAGACGTCACGTTCGCGCGAAGGCCTGCCCCCGAATCACAAGACGAGACTTTGACTGGAGGAACAAGAGGATGACGTACGAGAACATTCTGGTGGAGACGCGTGGTCGCGTCGGTCTGATCACGCTGAATCGTCCGAAAGCGCTCAATGCGCTCAACGACGCGCTGATGGACGAACTGGGCGCAGCGCTCACCGCATTCGATGCGGACGAAGCCATCGGTTGCATGGTGATCACCGGAAGCGAGAAGGCGTTTGCGGCAGGGGCGGACATCGGCATGATGTCGAAGTACACCTTCGCCGACGTGTTCAAGGGTGACTACATCACGCGCAACTGGGAGACGGTACGTCGTATCCGTAAACCGGTAATTGCCGCTGTGTCGGGCTTTGCCCTGGGCGGCGGGTGCGAGCTGGCGATGATGTGCGACTTCATCATTGCTGCCGACAACGCGAAATTCGGTCAGCCTGAAATCAAGCTCGGCGTGATTCCTGGTGCGGGCGGCACGCAGCGTCTGACGCGTGCAGTCTCGAAGGCCAAGGCGATGGACATGTGCCTGACGGCGCGTTTCATGGACGCCACGGAGGCCGAGCGCGCGGGCCTCGTGTCGCGCATCGTGCCGTTCGACAAACTGCTCGATGAGGCGATTGGTGCAGCCAACACCATCTGCGAATTTTCGTTGCCGGTCGTCATGGCCGCGAAGGAATCCGTCAATCGGGCTTTCGAATCGACGCTGGACGAGGGTGTTCAGTTCGAGCGTCGCATGTTCCATTCGCTCTTCGCGCTGGAAGATCAGAAGGAAGGCATGGCGGCGTTCGTCGAGAAGCGCAAGCCGGTTTTCAAGCATCGCTGAGCTGTTGTGAAAAACCCGGGACGGCCCTCTCGAACGAAGGTCGTCCTATGATAGTCTGCCGGTTTTTTCAGCAAGGGACGAAACGATGTCGATGAAACGACGTGCATTTGCGCTGGCCGTGGTCGTGGCCTCGGGGCTGCTGTTGAGTGCCTGCGGGAAGAAGGAGGATACGGCTGCGGGGCGCTCGGTCGGGCCTGACGGCTCGCAACCGGTGTACGTCGTCGGTTCGGACGCTGCCTATGCGCCGTTCGAGTTTGAAACCGATAACCGGCAGATCGCGGGTTTCGATATCGATGTGATGAAGGCCGTCGCCGACAAGGCGGGCATTTCCATCCGCTTCATCAATACGCCTTTTGAGGGCATCTTCAATTCTCTCGTACAGGGCGATCGCGACATCCTGATCTCGGCGATCACGATCACCGATGAGCGAAGCAAGCAGATGGACTTCTCGACGCCTTACTTCGAGGCATCGCAATTGATTGCAGTGCCGGCGAATTCGACGGTGCAGAAATTCGCCGATCTGAAATCGATGAAAGTGGGCGTGCAAACGGCAACGACGGGCGACGAGGTGGTTCAGAAGCTGATGGGCAAGAACAATCCGTCGGTCAAACGCTTCGAAGGTACGCCGCTTGCGATGAAGGAACTTGAGGCTGGCGGCGTGGATGCGGTGGTCGCAGATAACGGCGTGGTAGTGAACTTCATTGCGAATAATCCGAATGCCAAGCTTCGCACGGTGGCGGATGACAGCTTCCCGAAGGAGTATTACGGCATCGCAGTGCGCAAGGGGGACGCGGCATTGCTGGCCAAGATCAACAAGGGCATCGATGCGATCAAGGCGGATGGCACATATGACGCGATCTATGAGCGCTACTTCGGCAAGAAGAAGTCCTGATCGTGAGCAGGAGGAGGCATCTCCTGAAGCCGTGTGAAATGAAGAAGCCCCGTCGCGACGGGGCTTCTTCATGGGTTTTCAAATTATTTTCACAAAGTGCTTGCCAGGGCCCCGGGTTTTCACTAATATCTCGTCTCTCGCAACGACAGAGACGCAGCGAAAGCGGCGGCGAGGTTGAAGCGAGGGGCTGAAAAGCCCGGTGGTTAGTGGTTTTGGAGCTTGCGAGTCGCTACGGCGACGAACGAAGAAAGCGAAAAAAACTGTTGACGACGACGAGAAGCTGCGACATAATCTCACTTCTCTGCTGCTGATGCAGCGACGCAGAAAACGAAGCGACGGCGCGGTAAGTAAGCGACGAAGCGAAGTTGGATGCGATTGATCTTTAAAAATTAAACAACCGATAAGTGTGGGCACTCGATGAATGGTGCGTCTGCTTCGGCAGATAAGCTTTAAATTTATTGAGGCTCACATAGTAATAGGTAAGTTAAGTAATTAACTTGTCAGCATACTTTGAGAGCGACCGGTTCTAGCGATTTATCGCGAAAAACCGAAAACAGTAACAGGTTTAAACTGAAGAGTTTGATCCTGGCTCAGATTGAACGCTGGCGGCATGCCTTACACATGCAAGTCGAACGGCAGCACGGGTGCTTGCACCTGGTGGCGAGTGGCGAACGGGTGAGTAATATATCGGAACGTACCTTGTAGTGGGGGATAGCTCGGCGAAAGCCGGATTAATACCGCATACGCTCTGAGGAGGAAAGCGGGGGACCTTCGGGCCTCGCGCTACAAGAGCGGCCGATATCAGATTAGCTAGTTGGTGAGGTAAAAGCTCACCAAGGCGACGATCTGTAGCTGGTCTGAGAGGACGACCAGCCACACTGGGACTGAGACACGGCCCAGACTCCTACGGGAGGCAGCAGTGGGGAATTTTGGACAATGGGCGAAAGCCTGATCCAGCAATGCCGCGTGTGTGAAGAAGGCCTTCGGGTTGTAAAGCACTTTTGTCCGGAAAGAAATCCTCTGGGTTAATACCTCGGGGGGATGACGGTACCGGAAGAATAAGCACCGGCTAACTACGTGCCAGCAGCCGCGGTAATACGTAGGGTGCAAGCGTTAATCGGAATTACTGGGCGTAAAGCGTGCGCAGGCGGTTTTGTAAGACGGATGTGAAATCCCCGGGCTCAACCTGGGAACTGCATTCGTGACTGCAAGGCTAGAGTATGGCAGAGGGGGGTAGAATTCCACGTGTAGCAGTGAAATGCGTAGAGATGTGGAGGAATACCGATGGCGAAGGCAGCCCCCTGGGCCAATACTGACGCTCATGCACGAAAGCGTGGGGAGCAAACAGGATTAGATACCCTGGTAGTCCACGCCCTAAACGATGTCAACTAGTTGTTGGGGATTCATTTCCTTAGTAACGTAGCTAACGCGTGAAGTTGACCGCCTGGGGAGTACGGTCGCAAGATTAAAACTCAAAGGAATTGACGGGGACCCGCACAAGCGGTGGATGATGTGGATTAATTCGATGCAACGCGAAAAACCTTACCTACCCTTGACATGTACGGAATCCTGCTGAGAGGTGGGAGTGCTCGAAAGAGAACCGTAACACAGGTGCTGCATGGCTGTCGTCAGCTCGTGTCGTGAGATGTTGGGTTAAGTCCCGCAACGAGCGCAACCCTTGTCCTTAGTTGCTACGCAAGAGCACTCTAAGGAGACTGCCGGTGACAAACCGGAGGAAGGTGGGGATGACGTCAAGTCCTCATGGCCCTTATGGGTAGGGCTTCACACGTCATACAATGGTCGGTACAGAGGGCTGCCAAACCGCGAGGTGGAGCTAACCCCAGAAAACCGATCGTAGTCCGGATCGCAGTCTGCAACTCGACTGCGTGAAGCTGGAATCGCTAGTAATCGCGGATCAGCATGTCGCGGTGAATACGTTCCCGGGTCTTGTACACACCGCCCGTCACACCATGGGAGTGGGTTTTGCCAGAAGTAGGTAGCCTAACCGCAAGGAGGGCGCTTACCACGGCAGGATTCATGACTGGGGTGAAGTCGTAACAAGGTAGCCGTAGGGGAACCTGCGGCTGGATCACCTCCTTTCTAGAGCATGCACTGGAAGTTGAGTGTTCACGCTTATCGGTTGTTGACTGCGTAGATCTAAGTCGGGTCTGTAGCTCAGGTGGTTAGAGCACCGTCTTGATAAGGCGGGGGTCGAAGGTTCAAGTCCTTCCAGACCCACCAACTCTTTCCACTGACGTCCGGTAGAAAGAAATCTGGCTGAGGCAAGGCACAAAGAGCCGCTGCATACATGGGTATGCAAGGTTTTTTGTAACGCTGAATCAGGCTGATTTTGGGGGATTAGCTCAGCTGGGAGAGCACCTGCTTTGCAAGCAGGGGGTCGTCGGTTCGATCCCGTCATCCTCCACCACTTCTTAGATCACATCGATGTCAGTCAAAAGCAAGTTATCTCAGTGGTACTTCTGAAGTAAATCCCTGAATGTGAATGCTTTTGAATGACAGCAATGTCATGCAGTATTTGTTCTTTAACAATTTGGAAGAAGAAGTAGTACAACGGAAGCGCGTTAGAGATGGCGCGTGGAAATTGTACGGGTTGTGATTGTATCAACCAGTATTTAAAGTGATCGAAAGATGACTTGGAATACGGCACAACGCTAATACTCAACCTATAAAGGATGTGTCGAGAGACGCACTCGTTATAGGGTCAAGCGAATAAGTGCATGTGGTGGATGCCTTGGCGATTACAGGCGATGAAGGACGCGATAGCCTGCGAAAAGTTGTGGGGAGCTGGCAAATAAGCATTGATCCACAAATGTCCGAATGGGGAAACCCGGCCTTTTAGGTCATCCTAGACTGAATACATAGGTCTAGCGAAGCGAACGCGGCGAACTGAAACATCTAAGTAGCTGCAGGAAAAGAAATCAACCGAGATTCCCAAAGTAGTGGCGAGCGAAATGGGACCAGCCTTCAAGATTTAGCACCGGTGTTATCAAAACGGAATGGAAAGTCCGGCCATAGTGGGTGATAGCCCCGTATGAGAAAACCCTGGTGTGGAACTAAGCTTGAGAAAAGTAGGGCGGGACACGTGAAATCCTGTCTGAAGATGGGGGGACCATCCTCCAAGGCTAAATACTCGTAATCGACCGATAGTGAACCAGTACCGTGAGGGAAAGGCGAAAAGAACCCCGGGAGGGGAGTGAAATAGATCCTGAAACCGCATGCATACAAACAGTCGGAGCCTCGTAAGGGGTGACGGCGTACCTTTTGTATAATGGGTCAGCGACTTACATTCAGTGGCAAGCTTAACCGAATAGGGAAGGCGTAGCGAAAGCGAGTCCGAATAGGGCGTTCAGTCGCTGGGTGTAGACCCGAAACCAAGTGATCTATCCATGGCCAGGTTGAAGGTGCGGTAACACGTACTGGAGGACCGAACCCACTAACGTTGAAAAGTTAGGGGATGAGCTGTGGATAGGGGTGAAAGGCTAAACAAACTTGGAAATAGCTGGTTCTCTCCGAAAACTATTTAGGTAGTGCCTCGTGTATCACCTTCGGGGGTAGAGCACTGTCATGGTTGAGGGGTCCATTGCGGATTACCTCGCCATAGCAAACTCCGAATACCGAAGAGTGCAATCACGGGAGACAGACATCGGGTGCTAACGTCCGGTGTCAAGAGGGAAACAACCCAGACCGCCAGCTAAGGTCCCTAAATATTGCTAAGTGGGAAACGAAGTGGGAAGGCTAAAACAGTCAGGAGGTTGGCTTAGAAGCAGCCACCCTTTAAAGAAAGCGTAATAGCTCACTGATCGAGTCGTCCTGCGCGGAAGATGTAACGGGGCTAAGCAATATACCGAAGCTGCGGATGCGAGCTTGCTCGCATGGTAGGAGAGCGTTCTGTAAGCCTGTGAAGGTGTCTTGTAAAGGATGCTGGAGGTATCAGAAGTGCGAATGCTGACATGAGTAGCGATAAAGGGGGTGAAAGGCCCCCTCGCCGTAAGCCCAAGGTTTCCTACGCAACGTTCATCGGCGTAGGGTGAGTCGGCCCCTAAGGCGAGGCAGAGATGCGTAGCTGATGGGAAGCAGGTTAATATTCCTGCACCGTCGTATGATGCGATGGGGGGACGGATCGCGGAAGGTTGTCCGGGTGTTGGAAGTCCCGGTCCCTGCAGTGGAGAAGGCGCTTAGGCAAATCCGGGCGCGTAATTCAAGGCTGTGGGGCGAGCGAACTTGTTCGCGAAGCAATTGGAAGTGGTTCCAAGAAAAGCCTCTAAGCTTCAGTCATACGAGACCGTACCGCAAACCGACACAGGTGGGCGAGATGAGTATTCTAAGGCGCTTGAGAGAACTCGGGAGAAGGAACTCGGCAAATTGGTACCGTAACTTCGGGATAAGGTACGCCCTTGTAGCTTGACTGGCCTGCGCCAGGAGGGTGAAGGGGTTGCAATAAACTGGTGGCTGCGACTGTTTAATAAAAACACAGCACTCTGCAAACACGAAAGTGGACGTATAGGGTGTGACGCCTGCCCGGTGCCGGAAGATTAAATGATGGGGTGCAAGCTCTTGATTGAAGTCCCGGTAAACGGCGGCCGTAACTATAACGGTCCTAAGGTAGCGAAATTCCTTGTCGGGTAAGTTCCGACCTGCACGAATGGCGTAACGATGGCCACACTGTCTCCTCCCGAGACTCAGCGAAGTTGAAGTGTTTGTGATGATGCAATCTACCCGCGGCTAGACGGAAAGACCCCATGAACCTTTACTGTAGCTTTGCATTGGACTTTGAACCGGTCTGTGTAGGATAGGTGGGAGGCTTTGAAGCAGGAACGCTAGTTTCTGTGGAGCCGTCCTTGAAATACCACCCTGGCTTGTTTGAGGTTCTAACCTAGGTCCGTAATCCGGATCGGGGACAGTGCATGGTAGGCAGTTTGACTGGGGCGGTCTCCTCCCAAAGTGTAACGGAGGAGTACGAAGGTACGCTAGGTACGGTCGGAAATCGTGCTGATAGTGCAATGGCAAAAGCGTGCTTAACTGCGAGACTGACAAGTCGAGCAGGTGCGAAAGCAGGTCATAGTGATCCGGTGGTTCTGTATGGAAGGGCCATCGCTCAACGGATAAAAGGTACTCTGGGGATAACAGGCTGATACCGCCCAAGAGTTCATATCGACGGCGGTGTTTGGCACCTCGATGTCGGCTCATCTCATCCTGGGGCTGTAGCCGGTCCCAAGGGTATGGCTGTTCGCCATTTAAAGAGGTACGTGAGCTGGGTTTAAAACGTCGTGAGACAGTTTGGTCCCTATCTGCCGTGGGCGTTGGAAGTTTGAAGGGGGCTGCTCCTAGTACGAGAGGACCGGAGTGGACGAACCTCTGGTGTACCGGTTGTCACGCCAGTGGCATCGCCGGGTAGCTATGTTCGGAAGAGATAACCGCTGAAAGCATCTAAGCGGGAAACTCGCCTTAAGATGAGACTTCCCTGGGAACTCGATTCCCCTTAAGGGTCGTTCAAGACCAGGACGTTGATAGGTCAGGTGTGGAAGCGCAGTAATGCGTTAAGCTAACTGATACTAATTGCCCGTGAGGCTTGATCCTATAACCAGTGTGTTTTTCCTGGTGTGAGTATCGCTGTGCCGATACACTCACAACCCACAAGTTGTTGTACTACGCTTCTTCCGAATTGGTTTTGTTGGGATACCCTCCCAGCAGAACATACAAGTTATGCCTGATGACCATAGCGAGTTGGAACCACCCCTTCCCATCCCGAACAGGACCGTGAAACGACTCCACGCCGATGATAGTGCGGATACCCGTGTGAAAGTAGGTAATCGTCAGGCTCCCCTTAAAAACCCCTTGCTACTCCGTAGCGAGGGGTTTTTGCTTTTGGGCACCCGTACGTCGCTCAAACGCCAACGCTACAGCGTTCCCCGTCACTTGCCTCATGTCCGGTGGGCTCTCGTTTTCGCCTTGTCGGGCTTGCTGCGATCAGTGGCCTCGCATCGACTATGCAGATCCGCGCCGTCTCGATCTGCCCCTTCACGGCCCATTGAAAGATTCGATCTCGGGAGACATCGCCGCGTCGTTTGTGGAGTCGGGATCCGCTTCCTGCCTTGAGGCTTCCGGCTACGCTCAATTCGACGTCGGCCGCGACCATCTGCGGTAATCACTCAATGATGCAAAGAGCGCGCTGCCAAGACGGACAGCGCGTTTTTTCGTGAAGCGTCACGTTGCTTACCAGAAGCGCTGATTTCCATGACTCGCGGTGGCGCGATTGCCCAGCCGTGGTGTATGTCGGATCGCTCGGAACGAGGGCATCATCCTATTAGGCTGGTCTTCGAATCACAGTCGACCGTCGGTGACATGTTTCACCCGCTTGCGGCGCGTTAATCCGTAAGCCCCACCGCGCTTGAACACCTCGAATACTGTTGCATTGCCATCACGAAGTGAAATCCCGGGTAGATCGACACTTGATTTCTCGCTTAGCATTCCGCCACGGGGTTAGTGGTAGTTCGGGGAGTGAAACAAGTGGTGAGACGGTATTGGAAGGAGCGCCTTAAGCAGTGGCGTGTTGTTGCAATGGTCTGCCTGAGCGGGACATTTGTGACTTGGGGGCTCAGCGGATGTGCATTTTCCGGATCGCCACCGACGCCGCAAACGCAATCCCTGGCGTCTGCATCTCATGGGGAGATTGCGCCACTCTCGGCTTCGGTAGACACCCAGGGGCTGCCACCCCATTGGGAAACCTATCTCGTCACGCGGAATAAGCGACTGACACGCTATGAGCAAACCGCTGACGCAGACGGTGTCGCCGTCGTTCGTGCGACAGTGCAAGGATCGGCATCGGGACTTGCGCAGAAACTCGATATTCCGGTCTATGTAGGCAGCCGGTTGACTTGGCGTTGGCGAGCAGACGCCTTGCCGGCCAACGCCGATATCCGTACCAAGCGCTCCGACGATGCCCCCGTGCGCATCGCGCTCGCCTTCGACGGGGATCCCGCGAAACTGACCATGCAGGACCATATGCACCGGGAGTTGGCACGTATGGTCAGCGGACGTGAGCTGCCCTTCGCTACGTTGATGTACACCTGGGGCGATGACAAATTAGCGACCAACGAACTGGTGCCTAATCCCTATACGGGACGCATTCGGTCTATCGTTGTCGAACGCGGTAGCGAACATCTGGGAACGTGGCAGACGTATTCGCGCGATATTGCGAAGGATTACGAGAGGGCGTTCGGCGAGCGCCCCGGGCGCCTGATCGGCATCGCCATCATGAGCGACGGCGACAATACACAGTCCGACTTCACTGCATGGTACGGGGATATTCGTCTGGATACGGACGGTATTCCCACGACAACTGCAGCCAAATAGCGCAGTTCCCACGTTGAAGCGAAAAAGCCGGCAACTTGAAATTGCCGGCTTTTTGCTTGTTGCCGAATCTCAGCGAGACGAACGGTTACTTGTTCCGCTCAAAATACGTTTCGACCAGTTTGACCCAGTAAGTCCCGCCAAGTGGCAGCAAATCATCGTTGAAATCGTAGCTGGCGTTATGGAGGTTGCAGGGGCCCAGGCCGTGGCCAGTGTCACGGTGCGTCCCGTCACCATTGCCGATAAAGACATATGCGCCCGGCTTTTCGAGCAGCATGAACGAGAAGTCCTCGGCCCCCATCGTCGGTTCGACCTTGTCGTTGACGTTCTCGTCGCTCACGATCTGGCGCATCACGTCGGCGCACAGTGCGGCCATGGCAGGATCATTAATGGTCGGCGGATAGTTGCGCTGGAATTCGATTTCCGCCGAGCATCCGAGACCTTTGGCGACGAACTCGGAGACTTCGCGCAGTCGGCTCTCGATCAGGTCGAGAACTTCGATCGAAAAGGTGCGAATCGTGCCGCCAAGCCATGCCACGTCAGGAACCACGTTAGTCGTGTCACCGGCATGGATTTGGGTAATGGAGAGCACCGCTGCATCGATGGGGCGCTTGTTGCGGGTAATGATGCTTTGCAGCGCCTGCGCAACCTGAACGGCGGCAATGACCGGATCGATCCCGGCGTTAGGAATGCCCGCATGGGTGCCCTTGCCTCGAATCGTGATCTTGAATTCGTTGCTGGACGCCATCATGGGGCCCGGCGTTACGGCAAACGTGCCGGTCGGGACCCCCGGCCAGTTGTGCATGCCGAACACCGCGTCCATCGGGAAGCGCGTGAACAGGCCGTCCTTGATCATTTCGCGTGCGCCGCCACCGCCTTCCTCGGCGGGCTGGAAAATCAGATAGACGGTGCCGTCGAAATTGCGATGCTTCTGAAGGTATTGCGCCGCAGCAAGCAACATGGCCGTGTGACCGTCATGTCCGCAGGCGTGCATTTTGCCTTCATGCTTCGAGGCATGTTCGAACGTATTGGCTTCGTGGATCGGCAAGGCATCCATATCGGCGCGCAGACCGATGGCACGGTCGCTGCTGCCATTTTTGATGATGCCGACGACACCGGTCGTGCCGAGTCCCCGGTGAATGGGGATTCCCCATTGGGTCAAGGTTTCCGCGACAACGTCGGACGTGCGTTTTTCTTCGAAGCAGAGTTCCGGATGGGCGTGAATGTCACGTCGGATGGTCTGGATTTCGCCGCGGGCGGCGTCGATTTCTGGGATGAGCTTCATGACGGGTTCCTGCTGAGCGCAATGGCTCATCTTACCCCGAATGGTTGGGTCTGGCACCTTGCCCAGAAATGTCCGAATGGCGAGTCGGACAAGGCCGAAAAACGGCCGAACGCCCCGTGCGGCGGGGCACCGCCCGAACGAACGTAATACAATGTCGTCAGCGTCCCAATGTCGTGCGGCGCAGTAATCCGGTAGAGAGAGGAGTAGTTTGATGACGACCAATACCCACGTCGTTCGGGCCGCATGTCCGCATGACTGTCCCGATACGTGCGCACTGCATGTGACGGTGGAGAATGGCGTCGCGATCAAGGTGCAGGGCGATCCTGATCATCCGACGACCAATGGTGTCTTGTGTACGAAAGTCTCTCGCTATACCGAGCGGACCTATCACCCTGACCGCCTGCTGCATCCGCTCAAGCGAGTCGGTCCCAAGGGCAGTGGTCAATTCGTTCGGGTCAGTTGGGACGAAGCCCTCGATGAGATCGCGTCCCGGCTCGGCGCCATTGCAGCACGTGAGCCGGAGGCGATTTTGCCCTACAGCTATGCCGGCACGATGGGATTCGTGCAAGGCGAGTCGATGGCCGCACGCTTCTTCAACAAGATCGGGGCCTCCGATCTCGATCGCACCATCTGCGCAAGTGCAGGCGCGGCGGGCATGCGGTACACATACGGCGCCGGCGTCGGAATGCATGTCGAGCACTTTGCCGATAGCAAACTGATCCTGATCTGGGGAAGTAACCCCATCACGTCGAGCGTGCATTTCTGGGCCATCGCTCAGGAGGCAAAGCGCCGTGGTGCGAAGCTGATCGCCATCGATCCCTATCGCTCGCTCACCGCCGAAAAATGCCATCAGCACATTGCGCTGTTGCCTGGCACGGACGCCGCCCTCGCGTTGGGCATGATGCATGTCCTCATCGACGAAGATCTGGTCGATCACGAATACATCGCACGACATACGATCGGATACAACGAACTCAAGGAGCGCGTGCGACGTTATACGCCAGCACGCGTCGCAGAGATTTGCGGTATTACGGCTGACACCATCGTGAGTCTGGCCCGCGAGTACGCGAGTGCGAAGCCCGCTGCGATCCGACTGAACTATGGCATGCAGCGTGCCAAGGGCGGTGGACAGGCGACGCGGGCGGTAGCCTGCCTCCCTGCGCTCATCGGTGCCTGGCGGGATCCGGCGGGTGGATTGCTGATGTCGTCGTCCGGCTACGCGCCGGTGGACGTGCTGGCGCAAGCGCGTCCCGATCTTCGCTCACGACAGGACCGCGCGCCGCGTCTGATCAACATGAGCGCGATCGGAGACGCGCTTTGTCATCCGGGCGACGAGACATTCGGTCCCAAAATCGAGGCGCTGGTGGTGTACAACAGCAATCCAGTGGCTGTCGCGCCGGAATCCGGCAAGGTCGCGAGCGGCTTCGCTCGCGAGGATCTCTTTACTGTGGTGCTGGAGCATTTCCAGACGGACACAGCGGACTATGCGGACTTCGTGCTTCCCGCGACGACCCAGCTCGAACACCTCGACATTCACAAGGCTTACGGCCACACCTATTTGCTGGCGAACAACCCTGCGATTGCACCGCTTGGGGAGGCGAAACCGAATTCCGAAATATTCCGACTGTTAGCCAAGCGTATGGGCTGGCAGGACGCCTGCTTCTCCGACACCGACGACGAGTTGGCGGCGCAATCGATTCGCTGGAGCGACCCGCGCATGGCCGGCAGCGATTGGGAGACGCTCAAGCGTGATGGATGGATTCGCTACGATCTGCCGGAAGCGCCGTTTGCCAACGGCCAGTTCTATACACCATCCGGCAAGTGCGAGTTCTACTCTGAGCGCATGTTGCAAGAAGGCTTCGACCCGCTGCCGGATTGGGTGCCGCCGTATGAGTCGGTTGCCAGCAATCCGCAGTTGGCGTCGCGTTACCCGCTGGCCATGATTTCGCCGCCGGCCCGTAACTTCCTGAATTCGAGCTTCGTCAACGTCGACAGTCTGCGCTCATCGGTCGGTGAACCGACGCTGGATATTCATCCGTCGGATGCGGCCCCGCGAGGCATTGCCGATGGTGCTGGGGTTCGCATCTTCAATGATCGCGGCACGCTGAATGCCAAGGCGCGCGTCACGGACAAGGCGCGCGAAGGGGTTGTCGTGGGTCTGTCGATCTGGTGGAAGAAACTTGCGCCGGATGGGAAGAATGCCAACGAAGTCACGAGCCAGAACCTCACCGACCTTGGACGGGCGCCGACTTTCTACGATTGTCTGGTGGAGGTCGCACCGGTTTAAGAACCGGTGTCGTTCGACTGCAGCCCGGGGGAGCCTAGCCATGTCGATTGCGTTTTTGATGCGCATGCGCCAGACGTGGCGGACGATCAGCATTATCGTCGTGTGCGGGATGGGTCTCGCGCTCTCCGGCTGCGGGCAGGTCGGCTATTACGCCCAGTCGATTAACGGGCATTTTACGGTCTTGCATACGGCGAAGCCGGTGTCTGATCTGCTGGCCGACCCGGCGATCGACCCTCGCCTTCGTACGCGTCTGATCGAGGCTGAGCAAATCAGAAGCTATGCGGTCTCGGTGCTGGGCGAGCCCGACAATGGAAGCTATCGTAGCTACGCCGACCTGAAGCGGCCATTTGTCGTCTACAACGTCTTTGCTGCTCCGGCGCTATCGCTGAAACTTCACGAGTCTTGTCTTCTTGTCGTTGGATGCGTTGAGTATCGTGGCTATTACTCTCGCGAATCCGCCGAGGCTTATGCCGCAGCACTGCATCGAGAGGGCTGGGAGACTTTTGTGGCGGGGATTCCCGCCTATTCGACGCTGGGCTATTTCGATGACCCGCTCCTAAACACGTTCATCTATCTCCCGCGGGCCGAAGTGGCACGCATGATCTTCCATGAGCTCGCGCATCAGATACTGTTCGTCCGCGGCGATACGGCGTTCAATGAGTCCTTTGCCGTGACAGTGGAAACGGTGGGCGTGCGCCGCTGGCTGGCTGCGCATCCGGATGCCGCGATCGAATATGAGCGTTATGATTTGCACCGTCGTGAGTTTCGGAAGTTGGTGGACGGGTATCGGAAGCGTCTCGAGTTGCTGTATGGAGGCCCGGAGTCTGATGCCCAAAAGATGGCGAGCAAGGAAGCGTTGTTCGCTCGCATGCGTGCCGACTATGAAGCGCTCAAGGCATCGTGGGGTGGCTACCGGGGATTCGACTTATGGTTTGCCAGCGATCTGAACAATGCGAAGATCGGGTCCTTCGCCACCTATAACCAATGGGTGCCGGCGTTCATGGCGCTACTGGCTCAGAAGGACGACGATTTGCCAAAGTTCTATGCGGCGGTCAAGGCGATGTCGAAGCGGTCGGAGCCCGAGCGCAACGCGGTGCTGACTGCGCTGGACGCGACGCCCGGAGCGGCTGCGGCAAGGGTCCTGCTAGATGCGCCGGCACGAGCGAGCCGGTAGGTCGCGTGAGACGACAGCCCGGCTGTCTTATGACCTTCACCGGCATCACGGGTGGCAAGCCTCGGCTTCTGGCGGGGCGAGACCGGTCGCAAGCACGTCTTGCGCTGATCTCACGCGACGCGCCTTGCCGATATCAGGGTTTGCTGCATGAGACGACCTCGCCGGGCAATCACACCTTCGAACGCCGCGGCGTATCCCAACGCAGGCAAGCCAGGCGCAGGTTTGCCGCCAAGCGCGGCGTGGTGCCTCGCGCAGACAGCAAGACCTGACGCATGAGATGCCCCCGTCAGGCGATCACCGCCTTCAAATCCCCGAGCAACAGATAAAGCTGCTGCCGCTGTTCCTCCGGCAATCGGCCCAGGCGTTGCTCGATCCATTGCTCGTGGGCACGTGCCATGTTGGAAAAGGCCTTTTTCCCGCGTGGCGTGAGCTTGATCAGGAAAGCACGCCGGTCGTTGACCACGGTTTCACGCGTCACCCAGCCCTCTTTCTCCAATTGATCGGTAATGCCGGTGACGTTTCCCCCGGTGACCATCATCCGTTTGCTCAGCTCGCCCATCTTGAGTCCTTCGGGATGTCGGTCCAACTGGGCAAGCAAGTCGAAGCGCGGCAGCGTGCAGTCGAACTCCTGACGCAGGCGCGAGCGGATATCCGTCTCTATCAGGTTGGCGCACGTGAGCAGGCGCAGCCAGAGACGCAGCGCATCATGCTCGCGGTCGTGGGCTCGCGTTTCGAGATCGAGAGAGTCGGATTCGGCGAGGCTCATGGTCACGAGAAGAGAAATTTACAATGTGGAAATTTTAGGTTTGAAATAAACGTGCGGTCAAGCTAGGGGCGACACGAGGACACTGCGCTCGCGCGAGTTGTTGTTTCGAAACGCTGCGAGACAATAAAAAAAGGGCACCCGAAGGTGCCCTTTCGTCAAAGCCTAAGTGACAGAAACTGTCAGCTTAGAACTTGTGACGGATACCGGCCGTAACAGCGAACTGGTTCGAGCTGTTCGAGAAGCCCAGGCCGTTCAACGATGCGCCGCCAGGAGCGTCGTTGTTGGCGTGTTGCCACAGACCAACCAGGTACGTGTCCGTGCGCTTCGACAGGAAGTAGTCGACGCCCAGGTTGACTTGGTGGTACTTCGGCGAACCGCTGTTGCCTGCCAGAGCGATCGTCGACCACGTGTACGTGTACGATGCGCCCAGTTGCAGTGCCGGGGTCAGCATGTACTTGGCGTTCAGTTCGGCGTTGTCGAACTTCCAGCTGCCGCCACCAACGTATTGGTACACGCTGTGTGCGTAGACCAGACCCAGCGTGGCCGGACCGAAGGCGTACGAACCGCCTGCCGATGCGATCCATGCCTTGTCGCTGGCAACCAGGCCGCCGAGCGTCATCGGGGTCGTAGCATCGCCACCGTTGTTGATCACACCGGTCGAGTTGCTAGCCGGCGAACCGAGGTACAAGTAGCCTGCACCGAACGACACCGGGCCGTTAGCGTAGCCCAGACCGAACGAGTAAGCACGGTTGTTGGCGAAGCCCGAACCGGTCGAACCGTTGTTAGCCGAGTTCGAGAAGCCATACATACCGCCGGCGCTGAAGCCGTTGTAGTTGACCGTCGTGTACTTGACCGAGTTGTTGACGCGGAACGAGTTGTTCAGGTTGTCGTTGTCGAACGGGTGAGCACCCGCGAACGTCGACCACTGGCTACCCGAAGCGTACGGACCAACGAAGTCAACCACGGAGTCGTACTGACGACCGATGGTCAGCGTACCAGCCGTTGCGCTGCTCAGACCAACGTAGGCTTGACGACCGAACATGCGGCCGTTTTGACCCAGCGTGCCCGAACCCAGGTTGAAGCCGTTTTCCAAGACGAAGATCGCCTTCAGGCCGCCACCGAGGTCTTCAGCACCCTTCAGGCCCCAACGCGAACCTTGCAGGTTGCCGTTAGCGAACTGGAAGTTCTTCGAGGTGTTGCCCGTGCCAGCCAGGTTACCACCGGTCTTGCTGACGTATTGCAGGCCAGCGTCGATGATACCGTACAGGGTCACGCTGCTTTGTGCGTGAGCAGCGCCAGCGAATGCGCCGAGCACACCCAGAGCGAGAAGCGACTTTTTCATTGAGTGATCTCCAAAGGATTGTGAGATTTGTTTAACAAGGTCACTAGTGATAACGTCCTTGCTAATCAACTTCGCGAGAAGTTGGACGTAATGTAACAAATTCACTTTGGGCGGCAAAGGAAAAGGCCGGTTTTACGCGGGTTTGCGACGGGTTTTGTTTCGTTTACGCAACATCGTGGAAACCGGCGTCCGGCGGGGATTTCGCGCGTTTGCGCCCGCGCAAGGCGCGCCGGATAAAGGGGCGTATCATCGGCGGCAGACGCGAAAGAATCGTCCAACGTTCCACATAGTGAAAGATTGAAGCGAGTTGAAAGTACGATGTTCTCCGATAGCCTGATTTCCGAACTTGACCGTGGCCTGCGCGCGATCGCAGGCGTCACGCAAGCTTCCCGTCCGACTCCCGCGGCCGTACCCGCTACCCGTAGCGATCCCGCCGATGACGCGCTGACGTCGGAGGAGCGTCGCCACGTGGCCGGACTGATGCGGGTCAACCATGTCGGTGAGGTCTGTGCGCAGGCGTTGTACCAGGCACAGAAACTGGCAACGAAGCGTCCTGAACTACGGCGCGCCTTCGAGCATGCCGGCAAGGAGGAAGAAGACCATCTGGCCTGGACGGCGCACCGCCTGACCGAATTGGGTTCGCGCCCAAGCCTGCTCAATCCGCTGTGGTACGCCGGCGCGTTTGCGATCGGCTTTGTCGCCGGCAAGTGCGGTGACAAAGTGAGCCTTGGCTTCATGTCGGAGACGGAGCGCCAGGTGGAGCACCATCTGGACAGTCATCTGGACGCGCTGCCGCCGCACGATTTACGCTCCCGCGCCATCGTCGATCAGATGCGCGCCGACGAGATCGAGCACGGTCAGGCCGCGCGCGACGCGGGTGGCGTGGAATTGCCGGTCCCCGTGCAGCGCGTGATGCGTGCCGCCGCCAAAGTCATGACGACGACGGCCTACTATATATAGTGTGTTCGGAACGTCCCCCCGAAAGACCCCTACCTCCTGAGTCGACCTCCTCGCGTTTCGCGCAACGGCCAACGACGGCATCGTTTTGGCTCGGCGTGAGCGCGCACTACCCGGTATCGATAGTGATGGCGGGCCTCCCGCGAGGCGATGCCTGAAATATGAGGTTCCACTTTCACTATCGCACTTATGTCTTTAATTTTCCTGACAAAATTCCGTTTTCTCGCTTTAGGAAAGTGAGCTAAGTCATTGTTCTGACTACCAAATTCCCTTCGAAAAACGGGCGAAACGCTTGACCGGCCATACACTCTCCTCTAAAGTGGGAAATAGTGTGAGAAAGTGTATTTTTGTGTGGCGTAGGGCACAAAATCTTTCTCTTTCGGCATGACGGGCAGGCGGACGAAACCTCACAGGAGCGCATGTGTTTCAGGGAGCCTCGGCACTTTCACTGGATGCAAAGGGACGGATGTCGATTCCGGCCCGGCACCGTGACGTGCTTCAGGGCGACGCTGAAGGCAAGGTGACGATCACCAAGCATCCGGATGGCTGTCTGCTGCTGTTCCCGCGTCCCGAATGGGAGATCTTCCGCGGCAAGATCGCCGCACTGCCGATGGACGCGCACTGGTGGCGACGCATTTTTCTGGGCAACGCGGCCGATGTCGAGATGGATTCGGCGGGCCGTGTCCTGGTGGCGCCGGAGTTGCGTGCGGCCGCGGGCATGGACAAGGAAGTCATGCTGCTGGGCATGGGCAGTCATTTCGAACTCTGGGATGCCGCGACATATGCCGCCAAGGAACAGGCGGCGATGGCGCAGGGCATGCCGGAGGCACTGAGGAACTTCACTTTTTGACAGATCAGGTGGTCCGACGAGCATGGCGCAAGCGGTGGAAACGGTAATGCAGCACCGCACGGTCCTGCTGGAGGAGGCCGTGGATGCCTTGCTGTGGCGCGACGATGGCGTATACGTCGACGGCACGTTCGGCCGCGGCGGGCACAGTCGCAGGCTGCTCGAACGGCTGGGCCCCAAGGGCAGACTGATCGCGTTCGACAAGGACCCTCAAGCGATCGCGGAGGCGGCAAAGATTGCCGATCCGCGATTTTCGATTGAGCACGACAGCTTCGCGACGTTGCGCGAAGCGATGGCCCGGCAAGGCATTGAGAAGGTGTCGGGCGTTTTGCTGGATCTGGGCGTTTCGTCGCCGCAGTTCGACGACCCCGCGCGCGGATTCAGTTTCCGTTTCGACGGCCCGCTCGACATGCGCATGGATCCCACGCGCGGCGAGTCGGCCGCCGACTGGCTGGCTCGGGCAACGCTGGAAGAAATGACGGAGGTCATCAAGGACTATGGGGAAGAACGGTTTGCTTTTCAGATTGCAAAGGCGCTTGTTGCTCGCCGGGCAGACGCCGACCGCCTCGGGCCTCTCGTCAGTACACGCGAGCTTGCCGCGATCGTGGCGGGCGCCGTCAAAACCCGTGAGAAGGGCAAGGACCCGGCAACACGTACCTTTCAGGCTTTACGGATTCACGTCAATCAAGAGCTTGCGGACTTGCAGATAGCACTGGATGTGGCGGCCGATGTCCTCGAAACGGGAGGCAGACTCGTGGCGATCAGCTTTCATTCGCTGGAAGACCGTATCGTGAAGCGCTTCATGCAAGCGCGCTCGAGCGCGCCGGCGGTGGATCGCCGCGTGCCTTTGCGCGCCCACGAGATTCCCGAGCCGCCGTTCAAGGCCAGTCGAAAGATCAAGCCGTCGGACGCCGAGATCGAAGCGAACCCGCGTTCGCGCTCGGCAATCATGCGTGTGATGGAGCGGGTGTCGTCATGAGCCGGCTCAATATCCTCCTGCTCGCGCTGCTCATCGGCTGTGCGCTCTCACTGATCAATGCGCAGTACCGCGCACGCGGCACGTTCGTCGAACTGAACCGCGAGCAGGCGCTCGAGCATCAGTTGCTGCAGGACTGGGACCGTCTCCAGTACGAACAGAGTGCACAGAGCAAGAGCGCCCGTATCGAGAGCGTGGCTCGCAGCGACCTGAAGATGCAGGCCGTCTCGCCGGGTCGTACGCAGTATCTGTCCGCCCCCGCCGGTGGCTCCGGCGCGATGGTCGATGTGCCGGTGCCCACGGCGAGCGCCGCGTCGGCGCCTGCCAGCGGAGGCAAGCGATGATTCGCCGCAAAGACGCCAAGGCCAAGACCAAGGATGTGCAGTTCTCTGCCAGCCCGGTCCTGTCCGTGCGTCTGCCGATGTGGCGCTCCAAGATGCTCGTCTTCGTGATCTTCGGTGCCTTTGCATCGCTGGTCGCGCGCGCATTCTGGATTCAGGGGCCTGGCAACGCCTTCTATCAGCGTCAGGGCGAGAGCCGTTACGAACGCACACTGGAGATGTCCGCCACGCGCGGGAAAGTGTTCGACCGTAACGGACAGGTGCTTGCCACGAGCCTGCCGGTCAAGGCCATCTGGGCAATTCCGGAAGATGTGCCCGACGATGTTTCGGCCGATCAGGTGCGCAAGCTTGCCCGCCTGCTCGAGATGAGCGAGCCGGATCTGCGTCGCAAGTTCAATCAGGAAAAGAGCTTCGTCTATGTGAAGCGGCAAGTCTTGCCGGACGTCGCCAAGCAGGTCGCGGATCTCGATATTCCGGGCGTGTATCAGCGCAAGGAGTACAAGCGCTTCTACCCCGAGGGCGAAATCGCCGCGCACGTGGTCGGCTTTACGAACGTCGAGGATATCGGTCAGGAAGGTGTCGAGCTTTCGATGCAGAAGGACCTGGCCGCCACGCCGGGTAGCCGCCGCGTGATCAAGGATCGTCTCGGTCGTGTGGTCGAGGACCTCGACATTCTGGCGCAGCCGCGCGACGGCCACGATATTACCCTTTCGATCGACAGCAAGATCCAGTTCCTCGCCTACAGCGAACTCAAGGACGCCATCGAGCGCACGGGCGCGAAGGCTGGCAGCGCCGTGGTGCTCGACGTGCGCACGGGCGAAGTGCTCGCGCTCGTCAATTTGCCGACCTACAACCCGAACAACCGTACGAACCTGACGGGCGCGCAGTTGCGCAATCGCGTCATTACCGACACCTTCGAGCCTGGCTCGATCATGAAGCCGATCACCATCGCGGCGGCCATCGAGAACGGTTACGTGAAGCCGACGTCGACGGTGATGACCACGGGACGTGCCAATTTCTTCGGCGCCAACATTACCGACACGCACGATTACGGCTTGCTGACGGTGGCCGGCGTCATCCAGAAGTCGAGCAACATCGGCACCGCCAAGATTGCGTTGCAGATGAAGCCGCAGGAAATGTGGGACATGTTCACCAGCGTCGGTCTCGGACAGGCGCCGAAACTCGGTTTCCCGGGCGCGGTGGCGGGACGTTTGCGTCCGGCCAAGAGCTGGCGTCCGATCGAGCAGGCGACGATGGGGTATGGCTACGGCCTGTCGGCGTCGCTGATTCAGTTGGCCCGCGCGTACACCGTCTTCGCACATGACGGCGAATTGCTTCCCATCTCCATCTACAAGACGGACGGCAGCGTCGTGAAGGGAACCCAGGTGATCTCGCCGGCCACCGCGCGCGAAGTGCGCAAGATGCTGGAAATGGTGACGTCGCCGGGCGGCACGGCCACGCGTGCACAGGTCATCGGCTATCGCGTCGGCGGCAAGACCGGTACGGCGTACAAGCAATCGGGTCGGGGATACGACAAGAGCAAGTACCGCGCATCGTTCGTCGGCATGGCGCCGATGTCCGAGCCGCGCATCATCGTGGCGGTCACGCTCGACGAGCCGGGGCGCGGATCGCACTACGGTGGCGTGGCCGCGGGCCCGGTGTTCGCGTCGATCGTGGGCGGTACGCTGCGTGCATTGAATGTGGTGCCGGATTCGCCGGTGACCAAGCTCGTCGTGAGCGACAAGGTGGAGGAGAGCGAGCCATGGGCACCGTGACGCCGACGCCGCAAAATCCCGCCACGTTCGCGATGATCGCGGATGCCGCCGATCGTGCCTCGCTCGCGCAGGCATGGGATTGGCTGCGCCGCACGGTGCCGGCCACGGCAACGCTGCATGCCGATAGCCGTCGCGTCGCGCCGGGGGACGTGTTCGTCGCCTACGCGGTCAAGGGCGCCGACAGCCGGGGGTTCATTGCCGACGCCGTGGAACGTGGCGCCGCCGCCGTACTCTGGCAGACGGACGACTTCACGTGGCCCGCATCGCTCAGCAGCCTCGCAGGCGTGCCGCAGTTCGGCGTGCCGCGTCTGGACTGGCTTGCAGGCCCGCTCGCGGCGCTGTGGTACGGCGAGCCGAGTGTCGGCATGACGATGCTGGGCGTGACGGGGACCAACGGCAAGACATCGTGCAGCCAATGGCTGGCGCAACTGCTGACCAAAATGAGTGTGCGCAGCGCCGTAATCGGTACGCTGGGCAGCGGATTCCCGGGGCATCTCACGGTGACGGGGTTTACGACGCCCGATGCCGTCCAGCTCCAGCGAAGCCTGGACGATCTGCGCGCGCAAGGCGCTGCGGCGATCGCGATGGAGGTGTCGTCGCACGGTCTGTATCAGGGGCGAGTCAACGGCGTCGCGTTCGATGTCGCCATTTTCACCAATCTGACGCAGGACCACCTCGACTACCACGGCACGATGGCCGAATACGAGGCAGCCAAGGCGCGCCTGTTCGACTGGCCGGGGCTGAAGGCCGCGGTCATCAATCGCGACGACGCGATGGGGCAACGTTTGCTCGCGCGTCTGGCGGGCAAGACGCCAGTCTTCGAGTACGGTCTGCACGGTAGCGCGACGTCGTCGCACGGCAACCGCGTATTGCGCGCCGAGGATATTCGCGCGACGACTGCCGGTACGCGTTTCACGCTGCATATCGACGACCAGAGTCAGCAGGTCACCGTGCCGCTGATCGGCGAGTTCAACATCAGCAATGCGCTGGCCGTGCTGGGCGCGGCACTTGCTGCGGGTGTCGCACAGGACGCCGCCATTGCCGGTCTCGCCACGCTCGAACCCGTCTCCGGTCGCATGGAGCAGATCGGGCAGCCGGGGCAGCCACTGGTGGTCATCGACTACGCGCACACACCCGATGCGCTGGACAAGACGCTTGCCGCGTTGCGCCCCGTGACGCAGGCGCGTGGCGGCAAGCTCGTGTGCGTGTTCGGCTGCGGTGGAGATCGCGATGCGGGCAAGCGTCCGCAAATGGGCGCGGTGGCCGAGCGTCTGGCGGATGCCGTCGTGCTCACGAGCGACAACCCGCGCACCGAGGTGCCGACAGACATCATGGCGCAGATCGCCGCCGGTCTGACTCGCCCCGACGCGGCACGTCGCATCGAAGATCGCGCCAGCGCGATTCTTCAGGCCGTGCGCGGTGCGCAGCCGGCAGATGTCGTGCTCGTTGCGGGCAAAGGGCACGAAAGTACACAGGAAATCATGGGCAAGAAGCGGCCGTTCTCCGATCAGGAGCACGCGCGTCTGGCACTCGCTGCACGTGCGACGACGGTGCGCGGAGGTGGCGAATGACGCAAACGATCATGTGGCAACTGAGCGACGCCAAAGCCGCCGTCGCCGATTCGCAGGTGCTTGGCGAGCCGTCGACGGCGTTCTCGCGCATCGTGACGGACAGCCGCTCGGTCCAGCCCGGCGATCTCTTCGTGGCGCTCAAGGGTGAGCGTTTCGATGCGCACGACTTCCTGGCCGACGTGGCGCGCGCAGGCGCGGCTGCCGTGGTGGCGACGCACGTGCCGGAAGCTTTCGCAACGCCGGCGCTGATCGTGCCTGACACGCGCATCGCGCTGGGCGAGATGGCCGCGGCGTGGCGGCGGCGCTTTGCCATTCCCGTGGTCGCGGTGACCGGCAGCAACGGCAAGACGACCGTCAAGGAAATGATCTCGGCCATCTTTGCCGAGGCGGTGGGCGCGCAGGCGCGTCTGGCGACGGCGGGCAACTTCAACAACGACATCGGTCTGCCGTTGACCGTGTTTCGTCTGAACGACGGCGACAAGCTGGCCGTGCTCGAACTCGGCATGAACCATCCGGGCGAGACGGCGTACCTCGCGAAGATCGCCCAGCCGACGGTGGCCGTCATCAATAACGCGCAGCGCGAACATCAGGAGTTCATGGTGAGCGTGGCCGCCGTGGCCGAAGAACATTCGGCCGTGCTCGCGGCGCTGTCCGACGACGGTGTGGCCGTTTTCCCCGCGGACAGTGAATTCGCCCCGATGTGGCGCGAAGTCGCGAATCAGCGGACAAATCAGCGCCGCGTGCTCGACTTCGCGCTGGACATGCGTGCGGCCGTCTCGGGCCGTTACGACGTGGCGACCCGCGTGTTGCGCGTGGCCTCGCCCGCCGGCGAGTTTTCGCTCACATTGCCGTTGCTCGGAGAGCACAACGCGCGCAATGCCCTGGCGGCAATTGCCTGTGCGTTGGGGGCGCATGTCGATATCGGCTCGATTGTGCGGGCACTCGAAGCGTTTTCCGCCGTCAAAGGCCGTCTCCAGGTGTCCACGCTGTCAAAGGGACCTCTGGCAGGTGTCACGTTGATCGACGACACCTATAATGCGAACCCCGATTCCGTACGGGCCGCAATCGACGTACTCGCGCAAACGCCTGCACCGCGCGTTCTGGTGTTGGGCGACATGGGTGAAGTCGGTGACAACGGGCCCGCATTTCATCGCGAGGTGGGCGAATACGCCGCACAGCGCGGTATCGATCGTCTGCTGGCCATGGGCGAGCAAACGCCGGCGAGCGTTGCCGCTTTCGGCGACGGCGGCGAACATTTTTCGGATGTGACCAATGTGGCGCCGCTGGTGGCGGCGTTGAACGCCACGTTAAGTGCGCCAGCGACGGTGTTGGTGAAGGGAAGCCGCTTCATGCGGATGGAGCGCGTGCTCGAACAGTTGCGCGCGACGAGTGAAGGCGGGGGCGGCGACGCCCCGGCCAAGTGATAAAGGATTGATGGAATGCTGCTGACGTTGGCGCAATGGCTGCAAGCGGATGCGAGCTATTTGCGCGTGTTCAACTACCTGACGTTTCGGGCCGTGATGGCAAGCCTCACGGCGCTGGTGATCGGGCTCTCGTTCGGGCCGATGGTCATTCGCAAGCTCGCCGAAATGAAGGTGGGACAAGCCGTGCGTACCGACGGCCCGCAGACCCACCTGGTGAAGTCGGGTACGCCCACCATGGGCGGCGTGCTCATCCTGATTGGCATTACCGTCGCCACGCTGCTCTGGGCGGATCTGAGCAATCGTTTCATCTGGATCGTGCTGCTCGTCACGCTCGGTTTCGGCATCATCGGCTGGATCGACGACTACCGGAAGGTGGTCTACAAGGATCCGCGCGGCATGTCGTCGCGCGAAAAGTATTTCTGGCAGTCGATCATCGGCCTGTTCGCGGCGATCTATCTGGCGTTCTCGGTCTCGGAGACGAGCAACCTCAAGGTGTTCGAGTTGTTCATCAGCTGGGTGCGCAACGGTTTCCCGCTCGATCTGCCGCCCAAGGCGGACTTCATCGTGCCGTTCTTCAAGACGATGAGCTACCCGCTGGGCGTGTTCGGCTTCATCGCGCTCACTTACTTTGTCATCGTAGGCTCGTCCAACGCCGTTAACCTCACCGACGGTCTCGATGGGCTGGTGATCATGCCGGTCGTGCTCGTGGGCGCGGCGCTCGGCGTGTTCGCCTATGTCATGGGCAACGTCGTCTACTCGAAGTACCTGTTGTTCCCCCACATTCCGGGCGCGGGCGAGTTGCTCGTGTTCTGTTCGGCGATGTCGGGTGCGGGGCTCGCGTTCCTCTGGTTCAACACGCACCCGGCGCAGGTTTTCATGGGCGACGTGGGGGCACTGGCACTCGGCGGCGCGCTCGGCACAGTGGCTGTCATCGTGCGTCAGGAAGTCGTGCTTTTCGTGATGGGCGGCGTGTTCGTCGCCGAAACGATTTCCGTGATGCTGCAGGTGACCTGGTTCAAGTACACCAAGAAGCGATTCGGCGAAGGGCGCCGCATCTTCAAGATGGCGCCGCTGCATCACCACTTCGAATTGTCGGGATGGAAGGAAACACAGGTGGTGGTCCGCTTCTGGATCATCACGCTGATGCTGGTGCTCATCGGTCTGTCGACGCTGAAGCTGCGTTGACGACACGATAGGGACACGGCAGGCAACGGACGTAGAAGACGAGACGGCGACGTCGCAGAGATGCGAAGTCGCTTTCGCGCAAAGTTGGACCGAAGCAAAGTAGGACTAAAGGTAAGGCCGCTCGCGCCGATAGCAGGAGATCGGTGTCGTTGAAGCGATGCATTCGTAGGTTGTTTGAATCGATTAAAAGGAAAGAGCGACGTGTTCGGCGAGAAGTTTGGTGAATCCTGGCAACCGCGTGTCCTGATCCTGGGTCTGGGAGAGTCCGGCCTGGCGATGGCGCGTTGGTGCGCGCGTTACGGCTGCCGAGTGCGCGCGGCCGACACGCGCTTTGCGTCGTCGGAGACACCGCCGAACGTTGCGACCCTGCGCGCGGAAGCGCCGCAGGCGGAGTTCGTCGGCGGGGCGTTTGCGGACCAGATCGACGCATTGCTCGCCGATATCGACCTCATTGGCATCAGCCCAGGGTTGTCGCCGCTGGCCGCAGACGTGGCGGCGCTACTGGCGGTGGCCGCCGAGCGTGGCATTGCGGTGTGGGGCGAAATCGAGTTCTTCGCACAGGCGCTGCGTCACATGCAGTCGACGAGCGGATACGCGCCGAAGGTACTCGCCATTACCGGCACGAACGGCAAGACCACGACCACGAGCCTGACCGGGCTGCTGTGCCGTCGCGCCGGAAAGCGCACGGCGGTGGCCGGCAATATCAGTCCGACCGCGCTCGACCGTCTCAGCGAATGCATCGCCGATGCGTCGCTGCCCGACGTCTGGGTGCTCGAACTCTCCAGCTTCCAGTTGGAGACGACGTACTCTCTCGCGCCCGACGCGGCGGCGATTCTCAATATCACGCAGGACCATCTGGACTGGCATGGCGACATGGACGCCTACGCCAACGCCAAGGCGCGCATTTTCGGTGAGCACACGGTGCGCGTGCTCAATCGCGACGATGCCCGCGTGATCGCCTTCGCCTCGCCCGAGGCCAATGTCGTGACGTTCGGCACGGGCAAGCCCGATGCGGTGGGCGACTTCGGACTCGAGATGGAAGGCGGCATGTCGTGGCTGGTCGAAGGCTTCACGCGCGACGACGCGCCGCCCGCCCCGAAACGCCGCAGCAAGGCCGGCGCCGCAGCCGAAGCGACGGTCGAAGTGCTGGGCAAGCGACTGATGCCGGCCGACGCGCTGCGCATTCGCGGCCAGCACAACGCGGCGAACGCGCTGGCGGCGCTCGCCCTCACGCGCGCGATCGACCTGCCGCTGGCCAAGCTGCTGCATGGTCTGCGTGAGTACCCGGGCGAGCCGCACCGCGTGCAACTCGTCGCCACCATCAACGAAGTCGAGTTCTACGACGATAGCAAGGGCACCAACGTCGGTGCGACCGTCGCGGCCATCACCGGGCTGGAGAAGACGTTGCTGCTGATCCTCGGCGGCGACGGCAAGGGACAGGACTTCTCGCCGTTGGCCAACCCGGTCGCGCATCATGCGCGCGCCGTGCTGCTGATCGGCCGCGACGCACCGCTGCTGCGCGAAGCCCTCACGGATACCGGCGTGGACCTGATCGACGCACCGACACTCGAAGACGCTACTCGCGAAGCGGCGAAGCTGGCGCAGCCCGGCGACGCCGTGCTGCTCTCGCCGGCCTGCGCGAGCTTCGACATGTTCCGCAACTACGAGCATCGCGCGCAAGTGTTTCGCGACACCGTGGTTGATCTGGCCGCCGACGCGGGGGTGATGCTATGAACCGTATCAAGTCGTTCTTCAGCAAGAAGCGTCAGGCCGGCTTCGCCGGTGCGGGCACGGCCACCGCGCCGGGCGCGGCGACGTCCGCCGCCAATCGCACGCTCGGCAGTATCAAGCCGACGCGCTCGCGCATGCTCGAATACGATCATGCGCTGGTGTGGGTGGTGATTTCGTTGTTGTCGCTGGGACTGATCATGGTGTATTCGGCATCGGTCGCGCTGCCGGACTCACCGAAGTACAGCGGCTACTCCACCTATCACTTCCTCGGCCGTCACGTGATCTCGCTCACGATCGGGCTGGTCGCGGCAGTGGTCACGTTCCGGATTCCCGTCAAGACGATGGATCGGCTCGCGCCAAAGCTCTTCCTGCTGGCATTGCTGTTGCTGGTGATCGTGCTGATCCCGCACGTGGGCAAGGGGGTGAACGGCTCGAAGCGCTGGATTCCGTTCGGCGTGCTCAACCTGCAGCCGTCGGAGATCATGAAGCTCGCCGTCACGCTGTACGCCGCGAATTACACGGTGCGCAAACAGGAATTCATGCAGAGCTTCGGCAAGGGCTTCCTGCCGATGGGCATTGCGGTCGTCTTCGTCGGCATGTTGCTGCTGCTCGAACCGGACATGGGCGCCTTCATGGTCGTGGCGGCCATCGCAATGGGCATTCTGTTCCTCGGCGGCGTGAACGGCCGGTTGTTCGGCGGGCTGGCGCTCACGGCGGTGGGGACCTTTGCGATGCTGATCTGGCTGTCGCCATGGCGTCGGGAGCGGATCTTCGCGTACCTCGATCCGTGGCGCGAAGACTATGCGCTGGGCAAGGCTTACCAGCTCACGCACTCGCTGATCGCATTCGGGCGTGGCGAGTGGACGGGCGTCGGGCTTGGCGGAAGCATTGAAAAACTGCACTACCTGCCCGAAGCGCATACCGACTTCATTCTCGCAGTGATTGGCGAGGAGTTCGGCTTCGTGGGCGTGCTGGTCGTGATCCTGCTGTTCTACTGGCTGGTGCGCCGCGCCTTCGAGATCGGTCGTCAGGCACTCGCGCTCGAGCGCACCTTCGCCGGCTTGCTCGCCAAGGGTGTCGGCGTGTGGCTGGGGGCGCAGACCTTCATCAACATGGGCGTGAATCTGGGCTTGCTGCCGACCAAGGGGCTGACCTTGCCGCTGGTCAGTTACGGCGGCTCGGGCATCTTGCTCAACTGTGTGGCCGTGGCGATTTTGCTGCGGGTGGATTACGAAAACCGCGTGCTGATGCGGGGAGGAAAAGTATGACCGAGCGCGCTACCGCGATGCCGGCGCCGCAGACGAAGACACGCACGCTGCTGGTCATGGCCGGCGGCACGGGCGGTCACGTCTTCCCGGGGCTCGCGGTCGCCAACTTCCTGCGTGTGCAGGGGTGGCGCGTGGTCTGGCTTGGCAATCCCACCGGCATGGAAGCGACGCTCGTGCCGAAGTACGACATCCCCATGGAGTTCGTGAAGTTCGGCGGGCTGCGCGGCAAGGGAATGATGACGAAGCTGCTGCTGCCGCTGAACCTGCTGCGTGCGTTCTGGCAGAGCATCGGTGCGGTGCGCCGCGCCAGGCCGAACGTGGTGCTCGGCATGGGCGGGTACATCACGTTTCCGGCAGGGATGATGGCGTCGCTGCTGGGGCGTCCGCTCGTGCTCCATGAGCAGAACTCAGTGGCCGGCATGGCGAACAAGGTGCTTGCGCGCGTGGCGGACAAGGTGCTCCTCGCCTTCCCCGACACCATTGCGGGCGGCGAGTGGGTGGGTAACCCGATCCGGGCGGACTTCGACGAGATGGCGCCGCCGGCCGAGCGCTACAGCGCGCGCACTGGCCCGCTGCGCATTCTGGTCGTGGGCGGGAGTCTCGGCGCCACGGTGCTCAACGAGATCGTGCCGAAGGCGCTGGCGAAGCTGCCGCGCGACGTGCGTCCGCAAGTCACGCATCAGGCGGGCGTCAAGCACATTCAGACGTTGCAGGCGAACTACGCCGCAGCGGGGGTGACGGTTGACGCGGTGCCGTTCATCGACAACATGGTCGAGGCTTATGCCGGGGCGGATCTGGTGATCTGCCGGGCGGGGGCCATGACGGTGGCCGAAGTGGCTGCCGCCGGCGTGGCGGCGCTGTTTGTGCCATTCCCGCATGCGGTCGACGACCACCAGACAACGAATGCGCGTTTCCTCGCCGACAAGGGCGCGGCAACGCTGATCGATCAGCGCGAGCTGTCGGTCGAGACCCTGGCCGAGTGGCTGCGCCGTCAGACGCGCGAATCGCTGCTCGCGATGGGAGAGAAAGCCAGGGCGCTCGCCAAGCCGGACGCCACCGAACAGGTGGCGCGCGTGTGCGCGGCTCTGGCCAAGGATTGAAATGAAACACATCGTCAAACATATTCACTTCGTCGGCATTGGCGGCTCGGGCATGAGCGGCATTGCCGAGGTGTTGCTCAACCTGGGATATCAGGTGAGCGGCTCCGATCTCGGCGACAACGCGGTCACGCAGCGTCTCGCCAGCCTTGGCGCGCGCATCGCTCGCGGCCATGCGGCGCAAAACATCGACGGCGCCGACGCCATCGTCGTCTCCACCGCCATCACGGCAGACAATCCCGAAGTGCTCGCGGGGCGTGCACGTCAGATTCCCATCGTGCCGCGCGCGCTGATGCTCGCGGAACTCATGCGCCTGAAGCAGGGGGTCGCGATTGCGGGCACCCACGGCAAAACGACGACGACGAGTCTCGTGGCAAGCGTGCTGGCGCAGGGTGGACTGGACCCGACATTCGTGATCGGTGGCCGTCTGAACAGTGCGGGGGCGAACGCGAAACTCGGCACCGGCGATTTCATCGTGGTCGAGGCCGACGAGTCGGATGCCTCCTTCCTGAACCTGAATCCGGTCATCGAAGTCATTACGAACATCGATGCCGACCACATGGATACGTACGGTCACGACTTCGCCCGCCTGAAGCAGTCGTTCGTGGCGTTCACGCAGCGTCTGCCCTTCTACGGAATCGCCGTGCTGTGCGTGGACGATCCGAACGTGCGCGAGATTCTGCCGTTCGTCTCGAAGCCGATCGTGCGTTATGGCCTGTCGGAAGACGCGCAGGTACGCGCCATCGACGTGCGCGCCGATGCGGGGCAGATGCGCTTCACGGTGCTGCGTCAGTTCGGTGCGGGTGCGGCGCCGCTCGACATCGCGCTCAATTTGCCGGGCGAGCACAACGTGCGCAATGCGCTGGCGGCGATTGCGATTGCGACGGAACTCGAAGTGCCGGACGCCGCCATTCAGCAGGCGCTGGCGGAATTCAACGGCGTGGGCCGACGCTTTCAGCGATATGGCGACATCGCCGTACCGAAGTCGGGGGGCGAAGGGACGTTTACGCTCATCGACGACTACGGCCATCATCCGGTCGAGATGGCGGCCACGCTCGCCGCCGCACGCGGGGCATTCCCGGGGCGTCGCATCGTACTGGCCTTCCAGCCGCATCGCTACACGCGCACGCGTGACTGCTTCGAGGACTTCGTGAAGGTGCTCTCGGATGCCGATGCGGTGGTGCTCGGCGAGGTGTATTCGGCCGGTGAGGCGCCCATCGTGGCGGCCGACGGCCGCGCGCTGGCGCGCGCATTGCGTGTCGCCGGCAAGGTAGAACCCGTTTTCGTGGAAGACGTCGCCCAACTACCCGACGCCATTCTGCAAGTCGCCCGTGCGGGCGACGTCGTTATCACCATGGGTGCCGGCTCCATCGGCGCGGTGCCCGGCAAGTTGCAAGTTCAGCAAGGAGTCTGACGTGAGTGCTTTCGATCCGAAACGTTTCGGCAAGGTTGGCGTCCTGATGGGCGGGCGCTCGGCCGAGCGTCAGATCTCGCTGATTTCGGGCAATGGTGTGCTCGAAGCGTTGCGCAATCGCGGCGTGGATGCGCATGCCTTCGATACCGGTATGAACGACCTGACCGTGCTCGCCGCGCAGAAGTTCGACCGCGTGTTCATCGCGCTGCATGGGCGTTATGGCGAAGACGGCACGCTCCAGGGTGCGCTGGAGCATCTGGGCATTCCCTACACCGGCAGCGGTGTGTTGGCTTCCGCGCTGGCGATGGACAAGGAAATGACCAAGCGCATCTGGATCAACGAAGGGTTGCCCACGCCGCGCTTCACGATGCTGCATGCCGATACCGATTTCGACGCCGTCGCGCGCGATCTGGGTCTGCCGCTCATCGTCAAGCCGTCGCGTGAAGGCTCGACGATCGGTCTGACGAAAGTCACCGAAGCGTCGCAATTGAAGGCGGCGTTCGAGAAAGCCGTGGCGCTCGATCCGGACGTGCTGGCCGAAGAGTTCATCGATGGCGACGAGCTGACCGTGCCGGTACTGGGTGTGGGTACCAAGGGGGCGAACGCGGCGCGCTCGCTGCCGGTGATCCGTATCGTTGCCCCGGATGCGAACTACGACTACCAGAACAAGTACTTCAAGGACGACACGCGCTACGAATGCCCGCCGCCGTTGTCGGTGTCCTTGCAGGAGGAAGTGCAGCGCCTGGTGCTGCGCGCCTACCTCGTGCTCGGTTGCCGTGGCTGGGCGCGCGCCGACGTGATGCTGCGCAAGCGCGACAACAAGCCGTATCTGTTGGAGATCAATACGTCGCCGGGTATGACCGGCCACTCGCTGGTGCCGATTTCGGCGCGGGCGGCGGGCCTGTCGTATGAAGACCTGGTGGTTGAAATTCTGGCGACTGCGACGCTCGATCTGCATCCGAACGCGCAGTGGAAGCCCGAGTGAGTCGAGTTAAACATTGAACGCGTTGAAGAACGCCCTGATACGGAAAGCAAATCGCCATGTGGCACAACGTACGCCTGCTCAACGCCATCGCGAGTGCGCTCGTCGCACTTGTCGTGCTGGCGGCGCTCGCGGCGGGCGGCCATTGGCTGATCCAGCGGCCGGTCTTCACGCTCAAGGCGATTCAGATCGACGGGGATGTGGCGCATATCAACGGGCCGACGCTGCGTGCCAACGCAGTCTCACGCCTGAAGGGCAACTTCTTCACGATCGATCTGGACGCGACGCGAGCGGCGTTCGAGGCCGTGCCCTGGGTGCGTCACGCGAGCGTTCGGCGCGTCTGGCCGAACCAGTTGGCGGTGACGATCGAGGAATACAAGCCGCTGGCCACGTGGAACGACGGCCGTCTGGTGAGTGTGGACGGCGAACTGTTCGCGGCCAATCTGGCGGAAGCGGAGGACGACGGCAAGTTGCCGGAGTTCGCGGGGCCGCCGGGCAGCGAGAAGGATGTGACGGCGCGGTACTACGACTTCGTAAAGTGGTTCGCGCCGCTGAATATGAAACCCGAGGCGGTCACGCTGTCGAATCGCTACGCATGGGGCGTGCGACTCGCAGGGGGCGTGCAACTGGCGCTGGGACGGGAGCGGACCCCCGAGACCCTCGCCACGCGCAGTCGACGCTTCGTACAGGCGTATCCGCAGGTAGCGGCGCGCTGGGGAAATCAGATCGAGTATGCCGATCTGCGTTACCCGAACGGTTTTGCAGTGCGTGCCGCGGGCATGCGTTTCTTGAGCGAAGAACAAGCCAAGAAGCTTGCCACGACACCCGTGCAAAAGCGGGATTCGCAGAAGCCGGCAGCGAAACCTGCCGCGCCGGTAAAGCGAAGCCAGTGAGACTTCAGGACTTACACACGCTATGAGCAAAGATTACAAGGATCTGTTGGTCGCCCTCGATATCGGCACGTCGAAAGTCGTGGCGGTGGTGGCCGAACTGCGCCCTGAAGGCCGCTATGAAGTGATCGGCCTTGGCCAGAGTGAATCGCGCGGCCTGAAAAAGGGCGTCGTGGTGAACATCGAGGCCACGGTGCAGTCCATTCAGCGTGCGCTCGAAGAAGCGGAGCTGATGGCCGACTGCAAGATCACCAACGTCTTCACCGGCATCGCCGGCAGCCATATCCGCAGCTTCAATTCGAGCGGCATGGTGGCGATCAAGGACAAGGAAGTGACGCAGGCCGATGTGGCGCGCGTCATCGAGACGGCCAAGGCGATCAACATTCCGACCGACCAGCAGGTGCTGCATATCCTCACGCAGGAATTCATCATCGACGGGCAGGAGGATGTGCGCGAGCCGATCGGCATGAGCGGTATCCGCCTCGAAGTGAAGGTGCATATCGTGACCGGCGCCGTGTCGGCGGCACAGAACATCGTCAAGTGCGTGCGTCGTTGCGGCCTCGAAGTCAACGATCTGATTCTGCAACCGCTCGCGTCGAGCATCTCGGTGCTCACGGAAGACGAGAAGGAACTGGGCGTGGTGCTGATCGATATCGGTGGCGGCACGACCGATATCGCGATCTTCAGCGAAGGGGCGATCCGTCATACGGCCGTGATTCCGATCGCGGGCGACCAGATCACGAGCGACATCGCGATGGCCGTTCGCACGCCGACGCCGGATGCGGAAGACATCAAGATCCAGCATGGCATCGCCAAGCAGTCGCTGGCCGATCCGGATGAAATGATCGAAGTGCCGGGGCTCGGCGAGCGCGGCCCGCGCACGCTGTCGCGTCAGGCGCTGGCTGCGGTGATCGAACCGCGTGTCGAAGAGTTGTTCTCGCTCGTGCAGCAGGTCGTGCGCGAGTCGGGTTACGAAGAGTTGCTGTCCTCGGGCATCGTGCTCACCGGCGGCGCGGCAATGATGCCGGGCATGGTCGAGCTGGGCGAGGACATCTTCCTCAAGCCGGTGCGCATTGGCGTGCCGGAGTACGCAGGCGGCCTGGCCGACGTGGTGCGCAGCCCGCGCTACGCCACGGCGATGGGCCTGCTGCTCGAAGGACGCTCCCAACGCATGCGTGGCCGCAAGGTCGCGGTGCAGTCGGGGCAGGCGAACCAGGTCTGGACGCGCATGCGTGACTGGTTCTTCAGCAATTTCTAAGGTGTTTTTTGCAGTTTTTGAGGGGTGTGGATCCGGTGTTGAAAACACGCGCGGCTTACCCGAGCCGCACGTGACCCGCAGGACCGGATCTGCTTTTAATTCACTGGAGGCGCTATGAACTTCGAAATGTTGGAAACGGAAACCAACGGCACCATCATCAAGGTGGTGGGTGTTGGTGGCGCTGGCGGCAATGCCGTCCAGCACATGATCAACCGTGGTGTGCAAGGCGTGGAATTTATCGCCATGAACACCGACGCTCAGGCTCTGGGCCGCTCGCAGGCCAGCGTGAACATTCAGCTCGGCAAGACCGGTCTGGGTGCTGGCGCAAAGCCGGAAATGGGCCGTGCCGCCGCGGAAGAAGCGCGCGAGCGAGTCGCTGACGCCTTGCGTGGCGCCCACATGGTGTTCATCACCGCCGGTATGGGTGGCGGCACGGGAACGGGCGCGGCGCCGGTGGTTGCGCAGATCGCCAAGGAAATGGGCATTCTGACCGTTGGCGTCGTCTCGAAGCCGTTCGAGTTCGAAGGCGGCAAGCGTATGCGTGTGGCCGAGACGGGCGCGCAGGAACTCGAAGACAACGTCGATTCGCTGATCGTCGTGCTCAATGACAAGCTGTTCGAAGTCATGGGCGACGATGCCGAAATGGACAAGTGCTTCCAGTGCGCCGATGACGTGCTGCATAACGCCGTCGCAGGCATCGCCGAAATCATCAATGTCGACGGTCTCGTGAACGTCGACTTTGAAGACGTGAAGACGGTGATGGGCGAGCAGGGCAAGGCGATGATGGGGACGGCGACCGTGGCAGGTGTCGATCGTGCGCGTCTGGCGGCCGAACAAGCCGTGGCAAGCCCGCTGCTCGAAGGCGTGGACCTGTCGGGTGCGCGTGGCGTGCTGGTGAACATCACGGCATCGCGTTCGCTGCGTCTGTCGGAAACGCGCGAAGTGATGAACACCATCAAGAGCTACGCCGCCGAAGACGCGACCGTGATTTTCGGTACCGTCTACGACGACAAGATGGGCGATGCACTGCGCGTGACCGTTGTGGCAACCGGCCTGGGCCGTGCGGTGGCAAAGAAGGCTGCTGCACCGATGACGCTGCTCAAGACCGGTACCGACAACATGCCGATCGCCACCGGCCACGTGCCGAACGTCGGTCAGGCCGCCGGTACGGACTACGGCGCGCTCGATACGCCGGCCGTGTGGCGCAGCACGCGCGAGACCGCAGCCTCGCACGTCGCCGCGTTGCAGGAAAAGGGTGTCGACACGTACGACATTCCGGCCTTCCTGCGCAAGCAAGCCGACTGACAGGGTTGCGCGCGGGCCGGGTGCCAGTGCTCGGCGCCGCCGCACCTTGGGAATCGCGAGACCTACGCGGGTCGTCGTGAGGATTCGCCGTCGCTCCGACTACCATGCCATGTGGCGTGGGGAAGGCGCGCCTCGGTAGGCATCCGACGGACGATACGGCAAGGTTGTGACACGTGCCGATGCCTTGTGGCTGCGACAACCAGAGTCGCAAGAGGTATCGACGCTTCACAGATGACGAACGTTACGGGTAAGCGTTCGTGATCCCTGACCCGGTCTCGCGAGTCTGTCCCCCCGACCGCTGCGGCATGCCTCCGTCGCAGTGGCCGGGGTGCCCCGAACCAGATTCGACGCGCAGGTCCAGGACCTGACGTCTAAGATGAAGCAAGGCCATTTTCGCGAAGACGTTGTTTCATGACGCGGTATGGGCGGAGATAGTCCGATGAGGCAACATTCGGAATGTTTAGTAACGAAGCGTTGTGTTTGTGGCACAGCGATGAAGGCGCCGATCTGATATAATTCGATCTATGATCATTAGCGTCTGATAGTTTTAATAAATAGCATGCTTAAGCAGCGCACTCTCAAATCCATCGCCAAGACAGTCGGCATCGGCTTGCACTCCGGTCGCAAGGTCGAGTTGTCGTTGCGTCCGGCGCCGCCCGACACGGGTATCGTCTTTTGCCGTACCGATCTGAATCCTCCCGTGGAGATTCCGGCGTCGGCGATGGCGATCGGCGACACGCGGCTGGCTTCGGTGCTGCAAAAGGATGGTGCGCGGGTGTCCACGGTGGAACACCTGATGTCGGCATGCGCGGGCCTGGGCATCGACAACCTGTATGTCGATGTGACGGCCGAAGAAATTCCGATCATGGACGGCAGCGCCGCGACGTTCGTCTTTCTGATCCAGTCGGCGGGTATCGAAGAGCAGCCTGCCGCGAAGAAGTTCATTCGGGTGACGACGCCGGTCGAGATCCGCGAAGGCGACAAGCTGGCCCGTCTCGATCCGTTCGATGGCTTCAAGCTCAAGTTCACCATCGACTTCCGTCATCCGGCAGTCGATCGCACCGGTCAGGCGCTCGAGATCGACTTCGCCCAGACGTCCTACGCCAAAGAGATCGCGCGTGCTCGCACGTTCGGCTTCGCGCACGAAGTCGAGATGCTGCGTGAGCTGGGTCTGGCGCGCGGCGGCAGCATGGATAACGCGATCGTGCTCGACGAATACCGAATTCTGAACAACGATGGTCTGCGTTACGACGACGAGTTCGTGAAACACAAGATGCTCGACGCTATCGGTGACCTGTATGTGATTGGTCATCCGTTGCTCGCGTCTTACACCGCATACAAGTCCGGGCACGGACTGAACAACCAGCTGCTGCGCGAACTTCTCGCACAGCAAGCCTACGAAATCGTGACGTTCGAGCGCGCGGAGGACGCCCCGCGCGGCTTCCAGTTCGAACCGCAGACCCAGTTCGCATAAGTCGCGCAAACGTCGTGGTCCGCAGCATTGGGCCACGCGGATGTAACAAAAGGAAAGCGCCGGAAATCCGGCGCTTTTTTATTTGACGCGCATACGTTTTCGGTGGCCGGATTCCGTGGCGGTGCGAGTCGTACCACGTGTGGCGAGGGGCAAGGTATCCAGTGAGGCGGGCGCGAACCAAACCGCTTTCGTCCTGACGCCGGCGCCAGGCGCGAACCGTTACGGCTTGCGCGTGCCGCCGTAGGAATGGCGGGAGACCAGCCGGGCGAGCGCGTCGCGCAGCGGAGAGGGCTCCAGCGAGTCGCGCAGGTCTCGAAGGCTGACCAGGCCCTGACGGGACAGACGCGCCTCCTTGGGCGGTTTCTGCGGCTCCGGCGCGGCGATGCTCACGCGGATCCGGATCGTGCGGATCAGCCACCCGCGCGTGGCAAGACCTTCGATCAACGATGGCGTTTGCTGACGCAAACGCGCGGCCAGCGCGTTGTTTGACACCAGGAAAACGAGTGCGCCTTCGCGCGGCGGTGCGAGCCGCACACTTCCGGCAAGGGCAGGGGGAAGCAAGGCGTGAACGTCCCGCTCCAGCCGCCCCAGTTGTTCGGCGGCGACCAGCAGCGAACCGGCACCGTCGGATGCGGATAGCAGATCGGTGAGCGGGCGGGCAACGCGGGGTGCTTTGGGTCGTTTCATATGATGAGACAGATGTCGCCGCATATTTTACCCCGCGATCGGGCGTCACCTCCTGCCATCGCCTGAAAACACCGGATTGTCGACCTTAGCCGCTGCCGGGGCGTGCCACGACAGCATGCTAGAATCCATTTTTCAGTACATATATCGAACCGGCGTGCGGCCAGAGTGCCAAACACGGTGACCCGCAGCGCGCAGACGCCGCGGGCGGATCGTTACTCATGGGGGACAACTCCGGGGGTGAGCTTCCGCCCAAGCAACGGCTGCGCGGGTGCGAACGACATTTGCCGCCCTAACCAGTGATCCGATGATTCCCGGTCTTCTTAAAAAAGTATTTGGCAGCCGCAACCAGCGGCTCATCAAGCAGTACCAGAAAACCGTCGCGGCGATTAACGCCCTCGAGCCGCAAATCGCCCAGCTGAGCGATGAGCAACTGCGCGGCAAGACCGAGGAATTCAAGCAACGTATCGCCCAGGGGGCGAGCGTGGATTCGTTGCTCGTCGAAGCCTTTGCCGTATGCCGTGAGGCCGGTAAGCGCGTGCTTAAGATGCGTCACTTCGACGTTCAGCTCATCGGCGGTATGGTGCTGCACTTCGGCAAGATCGCCGAAATGCGCACGGGTGAAGGCAAGACGCTTGTCGCCACGCTGCCCGCCTATCTGAACGCGCTCTCGGGCAAGGGCGTGCACGTCGTGACCGTCAACGATTATCTGGCGCAACGCGACGCCGAGTGGATGGCGCGTCTGTATAACTTCCTCGGCCTGACGGTGGGTATCAACCTCTCGCAGATGCCGCACGATCAGAAGCAGGCCGCCTACGCCGCCGACATCACGTACGGGACGAACAACGAGTTCGGTTTCGACTACCTGCGCGACAACATGGTCTACGAGACCGAGCAGCGGGTGCAACGTACGCTCAACTACGCCATCGTCGACGAAGTGGACTCGATCCTGATCGACGAAGCGCGCACGCCGCTGATCATCTCCGGTCAGGCCGAAGATCACACCGAACTGTATGTGAAGATGGATCGCCTGCCGGCGATGCTCGAGCGTCAGATCGGCGAAGAAAAGGCCGATGGCACGGGTGTCGAAGTGCCGGGCGATTACACGCTCGATGAGAAGGGCCGTCAGGTATTCCTGACCGAGCGCGGCCACGAGAAGGCCGAGCAACTGCTCGCCGAGTGGGGCATGATCGCCGAGGGCGACAGCCTTTACGCGCCGCAGAACATCACCCTCATGCACCACGTGTACGCCGCGCTGCGCGCACACACGCTGTTCCACAAGGATCAGCATTACGTGGTGCAAAACGACGAGATCGTCATCGTCGACGAATTCACCGGCCGTCTGATGGCCGGTCGCCGCTGGTCCGAAGGCCTGCATCAGGCGGTGGAAGCGAAGGAGCGCGTGAAGATTCAGCACGAGAACCAGACGCTCGCCTCGATCACGTTCCAGAATTACTTCCGCATGTACGCCAAGCTTTCGGGCATGACGGGCACGGCGGATACGGAAGCATTCGAATTCAACGAAATCTATCGTCTCGAGACGGTGGTGATTCCAACGAATCGCGTGCCCAAGCGCATCGACCGTCAGGATCAGATCTACAAGACGGCCAAGGAAAAGTACGACGCCGTCATCAAGGACATTCGCGGGTGTGTGGAGCGTGGCCAGCCGGTGCTGGTCGGCACGACGTCGATCGAAACGTCGGAGTATCTCTCTCAGTTGCTTACGCGCGAGAAGCTGCCGCATCAGGTGCTCAACGCCAAGCAGCATCAGCGCGAAGCCGAGATCGTGGCGCAGGCGGGCCGTCCGGGCGTGATCACCATTGCGACCAACATGGCCGGTCGCGGTACCGACATCGTGCTGGGTGGCAACGTCGAGAAGCAATCGGCGTTCATCGAAGCCGACGCTTCGCTCTCCGACGCCGACAAGCAAGCCCGCATCAAGCAGTTGCAGGACGAGTGGCAAGGCCTGCACGAGCAGGTGAAGACCGCCGGAGGTCTGCACATCATCGGTACCGAGCGCCACGAGTCACGCCGTATCGACAACCAGCTGCGTGGCCGTTCCGGCCGTCAGGGCGACCCGGGCTCGTCGCGCTTCTATCTGTCGCTGGAAGATCCGCTGCTGCGCATTTTTGCCGGCGATCGCGTGCGCGCGATCATGGATCGTCTGAAGATGCCGGAAGGCGAAGCGATCGAAGCGGGTATCGTCACTCGCTCGATCGAGTCGGCACAGCGCAAGGTCGAGGCCCGTAACTTCGACGTGCGCAAGCAATTGCTCGAGTATGACGACGTTGCCAACGATCAGCGCAAGGTGATCTACCAGCAGCGCAACGAACTGCTCGAAGCGCAAGACGTCTCGGAGACGATTGCGGGCATGCGCCAGAGCGTGTTCGAGGATCTGGTGCGTAACTACGTGCCGGCCGGCACCGTGGAAGAGCAGTGGGACCTGAAGGGCCTGGAGACGGTGCTGCGCGAAGAGTGGCAGCTCGACTTGCCGCTGCAATCGCGCATCGAAGGCACGGAAGAGATCGACGACGAGGACATCCTCAAGGAAGTCATGGATGCCGCCGAAGCGTCGTACAACGCCAAGGTCGATCTGGTCGGACGCGAGTCGTTCTCCGGGTTCGAGCGCTCGGTCATGCTGCAAAGCGTGGATTCGAACTGGCGCGAGCATCTGGCGGCGCTGGATCACCTGCGTCAGGGGATTCATCTGCGCGGCTATGCGCAGAAAAATCCGAAGCAGGAATACAAGCGCGAAGCGTTCGAACTGTTCGCGCAGTTGCTCGAGACGATCAAGCTGGAAGTCACGCGCGTCATCATGAACGTGCGCATCCAGTCGCAGGAAGAACTCGAACAGGCCACGGAATCGCTCGACGACAACGCCGGCGGTCTGGTCAACATCGAGTTCAAGCATGACGAACTCGAGACGGTGGGCGGCGAAGGCGAGGTCGACGAGGACGCGGGCCGTCCGGTCGTGGCAGCGCTCGCGCAGGCGGCAGCGGGCGCGGGCGCAGCGGCATCGGCCGGCGGCGATTTCCTGCCGAAGGTCGGACGTAACGATCCGTGCCCGTGCGGCAGTGGCAAGAAATTCAAGCACTGCCACGGCAAACTGTCTTAAGATGTGAACCGATCGACGCGGCGCCGACTCTTTATCGGCGCCGCGTCGTTTGTAGCGCCGGTTTTTGCCACCGGCCGCACCGATCAACCGCCGCCCCGGCGGGCTGTCGTGCCGACATCGCCAGGGCGGGAGCTGCAACCTTATCTCTCGCGGGCGAACCCTCATGGCCGTCAATTTCCCCTCGATCGAAGCCTCCCAACTGCACGCCGTTCCGGGTGTGGAACTGGGCTGGGCCGAAGCCAATATCCGCAAACCGAACCGCAAGGACGTGCTCGTCATGCGACTGGCCCCCGGCAGCACGGTGTCAGGCGTTTTCACGACGAATCGCTTCTGCGCCGCGCCGGTGACGGTGTGCAAGGAGCATCTCGCGGCCAACGCGGGCATTCGGGCGCTCGTCGTCAACACGGGAAACGCCAATGCCGGTACCGGCGAGCCCGGCATGCTGGCCACGCGCGCCACGTGCGATGCGCTCGCCAAGCTGCTGAACGTGTCGTCGAACCAGATTCTGCCGTTCTCGACGGGCGTGATTCTGGAGCCGCTGCCGGTGGACCGCCTCGTCGCGGGGCTCCCGCAGGCTATTGGCAATCTGGCGCCCGCACACTGGTACGAAGCCGCGCAGTCGATCATGACGACCGATACGTTGCCCAAGGCGGCGTCGCGTCAGATCGTGATCGACGGTCACACGATCGTACTCACGGGCGTGAGCAAGGGCGCAGGCATGATCAAGCCGAACATGGCGACCATGCTCGGTTTCGTCGGCACCAACGCCCGCGTGGCGCAGCCGGTGCTCGATGCCCTGGTGAAGTTCGTGGCCGACCGCTCGTTCAACGCCATTACGATCGACGGCGATACGTCCACCAACGATTCGTTTATCGTCGCGGCGACCGGCCAGACCGAATTGCCGGAAATCGCAAGCACGGATACGGCGGCATTCGCGGCGTTCCGTGAAGCGCTGCTCTCGATCTCGCAAGAACTCGCGCAACTGATTGTGCGCGATGGCGAGGGCGCGACCAAGTTCATCACCGTGACGGTCGAAGGCGGTCGTGATGTGGCCGAGTGCCGTCAGATCGCGTACGCCATCGGCCATTCGCCGCTGGTGAAGACCGCGTTCTTTGCGTCGGATCCGAATCTGGGCCGCATTCTGGCCGCGATCGGCTATGCCGGCGTGAACGATCTGGACGTCAGCAAGATCGATCTTTATCTGGACGACGTGCTCGTTGCGCGTGCCGGTGGCCGTAATGCCGACTACCGGGAAGAAGATGGCCAGCGCGTGATGAAGCAAAGTGAAATTACGGTACGTGTGGTGCTGGGTCGTGGCGACGCCGCGGCAACGCTGTGGACGTGCGACCTGTCGCACGACTATGTGAGCATCAACGCGGACTACCGCTCTTGAGACCTGACGCGACGGCCTGAATCGCATTCGGCTTCCCACAGGAGGCGAGGGCCGTCGGCGCGGGCAGCCGATGCCTGACCGGCATCGGCGCTGCGCCGGTGAGATGGCGCGTTCGATACCTCGGGTATTTCGGCATCGGACGCATCGTCGGTTGGTGGCACAAGCACCGTGGCGCACAGCGAAGGGAAACGACAACACCTGGCAGCATCGACACGAGCGCCCGTGAGCGGCGCGGGGATTTCGAAGCATGGACAAACTGGAACAATTCCTGACGCGCGCCGAAGGCGTGCTGGCACGGCTGGAGGCGATGCTGCCTCCGGCTACCCCCGAGATCGACTGGAGCGTCGCCACGGCGTTTCGCTGGCGCAAGAAGCAGGGGCGTGGCTTCCTGCAACCGGTCGCACACGTCTCGGCCATCACGCTGGACGATTTGCAGAACATCGAGCGTCAGAAGGCGCTGATTGAGCAGAACACCCGCCAGTTCGTGCGCGGCGAGCCGGCCAATAACGTGTTGCTCACCGGTGCGCGTGGCACGGGCAAGTCGTCGCTCATCAAGGCGTGTCTGAATCAGTACGCCTCCGAGGGGCTGCGTCTGATTGAAGTCGACAAGGACGACCTGACGGACCTGGGCGACATCGTCGATCTGATTTCGCAGCGCCCCGAGCGCTTTGTCGTCTTCTGCGACGACCTGTCGTTCGAAGACGGCGAATCGGGCTACAAGGCACTCAAGGTCGCGCTGGACGGGTCCGTGGCTGCCCAATCGGATAACGTGCTGATCTACGCGACGTCCAACCGCCGTCACTTGCTGCCGGAGTACATGAAGGACAACGAGAGCTATCGCCACACCGACGACGGTGAGATTCATCCGGGTGAAGTGATCGAGGAAAAGATTTCGCTGTCCGAGCGCTTCGGGCTGTGGGTCAGTTTCTATCCGTTCAAGCAGGACGACTATCTGACGATCGTCGGCCATTGGTTGCAGCACTTCGGTGTGCCGGCCGAGCAAACGGAAAGTGCGCGTCAGGAGGCATTGATCTGGGCGCTTGAGCGCGGTTCGCGCTCAGGGCGTGTGGCGTTCCAGTTTGCGCGCGACTGGGCGGGCAAGCAGCGTGGGGCGTCGCAAGCGTCTTAGGCGTCTCAGGCGTCTCAGACGCCATGCAACTGAGCGGAATTTGGGTGGCGAGGCGTCGCATTGCGCTGACCTGCAAGTCGGTGCGCTCGGCGTGCCACCCGTCCAGGCAAGAGATACGGTAGGTGTCGCAATATGACAGACATGAAGCAAACTGCGCCCGATGGGCGTCCCGTCACGGAAGTGGCCGTCGGTGTGATGGTGCGCCCGGACGGGGCGGTGCTGCTCGGGCAGCGTCCGGCCGGCAAGCCTTATGCCGGCTACTGGGAATTCCCCGGCGGCAAGCTCGAAGTGGGTGAGTCGGTAGCTGCCGCATTGGCGCGCGAACTGCACGAAGAGCTTGGCGTGACGGTCGAGCGCTGCGCCCCGTGGCGCGTGCTGGAGCACGATTACCCGCATGCGTACGTGCGGCTGCACTTCTGCAAGGTGACGGCGTGGCAGGGCGAGCCTCACGGCAAGGAAGGGCAGGCACTCGCGTGGGAACACCCGCCGGTGAGCGTCGAGCCGTTGCTGCCCGCTGCATTGCCTCCGCTGACCTGGCTTGCTGAAGAACTGGCGCAGCGGTCCTGATTGATGACGACCCATGTCAGTCACCCATGTCGCAGGCCGGAAAGGTCGTGACGGTCGTGACGGTCGTGGCGGTCACAATGGTCGCAACGGTCGCTGGATGGGTTGATCGCCATCGATGTGACGAAGGCGGGCAACATTGAAGTACAGAAATACAAAAAAGGCACCGTCAGGTGCCTTTTTCTTTGGTGCTGACGATGCCCATTAGCGCATCACGGCGTTGCCGTGCAGCTCGATATCAGCGCTGGGTCGGGTCGAGCGGTGATTCCTGCGGCGGATCTTCGGGCGACTCGGCGGGGATCGTGTATTTCTCGGCGGCCCATGCGCCCATATCGATCTGCTTGCAGCGCTCGGAGCAGAAGGGGCGGAATTTGGACTGCGGCTCCCAAACGACCTTCTTGCCGCAGGTCGGACAGTTCACGACGCTCGTCATGGCTTACAGATTGCAAAGGGTCAGCAGGAACGGCACATCGCTGTCGACCGGACGCGGTTTCAGATCGCCGTCCTGTGTCGTAAAGCGCACCCACAGCATGTACTTGTTGGCGCTGGCTTCCGGAATCACGCGAAGGTCTGCCGCAACGCGCACCTGCATCAGTTGATACACGCGTCCCGTGAGCATCTGCTGATAGCTGCCCTGCTGCGCCATGGCCTTGCTGGCATGGCCGGATTCGCGCGCGAGGCCCAGTACGATACCGATGGCGTCGCGAATCGGGAACAGCGGACCAATCCACTTATCGATGTCGTGACGGCGCTGTTCGGCATCGTTATGACGCCATGCGTAATACGAGGGCAGGTCGAAACGGCAGGTACCGCCAGGAATCACCGAGCGGCTGCGAATGCTGGCAAGCCATTCGTTGTCGTTCAGATGCTGGCCGGGCTTGCCGGGAATCTGGTTGAGGTTCGCAATCGCGAGCTCGACTTCGCCGATGAATTGTTCGAGCGCGTCGGAGGCGATATCGGGGTTGCCGCGGTAGGTCTGCAGCGTCTGACGTTGCCGGTCGAGTTCCTTGACCAGTTCGTTCTTCAGATCGGTGCGACCGGCGATGTCGGCAATCTCGAACATCGTGATCAGGGCCGCATGATGATCGAGCGGCTGATCCTGTCCGACGAAAAAGGCAAAGCGCCCGAACAGCTCTTCTAGCCGAAGCAGCGTGCGAATGCGTTCGTTGAGCGGATATTCGTACAGGATCAAGCGCGTTGGCCCAAAAGTTGGCGCTTTTCAGCGTAATGGCGACATTCTAATGCGGGAAACTGTCGCGTTGCAACGCGAGTCGGCGCTCAATCGAGGGCAAACGGCGAGACTTCTGCACGAAATGCTCATCAAACTCGATTTGCCGCTGAGTCGCGCCATGCCCCCATACCCTGCACCTGCCCCCGTACCCCTCATCGACAGCCACACCAGCGTCCCCGCTTCGCCCCCGCTTCACACCCGCTTCACACCCACTTCGCTTCCCTATTCGCGCCCACCTCGGACCCTATTCGCCGCCGGTCAGTTTCGCGAGCTGAAGGTAGGTGGCATGCAAGCGGTCGACCTGTGGCGCGAGCGGCGCATGCTGGACATCGTTGTCGATGATGTCGTCCGCCGCAGCGAGCCGCTGGGCGCGCGAGGCCTGACGCGCCATGATCGCCTGCACCTGCTCGCGGGTGAAGCGATTGCGCGACATGACGCGCGCGATCTGCGTCTCCTCTGTGCAGTCGACGACGAGAACGCGCTGCACGCGCTCGCGCCACGTTCCCGATTCGACCAACAGCGGTACGACGAAAATCAGATACGGCCCGTCGGCTTCGGCCGCCGCCCGCTCGCACTCCGTACGAATCAGCGGATGGGTGATGGCTTCCAAACGGGCTTTTGCCGCATCGTCGGAAAAGACCGCCTCGCGCATGCGCGCACGGTCGAGCGAGCCGTCCGGTGCGACGAAGGTGTCGCCGAACGCGCGACGAATCGCCGGCATCGCGGCGCCCCCGGGCGCGGTAATGCTGTGCGCGATCGCATCGGTGTCGATGATCGCGATACCGTGAGTGGCGAACAGATTGGCGACAGTGGTCTTGCCGCTGCCGATGCCGCCGGTCAGGCCGATGGCGTAAGTCATGGAGCTCCTCCGATCCAAAGCATCAGGCCGTCGCCGCCAAAGAGCGTGACAACGCCTGCGGCAGCAAGAAACGCGCCGAAAGGAAACATCTGATCACTACGCAGGCGCCCCATCAGCCAGGCGCTCCCGGCGAAGACGATGGCGAGCAGGCAGGCGACCAGCAGGATTTGGGGCAGCGCCGTCCAGCCGAACCAGGCGCCGAGCGCCGCGAAAAGTTTGAAGTCGCCGAAGCCCATGCCTTCGCGTCGACGCACGCACCAGTACACCCAGTACATGGCCCACAGACTCAGGTATCCGGCGGCAGCGCCGATCACAGCCGACGGCAAGGCGGCAAACCAGTGACCGAGATTGCAGAGTAGTCCGGCCCAGAGGAGCGGCAGCGTGAGAATGTCCGGCAACAGCTGTGTGTCGTGATCGATATAAGCGAGCGCGATGAGCGTCCACACCAGTCCGAGCGCACCGATGCTCTGCCACGTGGGGCCGAAGCGCCAGGATATGGCGGCGCTGAGCGCACCGCTGAGCAGCGCGAGTTGCCAGCGGCGCGACGGTGCGGCGTCTGTTGATGCGGTGGGAAGCGCCGCCGCGCCGATTTCCGGGAGTTTCGCGCCCGGCGCGAGCGCAAGCGGTGTCGTTGGAACGGATGGTGCGGATGGTGCGGATGGTGCGGATGGTGCTGAGGCCGCCGCAGCGGCTGGCGCGCCGTCGGTGGTCTCCGCGGCCTGAAGTTCTTCCAACCATGCGCGCTCGATCGCCGCCGGTACGCGACGCACGACGACGTTCAGCAGCAGTCCGGCAATGGCGCCGGCGATCGCGAAGATCGCGAGACGCCAGTGAGGCGCGAGTTGGGCGAGCCAGTCGACGAGAAGCAGCTCAGCGTAGCCATCGAGGGCGTTCATGCGACACCATATCCGAGTTGGAACATCGGCAGGTACATGGCAAGGACCATGCCGCCGATCAGCAGGCCGAGAAACGTAATCATCATGGGTTCGAGCGTGGCGCAGGTACTGACCAGCGCATGCGACGCTTCTTCGTCGAGCAAGCCGGCGGCCTGGTTGAGCATGCGCCCGAGTGTACCCGATTCCTCCCCGATCACGACCAGTTGCGCTATCGCCAGCGGCCAACGGGCATCCGCCTCCAGGCACGTCGCCAACCGGGCGCCACGCGCGACCTTTCGATGCACTTCGTGTGCGGCGTGCTGCATGACGAGATTGCCGCAGGCGCTGGCGGCGGCGTCCATGGCGTCGGGCAGCGCGACGCCTGCATCGAGCAGCGTGCCCAAGGTTCTGGCCCAGCGCGCGGCGCTCATCATATGGATGATCCTGCCCGCACCCGGCAAGTGCAGCAGGCAGCGGTCTCGCTGCCGTCGCATTCGGGGACTGCGCCGCACGGCAGCAGCAAGGATCAACCCCGCCGCACCCGCACATGCGAGCACCCAAGGTCCGTTGTTCAGTGATGCCCGGGAGAGATCGATCAGCCAGCGAGTCAGGAGCGGTAAGGGCAAGCCGCCGCCGGCCGCACTCGCGAACAGACGCTCGAACTCCGGGATCACCCATTGCAGCAGCGCGGCGATAACGGCGAGCGCTACCGCTAGCACGGTGAGGGGGTACGTGAGCGCGCGTTGCAGTTTGTCGCGTATGCCTTTCGCATGATCGTAGTGTGCGCTCAGGCGCGCCAGCGTCGGGCCAAGTTGTCCGCTCAGCTCGGCCGCCGCGATCAACTGACAATCGACGCTGCCGAACCGATGGCTCGCCCGCGCCATGGCCAGCGCCAGCGGATGTCCCTGTGCGACATCCTGCGCAATGCGGGACGCCAGGCGCTTGAGCCCCCGGGTGTGCGCGCCGCGCGCCAGTACATCGAGCGCGGCGCTCAGTGGCACGCCTGCACCGATCAGCGTAGCGAGGCGCCGCACGAGATCGGACGCATCCGCCGATCGGGTGCGTGCCGAAGGAGTCTGTCGACGTCCCGGCGCTACGTGCGTAATCGTCATCTGCGGATATTGCCGACGCAACGCCAGACGCACCGCCGCCTCGCCGTGCGCGACCCATTCCCCGCGTCGGCGTTGGCCATCGGCCTCGCGCCCCTGCCAGTGCCACTGGCGTGGCCGGATCATTCGAGACATGAGGCATCTCCGGCAGATGTGCGCCCGAGTTGCGTGCGGCAATTGCCGTTCGATTTCGGGTTCGATTCCGGTTCAGGCAGGCGTCGTGGCATCGACATCCTCCTGGCTAACGGTTCCCGCCTCGACGTGCCATAGTCCCGACTCGCGCAACGTCATCACGCCTTCGCTTTGGGCTTGCGCCGCCAGTTCGTGCGGGCTGCGTGCCTGCGAGATGTTGATGGCTTGCGTGGCGCTGATGGGCATCACCTGAAACGCGCCCACGCGTCCTGCAAAGCCGCTGCCGCGGCACCGCATGCACGCGTGGGTGCTGCGTTGGCCATCCCCCGTTGCGTTGCCCGGCGCGCACCCGGCAGGACATCGGCGCCTGAGCAAGCGCTGCGCACTGATGAGCAGCAGCGTCGACGAGAGATTGAAAGGCGCGACACCGAGGTCGAAGAGCCGTGCGAGCGTGCTTGGCGCGTCGTTTGCGTGCACCGTGGCGAATACGAGATGGCCCGTCTGGGCCGCCTGCACGGCAATCTCCGCGGTCTGCGCATCGCGAATCTCCCCGACGACGAGCACGTCGGGATCTTGCCGGAGAAAGGCGCGCAACGCCGTTGCGAAGTCGAGTCCGGCGCGCTCGTTGAGATTGACCTGCGTGACGCCCGGCAGGCGAATTTCCACGGGGTCCTCGATGGTGACGATATTGCGCGAGGCGTCGTTCAGACGTCGCAGGCAGCTGTACAGCGAGACGGTCTTGCCGCTACCGGTCGGACCGGTGAGCAGGATCATCCCGTGTGGACACGCGATCGCCCGTGTCAAGGCGAGGTACTGCGTCGGTGTATAGCCCAGACCCTCGAGTGAGAGCGGTACCTTTGCGCCATCGAGTAACCGCACCACGAGTTTTTCACCGTGCAGTGTCGGCAGCGCGCTCACGCGGCACTCGACCGGCTCTCCGGCCTCACGCCAGAGCATGCGTCCATCTTGCGGCAAACGCTTCTGCGCAATGTCCAGATTCGCGAGCACCTTCAGGCGTGAGACGAGCATGTCGCGCCACGGCAAGGGAACGTCACGGTATTCCTGCAGGCGCCCATCGATACGCAGGCGCACGCGAAAGCGTTGCGCCATCGGCTCGAAATGCACGTCCGACGCACCGGCGCGCACCGCGTCGCTCAATATCTCTTCAAGGCATTGCAGCGGCGTGGTGGCCTTGGGTGCGCCAGGGTCGAAGGGGTGGGGGATGGCAGGGTTTGAGGCCGATGCGCGATGATTTACCGACGGCGTGGTGTCGTTCGAGAGAGCGGCTGAGTGCGACATGACAGGGTCCGGCGAGAGCTGCGTGAAGCTTCAGTCTCGACGCAACCCTGCGACGACTCAATCGGAAAAAACCGAAAAATGCCCTCGTGTGACGTGCAGTGAGCGAAGGTGACGCGATCGATTCACGCAGTTCGCAAGTCGATACGCTTCATCGCACGCTCACGACTCAGTCGTGGTGCGCAGGACGCGGTCCCGGTTTGAACAGGCGCACGGTCTTGATCGCCTGATTGTCGATCTGCACGATTTCCATGCGAAGGCCATCGATCTCCAGACTGACGGATGCTTCCGGAATCTCGCGCAGCACTTCGAGAATCAAGCCGTTGAGCGTTTTGGGGCCATCGGTCGGCAGGTGCAGTCCCAGTCGGCGGTTCAGATCGCGCAGTCCGACGCCGCCGCCAACCAGACACTCCCCTTCGGCCGTCCAGCCCGAGCGGCTGCCGCCGGCGCCGGGCACGCTCGTCGTGAATTCGCCGATGAGTTCTTCGATGATGTCTTCGGTCGTGACGAGCCCCTCGACCTCGCCGTATTCGTTGACGACCAGCCCCACACGACGCTGGTTCTCCTGGAAATACTGCAACTGACGCAACGCCGGCGTATCGCTCGGAATGAAGTACGGATCGACGAGCAATGCGCGCAACGTGTCGACGGTGATGTCGTCCGGGTGGCGCAGTGCGGAAAGGGTGCGGCGCACGGGAAGAATGCCGACGATGCGATCGATGTCGCCGTCATAGACCGGCAGCTTGTTGTGGTAGCAAGTCTCGAGTTGCGAGAGGATCGTGTCGAGGGGGGCTGAGATATCCAGGGCCTCGATACGCGCGCGCGGCACCATCACGTCGTCGACCGCGATATTCTCCAGGTCGAGCAGGTTGAGCAGCACGCTGCGCGGTTTGGTCGGCATGTAGTTGCCGGCCTCAAGCACAATGGTGCGCAATTCCTCGGTCGTCAGGCGCGTTTCTCCGGCCGCGCGACGTGTGTCGATCCGCAGCACACGGAGCATGCCGCGCACGAAACTGTTCAGCACCCAAACCAGCGGCCTGGCGGCGGCGACGATGGGCTTGAGCGGTGTGCTGACAGACAGGGCGATGCGATCCGGATACGTTGCGCCGACGATCTTCGGGGCGATCTCGGCGAAGATGATGATCAGCAACGCAATGACCGCCGTGGCGATGGACAGCGTGATGGCATCGTTGCCGAAGTAGCGCACCGCAATCGAGGTGGTGAGCACCGGCACGACGGTATTGATGACGTTGTTGCCGACCAGAATCGTCGAGAGAAGATCTTCGGTGCGCGAGAGCAGTCCCTGCGTCGACCGGGCGCCGTGCACGTTCATGCGCACGAGGTGCTTCAGGCGATGGCGGTTGAGCGCCATCATGCTGGTCTCGGAAATGGAAAAGAATCCCGAGCAGACGATCAGGAAGGCGACGGCGCAAATCTGCGCCCATAAGGGCAAGGCGTCCAAGCTGTTAGATGCGCGACAAGCGCTGGGGGGTGGCAATGAGTTGCCACTATATCAGAGGGGATAACGGCGCCAGTGATGAGGCTTTTTTCGAATCGCCGCGAGGTTGCCGGTGGCGACCGGATTGCGATGGACTGCCAAGTGTCCATCGAGGACGTAGTGTCCGGCTGCTGTTCTCGACGCAGAAATAAAAAAAACCGACGGACAATGCCGTCGGTTTTTTTGCTTTGCATAAAGCAAAGTAAATCCTGGTCGGGGTGAGAGGATTCGAACCTCCGGCCTCTACGTCCCGAACGTAGCGCTCTACCAGGCTAAGCTACACCCCGCTTCGATACTGCTACTTCGCTAAGTGCGTCGCGCTATCGAGTAAGAGCATAATTCTAGCAGGCTATTTTTGTAATGGGAAGAGGGAAGTGCAGAAATTATTTGCGCGGCCGCATCGGCCTCTTCCTTGGCGCGCGCCAGCGTGTAGTCGAGTGCTCCCGTGCGCGTGATCGCGGCGAGAATCGGCTCGAACTTGTCGGTGCCGCCATTCTCGATCGCTTCGCGCACGAGGGCGCGTTCTTCGTCGGTGCCGTGCTGAAGCACGTGGATCAGCGGCAGCGTGGGCTTGCCTTCGCGCAAATCATCGCCCGCGTTCTTGCCCATCGCGTCGGTGTCGCCGGCGTAGTCGAGCCAGTCGTCCATCAACTGGAAGGCGGTGCCCAGGCGGCCGCCATACTCGCGCACGGCGGCTTCGGTCTGCGCGTCGGCGTTGGCCAGCACGGCGGCGAGCTGCGTGGCCGCCTCGAACAGCGTGGCCGTCTTGTACTTGATGACCTGCAGGTAACGAGCCTCGTCCACGTCCGGGTCGTGCATGTTCAGCAATTGCAGCACTTCGCCTTCGGCGATCACGTTGGTGGCGCGCGCCAGAATCTGCATTACGCGCATGTTGTCCACGCTCACCATCATCTCGAAGGAGCGCGAATACAGAAAGTCGCCGACCAGGACCGAGGCGGCATTGCCGAACAGGGCGTTGGCCGTCTGCTTGCCGCGGCGCAAGTCCGATTCGTCGACGACATCGTCATGCAGCAGCGTGGACGTATGAATGAATTCGATGACTGCGGCGAGCTCGTAACGAGCCGGCGAGGTCACGCCGAGTGCGCCTGAGACGAGCAGCAGCAATGCCGGGCGCAGTCGCTTGCCGCCCGAATTGATGATGTACTCCGAGATCTGATTGATCAGGACCACCTCGGAGGCCAGCCGGTGGCGGATAAGCTGGTCGACGGCACGCATGTCGTCGGCGATGGCGGCCAGTACGTTCTGGGAAGAAGTCGAAGCAGTCAAGACAAGGCTCGGGTGAGGAAAAATTCGCCCCAAATTATATAGTGGGTGCGGCCACTTTCGGGCACCAGAGCCGCGGAATGACTGGCGTCATGGAAGTCTTTGACGCAAAAGGAGAAAGTCTGTATAATTCCCCGTTTTCGTGCGCGCATTCGCTGCGCAAGGTCCGAAAATACTTCGGTATGACGGGCTGCGGCAGTGCGATCGACCGGTAAGTCGAGTCCTTTCGGGACCCTCGGTCTGCACGGAAATTCTCTTGTTTATGAGTGAGGTTCAACAATGTACGCGGTCATAAAAACCGGCGGTAAGCAATATAAGGTTGCTGCTGGCGAAAAGCTCAAAGTAGAACAGATACCGGCTGACATTGGCGCTGAAATCACCATCGACCAGGTTCTCGCCGTCGGCGAGGGTGAATCGATTAAGTTCGGTGCGCCGTTGGTCAGTGGGGCTTCCGTCAAGGCTACCGTTATCGCCCAGGGTCGTCACCCCAAGGTGAAGATTTTCAAGATGCGCCGTCGCAAGCACTACCAAAAGCGTCAAGGCCATCGCCAAAACTACACCGAGCTGCGCATCGACAGCATCAACGGCTAATCGATCGAGCTAGGTAAGGAGTTAAGTCATGGCACACAAAAAAGCAGGCGGATCGTCCCGTAACGGCCGCGATTCCGAGTCGAAGCGCCTTGGCGTGAAGGTGTACGGCGGTCAGGCGATCCTGGCTGGCGGCATCATCGTTCGCCAACGTGGTACTCGTATGCATGCTGGCGAAAACGTCGGCATCGGTAAGGACCACACGCTGTTTGCACTGGCCGACGGCCACGTGCAATTCGCCATCAAGGGCGCAGCGAAGAAGCAAGTGGTTAGCGTGGTGCCGGCAGCGTAAGCTAAGCCTTTTGCCACCAAAAGGCTCCGCTCTCATGCGGAGCCTTTTTTGTTTGTCCCGCAGGCGTGCAGCGAACTTGTCGCGCCCGAAGCGGGTCATTGAACAGTATTCAGGATCGTCTGCGGACGGTCGTTAAGCGGGGCGGACCCACATGAAATTCATAGACGCAGCGCGAATCGAGGTGATCGCCGGAAACGGCGGCAACGGCTCGGCATCGATGCGCCGTGAGAAATTCGTGCCGTTCGGCGGACCTGACGGCGGCGACGGCGGTCGCGGCGGCAGTGTGTTTGCCGTAGCGGATCGCAATATCAATACGCTGATCGATTACCGTTATTCGAAGAAGCATCTGGCGAAGAACGGCGAATCCGGTCGCGGCTCGGACTGTTACGGCAAGGGCGGGGACGACATCTTCCTGCGCATGCCGGTCGGCACGATCATCACCGACATGGACACCGGCGAGACCATTGCCGACCTGACCGAGCACGGTCAGGAAGTCGTGCTCGCACAAGGCGGCGCGGGCGGTCTGGGCAACCTCCACTTCAAGTCGAGCACGAACCGGGCGCCGCGCCAGAAGACCGACGGCAAACCTGGCGAGCGCCGCATGCTCCAGCTTGAGCTCAAGGTGCTCGCGGACGTCGGTTTGCTCGGCATGCCCAACGCGGGCAAGTCGACGTTTATCGCGTCGGTGTCGAATGCGCGTCCGAAAATCGCGGATTATCCGTTTACGACACTGCATCCGAACCTGGGCGTCGTGCGCACCGCGCCGGGCAAGAGCTTCGTGATCGCCGACATTCCGGGATTGATCGAAGGTGCGGCGGAAGGCGCCGGCCTCGGTCACCAGTTCCTGCGTCACTTGCAGCGCACCGGTCTGTTGCTGCATATCGTGGACATTGCACCGTTCGACGAAGGCGTCGATCCGGTCGCGGATGCCAAGGCCATCGTTCTCGAACTGCAAAAGTACGACGAGCAACTGTTCCAGAAGCCGCGTTGGCTCGTGCTCAACAAGGTCGATATGGTGCCTGAAGCGGAGCGCGTCGAGCGCGTGGCCGACTTCAAGAAGCGTTTCGGCTGGGACGGCCCGACCTTCGAGATCTCCGCGTTGACCGGTGAGGGCTGCGAGAAGTTGTGCCTCGCGGTGCAGGAGTACCTGTATCAGCAACGTGGCGCCGTCGAAGAGGCGATCGAAGACGCCGCTGCCGATCCGCGTTTTCGCGCAGGCAGCGCAGCGCCGGAAGCTGCCGTGGCGCCACAAAGCCCAACGGACGACACGCCAAAGGCGTAAACTCCACATCACTCAAACGCTGGCGCTGACGTTCCGGATATCGAGCGCCGACGCCAGCGATCCGGCTGCTGTGGCCCGATGAGAGATGACCGGTGCGCCGCGTCATTCCGGCCTCCCGGCCTCGGCAGTCCCGTCTTCCCAATACATCCGCAGGAGAATCCAGTTCCATGCGTTCGGTCATCGCCGATGCCAAGCGGCTCGTGGTGAAAGTGGGCTCCAGTCTCGTGACCAACGACGGTCGCGGTCTGGATGATGTCGCCATTGCGCGCTGGGCGCAGCAGATCGCCGCTTTGCGGCACGGGGGCGACGGTCGTCTGCCAAAGCAGGTCGTGCTTGTGAGTTCGGGCGCGATCGCCGAGGGCATGCAGCGTCTGGGCTGGGCGCGACGTCCAAAGGCCATCGACGAGTTGCAAGCCGCGGCCGCCGTGGGCCAGATGGGCCTCGCGCAGGTCTACGAGACGCGTTTCGCCGAACATGGCGTGCGTACGGCGCAGATTCTGCTCACCCATGCCGACCTGGCCGATCGCGAACGCTACCTGAACGCGCGCACGACCTTGCTCACGCTGTTGCGCCTCGGTGTGGTGCCGATCATCAATGAGAACGACACCGTCGTGACGGACGAAATCAAGTTCGGCGACAACGACACGCTGGGCGCGCTCGTCACGAACCTGATCGACGGCGACGCGCTCGTCATCCTCACCGACCAGTCGGGCCTATATACCGCCGATCCGCGAAAGCATCCGGACGCCGAATTCGTGCATGAGGCCGAGGCGGGGGACGAACGTCTCGAGGCGATGGCGGGCGGCGCGGGCACCAATATCGGCCGCGGCGGCATGCTGACCAAGATCCTGGCGGCCAAGCGCGCCGCGACGAGTGGCGCACACACCGTGATCGCCTCGGGTCGCGAGGCCGACGTGCTCGTGCGGCTGGCCGGCGGCGAAGCCATCGGTACGCAACTGGTGGCGCGCACGGCGGTACTCACCGCCCGGAAGCAGTGGATGGCCGATCATCTGCAGGTGCGTGGCCGAGTCGTGATCGACGCGGGCGCATGCAAGAAACTGATGGAAGAGGGCAAGAGCCTGCTGCCGATCGGTGTGATCGACGTGGAAGGCACGTTCGCGCGCGGCGAGGTCATTTCCTGCGTGGATGAAGCCGGTCATGAGGTCGCGCGGGGATTGTCGAACTACAGCGCCTCGGAGGCGCGCCTCATTCGCCGTCACCCAAGCAGCGATATCGAGCAGGTGCTGGGTTTCGCGAACGAGCCGGAATTGATTCATCGCGACAACCTGATCTTGCGCTGAGCCTCTCGCACCGAGTCAGCGGCGCGACCCTGAACAAAAAACGCTGGCACGAGATCGTGACCAGCGTTTTTTTATGGCGGCGTTCTGGCGAAGACGTAGAAGATACGTCTTGGCCGGTCGGCTATCAGCGGATTTCAATGCCCGTGAGCACCGGCCGGCGCCGGTAAGCGCCAGTCAGAGTGCCGTTTAGCGTCGATTAGCGCCGATTACCGATATGCGGCGGGTGTCGTCGGATAGCGCAGGTTCTGCACGATGTCCTTGGCGGTGCCATACGGCGTCTTGTCCTGGCAGAGGAAATCGCGATAAAGAATGCCCTGATAGGCGGTCGAACCGTACGGCTTGATGGGACGCCATTCGCTGTTGCGCGCTGCGACCCAGGTGCCGTCAGGGCGACCGGTGGCGTAAAGGCGCGATTCGAACGTTGCGCAATGCATGCCTTCGTACGAGACGTTACGTGCGCCTTCCTTGCTGCGAATGACGGCGATGTAGCGAACCACGCCGTCTTCGCGCGTCACTTCGATGGACTTCGCGTCGATGGCGTAGTCGAGCGACGAATTCGGCAGCGTGGGGAAACTGATGAGATCGGCGTCCTGCGGCGCAGTGGTCGGCAGCTTGAATTCCGCTTCCTTCCATTTGCCCTTGTTGGCCTCCTGCTGAGCCAGGTACTCGTCAAAGTCCTGGACGGGCTGCGACGTGCTGCTGCATGCGGCCACCAACGCAAGGGCGGCCAAAGAGACGAGCGTGGCCAGGCGCGGGGCGCGGCGGGCGAGGAAAGGGCGCATGGAAATGTGGTTGAGAGATCAGAAAAAAAGCGGGCGCGGGCATGGTGCCCGCGTCCGGTATTGAGACAGGTCGACAGCCGCGCGGTTCAGTGCTCCCGGCGGTGTCGGGCGTCGACACTGTCCGCGTTGGCGGTGTTGGCAGCGGGCTCCACCGTACCGCCACAGTCAGCGGTGCCGAAACCGTCGTCTTGCCCGTGCGAAGCGTCCGTGGCGCCCGGCGGCATCTCGCCGACCCGCGCCCCGGCGCGCGGAAACCGTCGCCGGTCCTGCTGGGCGCGTGCGGCCGAGCGTCGCAGATAGCGCGAGAGTTCGTTCAGCGCGAGCTGATAGACCTCGCGCTTGAACTCGATCACCGCGTCGAGCGGCACCCAGTATTCGTTCCAGCGCCAGGCGTCGAACTCCGGATGATCGGTCGCGCGAAGGCAAATATCGCAGTCGCGTCCGACCATGCGCAGCAGGAACCAGATCTGCTTCTGGCCCCGGTAATGTCCGCGCACTTCGCGTTTGATGAATTTGTCCGGCACCTCATAACGCAGCCAGTCGCGTGTGCGACCGATGATTTTGACGTGTTCTGGCTTTAGCCCGGTTTCCTCGTGCAATTCTCGGAACATGGCCTGTTCTGGCGTTTCGCCGTACTTGATGCCGCCTTGCGGGAATTGCCAGGAGTGCTCGCCCAGCCGCTTGCCCCAGAACACTTCATTGCGTGCGTTTAAGAGGATGATGCCGACGTTCGGGCGAAAGCCTTCACGGTCCAGCATACAACCACCCTTGAATCCTTTAAAATTGCTTCGATTATAAACAGATAATCACCGGCGCGGCGGCCGGCGGCGGCTCGGGCAACCGGGGCGGCGCGTACGGCCGGCGGGAGTCTCAGGGGCTGCGAAGCCAGCGTCCTGACGCCGCGGCCCCCGCTTCCGTGCAACAGACCGAACCGCCGCGTGCGCCGCTGACCCTATTTTTTCCCGGAAATCTGCATGAAAGCCTCTCGTTTCTTCATCGGCACCCTCAAGGAAGCCCCCGCCGACGCCGAAATCGTCAGCCACAAGCTGATGATGCGCGCCGGCATGATTCGCCGCGTCGCCGGCGGTATCTACGATTACCTGCCGATCGGGCTGCGCTCGATCCGCAAGGTCGAAGCCATCGTCCGTGAAGAAATGAATCGCGCCGGTGCGCTCGAGTTGCTCATGCCAGCCGTACAGCCGGCAGAACTGTGGCAGGAATCGGGCCGCTGGGAGAAGTACGGCCCGGAACTGCTGCGCCTGAAGGACCGCAACGATCGCGAATTCGTCGTCGGCCCGACCCACGAAGAAGTGGTGACGGACATCGCACGTCGCGAAATCAAGAGCTATCGTCAGTTGCCGGTGAACTTCTATCAGGTGCAGACGAAGTTCCGTGACGAAATCCGCCCGCGTTTCGGCGTGATGCGCGGTCGCGAATTCATCATGAAGGACGCCTACTCCTTCGACAAGGATCGTGCCGGCCTGCAAGTGTCGTACCAGAAGATGTTCGACGCCTACGTGCGCATCTTCACCCGCCTGGGCCTGGAATTCCGCGCCGTGGTGGCAGACAACGGCTCCATCGGCGGCTCGGGTTCGCACGAATTCCACGTGATCGCCGAGACCGGTGAAGACGCCATCGCCTACTGCCCGACGTCGGACTATGCCGCGAACGTCGAGATGGCCGAAGCGCTGCCCCCGCAGGGCGAGCGCGCCGCGCCTGCCGAAGCCATGACCAAGACGGCAACGCCGGGCAAGGCAAAGTGCGAGGCAGTGGCCGAACTGCTTTCGATCCCGCTGCAACGCACGGTCAAGTCGATCGTGCTCGCCACGGACAGCGACGCAGGCACCACCGTCTGGCTGCTGTTGCTGCGTGGCGATCACGAACTCAACGAAATCAAGGCGAGCAAGGTGCCCGGGCTGTCGGACCTGCGTTTTGCCACTGAAGCCGAAATCGTCGAATGGTTCGGCACGCCCCCGGGCTACCTCGGCCCGATCGGCACGAAGAAGCCGGTGAAGCTCGTGGTCGACCGCAGCGTTGCGCACATGAGCGATTTCGTCGTGGGCGCGAACGAGAAGGACTTCCACATTACGGGCGTGAACTGGGGCCGCGATCTGCCGGAACCGGAAATCGTGGCCGATCTGCGCAACATCGTGCCGGGCGACGCTTCGCCGGACGGCAAGGGTGAAATCGCGCTGTGCCGCGGTATCGAAGTCGGTCACGTGTTCCAACTCGGCACGAAGTATTCGGACGCCATGAATGCCACGTTCCTCGACGAAACGGGCAAGCCCGCGCCGATGGAGATGGGTTGCTACGGTATCGGCATTACGCGCATTCTCGGTGCGGCCATCGAACAGAACTTCGACGAGCGCGGCATCATCTGGCCGGAATCGATCGCGCCGTTCGAAGTGGTGCTGTGCCCGATGGGCTACGACCGCAGCGAGGCCGTGCGTGCGGCTGCCGACAAGCTGTATGAAGATCTGCTGGCCGCCGGTATCGACGTGATTCTGGACGACCGCGGCGAGCGCCCGGGTGTGATGTTTGCCGACTGGGAACTGATCGGTGTGCCGCACCGCGTGGTGATCGGTGACCGGGGTCTGAAGGAAGGCAAGATCGAGTATCAGGGCCGTCGCGACACGGAAGCCCAACTCCTCGACGCAGCAAGCGTCGCGGACGTCGTCACCGGCAAGGTGCGCGCCGCCAAGGGCGTTTGAGCGACGCGGCATGACGCCGCGCCAATGCGTTACGCATTGAGCGTTACGCGCATTGGCGACGGCGGTCTTCCCGTCTCGCTCGGAACGGCATCACCTGACGGCAGTCGCTTGGGCGGCTGCCGTTTTTTTCGTGCGTCGTCCCTGAATCTCCAAACTCTCTGAAAAATCGGAAAGCGTCGTTCGTATGGAATACACGTTCGCGTCGGCCACCGTGCTGCTGCTGCTCATCACTGATCCGTTCGGCAACATCCCCATCTTCGTGAACGCACTGAAGAACGTGCCGGCCAGCCGACGGCCGCGGGTGATCTTGCGAGAGGTGTTGATTGCGTTTGCGATCCTGCTGATTTTCATGCTGGTCGGCGAGCGCTTTTTGCGCATGATGAGCCTCACCGACCTCTCGCTGCAACTGGCAGGCGGGATCGTGCTGTTCCTGATCGCACTGCGCATGATCTTTCCGCGCCCGGACAATGGCAGCTTGCCGGATGCTGGCGAGCCGCTCATCGTGCCGCTTGCGATTCCGGCATTGGCGGGCCCGTCGGCGCTCGCGACGGTCATGCTGCTCGTGTCTCAGCAACCGGGGCGCATGCTCGAGTGGGTCACTGCGCTGAGCGTGACGATGCTCGTGTGTGCGGTCGTGCTGCTGCTGGCCGACCGAATCGAGCGCTGGGTCGGGTCGCGTGTGGTCGCGGCGTTCGAGCGCCTGATGGGACTGATTCTGGTGGCGATCTCGGTCGAGATGATCCTCAAGGGCGTGAAAGTGTTCGTCCACCAGTTCTGATTGGATGTCTCGCTAACGGCCGCTTTCGGGCCCGCCGGCTTATGCAGAGGCGCGAGGCAACACGCGCCAAAAAAGAAAAGGGACCTGGTGAAGGTCCCTTTCTGTTCCTGCCGTCCGCTGAGGTTCCGTCCGCTGAGGCGCCGTCAAGGCCCAGACGCCTCGCCGGCCATCGTTCGGAAATCAGCGCGGCGTCGTCAGCGCGCGGATCGCCGGCAGATTGCGCCAGTAACCCCTGGCGTCCATGCCGCAGCCGAAGACGTAGCGATCCGGCACGGTGAAGCCGCAGAAATCCGGATGCGAGGGCTTTTCCTTGGTCAACAGCTTCTCGCACAGTACGGCGCTGTAGAACTTCGATGCGCCCATCTCCAGAATGCGGTCGCGAATCGCGGCCATGGTGGCGCCTTCGTCGAGAATATCGTCGAGCACGAGCACGACGCGGTCACGGACCGAGTCGCGCGGCGCCACGCGCCACTGCATTGCGCCGCCGGTGGTCGTGTTGTTGTAGCGCGAGAGATGGATGTAGTCGAACTCGAGCGGGAAGTCGAGGCGCGGCAACAGCATGCCGGTGAAGACGGCGGCGCCGCCCATGACCGACAGCACCATCGGAAATTCGTCGCCAACGGCTGCCTTGATGGCCTTGGCCATCGTGTCGACGGAGCGGCTGACCTCGTCGGCGGAGACGATTTCTTCGGAATTACGGAATACTTCGAGGGCTTCTTCGCGGTTCATATGGGGCGACCCTGTGGAACGGTGTTGCGGGGGATTCGCTAAGTGCGGCCCGGAGTATATCGGGAAAACACGGCGCAGACTTCCCGAGCGTAATCCCTGCCGCCGGCGCGCGACCGGATGAGACCTGATCAGCGCATGCCGGGCATCATGCCCTTCATGCTGCGCATCATCTTCATCATGCCACCGCCTTTGAGTTTCTTCATCATGGTGCGCATCTGATCGTACTGATTGAGCATGCGGTTGACTTCCTGCACCTGAACGCCCGCGCCGGCGGCGATGCGGCGCTTGCGACTTGCCTTGATCAGCTCGGGCTTGGCACGCTCGGCAGGCGTCATCGAATTGATGATGCCCTCCATGCGGCGCACCTGTTTTTCCGCCTGATCCATGTTCGTCTGGCTGGCGGCCGCCTGAAACTGCGCCGGCAGCTTGTCCATGAGCGACGACAGGCCGCCCATCTTCTTCATCTGGCCGATTTGCGCCTTGAAGTCGTTCAGATCGAAGTCGCCGCCTTTCTTGACCTTGTCCGCGAGTTTCTGGGCGGCCTGGACGTCGACGCCACGTTGCGCTTCTTCGACGAGGGCGAGAATGTCGCCCATGCCGAGAATCCGGTTGGCCATGCGGTCCGGATGGAAGACTTCGAGGCCGTCGAGCTTTTCGCCCACGCCCACGAACTTGATCGGCTTGCCCGTAATGTGGCGCACGGACAGCGCGGCGCCGCCGCGCGAGTCGCCGTCGAGCTTGGTGAGCACCACGCCGGTGAGCGGCAGCGCGTCATTGAAGGCGCGGGCGGTGTTCACGGCGTCCTGACCGAGCATGGCGTCGACGACGAAGAGCGTTTCGATCGGTTTCAGTTCGGCATGCAGGGCGCTGATTTCCTGCATCATCGCTTCGTCGATACCGAGACGGCCGGCCGTGTCCACGAGCAGCACTTCGTGGTGATGGCGACGTGCCCAGTCGACGGCCGCGCGGGCGATGTCGACCGGCTTTTGGTCAGGCTGCGACGGGAAGAAGTCGGCGTCGACCTGCTTCGTGACCGTCTCCAACTGCGCGATAGCGGCCGGACGGTAGACGTCGGTGGAAACCGTCAGGACTTTCTTCTTCTGGGCGCGCAGCAGCCTGGCGAGCTTGCCGACGGTGGTGGTCTTGCCTGCCCCCTGCAAACCGGCCATCAGAATGATGGCGGGCGGCGTGGTGGCGAGATTGAGTTCGGCGGCGCGGCCTTCGTAATCGCCGCCCATGAGTGCCGTGAGTTCGCGCTGAACCACGCCGACGAGGGCCTGGCCGGGCGAAAGGCTGGAAATGACTTCTTCGCCGAGGGCCTTTTCCTTCACCTTGGCGATGAAATCGCGCACCACCGGCAGGGCGACGTCGGCCTCGAGCAGGGCGAGGCGCACTTCGCGCAGCATTTCCTGCGTATTGGCCTCGGTCAGCCGGGCTTCGCCGCGCAGCGTCTTGACGACTTTGGCAAGCCGCGTAGTGAGATTGTCGAGCATGAAACGTATCCTGTAAGACCAACAGCGGCCTCGTTTGCCTGTCCTCCGGCCGATTAACCGTGCGGTCAATTGGGATTCATGGCGGTGACAAGCACGGCAGCGCGCCCCTCATGGGCTGGTGTAAACTTCAAACATGACTATTTTACTGTATGCGCTGACCGCCATCCTCTACGCCGGGTTGGCGGTTTGTTCGTGGCAGGGTTACCGGCGCGACGCCGCGCTCGCTCTCGCGGGCGGCCAGGTCGCGCCTGCGCCTGTCACGGGCACGCCCTCGCGCTGGCCGATGCAGCTCTCGCTGTTCGCGGCGCTCATGCTGCACGGGGTGCTGCTGCATCAGACCATCTTCCGCGCAGACAGCATGCACTTCGGTTTTGCGTACATGCTCTCGGCCATGTTGTGGCTCTCGGTCGGGATTTACTGGATCGAGAGTTTCTTCTTCCCGCTCGACAGCCTGCGACTGATGGTCACACCCGTGGCTGCCGTCGCGTGCCTGTTGCCGATGATCTTCCCGGACGTGCGGATTCTCGGCTTTGCGGCGGATCCGATTTTCAAGGCGCACTTCATCATCGCGAACATGGCCTATGGGCTGTTCGCGCTCGCGGCGCTGCATGCGTTGCTCATGCTCTATGCCGAGCGACAACTGCATCCGTCCCGTGGCCTTGAGGCGACCGGCTGGCTGTCTCGCTGGCTTGAGACACTGCCGCCGCTGCTCACGATGGAGAAGCTGTTGTTCCGCCTGATCGGCGCGGGGTTTGTCCTGCTCACGCTGACATTGATTTCGGGGGTGATGTTCTCCGAGGCGCTGTTCGGGCGTGCGGTGCGCATCGATCACAAAACCGTGTTCGCGGTGGTGTCGTGGCTGATGTTCGGCGCGGTGCTCCTCGGGCGGCATTTTTACGGGTGGCGCGGCAAGGTCGCGCTGCGTTGGGTTCTGGCGTCATTCGTGGCGCTGTTGCTGGCGTATGTCGGTTCTCGCTTCGTGCTTGAGGTGGTGCTGCATCGCATGACGGAGACTTGAAGCGCGATGCGCAATATCCTGCTGTTACTGTTGCTCTTGATTGCCGGGACGTGGTGGATGCGTCACAACGAACGCAAGCGCAATGCCGGGCGTCCCGGGCAGAACGAACGCATGCGCACGCCGCCGGGCGGAGAAGGGCGCACGAGCGCGCGTCAGTCGTTGCCGCCCGCGGAGCGCATGGTGCGTTGCAGCGAGTGCGATACCTATCTTCCCGAGAGCGAGTCGCTGGCCGGCGCCGGCGGCACGCACTTTTGCAGCGCCGCGCATCGCGACGCGTATGGGGCGCGTGGGTGACGCGTGGGTGACGCGCGAACACCGCGTCTGAACCTCGCGGCGCGAGCCGCTCGCGCAGCGTTTCCGTCACATGGCGCTGCGTCTCGCATCGCCGCCCCTCTCCTGTCTGTCATCGTGCGACATCAGCCGACGCCCATTCGGATGCAGCGGCTTGCGCATGCGTGTCGCATGCACTAAAACACAGTTACCGACCCCGTCCATAACAGCCATAACGAAGGGGCGCGACGACAGGAGGGCGCAATATGCTAATGCGCAGACGGATGTATTTCCTTCTTCCCGATCTGGCGAGTGCCCAGCGCACGATGAGCGACTTGTTGCTCGCCCGCATCGAGGAGCGTCACATCCACTTCATGGCACGTGACGAAATGGACCTGGAGGGACTGCACGAGGCTAACCTGCTACAGACTTCCGACATCGTGCACGGCGCAGAGGCCGGGCTCGTGATCGGCGGCTTCTGTGGGCTGGCAGTCGGTGCAGTCGCCGCGTTTTTCCCCATCGTGGGCACGCGTCCCCAGTGGGAACTGATGATCGTGACGGCCCCCCTCGGTGCCCTGTTCGGGGCCTGGGTGTCGAGCATGATCGGGGTTTCCGTGCCGAATTCGCGGCTCAAGGCATTTCGTGAGCCGATGGAGCGCGGCATGATCCTGCTCATGGTCGATGTGCGCGAGAGCCGTGTGGACGAGATTCGCGACATGCTCAAGGAGCATCACCCCGAGGCGCATATGGAAGGCGTCGAGGCAGCCATTCCGGCGTTCCCGTGACCGGGAGCGAGGTCGGGGTTGATGTCGGGGGCAGTGCGGGAGAGGTTGGCGATGTGGCGGCCGCCATGCGAAAGCGTCGGCCACAGTGCGAACGAAGGTGTTTTACCGGCCGGCAACGGCCATTGGCGTCGCCCCTGTGAGCGGCGCGGGATGGTGTGCGTGTCTTGCAGGCGATGCCGGACACGAGCGCAGCGCCATCCCCGGGCGTGGACACGCCCACGGAAGCCTCTCGGCCCGGTTTGGCGAGAGGCTTCTTCTTTGGGAATTCTCCTTTTATTTTTCGACTTGTTTCAGACGATGACCCGCGTGACACTGGCCCGCGGGCACCTTGCCGAACGGACCGCGCCCCGACTCGGTCACCGGCGGGGTCACGCCAAGTGGGCTACAATGCCACCCCTCGCTCTACGGGAGTTCGCTGTGCCCGTCATGCTCCAGTCATCTGCGTCCCCTAACGTTGCGCACCGAAGGAAGGGCCTGTCCGGTCAGGTCCGTGAGTCGGCTTTGCTGCGAGGCGACGCATGAACGCGTCGGACAACTTGCCGGTCTTCACGCTCGACACCGAAGGCTGGATCAGGCAAGCCGAGCGTCTGCCGTCGCCGAATTTCGATGGCCGTCCGCAGAACATGCCCATTGGCTTGCTCGTGGTGCACAACATTTCGCTGCCGCCCGGGCAATTCGGCGGCGACGAAATTCCTGCGTTCTTCCAGAATCGGCTCGATCACGATGCGCATCCGTTCTTCGACGAGATTCGTGGCGTGCACGTCTCATCGCACTTTCTGGTGCGGCGCGATGGTGCGTTGCAGCAGTTCGTGTCGTGCGATGCGCGGGCGTGGCACGCCGGGGCGTCGTCGTTCGAAGGACGCACGCGCTGCAATGATTTTTCCATCGGCGTTGAACTGGAAGGGACAGACGACCTGCCATTTACCGCCGCGCAATACGTGACGCTGGCGGCGCTCACCCGCGTTTTGCGCGAGCGTTATCCGATTCAAGCCGTGGCCGGGCATGCCGATATAGCACCTGGCCGCAAGACGGATCCGGGGCCGCATTTCGAATGGCAGCGACTGCGTCGAATGGCGGCATTGACGCCCGAGGCGTTGCCGTTCCAGCCCAAGGATTAACCCTCACCGGGGGACAGGTTTTGCTTGACACGAAGACGGCGCGGGCCTTCCCGGGACACAAATTTTTGATTTTGCGGAGTGCGTCATCTCCACTATACTTAGTGCCAATCCGGCCGCTGACCACTACATATAGTGGTCGGTGACGGGAAGCAGGATCCATCAATACCGTGCTTGCCCCGCGGCGTTTTATGGGGCAGTACAGCAGCAAAGCCGTGCAGCGGACACCTCGAACCCTTGGCCGTCCGTCGGTCGTGCGGTGTTCAGCACTTCGCTCCATCGGCGCCCCCAGGGCGCATTTTTGCCGACTTGGTACTTCGTATTAGCTGGTGGAAGTGCGCTAACAGCACCATCTCATTGGAACGGGAGTTTTTACATGCAGACTAACGAAAACCTCACCCGCCCGAACCCGACGCCCGCCACGAACGCTGGCAGCGGCACGGGTGCGTCGGCGCCCCAGACGACGGGCGCATTCGAGCCGGCAACCAATGCCGACTTCAAAGTGATTCGACGCAACGGCGCGGTGGTGGGTTTCGAGCCGTCGAAGATCGCGATCGCCGTGACCAAGGCGTTCCTCGCCGTGAACGGCGGTCAGGGTGCGGCTTCGGCGCGCGTACGCGAACTTGTGGAACAGTTGACGCAGAACGTCGTGCGCGCGCTGGTGCGCAGCCGCCCGAACGGCGGTACGTTCCACATCGAAGACATTCAGGATCAGGTCGAACTCGCGCTCATGCGCGAAGGCGAGCACAACGTGGCGCGCGCTTACGTGCTGTACCGCGAGAAGCGCTCGCAAGAGCGCGCGAGCGCGGGCGAGGCCACGCAAGAGGCGGCGACGCCCGACACCCCGGTGCTGCATGTCACCGATAACGGTGTGACGCGCCCGCTCGACATGGCGGCGCTGCGTAACGTGGTGAAGGCGGCCTGCGAAAACCTCGGCAGTGAAGTCACCGCCGAGCCGATCCTGACCGAAACCATCAAGAACCTGTACGACGGCGTGCCGCTGTCGCAGGTCTACGATTCGGCGATCCTCGCCTCGCGTACCCTCATCGAGAAGGAACCGGCTTACAGCCAGGTCACCGCGCGTATCCTGATGCACACGATCCGCCGCGAAATCCTGGGCGAAGAGGTGCCGCAGGCCGAGATGGCCGCGCGTTACATCGAATACTTCCCGCGCTTCATCAAGCAAGGCGTCGACGCCGAACTGCTCGACGAGCAACTGCTCTCGTACGACCTCGGCAAGCTGGCTGCCGCGCTCGATGCGAACCGCGACCTGCAATTCAACTACCTTGGCTTGCAGACGCTGTACGACCGTTACTTCCTGCACATCGAAAACCATCGCATCGAAATGCCGCAGGCCTTCTATATGCGTGTGGCGATGGGGCTGGCCCTGAACGAAGTCGAACGCGAAGCGCGTGCGATCGAGTTCTACCAGATCCTGTCGAGTTTCGACTTCATGAGCTCCACGCCGACGCTGTTCAACTCGGGCACGCGTCGCTCGCAGCTCTCGTCGTGCTACCTGACGACCGTCTCGGATGATCTGGAAGGCATTTACGAAGCGCTCAAGGAAAACGCACTGCTCTCGAAGTTCGCCGGCGGTTTGGGCAACGACTGGACCCAGGTTCGCGCGCTTGGCTCGCATATCAAGGGCACGAACGGCAAGAGCCAGGGCGTGGTCCCGTTCCTGAAGGTAGTCAACGACACGGCCGTGGCCGTGAACCAGGGTGGCAAGCGCAAGGGCGCGGTCTGCGCCTATCTGGAAACGTGGCACCTGGATATCGAAGAATTCCTGGAACTGCGCAAGAACACGGGTGACGATCGTCGCCGCACGCACGACATGAACACGGCGAACTGGATTCCCGATCTGTTCATGAAGCGCGTGATGGAAGGCGGTGAATGGACGCTGTTCTCGCCGTCGACCTGCCCGGATCTGCACGACAAGTTCGGCAAGGCGTTCGAGCAGGCCTACACGGCCTACGAAGAGAAGGCCGCGCGCGGTGAAATCAAGCTGTTCAAGAAGGTGCCGGCGCAAGCGCTGTGGCGCAAGATGCTGGGCATGCTGTTCGAGACCGGCCATCCGTGGATCACGTTCAAGGATCCGTGCAACATCCGCTCGCCGCAGCAACACGTTGGCGTGGTGCACTCGTCGAACCTGTGCACGGAAATCACGCTCAATACGAGCGAGACGGAAATCGCCGTGTGTAACCTCGGCTCGGTGAACCTCGTGGCTCACCTGAAGCAGACGGCCAACGGCTACGAGCTGGATCACGAGAAGCTGCAACGCACCATCCGTGTGGCGATGCGCATGCTCGACAACGTCATCGACATCAATTACTACGCGGTGGCGAAGGCGCGCAATTCGAACCTGCATCACCGTCCGGTGGGCCTGGGCATCATGGGCTTCCAGGACTGCCTGCACCTGCTGCGCACGCCGTACGCGTCGAACGCCGCCGTCGAGTTCGCCGACCGTTCGATGGAAGCGGTTTGCTACTACGCTTACTGGGCATCGACCGAGCTCGCGAAGGAACGTGGTCAGTACTCGTCGTACAAGGGCTCGCTGTGGGATCGTGGCATCCTGCCGCAAGACTCGCTCAAGCTGCTCATGGAAGAGCGCGGCGGTTACGTCGACGTCGACCTGTCGAGCACGCTCGACTGGGACAGCCTGCGCAAGCACATCGCTTCGCACGGCATGCGCAACTCAAACTGCGTGGCGATTGCCCCGACAGCGACCATCTCGAACATCATCGGCGTCTCGGCCTGTATCGAGCCGACGTTCCAGAACCTGTACGTGAAGTCGAACCTGTCGGGCGAATTCACGGTGGTCAACGAGTATCTGGTGCGTGACCTGAAGGCCCGCGGTCTGTGGGACGAAGTGATGGTCGCCGACCTGAAGTACTTCGACGGTTCGCTCGCGCGCATCGACCGCGTGCCGGCCGATCTGCGCGAGATCTACGCCACGGCGTTCGAAGTTGAGCCGAAGTGGCTGGTCGAGGCGGCGTCGCGTCGTCAGAAGTGGATCGATCAGGCGCAGTCGCTCAATATCTATATGGCGGGCGCCTCGGGCAAGAAGCTCGACGAGACGTACAAGCTGGCCTGGACGCGTGCGCTGAAGACCACGTACTACCTCCGTACGATGGCGGCCACGCACGTCGAGAAGTCGACGGTGAGCCATGGCGCGCTTAACGCGGTGCCGAGCTCGGGCGGTGTGTCGGGCGGCTTCTCGGCCGAACCGACCTCGCCGCTGGCCCAGCCGATGCCGGAAGCCGAAGGCGCGGTCTGCACGATGCGTCCGGGCGATCCGGGCTTCGAAGAGTGCGAGGCTTGCCAGTAAGCCGGGTGTGATGCCGTGCCGCATTCGACATGCGGCACGCCCCATCGGGAAAACCCCGCCGGTCCGAAAGGACGGCGGGGTTTTGTTTTGCATGGACACTCAGGTTGGATTCCTGTGGGTCCTGTGGGATTCCCGGCCGAATGAGGTCAGACCGGACCACGCCAGATCACGCCAAATCAATCCGCATCGACAGATCGAGCGTCTGGCCGTGACCGAGCACGACGTGATCGTTGTCGAACTCGCCGACACGATGCGTGGAGGGTTCGAGGCAGAGGTAGGGGCGTCCGGCGGGGGAGTGCAGCACGAGCCATGTGGCGTTGTCGCTGCGCACCGTGGCGGCGCGCAGGCCGCCGGCATAGTCGATGCGCGCTTCGAAGCGCCCCGACTCGGCGGGCACTTCGGCAAACCAGGTCGAACGTCCGCCCGTATCGAGGCCGCCGCCGACCGACACCACCTCCATCGGCCCCACGTGCACGCGTTGCTCGCTGGGCCAGCGAATCGCTTCCGAAGGGGAGCGCCAGAGCGCTTCGGACTCGAAGGTCAGGCGCGCGCCTGCCGGCCAGCGAAAGTACGGATGCAGTCCGAGTCCGGCAGGCATTTCCTGCGCCGAGAGGTTCGTCAGCGAGAGTTGCATATCGAGGCCATGCTCGTCGAGCGTGACCGACAGATACGCCTGATAGTGCCAGGGCCACGCGGGCTGCGCCGGGCAGTTGAGTTGCAGCACGCAGCAGTGTGGACTTTCGTCGACGACCTCCCATTCGCGCCGCAGTCCCCAGCCGTGCAGCGAACTGGATGCGACCGGCGCTTCGTGAACGGCGATCGTGCGCCCGCGCCAGTGCAGCGTGTCGTCGCGCAACATATTGGTATACGGCAGCATGGGAAACGCACCGGCCTTCGGCCATTCGTCGGAGGAAAATGGCGCATCGCCAAGCGGCACGAGGTAGTCGAACAGATCGCCGCGCGTGTCGCGCCGCGCGAGTCGCGAGAGGCGAGCGCCGCAACCGGGCTGCACCTCGGCGATCAGGGCGCCGCTGGCGAGACGAACCGGTTTGCCGGGGGTGAGGGTGGTTGGGGTGAGCGGTGGCGAATCCGGTTGGCCAGCCCGGTGCTGTGCGCCTTCGGCGCCTGTGGATGTCATCGTCGGTATCTCCTTCATCGGCGTCGAGAGATGGTGAGGTGGCGCGGGCCGGAATCTATCGCTGCGGTCTCGCGTCGTGACGCCTGCCGCACAGCATACGCCAATGCGAGGGCGTATCATTTTGATGCAGTGCAAACGCTGTCGCGCGCGGCGGTTTCATGGCAAGATGCCGATCCCGCAAGGCGGGAGGCCCGCCGTATGCGGAATGATCGAAAACACTAGGTATTGTGGTGACGGCATAATCCACCACAATATATGGTGTCGATGGGCTGGAATGAGTGACAGTATTGTGCTAAATTGGAGTCATTCGATTGACGTCGGGAGGTCATGATGTTGCAAGACAACGTTTGCAGCTCCCGCACCGGCGTCATCGGTCAAATTAGCGCGAAAGCGAATCTGCTTCACCCCCAACACCAAGCGTTACCATCAGCGGATTTTTCGTCGTCATCGTCAAGTTGACGGCTGCACTATCGGCAATTTTTTCGTCGGCCCTTCGTTACCGAACGGCTGATCTGTCAATTCGGCGATGCGCGTCACGCGGCGTGTATCGCATCAACCTGAACGGACCGAGACCCTATGCTTAATTGGGAAGAAGACACCACTACCGCCAAGCCCGCTGCGCCCGCCGCTCCGGTGGCTCCGGCTGCACCTGCTCCGAACATTCTGGGCACGCAAGACGATACCCCGCACACGATCGCCTCGCAGTCGACGCGCCGCGTGAGCGCCTCGGACAAGCGCGTGATCAACGGCACGACAGACGTGAACCAGCTGGTGCCGTTCAAGTACAAGTGGGCATGGGAAAAGTATCTGGCCGGTTGCGCCAACCACTGGATGCCGCAGGAAATCAACATGTCGCGCGACATCGCCCTTTGGAAAGACCCGAACGGTCTGACCGAAGACGAGCGCCGCATCATCAAGCGTAACCTCGGCTTCTTCGTGACGGCAGACTCGCTCGCCGCCAACAACATCGTGCTGGGCACGTACCGCCACATCACCGCGCCCGAGTGCCGCCAGTTCCTGCTGCGCCAGGCGTTCGAAGAGGCGATCCACACGCACGCTTATCAGTACATCGTCGAGAGCCTCGGGCTGGACGAGGCCGAGATCTTCAACGCATATCACGAAGTGGCGTCGATTCGCGACAAGGATGAATTCCTGCTGCCGTTCATCGAAGTCGTGGCCGATCCGTCGTTCAAGACGGGTACGCAGGAAGCCGACCAGAAGCTGCTGCGTTCGCTGATCGTGTTCGCGTGCATCATGGAAGGCCTGTTCTTCTACGTCGGCTTCACGCAGATTCTGGCGCTGGGTCGTCAGAACAAGATGACCGGTGCTGCGGAGCAATATCAGTACATCCTGCGCGACGAGTCGATGCACTGCAACTTCGGCATCGACCTGATCAACCAGGTGAAGCTGGAAAACCCGAACCTCTGGACGCCGGAGTTCCGCGAAGAGATTCGCGAGCTGTTCAAGAAGGCCGTCGAGCTTGAGTATCGCTACGCTGAAGACACGATGCCGCGCGGCGTGCTGGGTCTGAACGCAGGCATGTTCAAGAGCTATCTGCGCTTCATCGCGAATCGTCGCTGCGCGCAAATCGGTCTCGAAGCGCTCTACCCGAACGAAGAAAATCCGTTCCCGTGGATGAGCGAGATGATCGACTTGAAGAAGGAACGTAACTTCTTCGAAACGCGAGTGATCGAGTACCAGACCGGTGGCGCACTGAGCTGGGACTAAGTGTTGACCCGGTGCTCGCTCATGAAGGCGCGAGCACCGAATGAAAAATGGATGTGTCGCGCAACGCGAGTATCCATGCGGGTTTCGAGAGGGTGGTGTGTGCGTGCGTTGCACGCGTGACTGACGCAATGAGCAGTCGAAGACGTGGCGTAGCTCACGCACATCATCCTCACTCGCACGTTGAAGTTGCCTCTCGACAAACGCATCGCGCGCATCGACATGCGAGTGTGATGTGCATCAAATACAACAGATTGACTTCTTCGTTACGATTGATGTGCGCTTTTTTTTGCACAAAGTATTAACATCGCATCACAAAAGAATTATTATTCGCTCAAATAAATTGCAGTCTCGATGAACACACGAAAGCACTCACTGCTTTCCTCCCGCGACAGAGAGCTGGTAGTTACGGAGCGTAAAAACCTTGGTGCATAGCAAGCAGTATCGCTTATCCGCTATCGCAAACTCCTCCATCCCGATGACGGGACAGGCAAGCTACCCCCCGAAGAATCTGGCGAACTCCCTTTCTCAAGACAATCGAATTGCTGGCGGCAATGTCGCCGGCAATTTTTTTGCGCGCGTGACCACACACGGTCAGCGTCATGCGTGCAGCGCCGAATTCATTAGCGTAAGCCGTCGAAGTCCGATGCGTACGCCGATGAATAGCCCGCTCGCCGGCGGTTCCCGCACGGTGGTCGGGTTTCCTTCTCAGGTAGTTTCGTTTGAGTGATCTTTCACGTTAAGGAGTCATGTGATGGCTACTACTGCTAAGAAAAAACCCGCAGCAAAGAAGGCTGTTGCCAAGAAGCCGGTAGCGAAGAAGGCTGCTGCTGCCAAGAAGCCTGTCGCCAAGAAGGCTGTGGCTGCTAAGAAGCCGGCAGCGAAGAAGGCCGTTGCCGCCAAGAAGCCGGCAGCCAAGAAGGTCGCCGCCAAGAAGCCGGCAGCCAAAAAGGTTGCAGTGAAGAAGGTTGCCGCCAAGAAGCCGGTCGCCAAGAAGGCAGCAGTGAAGAAGGTCGCCGCCAAGAAGCCGGTCGCGAAGAAGGCAGCAGCGAAGAAGGTTGTCGCCAAGAAGCCGGCAGCCAAGAAGGCCGTCGCCAAGAAGGCAGCCGCTAAGAAGCCGGCCGCCAAGAAGGCTGTCGCTGCCAAGAAGCCGGCTGCGAAGAAGGCCGCTGCCAAGCCTGCTGCGAAGAAGGCTGCTGCGAAGAAGCCGGCTGCCAAGAAGGCTGCCGCCAAGCCTGCTGCGAAGCCTGCCGCTGCGAAGAAGCCTGCTGCCAAGAAGCCGGCCGCGAAGAAGGTTGCCGCCAAGCCTGCTGCTGCTCCTGCAGCACCGGCCGCTGCACCCGCAGCTGCAAAGACGACGCTGAACCCGGCGGCGGCATGGCCGTTCCCGACCGGCAGCCGTCCGTAATTCGAGTGCCGATGCAGGAACCAAGGCACTTAGGTGTCTTTTGATCGAGTAGGCCTACTCGATCCGAAACCCGCTGTGATGAGCGATCGTCACAGCGGGTTTTTTCATGCGGAAACGAAAACGGGCGGCCGAAGCCGCCCGCAACGCCAGGACATCGACGCGAGTCAGTGCGTCACACGTGTCACGCCGCCACTCGAGAGCAGACGCACGCGCTGACCCGGCTGAAACGCCTCGTCGGCATCTTGCGTAATGGCCCGCAACTCGCCGTTGTCGAGGCGCACGGTGATTTCCAGCCCGGCCTTCTTGCTCACGCGACTCTCGATCGCCTGACCTGCCACTGCGCCGAGCAGACCACCGACGATCCCCGTCGCAATCGAACCACGGCCGCCACCGATAGCGCTACCGCCGATGGCGCCGAGCGCACCGCCACCGGCGATGCCGAGAATGCCGGGGTCGCCATTGCTGCTGTCGATCGTGACCGGACGCACCGATTCGACCGTGCCCATACGCACAACCTGTTCGCGTTGTGCCTGACGGCTGCTGTAGACGCTTGCCGAGTTGCTCGGACCGAACGCCGTGCAGGCGGACAGAGAGAGCGACGCGGCTGCGGCGATGAGAATGAGCGGTGTGGTGAATCGTGCCATCGTTGTGCCTTTCCTTAAATCACTCGAAGCGGTGGCCGAACGCTTCTTCATATTGCGCTTCGATTTCCGAGCGTGTGGGTGCATAGGTCTGCGGGCCCTGCTCGGCGATCTTGAGCGAACCCATCAGGCTGGCCAAGCGGCCAGTGGTCGGCCAGTCGAGGCCCTTCTCGATGCCATAGAGCAAACCACCACGGAAGGCGTCGCCGCACCCGGTGGGGTCGACGACACGCTTGGCGGTCACGGCAGGAATGTCGTGTTGCTTGCCGCCGGCGAAGATCTGGGCCCCGTGCTCTCCGCGCGTGACGACAAGTGCCTCGACACGCGACTGGAGGTCTTCCATCGACAGTCCAGTCTTCGTGCTGAGGAGCTTGGCTTCGTAGTCGTTGACCGCAAGATACGTTGCGAGTTCCACCATGCGACGCAGTGCCTCAGGGGTGAGCAACGGCAGGCCCTGCCCCGGATCGAAGACGAAGGGCACGCCGGCTTCGGCGAAGCCTTCGGCGTGGGTGAGCATGGCGTCCGGGGCGTCCGGGGCGACGATGCCTAGCGTGGCGCCCTTGGCATCGGCCACGCGGTTGCGCGCGGAGAACATCATCGCGCCAGGATGGAAGGCGGTGATCTGGTTGTTGTCCAGATCGGTCGTGATCATCGCATTGGCCGTCATGCTGTCCGTGACCGTGCGCACGAATTCCGTGGTCATGCCGAGCGACTGGAAACGCTCCAGGTATGCCGCGCCATCTTCGCCGACTGTGGCCATGACGACGGGCGTGCCGCCGAGCAGTTTCAGGCTGTAGCCGATATTGCCGGCGCAGCCGCCGAAGTTGCGGCGCATTGTCGGCACGAGGAAGCTGACGTTCAGGATGTGCACCTGATCAGGCAGGATGTGTTCGCCGAAGCGGCCTTCGAACGTCATGATGTTGTCGTAGGCCAGCGAGCCGCAGATCACGGTAGTCACGGGAATTTCCTTGCGAAAAGTAAGCGGGGGAGAGGCCAACGGAAGATGGCTGACGGTGATCCGTCATGCTGTTCTGGGCCGCTGGACAAAAAACGAGCCGGTACATGTCGTGCATCGGCGCGGGAATTACGGGCCTGCGAATGCTGGCGTTTGCGCGATCCGACGGATGCCGCGCGGGCGGCATGCGTCAGATCGCAGCAGCGCGTGATCGCGTCACGCGCTCGCGAAATTACGAAATCACGAGAGCGCGGCGAGCGCGGCGTCGTAATTCGGTTCGTTCTTGATTTCCGGTACCAGCTCGGCGTGCACGACACGGTTCTCGGCATCGAGCACGACCACGGCACGTGCGGCCACACCGGCGAGCGGGCCGGTCTTGATCTCGACGCCATAGTTATTGAGCAACTCGCGGCCGCGCATGGTCGAGAGCGTGACGACATTGTTCAGACCTTCCGTGGCGCAGAAGCGGCTCATGGCGAACGGCAGGTCGGCCGAGATCACGAGCACCACGGTGTTCTCCAGCTTGCCCGCGGCTTCGTTGAACTTGCGGGTCGACGTAGCGCACGTCGGCGTGTCGAGGCTCGGCACGATATTGAGGACCTTGCGCTTACCCGCGAAGTCGTCGAGCGTGACGTCCTGCAACTTGGCGTTGACCAGCTTCAGTGCCGGTGCGGTTTGACCCTTCTGCGGGAATTGACCGCCGACTTCGATGGGGTTGCCCCCGAGCGTGACTTGGGACATCTATCTCTCCTAGGTTGAGTGCAACAGCGCTATCAGGGATAGAACGCGAGCACCCGGTAATTACTGGCTAGCGCTGCCTGCGCCGACAATCGTAACCGAATCGTGCGTTCGCTGCGTGGCGCCAGACCCGCTTCGCGCATGCTTGCCCCGGCGACGTATTCATTCGCTGAAAAAACGCGACGCACCACGGGCTTGCCGTCGAGGTCCGAGAGCGTGAGTTCGAGCGACGGCCACGCCAGCGCGTAGTCGGCCTGATTGCGCACGAAGACGGTCAGCGTCATCGGGACTGCGTCGGTGGGGGCAAGCGCATCGGGCGCCGCCACCGCATCGCTGGCCGTTGCTTCGACGGCGGACGCCGACGCATCGCCGCTATCCGCGGCTCCCACCGATTCCGCCGCTCCCGCAGTGTCGGTCACGAGCGTCACGCTGGAAATCTGGATCTGATCCGGCACACGCGGCAAGCCGATCGTCACATGCAGAGGCTGGCCAATCGCCGCGAACACGCCGCGCAATGCCGGTACGCGATCCACGAGGGCGGCGCGCTCGATCCATGCCCACTGACCGAGCAGGCCGATGACGGCGAGCGCCATCAACACGCGCCAGATCGCGCGCGCGGCGCCCGGGTGCCGTTGGGCTTCACTGCGATCGGGCGATGACGTTTCGATGCGAGACGGCGTTGCCGTCGGCGCACTCAGCACGGTGGGATCGTCGTCCACATCGTCCATATAACGGCCCGGCCCGTGCTGCATCTGCGCACGGCTCTCGTCGGGCGTGCCAAGCAGGGCGGCGATGGCCGTGGGCGTGAGCATTTCCGGGATCGGCTTGTCACCGCCGGCCGCGGTTCCCGCCGACGGGGCAGGCGTCGTATTCGATACGCCGGGCTGGCTCCCATGCGCTGCGGTGTCGGGTGGCGCGACAAGGTCGGGGTTCGCCGGCGCTTCCTGTTCCTCGGCGGGCGGATCGCAGAGATAGGCGCGGCCGTCGAACACCTCACGGCAATGGCCGCAACGCACGAGGCCGTCGCGCAGCTTGAGCTGATCCGCGACGACGCGAAAGACCGTGTGACAGTGAGGGCAGCGGGTGGCGAGAACGCGCGAGGACTGGGTCATGGATGGAAGACTCGGGAGACTCGGCGCGCGTTGCGCTGTTTAGCCTGAGGCCTGCCCGTGCAGGCAGACCCAGCCGTCGTGAGCGCGCCAGACCGACATCTTCATATAGGGCGCGTAAGCCGCGATCACTTCGTCAGCCTGCCGCTCCAGCACGCCGGACAGTGCAAGCCGGCCGCCCGGTGCGACGCGCGACGTCAGCATCGACGCGAGCAACTTGAGCGGGTTCGACAGAATGTTCGCGACCACGATATTGAACTGGCCATCGCGCAAGTCGTCGGGCAGACCGTATTCGACCGGGGCGTGGTTGCGTTCACTGTTGTAACGGGCGGATTCCACGGCTTGCGGGTCGATGTCGATGCCGATGACCGGGTCGGCGCCGCACTTGCGCGCGAGAATTGCCAGAATGCCCGAGCCGCAACCATAGTCGAGCAGCGACTCGCCGGCCTGCACGTGCTGTTCGAGCCATTCCATGCAAAGGCGCGTGGTCGGATGGCTACCGGTGCCGAAAGCCAGGCCGGGATCGAGTTCGAGAATGAGGGCGTCGGTGTCCGGGGCGTCGTGCCACGACGGCACGACCCAGATCCGCTGGCCGATCTGCATCGGCTCGAACTGCGATTGCGTCAGGCGTACCCAATCCTGCTCCTCCACGTCACGCAATGTGAAGGCAGGGGACTCGGCAAGCCCCAGTTCGTTGACCGCCGCCGCGAGCAACACGGCGGCGTCCTGATCTTCGCCCACCAGCGCCACCACGCGCGAGCGCTGCCACGCGGTGTCGGGCGGGGTCAGACCCGGCTCGCCGAACATCGGTTGCTCGTCGGGCGTGTCGGCGTCCGCGTCTTCCACCGAGACCGACAGCACGCCCAGATCGAGCAGGGCGTCCGACAGGGCCTCGGCCTGCGCGCGGGCAACTTCTACGACGAGTTCGCGATACATGGCGAGTGTTTCCTGCTAAATAGCTCAATTACCGCCGACGGCAGACTTCTGCGCCAGCTTGTGTTCCAGATAGTGGATGCTCGTGCCGCCTTCGACAAACTTGGCGTCGAGCATCAATTCGCGGTGCAGCGGAATGTTCGTCTGGATACCTTCGACCACGATTTCCGACAGCGCCACACGCATGCGGCGAATCGCCTGCTCACGCGTTGCACCGTAGGCGATCAGCTTGCCGATCATCGAGTCGTAGTTGGGCGGCACGAAGTAGCCGTTGTAAGCGTGCGTGTCGACGCGAATGCCGGGGCCACCCGGCATGTGCCAGGCGGTGATGCGGCCCGGCGACGGCGTGAACTTGAACGGGTCTTCGGCGTTGATGCGGCACTCGATGGCGTGCCCCTGGAACTGGATGTCGCGCTGGCGGTAGGCGAGCTTCTCGCCCGCCGCGATGCGGATCTGTTCCTGCACGATGTCGACACCGGTAATCATTTCCGTGACCGGGTGTTCGACCTGCACGCGCGTGTTCATTTCGATGAAGTAGAACTCGCCGTTCTCGTACAGGAACTCGAACGTACCGGCCCCGAGGTAACCCATCTTCTTGCACGCGTCAGCGCAGCGGTCGCCGATGCGCTCGATCAGACGACGCGGAATCAGCGGTGCGGTCGCTTCTTCGATCACCTTCTGGTGACGACGCTGCATCGAGCAGTCGCGCTCACCCAGCCAGATCGCTTGCTTGTGCTTGTCGGCGAGCACCTGGATTTCGATATGGCGCGGGTTCTCGAGGAACTTCTCCATATAGACTTCCGGGTTGCCGAAGGCACGGCCGGCTTCTTCACGCGTCATGTTGACCGCGTTCACGAGCGCCGCTTCCGTGTGCACCACGCGCATGCCGCGACCACCGCCGCCACCTGCGGCCTTGATGATCACCGGATAGCCGACCTGGCGTGCAATTCGCACGATTTCCTTCGGATCTTCGGGCAACGCGCCTTCCGAACCGGGCACGCACGGCACGCCGGTCTTGATCATGGTCTGCTTGGCCGAGACCTTGTCGCCCATCAGGCGAATGGTTTCGGGGCGCGGGCCAATGAACGTGAAGCCCGATTGTTCGACGCGCTCGGCGAAATCGGCATTCTCCGACAGGAAGCCGTAACCCGGGTGGATCGCCTGGGCGTCGGTCACTTCGGCCGCGCTGATGAGCGCAGGCATGTTCAGATAGCTCAGCGGCGACGGGGCCGGGCCGATACAGACCGCTTCGTCGGCGAGCTTGACGTACTTCGCTTCCTTGTCGGCTTCGGAATAGACCACGACGGTCTTGATGCCCATCTCGCGGCACGCGCGCTGGATGCGCAGGGCGATTTCGCCGCGATTGGCGATGAGAATTTTTTCAAACATTATGTGCAGTCCTGCCCGTATGGGGAGAGGAGCGGGGCCGGACGCCCGATGCCGCGCAGATGGCGCAAGGCCGTGCGGGCGAGGCGTCCGACAACCGGCATTAGCCGATCACGAACAGCGGTTGACCGTATTCCACGGCCTGACCGTTCTCGACGAGGATTTCCTTGATCACGCCGGCCTTGTCCGACTCGATCTCGTTGAGCAGCTTCATCGCTTCGATGATGCACAGGGTCTGGCCTTCCTTGACCGAGTCGCCGACTTGCGCGAACGGATCGGCGCCCGGCGACGGGGCGCGGTAGAACGTGCCAACCATCGGCGATGTCACGATATGGCCTTGCGGCACGGCCGGTGCCGCGGGCGCTGCGGCCGCTTGCGTGGCGGCGGGCGCTTGCGCGGCGACCTGCGGCATGGCGGCCGGCATGGCCATCTGCATCGGGGCGGCGATGACTTGCGGGGGCGCCTTGACGATACGGACCTTGCCTTCGCCTTCGGTGACTTCGAGCTCGGAAATACCCGATTCGGCCACGAGGTCGATCAACGTCTTGAGTTTGCGCAAATCCATGAAGGAAGCTCCTTGATTCTGTATCGACGCGGGCGCAACGTCCCGCGAGAGGAAATGGGGATAAGAGAGGACTACCCGCCGGCGAGTCGCCGCAGGGCAAAATCGAGTGCGTAGGTATACCCGCGCCAGCCCAGGCCGCAGATGACACCTTGCGCGATATCGGAAAAGTACGAGTGATGCCGGAAGGCTTCGCGCGCATGAACGTTCGAGAGGTGAACCTCGACGAACGGGATGCCTACCCCGGTCAACGCGTCGCGAATTGCCACGCTGGTGTGGGTATAGGCCGCAGGGTTGATGACGATGAAGTCGATCGACTCGCCGCGTGCCGCCTGAATCCGGTCAACCAGTGCCCCTTCGTGATTGCTTTGGAATGTCGCCACCTCGGCACCCGCCGTCTGGGCCTGCGCCACAAGGGCGGAGTCGATGTCGGCCAACGTCGTGCGACCGTACACCTCCGGCTCGCGAGTACCGAGCAGGTTCAGGTTGGGGCCGTGGAGCACGAGAATGCGGTGAGGCATCGGCGAATCAAATTTCACGAAATTGGGCGCAATTAAACGCCAGTTGGTGGATTTTGTCCAGTGGGGCGAAAATGGAGCCCCCGCCGGTCACGCCCGGCGGGGCTTCCCAAGGCGGGGCGCTTTCCGACCTGGGGTCAGATGAGCGGCTTGAGTGCCGAGCGGACCTCGTCCGACGTGATGCGGCCCAGCTTCTCGTAGTGCATTCGCCCCTGCGGATCGATCACGACGGTAAACGGCAACGCACCGGCCTTGTTCCCGAGCGCGCGTGCGAGGTCGGTGCCCGCATAGCCTGCCACCAGCAACGGGTAATCGACTTTCACCTTTTGCTCAAAGGCGATCATGTTTTGCGCCGTATCGATGCCGATACCGACGAATTGGACGTTTTTGGTGCCGAATTCAGTGGAAAGCGCCTGCAAATCGGGCATTTCCTCCACGCACGGCCCGCACCAGGGCGCCCAGAAATTCACAACGAGCGTCTTGCCTTTCCATTGCGATACGGCCTGATCATTGCCTTTGAGGTCGGGCAGGCGGGTGGCGAGGAGTTGGGCGACGGCGGCGTCCGACGCGTTGGGCGTTGGCTGGTTGCGGTGGCCGAGCCAGAAACCGGCCGCCAATCCCGCCAATGCCAGAATCACGAGAATAGCGATGCGTTTTGCCATGATGTGTACGGGGCGGAAGATTCGGGAATCAACGGTAAACGAAATATGAACGTCAATTGCGAAGAATTAGTGGCGATCTGGCGGTGATCTGGCGGTGATCTGGCCGCGATTTCGCTGTGAACCGATGGCGACTCGCTACGGCGTCATTGGCTGTGTTCATGACGCGAGGCTTCTGCCTCGGCCATCAGGGCGCGCAGTCCCTGAGCGTCGGTCCGCACCGGGCGGCCGTTCCCGTCGGAGGCCTTGAGCGCGCCGCGCATATCGTCCGTGCCATACAGCGCGAGGTGCACCCCCGCCGGTTCGCCGCGCTGGCCGCGCTCGCGCCACAGGAAACTCAGCGTCTCCACCATGCCTCGACCATTAAAATGACGGCTCTCCGAGACTTCGTAGTCGATCCCTCGATTGAGCATGTCGATCGCGACTTCCTTGGGGTTGTCGCAAAAAGCCTGCAAGTAGATATCCGATAGCGCCGTGGCTGTGCCGTTGTACACCGCACCGGTAATGTACGGGCGATAGCGCTCGAACGCTGTCATGACCGTCAGCGCGACCTGGCGCAGATGCGCGAGTTCATCGGGCTGGGTGTCCGAGAGGAACGTCTGCACGTATTCGCGCACTTCCGCCTCGATCTGGTCATTATCCGGCAGCAATTCCCCTGCAATTCGCGTCTCTCCGGTGACCTGTTTCGCTGCCTTGCGCTTCGCGCTCGCGTAGTCGGCCCCCTCTTCGGCGATAAGGCGAGCAGCGGCCAGCGCGATCTCGTCGCGCAGGCGTTGGGCGTCGGTCCAGGATTTGCGTGTCATGCGGACGATGATACCCGAAACGCATTGGGGTTCGCGCCACAGGTACAATGGAGCCCTTGGCTTCTGGCACTCCCATTTCCCGCACGGGCTCGACCCGTTCTCACCACGCTCCCCATCCATGCATATTCATATTCTTGGTATCTGCGGCACGTTCATGGGCGGTCTGGCAGTCCTCGCACGTCAGGCCGGTCACACCGTCACGGGTTGCGACGCCAACGTCTATCCGCCAATGAGCACCCAGCTCGAAGCGCAGGGCATTCGTCTGATCGAGGGTTTCGACGCCGATCAGGTGTCGCTGGAGCCGGACCTGTTCGTGGTCGGTAACGTCGTGTCGCGCGGCAATCCGCTCATGGAAGAAATCCTGAACCGGAATCTGCCGTATACGTCCGGGCCCCAATGGCTCGGCGAGCATGTCCTGTCCAAGAAATGGGTGCTGGCAGTGGCCGGCACGCACGGCAAGACGACCACGACCTCGATGCTCACCTGGATTCTCGAAGACGCCGGATACCACCCGGGGTTTCTCGTTGGCGGCGTGCCGATGAACTTCGGTATTTCGGCGCGGCTGACCGACAGCGATTTCTTCGTGATCGAGGCGGACGAGTACGACACGGCGTTCTTCGACAAGCGTTCGAAATTCGTTCACTACCATCCGCGTACGGCCATTCTGAATAACCTCGAATTCGATCACGCGGATATCTTCCCGGATCTCGCCGCAATCGAGACGCAATTTCATCATCTCGTGCGAACGGTCCCGGGGCAGGGACGCCTGATCGTCAATGGTCGCGAACCGGCGCTCGAGCGTGTGTTGGCGCGCGGATACTGGAGCGAGATCGAGCGCTTCGGTGTGGCCGATGGCTGGCATGTCGCGCAGGCAAACGAGGCGCTTGCCTCCGGACAGGAAGCGTTCTGGGTGCACCAGGGGCCGAAGGCTGCGGGTGAGGTGAAATGGGCGCTTCAGGGGGAGCACAACCGGATGAATGCGCTGGCCGCCCTCGCTGCCGCGCGTCACGTGGGCGTGCCGCCGGAACAGGGCGCTGCGTCGCTGGGCAAGTTCCAGAATGTGAAGCGTCGCATGGAAGTGCGCGGCGAAGCCGGCGGAGTGACCGTCTATGACGATTTTGCGCATCATCCGACGGCGATTCAGACGACGCTTGCCGGATTGCGTCGGCGTGTCGGCCAGGCCCGCATCCTTGCGGTGCTGGAGCCGCGCTCGAACACCATGAAGCTCGGGGTCATGAAGGCACAATTGCCCGCCAGTCTGGCCGACGCCGATCTGGTGTTCGGTTATGGCGCGCCGTCCGGCAAGGACGCCCTGGGCTGGAATCTTGCGGAAGCGCTGGCGCCTCTGGGGACCCGTGCACAAGCGTTCAGCGACATCGACGGTCTGGTGCGCGCCGTCGGCGCCGCAGCGCAGCCGGGCGACCAGATCGTGGTGATGAGCAATGGCGGCTTCGGCGGGATCCACCAGAAACTACTGGATGCGCTGGCTGCGCGCGGGTGAGCGGGCCACAGTGGGTAAATTGCCCGGACTTGGCGCGTATGCGCATACTGACTCGGCTCTCTCGGGACTGACATGATTCTTTATTTGCACGGCTTTCGTTCGTCGCCGCGTTCCTTCAAGGCGCAATTGATGGCCGCACGCATGCATCGGCTGGGGCATGGCCGGCATTGGGCGTGTCCGCAACTGCCGCCGTCGCCGTTGGCTGCAGTTGTCGATGCGCAGCGGTTGCTCACCGGCGTGAGCGCCGACGAGCTGACCATCGTGGGCAGCTCGCTCGGTGGGTACTACGCCACATATCTGGCGGAAAAACTGGGTTGCCGTGCCGTGCTGCTCAATCCCGCCACGCGCCCGTACGACGACTTGGGGAAGTGGCTCGGCGAACAACCGCTGTGGCACGGCGGTGGAACGATTGTCGTCGAACCCCGTCACCTGGACGAACTGCGCATGATCGACGTCGCCCGCATCACGCGTCCCGAGCGCTACCACCTTGTGGCGGCCACGGGCGACCAGACGCTGGACTACCGCGACATGGTGGCGAAGTTTCCGGGCGCGAAGCTCACGCTGATCGAGGGCAGTGACCACGGGATTTCCGATTTCGAGAACTACATGGACGACGTACTGCGCTTTGCCGGCGTCGGCATTTCTGCAGCGCCAGACGCAGCAAGCCCTTGCGCGGGCGACTGACGCGTTTGCCCGTTCTGCCCTAAACCGCCGTACATTGGCGGGCTACAATATCGCCTATTGCGATCGATGGCTGTTTCATGAACATTTTTTTTGAGGAATCCGGCGGCTTCAAGGCTGGCACGGTGTTGTCGCAGCAGGGCGAGTCGTATCAGGTGGAGTTGCCTGGCGGACGTCGCAGCAAGATCAAGGGACGTGATGTCCTGTTGCGTTTCGAGTCGCCCACCCCCGCCGAGTTGATCGCGCAGGCGCAGGCTGCCGCACAGGACATCGACATGAGTTTCCTGTGGGAATGCGCGCCGGCCGACGAGTTCGCGTTTCCGGTGCTGGCCGCCGAATACTTCGGTGAAGGCGCGAGCGTTGCGCAGCAGGCGGGTCTGGCGCTGGCCTTGCAGGCCTCGCCGATCTATTTCCGTCGCAAGGGCCGGGGTCAGTACCAGCGTGCGGGACAAGAGCAGCTCGAAGCTGCGCTTGCCGGTCTCGCGCGCAAGCAGCAACAAGCCGAGTTGCAGGCGTCGTACGTCGATCAGATGATTGCGGGTACGCTGCCGGACGCGCTCAAGGGCAAGGAACTCCAACTGCTGTTCCGTCCTGACAAGAACACCATCGAATGGAAGGCGCTCGAAGCGGCCGCCATTGCCATGGGCAAGACGCACGCCGAGGTGATGCTGGCTTGCGGCGGCATCGCGTCGCCGCGCGCCTATCACGAAGCGGCGTTCCTCTACGAACACTTTCCGCGGGGCACCGGCTTTCCCGATGTGGGACCGACGCCGCTGCCGGGGGACGATCTGCCGATTGCCGACGTGCAGGCGTTCTCCATCGACGATTCGACGACGACGGAAATCGACGATGCGCTTTCGGTACAGGTGCTGCCCGACGGCCTGCTGCGCGTAGGGATCCACATCGCGGCGCCGGCGCTGGGCATCACGCGGGGTGACGCCATCGACGAGATTGCGCGCGCGCGCATGTCCACGGTATATGCCCCGGGCGAAAAGATCACGATGCTGCCCGATTCGGTGGTCGAGGCTTATACGCTCGCCGAAGGCGGCGCACGTCCCGCGTTGTCGCTGTACGTCGTGGTCAAGGCGGATACGTATGACATCGTGACCACTGAGACGCGCGCCGAGCGCGTGCCCATCGCCGCGAACCTGCGCCACGACGAGCTCGATTCGGTCATTACGGCACAAACGCTGGCTGACGGCACCGGCGACTATCCGCACAAGGAAGCGCTGCGTTTGCTGTGGCCGTTCGCGCAGTCGCTGTATGAGAAGCGCCAGGCCGCGCGCGTGGGCTATGGCTTGCGCCCTGAGGTGCAAAACAAGACCGACTTCAATTTCTACGTCGACGGCGAGCACATCACGATCAGGCAGCGTCTGCGGGGTGCGCCGCTCGATCTGATCGTTGCCGAAATGGCGATCCTTGCGAACAGTCGCTGGGGGCGTTTGCTGGCCGAATGCGGCGTGCCGGGCATTTACCGCGCACAGCGGGCCTACGGCGTGAACCGCACGCGTATGCAGACATCGCCCGCGCCGCACGAAGGGCTAGGTGTCGAGCAATACGCATGGAGCACCTCGCCGCTGCGTCGCTATGTCGATCTGGTGAATCAGTGGCAATTGATCGCCTGTGTGCGCCACGGCGTGACGGCGAAGCTGGCAGCGCCCTTCAAGCCGAAAGACGCCGATCTGTACGCCACCGTGTCGAGCTTCGAAGCTGCGTACGCGGCATATGCCGAGCATCAGAGCCGCATGGAGCGGTACTGGTGCATGCGCTGGCTGATTCAGGAAAACAAGTCGCAAGTGCAGGCGAGCGTGCTCAAGGGCGACACCGTTCGTCTGAACGACATTCCGCTCACGTTGATCGTGCCCGGGCTCAGTCCGCATGCGCGGGGCACGCAGATCATGCTCGACGTGCTGTCGTTCGATGTCGTCACGCTCAGTATCTCGGTGCGTGTCGCGCAAGTGCTCGGCGCGAGCCAGAGCGCGCTGGCGGACGACGACGACGAGGGCGACGGCGGCGCGGGTCATGGTGGAGAGGGCGGTGACGGCGGCCAGGGCACTGACGGCACCGATGGTGCTGAAGGTACGGAGGGTGCCGACGGGGCCGATGATGGCGATGACGGCATGGACACGGACGAAGCCCGTGGCGACATCCGCACCGCACAGGGCGATGCCGACGACCATTCGACGATGGGGCGAGTCGATGCTCCCGCCGATGCCGACGATTCGGCGCAGACGCTGACCACTGGCGCCGCTCACGGGGCATCGCCACGCTCGGCGGCGCTGATGGCGGCGGGCGCCCACGACGCGCCGGCCGGTCCCGCGTGCTGAAACCCGCACTGCCTTCCGGCAATCTGGTCGCGGCGCGTCGCCGCGGCTGGTCCCTCATGCGCGAGCATCCGCTTGCCACCGGCCTTCTCTTCTCGGCCGTGGTGCATTTGCTCGCGTTGGCGGTGCACTTCGTTGCGCCGGACAGCTTCCGCCTGCACAGTGCGGATACCCCGCTCGAAGTGGTGCTCGTGAACGCCAAATCGGCCGTCGCACCGGAGAAGGCCACCGCGCTTGCGCAGGCTAATCTCGTAGGCGGCGGCGAACACGACGGCGAACGTGCGACCTCGCCGTTGCCGTCACGCGAATTGGAGCGCGACGGGGCGCCGGTCGCGCAGATTCAGCGCAATGTGAGCGATCTGGAAGCCATGCAGGAGAAGTTGCTCTCGCAGCTTCGCAGTCAGTACGCAACCTCGCCAGAGGCACAGCGTAACCGCATCGACTCGCCGCAGCGAGGCCAGGGCCTCGACGATCAGACCGTCGACCAGCAGATCGCACGTTTGCAAGCCGAAATCGACAAGCAGTTGCGTGCGTATCAGACGCGCCCGAAACGCGGTCAGGTGACGGCAAATACGCGTGAAGTTGCGTACGCACGCTATTTCGACGCACTGCGTCATCGAGTCGAGCGCTACGGCACCGAGCACTTTCCGCAGATGGGCAACGAGCGCCTCTATGGCGAACTGATCGTCACGCTCAATGTGAATCAGCGCGGTGGTCTCGGATATCACAAAGACGGTTGGAATGTCGCGGGTGTGGAGGTGACGCGTAGCTCGGGTAATCGCGATCTGGACCGGCGAGCCGTCGCCATCGTGCAGGCCAGCGCGCCATTCGGCGATTTCTCGCAGGAAATGAAGCAACGTTACGACATTCTGGAGATCGTCACGCGCATGACCTTCACGCGACAGGGTGTGCAGGCACAAACGCTCGGCGCTCCCGCGAGCGGCAACGTTCAATAGACCGCTCGCATTCTCGAACCCGGCATCGTCGCGCACTTTATCGGGAACGCCGCGCCCACCTCCCCACCGCCGACCCGTCGTCAGGCCGTCACCCGATGGCCAGACATCGCGTGGAAATGCCTCTCGCAGACCGACCTGATCTGTCCGTACGCAGGGATCGTGCACGGTAAAACTTTCCAAAGATTTTTATAATTGCGAGGTTTGCCTCGATTTGGAAAGTCCGCCATGAAATGGATTGTTCTGGCGATCATTGCTGCTTGTTCTGTGTACGTGCATTTCCGCGGTAAGGTTCGCCATAAATTCTTCCGCCAGCTCTCGGATCATTCGACATTTCTGTCGCCGCTGAACGTGTTCATGTACGCGTTCTCCCGCGTGCCGACGACGCCCTATCTCAAACCCGAGCACTTCCCGGAGCTCGAGCCGTTGCGCCAGAACTGGGAAGCGATCCGCGACGAAGCGATGGCGCTGCTCGATGCCCGCCGCATCAAAGCCTCCGATCAGTACAACGATGTCGGTTTCAATTCGTTTTTCAAGAGCGGCTGGAAGCGCTTCTACCTGAAGTGGTATGACGATGCGCATCCGTCGGCGAGCGATCTGTGCCCGGTGACGACGGAGCTCGTGCGCAAGATCCCGACGATCAAGGCCGCTATGTTCGCCGAATTGCCGCACGGCAGTCGGCTGGTACGTCATCGCGATCCGTATGCGGGATCGCTGCGTTATCACCTCGGACTCGTTACGCCGAACGACGACCGGTGTTATCTCGACGTGGATGGACAGCGATACAGTTGGCGCGACGGTGAAGGCGTCGTGTTCGACGAAACCTATATTCATTACGCCGAGAACCAGAGCGGTCGGAACCGTATCATCCTGTTCTGTGACATTGAGCGGCCAATGGCGTATCGCTGGACCCAGCGTGTCAATCACTGGTTCGGCCGCCATCTGATGGGGGCGGCTGCATCGCCGAACGAGGCGGGGGACCGCACCGGCGGGCTGAACCGGGCATTCAAGTATATTTACTCGATCCGCCTCGTCGGCAAACGCCTCAAGGCGTGGAACCGCTACGTGTACTATGCGGTGAAATGGGCGTTGTTCGGCGGCATCCTGCTATGGATCCTCTGGTGATCGACGCCTGCTAGATCGGGGCCACCGGCCCGCCCCCCCAATTTGCTGTGAGACATCGCGGCGCCTGAGCACAATGCCAGGCGCCGCGTCTTTGAAAAAAGATGACAAACCAAACGCCTGCCGGGGAATCGCCCACCGATCGTTACGCCGTGATCGGCCATCCTGTCGAACATAGCCAGTCGCCGTTCATTCATGCGGAGTTTGCGCGCGAGACGGGACAGCGGCTGACCTATGAACGGCTGCTCGCACCGCTCGATGCGTTCGCCGCTACGGTGCGTAGCTTCATCGAACAAGGGGCGCGTGGCGCCAACGTCACTGTCCCTTTCAAACTGGAAGCGCATGCACTGGCCGACCGTCTGACCGAGCGAGCCCAGGCGGCGGGCGCCGTCAACACGTTGGTGTTCGATGCGCAGGGTATTGCCGGCGACAACACCGATGGTGTCGGGCTGGTGCGCGATATCGAAGGACCGCTCGGGGTATCGATCGCAGGGCGCCGCGTGTTGCTGCTCGGCGCCGGTGGCGCCTCGCGCGGCGCTATGCTGCCGCTGATCGAAGCGACGCCCGCCTCGCTCTTCGTTGCCAATCGAACGGCAGCGCGGGCGGAAGAACTCGTCGCGCGCTTTGCCGACGCGGCCAAGCGTCACAATGTGGCGCTCGCGGGTGGCGGCTGGGCTGCGGTGCCACAGGGATTCGACGTCGTGATCAATGCCACGGCCGGGAGCCTTCAGGGCGAAGTTCCGCCATTGCCGGCGGGCACGTATGCCGCCGGTTCGCTCGCATACGACATGATGTACGGCGCGCAGCCGACCGTTTTCATGTCGCACGCGCTGTCAGCCGGCGCCGCCCGCACGGCAGACGGTCTGGGCATGCTCGTCGAGCAGGCAGCGGAGGCGTTCGCCGTGTGGCGTGGCGTGCGCCCGTCGACCGACGGCGTGCGTGCGGCGCTGCGCGCGCGCCTGAGCGCCAAAGGCTGAGCTTCGGCGATGGCGGCGCAGCGACGCACTTCACGTACCTCCCGAGCTGCGCGCAAGCGCACCTGGGGGCCGTGGCGATGGGCGGGTTACTTCGTCACATTGCTGATCGCAGGGGTGCTTGCGACACAGCTCTATTACTTCCTGCAAATCGGCTGGTGGGTGCGCTTCGATCCGCAATCGACCGCGTTCATGCGTGCGGCCGAAGCGCGTCTGCGCGAGACCGATCGGAACGCGACCCTCAAGCATCAATGGGTGCCGTACGACCAGATCTCGCGCAATCTGAAGCGCGCGATCATTGCGAGCGAAGACGCGAATTTCGTGAACCACGATGGTTACGAGATCGACGCGATGCTCGGGGCGTGGGAAAAAAATCAGAAGAAGGGGCGTATCGTCGCCGGGGGATCGACCCTCTCGCAGCAACTCGCGAAGAACCTCTTCCTGTCCAGCGAAAAGAGCTATCTGCGCAAGGCCGAAGAGTTCACCATCACGTGGATGCTCGAATTCTGGATGGACAAGCAGCGCATCTTCGAGATCTACCTCAACTCGGTGGAGTGGGGCGAGGGCGTGTTCGGCGCCGAGGCGGCCGCGCGTTACTACTATGGCATTCCGGCGTCGAAGCTCTCGCCCTGGCAGGCCGCGCGGCTCGCGGTCATGTTGCCGCGCCCGCGCTATTTCGACACACACCGCAATTCGCCGTACCTCGCACAACGCGCAGGCGTCATTGCGCGACGTATGGGCGCGGCGGAGTTGCCGCAGTAGTCGTTTCGATCGGCAGCGAACCGGCGATCAGTGGCGCGGTTGCGCCGAGTCGGGGACGACCTGCGGCGGCACCTGCACAACGGTCCGCGTCGGGTAGGGCAGTGAGCAACCGACGCCCTCCACGGTTTCCTTCACGTTACGTTGCAGATCCCAGTACAGGCCCCAGTAGTTGCCCAGCAGCGACCAGACACGCACGTTCAGGATGATGGCGCTGTCGCTGACTTGCTTGACCATGATTTCCGGGGCGGGATTGTCGAGAACGCGTTCGTCGTCGGCGACATGTTGGCGCAGCGCCTGCATGGCGGCGTCGAGATCGTCGTCGAGCGCGATGCCGACCGTGACCTCCATGCGACGCGTCGCGTTACGGCTGTAGTTCGTGATCGGCTGGCCCCAGATCTGGTTGTTCGGCACGCAGACATAGATGCCGTCGGCATTCGTGAGTGTAGTGGTGAACAGGCCGATTTCCTCCACCGTGCCGGCAACCGCCGAGCCTGCCGTCACATAGTCGCCGTTTCGGAACGGGCGCAACACCAGCAGCATGGTGCCGGCGGCGATGTTCTGCAACGTGCCCTGCAAGGCGAGGCCGATGGCCAGACCGGCGGCGCCCAATACCGCGATGATGCTGGCGGTCTGTACGCCGAATTGCGCAAGCACCGCGATGATCGTGATGATGCGCACCGACCACAACACGACCGACTCGATGAGCGGTTTGAGCGTGGCGTCGAAATGCTGCGAGCGGCTAAGTGTCTTGTGAATCAGGCGGGACAGTCGTTTGGCAATCCAGAAACCCACCAGCAGGATCAGCACCGCCTGCAGGAATGTCAGGCCGTAGCGAACGGCGTTGGCCGCGAGGAAACCCATCACAGCGTCAAAAGACGTGAGCGGCGTGGTGACTTCCGTCATGGATCATTTCTCCCTATTGGTTGGGTTTGCATGGTTGGCGCGATTGGCGTGGCTCGAATGTTTGAGCAAGGCTGGTGTGACAGCATATGGTGCGAGCGTTGGTCCTGTCGGACAATGCGCGGCTGTGTCAGGTATCTCGCGCCATGGCTAAACGATGTCGACCTTGATTGCCGACATCAAGGTTGACGCAAAGTGCGTCCATTGGTTCGACGCGCCAGCGACGGCGGCTTGCCGAAACCTGTAAATTCACCCCATTTAGGACTATTCCTACGAACGATTCCGGCGGCGGCCGACAAGGGAAGCCATGCGGGCGCTGTGCCGCGGCGTGCCGCCATTGGCGTGACTGTGGCGCGGCTGCTACACTTGGCGTCGCCTTGAAGCAGGGAGAACCTCGTTTGATCAACGCTTTCGTCATCCACCACGGCCGCCTGCAACAGGTGACTTGTGACCATCCCAGTGATCTGGCCAGTGTTACGCCGGTCTGGGTCGACCTGCACAGCGAATCCGAAGAGGAGCGCCGCTGGGTCGAAGACGCCTACAAGGTCAAACTGCCGTCACGGGACGAAGTGACCGACATCGAAGCGTCCGCGCGTTATTACGAGGACGATGACGGCGTGCTGCATATCCGCACCGATTTTCTGCTCGACGATGAAGAGCAGTCGCGTAACGTGCCGGTGGCTTTCGTCGTGGTCAAGGATCTGCTGATTTCGGTGCACGACGAAGATTTGCCGGTGTTCCGTCTGGTGCGCATGCGCGCACGGATTCGTCCTGGCTCCGTGCGCGACGCGATGGATGTCCTGCTCGATCTATATTCGACCGACGCCGAGTACTCGGCCGATTCGCTCGAGGGCGTGTACGCCGCGCTCGAGGAGGTGAGCAAGCGGGTGCTCGGCAAGAACCTTACCGATGCCGACGCTGCCAAGGCGCTCGAGAGCATTGCGGCACAGGAAGACTTGAACGGGCGTATCCGGCGCAACGTTATGGATACGCGACGTGCGGTCTCGTTTCTGATGCGCGCCCGCATGCTCAAGGATGAGCAGTACCAGGAAGGCAAACAGATCATGCGCGATATCGAGTCGCTCGATAACCATACGGCGTATCTGTTCGACAAGATCAACTTCCTGATGGACGCCACCATCGGCTTCATCAACATCAACCAGAACAAGATCATCAAGATTTTCTCGGTGGCGGCGGTTGCGTTTTTGCCGCCGACGCTCATTGCCAGTATCTACGGCATGAACTTCCAGATGATGCCGGAACTGCGCTGGGAGGCCGGGTACCCGTTTGCGATCGGTCTGATGATCCTCTCGGCGATCGCGCCATTCCTGTATTTCCGCCATCGCGGCTGGCTTGACTGAGTCGCTTGAGCGCGTCGACATGACGTTGTGTCAACGACGGTTTCCGACGCGAGCGACGCGAACCTCACGAAGCAAACCGGCCGAGCAGGTAAAATGTCGGCCTTGCTGGATTGGCCCCGTCTCGAATCATTGCCGCCGGCTTACCACCGTTGGAACCCCGCTGGAATACCGTCATGACATTCACCCAAGTTCTCAACGCCGCCTGGACGCGCAACAATTCGCTGTTGTGCGTGGGGCTCGACCCCGAGCCGTCGCGTATTCCCGCACATCTGCAAGGCAAATCGGATACGATTTTCGAGTTTTGCCGACAGATCGTGGATGCCACCGCACCCTACACCAGTGCGTTCAAACCGCAGATTGCCTACTTCGCGGCGCATCGCGCCGAAGACCAGCTCGAACAATTGATCGCGCACATCCACGCCAATCATCCGGGCTTGCCCGTGATTCTGGATGCCAAGCGCGGCGACATTGGCAGCACTGCCGAGCAATATGCCCGTGAGGCATTCGAGAGATATCGCGCGGACGCGGTGACGGTGAACCCGTATATGGGTTTCGATTCGCTCGAACCGTATCTGGCGCACTCGGAAAAAGGGGTGATCGTGTTGTGCCGCACGTCCAACCCAGGCGGCAGCGACCTGCAATTTCTGGATGTCGACGGCAAGCCGCTGTATCAGACAGTGGCGCGACTGGCGGCAGGGCCGTGGAACACCAGCGGCCAGATCGGTCTGGTCGTCGGCGCTACGTTCCCGGCGGAAATCGCGACGGTGCGCGGCATCGTCGGCGATATGCCCCTGCTGATTCCGGGCGTCGGGGCGCAAGGCGGGGATGTCGAGGCGACGGTGACCGCCGGGCGTACGGCCAACGGCACGGGCATGATGATCAATTCATCGCGCGCCATCATCTATGCCGGGCGCGACGAGAACTTTGCGCAAGCTGCCGCAGAAGCCGCGAAAAAGACGCGCGATAGCATCAACGCCTATCGCTGATCGTCGACGGAGGCTTCGGCGCGCGCGTGTCCCCTTGGCGCAATGCCGGGACGTGACGAGCCCCCAAAAAAACAGCGCTTCGCATTCTGAACTGACCCCGTAAAGTTGGACGGGAAAGTTATGTGGTTAAGGGCTGGGTTCTGTACTGCACAGGACTCAGCCCTTTTAGCTTGAGCTTGATGCGATCGTGGTTGTAATAACGGATGTACTCGGCAATCGCTCGGCGTAGTTGATCAACGCTGTCAAAGTGCGCCAGGCGAAAGCACTCGGATTTGAGCGTGCCGAAAAAGCTCTCCATGGCGGCATTATCCAGACAATTGCCTTTGCGAGACATGCTCTGTGACATGCCCCGTGCGGCAAGCCGTTCGCGATATGCCCGCATTTGATAAGCCCAGCCCTGATCGGAATGAAGCATTGGCGCTTGGCCCTCGGCCAAACGCACAAAGGCCTTGTCCAGCATGCCTTGGATGAGTGCAAAGTCAGGCCGCTCACTGGTCTGCCAAGCTACGATCTCGCCGTTGTAGAGATCTAAAACCGGCGACAAATATAGCTTCTTACCGTCAACGTTGAATTCCGTGACATCCGTCACCCATTTCTCGTTGGGTCGTTTGGCCTCGAACTGACGAGCCAGTAGATTAGGCGCGATACGCCCGACCTCTCCCCGATAGGAGCGGTACTTCTTAGGGCGCACAAGCGACTTGAGCCGCAGCAGTGCCATCAAGCGTTGCACCGTCTTGTGATTCACGAGAGTACCGTTCTGGCGCAGCGTGGCCGTCACGCGGCGGTAGCCGTAGCGACCCTTGTGGTACGCAAAGACCTGCGCGATCTTCGCCTTGAGCACGCTATGACGATCTCCGGCCTTGGCCACCGTCATCTGGTAATAGAACGTGCTACGCGCTAAGCCAGCAATCTTTAACAGTGCCCCGAGCGGGTGACGCTCACGCAATGTGCTCACCGCTTGCGCTTTTTCTTTGGCGCTGTCTGCTCCTTGGCCCGGAGCAGTTCGTCCAACTTTTTTAGGTACGCCACCTCCGCGCGCAGGTATTCGATTTCTTTGAGCAGGTCTTCACGCGCACGCTCGTCGCCGGGCGTCGTCGGCTGGGGTGGCTGTTTGGGTTGGGACATCTTGGGTGGCCGGCCTTTACGGCGAGGCTTGAGAGCTTCGAAACCACCCTCATGATACTGGCGCTCCCAACGGCTGACACTATTGCCTTCGCGTAAATCGAACACCGCGCATGTGCGCTGGTACGACAGCTCGTGATGCCACATGTGCTGGAGCACCGACATCTTGAACTCGGCACTATAGGTTTCGTGCTTCTTGCGAAGCCCTGCGTCGCCATGCTCCCGATAAGCATTCACCCAACGCCGTAGCACCGTACAACCAACACCGTACTTCTGGCTTACATGCCGGCTGCCACGCCCACCGTCTAGATATTCACGAACTGCGCGGCGCTTGAACGCCTCGTCGTACTTCGTCATGCAAAAACCCCCAAGGGTTGGATTTATGTCCAACTCTTGGGGGTCAGTTCATTCCGCGGGCGCTGTTTTTTTATGGTGGGGTCCGATGCATCCGCCGACGTGCTCGACGTCTTTGCGCGCGGCTTGACGTCTCAGGCTTCCTTGTCCAACAGTTCGATGACACCGCGTAAGGCGTGCTGCGCGGCCTGGCTGCGAACCTGCGTGCGATCGCCCTTGAAGTGTTTCGTCTCGACGATCGTCGTGATGCGATTGCTCCACCCGAAGCACACCATGCCGACCGGCTTGTCTGCGGTGCCGCCGCCGGGACCGGCGACGCCGGTGATCGACAGGGAGATTTGCGCGCGACTATTGAGCAGGGCGCCCTCGGCCATGGCGCGCGCCACGGGTTCGCTGACCGCGCCATGCTTTTCGATCAGTTCGGGCGGCACGCCGATCATCTCCGACTTGGCCTGATTCGAGTAGGTGACGAACCCGCGCTCGAACCAGTTGCTGCTGCCGGAAATATCCGTAATCGCGGCGGCCACGAGGCCACCTGTGCACGACTCGGCCGTTGCCAGCAGCAGGCGTTCGTCACGCAGACGGTTGCCGACTTTCACCGACAGTTGGGCCAAAAGATTTTGTTCGGAGACCACGGGACGACGCCTTCAAGAAGTCGATGCAACGAATACCGGAACGAATACGGAACGAATACGGAACGAATACGGAACGAATACGGAACGAACGCGAAACCAGCAGAAAACGGGTAAATCCGCACGGAATGGTGTACCACCGACGCTCATATGCCGCTCGGCGTGCAGGCGCCGCGCGGCGAACGGCGTCATCGCGCGGCACCACGTAATGCCGCGTGCTACTACGTAATACCACGTAACGCCACGCTCAGATCGAGCGCCACAGCGCAATGACGAGCAACGTGCAGAATGCGGCCACGAGGTCGTCCAGCATGATGCCCAGGCCGCCTTTGACGGTGCGATCAAAATAGCTGATCGGCGGCGGTTTGACCGCATCGAAGAAGCGGAACAGCACGAAGGCAACGAGTTGCCCGACGAAGCTCGCCGGCGTTATCAACAGCAGCACGATCCAGAACGCGACGATCTCGTCCCAGACGACGGCGCTGGGATCCTGAATGCCGAGCTTGCGTGCCGTGAAACCGCAAATCCAGATGCCGCCGACGATTGATACGGCGATCAATGCTGCCCAGTCCGTGACCGTGAGATACAGATTGAGCACCAGATACGACGCCCAGCCGAAAAGCGTGCCCACTGTGCCGGGCGCGAACGACGACAAGCCCGTGCCGAAGCCAAGGGAAAACAGATGCGCGGGATGCGACAGCAGGAACCGCGAGTTCGGCCGGCGCGGGCCGCTGCCCGGATTGACGGCGGCCGTTTGATCAGTGCTCATTGGAAATGGTCGAAACTTTTGAAGTCGGCAACGACGCTCGCGCCAGTCTTGTCATGGAGATGCAGCATCGTTCGGCGCGCGTCGGGAAGCGCTATTGTACCGATACGCGTGACCCGTATGCCGAGTTCGTTGCCAATGGCCTCGATTCGCCCGCGCTGTGCGGCATCGGCACTGAAACAAAGCTGGTAATCGTCTCCCCCCGCGAGTGTGCAAAGGCGCTGAACGTCGAGCGACTGCGCAGCCAGCAGCGATGAGCGGGGGACGGCATCGACGTTGATGCGCGCGCTCATCGCCGAGCGCTCGAGAATGTGACCGAGATCGCCGAGCAGACCGTCCGAGATGTCCAGTGCGGCACGCGCTACGCCTCGAAGCGCCAGACCAAGCGCCACCTGCGGTTCCGGCAGATCCATCGCACGCCGCGCGAGTGCGAGATCTTCGTCTGCGAGTGTCCATTCGCTGCGCAGGCCGCCGAGTGCCAGTCGCGCATCGCCCAATGTGCCGGAGACCCAGATGTCGTCGCCCGCTTGCGCCGCGTCGCGCCGCAACGCCTGTGCCGTCGGCACGCTACCGAAGACCGTCACGCAGAGATTTCGCGGGCCACGGGTCGTGTCGCCGCCCACCAGCGGACAGGCGTATCGGTCTGCCAGTTCGGTGAGTCCTTGCGCGAACGGCGCCAGCCATGCGGGGTCGCTTTCGGGTAGGGCGAGCGCCAGCGTGAACCCCAACGGGCGCGCCCCCATGGCGGCGAGATCCGAGAGATTGACGGCGAGCGTCTTGTGACCGAGCGAGCGTGGATCGACGTCCGCAAAAAAATGCCTGCCCTCCACGAGCATGTCGGTCGATATCGCCAGTTGCTCTCCCGCAGGCGGGCGCAGCAGCGCGCAGTCATCTCCGATGCCGAGCGTAACGTGCTCGCCCTGACGCGTCGCCCCCGCGAAGAAGCGGTCGATCAGCGAGAACTCGGACAATGATGACGAACCGGTTGGGGATGTCGTGGTCATGGGCAGCAAGAAGTCAGACGAACGGCCAGAAGACGGGGGAACGAAGCATCGAAGCATTGGATGTGTCGAATGCGCCGAATGCGGCTTAGCGAGAGGCAATTTCGGTCAGATGCGAATCGGGTCTGGCCCGGGATGGCATGCGATGCCATGCAAGCCCCTATTCTAAGAGGCAGTTCGTGCTTTCCCAAGCAGACAAACGGTGCAAATCCCGTTTTCAGGCGCGTCCGATGCCGGTCTCGGACAACCCCTCAAACAAAACGCGGCCCTTGTCTGAAAATCCAGTCGATGGTGCGATGCAGCGTTGAATTCGACAATTTTTTTCGCCACTATCGGCTTGGAATTGCGTCAGCGTGGGTGTGGCCCTTATCCGTTTTTTGCATAAATGGCATGAATAAATAGGGCTACAATTCGCACTGAAAATTTGATCTTTTCTGTTCGCCAAGAGCTTCCCCTCATGCCCACGCCGATCGATCCGAAACTGCGCGAAGCTGCGCTCGAGTATCACGAATTTCCCACTCCCGGCAAAATCGCCATCGCGCCGACCAAGCAGTTGCTGAACCAGCGCGACCTGGCGCTGGCTTACTCGCCGGGCGTCGCCGCCGCGTGTGAGGAAATCGTCGTCGATCCGCTCAACGCGTCGCGCTACACAGCGCGCGGCAACCTTGTCGGCGTGATCACTAACGGCACGGCGGTGCTCGGGCTCGGCGATATCGGTCCGCTGGCCTCCAAGCCGGTGATGGAAGGCAAGGGCGTGCTGTTCAAGAAGTTCGCCAATATCGATGTGTTCGATATCGAGATCGCCGAGAAAGACCCGGAGAAGCTGGTCGACATCATTGCCGCGCTCGAACCGACGTTCGGCGCAATCAATCTGGAGGACATCAAGGCCCCGGAGTGCTTCATCGTTGAGCGCAAGCTGCGCGAACGCATGAAGATCCCGGTCTTCCATGACGATCAGCACGGCACGGCCATTGTGGTGGCGGCGGCGCTCATCAATGGTCTGAAGGTGGTGGGCAAGGATCTGTCGTCGGTCAAAGTCGTCACGTCGGGCGCCGGCGCTGCGGCGCTTGCCTGTCTCGACCTGCTCGTCGACATGGGACTGCCCATCGAGAATATCTGGGTGACGGACCTTGCCGGCGTGGTCTACGAGGGCCGTACAGAGCTGATGGATCCGGAGAAGATCCGTTTCTCCCAGAAGACGGACGCGCGTGGGCTTGCCGAGGTCATCGGCGGTGCCGACGTTTTCCTCGGGCTGTCGGCGGCCGGTGTGCTCAAGCCGGAGATGGTCAAGACGATGGCGGATAAGCCATTGATCTTCGCGCTGGCCAATCCGAACCCGGAAATCACGCCCGAACTGGCCAAGGAGGTGCGTCCGGATTGCGTCATGGCGACGGGCCGCACGGACTATCCGAATCAGGTCAATAACGTGCTGTGCTTCCCGTTCATCTTCCGCGGCGCCATCGACGTGGGCGCCACGACCATCACGCGTTCGATGGAAATCGCTGCCGTGAACGCGCTCGCGGAATTGGCTCGTCAGGAGCAGAGCGACATCGTTGCGTCGGCCTACGGCATCAAGAATTTGTCGTTCGGGCCGGAGTATCTGATTCCGAAACCTTTCGATCCGCGCCTGCTGGTCAAAGTGGCGACAGCGGTGGCGGAAGCCGCAATGGCCGCAGGCGTGGCAACGCGTCCGCTTGCCGATATCGACGCTTATTCGCAATCGCTCCAGCAGTTCGTCTACCACAGCGGTGGACTGATGAAGCCGCTGTTCTCGGTCGCACGCAGCGTGCCGGCCGACAAGAAGCGCATCGCGTTCGCGGAAGGTGAGGAAGAGCGCGTATTGCGCGCCGTGCAGGTGCTCGTGGACGAACGTGTGGCCACGCCGATTCTGGTGGGGCGTCCGGCCGTGATCGAGCATCGCATTCAGCAGTACGGCCTGCGTCTGACGCCGGGCGTCGATTTCACCATCGTCAACCCCGAGCACGACGAGCGTTATCGCGACTACTGGGAGACATATCACCGTTTGACAAACCGCAAGGGGGTGACGGCTTCGTATGCGCGCGTCGAAATGCGCCGCCGTACGACGCTGATCGCGGCCATGTTGGTGAGCAAGGGCGAAGCGGACGGTATGATTTGCGGTACGGTGTCGACGCCGGGCCGCCATCTGCACTTCATCGATCGCGTCATCGGCAAGCGCGAGGGTGGGAACGTCTATGCAGCGATGAACGCGCTGGTGCTGCCGAATCGCCAGATTTTCCTCGTCGACACACACCTCAACCAGGATCCCACGGCCGAACAGCTGGCGGAAATCACGCTGATGGCCGCTGAAGAAATCCGTCGCTTCGGCATTCAGCCGAAGGTCGCGCTGTTGTCGCACTCGAACTTTGGTACGAGTGATGCGAACTGCGCACGCAAGATGCGCGATACGCTGGCGATTTTGCAGGAGCGTGCGCCGGAACTCGAAGTGGACGGCGAAATGCACGGCGATTGCGCGCTGGACCCGGAGCTCCGTGCGCGCATCATGCCGGACTCGACGCTGACTGGCGCGGCCAATCTGCTGGTGATGCCCAACATCGACGCCGCCAATATTGCCTACAATCTGCTCAAAACGGCGGCGGGCAACAACGTGGCGATCGGGCCGATCCTGCTGGGCGCGGCCAAGCCGGTGCACATCCTGACCGAATCGGCCACGGTGCGCCGAATCATCAATATGGCAGCGCTCGTCGTGGCCGACGCGGCGGCGCAGCAACCAGTGCGCTGATTTTTTGGCTGCCGCGCTGCGGTAAGCCGACGTTGTTCACCTGGCGTTTGCTCGGGTTCACCGACGGTGCCGATGGTTTGTCGGTATTTAGTCGGCAATTGGCCGATGAAACGCGTAAAACGCCGCCCCAATTCGGGGCGGCGTTTTGCTATTTTGGCGACGCTTTTTTGCATCGTATATCTTCATGTGGGTGCTTACTGTCGTGAAAAACCTTGTGTTTTCATGAATTTGTTGAGTCGTTTGGTTGCAAAATGTAAGCCGACATTGATTCTCGTGAGCAATAGCGATAACCTTACGGCTTCACCCACCAGAACGGGCCCGCAGCGCAAACCGACGCCGGGCGACAGCTAGCTATGACAATGGCACGTTGGCTTCACCGGAGCATCGTGGCACTGACTGCGGCGAGTAGCGTGTTTCTGGGGGCCAACGCGACGGCGCGTGAAACCGCGCCTTCCGTCACGGATCAAATGGCAACGGTTTCCGTTGCCGAATTGCCACGTGAAGCGCAGCGCACGCTGACGCTGATTGCTCAGGGCGGGCCGTTTCCTTATGCCAAAGATGGCATCACGTTCGGAAACTACGAGAAGCGCCTGCCCAAAATGCCGCGTGGCTATTACCATGAATATACGGTGCCAACTCCCGGTGCCCGCAATAGAGGTGCCAGACGCATCATCTGCGGGGGCAACCAACGTGCGGTGGATCCGTGTTACTACACCCAAGACCACTACAACAGCTTTGAACGCATAAGGGAATGACAGCAGTATGAGTGAGCCGGTTTTCGCACAAGAACGCGGGAAAGATCTTATGGCAGATCCATTCGGTGCGGGCGAGGGTAACTTGTTCAAGCAGGTGCTGGGCCTGCATGCTGTCGCGCGGGCCGGCCATCGCCGTAGCCTATCGGAAGAGGGAGATATGAGTCTTTTCCAGGCCGTCAGGCCCAATATCGTGCAGTCGATCCGTGCATTCCGCGTGCCGGAACTGGCGGCGGAGGCCGAGCGACTCGGGCAACACTTCCTGTACGCCAACTGTTCGCAGGCGCAAAGCAAGGCCGAAGTGCTGGAAACGATCGCCACATCGTTCCTGTTCCCTAAGCATTTCGGGAAGAACTACGACGCCTTGCACGATTGTCTGACGGATCTCGTGAGCCACTGTGGACCGCAGCCGGGGTTTGTGGTTGTGCTCGAAGGTCTGCCGATCGCCACGAAGTTCGACAAGGACGGGCGTGAAACGCTGCTGGAAGTCTTTCGCGATGCCGCCGAATTCTGGGCGGAGCGGCGTGTGAGCTTCCGCGTTTTCTATTCCTTCGCTTGAATCGATGCCGTCGCTCGAGACGGCGGAAACGATGTGACGTCCAGCAACGCGACAGGCAAAGACATTGAATTCGCGCCTATCCGCTGATCGCGTCGAGTAAAAAAGGTCCGCCATGCGGACCTTTTTCGTTGGCAGGCGCGGATTGCTCAGCCAGCCCGTCCACCCCCGAGAAACTGTTGAGCCAGTGACGCCAGATCGAGTGGCTGATCCTGCGCGACTGCGCCATTCGGCGTGAGGTGGTTGACGACCTGAGTAAGCGCTCGATGTGTACCGTAGATCGGGTTGTTGACGCGGCGGTAAATGGCGGTTAGCGAATGGGTTCGATCTTGGCGATGTCAGGCAGTTGCTGCGCCACGTTCCATGGCAGCAACTCGTCGATCCGATTGACCGGGTGATCGGCGATGCGCTCGAGCACGTAGGCGAGGTAGGCTTCGGGGTTGATGCCGTTCAAGCGTGCCGTGCCGATCAGGCTGTACATCGCCGCAGCACGCTCACCGCCCGAGTCGGCGCCGGCAAACAGATAATTGCGGCGGCCAATCGCCACGCCGCGCAGCGCACGCTCGGCAATCAGGTTATCGATCTCCGCCTGCCCGTCCTCGCAGTAATAGGCGAGCGCGGGCCAGCGGTTCAGGGAGTACTGAATCGCGCGGGTGGTGTCGGACTTCGCAGAGAGTGTTGGCAGCACTGATTCGTACCACTGCCGTAACGCTTCGAGCCGAGGTACAGCCTGTGCCTGTCGCACTTGCCGTCGCTCGTCCGGTGGTTTGCCCCGGATTTCGGCTTCTATGCGATATAGCTCGCCGATGCGGTGCAGAGCTTCTTCTGTAATGGCGTTGGGGCGTACCGCATGCAGGTCGTAGATCTTGCGTCGCGCGTGCGCCATGCACGCCGCTTCGCGGATGCTGTCGTTTTCATAAAGTGGCGCGTAACCGGCAAACGCATCGGCTTGCAGCACCCCGTTAAAGCTTGCCAGATGTCGCTGTGGGTGCTCGCCCCGTCGATCAGGCGTGTAAGCAAACCAAACGGCAGGTGCCTCATGGGAGCCGCACGGCCGGTCATCACGCACGTACACCCAGAGCCGTCCAGTCTTGGTGCTACCTCGCCCGGGCTCTAACACCGGCAATGGTGTGTCATCGCCGTGGACCTTGGTGCCGCCCAGCGCGTAGGCACGCACAGCATCCACCAGCGGATTTAACAACCAGCTCACGCGCCCCAGCCAATGCCCCATCTGCCCGGCCTCGAGTTCCACACCGTCACGGGCATAGATCGCCTGCTGGCGGTACAGCGGTTGGTGATCGAGGAATTTGCTGGTAATGATGTGCGCGAGCAGATGGGGGCCAGCCACGCCACGCTCAATCGGGCGACTCGGTGCCGGCTGCTGCACAATCGTGTCGCAGCACGCACAAGCGAGCTTGGGGCGGCGGTGGCGAATCACACGGAAGTGCGCTCGCACGTATTCGAGCTGCTCCGAGACGTCTTCTCCCAGCGGCTTGAGTTTGCCGCCACAGGCCGGGCAATCTTCGGCCTCGGGTAGGTAGACGCGCTCTTCACGCGCAAGGTGTTCTGGCAGCGCCTGGCGCTCGGATCGGACTTTTACTTGGGACTTAATCGGCGTGGCAGCCTCGGTGGCACCTTCGGCGGCTTGCAAGTCCTCCAGACGCAGCTCGAGTTGTTCGATCTGGCGTGCGAGCTTCTCGGATTTTCGTCCAAACTGCATGCGCTTGAGCTTGTCGATGAGCAGCTTCAAATGCGCAATCTCTTGCTCGCGCGATGTGAGGCGCGTTTGCAGCGCGGCGAGCTGTATTTCGCGCTCGTGCAAAACCTGCTGGCTAGCCAACACCAACGCCTTGAGGGCATCGATGTCGTCAGGCAGATTGGCGCGGGAGAAGCTCATGACGTAAGCCTATCGTCCAGTGCGCCCGCTGCCTATCGGATATCTCCCAAAAAATACGTTATCTCGCACTGCGTGGGCGAGCCGCGTCGATGGGCTCGCGCCAATCGAACCCTTCAAGCAAGAGTGAGAGCTGCGCAGTGGTGAGTGCCACGACACCACCATCGGCCCGTGGCCACGCGAAGCGACCTTTCTCCAGCCGCTTGGCCAGCAAGCACAATCCGCCATCGCTCCAGCACAGCGCTTTGAGCAAATCACCACGACGACCACGAAACAGGAAGATGTGCCCCGAGAACGGATCCTTATGCAGCACCGACTCGACCTTGGCAGCTAAACCATTGAAGCCGCAGCGCATATCTGTCACGCCAGCGGCGATCCACACACGCGTGTTCGAGGGCAACCCGATCATGTGCGTAGCTCCGAAATCAACTCGCGCAGTAACTCCAAACTCAGCGGACCATCGAAGCGCATTGTGCCGCCACGCATCACCAACTCGATCTTCCCCTCGTGCCTCGATGAACATCGTGAGGTCGGGACTGCTTGGTCTGCCGTCGGCGTGGCGATGCCAACGAGAGCCTTCGTGATCGTCACGGGAACAAACTCGGTCACCGAAGCCGCGGAACTCTGGCGAGTAACAAGCTCAGGTGTGACATCACCGTAAGCGCCAGCCAGATAATGCCGGCGCCATTTGAATAACAAGTTGGCGTTGATGCCTGCCTTGCGCGCTGTCAAAGCAACCGACGCACCTGGCCTTAACGTTGCCTCGACCGTCGCGCGCTTGAACTCCATTGGGAAATTCGCTCGTCGGTAAGGTACCGCTTCCACAGCCACACTCAAAACCTTGTCCACTTTTGTGCCCACCATTTCATTTGGTGGACGCAAAAGTACCCACATACTCTCCTCGCATCAAGACGGTACTCCTCGAGCCTTTACCGACCTGAGGCAGAAGGGCCGACAACTCCTGTGCCGCCTCGCTCTCGGAAATGCCTGCGGTGCCTGCCAATTGCTGCAGTTGCCCGCCCGGACCGAGCGCCTGAGTGACCTGATCTGCCGTCACGGGCTGATTGGCGCCGGTGCCGACCCACGAGTTCACGGCCTCGCCCAGTCCGCCCTGGCTGAGAATCTGCGTCAGACCGCCGAGTCCGCCGAGCGAGCCGATCAGATCGCCGGGAGACGTCGTCGGCGTGCCCGCACCGGCCGCAGGCGATTGCGCACCGCCGAGGAGTCCACCCAACAGGTCGCCCAGACCACCCGCCGCACCGCCCGCCGTTGCGCCGCCACCCAGCATGCCGCCAAGGGCGCCGCCCAACGAGCCGAGCAAACCACCGCCTTCGCCGTTCTGTCCCTGTGCGTTGCCTGAACGGCTCGCAATCATTGCGAGCAAGCCCATGAGAAGTAATGTCTTCGTGTCGAACCCGCCACCACCGGCCTGAGCGCCGGGCCTACTACCGAGAATGTTATCGAGGATACCCATGACGATTACTCCTTTAGGCTTGTGAGGCCATTTTCTGAATCATCGATGCTTACCAGCCGCCCCAGCGGGCAGCCAACGCGGCGAGCACTGCAATGCCCGCCGTTTCGGTCCGAAGAATACGCTCCCCAAGGCGAATCGCCGTGAATCCGGCTTGCCGCGCGAGCGCTTCCTCGTTAGGCGCCAGCCCGCCTTCCGGGCCGAAGAGCAGCACGCCGGGTTGCGATGGCGCTTCCCGCGGTAGCGAATCGAATCCGCTGTCTGCTCTAGGTGACAATAGCACACGCCATACGTCCCCTTTTATGGCATCCCGCTCACCGCCCTGATCGGACTTTCGGCCCACTTCCGGATCGCTTAGCCACGCCCCGATAGAACGGATGGGCAGCACGCGCGGTACGCGGTTGCGACCGCATTGTTCGCACGCTGCCTGGACGAGCGCCTGCCAGTGGGCAACGCGTTTCGCGGCGCGCTCACCATCGAGCCGAATGACCGAGCGCTCGGTCGCCAGCGGCTGAATTTCCGCCACACCAAGCTCAATGGCTTTCTCGATCAGCCAGTCCATCTTGTCGCCGCCGGCGATGCCTTGTGCCAGCGTCACGTGATACGGCGGCTCGGCTTCCCGAGTATCGTGATCCCCGAGTTGCGCTGTGGCATGGCGCTTCTCCAGCGTTGTCAGGACTGCCGGATATTCACCGCCTGTGCCGTTGAACACCGTGAGGGCATCGCCCGCCTTCAGGCGCAATACCTGCACGTGACGGACAACGGTATCGGGAAGATCGAGCAGAGCGCCGGCGTGCAGCGGCGCATCGATGAAAAAGCGAGGCATTGGGGCAAGGAGGAAGAGGGTTTGCCGTGGGTGACGCGGGGACTTCGGGGACGAAGCATACCGCAACGCCCCGAAGGCTCATACCGGAAGGCGTCTAGCTGCGTGGCGTGACCGGTCGGGCGAAGCCCCATCGATAGCCGTCCGGGTCTTCCAACTGGCAGAAACGATCACCCCAGAATTGGTCGCTCGGAGGCATGAGTCCCTTGGCGCCAGCCGCTGTCGCGCGGGCGTAGAGCGCGTCGACGTCTTCCGTATAGACGTAAAAACTCTGGGGCGCCTCAATGCCGGAGGTGCGTGGGGTACGTGCCGTCGTCGCGAATGCGCCCTCGGGCGCGAACATCAGGATCAGTTGTCCTTGATAGAACATTTCGACATGCATGACGGCGCCATCGTCGTCCACCATGTCGTGAACGGTAAAGCCGAACGCCTGTTCATAGAACGCCGCAGAGGCTTTGGCGTCACGCACGGTCAGGTAGGGCGTGAGCCATGGCACGTGGGATGGACGGGGATCGGACATGTCGGTGCTCCGGTGAAGTCGCCGGCCGGGCGGATCGAGGGGTAGGCCGATGAGTCGAGACGAGTTCCCAATATACAAGGAACGCGTAGGCACTTCACCCATGTCGCGGTCATGCGCGGCGGGATGCCAAAGCACGCCGCTCCCCGATACGCTAACGTGCTGCTGCCATGGCCGCTGCCGTCACCGCTTTCGTCGTCTCTTCCGTTGTCTCCTCCGTCGTATCTTCCGTCACCCTTGCCCGAGGACGTCGCGTAATTCCGGCGCGATGTCGAAGAGCACCGCGTGGCGCAACGGTGAGTAATGCCGCAACCTTTGAAGTGGAGCGGGCAGCGGGGTGGACGCGAGTGCGCCAAGTTCGCGCATGCCGAGCGTGTCGCTGGCCAGTGCGAGCGCCCATTGCGTGCCGTATAGCGGCACGTAGGCAGTCATCGGCAGGACATGGACGAACACCGAGCGCAACGCGTCGAGCATGCGGCGTACCCGAGCGCCTTCGAGCCACGGGCCCCCGAGTTGCAGCGCGATGCCGCCGCGTGGCGTGAGCAGGGAGCGGGCGTTGCTGAAGAACGGCGCGTCGTGCAGGGAGGCGGCGTCGCCATCGGCTTCGGTAAGGTCGAAGACCACGGCGTCGAATCGGTCGCCCTTCGCCATGGCGGCCTCCACGAGATCCCGTGCGTCCCCGACGACGAGTGTCGTACGCGGATCGTCGAACGCGCCATCGGGCAGCGTCGGCATGTGCTGCAGGATGGCTGCGGGCACCTGTGCGTCGAGCTCCGCAACGACGACTTCCTTTACGCTGGCGTGACGCAGGACTTCCCGCGCCGAGCCGCCATCGCCCCCGCCGAGGATGAGCACGCGTTGCGCGTCGCCATGCGCAAGCAGGAGCGGGTGCACCATGCATTCATGGCAGATGTGAGCGTCCGCCAGCGACGCCATGAAACGGCCGTCGAGCCGATATGCTCGCCCAAGATCGCCGAACGCCGGTAAATCCACGATCTCGATGTGCTGATGCGCCGATGTCGCCGCGTAGACGGTGTGCCCTGCGAACGTATAGCCTGCCCACGGCCCGAGTGGTGCGGCAAACGACGTGCCCGCAAGCGGCGTACCGGGCATTTCATGGCTGGAATCGGCGGTGAGGGTGTCGCGTTTGGTGGGCATTGCTAAGACAACTTCCTCTAATTTGTGTCGATCACGTCACTTCTTCGCATGATTCCACGTTCCCGTGCTTTGAGGAAGTTCGCCGTGATCGACCCGGGCAAGGGTCGATTCTGGTAAAATCTTGGTCTTTTCCTGCATTTGAATTTCGCGCGGCAGCTCGCGGCAACGGGGCACGCCCGCTCTTCCGGCTGGTCACCATGACGAACTCCTCTCCTGCAACGGCTGCGCTGATGGCCTCTGCCATTCGCGTCCTTTCCATGGACGCGGTCCAACAGGCCAACTCCGGTCACCCTGGCGCGCCGATGGGCATGGCCGATATCGCGGTCGCTCTCTGGGGCCGCCATCTCAAGCACAACCCGGTCAATCCGCACTGGGCCGATCGCGACCGCTTCGTCCTGTCGAACGGCCACGGCTCGATGTTGATTTACTCGTTGTTGCATCTCACGGGTTACGACCTGCCGATCGAAGAACTCAAGCACTTCCGTCAATTGCACAGCAAGACGCCGGGCCACCCGGAAGTGGGTATCACCCCGGGCGTCGAGACGACCACGGGGCCGTTGGGCCAGGGCATTACCAACGCCGTGGGCTTCGCACTCGCCGAAGCGCTGCTCGCCAAGGAATTCAACCGTCCGGGCAACAATATCGTTGACCACTATACGTATGCATTCCTCGGCGATGGCTGCCTGATGGAAGGTATCTCGCACGAGGCTTGTTCGCTGGCCGGTACGCTGCGTCTGAACAAGCTCATCGCACTGTACGACGATAACGGCATCTCGATCGACGGTGACGTCGAGTACTGGTTTGCCGACGATACGCCGAAGCGCTTCGAGGCATATGGCTGGAACGTGATTCGCGGTATCGATGGTCACGATGCCGACGCGGTCGACGCTGCCATTGCGCAAGCCAAGACGTCGGATCGTCCGACGCTGATTTGCTGCAAGACGCTGATCGGCAAGGGCGCGCCGAACAAGGAAGGCGGTCACGACGTGCACGGCGCGCCGCTGGGCGCCGACGAAATCGCGGCGACGCGTGCTGCGCTGGGCTGGAATCTGCCGCCGTTCGAAGTGCCGGCCGAAGTGTACGCTGCGTGGGATGCGAAGGCCGCCGGTCAACAAGCCGAAGCCGCCTGGAACGAGCGTTTTGCCGCCTATCGCAGCCAATTCCCTGAGCAAGCTGCCGAATTCGAGCGCCGTATGAAGGGCGAACTGCCGGGCGACTTCAAGTCGGCGGCGGCGGCGCTCATTGCCAAGACCAACGAAAAGGCAGAGACGGTGGCGACGCGCAAGGCGTCGCAACTGGCCATCGAAGGTCTCGCGGCGGTGCTGCCGGAGTTCCTGGGCGGCTCGGCAGATCTGACCGGCTCGAACCTCACGAACTGGAAGGCCAGCAAGGCCGTTCGCGCCAATGCGCAAGGCGTGCAATTCGGCAACCACATCAACTATGGTGTGCGCGAATTCGGCATGAGCGCGATCATGAACGGCATTGCACTGCACGGCGGCTACATCCCGTTCGGCGGCACCTTCCTGACGTTCTCCGATTACAGCCGCAATGCGCTGCGCATGGCGGCGCTCATGAAGTTGCGCTCGATCTTCGTGTTCACGCACGACTCGATCGGTCTGGGCGAAGACGGCCCGACGCACCAGTCGATCGAGCATGTCTCGAGCCTGCGCCTGATTCCGCAAATGGACGTGTGGCGTCCGTGCGATACGACGGAAACGGCGGCCGCCTGGGTGGCCGCAGTGGAACGTCACGACGGTCCGTCGAGCCTGGTGCTCAGCCGTCAGAATCTGCCGTTCGTGTCGCGCAGCGATGCGCAGATCGCGGATATCCGTCGTGGCGGCTATGTGCTGCGTGACGCCGCCAACGCGCAGATCGTTCTGATCGCGACCGGCTCGGAAATGGATCTGGCCCTCAAGGGCGCCGACGTGCTGGCTGCCGAGGGAATCGCCGCGCGGGTGGTGTCCATGCCGTCGACCAACGTGTTCGACCGTCAGGACAAGGCGTACCGCGAGAGCGTGCTGCCGCGCGGTGTGCCGCGTGTGGCCATCGAAGCCGGCGTGACGGCGTTCTGGCACAAGTACGTCGGCCTGGAAGGCGGCGTGGTTGGCATCGATACCTTCGGCGAGTCGGCCCCGGCCGGCGTGCTGTTCAAACACTTCGGCTTCACCGTCGACCATGTGGTCGCGACGGTCAAGTCCGTGCTTGGCTGATTTCGTTAGACCCTACGGAGATACCCCCATGACCATTCGCGTCGCTATTAACGGCTACGGCCGTATCGGCCGCAACGTACTGCGTGCCCACTATGAAGGCGGTAAGAAGCACGACATCGAAATCGTTGCCATCAACGACCTCGGTAACGCGCAGACGAACGCTCACCTCACGCAATACGACACGGCGCACGGCAAATTCCCGGGCACCGTGACGGTCGATGGCGACTACATGGTCGTCAACGGCGACAAGATCCGCGTGCTGGCCAACCGCAACCCGGCCGAACTGCCGTGGGGCGAACTGGGCGTGGACGTCGTGCTCGAGTGCACGGGCTTTTTCACCACGAAGGAAAAGGCCAGCGCCCACCTGAAGGGCGGCGCGAAGAAGGTCATCATCTCGGCACCGGGCGGCAAGGATGTGGACGCCACCGTGGTGTTCGGTGTGAACGAAGGTGTGCTCAAGTCGACCGACACGGTCATCTCGAACGCCTCGTGCACCACGAACTGCCTGGCGCCGCTGGTCAAGCCGCTGCATGACAAGATCGGTCTGGAAACGGGTCTGATGACGACCGTTCACGCTTACACGAACGATCAAGTGCTGACCGACGTCTACCACGAAGACCTGCGTCGCGCCCGCTCGGCCACGATGAGCATGATCCCGACGAAGACGGGCGCTGCTTCGGCTGTCGGTCTGGTGCTGCCGGAACTCAATGGCAAGCTCGACGGCTACGCCATCCGCGTTCCGACGATCAACGTGTCGATCGTCGATCTGTCGTTCATCGCCAAGCGCGATACGACGGTGGACGAAGTCAACGCGATCCTGAAGGAAGCCGCTGAAGGTTCGCTCAAGGCCATCGCAACGTACAACACGGCGCCGCTGGTGTCGGTCGACTTCAACCACAACCCGGCATCGTCGAACTTCGACGGCACGCTGACGAAGGTTTCGGGTCGTCTGGTGAAGGTCAGCTCCTGGTACGACAACGAGTGGGGCTTCTCGAACCGTATGCTCGACACCACTGTCGCGCTGATGGCTGCGAAGTAATCGCCGGTACCGAAGCAAAAAAGCCGCTGTCTCTCGACAGCGGCTTTTTTATTTTGGCGGGTTCGCGCCAGACGTGTCCGGCACGACGCCTCTTGTAGCGATGCGGAATCAGGCCGAGCGTGTACGGGTCTTGCGCAGCAAGCCCAGCAGAACACCCGAGATGGCGCCAACGACCAGACCGCCGATGCCGAAGTACAACTTGCGCGGAAACACCGGGCTCGCGTCGATTTGAATATTGCTCACAACACGAGTGTTGTATGACTGATCCGGCGCGAGGAGCTGAGAGACCCGATAGCGGCTGTCGTTCAATGCCGCCCGCTCGGTGCGGCTACTTTGCACTGCGCCCAGTGCCAGCAGAGAATCCGTATTCTTGGAGTGCGCAAGCGCCGCGTTCAACTGCTCCTGCGCTTTGGTGTTGGATTCGATGGCAGCGTCGATCACGCTTAGTTGTTGCTTGGGCAACGCGCGAGCGCGCTCGAGAATGGCGGCGTGTTCGGTTTCAACATGTTGTGCGGCTACCGTCAGCACTTGTTGTGCTTCTTCAGGCGAGCGTCCGCGTGTGGTTATCTCGACGTAGGCCGTGCCCGGCATGGTGCGCGCTTTCAGTGCGCCCCACGCCGTCATGCGACGCAAAGCGTCCACGTCGCCTTGCTTCTCCGGGAATACGTCAGCCATGACCTTGTCGCGGAATGTGCTGAGCTGAATTCGACCGACGGTTTGCTGAAGCGATTCGATCAATGGGCCGTCGGGACCCACGACGGGCGAGCCAGCGGCGCGGCCGATTTGTAGGGTCACCGTGCCCTGCCACTGCTTGTGAATCGCAAAAGTGCCGGCAATACCGATCACAGCACCTAATACAGCCAGGCCAGCGATCCTTTTCAGATTTTCGCGAATGAATCCGAGAACATCTGCGAACGTAATTTCGTCTACGTCATTCTGTGCCATGTCGTTGGGCAAATCGTCGTGGGTCATAGAGGGGCCAAGCGTTAATGCGGTCCCGTGAAGACGCAAATTGCGTCTATACGTGGTTGACGGAGGAATATTGTAGACGATGCGCTACGGCGCTCAGTTCACCTGGATCGCACGGGACATGAAAAATCCCAGAATGCCTTCTCGGGAAAGCGCTCTGGCAAAGTCTCTTTTAGTTTTTCTGGCGATGCGGGCAAGGGTCCTTCGTGCAGCTGCCGTACATGGCGAGCGAGTGCTCCTGGAGCGCGAAACCGCGTTCCTTGGCAATCAACTTCTGGCGGCGTTCGATTTCCGCGTCGAAGAATTCCTCGACACGGCCGCAGTCCATACACACGAGATGGTCGTGGTGGTGGCCTTCGTTGAGCTCGAAAACGGCCTTGCCGGATTCAAAGTTGCTGCGCGACAATAGCCCGGCCTGCTCGAATTGCGTCAGCACACGGTAGACCGTGGCCAGACCAATGTCGAGATTTTCGCCGAGCAGATGACGATATACGTCTTCAGCGGTCAAGTGGCGCACCTCACTGTTCTGGAAGATTTCCAGAATCTTGAGGCGCGGAAGCGTGGCTTTCAGTCCGATATTTTTCAGATCGGCGGGATTCGGCATCGCTCTACGTCCCTAGAGTACAATACAGCCCCAATAATAATGCCTTTTTGCCTTGCCCGGGCGCAAACCGGGGCAAACGGGACGGTTGTGCCGTCAACGGGGGCGATGTGGCGGCGCGCCCGGCGTGCCGGATTCAAGTTCGATTTTTTTGAAAGCGAGTCAGATTTGCGTCGTTATCTCTCCCTTCCGTTCTCCGTGTGCGCTGCCGCGGCCTTTCTGGCATTGGCTGGCTGCTCGACGTACGACAGCGTGACCGACAAAGTGATCGGCGTCGTCACGCCGTATCGAATCAACATCGTTCAGGGCAACTTCGTCTCGAAGGAAGCCTATGAGCAGCTCAAGGCCGGCATGACGCGCGATCAGGTCCGTCAACTGCTCGGCACGCCGCTGCTCACCGATATCTTCCACGCGAATCGCTGGGATTACGTCTTCTACTTCAAGCGCGGTAACGCGTCGGTGGTGCAGGAACGTCACCTGAAAGTGTACTTCGAAGGTGACGCGCTGACTCGCTGGGAAGGTGGCGAGAACCTGCCGACCGAATATCAGTTGGTGCAGGAAATCGACGGCCAGAAGGGCAAGACCGTGAAGACCGAAGCGCCGGCCCCGTCGACCGCCAGCGCTGCGGCGGCTGAAGGTGCTGCGCCGTCGCCCGATGCGAGCGCTGTCGCGCCGACCGGCGTCGCCACCGTGTCGACGGACGCTGCGGCGGCCAACGTCGCTGATGCCGCCAAGCCGGCCCCGCAATCGGCGCCCTCCGCAACGCCGACGGCGCCCATGACCGGTGCCGCCGGTGCCGGGATGGGCTCCGGCCTCGTTCCCTCGCCGCGCGTGACGTCCGGCGGTGGCCTGTTCTCTGCCCCGCAATAAGTCGCGTCAGCGCGTAACGGCTTGCCGGCATACGTGCATAAAGTGCATCACGTGCATCACGGCTGCGGTAAGCCCCGGTAAGCCGCAGAACGACTGTAGAAAGTAGACGAAAGACTCACCATGATGAAGATTGCGATTGCTGGCGCCTCCGGCCGTATGGGCCGGATGCTGATCGAAACCGTACTCGCGGCGGACGATGCCGAACTCGTTGGCGCGCTCGACCGCGAAGGCAGCCCCGCACTCGGCATCGATGCCGGGGCATTCCTGGGGCGCGACACGGGGGTGAAGATCACGTCGGACCTCAACGCCGCGCTGGCCAATGCCGAATACCTGATCGATTTCACGCGCCCCGAGGGCACGCTGGCCCATCTGGCCGCCGCCGAGAAGCACGGCGTGAAGATGATCGTCGGCACGACCGGTTTCTCCGACGCCGACAAGGCGCTGCTGGCCAAGGGCGCAGAGCGTGTTGCGGTCGTCTTTGCGCCGAACATGAGCGTGGGCGTGAACGCCACGTTCAAGCTGCTCGAAATCGCCGCCAAGATCCTGAACACGGGGTACGACATCGAGATCATCGAGGCGCACCACCGTCACAAGGTCGATGCCCCGTCGGGCACGGCGTTGCGCATGGGCGAAGTCGTGGCGCAGGCGCTGGGCCGAGACCTGAAGGAATGCGCCATTTACGGCCGCGAGGGCGTCACCGGCGAGCGCGACCCGTCCACCATCGGTTTCGCCACCGTGCGCGGCGGCGATATCGTGGGCGATCACACGGTCCTGTTTGCCGGCATTGGCGAGCGTATCGAGATCACGCACAAGTCGTCGAGCCGCCTGTCGTACGCTCAGGGCTCGCTGCGCGCCGCTCGCTTTCTCGCGCAACACAAGACCGGTCTGTTCGACATGCAGGACGTGCTGGGCCTACGTTGATCCAGCGCGGGCATCGCACCGGGCTTCACCAGGCAATCGGTGGTGCCGCAGCGCGTCGGGTGACGCATTGTCGGCGCCATCGGTAGCATCTTCCGGTGAACGGTACCTTGCGTACCCAGCGGAAAACCCGGCGGCCACGCCCTTGGCCGACTTCATGTCAGGTGTCGGCACCCCGCTCACCAACGGGAAGCCAAAGTGACGCAAACGTCACGCCCCCTCGCCAACGTCACGCCGAATCGACCTCCGGCGGCGTTATAATCATCGTTTTCCCCGGATCCGCCCCGTAAATTCTGCGTACCGCGCACCTGTTGCCGCGTACCAACGGGGTCGAAGCCGAGCCGAATCCTATCCGCCGACCCATCATGCAAGAAAAATACGTTCCCGCCGACGTCGAAGCCACCGCCCAGTCACACTGGCAGGCCATCGATGCCTACAAGACCACCGAGCGCGCGGACAAACCGAAATTCTATTGCGTCTCGATGCTGCCGTATCCGTCGGGCAAGCTGCATATGGGGCACGTGCGCAACTACACCATCAACGACGTGATGTACCGTCAGATGCGCATGCGCGGCTACAACGTGCTGATGCCGATGGGTTGGGACGCCTTCGGCATGCCCGCCGAGAACGCCGCGATGGCCAACGGCGTGCCGCCGGCCAAGTGGACGTACGACAACATCGACTACATGAAGAAGCAGATGCAGGCGATGGGGCTGGCGATCGACTGGTCGCGCGAAGTCGCCACCTGCAAGCCGGAGTACTACCGCTGGAACCAGTGGCTGTTCCTGAAGATGCTCGAAAAGGGCGTGGTGTATCTGAAGACGGGCACCGTCAACTGGGACCCGATCGATCAGACCGTGCTCGCCAACGAGCAGGTGATCGACGGTCGCGGCTGGCGCTCGGGCGCGCTGGTGGAAAAGCGCGAAATTCCGATGTACTACATGCGTATCACCGAGTACGCCGACGAACTGCTCGGCGACCTGGACGACCTCGGCTGGCCCGAGCGCGTGAAGGTGATGCAGCAGAACTGGATCGGCAAGAGCTTCGGCGTGAACTTCGGCTTCCCGTACGAACTCGACGGCGAGCAAAAACTGCTTCGTGTATTCACCACGCGTGCCGATACGATCATGGGCGTGACGTTCGCCGCCATCGCAGCGGAGCACCCGCTGGCAACGCGTCTGGCTGCGGATCGCCCGGATTTGCAGGCGTTCATCGCCGAGTGCAAGCAGGGCGGCGTGGCTGAGGCCGACATCGCCACGATGGAAAAGAAGGGCATGCCCACGGGCTTCTTCGTGACGCATCCGCTCACGGGCGACAAGGTCGAAGTCTGGATCGGCAACTACGTGTTGATGGGCTACGGCGAAGGCGCCGTGATGGGCGTGCCGGCCCACGACGAGCGCGATTTCGCGTTCGCCCGCAAGTACGATCTGCCGATTCGTCAGGTGGTGGCCGTCGAAGGCCAGACGTACTCCACGGATGCCTGGCAAGCCTGGTACGGCGAGAAGGAAGGCACGCTGATCAACAGCGGCAAGTACGATGGCCTGAGCTTTGCGGCCGCCGTCGACGCCATCGCTGCCGACCTCAAGGCGCAAGGCGTGGGCGACAAGCAGGTCACGTTCCGCCTGCGCGACTGGGGTATTTCGCGTCAGCGCTACTGGGGCACGCCGATCCCCATTATTCACTGCGATACGTGCGGCGCCGTGCCGGTCCCCGAAAAGGACCTGCCGGTTGTGCTGCCCGAAGACCTCGTGCCGGACGGTACCGGCAACCCGCTGGCCAAGTCCGAAGCGTTTCTCAAGTGCGATTGCCCGAAGTGCGGCAAGCCGGCGCGCCGTGAGACGGACACGATGGACACGTTCGTGGATTCGTCGTGGTACTTCTCGCGCTACGCCTGCCCGGACGCCAAGACCATGGTCGACGAGCGCACCGATTACTGGATGCCGATGGATCAGTACATCGGCGGTATCGAGCACGCGATCCTGCACTTGCTCTACTCGCGCTTCTGGACCAAGGTCATGCGCGACCTGGGACTGGTGAGCTTCAAGGAGCCGGCGCAGAACCTGCTCACGCAGGGCATGGTGCTCAACGAGACTTTCTATCGCGAGGATGCGGCGGGCAAGAAGACCTGGTTCAACCCGCTCGACGTGCAGGTTCAGTTCGACGACAAGGGCCGCCCGGTCGGTGCGACCTCGAAGGCCGACGGCGCAGACGTGACGCTCGGTGGCATCGAAAAGATGTCGAAGTCGAAGAACAATGGCGTCGATCCGCAGTCGCTGATCGATTCGTACGGTGCGGACACGGCGCGTTTGTTCGTGATGTTCGCCGCCCCGCCGGAGCAACAGCTCGAATGGTCGGGCGCCGGTGTGGAAGGGGCCAGCCGCTTCCTGCGTCGTCTGTGGGGCTTCGGTCAGTCGCACGCTGCGTTGCTGCGTCAGGCAGATGCGGCCATCGACACCGCGAATCCGGCGGCACAGGCGCTGCGTCTCGAAATTCACAGTGTGCTCAAGCAAGCCAACTACGACTACCAGCGTGTGCAGTACAACACGGTCGTGTCGGCGGCGATGAAGATGCTCAACGCCATCGAGAGCGACAAGGGGGCGGCCGGTGCCGGCGCGGTGCGTGAGTGCTACGGCATTCTGCTGCGCGTGCTGTACCCCGTGGTGCCGCACGTCACGCATGGTCTGTGGGTGGAACTGGGTTACGCCGCACAATCGGGCGACTTGCTCGACGCCGCGTGGCCGGAAGTCGACGAAGCGGCGCTGGTGCAGGACGAAATCGAACTCGTGCTGCAAGTGGCCGGCAAGGTGCGCGGCGCGGTGCGCGTGGCGAAGGACGCCTCGCGTGAAGCCATCGAACAGGCGGCACTCGCACACGAAATGACCGCCAAGTTCGGTGAAGGCAAGCCGGTGAAGAAAGTCATCGTCGTGCCGGGCCGTCTTGTGAACGTCGTGGTCTGATCCGCCGGTATTCATTGATTCGCGTAGTTGCGCAGTCGCGTATTCGCAAGCGCCGGGGCGGCGACCGCCGCCACCGGTGAAGTTCAAGTTTGGCCAGAAGAGGGCACATTCCGTGCAAATGACATTCGGGCAACGAGGCGTCGGTGTGACGCGCAGGGTTTTCGGCTGGATCGCGTTGCTGGCGACCGCATTGACGCTGAGCGCTTGCGGCTTCCAGTTGCGCGGGGCGAGCGAGTATGCGTTTCATCGTCTGTACATTTCGGGCGGTGGACAGATGGCGACCGATATCTCGCGATACATCCGCTACGGTAGCAAGGGCACCGTGGTCGTCACCGATCCGAAAGATGCGGACGCGCGGCTGGAGATCGTGGGCATTAGCAACACCCGTACGGCGGTCAGTCTGGATTCGAACGGTCAGGCGCGCGAGTATGAAATGCGCAGCGCATTCACGTTTCAGCTTGTGACACCGGACGGCAGACCCATCATTCCGTTGACGACCATCCGCCTGGTGCGCAATTTGCCGTACAGCGACAACGAGACGACGGCGCGCGACACGGAAGCGGCGCTGCTCAATCGCGATATGCAAAAGGATGCCGTCGATCAGATCATTCGACGCATGGAAGCGGTGAAGTCCATGCCGGAAATCAAGCGCGAAGAGTAATTTCCGAACCGTTCGCAGGCACATACCGACAGTCATCATGCAATTGCGGCCCGACGCGCTCGACGCGCACCTCGCCAAAACCCTCTCGCCGGTCTACACGATTTACGGCGACGAGAGCCTGCTCGTCCAGGAGGCGGTGGATCGCGTGCGTGCGGCGGCGCGTGCGGGCGGGTACACCGAGCGCGACGTGCTGAGTGTCGAGCGCAGCTTCGATTGGGGCGCGCTTGCCAATGCCGGACAATCGATGTCGCTCTTCGGCGACCGCAAGCTCATCGAACTGCGCATTCCCGGCGGCAAGCCGGGCAAGGACGGCGGTGCGGCGCTCAAGGCGCATGCCGATGCGGCCAATAGCGATGTGCTGACCATCATCACGCTTCCCCGACTCGACGCGGCAGCCAGCAAGTCCGATTGGTTCACGTCGCTCGATCGCGTGGGCGTGACGGTGAAGGTCGATCCGGTCGACCGTGTGCGTTTGCCGGACTGGATCGCCCAGCGCCTCGGTATGCAGGGGCAGCGGGTCGAAGCGGGTGAGCCGGGGCGGCGCGTATTGCAGTTCATCGCCGATCGCGTCGAAGGCAACCTGCTTGCCGCGCATCAGGAAATTCAGAAACTGGGCCTGCTGTATCCGTCGGGCACCCTGACATTCGAGCAAGTGCAGGATGCCGTGCTCAACGTTGCCCGCTACGATGTCTTCAAGCTCAGCGAAGCCGTGCTCTCGGGCGACGTGGCGCGTCTGGTGCGCATGCTCGACGGCCTGCGCGGGGAGGGCGAGGCCGCACCGCTTGTCCTGTGGGCACTGACGGAAGAGGTCCGTACGCTCGCCAAGATCACGCGCGGCATGGCGTCGGGCAAACCGCTTGCCATGCTGCTGCGGGAGTACCGTGTCTGGGGCCCGCGCGAGCGTCTGATGGAACAGGCGGCCAATCGCGTCACCGCGCCCATGCTCGCACAAGCGCTGCAACTGGCTGCTCGTCTGGACCGGCAGGTCAAGGGCTTGCGCGCCGAAGGCCTGCCGGGCGACCCGTGGGACGGCATGCTGCAACTCGGCTTGCTGCTCGCCGGCGAGCGAGCGCCGATGGCGCGCTCCGTTCGTGCGCCTCGCCCGGCGCACGCGTAGAGCGCGCCCGACATTCCCTCCTGAGCGTCTTGCCGTCTTGGGCGGTCCTGGACCGTCATGGGTCGTCATGGCTCCCGAGACACGGGAGACGCGCGAGCAAGGCCTGCGTAATTGACGGACAATCTTGCGCAACACAGGCGACATGCCAGCGGCGCTCTCCGCGTTTATCGAACGCGGCGCGCGCCGAGAGTCAATAGAACAAGAGTCAACAGAACCCATCGGCGAGACGATCGCCAACATTGAAGCCGACGATATGGATATCAACGTGGATATCAAAGCCTACATGCAGTCGCTGGGCCAACGCGCGCGCGAAGCGTCGCGTGCGATGGCGCGCGCCGATACCGCTGCCAAGAACCGCGCCCTGCTCGCGATTGCCGACGCCATCGAGCGTGAAGGCGCGAGCTTGCAGGAAGTGAACCGCCGCGACCTCGAGCGCGCACGGGCCAACGGTCAGGATGCAGCGTTCATCGACCGTCTCACGCTGTCCGACAAAGCCCTGCGCACGATGATCGAAGGGTTGCGCCAGATCGCGAGCCTGGCCGACCCCATCGGTGAAATCGGCAACGTGCGTGTGCAGCCGAGCGGCATTCAGGTCGGCCAGATGCGTGTGCCGCTGGGCGTGATCGGCATCATTTACGAATCGCGTCCCAATGTGACCATCGACGCCGCGGCGCTTTGTCTCAAGTCGGGCAACGCCACGATTCTGCGCGGCGGCTCGGAGGCCATCGAGAGCAATACGGCGCTGGCGGCGCTCATCGCCGATGCGCTGGCTGCCACCGGCCTGCCCGGGGACGCCGTGCAAGTCGTGAGCACACCGGATCGCGCGGCGGTCGGCGAGCTCATCACCATGACGGAATACGTGGACGTGATCGTGCCGCGTGGCGGCAAGAGCCTGATCGCGCGTCTGATGCAGGACGCCCGCGTGCCGATGATCAAGCACCTCGACGGCATCTGTCACGTCTATGTCGACGCGCAGGCCGACCCGGCCAAGGCGCTCGCAATTTGCGAGAACGCGAAGACGCATCGCTACGGCACCTGCAACACGATGGAGACGTTGCTCATCGATCAGCAGGCCATCGGTCAGTTGCCCGCCATCGCGCGCATGTTCCAGAGCAAGCAGGTCGAATTGCGGGGGTGCGAGCGCACGCTGGCCGCCCTGGCGCAAGCCGGCGTAAGCGGCGCCATCGCCGCAACCGAGGAAGACTGGTCGACGGAGTACCTCGCGCCGGTGCTGGCCATCCGGATCGTCGACGGCATGGCGGCGGCCATCGCCCACATCAACCATTACGGCTCGCATCACACCGACGCCATCGTGACCGAGAACTACACCGACGCCATGCAGTTCCTGCGCGAAGTGGACTCGGCCAGCGTGATGATCAACGCGAGCACGCGTTTCGCCGACGGGTTCGAGTTCGGTCTGGGCGCGGAAATCGGTATCTCGAACGACAAGCTGCACGCGCGTGGCCCCGTGGGTCTCGAAGGACTCACGAGCCTGAAGTATGTCGTGTTCGGTCACGGTGAAGTCCGCCAATGAAACGACAAGTGCTCGGCCCGGCCGACTTTCTGACAATGCCGTGGAAGAACGGTCAGGGTGTCACGACTGAACTCGCCGTGGCGCGTCGACCCGGCGAAGACGGTTTCGACTGGCGTATCAGCACGGCCACGGTGGCTGCACCCGGCCCGTTCTCGGTATTCGCCGGCATTGACCGGTCGCTCGCTATCGTCCGGGGCGGCACGCTTACGCTCAACGTGCAGGGGCGTCCGGATGTCACGTTGACGACGCACACGCCGCCCTACGCCTTCGCCGGGGAACTGGCCGTGAGCAGCACGCCGGTACTCGATGTGCCCGGCGTGCCGATTGACGACTTCAACGTCATGACACGTCGCGGCGAATGGCGGCACACGTTGACGCAACACCGTCTCGAAGGGCAGACGCTGACCTGGCCGCTGCCGGTGCATACCGCCGTGGCGTTTCTCTACTGCGCACACGGCGAGGTGCGTGTCGCCTTCGGCGATGCGCAGACGACCCTTGCGGCGGGTCATGCGCTGCTGATCAACGAGATGAACGAGATCGACCGTACCGAAGGTGGACTCAATTGCGAATTGCAGGCCGTCGACGCGGCTACAGACGTCTTCCTCACCACTCTCGCGCGCCACTGAAGTCGCTCCGACGCCACTGACGCCACTGGCGTCGCCAACGTCACTGATCCGCAAGCGCCACATCGCACCTGTGTCCTGCCCCGCCGGACACAGGCTCGCACTTCAGCATCCCGCCCACGCGGCGCGCCATCGCGCGCAGGATTCCGCGCCCGCTTCCGCCGCAGCGCTCACACGCGTGTGTCCCGGCGACCCCGCCAACCTTCCTGTCGCGCCCTCAGGACAATCCCAATACTTTTCCGGTCAGCAAAACGGCATACTTCGGTTATCCATAAGTAAATCAAGGTTCCACCCATGAAACAAAAGTGCGGCTGTGGGGCGCAAAGTGGAGCGCAAGGCGGGACGCGATGGACCCGCTGAGCGACGTGCTGAGCGATTTGCGCGCGGATGCCGTCGTCACGGGCCGCTTCACGTTCGGCGCCCCCTGGTCGTTACGCAAACCGGCGCTCGACGGTGCGCCGTTTCGCACGGCAATGGGCGAACCGTTCTATCTCGTCGTGGCGGGCATGGCGCCGGTGCGTGTCGAGCCGGGAGATTGCGTGCTGCTCCCGCATGGGCACGAGCACGTGATGTGCTCATCGCTGGACGAGGTGCCGATCGTCTTCGAAGCGATGATGTCGGCGCAGGGCATCGAGCCTCGCCTCGACACGCCGCTGGCGTTTCGCGCCGGGGGCGACGGTCCGGTAAGCGATCTGTACACCGGTGTCGTGATGTTCCGTGACCGCGTTCGTAATCCGCTGCTCGCGTCGCTGCCGCCGCTCATTCACATTCGTGCCGGCGATCCCGCCGTCCCTGCCTTGCTCACCACTACCATTGCGGGGTTCATCGAGGAATCGATGCAGAGGGGGGCGGGATGGCGTGTCGCCGTCGCACGTCTGGCCGACGTGTTGTTCGTGCAGATTCTGCGCGCCTATCTGAGCAAGCACGGTGGCGCCAGCACGCATTGGTTGCGCGGCATGACCGATCCGCAGCTGGGGCGCGCCATCGCGTCCATGCACGAAGCACCGCAGCGGCCGTGGACCGTGGAGCAACTCGCCGTGATCGCAGGCATGTCCCGCTCGAAGTTCTGTCTGCGTTTTCGCGAACTCGTCGGCGAGTCGCCGATGACGTACCTCACCACGCATCGCATGTATCTGGCGGCCGAGCGTCTCGCGGGGGCGGGCGCACGCATCGGCGACGTGGCGGATGCCGTCGGCTATGCGTCCGAAAAGGCCTTCACCCGCGCGTTTCGTCGCTGCTACGGCCTGCCACCTCGCGAATACCTGCGAAGCTGCGAACTCGGCGGCTGAGTCGGGCCGCACATACGCCTTACGTTCACCAAAGCGGCAAAGCGGCCACCGCCACCACAGTCGCGACCCCCGCGACACCCACCGCACCCGCGACAACCGTCACCCGTGAGGGTTTTCCCGTCTCTGGACGAATGGCATCCTTTTCGGGCCGCGCGGCCGTTGTCCGGCAATTTCCTCGTTGTGAGAATTCACTCGCCGTCTGCCGGTGCCCCTGGAGGCGCACCGCGGCAGCGCGCAGACACAACGGGAGAGTCAATGGAATTCCAACTCAACGGGCGGCCCTTCGTCTTCGATGGCGAAGACGACACGCCTTTGCTCTGGGTCATTCGCGATGCCGCGGGCCTGACCGGCACCAAATACGGTTGCGGCATCGGCGCGTGCGGCGCTTGCACGGTGCATATCGACGGCGTGGCCACACGCACGTGCGTGATGCCCGTCTCGGCGGTGGCCGGCAAACGCATCACGACCATCGAAGCGCTCTCGAGCGCGCGCTCGCATCCGATTCAACAGGCATGGATCGCCAAGGACGTGCCGCAATGCGGCTACTGCCAGTCCGGCATGGTCATGGCTGCCGCCGCACTGCTCGACAAGCATCCGCATCCGACCGACGCGCAAATCGACGAGGCGATGACCAATCTCTGCCGCTGCGCTACTTATCACCGTATCCGGGAGGCGATCCATGACGCGGCAAAACGCTGACACGACGACGCCCGCCACGACGCCCACCGCGCTCGCCACAACCACCAGCCCCATGGACTCACCGACCTCGCACTCACGCCGCCAGTGGCTCAAAGGCATGTCGCTGGCCGCAGGCAGTCTCATGATTCCGCTCTCGGCATCGTGGCTGGCCAGTCCCGAGGCACATGCCGCCGGGGACAACCTTGTCGAAATCAACGACTGGATTCGCATCGATCCCGACGGCACGACCGTTCTCGGCCTCTCGCAGTGTGAAGTGGGCCAGGGCGTGTACACCGGCTTGCCGCAGGTACTGGCCGACGAACTCGACGCCGACTGGCGGCGCGTGCGCGTGGAATTTGTGACGGGGCGCGACGCGTACCGGACCGCTGCGGCGAACGAAGCGTTGCAGCAGTTCGTCGGCGCGTCGATGTCCGCCACGTTGTTCTACGAGCGCCTGCGCATTGCCGGGGCACAGGCGCGCGAAGCGCTCGTGAGCGTCGCTGCCCGCCGCTTCGGCGTTCGCACGACCAATTGCGTCACGCGCGATGGCCGCGTCATGCATCCGCAATCGGGTCGTTCGTTCGGATACGGCGAGCTCGTCGCTGAAGCGGCGAATTGGCCGCTTAACCCGCATCCCCGTCTCAAGAACGAGGCGGCACATGCGTTGATCGGCAAATCGGTCGCGCGCCTCGATACGCCGTCGAAAGTGGATGGCTCGGCGATCTTCGGCGTCGACGTGAAAGTGCCGGACATGCTCGTCGGCGCGGTCCGAATGGCGCCGACCTCCGGCGGTACGCCGCTGTCCGTGCGCAATCGCGACGAGATCAAGGCACGCAAAGGCGTGCACGACGTGGTGCTCGCCAAGGACGCCGTGATCGTCGTGGCCGAAGACTACTGGCGCGCGAAGAAGGCCTGCGACGCACTCGACGTGGAATGGAAGGCCGGGCCTGCCGCCGACAGCGCGACGATTCTCTCGCAACGTCGCGAGGCGTTGCTGCACGCAAAGGGCGGCGTCGCCACCCACATCGGCGACGCGAAGGGATTGATCGCAGCGGGCGGCAAGGTCGTCACCGGGGAATACCACTCGCCCTACATCGTCCACGCGACGATGGAGCCCGTGAACGCCACCGTGCATGTGCGAAAGGACAAGGGCGAGATCGAAGTCTGGGGGCCGATTCAGGGGCAGGACAAGGTACGCTGGGCGCTCGGGGGCTTTTTCAAATTGCCGCCGGAGAAGGTCATCGTGCACACCACGTTCCTCGGCGGCAGCTTCGGGCGCAAGTATGTGCCGGACTTCGTTATTCATGCGGCCGTGGCGTCGGCTGCCGTGGGACGTCCCGTCAAGGTGATTCGCTCGCGAGAAGACGACATTCGTCACGGCTTTTATCGCCCGTGCGCGTCGGGTCGCTTCCAGGCGGTGCTCGGCAACGACGGATTGCCCAGGGCCATGCATATGCGCGTGGCCGGGCAGTCGATGTACAACGTCATCAAGAAGGACCACTACGAGAAGGCCGGTTACGACGAGACCATGCTCGATGGTCTCTACGACCTGGTCTATGCGGTGCCGAACCTGCTCGTCGAAGGCATCGACGTGCCGCAGCCGAACATTCCCGTGAGCTTCATGCGCTCAGTCGGGTCGACCTCCAGCGTGTTCTTTCTCGAGAGTTTCATCGACGAGATGGCGGAAGCGGCGGGCGTCGATCCCATCGACTATCGCAGGCGACTGCTCCGGCACGACCCGCTTGCCATACGTGTGATCGACACCACGGTGAGCTCGGCAGGATGGCAGGCGAAGGCGAAACCCGGTGTGCATCGCGGCTTCGGCTATTGCACCTACACGGGGCGCGGCGCGGCTTTCTCGACGTATGTTGCGCTCGCGGTGGAGATGCGTGTCGTGAACGATCGCTTCAAGATCGAACGCGTGGTGTGCGGCGTGGATTGCGGCCGTGCGATCAACCCGAACCTCATCCGGGCGAACATCGAAGGCGGCATTGGCTTCGCGCTGACCAACACCTTCAAGAGTCAGATCACGTTCGCCAACGGAAGCGTCGAGCAAAGCAACTTTGGCGATTATCCGCTGCTGTATCTCGCGGAGATGCCGAAAGTCGAAACGGTGATCCTGCCCAGCGACCGTCCGCCGCAGGGCTGCGGGGAAGTCTCGCTGCCGCCGATGGCGCCGGCCGTGGCGCAGGCGATTCGTCGCGCCACGGGCGTGCGGGCGCGCACCATGCCGTTGCCGCAGACGGTGACCGAGGCGCGTGCGCTGGCGACGGCGGCGTCCTCGCCCTCGTCCTCTGGAAAGGGCCACGTGTAATGGACGGGCTCGACGCCGAGGTGCTGGACGCCGTCGCACGCTGGCAGTCGCAGGGCGACGATGTCCTGCTCGCGAGTGTTGCCCGCACCTGGGGTTCGGCGCCGCGCCCGGTCGGCGCCCTGATGGCGCTGACCACGCGTGGCCGGGTGGCTGGCTCGGTGTCGGGCGGATGCATCGAGGACGACTTGCTCGCCAAGGTCGCCGCCGGCTTTCGCCCGGGCTTGCGTCCGCATGTGCAGACGTATGGCATGAGCGCCGACGAAGCCCACAGATTCGGCCTGCCCTGCGGCGGAACGCTCGAACTCGTCATCGAGCACGTGACACCGCGCAGCGAACTCGACGCCATGCGCAAAGCCATTGCCGCCGGACATCTCGGGGTGCGCGAGCTCGACTTGCGCACCGGGCAGGCGCGTGTGCGAACGGCCTCGCAACCGGTGGCGTTCGCGTACACGCCTGCGCGCCTGAGCGTGCCGTTCGGCCCGCGCTGGCGAATCATCGTGATCGGCGACGGACAACTGACCCGTCACCTTGTGAGCATGGCCGTGCCGCTCGGCTATCAGATCGTGATCTGCGATCCGCGCGATATCCACGACATGGCGATCGAGCCGACGCAGACACCGCACGTCACACGCTCGACAGAGATGCCCGACGACCTGATCGTGCGCCTGCGTCCGGACGGCAATACAGCCATCGTCGCGCTCACGCACGATCCCAAGCTCGACGACATGGCGTTGCTCGAAGCGCTCAAGTCCGATGCGTTCTATGTCGGCGCGATCGGTTCGCGGCGCAATCAGGCGTCGCGCCGCGAACGGCTGGCGATGTTCGATCTGAGCGCCGCGCAAATCGACCGCCTGCATGGCCCCGTCGGTTTGCCGCTCGGTGCGCGCACGCCGCCGGAGATCGCGCTGGCCATCCTCGCCGAGATGACGGCATTGAGAAACGGCGTCGACCTCTCTGTCGACCTTTCGTCGGGTAGCCAGTCGGCGCGTCGCGCCGATCCCTCGCCACGGATATGCGCGGCCTGAGATCGTAACGCTCCCCCCAGCGGCCGCGTGCCGAAGCGCCCGCATGAGGCGTAAGGCGCGGCCGTCTCGCAGTGCATGACGGCGGTGTAATTCGTAGTCCAATATAAACAAGGGAATGTCATGAAACACAGCAAGCGCAAGATCTGGATGGCGATGGCGTTGGCGTTGGCGTTCGCAGCGGGTGGCGCCAAGGCTGACGGGTTGCAGATCTACGGGATTCTGGATAACAGCGTGGAGTACCTGAGCAACGCGGGTGTCAACGCCAACGGAAGCAAGTCGTCGTTGCTGCGCGCCAGTAACGGCTCGCAGGCACCGAATCGCTTCGGCTTCAAGGGTTCCGAAGACCTCGGCGGTGGTCTCAAGGCCATCATGCAACTCGAAGCGGGTATCAACCTCAACACGGGGCAGTTGCAGCAAGGCGGACGGATGTTCGGCCGTCAGGCCTACGTCGGTTTGCAGAACGAATGGGGCGCGTTGACGCTTGGCCGTCAGAAGAATCTGATCTACGACGCCTTTCTCGAACTGGATCCGATGAGCTACTACAGCTACGCGCTCCCGGCGCTCGATCCGCAGTTCGTCGGCAAGGCGGACAACTCGATCAAGTACGCGGGCAACTTCAGTGGCGTGAAGATCGCCGGGCTGTTCTCGACGGGTTATGACGCGAGCATTGCCAATGGCGGACAGGTGCCGGGCGAATGGCGCGTCGGCAAGGAGTATGGCGTGTCGCTGGGTTACGCCAACGGACCGCTCAATGTTTCGGTGGCTTACGATCAGCAACAGGGTACGTCCGTCGCGACGCAGGGCGCCACGACGCAGCGCGTGGCAGCGGGTGCGAGTTATGCCATCGGCAACTGGAAGCCTTACATCGGCTATCAGTGGTACCTGAGCAAAGTGCCGGGCGTGGCCGGGCGCAACGAGTTGTACTTCGCGGGCCTGCAATACCGGCCGGTGACCGAAGTGATTCTCTCGGGCGCGATCTACTACAACAACATCACCTCGGCGAACCAGCATCCCTACCTGCTGGCGGCCAACGCGGCGTATTTGCTCTCCAAGCGCACGCAGCTGTTTGCGGAAGTCGGCTTCTCGCGCAACCAGAACGGCTCGAACCTCGGCGTGACCGGCTACGGCATGACTATCGTGCCGGGCAGCAATCAGGTGGGCGTGGCCGTGGGTCTCGCGCACTACTTCTGAGCGCAACTCACGCAAGGCTTCAGAGGCGGAACCGTCACCGCTTCGTCGTGCGACGTCGACCCGGGGGGGCAGCGTCGCCGGAAGTGTCGGACGCGCCCGGTGCCGGTTCGGCGCCGGGCGCAAGCCCGATGCGGGTTGTCATCACATGCGTCGCGCGCCACACAAAAAGGACATCCGAGGATGTCCTTTTTGCGTTTCGGTCTTCCGTCTGCGCGCATGGCCGGATGAGGGCCAGCGCGGGGAAGTCCGGCAGGGCGTGGTGGTCGCTTAGTGGCGGAAGTGACGCGTGCCCGTCATCAGCATGGCGACATTGCGCTCGTCGGCCGCGGCGATGACTTCGTCGTCGCGCATCGAACCGCCCGGGTGAATCACGCACGTCGCGCCGGCATCGACCACCACATCGAGGCCGTCACGGAACGGGAAGAAGGCGTCGGAGGCCACGGCCGAGCCGTTGAGCGACAGACCGGCGTTTTGCGCCTTGATGCTTGCGATACGGGCCGAGTCGACGCGGCTCATCTGGCCTGCGCCCACGCCCAGCGTCATGCCGCCGGCGCAGAACACGATGGCGTTCGACTTGACGTACTTCGCCACACGCCATGCGAACAGCAGGTCTTCCATTTCCTTCGGCGTCGGGTGACGCTTCGTGACCACACGCAGTTCGTGCGGCGCCACGTTCTTCGCATCCGGCGACTGCACGAGCAGGCCGCCGCCAACGCGCTTGAAGTCGTACTGGTTCACGCCATTGCCCAGCGGCACTTCCAGCAGACGCACGTTCTGCTTGGCGGCGAAGACCTGCTTCGCGGCTTCGCTGAATGACGGCGCGAGCAGCACTTCCACGAACTGCTTCGCCACGGCTTGCGCTGCGGCTTCGTCGACTTCGCGGTTAAAGGCGATGATGCCGCCGAACGCCGAGGTCGGATCCGTCTGGAATGCCTTGGCGTACGCTTCGGCGGGCGATGCTGCCACGGCCACGCCGCACGGGTTCGCGTGCTTGATGATCACGCAGGCCGGCGCTTCGAACGTCTTCACGCATTCCCAGGCGGCGTCGGCATCGGCAATGTTGTTGTACGACAGTTCCTTGCCCTGCAACTGACGATAGTTCGCCAGGGCGCCTTCGGGTGTGGTGATGTCGCGGTAGAACGCGGCGCTCTGATGCGGATTCTCGCCGTAACGCATGTCCTGCACCTTGGTATAGGCGAGGTTCAGCGTTGCCGGGTAGGCCGAGCGCTCGCTGTGACGCAGCGACTCGCCCAGGCTTGTCAGGTAATTGGTGATCGCGCCGTCGTATTGCGCGGTGTGCGCGAACACCTTGGTCGCCAGACGGAAGTTCGTCGCGTAGCCGACGGTGTTGCCGTTCGCCTTCATTTCGTCGAGCACCACGCCGTAGTCGGCCGGGTCGACGATCACGGTGACGTCACGATGGTTCTTGGCCGCCGAGCGCAGCATGGTCGGGCCGCCGATGTCGATGTTCTCGATGGCGTCTTCGAGCGAGCAGTCGTCCTTGGCCACCGTCTGCACGAACGGGTACAGGTTCACCACGAGCAGGTCGATCGTCGGAATGCCGTGCTGATCGAGCGCAGCCATGTGTTCGGGCAGATCGCGGCGCGCCAGGATGCCGCCGTGCACCTTCGGGTGCAGCGTCTTCACGCGCCCGTCGAGCATTTCCGGGAAGCCGGTGTAGTCGGCCACTTCGGTCACTTTCAGGCCAGCGTCGGCCAGCAGTTTGGCGGTGCCGCCGGTGGAGAGAATCGACACACCCTGGGCGGCGAGCGACTTGGCGAAGTCGACGATGCCGGTCTTGTCGGAGACGGAGATGAGAGCTTGCTTGATCATGACGGACGGTAGTGAAGCGGCAAAAACGGGCGGGTGAACGCTCGCGGGCGAGACCGGCCGGGCCGGCAGCCCGGGCGGGGGCTGCCTTTACAGCAGGCCGTGCTGCTGCAACTTCTTGCGCAGCGTGTTGCGGTTGATCCCCAGATACTCCGCAGCGAGCGACTGGTTGCCGTCGGCCTTGCCGAGGACGAACTCGAGCAGGGGCTTTTCGACGACGGAAACGACCATGTCGTAGACATCATGGGGGCGTGCGCCGTCCAGATCCCGGAAGTACATATCCAGACTGTCGCGCACCGATTGTTCTATGTTTGCTTTGCTCATGCGGCTAATAGCTCCCTCGGAGATTCTTGTTCATAGCAGAGGCGGTCCGAGTGCACCTTCTGCTCTTCGAAAAACGCGTTGACCGCAGCCAACTGTTCCTGCGTGGTGTCCAGCGTATTCATCCGCTGACGGAATGTGGCTGCCCCCGGCAGGCCACGCGAGTACCACGCAATATGCTTGCGCGCGGTACGTACACCGGTGTACTCCCCGTAGAACTCGTAATGGTCCTCGAGGTGTTCGTTCATGATTTGCTGGATTTCGTCGACGCGCGGCGGCAATGCGATCTCGCCCGTCGTGAGAAAGAGCTCGATGTCGCGGAACAGCCATGGCCGCCCCTGCGCGGCCCGGCCGATCATGATGGCGTCGGCGCCCGTGACGTCGAGCACGTGCTTGGCCTTTTGCGCGGACGTGATGTCGCCGTTGGCCACGACCGGAATGCGCGCCGCCGCCTTCACGGCGGCGATGGTTTCGTACTCCGCGTCGCCATGGTAGAGGTCGGCACGCGTGCGGCCGTGCACCGTGAGCATGCTGATGCCGCACTCTTCGGCAATCCGCGCGACGGTGAGTGCATTCTTGTGCTCGCGGTCCCAGCCCGTGCGAATCTTCAGCGTGACCGGCACCACGTCGCCCACGGCGCCGACGACGGCGGACACGATACGGGCGACGAGCGGTTCGTTCTGCAATAGCGCCGAACCTGCGGCCACGTTACAGACCTTCTTGGCCGGACATCCCATGTTGATGTCGATGATCTGGGCGCCACGCTCGACGTTGTAGCGGGCGGCCTCGGCCATCATCGCCGGGTCTGCGCCCGCGATCTGCACCGAGATCGGCGCGACTTCGCCCGCGTGGTTGGCGCGGCGCATCGTCTTCTCGCTTTTCCACAACTGGGCGTTGGACGCCACCATCTCCGAGACGGCATAGCCCGCGCCCAGTCGTTTGCACAACTGGCGGAAAGGCCGGTCCGTCACACCCGCCATGGGGGCGACGAACAGGTTATTGCGGAGTTCGTGTGGACCGATACGCACGATGTCTGGGGAACAGCCGGGAAAAAGATCGCTATTTTACGGCGAAAACCCGTCCTTGTCGCCTAAAAATTGTGCAATCTTCCTGGGGATCCCTTCGGAAATGTCCCGGACTCAGCCCCGCTGGCCGAACATCATCTGACGGGCAAAGGCCGTTTTGAGCGGCGGGACGAGGTCCAGACCGGCGAGCGCGATGCCGCGCAGCAGGGCGACCGGTGTGGCGTCGATGCCGAAGATGCGCGGCAGTGCATCCGTGATACGAATCGTGAGTCCCCGGTCGGTGCGACGGCGGCGGGCGAAGGCTCGCAGTGCGGCGGGGCCAGGCACGGCACGCGGCGTCGTGGCCGTGCGGGCGTGCCGAACGAGCGTGTCGGCGAGGTCGAAGGCGTCGCGCAGACCGAGGTTCAGCCCCTGGCCGGCGACCGGATGCAGCGTTTGCGCGGCATTGCCGATGGCCGCGACGCGTGCGTCGACCACCTGTCCCAGGGCGTTCAGCCCGAGCGGGAAACCTGCGCGCGCACTGATCGATGTGAATCGGCCCATTCTGTCGCCAAACGCCTCGTGCAACTCGGCGAGGAACGAGGCGTCGTCGAGTTCACGGCGCCGTTTGGCCTCGTCGTGAGCGCAACACCACACGAGCGCATAGCCGTTTTCCTGCGGCAGAAGGGCGAGCGGGCCGTCCGGCGTGAAACGCTCCCAGGCCCAGCCGATACGCGGGCGCTCGCAGTTCACGAAACCGACGAGCGCGGTCTGACCGTAATCCCGGGCGCGAGGGCGCGAGGCCTGTCCTTCGAACAGACCGCCTTCGGCGTTGACGGCGAGCGTGGCGTGCAGCGTGCAGGCATGATCGTCGCCGGACGTGCCGAGCGTGATCGTGACCTGTTGCGAGTCCTGGCGCAGCGCAATGGCACGGAACCCCCGGAAATGATGCAGGCCTGGGGCGCCGTCATCGAGCACCGTCAGCGAGGTGTCGACCGGCAGGCGCTCGACGCGGGAGGCGAGTTGCGCCGTCGTGTCGTCGAGCGCGTGCATCAGAGCGCCATATCGCACGACATAGCCGAGGGCTGGCACGTTGTGTTCGCGCGCGTCGATTTCGGTGCTGCCGAAGCGTTGCGCCTGCGAAACGTGGATGTGCTCGATGGGTGTGGCCTCAAGCGCTGTCCGGTCGTGCAGCCACGCGCCTGCGCGCGCGAGAATTTCCCGGCTACCGTGCGAGAGGGCGAGCGTGCGCGGATCGTCGTACCCGGTTTGGGGGCCGCGCGCGTCTATGAGCGCAACACGCAGGTGCGGTGCGCGTTGCGCGAGCAGCAGGGCGAGCGTCGTGCCGACGGGGCCTGCGCCCACGATCGCGAGGTCGAAGCGCCCGGCCGGACGCGGGTCCGGTGGGCACGTGTCGAGTGCGTCGACTGTGTCGAGCTTGCCGGAAGTCTGGGCGTTCGTCATCGGTGGCGGGGCGCCCGGCGTCAACCGCGCATGAGCGCTTCGATTTCGTCGGCGTCGACCGGCACGTCGCGCGTGAGCAGCGTGCAGCCCTGCGCGGTGACGACCGCATCGTCCTCGATCCGGATGCCGATGTTCCAGTACCGCTCATCGATATCCGGCGCGGGACGTACGTAAATGCCCGGCTCGATGGTCGTGACCATATTCGCCGCCAGCGTTCGCCACGGGCGTTCGCCGTTCGGCCCGTCTTCGCGGTATTCGCCGCAGTCGTGCACGTCCATGCCGATCCAGTGGCCCGTACGGTGCATGTAGAAGCGGCTGAATGACTTGTTGGCGATGACATCGTCAAGGCTGCCCACGGTGTCTCGCTTGAGCAGGCCCGTATCGAGCATGCCCTGCGCGAGCACGCGTACGGCGGCGTCATGCGGGGCGTCGAAGCGCGCGCCCGCACGGGTGGCGTCGATGGCTGCCTGCTGCGATGCCAGCACGATGTCGTACAGCTCGCGCTGCGCGGGGGTGAACTTGCCGTTGGCCGGGAAGGTACGGGTGATGTCCGAGGCATAGCCGTCGAGTTCGCAGGCCGCGTCGATCAGCACGAGGTCGCCGTCGCGCAGTTCTGCGTCGCCCGCGCGGTAGTGCAGGATGGTCGCGTTCGCGCCGGTGGCGACGATCGAACCGTACGCCGGGAACTGGGAACCGTGGCGACGGAATTCGTACAGCAATTCGGCCTCGAGATGGTACTCGCGCAGCCCGACGCGCGACGCCTTCATCGCGCGCACGTGGGCGTCGGCCGAAATCTTGCCGGCGCGGGCCATGATGTCGAGCTCGCTGCTGTCCTTGATCAGCCGCATCTCGTCGAGAATCGCGCGGATGTCGTGGGCCGCCGACGGGGCGCTCACGCCGGTGCGGCTCTGCGCGCGCACGGCGTTCAGCCAGTGACGCACCTGACGGTCCTGCTGTGCCGAGGCGCCGAGCGCGTAGAAGAGGGCGGGGGCATCGGCGAGCAGTTGCGGCAAGCGCGTGTCGATGTCGTCGATGGCGTAAGCGGCGTCGAAACCGAAGGCCTCGCGCGCGGCTTCCGGGCCATAACGGTACCCGTCCCAGATCTCCCGCTCTTCGTTCTTCGCACGGCAGAACAGGATCGATTGACCCGTACGGCTATCGAGCACGACGACGGCTTCGGGCTCCGTGAAGCCCGACAGGTAATAGAAGTAGCTGTCGTGACGATAGGGGTAGTCGCTGTCGCGGTTGCGCGGCACTTCGGGGGCCGTCGGCACAATGGCGACGCCGCCGCCGGCCTTGCGCATCTGTTCGATGACTCGCTCGCGGCGGGCACGGTACGGGGAATCAGACATCGCGGGCTCCATTGTCGGGGATGGGTTGTAGTTCTTTCGGCGTTCGAGCGAGGATCGTTCAAAGATCGTCCAACGATCGTATTAGGGTCGTTTGACCTGTCGCGTATTCAGGCGATTCTACTGCCGGGAACGAGGTCGTGCCGGGCGCGCACTTCGGCGTCCAGCGCGGCCAGTTGTGCCGGCGTGCCGACGTTCTCCCAGACGCCGTCGAAGCGCTCGCCACTGGCTTGCCCGGCGGCGACCGCACGCTGGTACAGCGGTGTGAGCGCCATGCGTGTGCCGGGGGCGATGCCGTCGAACAGCCGCAGGTCGTAGAGCGCAATGTTGCCGAACGTCAGCGGTACGCCGGTGGCGGGCGCAGCCTCGCGTGCGTACAGACGGCCCGAGGCGTCAAGAGCGAAGTCGCCGGTCGGATGAAACGCCGGGTTGGGCACCATCACCAGATGCATGCCGGGTACCGGCTGTGCCGCCAGGCGCTGCGCTGGCGCCGCAAGCGTCGCGTAATCGAAGGTGGTGAAGACGTCGCCGGAGACCGCCAGGACGATGTTGCCGTCGCCTTCGAGCAGGTCCCGGGCCTTCGCAATGCCGCCGGCCGTCTCGAGGGCTTGCGCTTCGGCCGAATAGGCGAGACGCACGCCGAAGGCGCTGCCGTCGCCAAGCGCGGCCTCGATCTGTGCGCCGAGCCAGGCGTGATTGATGACGATATCGGTGAAGCCTGCGCGGGCCAGCGCCTCGATCTGCCAGACCACGATCGGCTTGTCGCCGACGCACAGCAGCGGCTTTGGGGTCGTGTCCGTGAGCGGACGCATGCGCTCGCCGCGTCCGGCGGCGAAGATCATCGCCTTCATGTTGCGGGCCTCAGAACGTGTAACCGACGTCGACCTGCTGGCCGGTCAGTTCGTCGAGCAGTTTGGCCAGCGGACGCAACGGCGCGTAACGGTCCGCGACCTTGCGGGCGTATTCGATGAAGCGCGGGGTGTCGGCCAGATAGCGCGGCTTGCCGTCGCGGTAGTTGATGCGCGCGAAGATGCCGAGCACCTTGAGGTGACGTTGCAGCCCCATCCACTCGGCCTGGCGATAGAACTCGCCGAAGTCGGCGTCGACCGGCAGCCCGGCCTTGCGCGCCCGTTCCCAGTAGTACGCAAGCCAGTCGAGCTGACGCTCCTCGTCCCAACTGAGGAACGCATCGCGCATGAGCGAGATGACATCGTAGGTGAGCGGGCCGTAGACCGCATCCTGAAAGTCGAGAATGCCGGGTCCCGTGGTGCCGGGCAGGCCCGGCATCAGGTTGCGCGGCATGTAGTCGCGATGCACGAACACCCTGGGCTGCGCGAGCGCACTCTCGATGAGCAACTGGTTGACGCGATCGAGCGTGGCGCGCTGCGCCTCGCTCAGCTCCACCTTCAGGTGCTTGCCGATGTACCAGTCGGGGAACAGATCCAGTTCGCGCTGGAGCAGCGCCGTGTCGTAGGCCGGCAGGACGTCGGCGCGGGAACTCTTCTGCCAGACGATCAGCGCGTCGAGCGCGGCGCGCATGAGCGCTCGCGCGTTATCGTCGTTGAGCACGTCGAGATAGGTCTCGCGGCCCAGATCCGTGAGCAGCAGGAATCCCTGCGCGAGATCTTCCGCCAGCACTTTCGGCGCTTGCAGGCCCGCCTCGTCGAGCAAACCGGCAACGTGCACGAACGGGCGGCAATCCTCTTGTGGCGGCGGCGCGTCCATCACGATCAGGCTCGGATGCGCCGGGTCGAAGCTGCCGATGCGGAAGTAGCGCCGGAAGCTCGCGTCGGCGGAGGCCGGCGACCAATTGGCCATGTCGAGCGAGAAGGGAGCGGACAGGCCGGAGAGCCAGTGCGACAGCGCTTGCAGGCGGGGATCGGTCGTGTCGGCGAGGGCGCTGGAAGCGTTCGAAACACTCGCGGAAGCGGTGGGATGTGCAGTCATGATGGGGGCGGTAAACGTCTTGCCATATAATACCCGATCATGTTTTCCAGACGCCCTGTTTCTCGACCTCGATCGACCGTCCCGAATGTCCCGGCAAAGCCTTGCGGGCAGGCGGGATTGGCTGCCCGCAAGCGGCGCCACGATTGTCACGCTGTTTGCGTACATGCCGGATAAACAAGTCCTTACGAATGAAGTCTCTTCGCTGCGTCGCGTGATGCGCACGCGACGCAAGCCACTGGCGCTCCTGCTCTCCTTGCCGGGGGTGTGGTGTTCGCTCGCCGGTGCGCAGGAAGCTCCCCCTCCCGATATTGCAAAGAGCGATGGTCTCGTGCTGCGTACGGTGCCCGCCCTTGTCGACAACCCGCTCGCGAACGGTGAAGACGTACCGATGTACGTGCGCGGCATGAGCCTCACCGGTCGGACCAATGTCGACGCTACCGTCGACGGCGATGCCGAAGCGCGCAAGTACCGTTCGTTCGTGAAGGGCGATCGCCTGACGTACGACCAGGACACCGACGAGGTGGTAGCGCACGGCAACGCGCGTTTGTCGCAGGGCGGCAATATGTTCGTCGGCCCCGAAGCGCATATGTATACGAGCGCTGGCGACGGTTACATGTTGACGCCGACCTACCGGCTCGTGTCGGGCGGCGGCGGGAAGTCCGAGCGTGCGGATATCGAGGCGAACAATGTCGTCACGCTCCAGCGTGGCACATACTCCGCCTGCGAATGTTCGGAAGAGGGAAAAACACCCGCCTGGTACATCAAGGCGTCCGAGTTCGAGTTCGATCAGGAGCAGCAGGAGGGCACGGCCTATAACGGCATTCTGTTCTTCCAGGGTGTACCGATCCTCGCCAGCCCTTATTTGTCGTTTCCGACGTCGAACGAGCGGCGCTCCGGCTTTCTGGCGCCGACGTTCACGCAGTCGAGTCGCACGGGTTTCGAGCTGGCCACGCCGTACTATTTCAACATTGCACCGAACCGCGATCTGACGATCACGCCGCGCATCATGACCAAGCGCGGGGTGATGGGTGTGGCCGATTTTCGTTATCTCGAGCCGACGTACGCAGGGCTGTTTCACATCGAATACCTGCCGAAGGACCGCGTCACGGGCGACGCACGTTACACATTTACGTTCCAGCATAGCCAGGCGCTAGGCTATGGCGTGAATGGCTACGTCAATTTCACCAAAGTGTCGGACGACACTTACCCGGACGACTTCGGCGCAGGCACCAATTTTCAGACCGGGGTGCAACGCGTATACAGTCGCGAAGCTGGACTGACGTGGAGCTACGGCGACTGGGCGTTCCTTGCACGTGTTCTCAAGTATCAGACGCTTGCGCCCAGCGTGCCGCAATACGAGTCGGTGCCGGAACTGTCGGCGACGTATAACAAGCTCGATTTCCACGGCTTCGATTTCACCATGCCGATCCGGTACAACCGTTTCCAGATCGCGTCATGGACGGGGCAGCCGAACGGCGAGCGGATTTACGCCCAGCCGACGTTGAGCTATCCGATTCTGACGCCCGGCTATTTCATCGTCCCGAAGGTCATATTCAACGCGGCGGCGTACAACGTCAATTATCCGAACGGTTCGACGATGCAGTCGTCGATCACGCGCACGTTGCCGACGGTCAGTCTCGATACGGGGCTGACGTTCGAGCGCCCGTTGACGCTGTTCGGCACGGCGATGAAGCAGACGTTGGAGCCGCGCCTGTTTTATGTCTATACGCCGTATCGCGATCAGAGCTCGATTCCGATTTTCGATAGCGCGGTGGCGGACTTCAACCTCGCGGAAATCTTCAGCGAGAACTCGTTCATCGGGGTCGATCGCATTCAGGATGCGAACCGTGTCACCGCTGCGCTGACGTCGCGTCTGATCGATGCAGATACGGGGGTGGAGCGTGGACGTGTCTGGTACGCCCAGCGGTACAACATTCAGCAGTCGCGCGTGACGATGCCGGGCGGCGTGCCGGAAGACGCGGGCGTGTCCGACTTTCTGGTGGGCGGCTCGGCATTGCTGTACAGCAACATCACCTTCAGCTCGGCGGTCCAGTACAGCCCGAGTACTTCGCAATTCAACCGATCGGACGTTGGTGTGACTTGGCGCCCGGGCGAGCGCAAGGTCTTCAATCTGTATTACCGCTACTTGCGAAACCCTGCGCCGGTGGTGGGACAAACCACACTTGGCGTCACTCCGATCAACCAGATCGAACTTTCCGGTCAGTGGCCGATCACACCGCGATTCGGCGTCGTCGGCCGCCTGAACTACAGCATTACGGACAAGACGTTCATCGATGCCCTGGCGGGTTTCGAGTATGATGCCGACTGCTGGGCCTTCCGGGTGGGGCTTCAGCGCTACGCGACCAACGCCACGACGACAACTTCGCGTATCTTCGCGCAGTTGGAGTTGAAGGGCTTGACCAAGTCCGGCAACAGCGCCACAGAAGCCTTCAAGGTCGGGGTGCCGGGCTATCAGCCGCCGCCGACGAACCAGATTCCTTCTCGATTCAGCAACTATGAATGACATGTTTGTGAAGCGTGCCTCGCTGCTGGCGAGCCTGTGTCTCGCCGCCGGGGTGGCGGTGGCTCAGCCCGCGCCGGTCAGTGCCCGCGCGGCAGGCGCGCCTGCGTCTTCCGCACGTCCGGTCGATTCCATCGTTGCCGTGGTCAACGACAGCGTGATCACCCGCAAGGAACTCGACACGCGTATCGAGGAAGCGAAACATCAACTGACGCTCGCCAAGCGCCCGATACCGGACGCCGACCTGTTGCAGCGTCAGGTGCTCGAACAGATGATCGTCACGCAGGTGCAACTCCAGCGCGCCAAGGAAGTCGGCATCGTCGTGAAGGACGCCGACGTCGAACAGGCCTTGCAGCGTATCGCGGCCGACAACCGTCTGAGCGTCGCTCAGTACAAGGCGCGTCTCGCACAGGCCGGTGTGCCCTGGGATGCCTTCCGCAAGGAAGTGCGCGAACAGATCATCATGGCGCGACTGCGCGATCGCGAGGTCGACAGCCAGGTGCAGGTGAGCGACTCGGAAATCAATTCGTATCTCGCCGCACAGCGCGGCGCCACGGCTGCGCCGACGGAGACGGAATACCGTCTGAGCGAGATTCTGGTAAAGGTGCCGGACGGTGCGTCCGCCGATCAGGTCAGCGCCGCGCAGAAGAAGGCTGCCGAGGCGCTGGACAAGGCGAAGGCCGGTGGTGATTTCGCCGCGCTGGCCAAACAGTATTCGGACGCTTCGGATGCCGCGAACGGTGGCGACATGGGCTTCCGTATTCCCGAGCGTATTCCCGACCTGTACCTGAACCAGATTCAGAAGTTGCAGCCGGGCACTGTCGTGCCGCAGGTGCTTCGCAGCAACAACGGTTTCCACGTCATCAAGCTGGTCGAATCCCGCAAACAGGGCGGCGATCAGGGCATGACGGTGCCGCAGATCCATGCGCGTCACATCCTGATCCCCGTGGGTGACGGTGTCTCGGAAGAGGCTGCACGCAAGAAGCTGCTCGATCTCAAGACGAAGATCGAAGCGGGTCAGCTCGACTTCGCTGTCGCGGCCCGTGAGAACTCGAAGGACGGTTCGGCGTCGCAGGGTGGCGATCTGGGCTGGATTTCGCCCGGCGAGACGGTGCCCGCGTTCGAGCGCGCCATGTCCGAACTCAAGGACGGTCAGATCAGCGATCCGGTGCGCTCGGAGTACGGCTATCACCTGATTCAGGCACTGGGCCATCGCGAGTCGCAGGTTTCCGGCGATCAGGAACGCAACCTCGCCATGCAGGAGCTGCGCGGGCGCAAGGCCGATCAGCAATACCGCGACTGGTTGCAGCAACTGCGCGACAGCGCCTATGTCGACTATCGTCTGAGCAACGCGCAGCAGTAAGCGCCGCGCCAGCCGTGACTCCGTGACTCGATCCTTCGTCCCATTTCAAGCATGACTTCCGACCGGCCCTTCGTTCTTGCCATCACCACGGGTGAGCCGGCGGGTGTCGGGCCGGAGTTGACGGTGCAGGCACTCGTGAAGTGCCTCGCCGCTTCGCCTGATTCCCCTTCCGATGCTTCCTCGCTCGCCGGCTGCCGGTTTGCCGTGCTCGGCGATGCGTCGTTGCTTGCGGCGCGGGCACAGGCCGTCGGGCTGGGCGATGCGTGGCAGGACCTGCTCGCAAGCGGTGCGGTGCGCGTCGTGCATCATCCGCTTGCCGCGCCGGTGACGCCCGGAAGTCTCGACGCCGCCAATGGCCGCTACGTGCTGGCCATGCTCGACGACGCCATCGACGGGGCGCTCGCAGGAACGTACGACGCCATTGTCACGGCGCCTTTGCAAAAGAGCACGATCAACGACAGTGGCGTTGCCTTTACCGGACATACCGAGTATCTCGCCGAGCGCACGGGTACGCCGCGCGTGGTGATGATGCTCGCGGGCGGAGGACTGCGCGTTGCGCTGGCGACCACGCACCTGCCGCTGGCGCAGGTGCCCGGTGCGATCCGTCGCGACGAACTGCTGCGAACGCTCGTCATTCTCAATCAGGATCTGATGCGTCATTTCGGTGTGACGCGCCCGCGCATTCTCGTGACCGGCCTGAACCCGCATGCGGGCGAATCGGGTTATCTCGGGCGCGAGGAGATCGACGTCATCACCCCCGCATTGGCGGACGCCAATGCGGTCGGTATCGATGCGCGCGGACCCTATCCGGCCGACACGCTGTTTCAGCCGCGTCACCTCGAAGGCGCGGACGCGGTTCTGGCCATGTACCACGATCAGGGCCTGCCGGTGCTCAAATATGCGAGCTTCGGCGCAGGCGTGAACGTCACGCTGGGCTTGCCGATCATCCGGACCTCGGTCGATCACGGCACGGCGCTCGATCTCGCGGGGACGGGCCAGGCCGACAGCGGCAGCCTGCTTGAAGCGTTGCGCACCGCAGCGACGATGGCCGCCAATGCGGCAACGCACGCACAACTGAGCGCAGGCACGAGCAGCGATTCGCCCGCCGCCCAACCGCGTTCATAAGGAATTTCACATGAGTAGCGCATCGAAGCGCACGGGCGTCCAACAGGGCCACGTGGCGCGCAAACGTTTTGGCCAGAATTTTCTCGTCGACATGGGGGTGATCGACGCGATCATCAGCGCGATCTCGCCGCGTACCGACGACCTGATGGTTGAAATCGGACCGGGACTCGGCGCGCTGACCACGCCGCTGACCGAATGGCTCGCGCATCTGCACGTCGTCGAACTCGACCGCGATCTGGTCGCACGGCTCACGCGCAAGTTCGGCGAGCGCGTCACCGTACATGCTGGCGATGCGCTGGATTTCGACTTCGGTGCGCTTGTGCCGGGCGATCGTCGCGACGAAGCGCCGCTGCGCATCGTCGGCAACTTGCCGTACAACATCTCCAGCCCGCTACTCTTCCATCTGATGCGCTACGCCGCGCTCGTGCGCGACCAGCACTTCATGTTGCAGGACGAAGTGGTCGAGCGTATGGTCGCGCCCGCCGGGTCAAGCAACTACAGCCGACTGTCGGTCATGCTCCAGTACCGTTACTGGATGGACAAGGTGCTCGATGTGCCGCCGGACGCTTTCAATCCCCCGCCGAAGGTCGACTCGGCCGTGGTGCGCATGATTCCGCGCGCCGTGGCCGATTTGCCCGAGGTGGACCTCGATGTGTTCGAAGCGGTCGTGGCGCAGGCGTTTTCCCAACGTCGCAAGATGCTGCGCAATACGCTGCACAGCTATCGCGACCGGATCGATTTCGACGCGCTCGGCTTCGACCTCACGCGTCGCGCCGAAGATGTGCCGGTCGACGAATATGTGAATTTGTCACGCGCGATCAGCGGCGCCGGTTCACAAGGCTGATACCCACGAACACCAGCACGACGGCGCAACCGAAGCGCCAGCCGACCGATTCGCCGAGAATCAGCACGCCGAACGTCACGCCGAAAAGCGGACTGAGAAACGAGAACGAGGCCAGACGCGCGGCGCTGTAGCGGGTGAGCAGCCAGAACCAGATCAGGTAACTGGCGAACGCCACACCAATGGACTGGTAGACGAGACTGATCCAGACCGTGGGCGTCATCGGCTCGATCTGCACCTTCCCCGTCGCGAGCGCCAGCGCGCACAACAGGACCGCCGAGACCGCGAGCTGGTAGAGCAGTGTCTTCGAGGCGGCGGCCGCGGCCAGACGCGATGCGCGTACGACGACCGTCGTCATCCCCCAGAATGCCCCGGCGAGGATCCCCAACAGGTCACCGGGCCAGGTCTTCGCGAGGTCCGTGTTGCTGCCGTCCGAGAATGCCACCACGATGCCGCAGAACGCGAGCGCCATGCCAAGCCATTGCATGGGACGCAACCGCTCGCTGGGCACGGTCCAGTGCAGGCCGATGGCAGTGAAGCAGGGAGCCGAGTACAGAAAAACGGCCATGCGCGAGGCGGTCGTGTGCGTGAGGCCGACGAAGATGCACAGGAATTCCAGCGAGAACAGCGCACCGGCGAGCAAGCCCGCACCGAGGGTGCCGTCGCCGCTGATCAGGCGTTGCCGCCGCCATAGCATCCAGGCGCCGACGAGCACGGTGGCGACGACGGAGCGAAGCCCCGCTTGCAAGACGGCAGGGACCACGGGCACCGCCAGTTTGACGGCGACCTGCTGGCCGCCCCAGATCATGCACAAGCCCAACATGATGGCCAGTGCCGTGGCGTCGAGCGGACGCGGAGTGGTTTTCATGAGATTGATTCGGATGACGATGTATCGCGCACGCGCTGCGCAGTGACGGCAATTGTCACCGATCCTGACATCGTGTGCATCATACTGGTGCAGTTAGTGCGGGTAATGGCGCCGTCAGTGCGCGCTCATTGTTGCGCCATGCGGCACAATGTCTCCCCGAATCGCTGATTTATTCCATGAACGGGCGCCGATACCATGCTCCGCGAGGAGGGCGCTTGCCCTTTCGATCGTGCCCATCATCACCAGCATCAACGCGTATGTACAAGAAAGGCTCTGCCGTCGAATTGCAGTTTTCCCCGTCGCGGCTCAATGACGGCGCAGGCGATCCGTTCTGGATCGACCTGACCCGCGACGAAGCGCAGGCGCTTCTCGAATCCCTCCAATCGCATCTGGCCAGATCGACGACCGACACCTCGGGTACCGAGCCGCCGATGATCTTCACATTGCTCGATCCGGGCGCCGTGCAAGGAGCGCACGCGCGCGCGCAGACACAGGATGAGGCTGGGAAAGCGGGGGAGGCAACAGCGACGGCCTCCGATGACGCCGACGCGCACGCCGCAACGGCATCGCGTCAATGGGTTTGCGTGATTTGCGGGTGGATCTACGACGAAGCCGCCGGCTATCCCGAAGACGGCATTGCGCCCGGCACGCGCTGGGAAGATGTCCCGACCGACTGGCGCTGCCCGCTATGCGACGTCGGCAAGGAAGATTTCGCGATGGTGGAATTCTGACAGCGTCGGGTACCGCGACGCAGGTCGATCCGAGCACCAATGCAAACGAGCCACCCGAAGGTGGCTCGCAGACGTAGCGCCAGTCGATATCGGCTTACAGGCCGCCCTTTGTCGAGTGTTTCTGGATCAGCTCGATCTTGTAGCCGTCCGGATCTTCCACGAAAGCGATGACGGTCGTGCCGCCCTTGACCGGACCGGCTTCGCGCGAAACCTTGCCGCCCGCGGCGCGGATCATGTCGCAGGCCTTGTACGCGTCGTCGACTTCCACGGCCAGATGGCCGAAGGCCGTGCCCATCTCGTACTTGTCCACGCCCCAGTTGTAGGTCAGTTCGAGCACGGTGTTCTCCGACTCGGCACCGTAGCCGACGAACGCCAGCGTGTACTTGTACTCGGGGTTCTCGCTCTGACGCAGCAATTGCATGCCGAGCACGCGCGTGTAGAAATCGATCGAGCGCTGCAGGTCGCCGACGCGCAGCATGGTATGGAGCATTCGCATGGTGTTTTCAGTGTGGGGACGACGAAAGCTCAATTGTACTCGTCACCATGAAAATGAACATCATTCATGGTGCGTTGAGCCATTCTTAACTTGAAACGTGAGGCCGGCCACCGCCATTCGCCGGTGCGGCGGGGGCTGGCCGCTCAGAACTCCGGCAGCCACTCGGGCGCATGTGACTTGAGCGTGTCGCGTGCCGCTTCGAATTCCGGGAAGATCGACGCCACGGCCTGCCAGAAGCGCGGCCCGTGGTTCATTTCCTTGAGATGGGCCAGTTCGTGGGCCACCACGTAGTCGATAACGCCAAGCGGGAAGTGGATGAGACGCCAGTTCAGCCGGATACGACCGTCTGCGCTGCAGCTGCCCCAGCGCGTGGTGGCCGAGGATAATCCCAGCGCGGTGTAGCGCACGCCAAGGCGTTCGCCATAGACTTCCAGTCGCGTTGTAAAGAGCTTGCGCGCTTCCTGTTGGAGCCAGCCCTGTACGCGGTCACGCATCTGTTCCGGCGCCGCTTGCGGCGGCAGGTCCAGCCATAGCGTATGCGTGTGGATATCGTACTGGGCGACCCCCGCCCGCCCGCCGAGCCGCAGGGTTAGCGTATGGCCGAGATAGGGCAGCGTTGCGCCGTCGATCCACGTGACACGAGGAATCACGCGTCGCGCGGCGCGCTCGCGGAATTCGGCGATCTTGCTGAAGATCCAGCGCTTCTTTTCGGTGACGGCGGCTTCCACGTCCGCGATGGTGACCCAGCGCGGCGCCGTGACCGCGAGGCCCGATTCGTCGATCATGAAGCCGATGGTCCGGCGCGAGGAACGTTTGAAGCGGTAGTAGAGCGCGTGACCGTCGAGCACGATGACGCGCTCTCCGGCGGCCGGTGCGCGTCGCGGACCGGCGCCGGGCGTTGTGGCCACGGTGGAGGGGGATGTGTCGGCGGCAGATGGCGATGCCGAAGGGGCGACCAGCGGTACGGCCGCGCCGGGCGCGTCCGTCGCTACGCCGTTGGCTTCTGCCGCCGGGCTGCCGAACAGATCGAGTTCCATTTGTGGTGCAGGCGTCTCATGCCGGGGGGCGCGGGTGTCGCGGGGATCGCGAGTGGCGGGCTGAACTTTCGACATGAGACGGTCTCGCGTGATTGCGCGCTCAGGTCCGGGGCGCAGTGTCGGACGCATCCGATGTATCCGACGCGCCCGTCCTCGGCTTCGACGTATAGGCGGCGGGGTCGATGCGTATCATCTCGCGCTCGATCCACTCGGCGACATCGGCGTTGACCGCCTCGGCCGTGCGGCCCGCCGTCTCGATGACCGGACCGATCGAGACGATCACTTCCCCGGGAAATTTCAGGAACGAATTGCGTGGCCAGACGCGTCCGGCATTGTGCGCGATCGGCACGACGGGGGTGCCCGTTGCCGTCGCCAGACGTGCGCCACCCGACTTGTACTTGTTGCGCGAGCCGGTCTTCGTACGCGTGCCCTCCGGGAACATGATGATCCAGTTCCCCTCGGCCAGACGCTCACGCCCCTGCGTCACGACCGACGCAAACGCGTCGGTGCCCTTGCGGCGGTCGATGTGGATCATGCTCAGCAGACCCAGCGCCCAGCCGAAGAACGGTACATACAACAGTTCGCGCTTGAAAACGTAGCAAAGCGGTCGCGGCATCAGCGCCGGCAACGCCACCGTCTCCCAGGCCGACTGATGCTTAGAGAGCAGAATCGCGGACGTCTTGGGCAGATTCTCCCAGCCAATGACGCGATACCGCATGCCGCACAGCTTGTCGCCTACGCGAATCACCACCTTGCACCAGCCCACCGCAAACCAGTAACGCTGCACGCGCGACAGGAACGGAAACGACACGATGCACGCGATGGCGTATGGAATCGTCCAGACGATCTGGAAGATGAAGAAAAGGATCGAGCGAAGTTGCTGCATCGGTTCTGGCCTGAAAGCGTTCGTCGCGATGTGCGAGGCAGGGCGACGTACGCCGTAGTTAAGCGTCCTCGTCGGCGAGCAGATCGTTGACGAAGGCCGCCAGACTGTCATGTACGCGCGTGCCTTCGGGCAGGTCGCCGGCCGCGAGCGTTTTCTTGCCCTTGCCAGTGAGCACCAGATGCGGCAACGCCCCCACGGCCGCCGCGGCCTGTAAATCGCGCAACGAGTCGCCCACGGCCGGCACGCCGGTCAGGTCGACTTCGTAGCGTCGCGCGATTTCCTGGAACAGTCCGGGCTTCGGCTTGCGGCAATCGCAGGCGTCGACAGACGTATGCGGGCAGAAGAACACCGCGTCGATGCGTCCACCGGCGGCGGCCGCCAGCTTCGACATCTTCGCGTGCATGGCGCCGAGCGTCGCCATATCGAAAAGACCGCGCCCCACCCCCGACTGATTCGTCGCGACGACCACGCGATACCCGGCCTGATTCAACCGGCCGATGGCCTCCAGACTGCCGGGCAGCGGTACCCACTCATCCGTGGACTTGATGAATTGATCCGAGTCGACGTTGATGACGCCGTCCCGGTCGAGAATCACGAGTTTGCGGGCGGCGGGGCCGGGCGTGCGATCTTTGCGCGAATCCATGAGGAGCTCAGTTGACTCGTGGGAACATCAGGCGGCGAGCTTCGAGAGATCGGCCACGCGGTTCATCTGGAAGTGCAGGTTCTTGAGCAACGCGAGGCGATTGTTGCGCAGCGCCTGCTCGTCGGCCATCACCATCACATCGTTGAAGAAGGCGTCGACCGCGTCGCGCAGTTCGGCAAGCGCGGAGAGCGCCTGGGCGTACTCGCGTGCCTCGAACTTCTGCTCGACCACCGGGGTGACTTTCTCGAGCGCGGCGGCAAGCGCCTTCTCGGCCGGTTCCAGCAACAGATCCGGCGAGATCGTGCCGTCGGCCGGCGGCGCCGTCTTCTTGAGGATGTTACCGATACGCTTGTTGGCCGCGGCGAGGGCCTCGGCTTGCGGCAGTGCCGAGAACGCGCGCACGGCGTCCAGACGCTCGATCAGATCGCCCAGGTATTTCGGCTGCTCTGCCAGCACGGCTTCGATCTCGTTGGCGGCGTAGCCACGCTCGCGCAGATAGCCGCGCAGACGATCGAGCACGAACTGATACACGTCGCCCAGATAACCGGCGTCGGCCACGCCTGTCGTGAATTGCTGGTACGTAACGTGCAGCAGTTCCGTCAGCAGTACCGGCAGACGCTTCTCGATAAGCATGCGCACGATGCCCAGGGCATGGCGCCGCAGTGCGAACGGGTCCTTCTCGCCGGTCGGTTGCAGGCCGATGCCCCAGATGCCGACGAGCGTTTCCAGCTTGTCGGCCAGCGCGACCACGGTGCCGGTCGGGCTGGCGGGCAGGGCGTCGCCCGCAAAGCGCGGCTGATAGTGTTCTGAACAGGCTTGCGCGACATCGGCGGCTTCACCGTCGTTGCGCGCGTAGTACGTGCCCATGGTGCCTTGCAGTTCGGGGAACTCGCCGACCATGTCGGTCAGCAGGTCCGCCTTGGCAAGCAGCGCGCCACGTTCGGCCAGTTTCACGCCGTCAGCGTCTGCGCCGATCATGTGCGAGATCGCACCGGCGAGCTTCACCAGACGCTGCGTGCGCTCGAACTGCGAACCCAGCTTGTTGTGATAGACGACGTTCGCGAGCAGCGGCACGCGATCGGCCAGCGGCTTCTTCTTGTCCTGCTCGAAGAAGAACTTCGCATCGGCCAGACGCGGACGCACCACACGTTCGTTACCCGTGACGATCTGTTCGGGCTTGTCCGTCGCGATGTTGGAGACGATCAGGAAGCGGTTCGTGAGGCGCCCCCCGTCGGCGAGCGGCTTGTCGGTGAGCGCGAAGTACTTCTGGTTCGTCTGCATCGTCAGAATCAGACATTCCTGCGGCACGGCCAGGAATTCCGGCTCGAAGTGGCAAGCGTAGATCGCGGGCCATTCGACGAGCGCGGTCACTTCGTCGAGCAGCGCGTCCGGCATCACGACGTGGTCGTCGCCGGCGGCGGCGAGCAGTTGCGCGCGGATCGCGTCGCGACGGCCCGCGAAGCTCGGGAGCACCTTGCCTTCGCGCTCGAGCGTGGCGGCGTAGGCGTCGGCGTTGGCGACGGTGACTTCACCCGCCGACAGGAAGCGGTGTCCCTGGGTTTTGTTGCCGGAGGCCAGGCCGATGGCCGTGGCCGGCACGAGCGTGTCGCCATGCAGGGCGATCAGGCCATGCACCGGGCGCACGAACTGCACCGTCTCGCCATCCGGGCGCTGATAGCTCATGACCTTCGGAATCGGCAGCTTGCCCAGCGTTTCGTCGAGCGAGGCCTGCAATGCGTCGGCCAGTTGGGCGCCCGGGGCCGTATAGGTATGGAAGAAGGCTTCGGCCTTGCCGTCCATGGCACGCTCGAGGCTCGCGACCGGCAGGTCGGCAAAGCCCATCGCGGCGAGTTTCTTCGCGAGCGGCGGCGTGGGGTTGCCGTTGGCGTCGAGCGCGACGGACACCGGCAGCACCTTGGCGCGAATGGTGGCGTCCGGAGCGCGATCGAGCACGTTCGTGATCGAGACGGCCAGACGGCGCGGCGTGGCGTACGGGGTGATGACGCTGGTGTCGGTCACGAGCCCGCGCGCGCGCAGGCCGTTGGCGATGCCGTCGGCGAACGCGTCACCCAGACGCGCCAGCGCCTTCGGCGGCAGTTCTTCGGTCAGCAGTTCGACCAGCAGGGTGCGTTGTGCGGTGCTCATCATGCGGCTTGCGTTTGGGCGGATGTTGGGTTCGGGGCGGCCGGCGCGTTCAGCATCGGGAAGCCGAGCTTTTCGCGCGAAGCGTAGTAGGCCTGTGCGATCAGACGCGACAGCGCGCGGATACGGCCAATGTACGCCGCGCGCTCGGTCACCGAGATGGCGCCGCGCGCATCGAGCAGGTTGAAGGTGTGCGCGGCCTTGAGAATCATCTCGTATGCCGGCAGCGCCAGTTCGGCTTCGATCAGACGCTTCGCTTCGCTCTCGTAGTTATCGAAGAAGCTGAACAGCATCGGCTGATTCGAATGCTCGAAGTTGTAGGTCGACTGCTCGACTTCGTTCTGATGGAACACGTCGCCGTAGGTCAGGCGACGCTTGACCGGGCCGTCGGCCGTTTGCTCTTCCCATTCCGTCCACACCAGGTCGTAGACGTTCTCGACCTGTTGCAGATACATGGCCAGACGCTCGATGCCGTATGTGATTTCGCCAAGCACGGGCTTGCAATCGAGGCCGCCGACCTGCTGGAAGTAGGTGAACTGCGTGACTTCCATGCCGTTGAGCCACACTTCCCAACCGAGACCCCAGGCGCCGAGCGTCGGGTTTTCCCAATCGTCTTCCACGAAGCGCACGTCGTTCTCGGTCAGGTCGAGCCCGAGCGCGCGCAGCGAACCCAGATACAGATCGAGAATGTTCTCCGGCGCCGGCTTGAGCACCACCTGATACTGGTAGTAGTGCTGCATGCGGTTCGGGTTCTCACCGTAACGGCCATCCTTGGGACGGCGCGACGGCTGCACATAGGCGGCGCGCCACGGCTCGGGGCCGATCGCGCGCAGGAACGTAGCGGTGTGCGAGGTACCGGCGCCGACCTCCATGTCGTAAGGCTGGAGCAACGCACAGCCTTGCTTGTCCCAGTAATCCTGCAACGTCAGGATGACTTGTTGAAAGGTAAGCATGATGAATTCGCGCGGACGAACAGGAAAAAATGCGGATTTTGCGCAGTCTTTCGGCCCGGCCGCGAGCGCGGCCGAAAGACTAAAACGTTGAATTTTAGCGGGAATTCGACTCGCGCGGGGCGCTGATGGCCGCAGGCGGGTGCGACAGGGGGATTTTGGCGTCCCCCGGTGTCGTTTTGATACGTCGAAGCGTGTCGGCGAGCGACGCTTTCGCACTCAGCGCGAGCGGCGCGTCATCGCCAGACCGAACCCCAGCGCCACGAGCGCGAGCCCTAGTGCGGGCAGGTTGCCGAAGCGAACGTAAGGCGTGAGGCCGCTGTACGGCTGGACGTTGCCGGTGAGCGCGCCGACGGTCATCGCCGGCAGGCGGGCCTGCACCTTGCCGTGAGCGTCGATGATGGCGGTCGCGCCGGTGTTCGTGGCGCGCAGCATCGGACGCCCCGTCTCCAGCGTGCGCATGCGGGCGATCTGCAAGTGCTGATCGAGCGCGATGGTATCGCCGAACCACGCGAGGTTGGTCGAGTTGGCAAGTACCGTCGCGGGCACCGGCATGTTGCGAAGCGCCTGCGCGATTTCCTCGCCGAACAAGTCCTCGTAGCAGATGTTGAGCGCCACGCGCTGGTCCCGGATGGGGAAGCCGCCCGGCGTGGCGGTGCCACGCAGGAAGTCGCCCAGCGGGATGTGCATCATGTCGACGAACCAGCGAAAGCCCCACGGCACGAATTCACCGAAGGGCACGAGATGGTGTTTGTCGTAACGGTAAAGCGTCTGGTCGCGCGGCGTCACGCCGAACAGACTGTTCGTCAGATCGGTCGGGCCGCGATCGGTGATCGTTGCCCCGACCGCGCCGAGCACCACGTGCGAGCCGGTGCGATCCGCGAACTCGCGAATCGGCGCGGCAACCTCGGGCGGAATGCCTTGCAGCAGCACCGGAAACGCGGTTTCAGGCGTGATGATGAGGTCGGCGGGGGCCGCCACGATCATGTCGCGATACATCGCCATCGCATGGTCGATGCCCGCGCGCTCGAACTTCATGTCTTGCGGCACGTTGCCTTGCAGCAGGCGCACCGAGATCGGCTGGCCGGACGGCGCCGTCCAGGCATGCCGCGCCAGGCCCGCGCCGGCCCCCATGAGCGCAAGTACGCCGGCGACAACGCCCAGGCGTCGTGCGATCGGTGCGTTCGCGGCCACCGGTAGCACCGCACGAGCGAACCATGCCGCGGCCAGTGCGGCGAGCCCCGTGATGCCGTACACGCCGAGCAGCGGTGCGAAGCCCGCGAGCGGGCCGTCCACATGCGCGTAGCCGGGCGAGAGCCAGGGAAAGCCGGTGAAGACGGTGCCGCGCAGCCATTCGGCCAGCGTCCACGCCCCGGCGAATGCAAGGGCGCGCCACGGCCCGGTGGCCGGGACGGCTCGCGTGATGAACGCCGCGAGCGCGGGATAAATCGCGAGATAGAGCGAGAACAGGACGACCGCCGCGCCCGCCATGACGCCGGGCATGCCGCCGTAGGTGTGCATGCTGATGTAGAGCCACCAGATGCCGCTTGCGAACGACATGACGCCGAAGCTGCCGCCGAGCCAGAGTGCCTGACGTGGCGAGGCGCTGCGCTCGACGAGCGCGAACAGCCCCGCCATCGCGAGCAGTTGCAGCCACCAGAGCTCGCGTGGCGCGAACGCCAGGGTTTGCGCGATGCCGGCCAGACCGGCGAGCGCTCGGGCACGCCAGGCCGGCCACGAGCGCCGCTCGGGCGCGTGGACGGTCATTTCCTGCATGGATCGTTGAGTTGAGTGACGCGGGCGTTATTCAGGCTGAACGGCCGGCGCCGGTTCCACGCGCCGCAACAGCAGCATGTGAACCTGACGGCCATCGGCGCGCAGCACTTCGAACACGAGATTGCCGATGCGCATGCGCTCACCCCGGCGCGGCACACGGCCGAACTGGTGCGTGATCATACCGCCGATGGTGTCGTTTTCGTCGTCGTGGAACTGCGTGCCGAACGCTTCGTTGAACTGTTCGATTTCCGTGAGCGCGCGAATGCGATACGTACCGTCGGGCGCTGCGATGATGTTGTCCTCTTCTTCGTCGAAGTCGTACTCATCTTCGATGTCGCCGACGATTTGCTCCAGCACGTCTTCAATCGTGATGAGCCCGGCCACGCCGCCGTACTCGTCCACGACGATGGCGATGTGGTTGCGATTGACGCGGAAGTCGTGCAGCAGCACGTTCAGACGCTTCGATTCCGGAATGAACACGGCCGGGCGCAGCATGTCGCGCACGTCGAAGTCGTGATTGGCGTAGTAACGCAGCAGATCCTTCGCGAGCAGAATGCCGATGATGTTGTCGCGATTGCCTTCGTAGACCGGATAGCGCGAGTGCGCCTGCTCCAGCACGAAGGGGACAAATGCTTCGGGAGTCTGTTCGATGTTGATGGCGTCCATTTGCGCGCGCGGCACCATGATGTCGCGGGCGCACAGGTCGGCCACCTGGAATACGCCCTCGATCATCGCCAGCGAATCGGCGTCCATCAGGTTACGGGCGTGAGCGTCTTGCAGAATTTCGAGCAACTCTGCGCGCGACTCCGGCTCCGGGGAAATCAGATCGGTGAGGCGTTCGAGCAGAGAGCGAGGTTTTTCGGTGTTTTTTCGACCGGGTCGACTGGGATAAGGGTCGTTCATGACGGCGCGTCCAAGTTGGGCGGACGCCGAGCTGTTACAGGAAGCTCAAGGATACACCAGATGTGCGGCATCTCCGCGTCAGACGGCCCGCATTCCGGCGCCGACGATGTGCGTATTTCAGGACATTTCAGTCGCCCCGCCCACGAAATCACTTTGCACCGCAGCGGTGCAGCAAGGCTTCGAGCGCCGGATCGGGCATGCCGGCTTCGCGCAGCGCCTTGACCGTGCGGGCGACGTAATCGTGCGTGGTGCCGTAGCGTCCCTGCGCCTGATCGAAGACCTGACGGATGATGGCATCGGGCAGACGCCCGGCGTAGCTCACGGCTTCGCGCCGCATGACGAAGGCCAGCCCGGGTTTCGTCCGGCCGTCCGCCAACTGGCAGTTGAGCCACATCGGACGATACGAGCCCATCGCCATCTCCCGATACCAGAGCGTTTCGAGTTCCGCACGCGCGTGCCTGGCCGCGAGTCGCATCGCCACGCCCGCACACGAACCGCCGCGATCGAGCGCCAGCACGAGTCCCGGCTGCTCGGGCGTGCCGCGATTGACGCGAGACCACAGATACAACCCCCGGTGGTAGCCATGCACGCGAGCGCGATGGCTTTCCTCGACCGGCATGCCGGGATTCCAGATGAGCGAGCCGTAAGCGAAGATCCACAGATCCTCACGGCCGTCCCAGTCGATGAGCGCGGCGTCCAGCGATGCGCTCATCTCTTCCTGCGTCAGGTGACGCGATACGCCGAGGTCGGGCGGATATCGGGTGCATCCGGGGCCGCTCGAGAGGCTGTCCCGTGCGGTATCGCTAGCGTCAGGGGCGGTCGGTCGATCGGGGATACGGTCCATGGGCGATTGTCAGGCGCGGCGCGATTTGGCCGGCTTGCGGGCGTCGGGCGGTTGGGGGGATGGCGCGGCTTGTGTCGGTGTCGGCGACTTCTCCGCTGCGTAGGGATCGGCATAGCCCAGACCGGCGAGAATCTCGGTTTCCAGGCTTTCCATTTCCTGCGCTTCGTCGTCTTCCTCGTGATCGTAGCCTTGTGCGTGCAGCACACCGTGCACGATCAGGTGCGCGTAATGCGCTTCGAGCGAAATGCCCTGTTCGTTCGCTTCGCGCTCGACCACCGGGCAGCACAGCACGATGTCGCCCGTGACCGGATCGTTTTCGTCCTGCGCGTAAGCGAACGTCAGCACGTTCGTGGCGTAATCCTTGCCGCGATAGCCGCGATTGAGCGTCTGGCCTTCTTCGGCGTCGACGAAGCGCAGCGTGAGTTCGGCGTCGGCCAGCAGGGCGGCCTGCACCCAGCGGCGCACGGCGGTGCGCGTGAGCAGGGCCTTGTGCGACGCGAATGCGGCGCCCGCCACGAACTGGTTCGTCAGCGTGAGCGCATGGCGTGGCGCACGGGGACTCCCGCTGCTCATGCCTTGCCTCCGGCGGCGCGCGACGCGCGGGCAGGGCGCTCCGACGCCGGCAGGTCGAGTCCGGCTTCCACATGCTGCGCGTGCTCGTCGTAGGCTTCGACGATGCGTGCGACAAGCGGGTGACGCACGACGTCCACGCTCGTGAAGCGTGTCATGGCGATCCCGCGCACGTTCTTCAGAATGACCTGCGCCTCCATCAGACCGCTCTTCTGGCCGCGCGGCAAGTCGACCTGTGTCGTGTCGCCGGTCACCACCGCCTTGCTGCCGAAGCCGATTCGCGTGAGGAACATCTTCATCTGTTCGGGCGTGGTGTTTTGCGCCTCGTCCAGAATGATGAACGCATGATTGAGCGTGCGGCCGCGCATATACGCGAGCGGCGCGATCTCGATCATCTGCTTCTCGAAATACTTCTGCGTCTTGTCGAAGCCAAGCAGGTCGTACAGCGCGTCGTAAAGGGGGCGCAGATACGGATCGACCTTCTGCGCCAGATCGCCGGGCAGAAAGCCCAGGCGCTCGCCGGCTTCCACTGCCGGGCGCGTGAGCACGATGCGTTTGACGGCGTCGCGCTCGAGCGCATCGACGGCACATGCCACCGCGAGATACGTCTTGCCGGTACCGGCCGGGCCGATGCCGAACGTCACGTCGTGCGAGAGGATCTGCTTGAGGTAGTCGCGCTGCGCCGGCGTGCGTCCGTGCAGGTCGCTGCGGCGCGTGTGCAACACCGGCGAGCCGTCTTCCGTCTCGCCGGCGGCGAACGGGTTGTCGTCGCCGTGACGCACGGTCGGCGCGAGGCCCTGGCGCGTTTCCACGAGACCCAACTGGATGTCGTCGACGGATAACGCCTCGGTGGCACGGTTGTAGAAGCTCTCGAGCGCCTGGGTGGCGACAGCGGCGCTCTTGCCGCGAACGGAGAAGCGATGGCCGCGACGGGTGATCGAGACGTCGAGCGCCTGTTCGATCTGACGCAGGTTTTCGTCGAGCGGGCCGCAGAGGTTGGCCAGACGGCGATTGTCGTCGCGCGGGGCGGTGAATTCTTGGACGGGTGCTTTCAAGATGATCCGGTCGGTTGCCTGTTCAGGTCGTTCGATGGAGCCGGGGTGGCGGGCAGGCATGCCTGTCTCCCGCCGGTCCATTCATGTTCGCGCTGCTTTTCTGTCTTTCCGTCGTTCAGTGCGTGGTGACCAGTTCGCCGCGCAGCGAGTGCGGGTAGGCGAAAGTGATCACGACATCGGTCATCTGGCCGATCAGCCCTGCGCGTTGCGCCTCGGGCGCCGGGAAGTTGACCACGCGGTTGTTCTCCGTGCGGCCTTGCAGCTCGTTCGGGTCCTTGCGCGAGACACCTTCGACCAGAATACGCTGACGCGAGCCCACCATGCTCTGGCTGATGCGCGCGGCGTTCTCCTCGATCACGGCCTGCAGGTGTTGCAAACGGCGCAGCTTCACTTCGCGCGGCGTGTCGTCCGGCAGGTTCGCGGCCGGGGTGCCCGGGCGAGGGCTGTAAATGAACGAGAAGCTGGTGTCGTAACCGATCTCGTGGATCATCGCCATGAGCTTGTCGAAATCCTCTTCCGTCTCGCCGGGGAAGCCGACGATGAAGTCCGACGACATCGACATGTCCGGGCGCACCTGGCGCAAGCGGCGGATGATCGACTTGTATTCCAGCACCGTGTAGCCGCGCTTCATGGCGGAGAGCACGCGATCGGCCCCGTGCTGCACCGGCAGGTGCAGATGACTCACGAGTTTAGGCACCTTGGCGTAGGTGTCGATCAGACGCTGCGTGAATTCCTTCGGATGACTGGTCGTGTAGCGAATGCGCTCGATGCCTGGCACTTCGGCCACATACTCGATGAGCAGCGCGAAGTCGGCAATTTCGCCGTCCGCCATCAGGCCGCGATAGGCGTTCACGTTCTGACCAAGCAGCGTGATTTCACGCACGCCCTGTTCCGCGAGGCCGGCAATTTCGGTGAGCACGTCCTCGAACGGGCGCGAGACTTCGTCGCCGCGGGTGTAGGGCACCACGCAGTAGCTGCAATACTTCGAGCAGCCTTCCATGATCGAGACGAACGCCGTGGCGCCTTCGACCTTGGCGGGCGGCAGGTGGTCGAACTTTTCGATTTCCGGGAAGGAGATGTCCACCTGCGAGCGGCCCGTCGAGCGGCGCGCTTCGAGCATCTGCGGCAGTCGGTGCAGGGTTTGCGGTCCGAACACGACGTCCACGTACGGGGCGCGCTGCACGATGGCCGCGCCTTCCTGACTGGCCACGCAGCCACCGACACCAATCACCAGATCCGGCTTGATTTCCTTGAGGGCGCGCATGCGGCCCAGATCCGAGAACACCTTCTCCTGCGCCTTTTCGCGCACAGAGCAGGTGTTAAAGAGAATGACGTCGGCGTCTTCGGGGGTATCCGTCTTTTCGAGGCCTTCGGCGGCCCCGAGCACGTCCGCCATCTTGTCGGAGTCGTACTCGTTCATCTGACAGCCGAACGTCTTGATGTAAATCTTCTTTGCCATTGAGTGTGCGCCGTTCGCAGTGGTTGACCTGGGGGCGTCCGTATTGAGTGTTTCAGGGGTTCAGTCTCGGGTCATGCGAGAAATGGGATGACCCAAACGCAAAAGCCGGCATGGCCGGCCTGTCCGGACCTCCGTAGCGGGGCCGGTGTGTGGTGCACGCATTATACCGCGTGCACCGTGCGGGAGCGGGAGAGCCTGCGGCCCGATCAGCGGTTGTCCTTCATGGCCGTGGCCAGCGCCCGGATGTTGTATTGGAACAACTGAAGATAGGTCGTCGCTTCCGGGTTCTTCGACAGGGCGTCGGAGTAAAGCTTGCCGTCGACCGTGACCTTGGCATCGTGCGCAATGCGTTGCACCAGACGCGGATTGGAAATGTTTTCCATGAATACCGCCCGGATGCCCGTGCGGCGGATCACGCGAATCAGGTTCGCCACGTCCTTGGCGCTCGCTTCGCTCTGCGTCGACACGCCTTCCGGTGCAAGGAACTTGATGCTGAAGCGCTGGCCGAGATAGCCGAAAGCGTCATGCGAGGTCAGGACCACGCGCCGCGAGGGCGGAATGGCCGCCAACTGCTTGTCGGCCCACTTGATCAGGTCGTCCAGCGCGCCCCGATAGTTTTTGGCGCGCTCGGCGTAGTAGCTGGCGCCCGCCGGGTCGGCCTGCGAGAGCGCGGCGGCAATGTTGTCCACCATCGTCTTCACGCGCTCGGGGTCCTGAAACATGTGCGGATCGGTCACGGTCTTGCCGTCGTCGACCATCGTACGGGGTTTCAGGCCCTTGGTGACGGTGACGAGCTGGCCGGGATAGTGGCTCGACTTCATCAGGCGAGGCAACCAGCCTTCGAAGCCCAGACCGTTGACGAAGAACAGCTTGGTGCCCGACAGCTTGGCGACGTCGGCCGGGGTCGGTTCATAGGTGTGGGTGTCCTGATCCGGGCCGACGAGCGTGGTGACGTCGATCCGGTCGCCGCCGACGGATTTCACGATGTCGGCCAGAATGCTGAAGCTCACGCCGACCGGCAGCCGTGTGTCCTGCGCGCGCGCCGGCGCGGCGAACGTCATCGCCAGCGCGAACATGGCGGCAAAAACACCGACGAGCGCGGCAGAAAATCGTGCGCCGGGCCGCGATGTGTTCTGCGGCTTGCCCCGTTGACTCAATCCGAACATTGTTTCCCTCTCTTAAAGCGCCGAAGCCTTGGCAGTATTGGTCGTGCCCGGCGAAACCAGCAGCGCGCTCAAATAGGCGACACCTGCCGTCAAAACGATGGCCGGCCCTGACGGGCAGGCCAGATAGTACGAAACCAGCAACCCGATCACACTCGAGGCGCTGGCGACCAGCCATGCGGCCAGCAGCATGCCGGGCAGCGTGCGCGCGATGAGGCGCGCCGTCGCGGCCGGGAGCATCATCAGGCCCACGGCCATGAGCGTGCCCATGGCCTGAAAGCCGGCGACGAGATTCATCACCGTCAGCACGGTAAAGCCGAGGTGATAACGCATCACCCCCTTGCCCTGGCCCTGCCCGAGGAACGTGGGATCCGCGCTGTCGAGCACCAGACCGCGATAATGCCAACCGAACCAGAGCAGCGTCACCGTGGTGATCGCCGCCACGAGAATCAGCGACGGGTCGTCCACGGCCAGGACCGAGCCGAACAGCAGATTCATCAGGTCGACGCTGTTCCCCCACTTCGACACGATGACCACGCCGCCCGCGAGCGCCAGTAGATAGAAACCGGCAAACGACGCCCCTTCGTCGAGTCGGGTGCGTCGGCTCGACAACCCGGCAAGCAGGGCGACGAGCAGGCCAGCGATCATGCCGCCCCCGGCCATCCAGGGCAGCGACAAGCCACCGATCAGATAACCGACGGCCGCGCCCGGCAGCACCGCGTGCGAGAGCGAGTCGCCCATCAGGCTCATGCGGCGCAGCAGCAAGAACACCCCGACAGGCGTGCAGCCCAGCGATAGCGCCAGACTGCCCACGAGGGCATGCCGCATGAAGTCGAATTCCGCGAACGGACCGACGATCAGGCCGAGCAGTGCGCTCATTGACGACCTCCCGGCAACGGAAGGGCGGCGCCGACCGCCTGCGACGACTGGGAGGGCCGCACGGGTTGCAAGGGCTGGTTTGGCGCGAACGCGGTGTAACCTCCCGCGCCCGACAGCCCGCCGAGGGCGCCCCCGCCTGCGCCGTTCGCTGACGCAAATCCGCTGTGCAGGCAGTCCGCCGGGGCGCCCGAGGACACCAGCCGTCCTGCCATCACCGCCACGTGCGCAAAGCGTTCGAGCACCAGCGGCAGGTCGTGGAGAACCGTCACGACGGTACGACCCTCGCTGCGCCATTGATCCAGCAGGGCCAGCAACAGTTCCGCCGAAGGCACGTCGATGCCGGTCAGGGGTTCATCCAGCAAAACGATGGGCGCGTCTTCGACAATCAGGCGCGCGAAGCGGGCGCGCTGCCATTGACCGCCGGACAAGACTTCCAGCGCCTGCGCGCGCTTGTCGGCGAGGCCAACGCGCTCGAGCGCATCGATGGCGCGCGCGAACTCGTCGTGCCCGAGGCGGCCGGCATCGCCTGTGCGGCGCCACGTGCCTGTGAGCACGTACTCCTCCACGCACATCGGGAAACGGTGATCCGTCTCGGGGCGTTGCGACAGATAGGCCACCGGCCCGTCGCGCACGACTTTGCCGTGTGACGTCTTTTGCAGCCCGGCAAGCGCGCGCAGCAACGTGGTCTTGCCGCCCCCATTGGGGCCGACGACCGCCGAAAGCACGCCCGGCGCAAAGGTGGCGCTCACGCCCTCCAGCGCGACGTTCGGTCCGAACCGGACCGAAAGATCCTGGCAACCGATCACGAAGCGACCCCTTTCAGTGCCCAGAAAACGAGCGCCCAAAGGGGGACAAGCACGAGCAGCGTTAGTGCCGTGCGTTCCCAACCAGCGAGACGGTAGAGCCAAACAGAGAAGCGAATCATGAATAAGTCGGGTGACGCCCGGACACGCTGGGCAACTGTGTCTCAGATATGCCCCAAATGCAACAAGGTTGCATTATGGCATGAATCGGTCAGGCGCCACTTGCCGTCTACCGATCAGGGCGGCGATGACCGTGAACCGGGGGTGGGGGCGACTCACAACACGTTACATATTCCGCACAGCAGATTTCGGTGAACCGGCGTAACATGCTTTCAAGGCCGCTCGTCTGGCACGTTGTTCGCTTCATTCCAGAGATCGGCGATTTGCAAGGAGGAGGTAGTCCGTTCAGGCAACCATCCATCGTCGACTTTCCGCCGGCGACGAACATGTGCAGCCGCATGTCGATCGCACGACCTTCGCGACTTTGCGCAGCCGCGACGCCTCGACAGGAAAGCACTCATCTCGCGCCCACGTCTTCGGCTTCGTCGACGTCGTCGGGCCTCCCACTTTTTTTCCCGAAAACTTCGCACGCCGTGCTTCGAATTCGTGCGCGTCATTTTTTAGATAAATAGGATTCCTTAATAAATGCTCGGCGAGTCAAAAGGGTTTTCGATGCAGGCAAACCCGAGTGCGCTTTGCGTGGGTGAACGCGCCAAAACTCGCTCGATTTCTGACCTATCTTGCTCGACGTGCGCATTGCGTAGAGTGTGCGGAAACCCTTGTGGCATGCGGGTTATCGCGAATGCTTAGCGCTGCGGAAAATATGTAGCGACAGTTTTTTTGTTTGTGCATATGATGAGTTAACGGTTGCAATTTTTACTGACAAGTTTAAAGTCAACCTAAACCGATTTTGAGTCGTTCATGTAAGGGAGGAGACAGTGCGAAAGGTTTCGCGTCAGTCGCTCCGGCATGCAGTGAGCCAGGTCGAAACCATCGCGCAGTCATCCGGGTCTTAGGCAACAGAGCGGACATCGCGTCGCGATGTTTTCCGATGAAGCGGGGGTGAGGCATATGGATATTTTCAGCCACTACACGACACGTTTCGAAGCACGCAGGGAAGAGGAATACAGCATCCAGGAATATCTGGAGATCTGTAAGAAGGACTCGACTGCGTATGCGACGGCAGCCGAGCGCATGTTGCGCGCGATCGGCGAACCTGAGCTGATCGATACGCATCACGACCCGCGACTCTCGCGGCTGTTCTCCAACAAGATCATCAAGATCTATCCTGCCTTCCGTGACTTCTACGGCATGGAAGACACGATCGAGCAAATCGTCTCGTTCTTCAAACACGCGGCGCAGGGGCTCGAAGAGCGCAAACAGATTCTGTATCTGCTCGGGCCCCCGGGCGGCGGCAAGTCGTCGCTGGCCGAGAAGCTCAAGGCGTTGATGGAAGATGTGCCCATCTATTGCCTGAAGGGATCGCCGGTGCACGAGTCGCCTCTGGGTCTGTTCTCGCCCGAGGAAGACGGCAAGATTCTGGAAGAGGACTTCGGCATCCCGATACGGTATCTGAATACGATTCCGTCACCGTGGGCCACCAAGCGGCTTAACGAATTCAACGGCGACATCACGAAGTTCCGTGTGGTGAAGGTGCGGCCCTCCGTGCTGCAACAAATCGCCATCGCCAAAACCGAGCCGGGAGACGAAAACAACCAGGACATCTCGTCGCTGGTCGGCAAGGTCGATATTCGCAAACTGGAGGAATATCCGCAGGACGATCCGGACGCTTATTCCTATTCGGGCGGTTTGTGCCTGGCCAACCGTGGTCTGCTCGAATTCGTCGAAATGTTCAAGGCGCCGATCAAGGTGCTCCACCCGTTGCTCACTGCCACCCAGGAAGGCAACTACAAGGGTACGGAGGGCTTCGGCGCGATTCCGTTCGACGGTATCGTGCTCGCTCACTCGAACGAAGCGGAGTGGCAAAGCTTCAAGGGCAACCGCAATAACGAGGCTTTCCTCGACCGTATTTACATCGTGAAGGTGCCGTATTGCCTGCGCGTGACCGACGAGGTGAAGATCTACGAGAAGCTGGTCAAGAACAGTTCGCTCGCCAATGCCCCGCGCGCCCCGAACGTGCTCAAGATGCTGGCGCAATTCGCCGTGCTCACGCGTCTGAAAGAGCCCGAGAATTCCAACATCTTCTCCAAGGTCCGTGTCTACGACGGTGAAAACCTCAAGGACATCGACCCGAAGGCCAAGTCGTACCAGGAGTATCGCGACTATGCCGGGGTGGACGAGGGGATGACCGGGATGTCCACGCGTTTCGCTTTCAAGGTGCTCTCGAAGGTCTTCAACTTCGACAACACCGAAGTCGCGGCCAACCCGGTGCACATGCTGTACGTGCTTGAGCAGCAGATCGAGCGCGAACAGTATCCGGGTGAAGTCGAGAAGCGCTATCTGGCCTACATCAAGGAGTATCTGACCGCGCCGTTCGTGGAGTTCATCGGCAAGGAAATTCAGACGGCTTACCTGGAGTCGTATTCCGAGTACGGCCAGAATATCTTCGATCGCTACGTGAACTTCGCCGACCTGTGGATTCAGGATCAGGAGTACCGGGATCCGAACACCGGCGAAATTCTGGACCGCACCGCGCTCAACGACGAATTGGAAAAAGTCGAGAAGCCGGCCGGGATCACCAACCCGAAGGACTTCCGCAACGAGATCGTCAACTTCGTGCTGCGTGCGCGCGCCAACAACGCGGGCAAGAATCCGCTCTGGACGAGTTACGAAAAGTTGCGTGCGGTCATCGAAAAACGCATGTTCTCGACCACCGAGGATCTGCTGCCGGTGATTTCCTTCAACGCGAAGTCTTCGAAGGAGGATCAGGAAAAGCACGCGAATTTCGTCAATCGCATGGTGGAAAAGGGCTATACGCCCAAGCAGGTCCGCCTGCTGGTGGAATGGTACCTGCGCGTGCGCAAATCCTCGTAACGACCGTAGCAACCGTTGCAACCAATCGGGGCCACTATGTCAGCAATCATCGACAGACGGCAAAACGGCAAGAACAAAAGCGCCATCAATCAGCAGCGCTTTATCAAACGCTACCGCGACCAGATTCGTCGCGCGGTAGCGAAGGCGGTGGCTGGGCGCAAGATTACCGATATCGATGGCAGCGGACAGGTCTCGATCCCGGTGAAGGACATTTCGGAACCGTTGTTCCACCACGGGCCCGGCGGGCGGCGGGAGATGGTGCATCCCGGCAATCGCGAGTTCGTGGTGGGCGACAATTTCGAGCGTCCGCCGTCGGGCGCGGGTGGCGGCGGCAGCCGCGCCAGCGACTCGGGAGAGGGAGAGGACGACTTCGTCTTCAACCTCTCGCGAGAGGAGTTCCTGAAGTTCTTCTTCGAGGACATGGCCCTGCCGGACCTCGCGAAACGCCGGCTCGCGCAGATACCGGAATTCCGCAAGGTTCGCGCAGGCTACTCGATCGACGGTACGCCGTCGAACCTCAACGTCATTCGCACGATGCGCAGCTCGCTGGGCCGGCGCATCGCGCTTACCGCGCCCTATCGCAAACAATTGCGTGAGCTCGAAGCCGAGTACGAGGACATCGTCTCGCGCGAGGGCGACACGTCCCCCCGTGCGCTGGCGCTCGCGCACGAGATCACGCATTTGCGCACGCGCGTCGAGGCGATTCCGTACATCGAAAAACTCGATTTGCGGTATTCGAACCGGATCATGCAGCCGCGTCCGCAGGCGCAGGCCGTCATGTTCTGCCTGATGGACGTCTCGGGTTCCATGGACCAGAGCCGCAAGGATCTGGCCAAGCGGTTCTTCATGCTGCTCTACTTGTTCCTGCGGCATAACTACGAACGCATCGATCTCGTGCTCATTCGGCACCACACCACGGCCAAGGAGGTCAACGAAGACGACTTCTTTTACGCGCGCGAATCGGGCGGCACCGTGGTCTCCAGTGCGCTCAAGCTGATGAACGAGATCATCGCGGACCGGTACTCGCCAAGCGACTGGAACATCTACGGCGCGCAGGTCTCCGACGGCGACAACTGGGACGGGGATTCGCCCATCTGCCGCGACATTCTGATGCAATCGATCATGCCGGCCGTGCAGTACTTCGCCTACGTGGAGGTGGCGAGCGCCGAGCCGCAGAATCTGTGGAACGAGTATCTGTCGGTCAAGCAGCAACATCCGAATTTCGCGATGCAACGCATCATGGAAGCGGCGGAAATCTACCCGGTGCTGCACGACCTGTTCAAGAAGAAGGCGGCCTGAAAACCGTCCCGCCGGTACTACAACGAGGACGCATCATGGCGTATATCTCCACCGGATCGGAATGGACGTTCGAGCTGATCCAGCGATACGAGCACGAGATCGCGCGCATCGCGTCGGACTTCAAGCTCGACACGTACCCGAATCAGATCGAGATCATTACCGCCGAGCAGATGCTCGACGCTTACGCAACCGTCGGCCTGCCCATCGGCTACCACCACTGGTCTTACGGCAAGCATTTTCTGTCGTCCGAGCGTGGCTACAAGCGCGGACAGATGGGGCTGGCGTACGAGATCGTCATCAACTCGAACCCCTGCATCGCGTATCTGATGGAAGAGAACAGCATGACCATGCAGGCGCTCACCATCGCGCATGCCAGCTACGGTCACAACTCGTTCTTCAAGGGGAATTACCTCTTTCGCACGTGGACCAGTGCCGACGCCATCGTCGACTATCTGCTGTTCGCGCGAAACTACATCACCGAGTGCGAGCAACGCTACGGCGAACAGTCCGTGGAACTGTTGCTCGATTCCTGCCACGCGCTCATGAACTACGGCGTGGACCGGTACAAGCGACCCAAGCGTTTGTCGCTCGCGCAGGAACAGGCGCGGCAAAAGGAGCGCGAGAACTATCTGCAAATGCAGATCAACGATCTGTGGCGCACGCTGCCGAACCACGCCCTGCATGACGACGACGAGGACGACGGCCTCGATCCCACCGACTCGGACGAACCGCCGTTCCCGGGCGAGCCGCAGGAAAACCTGCTGTATTTCTTCGAGAAGAATGCGCCGAAGCTCGCGCCGTGGCAGCGCGAAATCGTGCGCATCGTGCGCAAGCTCGCGCAGTACTTCTATCCGCAGCGCCAGACGAAAGTGATGAACGAAGGTTGGGCCACGTTCTGGCACTACACGATTCTCCAGCAGCTCTACAAGGAGAAGCTGGTCAACGACGCGTTCATGATGGAGTTCCTGCACGCGCACACCAACGTGGTGTATCAGCCGTCGTTCGACAGCCCGTATTACAGCGGTCTGAACCCCTATGCCCTCGGCTTCGCCATGTTCCAGGACATTCGCCGCATGTGCGAGGAACCCACCGACGAGGACCGCCAGTGGGCGCCCGATATTGCCGGCTCGGACTGGTTGAAGACGCTCGACTTCGCCATGCGCAACTTCAAGGACGAGAGCTTCATCCAGCAATTTCTCTCGCCCAAGGTCATTCGCGATCTGAAGCTGTTCTCCGTGCTCGACGACGATCGCGACAGCCGGTTGCGCGTGACCGCCATCCATAACGATGCGGGTTATCGGGAGATCCGCGAGATGCTCGCGCAGCAGTACAACCTGAGCCAGCTTGAACCGAACATTCAGGTCGCTCACGTCGACTTGCATGGCGACCGCTCGCTCACGCTGCGTCACGTGCAAAGCGAGCGCAAGCCGCTTGACGACAGCTTCGAGGAGGTGCTCAAGCACGTGGCGCGTCTGTGGGGCTTCACGGTGCGGCTGGAGACCGTGTTCGAAGACGGTCGTAGCGAAATGACGCACGAGACCAAGGTCGAGAAGCGGCGGCGCTACGCGCTGAGTGCGTGAGTGCAAGTGAGGGCCTGGATGAAGATTCCGTTCGTCGCGCTCGATCACGTGGTTCTACGAACGGCCGACGTCGCGCGCCTTCAGCACTTCTATGTCGACGTGCTGGGCTGCACGCTGGAAAAGGTGCAGCCCGAGCTTGGACTGGTGCAGTTGCGCGCCGGCGATTCGCTCATCGATCTGGTGGACGTATCCGGGACGATTGGCCGCCAGGGCGGCGCCGCTCCGGGGCCCGAGGGGCATAACCTCGACCATTTTTGCCTGCGTGTCGAGCCATTCGACGATGAGGCGATACGCCACGCGCTGGCCTCGCACGGGGTGACGTTGGGGGAGGCAGTGCAGCGCTATGGCGCCCATGGGGAAGGGCCGTCGTGCTATCTCGACGATCCCGACGGCAACACCGTCGAACTCAAGGGGCCGCCATCCCGCTAGCGCGAGCTCAGGCGGCCATCTGTCCCAGCACGCTCTGATCCCGCCCCTTGTGTTTGGCCTGGTAGAGCGCCTTGTCCGCGCGATCGAGCATGGCGCTGATCACGAGCGGCTCCCCCGGCTGCCATGACGCAATCCCCACGCTGATCGTAATCGCTTCGCCTTCGTCGCGCGCGGCTTGCGGCAGCAGATCCGAACTGGCGCGCTTGACCGACTCGCGGATACGGTCGGCGACGCGAAGCGCCGCGTGCTGATCGATCTCCGGCAGCACCACCGCGAACTCCTCCCCACCCAGACGCACCGCAAAATCGCTCGGCAGACGAATGCAGTGCTGGATCGTCGTGGCGATGCGTTGCAGCACGGCGTCGCCGAATGGATGTCCGTAGCGGTCGTTCACCTGCTTGAAGAAGTCGATGTCGATGAGCAGGACGGATAGCGGAATGGCGCGTTGCTGCACCCGCTCGGCGACGAGGCGAATGCGGTTGTCGAAATAGCGCCGGTTGTAGATATGCGTGAGGGGATCGATGAATACCTTCTCTACGAGATCGGTATTCGTGAGCGCGAGCGACTGGTATTGACGCGTGATTTCCCACACGAGCGCGAGCGTCGCAACTCCCGGCGAAGCGAGCGCGAGCAGGCGTGCGGCATACCATTGATAAGACGCCTCGCTCGGTGCGGTCAGCGAAAGCAGCAACTGACACAGCGAAATCGTGACGACGACCCACACCAGAAGAAACAGCTTGTGCGACAGGCGCGTGACGGCGGCAATACGCCACCACAGCGCGACATACGCGACGAAGAGCGCGCCCAACGCGAGCGTTTCGACGTCGATGCCACCGGCCAGGTGCGGCGTGACGAGCGTGCGTCCCGCCCCGACAAGCGACAGTGAGACCGTCACCCAGATGACAAGCACGGTCGCGCCGTAACGTGCCGCTTCCGAGTATCCGGGGCGCGTATGCGGGTCCATGCGCGTTCGCGAGTAACTGCGCACGCTGAGCATGACGTAGGCAGCGAAGCTTGCTTCAGCGACCAGCCAGAGCCAGAACGGCGCGCGAGTCACGTGCGCCGAGATGCCGGCGAGCTGGTTTGCGAGCAACACGCCCTCGGTGAACATGAAAAGTCCACGCAACAAGAAGGCGCAGCCGAACTGGGCGAAGTAACGCTTGCCGTTGTAGAGATACTGAACGCCGAGCAGGCACGCGGTCGACAAGTTCAGAATGCCGCCGGCCGAGACGAGAAAGAAGGTGAGCAACGGATTCACCTCGCCTTCGAGCGCGCGCGCAAGAAACCCTGCGAGTGTGAGCGCGGCGCACGCAACCAGAATGGTGGTCGCGGCAACGCGATTGCCCTGTTCGGTACGGCTGATGGTACTTTTCATAGTTGTTATTCGCCATTCAACGACCTCGTGCCCGCGCACGATCGCTTTCTTACCGTTCAATCGCCGCGCCCGCGAATCGCCGCCAAGGTCATAGCCCGACGTGACGCTCGCGTTTCCCCGATTTTGCGCTAAATGATTGATAACTAAGATAAACCTCGGAGAATACACGAGTTTTTCCGGGTTCGCACCCGTTTCCGTATACCCCCTTCAAATTCGGGTTCGCAACACGTTGCCATGCGGATTTCGAGCACTTTTTCCGACGCTTCGGACGTGCCGCTGCGCCTCGCGCTCTGGATCGAAAAACAATTCCCGCGGTACGTCGGTACGCTGGTCCGCTGTGCGAAACACGCAAATAGCGGATTTCGGGACGGAAAAAAGAAGCGCTGCGTATACATCTTTTTTCCTCCCCGCGATGCCAGTACTGACGCGGCGTTTCCGTGCGTACAATTAATCAGTAATCCTATGCAAATGAAAAATATCGCATGTAATTACGTGTAAAAGTGCCGTATTCCCCACGAAAAACGTGCTACGGGTTGGCATCGACGCACTATCTGTACTAGAATAAAAAAAGCCAATCGCTGCGGTTGGCCCATAGAATCAAAAGCGTTGCCGGTGTTCCTCGTTGCGCCGGCGTCCTTACCACCACGCAATGAGTTTCAGCAGTAAAACTTTCGCGCGCTTTCAATAAGCGTGCACCGAGAGGCCCAGGCGCCCACGGCGTCGAAAGCTCGTCTCTCAAGTCGCATTCCGCGACGCCTGGTTCGTCACCGTTGTCTTTCACAGACCTTCGGAATCGAACACATCACAATTCGCAAGGCAGCTAACAGTTGTCATGCTTGATTGACCGCGTTGTCACGCGGGGCGATTGCTATTGCCTCGCGCGCAGCGCTGCCAACCCATTCAAAGGGAGCATGAACGTGGCGAAGCAGTATCGCATTCTCTATCTGGCCGGCTTCGGACTGCTCGGTGTTGCCGCCGCAGTCACCGGTCTGGTGTATTGGCTGGGCGTCGATTCGCTCGTCAAATACCGGGGCGACCTGGTGTATTACACCCAGCAGCATCTCAAGCTCGTGGCGATATCGATGACATTGGCCATCGTGGTCGGCGTGCCTGCAGGCGTGCTGATCTCGCGGCCGATGTTCGAGAAACACGCCGAGCGCGCGGTGCAGGTTTTCAACATCGGCAATACGTTGCCCTCGCTTGCCGTGCTGGCATTGTCGATGGCGGTGCTCGGTATTGGCGACCGTCCGGCCATTCTGGCGCTGTGGCTCGCGTCGCTGCTGCCTATCGTGCGTAACGCGTACGAAGGACTGCGTCAGGTGCCGCCTGCTCTGCGAGAGTCGGCGCGCGGCATGGGCATGACGCCTGCACAAGTGTTGTTCCGCGTCGATCTGCCCAACGCCATGCCGGTCATCGTCGGCGGCATTCGCACCGCGCTCGCGATCAATGTCGGCACCGCGCCGCTGGCATTCCTGATCGGCGCGGACAGTCTGGGACAACTGATTTTCCCGGGCATCTACCTCAACGACCCGACCAAGCTGTTGCTCGGCGCTGCCGGCACTGCACTGCTTGCCCTCGTGCTCGACGGCATCGTCGCCTTTGCCAGCGGGCTCTGGTTCGCGCGTCACGGCGCGCCGGCGCGCTGAGACTTCAGGAGACCCACACCTATGCAAATTTCGTTTTCACACATGATGCCGCGCTGGATGCGCCTGATCGGCGCCGCCATTCTGGCGCTGGGCATGGCGGCAGCGAGCGTCACCGCACAGGCCGCCACGCTCACCATCGGCGGCAAGAACTTCACCGAGCAACTGATTCTCTCCGAGATGACGGCGCAATACCTGCGCAGCAAGGGCTACGACGTCGAGCTCAAGAACGGGCTGGGCAGCGTGGTGATGCGTCAGGGCATGCAGAGCAATCAGCTCGACGTGGTCTGGGAGTACACGGGCACGTCGCTCATCGTCTACAACAAGGTCACCGAAAAGCTCGACCCCGAACAGACCTACGAACGCGTGAAGGCGCTCGACGCCAACCTCGGCCTCGTCTGGCTGAATCCGGCGGCGCTGAACAACACCTATGCGTTCGCCATGCCGGGCAAGATCGCGCGAGAGGAAGGTATCGAGACGGTCTCTCAGCTTGTAGAGAAATTCCACGCGAATCCGAAAATGCAGTTCGCCTTCGATATGGAGTTTGTCGGCCGCTCCGACGGTCTCGGTCCGATGGAGCAACTCTACGACTTCCATCTCGAGCGCAGCAACATCAAGCAAATGGATCCGGGCCTGGTCTACACGGCGCTCAGAAACGAGCAGATCGATGCGGGGCTCGTCTACACGAGCGATGGCCGCAACAAGGGTTTCGATCTCAAGGTGCTGACCGACGACAAGGGCTTCTTCCCGGCATACGCGGCCACCCCGGTGGTGCGAAAGGAAGTGCTCGATGCCAATCCCAGGCTCGCCGACGAACTCAACGCGCTGTCCGCGAAGATCAACGACGACAACATGCGCGACATGAACGCACAGGTCGACATCGATCATCGTGCGGTGTCGCGCGTGGCGAGCGACTTCCTCAAGCAGGAAGGGCTGGTGCAGTGACGACGCAAGTCCGTCGTTGCCCCAATGAATACTGATTGAGGAGTCTCATGATTGAATTTCTGACGCATAACTGGCACCGCATTCTGACCCTCACCGGTCAGCATGCGTGGCTGGTGGCCGCTTCGGTCGGGGCGGCCATCGTGGTCGGTGTGCCGCTGGGCGTGCTGGTCACGCGTTTTCGCTGGTTGTCCGGCGCCGTGCTGGGGTTGGCGACCGTCGTGCTCACGATCCCGTCGATTGCCCTGTTCGGCCTGATGATCCCGGCCCTGTCCGTCTATGGCATGGGCATCGGCCCCGCGCCGGCGGTGGCCGCCGTCTTCCTGTACTCGCTGCTGCCGATCATGCGCAACACGAGCCTCGCATTGCGACAGATCGACCCGAGCATTCGTGAAGCCGGGATCGGCATCGGCATGACGTTCTGGCAGCGTCTGCGCCTCGTGGAGTTGCCGCTGGCCGTGCCCGTGGTGCTCGGCGGCGTGCGCACTGCCGTTGTGATGAATATTGGCGTGATGGCCATTGGCGCCATCGTCGGGGCGGGCGGTCTCGGGGTGCTGATCACCCAGGGGATCAGCCAGAGCGATACCCGTCAGCTTGTCGTGGGTGCGGTCATGGTGAGCTTGCTCGCCATCGTTGCCGACACCCTGTTGCACCGCCTTCAGCGTGTGCTGACACCGAAAGGAATCCGAACCGTATGATCAAACTCGAAAATCTCACCAAAAGCTTCGTTCAGAAGGACGGCACGCGCGTCACCGCCGTGAACTCGGTCAGCCTCGAGGTGCCGCCGGGCGAAATCTGCGTCTTCCTCGGTCCGTCGGGCTGCGGCAAGACGACCACGCTCAAGATGATCAACCGACTGATCAAACCGACGTCCGGACACATTTTGCTCAACGGTCAGGACACCGGCAACATCAACGAGATCGAGCTGCGTCGTCATATCGGTTATGTGATCCAGCAGATCGGCCTGTTCCCGAACATGACCATCGAGGAAAACATCACAGTGGTGCCGCGCCTGCTTGGTTGGGACAAAAAGCGCTGCCGGGAACGCGCTACCGAACTAATGGGGATGGTCGCGCTCGATCCGAAGCGCTATCTCTCGCGTTATCCGCGTGAGCTCTCAGGGGGCCAGCAGCAGCGTATCGGCGTGATTCGTGCGCTTGCCGCCGATCCGCCGGTATTGCTCATGGACGAGCCATTTGGCGCCGTCGACCCGATCAACCGCGAATCGATCCAGAACGAGTTTTTGCAGATGCAACGCCAGTTGGGCAAGACCGTCATCATGGTCAGCCACGATATCGACGAGGCGATCAAGCTGGCGGATCGCATCGCGATCTTCCGTCAGGGCAGTCTGGTGCAGTACGCCCAGCCGGACGCACTGCTGGCCCGCCCGGTCGACGAATTCGTGGCGAGCTTCGTGGGACATGACCGAATTCTCAAACGTCTGCTGCTGGTGCGCGCCGAGGACGCGGCCACCCCGCAACCGACCGTCAAACCGCAGACCACACTGGCCGAGGCGTATGGGTTGATGGACGAACTCGATACGCGCTCGCTCGTGGTCGTGGATGAAAATGCCCGTGCGCTCGGTTACATTGCTCGGCGCGATACGCGTCACGCACACGGGACGTGCGGCGAGCGGGTGCGAGACTTCAAGGCCTCGGCGGTGGCGGGTGACAACCTGCGCGTGCTGCTCTCGCGCATGTATGAGCACAACCTGGCATCGCTGCCGGTGCTCGGAGATGACAATCAGTATCTCGGCGAAGTCACGCAGGATTCCATCGCCGACTATCTGAGTTCGGGCAAGTCGCGCGGCAACGGCGGCGGCACGATCATTGCGCCGTCATTGCCGGGCGCGCCGAGCGTGGTGGCCAGCGTGCCGTTCGGGGCGTCGCTATAGGCGATGCAGGCGATGCGCGCGATCGGTGCGTCGGGGGATACCGGATGCCTGAGCCATGGTGACGGCATTTGAAATGGCATGATGCCGCGTGAGTTTCGATGCGTGCGCGGAACGACCGCTGCGCATCGGATCAAAGAATGACGGCCCCTCGCGGCCGTCATTTTTGCGTTCGGCATGCGCTTTCCGGCATTGTCGTTTGTGTCCGACCGTGCATTGGCCGCGTACGGTGGGAGGCGCCGCGGGTAGGGGAGTCGGTGAAATCGTTGATGTCGATGAATCAAGGAGTGGCGGGATGACGTGGGAAGCGGTAATGACGTGGTTTGGCCATGCGCCCTGGGCGCGCATGGCCGTGTCGCTGGCGACGCTGGTTGTCGCGGCGGTCGTGGTGCAGGCCGCTGCGCAGTTGGTGATCGTGCGTGTGGTGCGCATCGTGGTGCAGCGCACGGCGAATCGCTGGGACGATGCGTTGCTCGCGCATCGCGTGTTCCAGCGTGCCGCGCGCGTCCTGCCGTATCTGGTTGTGCAGTTCGGTATCGATCTGGTGCCGGACTTGCCGGCGAAGGCGGCGCTCGTCGTCGGCAATGTTGCGCTTGCCACGACATTGCTTTACGCCACGCTCGCCATCGCGGGCATTCTGGACGCCGCGCAGACCGTCTACGCGATGTCGGAGCACGCACGTACCCGTTCGATCAAGGGATACGTTCAACTGGGCAAGATCGCGCTGTACGTAGTGGCGGCGATCGCCATCGTCGCAACGATCATCGACCGGTCACCATGGCTGCTGCTCTCGGGGTTGGGCGCGATGTCTGCGGTGCTGTTGCTGGTGTTCAAGGACACGATCATGTCGTTCGTTGCAAGCGTGCAACTGACCTCCAACGACATGCTGCGCGTGGGCGACTGGATCGAGATGCCGCAGGTGGGCGCCGATGGCGACGTGGTGGATATCGCGTTGCACACGGTCAAAGTGCAGAACTGGGACAAGACGATCACCACGATTCCGACATGGCGTCTGATTTCGGAGAGTTTTCGCAACTGGCGCGGGATGCAGCAGTCGGGCGGGCGTCGCATCAAACGCACGCTATGCATCGACGCTGGCAGCGTCGGCTTTCTGGACGAGGCGGAGATCGCGCGTCTGTCGAAGCTGCATTTGCTGGGCGAATACCTGTCGGAGAAACAACGCTCGCTGGCGGATGCGAATGCCGCGTTGGGCATTGCGGCGGGCGTGCCCGCGAATACGCGCCGCCTGACGAACATCGGTACGTTTCGCGCCTATGCATTGGCGTATCTGACGGCGCATCCGAACATTCATGACGGCATGACGTGCATGGTGCGTTCGCTGCAGCCGTCCGCTACCGGTATCCCGGTGGAGCTTTACTGCTTCACCAACACGATCGTGTGGGCCGAGTATGAGCGCGTGCAGGGCGATGTGTTCGACCATCTGCTGGCGATCCTGCCGGAGTTCGGTCTGCGCATGTACCAGACCCCTGCTGGCGCCGATCTGATGCGATGGCATGGGCAGCTTGCGGCCTGACACGGGCGCGATTGAGCGCTGATTGAGCGCTGATTTGGCGCTTCAGGAAAAGTCCGGAAAGCTTTGGTGTCTGTTTACTTCGATGTGTCGCGCTGCGACGATATCTCGGAATCCACGGAAGAGGGAGAGCGGGGTGACGATTTGGAGTGCAGGATGGACGAAGGAACAGCGGTGTATTCGATGGTCGACGCCAGTCACGATGCGGTCGCCATCGAGTGGTGGGACATGGACAAGGAGGAGGATATCGCGCTGTGGAACAGCGTGGACGACGTTGAGGAGGAGGCGTGGCTGTGGTGAGGCGAGGCGAGGTTTGGGTTGCGTCGTTCGACCCGGCAGTCGGGAGCGAAATCAAGAAAACGCGGCCATGTGTGATCGTTTCGCCATCGGCAATGCATAAGGGCTTGCAGACGGTGATCGTGGTGCCGCTCACGTCGTCCATGGCGTCCCGATATAGCGTTCCGACCATGTTCGCGGGGCGCCCGGGTGCGATGCAGCTAAGTCATCTCAAGTCGCTTGATCGGAGGCGATTGGTCAGACGCTCGGGTGCTTTGGACCGGGGCGTAATGCGAGACGCCATGGCGCAACTGCGCGACGTATTCACGGAAGCGGCGGACGAAGCCGGCGAGTGAATGGCCATTGCCGTCACAGCGAAGCGGACAGCGCAAGGAAAAGGGCTCCCGCAGGAGCCCTTCGTCGTTCAGTGCTGGCGCAAGACGCTATTGCTATCCAGCGTCAGCAGCGCGAGCCCAGCGAACTACCAAGCTACCATCAAGCTACCCAAGCGTCAGGCGACCGAAGCGTCGAGTGTCGGGTAGTCGACATAACCCCGGGCGTCGCCACCGTAAAGCGTGTCGCGATCCAGCGCGTTGAACGGACCACCGCGCTTGAGGCGTTCGACCAGATCCGGGTTGGCGATGAACGGCTTGCCGAAGGCGATCAGGTCTGCCAGATTTTCCTTGCGTGCCTTGATCGCAAGGGCGAGGTCATAGCCGTTGTTGGCCATGAACGTGCCCTTGAAGACGTGGCGCAGCTTCTGCAGATCGAAGCCGCCTTCGACTTCACGCGGGCCGCCCGTCGCACCTTCGACCACGTGCAGATAGACGAGACCGAAACGGTTGAGTTGCTCGACGGCATACGTGAACACCGGTTCCGGATTGCTGTCGCCGCAATCATTCGCCGGGCTGATCGGGGACAGGCGAATACCCACACGGTCGGCCCCCCACACGTCGACGACGGCTTGTGTGACTTCGAGCACGATGCGCACGCGGTTCTCGATGCTGCCGCCGTATTGGTCGGTGCGATGGTTCGTCTTGTCGCGCATGAACTGGTCAAGCAGATAGCCGTTCGCTGCGTGAATTTCCACGCCGTCGAACCCCGCACGCTTCGCGCATTGCGCAGCGTGACGATACTGTTCGATGATGCCGGGAATCTCGGACGTCTCCAGCGCGCGCGGCACCGGGTGCGGTTCGAAGCCATGCTCCGTGAACGCCTTACCCGCTGGCTGGATGGCCGACGGGGCCACCGGCAGGTCGCCGTTCGGTTGCAGCGACGGATGCGAGATGCGGCCGACATGCCAAAGCTGGCAGAAGATCTTGCCGCCCTTGGCGTGCAGCGCGTCGGTCACCTGCTTCCACCCGGCGACCTGTTCGTCCGTGTAGATGCCAGGCGTGAAGGCGTAGCCTTTGCCCTGCTGCGAGATGTTGGTGGCTTCACTGATGATGAGGCCGGCGGATGCGCGCTGCGCGTAGTATTCGACGACCAGCGGGCCGGGCACGTCGCCCTTGCCCGCGCGGCTGCGCGTGAGTGGCGCCATCACGATGCGATTGTTCAGTTCGAGCGGGCCGAGTCGATACGACGAAAACAGGTCGGTATCGAGCGCGGCGAGATGCGTTTGCGAGTCCGTCATTGCTGAAGGTCCTGTGAAAGTGGGGGGATGCTGTGCTGCACAAAACCCGCTCAGGTTACGGCAATTCTCATGGCCTTGCTGAGCACCGCTTCGGTGTTTCGGCCAACGGGGCTACGCCGCACATTTCACGCGTTCGCGACCGTAGGGCGCTTCGGTGCGTGCGGCGCAATGCGCAACACCATGATCGCGCCGATGATGCACACACCGCCCGACAGCATCGAGGCCATCGTGTAGTTGCCCAGCGTTGCGCGCAGCGAACCGGCCACAAGGGCAGCGGTCGCGGCGCCTAGCTGGTGGCCGGCAACGATCCAGCCGAACACGATCGGGGCCATCGTCTTGCCAAATACGTCTGTCGTAAGGCGCACCGTCGGCGGCACCGTCGCGATCCAGTCCAGGCCGTAGAACAGCGCGAAGAGCGGCAAGCCGAAGAAGTCCAGACCGAAGGCGTACGGCAGATAGATCAGCGACAACCCGCGCAGGCCGTAATACCAGAACAGCAGCACGCGGCTGTTGTAACGATCCGAGAGCCAGCCGGACGCCGTGGTGCCCACGAGATCGAGAATGCCCATCGCCGCCAGGATGCCCGCCCCCTTGACTTCGGACAGGCCGTAATCGCCGCACATCGCGATGAAGTGCGTGCCGATGTAACCGTTGGTGCTCGCACCGCAGATGAAAAAGCTGAAGAACAGCAGCCAGAAGTCGCGCTTTCCTGCGGCCATGCGCAGGGCAGACAACGCTGCCGTGAGCGGATTGCCTTGCGTGAGCGGGACGTCCGGGGCGTCTTCAGGGGCGCCGACCGGACGCAGCCCCACCGAGCCGGGCCGCTCCGGCAAGAGAAATGCCACCAGCGGCAACACAATCGCCGCGACCAGCGCCACGATCAGCACCACCGGACGCCATCCGTGATGCTCGGTGATCGCTGCCATGACAGGCAGGAACACCATCTGACCGGTCGCCGAGCTTGCTGTGAGAATCCCCATGGCCAGGCCGCGATGCGTATGGAACCAGCGGTTCGACACCGTTGCCGCAAGCGTCACCGCCGCCACGCCAGTCCCGCCGCCGACCATCACGCCCCAGATCAGCACCATTTGCCAGGGCGCGGTCATCAACGACGAAAGCGCCGTGCCCGATGCCAGCAGCAGCAAGGCCACCATGACCGTCGGACGAATGCCGAAACGCTGCATCGCGGCGGCGGCGAACGGGCCGGTGAGGCCGTAAAGTGCAAGATTGACGGAAATCGCCAGCGAGATCGTCGCCCGACTCCAGCCGAAGTCCTGCTCCAGCGGCACCATCATGACGCTGGGCGTCGCGCGAATGCCCGCAGAGGCGAGCAGGACCAGGAAAATGACGCCGACGACGATCCACCCGTAGTGGAAGCGTCCGTCGATGCGCTTGGCAAGTGCAGCCTTCATGGCGGAAATCCTTGCTGAGGCTCGGTGTTGTGGCCGATGCGGGAACGTTTGCGGGAACCGGGCGGTCTACGTTCATCGATAGACTTGTGACAGCTCGGTAACATTAGGTTGCCATGTTATGAACCGATCGGTAACATGTCAAGTATTCCTTTGCGACGATAGGGCTTTGGCATGGCCCGCGTGCAACGCAAAACCACAGTTCAGGGAGTGCCGGATCATGGCCAAATCGACAACGTCTTCTCTGCCCGTCACCGCACCTGAGGCACCTGTTGCGGGTGATGCGGCTGATGCGGCTGACGCATCCGTTGCACGTGCCGCGCCCCGGCGGAGTGCGACGCCGCGTGCGGGCAAGACGGCGCGTCATGTGACACCCGCACCCATCGCCCAACAGCATCTTCTCGACGCCGCGGTCGAGCTGTTTCACACCGAAGGCGTGCGCGCCGTGGGGGTGGATGCGGTCGTCAAGCGTGCCGGTGTGAACAAGATGAGCCTGTATCGTCAGTTTGCGTCGAAGGACGACCTGATTCTGGCGTATCTCGATCACATGCAGACGGCGAGTCTTGCACGCATCGACGAGAGCATCGCGAAGCACCCCGGCGAGCCGCGGGCGCAGATGCTGCAAATTTTCGTGGATCTGGCCGAGCGCGCGAGTCGGCCCGGCTATCGTGGCTGTCCGTTCGTGAACGTGGCGGCGGAATTTCCGGACCCGGCGCATGCCGCACGGGTGTCGGTGGTGAATTACAAGGCGGAAGTGGTGCGGCGCTTTACGGCGCTCGTCACGGCCGCTGGCCTGAAGGCGCCGGCGCCGCTGGTCGACGCGCTATCGCTGATTCTCGAAGGAGCTTACGCCGCGAGCCAGACCTTCGGGCCCGGCTCGCCGCCGCTGCGCATCTTGCCGAGCGTTGCGCGTCGGATCATCGAAGCGGGAATGGCCGGAGAACTGACCGATTAAACGTGTCCGGCGATCGGATCCCAGGATCCTCGAATCCTGGGGCCCTCGGACTCTCAGTCCTAGGCCTTTCGGCCCGTCCGGACCGCTGCCTGTCTGTCCCTCGGTCTTTCTATCCCGTGTATCCCGTGCGCTCGGTCAGGTTTCCCCGGCTGTGGTCTTCCGCGATTAGGCGGCAAGCCGCTGAAGCGCGACGGCTGCGGTAGCCTGCGTCAGCGGCGCCTGCGCGCCCGGGGCGCCATTCATGCGGAACGCAGCGACAGCCTGATCGAGCAGTCGGGCCTGATCTTCCATCGACGCGGCTGCGGCGGCGGCTTGCTCGACCAGCGCGGCGTTCTGCTGCGTCACCTCGTCCATCTGCGTGACGGCCCGCCCGACCTGCTCGATACCGTGGCTCTGCTCCTCCGATGCGGCGGAAATCTCTCCCATGATGTCGGTCACGCGTCGCACCGCCTGCACCACGTCGTGCATCGTCTGACCGGCTTGCGCAACGAGCACGGAGCCGTCCTGGACCCGGCTGTTCGACGACTCGATCAGTTCCTTGATTTCCTTGGCCGCCGCAGCGCTGCGTTGGGCAAGCGTGCGCACTTCGCCTGCGACGACCGCAAACCCGCGCCCCTGCTCGCCTGCTCGCGCGGCTTCCACAGCCGCATTGAGCGCGAGGATGTTCGTCTGGAAGGCAATGCCGTCGATCACGCTGATGATATCGACGACCTTGCTCGAACTGTGCGAGATGCCTTCCATCGTGGCAACCACCTGATCCACGACCTGCCCGCCGCGTACGGCAATGGCGGACGCGTTCTCCGCCAGTTGGCTCGCCTGCCGCGCGTTGTCGGCGTTCTGGCGTACCGTCGAGGTGAGTTGCTCCATGGACGACGCCGTCTCTTCGAGCGCGGCGGCTTGCTGTTCGGTGCGCGCCGACAGATCGGTATTGCCTTCGGCGATCTCGCGTGAGGCCAGGGTAATGGCGCTCGTGCCGCTGCGAATGCGTCCGATCATTTGCTGAAGATTGCCCTGCATGCGTTGCATGGCGTAGAGCAGGCTCGCACCGTCGCCCGCGCGCAGGCGCACTTGCGTGAGCAGATCCCCGTCGGCGATGCGCGTGGCGATATCGGCGGCGTACTCGGGTTCGCCCCCCAGGCTGTGCTGGACGTTGCGAATGATGAGCAGCATGACGCCCGAGACCGCCAGGCCGATGACGGCGAGCATCGCTCCCCAGCGGGCCAGGGCGCCGAGGAAGGCGGCATTGATGTCGTCGACGTAGACGCCAGTGGTCAGATACCAGTCCCAGGGCGAGAACACGCCCACGCGGCTGATCTTCTCGACAGGCTTGTCCGAGCCGGGCTTCGGCCAGAGATAGGTGACGAACGGATTGTCCGTGCGGGCGGCGGCGACGATATCGGAGAACATGAGCTTGCCCGACGGGTCGCGGAACTGGCTCATGTCCTTACCTTCGAGCTTCGGATTGACCGAGTTCAGCACGATGACACGCTGCGAGTTCAAGATGCCGAAATAGTTGTCGCCATCGTAGCGAATCGCGCCGATCTGTTCGCGCGCCAGTTTTTGCGCGTCCGTCACGCTCATCTCGCCGCGCTCGGCGCGGGCGGCGTAGTGCTGCGCCAGGCTCAGGCCGGCGTCGACCACGTGGGTGAGCCCGGCCCGGCGCTCGGCGAGCATCGTGTCGCGCTGCGCCCACGCGCCCCAGATCGCCATCGCCAGCAGGCTGACCCACATCAATGCGACCGCAGACCACAACTTCGCTTTCAAACTCAATCGCTGCATTCCTTCGTCATCCTCACTGATTCCGCGTTGGTGTTGCGCTTGCGGCGGCCGCGCGTGACGTGCAGGCACGTCCGGGCGGTCCGATTATCGAGTCGTCGGCGTCTTCGCATGAAGACACGGACCAAACGTGTGCTAACGGCAGTCTTGCGGAGGACTTGAGCTTTGCCCGAGGCGGCAGGCGTCCCGCCGGCATGCCGGGGCGGCCGTGCGGGCGATTGAGGATGCCGCGCGGTGAGTCGGTGAGTCGGTGAGGTGACGAAGTGGCGAGGGGGTGAGCGCGTGGCCGTTCAGCCGTGAATCACGACCATCAGACCGCGCGCGACCGATTTGCCGACATTGCGGATGGCGTGGGCCCGGTCGGCGGGATAACGCGCCGTTTCCCCCGGCTTGGCGCGCCGCGCGATGTGCTCGACCTCGATGTCGACCTGTCCGTCGAACACCGTGAAATGCTCGCGCGTGCCGGGGTCGTGGGGCTCGGAGACGAGCGCCGCGCCCGGCTGCAGCGTCAATTCGTACCACTCGAACTTGCCGGCGAGTTCCATCGGGCCAAGGATCTTCAACTGATACGCCTGTTCGGCGCCGGCGAGTGTCGGCGTCTCGTGCTTGCCGAAGATGCGCACCGGCTCCGGATCACCCGACGGCGCGCCGAGCAACTGGTCGAGACGCACGCCCAGGGCGTTGGCCAGACGCCACGCCACGGCAATCGTCGGATTGGCCTTGTCGCGCTCGATCTGCGAGAGCATCGACTTCGAGACGCCGGACGCGCGGGAGAGCGTCTCCAGCGTCATGCCGCGTTCCTTGCGTAGCTGCTGAATCATGTCGCCGACCGGCGGCGGCGCAATCGGGGACATCGGGGCGGCTGCGGGAGTACTTGCCATATGAATTCCGGGATATTAGAATTTTTCAATATATTGAAACTAGTTCAATATAAAGTATAGTTTCCGATAAGCTGTATGCCGTGATGGTAGCAGAGCCCCAAGGATCGACATTCTGGAGATGCACCCGATGACCGCACAAACCCCGGAGGCCCGCGAGGGCTTCTACCGTCAACTGACCGAACGACTCGAAGACACGCGCCGTCAGGGCCTTTTCAAGCAGGAGCGCGTGCTCATGTCGCGGCAGGGGCCGGAGGTCATGTGCGACGACGGGCAAACGCGCATCAACCTGTGCGCCAACAACTACCTGGGCCTGTCCGGCAGCGAAGCGCTGGTGAAGGCGGGGCAGAAGGCGTTGGAAGACTTCGGTTTCGGCCTGTCGTCGGTGCGCTTCATCTGCGGTACTCAGGGACCCCACAAAGAACTCGAAGCGCGCATCGCGGCATTTCTCGGCACGGAGGATGCGATCCTTTACGCCGCCGCGTTCGACGCCAACGGCGGCGTGTTCGAGCCGTTGTTCGACGAGCAGGACGCCATCATTTCGGACGCCCTGAACCACGCCTCGATCATCGACGGCGTGCGCCTGTGCAAGGCGCAGCGCCTGCGCTACGCCCATAACGACATGGAAGATCTGGAGCGCCAGCTGCAGGCCGCCGCCGGGGCGCGGCACCGCATCATCGTCACGGACGGTGTGTTCTCCATGGACGGCACGATTGCGCAGCTCGACCGTATCGTGGCGCTGGCCGAACAGTATGGCGCGCTCATCATGATCGACGAATGTCACGCGTCCGGCTTCATGGGGCCGACGGGGCGCGGCACGCACGAGCATCACGGCGTGCTGGGCAAGATCGACATCATCACCGGCACGCTGGGCAAAGCGCTCGGCGGGGCGATGGGCGGCTTCACGGCGGGACGGCGCGAAGTGATCGAGACGCTGCGTCAGCGCTCACGTCCCTATCTGTTCTCCAATAGTCTGGCGCCCGCCATCGTGGGCACGTCGCTCGCCGTGTTCGACGAACTGGCGCATTCGTCGGCGCGCCGGGAGCAATTGCATGAGAACACCGCGTTTTTCCGTCAGGAAGTGGCGGCGCTCGGCTTCACGATCAAACCGGGCACGCATCCGATTGTCCCCGTCATGCTCTTTGACGCCACTCTGGCGCAACGTTTTGCGCAGCGCCTTTATGAACTTGGCGTGATCGCCACCGGTTTCTTCTATCCGGTCGTGCCGCAAGGCCAGGCGCGCGTGCGCGTGCAACTCTCGGCGGCGCATACCCGCGAACATCTCACCCGTGCGCTGGCCGCGTTCGCCCAGGCCGGCAATGAACTCGGCATTCTCAAGCAAGGTTGATCATGGAACGCATTCTCATCATCGGCGCCAACGGGCAGATCGGCAGCGAACTCGTCGAGGCGCTCGCGGCACAGTACGGCAAGGAAAACGTGATCGCGACGGATATTGCGCCGGGACCGTCGCGCCATCCGGTGCATTACGAGTCGCTCGACGTGCTCGATGCCGCGCGCCTGGCAGCGCTGGTCGAGCGCTTCGGCATCACGCAGATCTTCCATCTCGCGGCGCTGCTCTCGGCCACGGGCGAAACCCGTCCGCTGCAAGCCTGGACTCTCAACATGAACGGCCTGCTCAACGTGCTCGAACTGGCGCGCGAGCATCAGGCCCGAGGCAAGGGCCTGCGCGTATTCTGGCCGTCTTCGATCGCCGCGTTCGGCCCGCACACGCCGGCCGTCGAAACGCCGCAACTCGCGATCATGGACCCGACCACGATGTACGGCATCAGCAAGCAAGCGGGCGAGCGGCTGTGCGAGTACTACTTCGCGAAGTTCGGAGTGGACGTGCGCAGCTTGCGCTACCCCGGCGTGATCAGCTACAAGACGCCGCCCGGCGGCGGCACGACCGACTACGCCATCGACATCTTTCAGGCGGCGCGCCGTGGCGAGACGTACACCTGCTTTCTGAAGGAAGACGCCACGCTGCCGATGATCTACATGCCCGACGCTGTGCGCGCCACGCTCGAACTGATGAATGCCGACGCCTCGAAGCTGCGGGTGCGATCGTCATACAACGTGGCCGGTGTGAGTTTCGATCCCAAAACGCTGGCCGAGGCGATTGCGCGTCGCGTGCCGGGCTTCACGGTGAAGTACGCACCGGACTTCCGTCAGGCGATTGCCGAGACGTGGCCGCACACGCTCGACGACACGCATGCGCGCTACGACTGGGGGTGGAAGCCGGCGTACGATCTGGACGCCATGGTCGACGACATGCTCGCCAACGTGCCACTCGACTGGCATAAGCCTGCGTTGGAAAACGCGGCCTGAAGGGCAAAGCCCGGCAAAGTCGAAGGATGCGTGGAAGGCGCAGGCCGTTCGGGAACGGCCTGCTGCGAACTTACTTTGGATGGTGCATCGCGTAGTAGGCCATGGCGGCAAGTACCGCACACGTCACGGCGAGCGCGCGGCGGCGCCAACGGTAGGCCGGGGTGAAACTGATGGCTCGCGTGCGGCCTTCTTCTTTCGAATGGTAGTAGCTCATATTGCGCCTTCTGGATCTGGTACACGGTCTTCGCCGCAAAGAGAACCTGCGCAAGCCATGGTCGTGATGCCCCCCGGCACACGACACACAGGTTCTGAATCGATTATGCGACTGCACAAAAGCGACCACGAATCAGTATCTACACCGATAGGTGTGGTCTTTTTGACACGGTCCTGCGTCCCTCGAATCGTTTCGACGAAGGGTTCCAAAGCGGCTTGCAGCACCCGCCAGCGCCCTTGACCTGGGCGCGCTGCCCAATTGCGACGGCCCGCCTGCGGCCATTCCCCGTTCCGGTGCCCGACCGTGCAGATATCTTGATCGTCGAGAGACGCAAAGAATCCACATTTGCCCGCTTGCGTGGCGTCGTAGGCGCTGAAACAATGCCGGAAAACGGTGGCCACGCGGATGGCCGCTTCCAAGTCGTCGTTGCGATCACGCCTGGGGAGGGACGTGCCATGACGCCGAACACGCGCCGCACCATCGCTTGCGGCCTTCGCGGAGTTGCCTTCAGGCGCACCGCGCTTCTCGTCGCCGTCGCCGGTGTTACCGGTTTGCTCGCATTGTCTGCGGCCAATGTCCACGCGCAGGAAGCCATGCTGCGAGCCAACAATCAGGTCTGGCTCGGGGTGGGGGCACAGCACCTGGACTACTGGGAGTCCATCGGGCCGGGCAAGAGCGATTCCGAGAAAGGGACGACCGCCGCCTTCGCGCTCACGGCCTCCACACAACGCCAGTTGTTCGGCATCTCGAATCTGTATTTCAGCGGATCGGTGCGCGTCGCGCATGGCAACGTGGACTATGGCGGCTATTTGCAGGACGCCGCCGGTCGTGTGTTGCAGCCCGACTACCAGATGAAAACCCGTTCGACGGCCACCGACCTCACGCTCAAGGCCGGCAAGGCCATCCCGTTCCATCTGGGCACCTGGAATGCGCAACTGATTCCTTACGTGAGCTACAGTTACCGCGACTGGATTCGCGACAGTAGCCGCGATCCGTATGGCTTCTACGAACGCTATCGTCACCACGTGGTCGGCGGCGGGCTGATGGGACAGATGGAATTGACGCCGAAACTGGTGGCCACCGCCGACATTCGTGCCGGGGCAATGGTCGGTGCGTCGATGACGCTGGCCGGCTCGCAGAACACCTTCTCGTTGGGCAACAAGCCGGTCGTCGTCGCGGGTTTCGGGCTCGACTATGCCGTCGCGCGCAATTTTCACATCAATGCGAGCTACGAATGGTCGCGCTTCCAGTATGGCCGCTCCAGCGTGACGCAGGTCGGCCCCGGCGTCACCGCTTACGAGCCCGATTCGAAGACCATCAACCAGACGTGGATGATCGGCGCGGGCTACGCGTTCTGATCGCGATCAGGACGCGCCTTCCATGTCTTCCAGACTGAACGTTTCCGTGTGGTCGTTGTACGAGAAAATCTCGGCGTAACGCCCCCAGTTGATGGCGGTATCGAGCGTTTCCTGCGCCAGATCGTCCGACATCGAATCTTCCAGTTCCTGCTCGAAACGCACGCGCGGCGCGCGCTGGCCACGGCGTTCCTGCAATACCGCCCGAATTTTCGCCGCGAGCGGCACATGCCGCAGCAAATGCTCGGCGAACAGCACCTTGCGCTCCTGCGTGCTTACGTCCACAAACCGTTTGCCCGCCGGCGTGAGCAGAATGTCGCCTTCCTTGAGTTCGGCAAAACCCAACTGATCGAGAATTTCGGCAACGGGGAAGAGATCGTCGACTTCCAGCAGCAGCGTTTGCGCGATATCCGGCAAGTCGGCGCGTCCGTTGTAGGGCGGCACCGCGAGCGCTTCGAGCAGACCGGCCATCAGGTTGGTCGAGACTTCGTGCAGCGGGCTGGACAACTCCAGCGGCATTTTCTGCGTCGTGTGCGCGTTACGGCGCGAGGTCATCAGCGCGTAGATATCGTCGACCATCTTGCGGAAGGCCGGATCGAGACGATTGCGGCGATGCGGGAACGGCACCTTGATTTCAGCGACCACGCGGCCCGGATTCGACGACAGCACGAGAATCCGGTCGCACATGAACACGGCCTCTTCGATGTTGTGCGTGACGATCAGGATCGACTTGATGGGTAACTGACGCTGGCTCCACAGGTCCAGCAAGTCGGTGCGCAGCGTTTCGGCAGTCAGCACGTCGAGGGCGGAGAACGGCTCGTCCATGAGCAGCAGCGTGGGGTTGACCACCAACGCCCGCGCGAAGCCCACGCGCTGACGCATGCCGCCCGAAAGCTCACGCGGGTAGGCGTTCTCGAAGCCGTCCAGACCGATCAGGTCGATCGCGGCGAGCGCGCGCTTGCGGCGCTCCTTGGGCTCCACGCCCAGCGCTTCGAGGCCGGCTTCCACGTTCTGCAGCACTGTCAGCCACGGGAACAGCGCAAAGGTCTGGAACACCATCGCCACGCCTTCGGGCGGGCCTTCGAGCGGCTGCCCCAGATATCGGATGTCGCCCGAGCTGGGCTGGATCAGGCCGGCGATGATGCGCAACAGCGTCGACTTGCCCGAGCCCGAGCGGCCCAGCAGACCGACGATTTCACCTTCGTGCAGTTGCAGGTTGACGCCGTCGAGCACCTGGCGCTCGTCGCTGCCCTTGCGAAACCCACGGCTGACATTGGCGAGCGAGAAGATCTCTTTTCCGGCGATCGGTTGGCCTGTGTTCGTATCGTTCGGCATCACGGTCCCTTCAATTCAGACGAAGCTTGTTTTCAGCGATGGCGTACATCGGCCGCCACAGCAAACGGTTGAACAGCACGACGAACAGCGCCATCACCGCGATGCCGAGCAGAATGCGCGGGTAGTCGCCGGCGGCCGTCATTTGTGCGATGTAGGCGCCCAGACCATGCGCGGCAACCTTGTCGTCGCCCCACTGCACGTATTCCGAGACGATCGACGCGTTCCATGCGCCGCCGGAGGCCGTAATCGCGCCCGTCACGTAATAGGGGAAGATGCCGGGCAGCATGACCTGTCGCCACCACTGCCAGCCGCGAATGCGGAAGTTGGTCGCGGCTTCCTTGAAATCGTTCGGAAACGCCGTGGCGCCGGCAATCACGTTGAACAGGATGTACCACTGCGTGCCGAGCACGATCAGCGGTGAGAGCCAGATGTCCGCATTCAGTTGGAAGTGGACGATCAGCACCACGAAGATCGGGAACAGCAGGTTTGCCGGGAAGGCGGCGAGGAATTGCGCGAGCGGCTGGATGCGCTCGGCGAGCTTTGGTCGCAAGCCGATCAGTACGCCCAGCGGCACCCAGATCACCGAGGCAATCGCGATGAGCACAACGACACGCACGAGCGTGATGAGCCCGAGGCCGAACACGCGCAGGATCTCCGGGCCGCCGACTTCGGCCAGCACGAAGGTGCAGATCTTCCACGCGGTGACGACGCCCAGCACGACGAGCAGCGCTGCCCACGCCCAGTCGATCACGCGCGAGAGCGGGGTGTTGGATTCGGAGTGAATCGCGGCCGGCAGCGAGACCGGCATGCGCAGGCGGGCCACCGTGCGCAGCAGCTTGCCCAGCGGGCGCAGCAGCAACTGAATGGCACGCGTGCGTTGAATCACGTTGAGCACCCATGATTCGGGGGCGGCCTGCGAGACAGTGTCTTCCAGACGGAATTTGTCCGACCACGCGACCATCGGGCGAAACAGGAACTGGTCGTAAATGACGATCACGACGACCATCGCCAGGATCACCCAGCCCACCGCACCGAGATCGCGCTGAAGAATGGCGGTGGCGAGATACGCCCCGATGCCCGGCAGCGTGACCGTCTTGTCGCCCACGGTGATTGCTTCGGAGGCCACCACGAAGAACCAGCCGCCCGACATGCTCATCATCATGTTCCAGACGAGCCCCGGCATCGAATACGGCACGTCGAGCTTCCAGAAGCGCTGCCACGCTGACAGGCGCAGATTGACGGCGACTTCGGACAGGTCGCGCGGCTGCGTGCGCATCGACTGGTAGAACGAGAACGTCATGTTCCACGCCTGGCTCGTGAAGATCGCGAAGATGGCGGCGCATTCGGCGCCGAGCACGCGTCCCGGAAAGAGGGCAAGGAAGAACGTGACGGTAAACGAGATGTAGCCCAGCACCGGCACCGACTGGAGAATGTCCAGCATCGGCACGAGCAACTTCTCCGCACGGCGGCTCTTGGCGGCAAGCGTGCCGTAGACGAGTGTGAAGACGAGCGAGGCGAGCATGGCGGCAAGCATCCGCAATGTCGTGCGCAGCGCATACTCGGGCAGGTTTGCCGGGTCCAGCGAAATGACGTCGGTATGCAGGTCGGCCAGCGGCGCCCAGGTCTGACGAATGCCCGACGAGCTGACCATCAGAAAGCCGATGATGATCGGGAATGCAATGAAGTCCCAGCGGTTGGGCAGCAGGCGTCGCGCGGTGGCGGGGATGAACGGACGGGCTACGCGCGTCATCAGGACCTCGTTCGGATGAGGGTTCGGACGGACAACAGGATTGAAGCGTCAAAATGCAGCGCAGCAGCGACGATGCGCGCGCGCAATGACGGCAGCGGATGCTACCAGATTGCCCCGTAAAAAGATGTTAAAGCGCGTGCCACACGTTGGCAAACGGCGCTGCGGATACGTGAATGTGGTTTTTATGCTGCACCGCGCAATCGTGCGGTTTCATGCAGCGATACCGAAGGCAAAAGGCGACGCCCGCGCTTCCGTAAATCGCCTGTCGAAGCGGGCGATCCGCGCGGCAAATTCATCCAGGCAGCGGCGCAACGATTCGCGGCGTACGACAGGGAAACCGGCACATTGAATGTGTGAACTTTATTCGCGTTGCGCAGACCAATTCCCGCGGCTTGCTTCGCGCCGTGCGGTCGTGTAGTGTGCACCGCTTGCTCGGGCTACGGTGCCTGTCGGTGGGGGATGCTTGCATGCTCCGGCGAACAAGTGGCTTGCCGGCCCGTCTCCCTCCCATTCCAAGACAAGCAAGGATGCGCCGCATGACGACGCCATTAGACGCGCGTTGCGAGCGTGCACGACAACTGAGTGCCGCCGGCCGGCTCGACGAGGCGATCGCCGAGTTACGACAAGTTCTGAAACAATCCCCTGAATTTCTTCCTGCCCTTGAAGGGCTTGCGTACGTCTCGCTGCGCATGAGCGCATTCGAGGCGGCAGCCGACGCGTTCGACCGTCTGCTCGCGCTCGGGCCTAATCCCGGCGCGCAGGCGAGCTTCGATGCTGCGATGGCGAGCCTGCAGGCCGGGCGTCCGATGCGGGCCGAGGCGCTGTTCGAAGCGACGGTCCACCAATCGCCGGACGTCATCGGCACGCTGCATACCATCGGTCTGACCTGGGCGCAGGCGGGCGACAACGCCCGTGCGCTGGCCTGGTTCGAGCGTACCGCCGCCAAGGCGCCTGCGTTGTGGCAGGCGCATTTCAACAAGGGGCGCGCCCTCGGTGCGCTGGGGCGTTTCGACGAAGAGATCGCCGCTTACCGGGTCGCCCACGCCATCGCCCCGCAGCAGCCCGACCCGCTGGTCAATCTCGGCGTGGCGCTGCGTGAGCAGCATGCGTTCGAGGACTCGCTGAAATGCCTGCACGAAGCGGTGAGACTGTCGCCCGATCACGCGGGTGCGCGGACCAACCGGGCCCAGACGAATCTGCTGCTGGGCGAGTTTGCGCATGGCTGGCATGACTACGAATGGCGCTGGCAGGATGGGGCGCAGACGCGACGCTTTAGCGACCGCCTGTGGGACGGCAAGGCGCCGCTCGCGGGCAAGACGGTGTTCGTCTATAGCGAGCAGGGCTTCGGCGATACATTGCAGTTCGTGCGCTTCGTGCCGCGTCTGGTGGAGATGGGCGCAACGGTCGTGCTCTCTGTACAAGCCCCGCTCGTGACGTTGCTGGGCGGCTTTGCGCGCGGTGTGACGGTGCTCGGCGAGCATATGCCGGTGCCCTCGTTGGACTGGCAGATGCCGCTGCTCAGTCTGCCGCATCTGCTCAGGATTGGGGGCAACGTGGCGACGACGTCCCCTTATTTGCGGGCGAGCCCGGGGCGCGAGATGATCTGGCGCTCGATGCTCGGTGAGAAACCCGATGGGGCGCTGCGCGTCGGGTTTGCATGGCGCACGCGTCCGTTCCCGCCGAATCGCGACGTTGCGCTCAAGCACTGGGCGCCGCTGTTTGCGACGAACGCACAGTGGTATTCGTTGCAGGTCGACGCGACCGACGACGAGCACGCCGAACTGGCGAGTTACCGCAAGGCGCGCGGCAACATACACGATATTGGCGCGAAGCTGAGCGATTTCGCCGAGACGGCGGCCGTCATTGCGCAGATGGATCTGGTGATTGCCGTCGACACGGCGGTCGTGCATCTTGCCGGCGCGTTGGGCAAGCCGGTATGGGTGCCGCTGAACTACACGCCGGACTGGCGCTGGCAACTGGCGCGTCGCGACAGCGACTGGTATCCGTCGGTGACCTTGTACCGTCAGCCGACGCGCGGCGACTGGGATGCGGTCATGACACAGATCGGCGAAGACCTTGCGGCGATGGTGTGCCGCCAATCGGACGTCGAGGCGGTGCAGTAAACAGTCGTCAGTGCCGACGAATGTTCTCTCGCGAGCCCTGGCATTGCCGGGCACGGGCGGAGGCCGCCCGTCCGACCGAAATAATGAGGAATAACGACGCCGTTCGGAGGAACGGCGTCGGCGGACGCTGGGTGAGAGACCGAGCAAATGCGGGGCACGTCACCCGGCATCGGCGGCATCGTCGTCGTCGCGCAGGCGCGTATAGATGTTCCAGCTCGCAATGAACAGGGCGGCGATGAGCGGCCCGATGACGAAACCCGTCAGTCCCAAAAGCGACATGCCGCCGAGCGTGGAGATCAGCACGACCCAGTCGGGCAGCTTGGTGTCCTTGCCCACGAGAATCGGGCGCAGCACGTTGTCCACCAGACTGACGATGGTGCCGCAGAACACGAACAGAATCACCGCTTTCCAGACGTGCCCGGCGAGCAGCAGCCAGATACCCACGGGCACCCATACCACTGCGGCGCCCACCGCCGGCAGCAGTGACAGAAACGCCATCACGACGGCGGCGAGCACATATCCCTGAATCCCGAGCACCGCGAAGATGAAGCCGCCGAGCACCCCCTGAGCTACGGCGACCGCGATGTTGCCCTTGACCGTGGCACGCACGACCGTGGTGAACTGTCGGATCAACAGGCTCTTGTGCCGCTCGTCGAGCGGCAGCGCACGGCGCACCATCGCGCCGAGCACCGTACCGTCGCGCAGCAGGAAGAACAGCAGATAGAGCATCACGCCGAAGCTCACGACCAGTTGGGCCGTGTTCTGGCCGATGCTCACGAGGTAGACGGCGACCAGACGCCCGATCTGCGCCGCGCCGTCTCCCAGGCGCTGCTGGATGGCGTTGACGTCCTGCACGCCGGCCAGATCCATGATGCGGTGAACGCTGGCCGGCAAGCGGTCGAGCAGTTGCTGGAACGAGACAGTCAGTTGCGGCAGATCGGTCTTGAAGCGCACGAGCGCTGTGCTGATCTCCTGCGTGAGCATGCCCACAACGAGCGTGAGGGGCAGGATCACGATCAGGAGAATCAGGGCGAGCGTGGTGAGGGCAGCGAGGTTGGGGCGCCCGCGCATACGGGCGAGCATGCGGCGCTGCACCGGCTGGAACAGCACGGCGAGGATCGTTCCCCAGAACACGGCGCCGAACAGCGGGAACAGAATCCATCCGAAGACGACCGTCACCACGAACAACATGAGGTGGAAGAATTTGCGCTGGTCGCTACGACTCGACATGAGGTTTCCTCGCAGATGACGACGCACGGGAAGGCGCGTCAGTCGTTCTTATAGCAGATGTGGATGGCGCCTCGGTCGGCGCGGATGGATTGTCGCTCGTCTACGGCGTCTCGCTGACGGCTTTCCGGTCCCCGAGAATGCGGTTGACGAGCGGGTGGCCTTCGCCGCGTCGCGAGCGAATGGCATGAATGTCCTCTTGGACCCCGTGCGGCCGACCCAGCCAGCGCAGACCGCGCAGCAGCGACACATCGCCCGCACCGGCCTCGCTCAGCGCAAACACCCCCAGGCCGCGCGTGGCGAACACCGCCATCAACGCGCTGTCTTCGAACTCCCCGACAATATTCGGGCGAATGCTCTGCGCCTCGAACCACTGATCGAGTCGGGCTCGCAGCGCGGAATGGCCGGTCGGCAATAATATGGGCAGCGCCGCGAGACATTGCGGGAAGGTGTCGCGCGCGGTGTTGCGCACGAGCGAGGCGGGTCCATACCAGTCGACCGGCGACTCGACCAGCCGTTCGCTCGCCAACCGCAAGGTCGGGTTGTACGGCGCGGGCTGGCTCGCGAGCACGAGGTCCAGCTTATGCAGCGCGAGTTCGCCAAGGAGTTGCTCGTGTTCGCCTTCGTGACAAACGAGCCGCAACGACGGCGTGTCGAGTATGGGTGCGAGAATGGCGTGAGCGGCGAGTTTCGAGATGCCGTCTGCAAGGCCGACGGCCAGACGCGCCACCCGACCGCTCGCCGCCTCGCGGACTTCGTCGGGAATCGATTGACCGAGGCGGAAGATTTCCTCCGCACGACGGAACGCCGCCTGACCGGGGTCGGTCATGGCGACGCCGCGTCCGGCGGGCTTGAGCAGTTGATGGCCGAGCGACTTTTCCAGCTCGCGCACCTGCGCGCTGATCGTCTGCACGGCCATGTCGAGGCGCTCGGCGGCACGCGCGAAGCCGCCCTCCTTGACGACCACCCAGAAGTAATAGAGATGGCGGTAATTCAGCATGTTGGTTAAGGCTTCGGAAAAACCGAACTAAGCTGAAGTATATAGCTGGTTTTTACGAAGCGAGCGTTCGACGATGATGCTGTCCTGAGCCCGGCACTACGTTGTGTGCGGGTTATGAAGGGGAGAGGTCCGCCACCTGAAGGTCGCGGACGCATCAAAAAACCTACGGAAACTCTGGCGCACATATGGACTATCTACTTGCTTTGGCGGCCGACCCTGCGGTGTGGGCTGCGCTGGTTACGCTGGTGGTCATGGAGGTCGTGCTCGGCATCGACAACCTGATCTTCATCTCGATTCTCACGAACAAGTTGCCGTTGGCGATGCGCTCGCGTACGCAGCGCATGGGTATCGCGCTGGCGCTGGTCATGCGCCTGGCGCTGCTGGGCACAGTTGCCTGGATCGCCAAGCTCACCACGCCGCTGTTCGAGCTGTTCAACCATGGCTTCTCGTGGCGCGATCTGATTCTGATCGCGGGCGGTCTGTTCCTCGTGTGGAAGGCGACGAAGGAGATGCATCACCACGTGGCAACCGGCATCGAGGACGAGGCGCACGGTGACGGCGCGTCGGGCGCGGGCACGTTGGCGACGATCACGGCGCGTGCGGCCGTCATGCAGATTCTGGTGCTGGATCTGGTGTTCTCGATCGACAGTATCGTGACGGCGGTGGGCATGACCGAGCACATCCCGATCATGTTCGTGGCCGTGATCGCGGCGGTGACAGCGATGTTGTTCATGGCCGGGCCCCTCTCGCGCTTCATTGCGGCGAATCCGACGGTGGTGATGTTGGCGCTGGGCTTCCTGCTCGTGATCGGGATGACGCTGATCGCGGAAGGTTTCGGCTCACACATCCCGAAGGGTTACATCTACGCGGCGATGGCATTCTCGGCGTTCGTCGAGGGGCTGAACATGCTTACGCGCCGGGCGAAAACCCGTCGTGAGGCGGAGAAGGCGCGCGTGTTGCACTAATTTGTAGCGCCGTCGGGAGACATGCAAGGTGCAAGCGGCGCCGGTGAGAGCCGGCGCCGTTTTTTTCGTCGTGCGTCGCATGTCGGCAAAGATCGCATGGACGGTGAGGACAGGCGGGAGCCGACAGCAGGTGAGTTCGTATTTTTCGAAGTCTGATGAATGTAAATGCAGGTTTTTCCGTTTTGCCGTGCCCGATACATTGAGGGCGTTGTCTTTTACGTGACGGAGCGAAACGATGAAATGTCCTGTGTGCGGCACCCCGGATTTGCTGATGACCGAGCGTCAGGGGGTGGAGATCGATTACTGCCCGAACTGTCGCGGCGTGTGGCTGGACCGGGGGGAACTGGACAAGCTGATCGAGCGAACCGACGGCATGCAGGGTGCATCGCGGCAGGTGGCGCAAGGCGGGTTCGGGCGGTCGGGATACGATTCACGCGATACGCATGGTATGCACGGCACGCATGGCATGCACGATAAGCGTCGGTACGCCCACGATGACGACCGACGTGACGGCCGTGAATATCGCGAGCCTGGCGATCAGCGAAGCGCGCACCACGGCCATGATGACCGCCGACGGCAGCACGACCGCCCGCGCAAGAAGAAGTCGCTGTTCGAGATGTTCGACTTCGACTGAGTGTCTCGAGACGAACGAAATCGCCCACGCTGTTGCAAGAGCGAACGAACAATAGAAAAAGCCGCTGAACCTTTCGGAACAGCGGCTTTTTGCATTTGGTGGCGAATCAGGGACTCGAACCCCGGACCTGCGGATTATGATTCCGTCGCTCTAACCGACTGAGCTAATTCGCCGTAGAAGAAAGATTATAGGTAGGCCCCTATAGGCTGTCAACAGGTATTTTGCGAAAACTATGAAAATGTTTGCGCACCGGCTGACGCGCATCGTCTGCATCAGCGCTTTCGCCCCCATCGGCTTCCCTCGCCCGCCTCCTTCCCCCACAAACGACAACGCCGGCGCCCGAAGGCTCCGGCGTCTTCCGACGTGTCTTACGCCCAGCGACTTATTGCGGCTCAGTCGTTGGCGTAGATGTCGACATCCTTCGTTTCCTTGATGAAGAGCATGCCGATTACGAAGGTGATCAACGCGATCACGATCGGATACCAGAGGCCGGAGTAGATGTCGCCCTTGGCTGCCACGATTGCGAAGGCCGTGGCCGGCAGGAAGCCGCCGAACCAGCCGTTACCGATGTGATACGGCAGCGACATCGACGTGTAGCGAATGCGCGTCGGGAACAGTTCGACCAGCATCGCCGCGATCGGGCCGTACACCATCGTCACGAAGATCACGAGAATCGCCAGCAGGATCACGACCATCGGCTTGTTCATCTGGGCCGGGTCGGCCTTCGCCGGATAGCCGTCTGCCTTGAGCGTAGCCGACATGTCCGTCTCGAACGCCTTGGTCTTGTCCTTGGCGTCCGCTGCCTTGCCGTCGACCGACTGGATCACCTTGTCACCGATCTTCACCGATGCCATCGTGCCCGCCGGCGCCGCTTCGTTCTGATAGTTCAGACCGGCGCGCGACAGGTAGCTCTTCGCGATATCGCACGAACTCGTGAACTTCGAGGTGCCCACCGGGTTGAACTGGAACGAGCACTCGTTCGGATCGGCGATGACCGTGATCGGCGAACGTGCCGTTGCCGCTTCGAGCGCCGGGTTGGCGTAGTGCGTGAGCGCCTTGAAGATTGGGAAGTACAGCAACGCAGCCAGCAGACAGCCCGCCATGATGATCGGCTTGCGGCCGATCTTGTCCGACAGGGCGCCAAAGAACACGAAGAACGGGCTGCCGATCAGCAGGCCGAGCGCGACCATGATGTTCGCGGTGTTGCCGTCGACCTTGAGCACCTGCGTCATGAAGAACAGCGAGTAGAACTGGCCCGTGTACCACACGACGGCCTGACCTGCCGTGAGGCCGACCAGCGCCAGAATCACGATCTTCAGGTTCTTCCACTGACCGAACGACTCCTTGAGCGGCGCCTTCGAAGCCTTGCCTTCCGCCTTCATGCGCTGGAATGCCGGCGATTCGCTCAGTTGCAGACGAATCCACAGCGAGACCAGCAGCAGCACGATCGACAGAATGAACGGGATACGCCAGCCCCAGTCGCCGAATGCCTCTTCACCCATCGCCATGCGGGTGCCGAGAATCACGAGCAGCGAGAGGAAGAGACCCAGCGTTGCGGTCGTCTGAATCCACGACGTGTAGAAACCGCGACGGCCATGCGGCGCGTGCTCGGCAACGTACGTGGCCGCACCGCCGTATTCGCCGCCCAGGGCCAGACCCTGGAGCAGACGCATGGCGATGAAGATCACCGGTGCCGCAATGCCCCAGGAGGCATAGCCCGGCAGCAAACCGACGACCAGCGTCGACAGACCCATCAGGGTGATGGTCACGAGGAACGTGTACTTGCGGCCCACCAGGTCGCCGATGCGACCGAACACGATGGCGCCGAACGGGCGCACCGCGAAGCCGGCGGCAAACGACAACAGCGTGAAGATGAAGGCTGCCGTCGGATTGATCCCCGAGAAGAAGTGACGGCTGATGAAAGCGGCCAACGAACCGGCCAGGTAAAAGTCATACCACTCGAACACCGTGCCCAGCGACGACGCGAAAATGACCTTGCGTTCTTCCTTGGTCATCGGCGCATGGGTGGTGGCTGCCGTTGTAGTAGCCATGCGGTTGTCTCCTGTAATGTAAGCACGCCCCTGGGACGCACCCGGGCCGTTGCAACTGATTATTGGAGCGCAACCTTACCGCCGTCTGACGCCAAACTGACTCGAACCTTACGCTGCTAGGGACTTACCCTCGACTTTGGCCCGAAATGGGTCGTATTTTGCGTGATTCCGTCACGCATGAGGGTTTTCGATAGGCGCCTCGGCGAGCGGTAACGTCACTCGAATGAGGGTGCCGGTTGCTTCGGGGTGCTGCGCGTCGACATGGTCGAGCACGCTCACATCGCCGCGATGAATCTGCACGATTTCACGCACGATCGCGAGCCCGAGTCCGCTGCCGTCGCTGTCGCTGCCGAGAATGCGATAGAAGCGCTCGAACACGCGTGGGCGCTCCGCAACGGGAATGCCGGGGCCGGTGTCTTCGACTTCGAGATGGACGAATCCGTCGGACGCCTCATGACGCAGGCGCACCGTCACCTTACCGCCGGCAGGCGTGTAACGGATCGCGTTGTCGATCAGGTTATTGAGCAACTCGCGCAGCATCACCGGCTGGCCGGACAGATGCACCGGGAACGGCGGCTCCTCGAAGCCAAGGTCGATGCGCTTGGCGAACGCGGCCTGGAACCAGTCCTGCATGGCGCTGCGTGCGAGCAGGCTGAGGTTGAGCGGCGTGAATGCGGCGGCGTCGTTCGCGCTGTTCTCCGCGCGCGCCAACGCGAGCAACTGGTTGACCAGACGCGCTGCCTGCTCGGAGCTCACGGCGATCTGCGAGAGCGAGCGCCGCAACTCGTCTGGCGAGGTCTGACGCAACGCGAGTTCGGCCTGCATGCGCAGACCGGCAAGCGGCGTCTTGAGCTGATGCGCCGCGTCGGCGATGAAGCGTTGCTGGAGCTTCATGTTTTGTTCGAGGCGTCCGAGCAGATCGTTCAGCGAGTTGACGAGCGGCGCGATCTCCGGCGGCGCCTGACGGGCTTCGAGCGGCGACAGGTCGTCGGGACGCCGGGCGCGAATGTGCTCCTGCAGCGCATGCAGCGGCGCCAGACCGCGCGACAGACCGAACCACACGAGCACGATGGCCAGCGGCAGGATCACGAACTGCGGCAGGATTACGCCCTTGATGATCTCGTTGGCCAGTTGACTGCGCTTGTCTAGCGTTTCGGCGACCTGAACGAGCGCCATGCTGCCGGGGGGCGTCATGCGCGGCAGATCGACATAGGTGAAGGCGACGCGAATGTCGTTGCCGCCGAGCGTCTCGTCGCGGAACTGGACGACGCCTGGCTGCGGCCGGTCGTCTTCATGCGGCAAGGGCAGTTCGGCCGTGCCGCCGACGAGTTCCCCCTTCGCGCCAAGGACCTGAAAATAGATGTTGTCGGTGGCGTCCGCACGCAGCAGGTCCCGGGCGGGCATCGGCAAGGCGAGCGTGACTTGCCCGCGATCGGAGTGGACCTGCTGGGCGAGGACATAGGTATTGGTTTCCAGCGCCCGGTCGAAGGGGCCGTTGGCGATCGACTTCGCGACCAGATACGTCACGGCAATGCTCATCGGCCAGAGCAGCAGCAACGGGGCGAGCATCCAGTCGAGGATTTCGCCGAACAGCGAGCGTGGCGGCGGCTCCGCCTCGCGCTCCAGCGGCGCGCCGAAGCCCGGGCGTACGAAGGGATCCGCGTAAGGGTCGAACGGATCGGCGGCGTCTGCCGGATGGGGCGATGCGTCGGGATCCGCAAGCGTGGCGCGATGAGGAGGGCGAAAGCTCAGACGCATCGGGTAGCAAGTCTAAAGAGGCTGAGGCGGCCGGGGTCACCGAACTGGCCGAAGTGGCCGCAGTGGCCGGGTGGCGGGATACGTCTGCACACCTGCACGTGCAAGACCCTTAAGCGAGGCGTGCGCCGACGTCGCAAGCGCGTCGCTCATTCCGCCTATCCCGTACATCCCGCCTGCGAGGGTCCTCAGGCAGCATTGGCGGGCGTTGCCGCCGGCTTTTCCAGACAATACCCCAAGCCGCGAATCGTGGCGATGCGTACGCCGCTGGGCTCGATCTTCTTGCGCAGCCGGTGCATGTACACCTCGATGGCGTTGTTGCTGACTTCCTCGCCCCAGCCACACAGGTGATCGACGAGTTGTTCTTTCGAGACGAGGCGCCCGGTACGCAGCAGCAGCACTTCGAGCAATTCGAGTTCGCGTGCGGACAAATCGAGCATCTGCTCATGAATATAGGCGGTGCGCCCGACCTGATCGAAGCTGAGCGGGCCATGACGGATGACGGTCGAACCGCCGCCTGCGCCGCGCCGGGTCAGGGCGCGCACGCGCGCTTCGAGTTCGGCGAGCGCGAACGGCTTGGCCATGTAGTCGTCCGCGCCGAGATCGAGACCTTTCACGCGCGCATCGACGCTGTCGGAGGCCGTCAGAATCAGCACGGGCAGATGGGAGTTGCGGGCGCGCAGTCGGCGTAACACTTCGTGACCGGGCAGGCGCGGCAGACCGAGGTCGAGAATCAGCAGGTCGAACGTCTGGGCAGAAAGTGCGGAATCCGCTTCGAGTCCCGTCTTGACGTGGTCGACGGCGTAGCCCCCCTGACGCAGGGAGCGGGTCAGGGCGTCGGCCAGAATGCTGTCATCCTCTGCGATGAGAATTCGCATGGGCGTGATAGGCTTGTGTAGGCACCGATGCCTGACGGCGGCGGTGTGTCTCCTGTGATGTTGCGGCGCGTGGTTCGCGGCTTTTTTTGTCGTTTCGGCGCTTTCGGACAACAGGCACTTGCAAAGAGCACTGGTTTTTTATACAGTACCGGCAGTCACGCCTCACTCGAGCCGTCTCGCTCATCATATCAAAGGACGATTCATGGAAGAAAGCAAGAAAGGGTCTGCCAATCTGTCGGCCGAGAAAGGCAAGGCGCTCGCCGCCGCCCTCGCGCAGATCGAGAAGCAATTCGGCAAGGGCTCGATCATGCGTCTTGGCGACGGCGAGGTCGAAGCGGACATCCAGGTCGTCTCCACGGGCTCGCTGGGGCTGGACATCGCACTCGGTGTCGGTGGTCTGCCGCGCGGCCGTGTGATCGAGATCTACGGTCCGGAATCGTCGGGTAAGACCACGCTCACGCTGCAAGTCGTGGCGGAAATGCAGAAGATCGGCGGCACGTGCGCGTTTATCGACGCGGAGCATGCTCTCGACGTCGGCTACGCGAGCAAGCTTGGCGTTTCGGTGCCGGAACTGCTGATCTCGCAGCCGGACACGGGCGAACAGGCGCTGGAAATCGCCGATGCGCTGGTGCGTTCGGGCTCGATCGACCTCATCATCATCGACTCGGTCGCGGCCCTGGTGCCGAAGGCCGAAATCGAAGGGGAAATGGGCGACTCGCTGCCGGGTCTGCAAGCGCGTCTGATGTCGCAGGCGCTGCGTAAGCTGACCGGCACGATCAAGCGCACGAACTGCACGGTGATCTTCATCAACCAGATTCGCATGAAGATCGGTGTGATGTTCGGCAACCCGGAAACGACGACCGGCGGTAACGCACTGAAGTTCTATTCGTCGGTGCGCCTGGACATCCGCCGTATCGGTTCGATCAAGAAGGGCGACGAGGTGGTCGGTAACGAGACCCGCGTCAAGGTCGTGAAGAACAAGGTGTCCCCGCCGTTCCGCGAAGCGATTTTCGACATCCTCTACGGCCAGGGGATTTCGCGCGAAGGCGAAATCATCGATCTGGGCGTCAACGCGAAGATCGTCGAGAAGGCCGGCGCATGGTACAGCTACAACGGCGAGAAGATCGGTCAGGGCAAGGACAACGCGCGTGAGTTCCTGCGCGAAAATCCGGACATCGCCCACGAAATCGAGAACAAGGTGCGTGCATCGCTGGGTGTTACGGCGATCAACGAAACCGGCGAGATCGAAGAAGACGACGAGGCGTAATCGCCTGTGTTGTCGGTGCGGCAGCGCGAGGCCTTATGGCATCGTGCTGCCGTTTTTGCTTTGTGGACCTGCGGTCTCGGTGTCTTCGCTTGATTTCGACGCCGACTCCGACGCCGACTTTGACGCTTATGCCGATGCCGATGCCGATGCCGATGCCGATGCCGATGCCGATGCCGGCTCGTGCTGGCATTCGTCGGGTGTCATGGTTTTTTCGCTCATGGGACTGCCGCTGATGGCGCTACGATGAAGTCATGATCAATCGCCGTCCTCCTCGCGCACCGAATGTGCCGCCACCCCCGCCCGGGGATGAGGCCGTCGCGGTCAAACCCTCCCGCAAACCCACGCTGAGCCTGAAAGGTCGCGCGTTGTCGTATCTTGCGCGTCGCGAATACAGTCGTGCGGAGTTGCGTCGCAAGCTGGCGTCCTACGCCGACGCCGAGGACCCCGAAGCGCTCGATCGGTTGCTCGACAGTCTGGAACGGGAGCGCTGGCTGTCCAACGAGCGGTTCGCCGAAAGCGTGGTGAATCGTCGCGCATCGCGCATGGGGACCACGCGTATCGTTGGCGAACTCAAGCAGCATCAGGTCGATGCTGAAACCGTCGCCGCGATTTCGGAGCAACTGCGCGAGACCGAACTGGCGCGGGCACATGCTGTCTGGCAGAAGAAGTTCGGCGAGGTCGCCACGACCCCTGAAGCACGCGCCAAACAGATGCGTTTTCTTGCGGCCCGGGGCTTCTCGCGTACCGTTATCAGCAAAATCGTACGGGGCGCCGACGAATTTTCGGACGACATCTGACGTCGGTCCCATCGTTTTCCTTATGGATGCGTGTCCATTTATCCGTGTGCGGCTAACGGCGCGTATCGTCGCGCAACCTGCGCCAATGCTCGCGTGACACGACGCCGTATCTCGCGTGACACGTCAATCGTCACTTATCGCGTTATGGCGTCGCACCATACCGGCGGGCAGAGGCGATAATCTGATTGACCGACCGATGGGTCGGGCAATTCCGCCTTATGCGGCGGGCTTCTGCTGCGCTGCGGCAGACGGGGCTGCCGCCTATGCTAGAATCAAGGTCTTTCTGCGTTCATGCATTGCACACTTCCGCATGCCGCTCTCCGCGCCTGCCTCTCGTACCTTGCGTCACCGTCGCACGATCGCTGTTGAAGCGTATTCGCGCGACGATGGCCTATGGGACATCGAAGCCCGACTGACCGATCACAAGGATCGGGATTTTGCATTGGCCACCGGCCTTCGCAAGGAGGGCACGCCGATTCACGAACTATGGCTGCGGCTGACGATCGACGAAGCGTTCGAAGTCCATGATGCCGAGGCTGTGTCCGACTGGGTGCCTTATCCCGGCATTTGCGACCAGATCGGCCCGCGATACCGTCAGTTGATTGGTCTTAACCTGCGGCGCGGCTTCCGGCGCGGGGTTCGCGAGCGCCTTGGCGGCGCGGCGGGCTGTACCCACCTGACAGAACTGTGTAGCGTCCTGCCGACGGCAGCGATTCAGGCTTTCGCCGGGGTGGTGATCGACACACCCGATACGGCGCTGGCGAGCAACGATGCCGAAGATTCGGCACCTCCTTTCCAACTCGGACATTGTCACGCCCTGCGGTTTGATGGCGAGGCGGTGCGCCGGTTTTACCCGCGCTGGTTCAACGGCCGCGCAAACGATCGAGCGAACGAGCCCACGACGCCCGTCACATCAGAAGCGGTGCGCGATGCGGCCTCGACTCGCGAGCTCGAACCCAAACTTCCAACTCAGCAAGAAGGGAATCACGCATGAAGATTCATGAGTATCAAGGCAAGGAAATCCTCCGGAAATTCGGAGTCGCGGTGCCCCGCGGCATTCCGGCGTTTTCCGTGGACGAGGCCGTGAAGGCAGCCGAAGAACTCGGCGGTCCGGTTTGGGTGGTCAAGGCCCAGATTCACGCAGGCGGTCGCGGCAAGGGCGGCGGCGTGAAGGTTGCCAAGTCGATCGAGCAAGTGCGCGAATACGCCGGCCAGATCCTCGGCATGCAACTGGTCACGCACCAGACGGGCCCGGAAGGCCAGAAGGTCAATCGCCTGTTGATCGAAGAAGGCGCCGACATCCACAACGAACTGTACGTCAGCCTGGTGGTTGACCGCGTCACGCAGAAGATCGTGATGATGGGTTCGAGCGAAGGCGGCATGGACATCGAAGAAGTCGCCGAAAAGCACCCGGAATTGATCCACCACGTCGTGATCGATCCGTCGGTGGGCCTGACGGACGCGCAAGCCGACGACTTCGCCAAGAAGATCAGCGTGCCGGAAGGTTCGATCTCGCAAGCCCGCACGATTCTGCAAGGTCTGTACAAGGCCTTCTGGGAAACGGACGCATCGCTGGCCGAAATCAACCCGCTGAACGTGAGCAAGAACGGCACGGTCACGGCGCTGGACGCCAAGTTCAACTTCGATTCGAACGCCCTGTTCCGTCATCCGGAAATCGTGGCTTACCGCGATCTGGACGAAGAAGATCCGGCGGAAGTCGAAGCCTCGAAGTTCGATCTGGCTTACATCTCGCTCGACGGCAACATCGGCTGTCTGGTCAACGGCGCCGGTCTGGCCATGGCCACGATGGACACCATCAAGCTGTTCGGCGGCGAGCCGGCCAACTTCCTGGACGTGGGCGGTGGCGCCACGGCTGAGAAGGTGACCGAAGCGTTCAAGATCATGCTGAAGAACCCGAACCTGACGGCCATTCTGGTCAACATCTTCGGCGGCATCATGCGCTGCGACGTGATCGCCGAAGGCGTGATCACGGCGTCGAAGGCTGTGTCGCTGAAGGTGCCGCTCGTCGTGCGCATGAAGGGCACGAACGAAGACCTGGGCAAGAAGATGCTCGCCGAGTCCGGCCTGCCGATCATCTCTGCGGACAGCATGGAAGAAGCTGCCCAGAAGGTTGTCGCGGCTGCCGCAGGCAAGTAACCAGAACAGTCGAAGCCGTCGCGGCGTGCGGCTCCCGAAAGGCTGAGCGCATACCGCCAGGCAACAGGACGAAGGAAATCAAGCAATGTCGATTCTGATCAACAAAGACACCAAGGTCATCACCCAGGGTATCACTGGCAAGACCGGCCAGTTCCATACCCGCATGTGCCGCGAATACGCGAACGGCAAGAACGCGTTCGTCGCCGGCGTGAACCCGAAGAAGGCTGGCGAAGACTTCGAAGGGATTCCGATTTACGGTTCGGTGAAGGACGCGAAGGAACAAACCGGCGCGACCGTCTCCGTGATCTATGTGCCGCCCGCAGGCGCTGCTGCCGCCATCTGGGAAGCTGTCGAAGCCGACCTGGATCTGGCGATCTGTATCACGGAAGGTATTCCGGTTCGTGACATGATCGAAGTGAAGGACCGTATGCGTCGCGAAGGTCGCAAGACCCTGCTGCTCGGCCCGAACTGCCCGGGCGTGATCACGCCGGACGAACTGAAGATCGGCATCATGCCGGGTCACATCCACAAGAAGGGTCGCATCGGCGTGGTGTCGCGCTCGGGCACCCTGACGTACGAAGCCGTGGGCCAGCTGACCGCATTGGGTCTGGGCCAGTCGAGCGCCGTCGGTATCGGTGGCGACCCGATCAACGGTCTGAAGCACATCGACGTCATGAAGATGTTCAACGACGATCCGGAAACGGACGCCGTGATCATGATCGGTGAAATCGGCGGTCCGGACGAAGCTGCCGCCGCCGAGTGGATCAAGGGCAACATGAAGAAGCCGGTCGTCGGCTTCATCGCAGGCGTGACGGCGCCTCCGGGCAAGCGCATGGGCCACGCCGGCGCGCTGATCTCGGGCGGCGCCGACACGGCCGAAGCCAAGCTGGCCATCATGGATGCCTGTGGCATCAAGGTGACCAAGAACCCGTCGGAAATGGGCCGCCTGCTCAAGTCGGTGCTGTAATTCCCGCCGGACGACTTCGTTGCGGCCGCCGGAACCGGCGGCGGTATCGCGAGTCATGAAAGAGGGAGCCCGGGACATCGGGCTCCCTCTTTTGCTATGGCGTTTGCGCCATCCTTGGTTGCATTCGTCTCACCCCTTCAGTCGTTTCAGCGTCTGAACCGTCTTTACTGTCTTTACCGTCTCAATCGTTGCCGAGGATATCCGCGCCATGCTTGCGTTTTTTGCCGAGCTAAACTGGGCCGCCGTGGCTCAGATCATCATGATCGACATCCTGCTGGGTGGCGACAATGCCGTGGTGATCGCGCTCGCGTGCCGAAATCTGCCGGCCAAGCAACGGTTGCAAGGCATCGTCTGGGGCACGATCGGGGCCATCGTACTGCGCGTGATCCTGATTGCGTTTGCCGTGACGCTGCTCGCCGTGCCTTATCTCAAGGCGGTTGGCGGGCTGCTGCTGCTCTGGATCGGCACCAAGCTGCTGGTGCCCGACCACGACGCGCACGACAGCGTGAAGCCGGCCGACAAGCTCTGGACTGCCGTCAAAACCATCATCATTGCCGATCTGGTGATGAGCATCGACAACGTGATCGCGATCGCCGGTGCCGCGGAAGGCGCGGCCGATCATCACCAACTGCCGCTCGTTATCTTCGGCTTGCTCGTGAGCATTCCGTTGATCGTCTGGGGCTCGCAACTCGTGCTCAAGGCGCTCGACCGTTTCCCCGTCATCGTGATGGCGGGCGCGGCACTGCTCGGATGGATCGCCGGCGGCCTGATCGTGACCGATCCGGGTATCGGCCATTTGCTGCACTTGCCCGGCGATGCCGCGAAATACACCCACTATGTGGCCTCGGCGATCGGTGCGGTGTTCGTTCTGGCCGTGGGGCTCGCGCTCAAGCGTCGTAGCGAAGCACGACAAATGCGTGCAACCTCTTCGAAATAATCGGGTCCATTGCCGGGACTGGGAACTTTGGCGCGACAGGATCCAGGCGCTCGGTCGGCCTGATCATGCCGATGTGTCATGCGGTGGTGGTGGCGTTGCCTGACGTCTCATCGACGTTGGGACCGGCCGGCGCCAGACCGTTTGTCTCGCGCTACCTCGGACGATTCCGATGACCCCATGCGACGCCGGCCGATTTTGATCTGCGGCAGGGCATTCGCGATGGGGGGTATGGCATACTCCGCCCACTTCCCCCCGATGTCCCCTTTGTTTTCATTGCTTTTGCAGGGAGTTACACAATGCGTCGTTTCGGCCACCGGACTACCGGTCTCGCCAAATCCCGGGGTTTCACCCTGATCGAACTGATGATCGTGCTGGCAATCATCGGCGTGCTGGTCACAGCCGGGGTTCCGTATCTGCAAAATTATCTGGTCCGCGCGCGCGTCGTCGAAGGGCTCGGCGCCGCGGCGTCGGCCAAGGCGCTCGTGAGCGAGAATGCCATGCACGGCGCACCGTTCAACAGCGGCTGGCAAGCACCGAGCGCAACGGATAACGTCAGCGGCGTGAGCATTGATTCCGTGAGCGGCAACGTTACGGTGGCTTACACCCAGCGCGCAGGCGACGGTGCGATCGTGCTGGTGCCAACCAGCGCCGGCGCCACCGGCAAGCCGGAAACGCTGACGGTCGGCAAGGCCCCCGAAGGTCAGATCGTCTGGACCTGCTATGCGCAGGGCCGCGAGGGGGCGCCCAACGGTGCCACGTTGCCGGGTAAGCTGGCGCCGCCGGAGTGCCGTGGCGACGCCGCGACCAAGGGGGCCTGAGTCCGCTTGGCGTTAGACCGAATGACGTCACGTTGCATCGCATCAGGGTGCATCGGTTTGCGTCAAGCAACAGGGCGTCCGGTCTGGCAGCCACTGCGGATTTGCGGACGGCGTCAATACGCGCGTCAGGCATGAAATGGCTGCCCCTTGGGCGGCCATTTTTCGTTATGCTTGCGCATCTTTCAACCGGTGCATTGCACGGCGGCGACCTTGTTTCCTCCTTTGCTTCTCTCGATGATCGGGCTTGTGCTCGCCCTGATCTGGGCTTTGCCCTACAACCTCGTCAAGCACACCTATCCGATTTCGACGTTCTATTCGGAGGCGCTGGCGTTTTCGCTATTCGCATTACTGGGGGTGTTCTCGATGATCGCCGTGTGGCAACGCGACGCGCGCGCGCTGCGCATGCCGCGCGTCACGTGGATGCCGCTCGCTTTCATGGCGATCGTCCTGATTCAGCGCGCAACGATGCCGACCGAGTTGCCGCAGTTGATGATGACGGCGCTGCTCTATGGTGTTGCGATGATCGTGGCGGTCAACACGGGCTATTGGCTCGCGCAATTGGGTTGGCGCGGCGTGCTCATGCGCTGGAGTGCGGTTGCGCTCACGCTCGGCGGCTTGTACGCCGTGGGCGCGCAGATTGTGCAGGCGTTTCACCTCGAAGCCCAGGTACCGTGGCTGGTCGCCAAATACACGGTCACGGTGGCTCGCCGTTTGTTCGGCAACATGTATCAGCCCAATCATCTGGCGACGTATCTCTCACTCGCAAGCGCCGGCGCGTTTTACCTCTGGTATCAGCGCAAGTTGCCGGCATGGGGGTTGCTCATCGCGTGCGCCGCGTTCGACATCGGCATCTGCCTGACGGGCTCGCGCACGCCGTGGCTGCAACTCGCGCTGCTTTCGGCCTTCGGACTGTGGCTCGTGTGGATGGAGCGCAGGGAACCGACGCGTAACATGCGTCGCTCGATGCGCTGGTTCGTGCCGGTCGCACTCCTGCCACTACTCGGTCTTGCGACGGTTTTCGTCGGCTGGGCGAACGTGGCCTGGGGGTTGCAGCTTGATGGCAGCGCCGTCGCCCGCATGCAGCAGGCAGGGCAGGTCACGGGGCGCCTGAACCTGTGGGAGTACGGACTGGCGATCTTCCGCGAGCATTGGTTCTTCGGTGCCGGCTGGTCGAACTACATCGACGCGCAGTTCGCGCTGGTCGACAAACTCGGCCCGGTGGAAATGGCGGACAACGCGCACAATGTGTTGCTCGATCTGCTGGCGAAGACGGGCGTTGTCGGCACGCTGGCGGTGTTGCTTCCGTTGGCATTCTGGTTCGTCCGCGCGGTGCGGGGGATTCAGACGGCACCGATTGCGCTCGCCTTCGTCATACTCGGCATGCTCGCGATTCACGCCTTGCTGGAGTATCCGCAGCACTACGCATTCTTCCTGCTCCCGGCGATGTTCCTGCTCGGGTTGTGCGAGACGAAGCCCATCGAAAGTGTGTCGCCGACGGCCACCGGGGCGATCAACGGCGTCATCGTGCTGTTCGCGTGCGTGGCGATCCCATGGCTATATCACGACTATCAGCGCGTCGAGGTGGCGTATCGCGCAGGCAAGATCGAAACGTATCGCACCGACCCGGCGTTGTTCTTTGCGCCGTACGGCGATTACGCAGTCACAGGCGCGCTCTATCTCAATCGCGATCAGCTCGACGAGAAGCTGGCTGCGCATCGCGAGGCGTTGGCGCTGGGCGCCGGCCCGACGATGATCAAGCGCTACATCGTGCTGCTGGCCCTCGCGGGCCGTGACGACGAGGCGTTGCAGGACATTCAGCGGTTGAAAAACTACAACTCGCGAATCTTCGAAGGGCAGTACGCGGCGCTGGTGCGCCTGCTGCGAGAGCAAGGCGACGAGCTCAAGCCGTTCGTCAAGCGAGTTATCGAAGCATGGGGCCGACCGAAGGGGGAGCCGGAGGTGGATGCGGACGCGATGATTGCGCCGCCCAAGGGCACGTATGCGTTGGCATAACGTTTGATACAGTGTGCCGACAGGCAAGATCCACACAACAACGCCCGCGAATTCGCGGGCGTTGTTGTGTGTGGGATGCGATTTTGCGTGACGCCTTCAACCGGTTTGGGAAAGACTTACGCGTCAGGCGGCGTGTCGTCCTGTTCGGTATCTTCCGTGCGCGCCCAGAAGAAGCGGTCGGGAAAGTGGCGTCCCATGCCCGGGCGGAACGCATTTTCGAGCACCTGTTGCAGGTATTCCTGCGCCTCGCGAACGGCTTCCGGCACCGCAAGGCCATTGGCCAGCATAGCGGTGACCGCAGACGCCAGGGTATCCATGGCGCCGGCGACGTTATGCGCAGGACGGTCCCAGGCGTCTTCGCGGACGACGCCCCCGTCGCTGTACAACGTGTGGGTGAACTGCGGCGCGTTGCCGTCGCTCACCAGCACGAATTCGCAGCCGTTCTCCAGTAGGGCGGAGACAGCTTCGTCTTGCGAGAGATTTTCGTTTTCGGTGATCGTTTGCGCGAGCGCGATCGCGCTTGCGGGGCTGACGACGAGCACGCTTGCCTGCGGAACGAGCAGGCTGGCCGTCGCTTCGCGCAATTCGTCCGCCGAAAGCAGGTGCTCGCCCGCAAGTCCGAAGTCGGGGGCGACGACGAGCGGCGTTTCGTCGTAATCGGCCACGATCTCGGCGATGGCGGCGACGTTATCGGCATTCACGGCGCTACCGACCTTGAAGGCGGCGACCGGCATGTCTTCGAGCAGCATGCGCGCCTGGTCGGCAATCCAGTCGGGGTCGATGGGCTGCACCTCATCGCAGGCGCGGGAGTCCTGCGAGGAGTAGCCGGTGAGCACCGACACGCCGTAGCCGCCCATGCTCGCGAACGTGAGCAGGTCGGCCTGAACGCCGGTTGCCGAAGTGGGGTCGGAGAGTCCGAAGGTCAGGAGAATGGGTGGGGATTCAGTTTGCATGGAAGCAGGATAGACGGCGATCTGGTCAGGCTTTGGGTTCGTTGGTACCATCACGCCTTAAATGCCCGTTTCGGAGCGCTTGAAAGCGCCGTGGGCAGTGCCCGCCGGACAATGCACCGGCAGGGTTCCCACAAGACCGTCCGGCATCTCTGCCGACGGGACCCGAAGCGGTTGACAAGCCATTGTAACGGAACGCTCGTCGCCTAAGAAAGCATGGAATACAAGAGCTGGATGTGCCTCATTTGCGGTTGGATCTATGACGAAGAGGCAGGTTTGCCCGACGAGGGCATTGCACCCGGCACGCGCTGGGAAGACGTGCCCATCAACTGGACATGCCCGGAGTGCGGCGCCCGTAAGGAAGACTTCGAGATGGTGCAGATCTGAGGCCGCACGGCCAGGAGATGGCCTATGGTGATGTCTGAATCGTCTGGCTTGTCCGGCGCTGCCGGCGTGCCCGGTATGGCCGGGTCGCCTCAACCGTCCCCCGATTCCGCTGCCGTTGCCGCTGCCGGCACCGCAGCCAACGCCACGCCTGCCGGGCGTGAGATTCGTGATGTCCGCGACGGTCGCGATGCCCGCGACACGCGCGACGCGCCGTTGTGGCGTCTGCCGGAAGTCGCTGACGCGCTGACCGAGGCATCCGACGCCTGGTCGAGCGGTCCAGCGGCGGCGCTCGGACCGCTGCGTCGCGCCAATCGTCTGCTTCAGACCAGCGGTCACGCCGATTGGGCGTTGCATGGCGAGCGTCTGGTACAGGCGATTGCCGAGGCGGCATATGGCGAACCGGGCAGCCAGGACACGCAGCGCAATGCCCTGCGCCAGTTCGAGCGCGATATCTGGCAGGCGGGCGCCGTGGCCCCCGCCGCTCAGGCGCCGTCCCCCACCGATGGTTGGACCGGAGGCCCCACGCCGGGCGAGCTACGCATGGCGGGATGGGTGATCGCGCAGCCGCGTCTGCATGGCCTTCCGGCAGGCACCGCACCGCTGCGCGCCGACGTTGAACGCGTGTTGCTGCGCTTGCTGCGCCCCGACGCCGATGCGCTCGACACCACGGCCGCCCTCGGCCAACTCGCCGATCTGGCGGCCGATCTGCATCGCGCAGGGGCGACGGCTCCGCTCGACTACTGGCGTCTGGCGGCCGCCTGGCTGCGCTTTGCCCGTGCGCCGCTGAGCCTGGCCGACAAACGCCAGATCGGACGCATGAACCTGGCCCTGCGCAAGCAGCTCACCCGTCCCGGTAACCCGGCCGACACGGGGACGACACCCGTCGCCCCCGCAGCATCGGCGGGCGGCGCGAGGCCGTCGGGCGATGCTGTCCCCGGTCACGACCTGATCGAGGCGCTGGCGACCTGGCATGCGCAGGCGCCGGACACATGGCTCGGCGCGTTGTTGGCCGATTTCGGCGTGTTGCGCCGTCCCGGCCATTTGCCCGAGCCGCTGGCCGACGCTGCGCAAGCCGGGCAGAAGCAGGGCGCGGGCAGCAGTTCGCGCGACTGGTTGCGTATCGGCCCACTGGCTGTACGTCAGGACGTTTGCCAGACCTTCCTCAGTCTCGCCGATGAGGCGCTTCCGAACCTGAACGACCCGGGCGTCGCTGCGCAGGTCGCGCAATACTCGGCTGCCATTGGTCTGGCGCCGGTTGCGAGGCTTGCGGCGGCTGTCGCGGCCACCGGGGAGCGTCTGGCGGCGTCTCCGCCGGCGGAGCCGGGCGGGCCGGCGGCGTTGGCGATGACCGTCAAGGCGCTGCGTGGCATGCTCCATCAGTTTGCGGCGGACACTTATCCCGAGTCGCGCCCCGATCTGATCGCGGAGATGGCCGTGTGGCGCGAGCGCGCACTGGATGCCAGCGTGTTCGGGCAGCGGCTAGTCACCGCTCGCGACGTTCCGTGATACAGTCGGCCCAAAGGCTGCCCTTGGCAGCCGTTGGCCGTATCACGATGCGGAAAAAGTTCGTCCGCTGACCGGCCGCCAGCAGGCGACGCGAGCCCTTCCGGGGACGCGGCGCCTCGTGGTGGCGCGATACCGGACGGCAGACCGTCAAACAGGTTCCGACAAACTCTGGCCCTATGCCGAACGACCGTATCAATCTTACGAATCAGTTCCTCATCGCCATGCCCGGCATGGCCGATCCCACCTTTTCGGGCACCGTCGTCTATCTGTGCGAGCACAGCGAGAAAGGCGCGATCGGGCTGGTGATCAATCGTCCCACGGACATCGATCTCGCATCGCTTTTCGAGCGGCTCGACCTCAAGCTCGAAATCGATCCGCTCGCCCATCAACCGGTTTTCTTCGGTGGCCCGGTGCAGACGGAGCGCGGCTTCGTGCTGCACGAAGCGACGGGAACGTCATACAGCTCTTCGCTGTCGGTGCCGGGTGGTCTTGAGATGACCACGTCCAAGGATGTGCTCGAAGCCGTCGCCAACGGTCAGGGGCCGAACCGCTTCCTGCTCACGCTGGGGCATTCGGGGTGGAGCGCCGGTCAACTGGAAGACGAAATCAGCCGCAACGGCTGGCTCACGGTGGCTGCGGATCCCGGCATCGTGTTCGATGTGCCGCCGGCCGAGCGCTTCGACGCGGCGCTGGCGTTGCTCGGCGTGACGTCGTCCATGCTCTCCGCCGACGCAGGTCACGCATGACCGCTGGCAGTCGCACGGTGCTCGCTTTCGATTACGGCGAGCGCCGCATCGGCGTTGCGATGGGCAATCTGATGCTGCGCGAAGCGCGTGCGCTGACCGTTGTCGCCAATCTCAATCGTGACGTTCGCTTTGCCGAGATGGGCAAGCTCATCGCCGAATGGCAGCCTGAGCTGATCGTCGTCGGCCTGCCGTGTCATCCGGATGGCACGCCGCACGAAATGACGCAACAGGCGAAGCGCTTCGGCAATCAGCTCAACGGCCGGTTCAACGTACCGGTGGTCTGGGTCGACGAACGTTACTCGTCGGTGGCCGCCGCGGCGGCGCTGGCCGAAGCCGGCGTCAAGGTCTCGCAGAAGACATCGCTCGACGCTGAAGCCGCCCGCATCATCCTCCAGCAGTATTTCGACGAGCATGTGCCTGCCTGACATCTTCCCCCAGCGCGCGACGCCGCCCGCCACGGAGCCCTGGCATGGCTAACGGCATGCTCGGCCGACGCGGTCATCCCCAGCTCAATCGCAACGGCGAGCTCAAGCATCTGCTGACGGTCGAAGGCTTGCCGCGCGCCGTGCTCATGCACATTCTCGATACCGCCACGCAGTTCGTGAGCGTGAACGATGCCGACGTGAAGACGATGCCGCTGCTACGCGGCAAATCCGTCTTCAATCTGTTCTTCGAGAACTCCACGCGTACGCGAACGACGTTCGAGATCGCCGCCGCGCGACTGTCTGCCGATGTGTTGAATCTGAATATCAACGCGTCGTCGACGAGCAAGGGCGAAACGCTGCTCGACACCATCGGCAACCTGTCGGCCATGCACGCCGATCTGTTCGTGGTGCGCCATGCGCAATCGGGCGCGCCATACCTGATCGCGCAGCATTGCGCGCCGCATGTGCACGTCATCAATGCCGGCGACGGACGCCACGCGCATCCCACCCAGGGCTTGCTCGACATGTACACGATTCGCCACCACAAAGGCGAATTCCAGAATCTGACGGTCGCGATCGTCGGCGACATTCTGCACTCCCGCGTGGCCCGCTCCGACATTCACGCGCTCACGACGCTGGGTGTGCCGGAAGTGCGCGCCATCGGCCCGCGCACGCTCTTGCCTGCGGGACTCGAACACCTCGGCGTTCGTGTGTTCCACGACATGGACGAAGGGCTGCGCGATGTCGACGTGATCATCATGCTGCGCTTGCAGAACGAGCGCATGAATGGCGCGCTGCTGCCTTCGGCGAGCGAGTATTTCAAGTATTACGGTCTGACGCCGCAGCGGCTTGCGCTCGCGAAGCCGGACGCCATCGTCATGCATCCCGGCCCGATGAACCGGGGCGTGGAGATCGACTCCGCCGTAGCAGACGGCCCGCAGTCGGTCATTCTCGAGCAAGTGTCGTTCGGCATTGCCGTGCGCATGGCGGTGATGAGTATCGTCGCCGCGAACAACGGATAAGCGCGCCATGAAATTGCATCTGATGGGGGGCCGCGTCATCGATCCCGCAACCCGCACTGACCGCGTGCAGGATGTATTCGTCGCCGACGGCCATATCGTCGCGCTTGGCGCTCCGCCTGCCGACTTTACGGCGGACCGGGCCGTCGACACGACGGGACTGCTTGTCGTGCCGGGGCTGGTCGATCTGTCGGCGCGACGCGTGACGCACGCGAGCGAAGTGTCGGCTGCGCTGGCCGGCGGTGTGACGCGCGTGGTGTGCCCGCCGGACACCGATCCGGTGCTCGACGAACCCGATCTCGTCGAGATGCTGCAATGGCGCGCCCGCGCGACGCATCATGCGCAGGTGCATCCGCTCGGGGCATTGACCGTGGGTCTTGCCGGGCGCGAACTGACGGAGATGGCACAACTCGCGCAGGCCGGGTGCATCGGTCTGTCGCAGGCGAATGCCGCCATGGCCGATAACCGCACGCTGCTGCGCGCATTGCAATATGCGGGCACGTTCGGGCTCACGGTCTGGTTGCGCGCACAGGACGCCGCGCTCGCGGCAGGCGGCGTTGCCGCGAGTGGTGCGGTCGCGTCGCGGCTTGGACTGGCGGGCATTCCGGTCGTGGCGGAAACCATCGCGCTGCATACCATTTTCGAGCTGGTGCGGGTCACGGGCACGCGCGTGCACCTTTGCCGTCTGTCCTCGGCCGCAGGTCTCGCACTCGTGAGGGCGGCGAAGGCGGAAGGCCTGCCGATCACCTGCGACGTGGCCGCGCATCACCTCCATCTCACCGACATGGACATCGGGTACTTTGACGCCCAGTATCGGCTCGACCCGCCGTTGCGCGCCCAGCGTGACCGTGAGGCTGTGCGCGATGCAGCGCGCGACGGTACGATCGACGCCATTTGCTCGGACCACACGCCGCTGGCGGCCGATGCCCGCCTCGTGCCTTTCGCCGAGGCCGAGCCGGGGGCCACGGGAATCGAGCTGCTGCTGTCGCTAGTACTCAAGTGGGCAGAGGAGTCGCGGGTACCGCTCGTCGATGCACTCGCACGAGTGACGTCCGGGCCGGGGCAGCGTCTGGCCCCGGTTGCCTCCGGAGCCGGCCAGCTCTCGCCGGGGCAACCGGCGGACGTCTGTGTGTTGGCGCCGTCGACATACTGGACCGTGTCCGCGCAAAAGTTGCGCAGTGCCGGCCACAACACCCCGTTTCTGGGATATGAACTGCCGGGGCAGGTGCGGCTCACGCTGGTCGGTGGCCACGTGGCGTACGAAGCCTTGACCGCATAGGATGCGACTACCGTGTTGTTGATCAAAAAGCTCCGTCTGGGTCTGCATCTCGCGCGTGGCATGGTGACCGCCGCAGTGCTTTTCCCGTTTCTGTCGCAACCGCAGAAAGACCGTCGTATTCGCGCGTGGTCGCAGAAACTGCTGAAGCTGTGCGGCATGCGTCTCGAAGTCGAGCAGCACGCGCCGGTGCCCGAAGGCGGTGTCATGCTGCTGTGCAATCACGTGTCGTGGATCGACATCTTCGCGCTCAATGCGTGGCAACCGGTGCGCTTCGTCGCAAAGGCAGAGATTCGTCACTGGCCGCTCGTGGGCTGGTTATGCGTGCAGACGCGCACGATCTTCCTGCAACGCGAGCGACGTGCCGATGCGCGCCGCATCATGCACTACCTTTCGGATTGTCTGCGCGATGGCGACATCATTACCGTTTTCCCGGAGGGTACGACGACCGATGGACGCAGTCTGTTGCCATTCCACGCGAACCTTCTGCAAGCGCCGGTCACCACGGGCAAACCGGTGCAGCCGATGTGTCTGTTCTATACGGACGAAGCGAGCGGACGCCACACGATGGCACCCGCATATATCGGCGAGACGAGCCTGATCGAGTCCATCGACATGATTCTGAAAGCGCCCCCGATGACGGTGCGCCTGTCGATCGGTGCGCCCCAGTATCCGCAGCAAGGGCAGCATCGCCGAGCGTTTACGCTGGGGGCGCAGCAGGCTGTGGGCGCGGCGTTGCAGGGTTTCCTGCCCGAAGCCGTGCTGCCGGAGAATGGTTCGGTCGGCTCGCGCACGTCGTCATTGGACGACGAAGCGGATGATGCGGCGCAGGCCGTTCAGGTGTGAGCGTCGCGTCGCCGTCACGACCGGGTACCGTCAGGCGGGTTTGAGCGCGTTCGGGTCGGGAAAGCACAACGGCGCCTGCGGGGCGCCGTTATTTCCGGGAGGCTGCGCATGACGCGGGCGATGTTCTGCACGCTGCCGGGAATCACTCGGCTTTGCGCTTTGTCCCCCTATCCGCCTTATCTGCCTTTTCGGTCTTATCCATCTTCTCTGCCTTCGCGGTTTTCTCCAGCTTTTCGGCCTTGGCGGCCTTGAACGCGTCTTCGGCCTTCTCCGCCGTTTTGATCTTGTTGCGCTTCTTGTCGCTTGCGGCGAGCGGGTCGCGCATCTGAGGGCAGTCGATCTGTATCAGCTCGCGCGATGCAGGCGAATCCGCGAGCTTCACGGCGGTGAGCTTGCCGCCCCACACGCATCCGGTGTCGAGGCCGAGCAGGTTCTCGCGCATCACCAGTCCGAGTGCCGACCAGTGTCCGAACACCATCGTCACATTCGCCGTACGGCGAGCGGGCGCATCGAACCACGGCTTGAGGGTATCGGTCGCTGCATCGGCGCCTTCCTTGATCTTGAAGTCGATGCGACCGTCGGCGCTGCAAAAACGCATGCGAGTCAGCGCATTGATCGTAAGACGCCTGCGGTCTTCATCGCTCAGCCCCTCGTGCCACTGATCGGGCTGATTGCCGAACATGCGTGAGAGAAACGCCTGCCAGTCGGGACCGCGCAATTGCGATTCCACGTCGCGCGCAAGGGTGAGCACCTGTTCGGCATCCCACTGCGGCAATACGCCGGCGTGCACCATCAGGTGCCCATGCGCGAAGTGCGCCAGCGGCTGGCGACGCACCCAGTCGACGAGCGCATCGCGGTCCGGGGCATTGAGGATATCGTCCAGCGTATCGCTGCCGTGCGCCTGACGCACGCCCGCAGCGACCGCCAGCAGGTGCAGGTCGTGATTGCCGAGCACGGCAGTGACGCGATCGCCCAGCGCAATGACCTGACGCAGCGTATCGAGCGAGCGCGGGCCACGATTGATGAGATCGCCGGCGAGCCAGAGATCTGCGTCGCCGGGCAGGCGCGAGAGCAGTTGTTCAAACGACGTCTGGCAACCTTGCAGGTCGCCGATGGCATAGATGTCACGCATCGCGTTGGTGGCGCTGTCTTGTCTTGTTGTCCCGACCGGGGGGATTCCGTGTGCCGCGGCCGCGCACGCTTGGTGCGACGCCCCCCGTGGTCATTCATTTTTTGTAGATCAGCCAGCGCGGCGCTTTGAAGCGAACGATGCTCAGGTACAGCCACACATACGTCACCATGAAGGCGACGCAGCACAGGGCCAGCACCACGCTATGTCGCCAGAAGACCGTCGCCGGGATCACTGCCAGCAAGCATAGCAGCCAAAGGTACGGGGAGGTCAAGGAATTGCGTTGCGTGAGGGCGCTGGCCGTACGCGCGCCTGCCGCCCAGCGCATCAACCGCTTGTAGACCAGCATGTGCAGGTGTACGCCGTCGGGAATGCCGGGCGAAATGCCGCGCACGAAACGCTTGCGATAGATGGAGAAGCAGACTTCGAACGCCGGGTAAATCACCATCAACGCGGGATACCAGGGCGAGACCTGCGGATTACGCATCACGAGCAGGACGGCGACTTCGGCAAGCATGAAGCCGAGGAAGTACGCGCCCCCATCCCCGAGGAAAATCAGCCCGCCGGGGAAGTTGAAGATGAAAAAGCCGAGAATGGCGCCCACCATGATCATCGACGTGGTCAGCACGATCGGGTCCTGCACCTGAAACCCGACGTAGCCGAGCGAGGCGAACATGATCATCGCGACCATGGCCGCGAGACCGTTGAAGCCGTCGATGATATTCACGGCATTGGCCATGCCGGCGACGCACAGCACCGTGAGGGGCACCGACACGGCAGCGACGACCAGGGCGCGATCCACCACGCCGATATCGACGCGGGTAATGTGAATATCGAGCACCAGCCACGCCAGCAGCGCGGCGAACATCGTGCACACGAGGCGAACCGTTGGCGTGACCTTCTTCGTCAGATCTTCGATGAAGCCGGACAAAAATGCGGGCAAGCCGCATGCGACGAGCAGCAGAATGTCGCGCGATACGGTGGGATAGGACAGGCAGAGCGCCGTTGCCGAGACGAGCAGTCCGGCCAGAATGCCGACACCGCCCACACGCGGGACCGGACGCACGTGAAATTTCTGCACGCCGGCGACATCGCTATCGCCGGAGAAGCGGGCATGAACGTGCGCGTAGCGAACGATCAACAGCGTCGCAATGAACGACACCACGAGGGCGATGGCAAGACTCAGCATGATGCGCGAAGGGATCCGAGAATCCGAAAGTACTCTGCAATGACGACATGTTCGTCGAATTCGCGCGCTACTTTAGCACGCCCGGCATCGCCCATTCGGACGAGCGTGGTCAGGGGTTTGCGTGCCACGTCGCGCAGGCGGGCGGTCAACGCCGCGGCGTCGCGTGCGGGCACGAGATAGCCAGTGACGCCATCGTCGATTACGTCGCGGCACCCCGGCACGTCGGTCGCGACCAGGGGGCGCCCCATGGCCGCCGCTTCGAGCAACGTACGCGAGAGTCCTTCGCGGTAGGAGGGCAGCACCACACAGTGTGCGTTCGCGATGAAGGGGCGCACGTCGCCGGTCGTCCCGAGATAGTCGATCACGCCTTCTCGCTGCCAGTCGTCGACTTCGGCGCGGGAAATCGCCGTCGGGTTTTCCACGTCGGCCGCGCCGAGGATCTGAAACACGACATGCGGCATCTCGGCCCGAATCGCGCGCGCGGCGTCCACGTATTCCAACACGCCCTTGTCGCGCAGCAAACGTGCGATCAGGAGGAAGCGAAAGGGCGACGCGGCCTCACCCGCAACATCGGCAACATCGGGGACTTGGCTGTTGGCGGCCGCTGCCTTCGTCGGCCACGCGGCCTTGGCGAAATGCGACAGATCGACGCCTTCGCCCGGCAGCAACCGTGTCTTGTCAAGGGCGACGAGCCCCCCCTCGACAAACGCACGATGATCTTCGGCATTCAGGAACCAGTTCTCCAGCGTGTGCCGGAAAGCCACGCGATACAACTGTCGTGCCAATCGCGTGGTTAGCGACTCGCGAATGAACACGTAGCCAAGGCCAGTCGTCATCGAGACCGCAGGAATGCGGGCAAAGCGAGCCGCTATGGCACCGTAGATATTGGGCTTGATCGTGTAGTGAAAGATCACGGCGGGGCGCACTTGCCGGTAGAGACGGTAGAGTCGCCACATCAGCCCGAGGTCCTGGAGCGGGTTCTGGCCCTTGGCCGCCATCGGCACCCGGTGCACGACGCAGCCCATTGCGGTGAGCTTGCTGGCGAACTCGTCGTCCGGCGCGGCAACGTGTACCGGATGACCTGCCGCGAGCAAAGCGGCAATCGGGCCACGCCGGAAGTTGTAGATCGACCAGAAGGTGTTGGAGCAGAGCAGGACCGGAGCTGTCATTGACGGTGTGCAGTGAAAGTCAGGCGTTTGCGCAGGCGTCATCGCGCAAACGGGCATACGTCTCGAGCCAGCGCGTCACGATGGCGTCGAGTGAATAGCGGGTGACGATACGTTCGCGATTGGCAGCCCCGAGCGCCTCGCGGTCCTCAGGCGAGGCCTGAAGATGGCGAATCAGGGCGTCGCCGAGGGCGGTGGCATCGCCGACCGGCACGAGCGTATTGTGCTGCGTGGTCGTACCGACATCGCCGAGTAGTTCGCGAACGCCGCCGCAGTCGGTCGATACGATGGGCAGGCCACTGGCCATCGCCTCGCCGATCACGAGCGGCAATCCCTCCCATGCGGACGACATTGCGTACACGTCTGCCGCACACATCAGTTGGGCAATGTCGTTGCGGCGTCCGAGCAAGGTCGCCGCGTGTGCGAGTCCCTTCCCTTCGATGAGCGTCTGCATCGACGCGCGCAACGGGCCATCGCCCGCGATGAACAGTTTCGCGTCCGGCATCGCCTTGACCACCCGCGTGAAGGCGTCGATCAGCGTTGGGTAGTCCTTCGCTTCGACCATGCGGCCCGCCGCGAAGACGATGGGCGTGCGCTCGGCGCCGACCGTGGGCAAGCCGGGCAACTGTCGGCGACACGCTGAGCGCGCCTGCGCATCGGGACGATAGCGTCCCGTGTCGATACCGTTGGGCATGCTGACGATGCGCGCGGCAGGTGCGGCGCCCTGCGCAATGAACGCCGCCACGGCGTCGTCGCTCACGTTGGTCGTCAGGTCTGTCCAGCGGTCGGTCAGGCGATACGCCAGCATGCGCGCCCGTCCGCCTTCGTTGCGGCTGTGAGCGCTCGTGACCAGCACCGGCATCGACACGAACCAACGCGCCACGCGTGCGATCAGATTCGCATGGACCATGTGCGCGTGAACGACGTCGGGCCGCCATGCGCGCAAGTCGGCAACGAGGCGTCGCATGGCGCGCATCAACGACAGCGGCGATTTGCCCGCGCCCAGTTCGATACACGTGAAGCGCGGCGATTGCGGCAGGGCAATCGCGCAGGCGCCCGTGAGCGAGATCAGGGCGACGTCATGGCCGCGCGCGAGAAATCCCCGGGCGAGGTCGGCCACTTGCGTCTCTGCGCCGCCGAGTTGCAGGCCGGTGACAAACAGGGCAATCCTCATCTTCCGTATCTCGTTCCTTATCTCGTCTGCGTTGTCATTGGCGCGTCGTTTTCCCATAACGCTTCCCAACGCGCCGCGATGACATCGGCGCGCAACGTCTGCGCATGCGCGTAACCGGCCAACCCAAGCTTGCGTCGCAGCGCATCGTCGTCGATCAGACGGCGCAGTGCGCCGGCCATGGCCGCAATGTCGCCATCCTCGACGACGAGACTGTCGACTTCATGGTGAAGCAGCGCGCGCGGTCCGGCGTCGGCAGCGTAGGCGACAATGGGCACCGCGTAGGCCTTCGCTTCGATGAGCACCAGCCCGAAGCTCTCGCGGCGCGATGGCAGGCAGTAAATGGCTGCCTGTGCGTAATGCCGCACGATATCAGCCACGGCAGGCAGCAACTGCACCGTATCGGCAACGCCGGCGTCGCGCGCTTGCGCGAGCAGGTCGTCGCGCAGCGGTCCGTCGCCTACGATACGCACGTGCCAGCCTGTCGCATCATGGGCGATGCGCGCCCAGGCGTCGATCAGACGGTCGAAGCCCTTCTCGGGCACGAGACGTCCGACGGCAAGAATGCAGCGTGCGTCGCTCGGCTCGGGCGCAGTGTCCGGCATCGGAAGACCGAGCGCGTTGGGCAAGGTCACGAACTTCGCACGGGCGCGGGGATGATGGGCTTGCCACGCCTGACGATCGGCGTGCGTGAGCACCGCCACGGCATCGTATCGATTGGCCGCCAGTGTGCGCGCCCAGCGACGTGCGCGCCGCCCGAGGTCGCTGGCATATGTGCTGTGTTCCCACGCGATGCGCCGCAGCGATAAACCGAACGTGGCGGGCAGGGTGTAGAGCGCGAGCATCGGATCGACATCGATCATCACCTCGATGCCGTGTGCGCGCACATAAGCCCGTACCTGTCGCACGATCGACGGATAGTGACGTTTGAACGCCACGCGCTCGGTGAACATCGCATGATGCTCGACGCCGGCAGACAATGCGAACACCGGCGTGTGTCCCCACAGCGACAGCACGTGAACGCGATGCCCGCGCGCGGCGAGCGCGTTGGCAAGCGTGGCAGTGGCGCGCTCCGCACCGGCGAAGGCGGCCAGCGTGCCGGTGAACAGGCAGATCGTGCGGACCGGTGAAGCCTGCGGCGACTTGCGCGAATCGATCATCGTCATCGCCTCAATCTCGCCGCAACAGCCAGACGCCGAGCACCAGCGCCGCGGCGTAACCCGCACCGTAGCCCAGCGCCCCGGCGAATGCGCCGAGCTGCGGCGCCAGTCCGCGCACGACCACGAAAGCCACGACGGCCGCACACAGCCATTTCGCGATGACCCAGCGGCCCGCGCCGCGCCGGATGAGCGTCAGGTTCAGCGCCGCGTCGGCGAACACGAGAATTCCCATCAGTGCGGAGATACGCAGGATTTGTGCCGACTCGGCGAATCCCGCCCCGTAGATCAGATGGACGATCCACGGCGCGAGGCAGGCGATCGGCACCGCCAGACTCGCGCCGGCAGCCACCATCAGCCAGACGGCCCGCACGGTGTTGCGTCGCGCGGTGGCATTGTCCGTCGTCTGGAAAATCAACTGCGGCGCCAGCGAATTCGCAATGATCGGTGCGACCAATACGAAGTTCTCCGTGATTTGCATGGCAGCGGCATAGGCACCGAGTTCAGACAGCGGGATGATCGGTTTGAGCACGAGCTGGTCGATGCGCTTGAACAGGATCATCAGCATCAGCCCGCCCCAGAACATGGCGCCGCTGCGCAACAGTTCCAGTAGCAGCGAACGACGCCAGACGATTGCGGTCTTCGGCGAATGCGTCAGGTAATAGCGAACGAGCAGCGCAGCCGCGACGATGGCTTCCACGACGTAGACGACGGCGAACGCCGTCACATCCGCGTGCGTGACGAAGAGCACCGCCACGAGCGCGAGTTTGACCGCCAGCCCGCACAGGTTCGCCGTCACGCTGGGACGGTTGAACGTGCGGGCTTGCAGCCACGCGATCACGATGCCCGACGGCTCACGGAACCACAACGCGACCCCGAGCCAGAGCGTGACGGCAACGAGGTTCGACTCCGCGAAGCCGACGACATAGATCGTGAGGAGGGTGTAGGCGACGGCTGCGGCGGCCAGACGCAACACGGAAGCATGTGCGATGACGGTGCGCTGCTCGGCCTCGGGCTTGCCGACCAGGCGCGGCACCACGACCTCGCTGCCGCATAGCAGGGTGAGCGACGCCGCAAGAAACACGAGTGATTGTGCGTACTGAAACAGGCCGAACTGGGCGGCGCCGAGGCTGCGCGCGAGCAGGCCGGAGACCGCAATGCCGCCGGCGATCTGCGCGCCGCGCTCGGTCAGCATCCAGAGGATGTTGCGGAAAATGTTCCGGTACGTTCGGTAGGGCATGGGGCGCTCGCGCGTCTCACTCGTTCTCAGGATAAGCAAAACCGGCCTTGCGAGGGCCGGTGCGTGTGGGCCGAACTGGATTGTCGGCGCGGGTCGGGTCGCTCGACGGCGCTTCGTAGAACCGAATGTAGGTGCTGGCTGACAAGGGTTTGGAGAAATGCCGCGGTGCGGCGAAGTCTCGTATAATTTTAGCGTAATGCAGCCGCTCCCGGCCGGGCCTTCCGCTGGGATTCGATGTCTGTGGCGTCCATGCAAACACGCCGTACGCCCGGACATTTTCTGTGCAACTTCTTCTCCTCGTTTCCGAGAGACTCTTTCCCATGACGCAAACCACGCAAGTTTCGCCTGCGATTTTCAAGGCTTACGACATTCGCGGCATCGTCGGCAAGACGCTGGATGCCAACGTCGCACACCTGATCGGACGCGCCTTCGGTACGGCACTGCGTCGCGAGGGCGGCAATGCCGTCGTCGTCGGCCGCGACGGCCGCCTCTCCGGCCCGGAACTGGTCGGTGCACTCTCCGACGGTCTGCGCGCAGCGGGTGTCGATGTGGTCGATATCGGCGTCGTCGTCACGCCCATGGTGTATTTCGCGACGAACGTGACCCTGCACGGGCGTATCGTCGACTCCGGCATCATGGTCACGGGCAGCCACAATCCGCCCGACTACAACGGCTTCAAGATGGTGCTGCGCGGCCGGGCGATCTACGGCGACGCCATTCAGGGCCTTGCCAAACTGATCGAGGCACAGGACTTCGAATCCGGTCAGGGCAGCTACACGGCCGACGAGATCGGCGAGTCGTATCGCGCACGCATTGCCAACGACGTGCATCTGGCACGCCCGATGAAGATTGCCGTCGATTGCGGCAACGGTGTGGCCGGCGCGTACGCCCCGGCGCTGTTTCAGGCGTTGGGCTGCGAAGTCATCGAACTGTTCTGCGAAGTCGACGGCACGTTCCCGAATCATCACCCGGATCCGGCGCATCCCGAGAATCTTCAGGACCTTATCCACACGCTGCAAACGACCGATGCCGAAATCGGTCTGGCGTTCGATGGCGACGGCGACCGTCTCGGCGTGGTCACCAAGGACGGCCAGATCATCTATCCGGATCGTCAGCTGATGCTTTTCGCGGCCGACGTGCTGAGCCGCAATCCGGGCGAGAAGATCATCTACGATGTGAAGTGCACGCGTAACCTGGCTAGCTGGGTGCGCAAGCACGGCGGCGAGCCGCTCATGTGGAAGACGGGCCACTCGCTGGTCAAGGCCAAGCTCAAGGAAACCGGCGCACCGCTGGCGGGTGAAATGAGCGGCCACGTGTTCTTCAAGGACCGCTGGTACGGCTTCGACGACGGCCTTTATACGGGCGCACGTCTGCTCGAAATCCTCTCGAAGACGGCCGACCCGAGCGCCGTGCTCAATGCGTTGCCTAATTCGATCTCGACGCCGGAGCTCCAGATTCCGTTGGCAGAGGGCGAAAATTTCGCGCTGATCGACACGCTGCGCGAGACCGCCAAGTTCGACGGTGCGCAGGATATCGTCAAGATCGATGGCGTCCGCGTGGAATATGCCGACGGCTTCGGACTGGCGCGTTCGTCGAACACCACGCCGGTCGTCGTGCTGCGTTTCGAAGCCGACAGCGACGCTGCGATCCGGCGCATTCAGGACGACTTCCGTCGCGCAATCCTGGCCGTCAAGCCGGACGCCAAGCTGCCGTTCTGATGTTGCCCGGGGGCCCCGGCCCCTGCGATGATGGGGACGATTGCAGCCGCCCCGCACGCCCGGCGCATCGGGCAAGGCGGGGCCGTTCTCCCGGCGCGGGCAACATTCATGATTGACGGGCCGGGACGGGGTAAAATCGCGGTTTTGCTCACGAGGCCCGGCCGAACCGCCGGGGCGTTCGGTTGCAGGTTCTGATCGTCAAAGTCTCGTCGCTCGGCGACGTCGTCCATAACATGCCCGTGGTGCAGGACATCCTGCGCCAGTATCCCGATGCCCAGATCGACTGGGTCGTCGAAGAGGGCTTCGTCGACCTCGTCAAACTCGTGCGCGGCGTGCGCCGGGTCATTCCCTTTGCGTTGCGCCGCTGGCGCAAGAAGCCCTTTGCGGCGCGTACCTGGCAGGAAATCGGTGCGTTTCGCCGTGCATTGCGCGAAACGCCTTATGACTACGTGATCGATACGCAAGGTCTGGTCAAGACCGGCTGGATCGCGCGCACCGCACGCGGGGCCGTGTGGGGGCTGGGCAATCGCACAGAGGGCGCGAGTTACGAATGGCCGGTGCGCTATCTCTATCGCCACATGGTGCGCATCGAGCCGCACACGCACGTCGTCACGCGTTCGCGTTTGCTCGTGGCCGAAGCGCTGGGCTTCAAGGTGCCGGGCGAGATCGATTTCGGCATTGCGACCGAGCGTGCCGATCATAGCCAGTGTCCGGATCGTCCGTACGCCGTGTTCGTCCATGCGACCTCGCGTGACGACAAGACCTGGCCGGAAGACCACTGGATCGCGCTGGGGCGTGATCTGGCGGCGCAGGGATTCCTGATCGTCCTGCCTTGGGGCAGCGCTGCGGAGCGCGAGGTGTCGCTGCGCCTGGCAGCCGTATTGGGCGACGCGGCCTGGGTGCCGCCGAAGATGAATCTGTCTCAGGTCGTTGGCCTCATCGATCGCGGCGCGATCACCGTCGGCGTGGATACCGGCCTGGTCCATATCGCCGCAGCGCTGAACCGCCCGACCATCGAGCTATACAATTTCAGCACCGCGTGGCGCACCGGGGGTTTCTGGTCGCCGCGCATCGTCAATCTCGGCGACGCCGAACACAAGCCCACGCTCGCCCAGGTGCGCGAGGCCGTGCGCGAACTCGCCCCGTCGCTCACACCGGTGCCGAGTGGCGCTGCCGTGCCTGAGGAGGATCGATCCGCATGAACCCAACGAACCCGCCGACCGATTTGAACGAGCCGACCGATTTGAGCGATTCGAACGAGAGCAGTCAGATTGTCACCGTCGCCTCGGGTGACTGGCAGGGCGGCCAGTTGCCGGTTTCGCGCGAGACACTGGTGGCCGACGTCGAAGCCGGCAAAGTGCTCTACTTTCCGCATCTGGCCTTCGCCCTCGACGCCGCCGAGCAGCGGCTGCTCGACCCGACGATCGCCGACCCGAAGCGCAAGAACATCAGCCTCGATCCGAAAACCGACGTGCTCGTAGGCGTGGCCGCCGACGACGCGACGCAGCGCGCCGTGCATGCGCTGGTCAAGCGCTACTACACGCAGGCGTGCAGCCTGATCGACGGCCTGATGCCGGAGTATCGCGGCAAGCTGCGTGCCGCGCCGACCAGCCTGCGTCTGCATCAGGTGGAGACGCGCCAGACATCGTGGCGCAAGGACGACAGCCGTCTGCACGTGGACGCATTCCCGTCTCGCCCCAACTACGGCGAGCGCATCTTGCGCGTGTTCACCAATATCAACCCGGCGGGCCAGCCGCGCGTGTGGCGCGTGGGCGAGCCGTTCGAAGCCGTGGCGAAGCGCTTCCTGCCAAAAGTGCCGACACAGTGGCCCGGTTTCGCATGGCTGCAAAACGCCGTGGGCATCACCAAGCGCCCGCGCAGCGGCTACGACCACATCATGCTGCATCTGCACGACGGCATGAAGGCCGACATGGATTATCAGCGTGAGGCCGACCAGCAGACCATGCCGTTCCCGCCGGGCAGCGTCTGGATCTGCTTCTCGGATCAGACGTCGCACGCCGTGATGTCGGGCCAGTTCATGATGGAGCAGACCTTCTTCCTGCCCGCCGAATCGATGGTGCACCCCGAGTGCTCGCCGCTGGCGGTGTTGCAACGTCTCACGCACCGGGCGCTGATCTGAATGTTGCTGCGTCTCGTCTATCGCGCGCTCTGGTGGATCGTCGCGCCGCTCGCCGTGGCGCGACTGTGGTGGCGTGGCCGCTTTGAACCCGGTTATCGCCGTCATATCGGCGAGCGCTTCGGGTTCTACGGCACACCGCCGTACACCGGTCGACCGCTGATCTGGGTGCACGCTGTCTCCGTGGGCGAAACGCGTGCCGCGCAGCCGCTCATCGATGCGCTGCTCGAGCGATATCCATCGCACGGCGTGTTGCTCACGCATATGACACCCACCGGGCGTGCGACCGGCGAAGGGCTGTTCGGCGATCGTGTGTTGCGCTGCTATCTGCCTTACGACATGGTCGGTCCGATCCGTCGTTTCCTCAAGCACTGGCGCCCGAGCGTCGGGGTGGTGATGGAAACGGAGGTCTGGCCGAACCTCATCTTCACGTGCCGTGAGGATGGCGTGCCGCTCGTGCTGACCAACGCGCGCATGTCGGCGCGCTCGTTCCGACGGGCTGCGCGCTTCGGCGGTGCAACGCAGCCGGTCTTCGGCGGCTTTAGCCGCGTGCTGGCGCAAAGCGATGCCGATGCCGAGCGCCTGCGCATGCTGGGCGCTGCCGATGTCGACGTGATGGGCAACCTCAAGTTCGACATGACGCCGCCGCCCGCGCTGCTCGCGCTGGGCGCACGGTGGCGCGCACGCTTCGGCGATCGCAAGGTGTGGCTCGCGGCGAGCACGCGCGACGGCGAGGAAGCGCTGGTGCTTCAGGCGCGGGCGATGCTCTCGGCGGCCTCCGACGTGGGGCGGCGTTCGTTGCTGGTGCTCGTGCCTCGCCATCCCCAGCGTTTCGACGAAGTGGCCGCCATGCTCGACAAGGTGCGTCTGAACTACGTGCGCCGCAGCGCATGGCCGGATGACGACACGCCGCTTCCCGCCGACGTCGATGTCGTGCTTGGCGATTCGATGGGCGAGATGGCCGCGTACTTTTCTGCGGTCGACGTCGCGTTCATCGGCGGCAGTCTGTTGCCACTGGGGGGGCAGAATCTGATCGAGGCCTGCGCCGCGGGCACCCCGGTCGTCTTTGGGCCGCACATGTTCAACTTCACGCAGGCCAGCGAGAATGCCTTGAGCGCGGGCGCGGCGCGACGGGTGAGCGACGCAGGCGAGCTTGCGTCGGCGCTGGCCGATTTGCTGATCCACGACGACAAGCGGCTTGCCATGCGTACGGCGGCGTTGTTGTTCGCCCGTCAACATCAGGGGGCGACCGCACGCACCGTCACTGCGCTCGGCCGCTGGCTGGACACGGGATTCGTTGCGCCACAGGAGTGAAATCCAGGGGACCTCCGGCGAGGTATTCGGACGTCGCCATGCAAAAAAGCCTCGCATTGCCATGTCGGCATGCGAGGCTTTTTTTGCTTTAGTGCACAGGCGCGAACGGGGCGCGCGTCAGTTTCCGTTGGCGAATGCCAGCACCTGTCATCGGCGCAGGGGCGCCGTCGTGCCCGGGCGGACACCGCGCGCCGGCAGCCCGGCGCCGGCGTTGGCCGGTACCGTGTCGCGAGCGCCCGCCATGGCGGCGGAGGCATCCGGATTCTCGGTGAGCAGTGCGTTGAGCAGTTGCAGGTCGGTGTCGACCAGCGTGGCGGCGCTGGCCTTCAGTTGAAGGCTCGAGAGCAGCGTGCTGTAACGCGCCTTGGCGAGATCGCGTCGCGTGGTGAAAAGTTTGTCTTCGGCGTTGAGCACGTCGGCATTGATGCGGACACCGACCTGATAGCCGAGCTTGTTCGACGCCACCGACGATTGTGCCGATTGCTCGGCAGCTTCCAGCGCTTTGACCTGGGCCAGCCCGCTGGACACGCCAAGGTAGGACGTGCGCGCTCCCAGCACGGCGAGTCGCTTCGCATCGTCCAGATCGCTCTGCGCCTTGTCTTCGAGCGCGAGCGTCTGGCGCATCTTGCTTTGCACCGAGCCGCCCGAGAAAATCGGAATGCTGATCTGAATGCCGATCTGACCTGCGGAGCTGGGGCCGGTGCCCTGACTCGACGGACTGGACACGGCGGACGTCAGCAGGCTGTTGGCGTTGCCGACATTCGAATGCGCCCCGGCGGCAACCAGATCGACCGACGGCATGTAACCCGACCTGGCCTTTGACGTTTCACGCCGCGCGGTCTCCAGCGCGAGCGTTTGCAACTGCACGCCGTAGTTCGATTGCTCGGCCTGCGCGACCCAGTCCGCGACGTTGTTCGGCTCGGGGGAGGGCAACGTCGAGCCGGCACGCAGCGTCGCGAGCGAGCCGATCGGATGACCGACGATGCGCGCAAATGCGGCGCGACGCACGTCGAGCGTGTTCTGCGCGGCGATTACCTGGGCAGTGGCCTGATCGAAGCTTGCCTGCGCTTCGTTCGAGTCGACGATGGTGGCGTTGCCGACCTCGAAGTTGCGTTTGGCGGACGCCAGTTGTTCGGCGATGGCCTGCTTGTGCGTACCGGCGAGCGCGAGATCGTCCTGCGCGGCGAGCACGTCGAAGTAGGCGCTCGCCACACGCAGTATCAGGTCCTGCTGCGCCTGGGCGAATGCGGCCTCGGCGCTGGCGACCGTCAGCTTGCCCTGCTGGTACGACTGCCAGCTATCCCAATGGAAGATGGGCTGGGTGAGCGCGAGGCTGTAGCCGCTGCTGCCAAACGTATTCGAGACGTTGCCGGAACCGTAGTGCGTATTGACGGCCCCCCAGCGCGCGGTGACTTGCGGCAGGAGGGCGGCGCGCGCCTGCGGCAGCGCTTCGATGTTCGCGAGATAGGCCGAACGGGCGCTGGCGATCAGCGCGTCGCGATTCTGCGCTTCGCCGTAAAGCTGGAGGAGATCGGTCGCGCCCGCGCATGTGGCGTGACCCATGAGGGCCAGAAAGGCGGAGAGCGCCGTCGCGGTGACGAAGGCGCTCGCGCGGCCGGTGCGCAGAGCAGGCGCACGCCTGGCCGCGCGCAGCCGCGCGGCAAGCCTCGGGGGGCGCACGGCCCTGGCTCAGTAAGTCGGCATCGACGGATCGACCTGGCGAGCCCAGGCATCGATTCCGCCGTCCAGATTGAACAGCTGGGTAAAGCCTTGTTGTTCCAGAAACATTGCGGCGCGGGCGCTGCGCATGCCGTGATGGCAGATGCACACGATGGGCGCGTCGGCGTCGAGTTCCGTCAGACGGGCGGGCACGTCGCCGAGCGGCACGTTCTTGCTCTGGGCGATGTGGCAGGTCTGGACTTCCCAATCCTCACGCACGTCGAGGAGCGTGGGTTGGCCGCGTTCCCCATCCGCGAGCCACTGGGCCAATTGCGCCGGTGTAATGTTTTGCATGATGTTCTACGTGTGTCGAATCGATGGCGTCCGGTCCTCGTTCTGCCGCCTGTTTGTCCCCAAACAAACAGGCGCGGGACCGGTCCGCTCACGGCATCCGGGGACAGGCACGGTTCGCGAATGAACCGAACGTCGTCCCGGTCGCCGGGCTCAGAACTTGAAGCTCGACGGTTGCGGCGCGACCAGATAGGCCACTTGCGTCTCGAACAGATTTTCGCGACGGTACTCGGTCTCGGACACGCGCGTGATGAGCACGGCTTCCATAACCGGGCTGCCGCCCACGAACGCGGCCAGACGGCCGCCGACCTTCAGTTGATTCAGAAACGCTTGCGGCAGTTCGGCCAGACCGCCCGAGATGGCGATCACGTCGTACGGCGCGGCGGCGCTCCAGCCCTGGGCGCCGTCGGCGTTCACGACTTCCACGTTCGTCACGCCGTTCGCGCGCAGCGTCTGCTGAGCGCTCTGCGCGAGGTTGGCGTCGAATTCGACGGTGGTGACGTGGTGCGCGTTATAGGCGAGCAGTGCGGCCATGTAGCCCGAACCCGTGCCGATTTCGAGCACATTCTCGTTCTTCTTCGGCGCGAGCGCTTGCAGAATGCGCGCTTCGACGCGCGGGAACATCATGTGCTGGCTCTTGTTGGCGATCGCAGCGCCCGAGAGCGGCAACTCCACGTCCGTGAACGCGATATCGCGCAGTGCCGCCGGCACGAAATCTTCGCGCTTGACGACTTCGAGCAGCTTGAGCACGTCCTGATCGAGCACGTCCCAGGGACGGATTTGCTGCTCGATCATGTTAAAGCGGGCCTGTTCGTAATTCATTTCGATTACTCGTGGGTAGTAGGCAAACACAACCCGGCATTTTACCAGTTCCGGGCGGCAGCCATCATGATGCGTGAACTTTTGCCGCAAATCGGCACAATCGCCGCATGCCGAGCGGTCCGGCTCAGGTTGCCTTCGCAGGTGGTTTTCGCAGATCGCCTTTACAGGTCACCCGTTCAGGCCGCCTTCTCGGGCGGCCGCACCGCGGCGTGCGAAACGTCCGTGCCGCACTGCGCGACACACTGGAGATAGGCGCCGCACATCGTCGCCATCTGGTCGGCAATCTGCCCGGAGAGTGTCTCGTGGCAGACGCCGGACGGCGCTCGGTTCTCGAGGATGGCCTTGATCGGCCCCGACATCGAATTCAGGAAGACGAAGGCGACCGTCTCGGGGTCGTCGAAGCGCGCGTTGTGCGCCGTGCGCAGCATGGCGAGGACGGCCGCATGCATGCGCGACGACGCGCTGGCAAACACCTCGCGTCCGTCCAGATCCTCCGAGAGCCGGTACAGCGCCTGCGCTTCCTCGATGTCGCGCATCTTCGCGCCGACATAAGCCCTCGCCAACTCGCGCGCCATGACCTCCAGCGATTGGCCATGCGCGGCAAGACACGTTTGCTCCACCGTCCCGACGATGCGGTCGATGTGACGCTCCAGCACTGCATACAGCAGCACCTGCTTGTTCTGAAAGTACTGATAGAGCGTGCCGACGGACACGCCCGCACGTTCGGCGACGCGGGTCGTCGTCAACTGGCGCCCGCCGTCGAGGAGCAAAACCTGAAGCGCCGCTTCGAAAATGGCGTCGATCGTGACGCGCGAACGCGCCTGCTGCGGCGATTTACGGGGCGTTGCGGGGGATCGGGCGGCGGGTTTCATATGCGAATAGAAAATCTGAAGGATTCTTCATAAACTCGATGCTAACAAATTTGCGCGCAGTCGGGCGCAGAACAACAGGTAAGACGACGGGAGCAGTGATGAAACGGGACGCTATCGAGAGTGCGGTGCGCGACGATGCCGAACGCCATGTGGGAAAAGTGGCGCTGGTGACCGGCGCGACCCGGGGAATCGGACTGGAAGTGGCGCGCGAACTGGCCGAGGCGGGCATGACGGTGCTCGTGGGCGCGCGCGAGGAAGCGAAGGGCGACGAGGTCGTCGCGCCCTTGCGCAAAGCGGGTTTTCAGGCGGAGACGCTCGTCATCGACTTGCTGCGCCCGGAAACGTTGCACGCCGCAGCCTATCGCATCGGCCGCTATCACGCGAGACTGGACGTGCTGGTGAACAACGCCGGTGTCACCGATCCGCGCGACGACACGCCGGAGAAGGCCTCCATCGAAGCCGTGGAGCGTGTGTTTCAGACCAACTTCTTTGGCACCTTGCGTGTGACGCAGGCGATGTTGCCGTGGCTGGCGCGCGCCGAGGCTGCGCGAATCGTGAACGTGTCGAGCGGCCTGGGGTCGCTGGCCCACAACAACGATCCGGCGTGGGAGCACGCGGCGTTTCGGCAGATCGGTTTCAACGCGTCGAAGGCGGCACTGAACATGCTGACGGTGCAACTGTCGCAGACGCTGCGCGACACGTCGATCACGGTGAATTCGGTCGATCCCGGCGCACCCGCCGATCTGAGCGTCGACGCAAACGGCAAGCGTGGCCGTCAGGGGCTGGCGGACGGCACGCGCAGCGTAGTGATGCTCGCACTCGGTGAGCGGGGACCGGTCACAGGCGGATTCTTCGACCTCAAGGGCAATCTGCCCTGGTGAGGTGTGCGCTGCCGGGACGTTCGAATTGCCTTGAACGTCAACAGCGACACCCGCGGTAAAATGCGCAGCCCGAGACGGTGCCGTTCCGAGTGGACGGCGCCATGCGTCCAACACCGGCGGGCCAGCAACTTCCCAGTCACGTCCATGAATTGCCGACCTCATTGCGCGGCCTGCTGCATCGCGCCCTCCATCTCGACGCCCATTCCCGGCATGCCAAACGGCAAGCCGGCGAATACCCGCTGCGTGCAACTCGACGAGGACGACCGCTGCCAGATCTTCGGCAGCCCGCAGCGCCCGGCCGTATGCGGGTCGTTGCAGCCTTCGCGCGAGATGTGCGGCAACGATCGCGTGCAGGCGATTGCATGGTTGTCGGCGCTGGAAGCGATGACCGCCCCGGTCATGGTCTGACGCGCCGAACCGATATCGACCTGTCCTTCACTGCGCGCATCGAATGCACCGCACGGACCGCACGGACCGAACGGACCGCACGGACGGTAGGGCAGACGTAGGGCCGTGTCGCGGGCGAATGCTATAGTCGCGCGTGTCGGGCGCCTGGCGCCCTGAAGCGGAACGTCTCATGCCGGGAAACACCTATTCCTGTCCAGGTTCTCATCAGCCGTCCGAGGGGCTTGCAACGCAAACGCCGTCATCGCGGCTCGATCGCGTGTCGCGTCGCCGCTGGCTGGCGATGACGGGCGCAGCCGCCCTCGCCACAGGACTCGCCGCCTGCGCGGGCCTGCCGTTCGGTAACGATTACACGTTTTCCGAGAGCCAGTTGCAGCGCGCGCTGGAGCGCAAGTTTCCGTTTGACCGCCGCGTGCTGGCCGTACTCGACGTCAACCTCTCGCACCCGCGCCTCACGCTGCTGCCCGATCGCAACCGTCTGGCGGTCGCGGTCGACGCCACGGTGACGCATCCGCTCGGTGGCGCGCCGCTCACGGGTACGCTCGCCATCGACAGCGCACTCGCCTACGACCCGGCGACGCTGTCGGTGGTGCTGAGAGACCCCGAAGTCGAAACCTTCACCATCGACGGATTGCCCGAGCGCTGGTCGCGTCAGTTGAATGCGGCCGGTGCGCTGATCGCGACGCAGTTGTTGCAAGGCGCGCCGATCTACACGTTCAAGCCGGAGCAGCTCAATATCGGCGGCGCGATACGCCAGCCCGGCGCGATTACCGTGTTGGCGCATGGGGTGAACGTGAAGTTCGACACCCGATGAGTTCACGCGGCCGAAGCCGGGAGTCCCATCGCCGGCGCTATCGGCCATTGCCTTGATTCCCAATTCCGATTTCATCAACCTCTTCAGGAACGCATTGCATGGACTTGTTGCTGGCGCTCAAAGCCGTCATTCTCGGTGTGGTCGAAGGTCTGACCGAGTTTCTGCCGATCTCCTCGACGGGACACCTGATTCTCGTGGGCAGTCTGCTGAACTTCAACGACGAGAAGGGCAAGATCTTCGACATCGTGATTCAGTTCGGCGCCATTCTGGCCGTGTGCTGGGAGTTTCGCGCGAAGATTGCGCAGGTCGTACTGGGGTTGGGTAACGACAGCAAAGCGCGGCGCTTTGCCGTGAACGTGATCATCGCGTGCCTGCCCGCCATCGTGCTGGGGTTGCTGTTCGGCAAGCACATCAAGGCGGTGCTGTTCAACCCGATAGTCGTGGCGACGGCGTTCATCGTCGGTGGTGTGATCATTCTGATCGTGGAGCGTCACAATCGTCGCAATGCGGCAGCGGGCAACTTGCCGCGCGTCACCTCGCTCGACGACCTGAGCGCACTCGACGCACTGAAGGTCGGCTTCGCGCAATGCCTCGCGCTGGTGCCGGGCACGTCGCGCTCGGGGGCGACGATCATCGGCGGCATGATGTTCGGACTGGAGCGTCGCGTAGCCACCGAGTTTTCGTTCTTCCTCGCGATTCCGATTCTGTTCGGCGCGACGATCTACGAACTCTACAAGTCGCGCTCGATGCTGGCCGTCGAGGACTTCGGCCTGTTCGGCATCGGCTTTGTCTTCGCGTTCATCAGTGCCTTCATCTGCGTGCGGTGGCTGTTGCGTTATATCGCGTCGCACGATTTCACGGCGTTCGCCTGGTACCGGATCGTGTTCGGTCTGATCGTGCTGGCGTCGGCGTACAGCGGGCTGGTCGTCTGGGCGGACTGAGTGAGTCGTCCGTTATCCGGACACCGTATGAAAAAAGGGCACCGCAGGGTGCCCTTCGTCTTTGCGCGGCGACGTTGCGCAACCGTCGCTCAGATGCCGCTTAGCCGCGTTTGCGAAACACCAGATCCCATACGCCATGACCGAGGCGCAAGCCGCGGTTTTCGAATTTCGTCACGGGACGATAGTCGGGACGCGGCGCGTAATCGGCCGCCGTGTTCTCCAGCGAGGCTTCGCCACCGAGCACTTCGAGCATCTGCTCGGCGTACTCCTGCCAGTCCGTCGCGCAGTGCAGATAGCCGCCCGGCTTCAGACGCGACGCGAGCAGCGCGACGAACGGCGGTTGCAGCAAACGTCGCTTGTGATGGCGCTTCTTGTGCCACGGATCGGGGAAGAACACATGCACGCCGTCGAGCGAGGCTTCCGGCAGCATGTGCTGGACGACTTCCACCGCGTCGTGCTGGATGATGCGCACGTTCGCGAGCGGGGTCGTGCCGATGAGCTTGAGAAGCGCGCCGACGCCCGGTTCGTGAACTTCCACCCCGAGGAAATCGTCGTTGGGACGCAACTTCGCGATATGCGCAGTCCCGTCGCCCATGCCGAAGCCGATCTCGAGGATGCGCGGCGCGTTGGCCCGCCCGAAGGCCGCTGGCCAGTCGAGCGTCTCGGGCGAGTAGGGCAGCACGAACTTCGGGCCGAGTTCGTCGAAGGCGCGCTTCTGCGCTTCCGAGCTGCGCCCCGCGCGACGCACGAAACTGCGAATGCGGCGCGGGTGCGCCACGCCATCGGGGCCGACGTACGAATCGTCGTCGCCTTCGGCGTGAGTGGGCGACGTACCGATATCGTCGTCGTCGTGAGCCGGTTGCGCGTCGTCAGCCGGCGGATGTCCGTGGTTCGTCATGGAAGCAAAAAGCCGTCTGGACGACGGCTTGTCGAGGAATGCTGCGGCGGGCGGCAGCGTAGGCGGTAAGCCCGAGTCGGCGCCCAACACGATGATTTTCAATGGAAAATTCCCGCGCTTCGGCAGCGGGAACGGGCTCGATTATCTACCGGAACGCCCTCCACTGGCAAGCCGACGCCCGCGCGGGCGCCCGCATCGACGTCGGTCCCGTCCCGTGCGACGGCGTCGTGGCGCGTTTCGCTATGTTCAGTCGCGATTTGCCACGTTCAGTCGCCATCTGCCACCGCCTGATCCGTGACCGAGCGCTAGCGTGGGCGGACGACCTGCGTCTGTTCCGGTGCGACGGGTTGCCCGCTGGCGGACCTCGGCTGTAACTCGGCCAGCGGCTCGCCGGTGCGGGTGTCAACCAGTGTCGAGTGCCGCTCCTGTTCGCCGAACCGGTATTTCTCGCCCCACTGGCGCAGCGCCACGATCAGCGTAAAGAGTTCGCGGCCTTTCGGCGTGAGCACGTATTCCTGATACGACGTGCCGTCCGACGCTGGCTGCACCGACAGAATGCCCGCATCTACCAGCGCGCGCAGGCGTGTCGTGAGCATGCTGCGTGCGACGCCCAGACTGCGCAGAAAGTCGCCGAAGCGGCGCACGCCGTCGAAGGCGTCGCGCACGATGAGCAAGCTCCAGCGATCGCCAATCACGTCGACGGTGCGTGCGACGGGACAGGTGTCAGGCGGCGACGGGCGCGTAGCAGAGCGGGTCTCGGTCATGAGGGTTCGGCTTCCCGAAGAGGACATCAGCAAAATTAAGTTTCATTTTAAGACTTGTTTGGTTATGATCCAACAGGTCTTAATTTGAAACTGGTTTGGGTGGATGTCGATCTGCCCGGGGAGCCGCTATGTCATCGAATTCGTCCACGACCGCCGCGTGCCCATTGAAGGGTTCGGCAACTTCGCCCGGCGTCGCCCGTCGCATGCCGCGCACGCTCGTATCGATTTTCGCGTGCGCAGCGGGCCTGAGCGTCGCAAATGTGTACTACGCCCAGCCGCTGCTCGACGCGCTCACCAACGACTTCGGCATCTCGCAGGGCGCGGCGGGCGGCGTCATTACGGCCACACAGGTCGGTTGCGCGCTGGCGCTGCTGTTTCTCGTGCCACTGGGTGACCAATGGGAGCGACGTCGTCTGATGCTGGTGCAACTCGCCCTGCTCACGGTGAGCTTGCTGGCGGTGTCGGCGTCAACCTCGGCGGTGGCACTGCTCGCGGGCATGACGTTCGTCGGCATGTTGGGCACGGCGATGACGCAGGGCTTGATTGCGTACGCGTCGAGTGCAGCGGGCGAGCATGAGCGGGGGCGGGTCGTCGGCGCGACGCAGGGCGGCGTCGTGGTCGGCCTGCTGCTCGCGCGTGTGATGTCGGGGGCGATCGCGGACATCGCCGGGTGGCGCGGTGTGTACGTCGCTTCGGCGCTGGCGATGCTCGGGCTTGGCGGGGTGCTGTGGCGCGCGCTGCCGCGTCAGGCCGTTCCGGGGATATCGGCCGCATCGGCCGCATCGGGTGCATCGGGTGCATCGGGCGCGCGACAGCGTTACCCCGTGTTGCTGATGTCGATGTTCGGTCTTCTGCGTACGGAGCGCACATTGCAGATTCGCGGTGCGATTGCCCTGTTGATGTTCATGGCGTTCAGCATTTTCTGGAGTGCACTGGTGTTGCCGCTGTCCGCCGCGCCGTTCCATTTCTCGCATACGACGGTGGGCGCGTTCGGCCTTGTCGGTGCAGCGGGCGCGCTGGCAGCGGCGCGCGCGGGACATTGGGCGGACCGGGGATGGGCGCAACGCACGACGGGTGTCTCGCTCGTGGTGCTTACGCTCTCGTGGCTGCCGTTGGCGGGCCTGCATGCGTCGCTGGTCTGGCTGGTGCTGGGTGTGTTGTTGCTGGATCTGGCGGGACAGGCGATTCACGTCACCAATCAGAGCCTGATTTTCGCGGCACGCACGGATGCCCCGAGCCGACTTGTGGGGGCGTACATGCTGTTCTATGCCATGGGCAGCGGGCTGGGCGCGGTCGCGGCGACAGCGACTTATGCGGCCTATGGCTGGATCGGCGTATGCGTGCTCGGGGCGGGCGTGAGCGTCACTGCGTTGATGTTCTGGGCCGCAACGTTGCACGCGATGCCGCGCGGGTCAGCGAGCCTTGGTACGTGATGGTCTGGACGGCGTGGCTGGCTTGGCGGGCTTGGCCGACTTGGCCGGCGCGGGCGCGCGTGCTGCGGCCTTCACGCCGAAGACGCCCGTCGTCTCCATGTCTTCGAGCCACGAAAGGGCATCGGCGTGGCGCAGAAAGTGACGCAGATAGTCGGGCGAGACATCGTGCATGAGCGAGAGCGCGCGGTGCACGAGATGGCTCGAATTGAGCGGTCCGGCATTCTCGGGCACTTGCGCGAGCGACTGGCGCAGGTTGCCGTCCGTGCTCAGCTTGGACCACGTCTCGCGGAAATATTCGAGGACGTCGAGGTCTTCGAAGGCGTCATCCGTCGCGATGACCGTCGGCGTGATGGCGAGGGTCGGCGGCACGGACGGCCCACGTTGCGTGAGCGGGCGCTTCGGTAGCGTGTCGTCGTCGTTCGCCATTGCTGGGCTGGCCGACGGACTGCCTGGCGTCGATGTGCGACCCGGGGCTGGGGCGCGAGGGCTGTTGGACGTCGCGGCGCGCTCGCTCACACCGACGCGTTGCGTCATGTCGCGCGCGAGCGCGGCCAGAGGTGACGCCGCGGGTGACGCCGCGGTCGTCGTCTGACGTGAAGCGGCGCTCGGTCGGTCAGCGGCGTCGGACGTTACTGGTGCGACGTTCGCATCGGCACATAGCGTGCCGCGGAATTCGCGTGTGAGTGCCGCGAGGCGTTCGTCGAGCACGCGTCGCACGTCGCCGCTGAACGCGCGTGCACGACGCGAGAGCGCCTCGATGCGATGAAAGCGGACCGGGGCGCGTTTGTGGAGTCCCTGCTCGCGCCATGCATCGAGCTGTGCCGCGACGGCGTGCGCGTTGTCGCGCGGCTCGGCGGTGTCTGCCAGTGCTTCGCGAGGCGTGTCGTCCGTCCGATTGCGCATCGCATCCGACTCGTCACGCATTCGGTTTCCCCGCGTTGCTTGCGCTGCTGCGCGGCATCGGCGCGATTTCCACGCGACGGTTTCTGGCGCGTCCGGCTTCGTCTGCGTTCGACGTCACGGGCTGCTCTGCGCCAAAGGCGGCGGAGAAGACGGACGAGGGCGGCACGCCTGCTGCGATCAGCTCGCGCGTGACGGTCAGCGCACGCTGTGCGGAGAGTTCCCAGTTGTCCGCGAATCGACGGTTCGTCTCGCGCACTTGCTGGTCGTCGGTAAAGCCGCTGACCATCAGGATCTCGTCGCTTGCGCGCAGATAGGCGGCGAGCGGCGCGGCAAGGCTGCGCAGCACCTCGCGGCCCTGCGGCTGCAACTGATCCGAGTTCAGCGCGAAAAGCACGTTGCCGCTAATGCCGATGCGCCCGTTCACCAGCGTGACGCGGCCGCCCGCGAGCGGGCCGGCAAGCGCTTTTTCCAGCGTCTCGCGGCGCTGCGTCTCGACCTGGCGCTCCTTCACCTCGCGCGCCAGCTTGGCCGACAGTTCGATCTGCACGCCGATCACGCCGAGCATGATGAGCACGAACGCCCCGAGCATCACCGACATCAGATCGCCGAAGACGGCCCACGTCGGCGCGGCGGCGCCGACGTCGCCGTCCGAGATATCTGCGTCGAAATCGTCTTTCATGCTGCCACGCTACCCGGTTGCGCGCCGGCCTGCGCACGCGTCTTGGCCAGTTCCTGAAGGTTCTCGAGAATCTGCTTCTGCGACATCACGCTCAGCTCCACCACTTCGCGCGCTTGCGCGACGTAATAGCCGAGTTGTTCGTCGCTGCGCGCCATTGACTTGTCGAGCGCCGTTTCAATGCGTTGCAGGTGTTCGAGCAATTGCGTGTTCGATTCGCCGAAGGACTGCACGGCGGCGCCGAAGGCGTCGCCCAGGCTGGCGATTTCGATGACGCTGCCGGCGGCCTGCGCGGAGGCTTGCGCGAGTTTTTCGGTTTGTGCCGCAATCGCGTCGCCGAGATTCGTGCCCGCGCGTTCGAGCAGTTGCGCGGAGGTCGTCACCAGTTCGTCGACGGCCGCGCGTTGTTCGTTGCCCGCATGCTTCACAGTGTCGAGCAGCGTGCCGAGTGTGTCGAGCAGTCGCGAGCGCTCTTCGAGCATAGCGTTGTCGCGCACCATGCTGTCCGAGAGCTTCTGGCGCAGCTCCCCGATGATCTCGGCGGCGGCCTTCGGCGCTTCCGAGGCGGTTTGCACCAGGCGCGAGATTTCCGCGATGGTGTCGCTCGCGTTGGCGCGCGTTTGCTCGGACATCTCCAGGGCGGTGCGCGCGAGCGTGTCGCAGATCGCCTGTTGCTGGCTGGCCGTTTGCGCGCCGACCTGCTGCCATTCCGAGCGAAGCATGGCGAGCGTGCCTTCGAGCGTGTCCGTCCAGGCGGACAGTCGTTGCGTTTCACGCTCGGCCGTGGCGTCGTGGTGCGCCTGATTGGCGGCGCTCAGTGCGTGCAGCAAGGAGGCGCTGTGCTCGGTGAAGGCTTGTGTCGTGGCAGCGACGAGCTGTTGATTGCCGTCGGCCAGACGCTCGTTCGTGCGTGCGTGTTCGGCAACGGCATCGCGCCACGTTTGCGCGACATGGGTCGATGTCGAATCCAGTTGTGCCGAGACGTCCTGCAACAGTTGCGACGCTCGCGCCTCGAAGGTGTCGGCGAAGCGGCCGAGCGCGGCGCCGAGATCGCGGGCGAGGGCATCGTTCGCCGACTGCTGCGCCGTGATCGCCTGCTTCCATTCGCCGGACACCACCGCGGCCGTCTCCGACACGCTGTGCATGGCGCCTTCCGTACGTTGGCTGACGCCATCGATCAGATGCGCGGCGCGCTGCTCGAAGGTGTCTGTGAAACGTGTGAGCGCGGCAGCGAGTTCGGCGTTCAGTGTGGCGTTCGCGTGCTGCTGCAACGCGATCGACTGGTCCCATGCCTGCGCGACGCGCTCGTGGGCGCTGCTCATGTTGCCGCTTGCGGCATCGAGCTTCGCGGCAACGTCACCCAGCAACGCATGGGAACGCGCTTCGAACGTCTGCGCGAAGCGCTCCAGCGCGGCGCCGAGCGATTGGGTGTGCGCGTCGTGCGATTGCTGCTGCTGGCCCAGCGCCCGTTCCCATGCCTCGGCAACCGTGGTCTGCGCCGTGGCGATGCTGCCGGTAGCGTTGTCCAGCCGCGCGGTGACGTCAGCGAGCAAACCGGCCGAGCGGGTCTGGAACGACTCGGTGAACTGGGCAAGCGTTGCGCCGAGCGCCTTGGCGAGGGCGTCGCTGGTCTGCTGCTGCGCGGCCAGCGAGGTTTCCCACGTCTGTGCGATACCGGCATGTGCAGCGCTGACCTGACCCGTTGTCGCTTCGAGGCGAGCGGCGACCTCGTCCACCAGACGAGTCGAACGCGTCTCGAAGGTCTGCGCGAATTGCGTGAGCGCGGTGCTCAGATGCTCGGCGAGCGAATCGTTGGCGCGCTGCTGCGTGGCAAGCGACGTCTCCCAGGTCTGTGCGACACCGGCCTGCGCGCGACTCACATTCTCCGTTGCACTCTCGAGGCGTGTGGCGACATCGTCGACGAGTCGCGTCGAACGCGATTCGAAGGTTTGCGTGAAATCGCCCAGCGCCGTGCGCAGATCGGTTGCGAGCAATTCATTGGTGCGCAATTGAGCGTCAAGGGAATCCTTCCAGACGTCGGCGACACGCGCCGTCGTCGCTTCGAAGCGATCGGACAGACCGTCCATGCGGTCTTGCACGGCGGCGGACACGGTCTGATGCCAGGTGGCCGTCTCGCGTGCGAGGCTGGCCATCGTGGCCTCCACTTCCGGACGAATTGCCGCACCGGCCGCGCTCGCCGTGGTCGCGACGCTCTCCTTCAGATACTGCTGCATGGCGCTGGTGAGCTGTGCATACGAGGCATCCGTTTTCGCGTGGAGCGCGTCCTGATTCGCCGCGAGACGTTCGCCGAGCGCCTGACTCTGGCGCTCCATCGCCGCCATCATGTCCTGCAGGCGGTCGACGAGCGTGGGCATGAGCGTCGCTTGTTGCTGAAGCAGTTGCAGCGTGGTTTCGCGTTGATGCTGCTGGGAGAAGCCGCGCAGCGTGGTCACGATGCGCGCGTCGAGCGACTGGACCACCTGCGCGCGTTCCTTGCGCGCGAGGGCGGCGAGCAGGCCGAGCATGGCCGACGTTGCGACGCCGGCGACGGATGTCCCGAAGGCGAAGCCCAGGCCCCTGACCGGCGAGGCGAGCGAGGCGCGGATGGCTTGCAGGTCCGTGGCGCCTTCGAGGGCGATGCCGGTGCCGCGCAACGTGGCGGCCATACCGAGGAAGGTGCCAAGCATACCGAGCAGCACCAGCAGGCCGACGAGGTAAGGCGTGAGCGCCGGACCGGGCAGGCCCACACGTTCGCCTTCGACGCGCAGTCGCACGGCAGTGCGCAGACCGGGCGGCAGCGTGTCGAGCCACGACGGCAGCGAGGCGGGCGCAGCGTTCAGGCCGGCGACAGCGTTGGCAAGGGCGTTCGTCGACTGATGGAAGCGCTTGAGTTCGAGCGCACCGATGAGGTAGACGGCGGCGATCAGCAGCGCGACGGCGAGCGCGAGGGTATTGGTACCGGCATAGCCGATGGCGATCCAGCCGACGACGGCCAGCCCTGCGACAAAGGCAACGAGATCAACGAGGTAGCGGGTCATGTTGTCCGGGTTCACTCATGTGTTCGCCGTGGGGAACCGAGGCGAGGGCGGCGATCAGCCCTTCGATCGGTTCCAGGCGGATATCCAGTTCTGCGAGCAAAACGCTCTGCATGTCCCGGTGGAAGGTGTCGAGCCAGGTGCCGGCCGGTGCGAGCGGCGGCGCGCCGGGCACGCGCGGGGCGGCCATCGTTGCCTGTTCCGTATCGCGCAGCCGAACGAAATGCCCTTCGAGCAAATTCGGTACGCTCGCGAGCAGTGTGCGCTCACGTGCGCCCATCACGCGTTCCATGACGGCATCCACGCTGGCGAGGCGAGCCCCGGCCGACGACTGCGTGGACAACTGGGCACGCAGGCGGGTGCGCAGGGCGCTGATCGCCGTGTCCATCGTCTGCTGCGAGGTCGCGTAACGCTGTCGATACGCCGGAAATTCGGCGAAGGACGCGGCGCGCTGTCGCTCGGCGGCGCTCAGGGCGCGGATCTGCCCGCCCGGCGCGGCGGCCAGACCGCAATCGCGGGCGATGGCGGCCGCCAGGTCGACGCGAATCCGCGCAAGTTCGCTTGCCGGGTCGTGCGCAGCCGAACGCGCGCCGGGCGTTGCCGCCGACGGGTTGGCTTTGAGGGCCGACGACAAAGCGATGGCGTCGGTCCAGCCCAACCACTGGCTCAGTCGGTCCGAGAGCGACGGCGCGGCCTCAGGGGGCACGAACGCGCTCAGACGGGCCAGCGAGCGTATGAGTGTTGGGGCGCTGATAACGGGACGCCGGGACACTTGCACCATTCCACTGGGGGGTCGAAAACCCAGCAGTTTACACTGCGCGCGCCATTCGACCCCCGACCGACCGGTGCGGCGAGGCTGGGCGGGCACGAGGGCGGTGCGCAAAGGCACATTCAGGCACGAATTCCGGGGCCGGCTAACCCAACTCGCCGCAAGCGCGAAACAAACGAAACCGGAGGTGTGACATGGCGGCAGTTGGACCGATCTGCGACGCACTGGTGACCGTTGGCACGTGGGCGTGCCGGGCAGTGCTGGCGGCCAAGTGCTTTTCGGACGCCGCCGACCTGTTCATGTGATCGGCGACGCGCGACATCGAATTCAATCGACCTTGACGTGAGGTTCGACGTCCGTTCAGGACGCGGAGCAAGCCGTCTCGGGCGCTTGCGCAAGACCCGAGCGCAGGTAAGGCAACAGACTGGCGAGACCCACGGCGGCCATGGCGGCGCCGATCCACAGTGGTGCACGCATGCTATAACCGGCATCGATGGCGGCGCCCCCGGCCCACGTCCCGAAGGCGAGCCCCGCCGTGATCACCGACGTGTGCATCGTATTGACGAGCGGCCCCGGTGCTGCGGCACGCATGACACGGGCCACCATGGCCGGATTGAGCGACACGCCCGTCAGGCCGATGGCGGCGAACGCGACGACACCGACCGGCGTGAACTGCGCCCAAAGCGCGAAGCTGATTAGCGCGAGTGCGAGCACTGACAAACCCACAACGAGCACCGTCAGCGTATGTCGGTCGGCGAAACGTCCCACCACGGCGTTGCCAATGATGTTGGCGATGCCGTACATGGCCAGCAGATTCGGAATCGACGTGGCCGACACCCCGGCGACATTCAAAAAGATCGGCGAGAAGTAGCTGAAGGCAGCGAACGTTGCGCCGATGATCAATCCGCTGGTGGCAAACGCGGCCCACAGCGGACGATTGAGCAGCGATCGAAATTCCGCCGACAGGCTGATGGCCTCTGCGTCCTGCTTTTCCCCCTTCGGCGCCCAGAGCGCGACGGCGATGGAACAGAGCGCAGCGAGCACGGCGACGAGCCAGAAACTGGCGCGCCAGCCGTAGTGTTGTTCGATGAAGGCGGTGAGCGGCACGCCGACCACGGGCGAGAACATCAGGCCGCCGAGCACGAACGATGCGGCGCGTCCGCGAACCGACGGTGCAACGAGATCGGCGCAGAGCGTGAGCGCCACACCGAACGTCGCCGAACTGGCCACGCCCATGATGATTCGGGCGAGCGCCATCACTTCATAGCGGGTCGACATGGCGGCAAGCACGCCGCCGGCAACGTTGATCGTCAGCAGCCAGACGAGCGCGCGCTTGTGCGGCGTGCGCAGCGCGAGCAGCAAGGCGGTAAGGACCGGGCCGCCGATGGTCATGCCCAGGGCGTAAAGCGAGATCAGATTGCCGATGTCGCCGATACCGACGTTCATTGCGCGGGCAAGCGCGGGCATCATCCCGGCGACCATGAATTCCGCCGTGGTCATGGCAAAAACGGTGAGCCCTAATAGATAGACCACCGGTGGCATTGTGGATTTTTGCGTCATATTTTTAACGATCATTCCATATTTGCGGATGCGTAGGCGACCCGCGGGGGGTGAATGGGGTTATCCGTTGTTTTGGGTGGCTTGCTGCGCGAGAAGGAATTCGTTGCGGTGTTGGCGCGGGGCCGATGCGTCGGCAGGCCTTGCGTCACAACTGGTCGAGCGTGCCTTGCATGATGCCTTCGAGGAATGCGCGGTCGCAGACCGTGCGTCCCAGGGCGCGCAGACCGTAGTAGCTCGACAGGAACGTGCGAGCGACCACGACGGGCGAGCGCTCGGTGGAGAGTTCGCCGTTATGCTGGCCGACGGCGATCAGGTGCACGAGCACTTGTTCGATGCGGATGAAGTAAGCCTGACTGATCTGCCGGACTTTCTCGTCCTTGGCGCCACGCTCGAACGCTGCGAAAAGGGACATGCAGCCGCGTTGCTTGGCGGGATCGAGGTCTTCGTCGATGCCGGATTGCAGCAGCGTGCGCAGCCGATCCTTGACGAGGCCGGGGGCATTGAGAATGTCGACTTGCTTCTGCAGCCCCAGCGTCTGATAGCGTTCGAGCGCTTCGTGGTACAGATTGAGCTTGCTGCCGAAGGCGTTGTAGAGGCTGCCGCGCCCGAGTCCGGTGCATTCGACGAGCGCCTGAGCAGACGTCCCTTCGTACCCGTTCGTCCAGAAGACGTCCATGGCGGCGTCGATGACGGCAGCATCGTCGAATTCTCTGGGTCGTCCGCTCATGAAGGGCCTCTTGGGTCTGGAGGAATGGAAATGGGGTTGCGTGTCATACAACCGTCCATGCAACCGTCCGATGGCGTGACTATAGGTTATTTTTGACCGAATGTTCAAATAACCGGATGTCGGTTGTGGAATTGAGGGACGTCCAGGGCGAAGGGACAAGACGGGCGACGCCGGAAAACGAAAAAGCCGTCGCAAGGACGGCTTCTTCAGGAATTCTTGGAGCGGGCGATGGGAATCGAACCCACGGCTCTAGCTTGGGAAGCTAGGGTATTACCATTATACGACGCCCGCTCTGGCGCACTGAGTCGAGAAGTTTAGCATAGCTTCGGGGCGTCGAGTTCGATGGACGAGCGCGTTTTTTCCTCCCGGACGTGTGCCCGAATTGCGGCGGCGGCTTCGCGCCGCGCCCCATTCGGCCCGCGCGCGACTGGAAGGGTGGGAACAATGTGGCGGGGAATCCGCCGACGTCTGTCGTCACGCACAAGCCTGTGGATATCGAAAGTCACCGGGCGTTTGCGTCGCAACTGCGGCACATCGCCCCGCAGAACCGTTAACCCGGCATCGGCTTCCTGCGGGAGCCGACGATTTGCGCGGCGACAAATCACAGAAAGTTCGCAACCTCAGCCAACATTTTCGCGACAGGGGCGGCACGTCATTTACGAGGCACGTCTTCCGGCCAGCCGAAATCACACGTTCGGAAGCCTTTCGACGTGCACGTGTCGGTCGTCGTCTTCGCGGGCGCCGCGCTTGGCGATGCGACCACCGCAGCAGGCACATTCGCGCTTCGTCCGACCGTCGCCTGGAGTTGCTGCATGCTCTGCATCACGCTCATCATTGCCGCCATGTTGGCGCCATCCACCGCGCCGGCATTGCCTGCCAGACGCTGGAACGCCTCATCCTTGCTGTACGGATTGAAGTCGTTTCTCTCCAGCGCAGCATCGAACAGCATTTCCGCTTCGTTGCGCGTTTGTCCCGCCGATTTCTCCGCAGCATTGGACGCACCTGCCTTGCAGACGCGACAACTTTGATAGGTCACGCGGTCCGCCGTCATCGGCGATTCGCTGGTTCCCATCACGCGGTCCGTTCCCGAACGTCCGTTGACCAGAATCGTGAACGCCGGTGTGTTGTCGACGAAGTACTCGACCCTGGCGCACTGCTGTGCATTGGCGCTGATGGTGAGATCGGCCCCGTACAGCCCCTTTTGGCTTCCAGTGGGCGTCATTGCCACCGAGCCGGTGCATGAACTCACAATCTGCGTGCAGTCGCAGCTTTGCGCGTACACCGATGGTGTGCCTGCAAAGCAAAGCATCGCCGTTATCAGGCCGTGGCGCCGAAGGCTCGTCAGGAGAGGTCGCATGGATGACTCGATGGCGTTGACGGAAGGGTTGAAACGCGCAAGGGCGGCGCGGGGCAAAAGCGAATTTCGATCACTTCGCCGACACGCTTTGCTTGCCCGCAGTTCTGTCGGGCGACGCGGACCGGTCCACGACGGATGGCAGGTTCGCGTCGAACTCTGAGAGCGCGTCGATCAGCGGGCGTTGCTGCTTACGGGTGAGTGCAATGACTTCGGCATAGGTCCAGCAGCAAAATCCGCTGTCCACCTTGTACTCACGGCTTCCCGCTACGCCGACGTAGCGGCCTTGCGCGTCGTAGAACGCCACAGTGACGCGAGACGTCGTCTCGGAGATGCCTTTTGCATAGGGCTCGTAGAGGATGTCTACCAAGGCCAGTCCGTCGAAGCTCCCGCTACGAAGCTCGGCGAGCGTCGAGATTTGCTTGACGGTGCCGAACTGCTTTTTCAGCGAGTTGGCGACCCACGACAATGGAAACGACGCATCGAGCAGGACGCCGTAAGGCTGCATCCACGCATTGCCGGTCCATCGCGCTTCGTAATCGACCCGGCGCTCGAGAATGTAGCGGGTATTGGTCCCGGTATTGCGCGTGAGCATGACGGCAAGCCTCGCATTGGGGCCGCCGCGCAGCTTCGCCTGCGGCGATTGCTCGGGCTTCTGGTCGAAGATGCCCGAACCGAGCGGCTGCTGTGCCGGAAGTCTTGGGGCGAACGAGCAGCCACTGAGCAGCAGCGTCGCAACGACACAAGACAAGACCGACGTGCGCGGAGAGATTCGCATAGGAACGCGTCATTGGCGACGCGCGCTACGCGCCACCGAGTTTTCAGGTGAAAAAAGTATAGGAAGGGCTACTGCGCAACGACATCCTGCAAATGAAGGATGGCGGAAATGAAAAAGCCGGATATAACGTAACGGTCACGGCGGGACAGCGCTTGGATGGACGATGTCCAAGCCCCGCCGCAGTCGTCGCAGCGCGCTTTCACCTTATTGCGCGCAATGAATCTGGCATCCGGTCGAGACGCTTTTGCCGCGCCGCGACGGATGGATCGAAGATGCCAAAGGCCTTTTACTGTGACTTGTCGCGCCAAACTCGCCCGCGTTGCGCTATCGCTTGGCCTCGCCGCCATGCTCTCCGTGTCGAGCGCGCATGCGCAACTCACGGAATCTGAATACCTGCTCGCCGGCCTAAAGATTGCCAAGACGCCGGCGGATCTACCTGCACAACTGTTTGTTCCTGCCGAGTGGACTACAGGTCTGAAGCGTCTGGGCGCGACGACGCTAGCCAACAATAGAGAGGCCGGCGCCTGTCTGGGCATCAAGGCGCAGGCGCGGTCCGAGGATCGGGACGTACTGATGAACCGATATGCGACGCTGGTAGCGGGCAAGGCGCAGATGGACCCCGCCGCCTATGCCGCACAGGAAAAGGCACTTCGGGATCAGATCGAAGGCAAGGGGAGCCTGGAAAGCAGTGGGATCAACTGGGTGGTCGGGAAGATACAGGACGGTGAAGACATGTCTGTCCGGATCGAAGTCAACGGACTGAAATGCGAAGGGGAGAGCGTATCCAGTGCGCACACGCATCCCAAGCCGAGTGCGGCGTTGCCGTCTGATGGAGATTTTAGATATCTGATGCACGTCCGGCAGGCATACAGCATGATGGTCGTCTACGAGGGCACGAACGTATGCGCTGTTCTGAAAACGGCACAGGCAAGCCGAGAGAACCCAGACCACGCCATGGCAATTTATATTGCTCACCAGAATGCCGTGGGTTTCGATGCGCTCCGTAATGGTAAGGGCAAACCCGGCTCACTGATGGAGAAGATCTACGCGGGTGTCGCCTCGGCGGCCGAGACGCTCGGCATGGGCTTGTACTGCGGCATCCTCGATGGGCCGCTAAAGCGGATCAAACCGGATGCACCAAACGTCAACGATGAAATGTTCATTCTGCAAGCCAAGAACTTGCTTTTGTCGCTCAAACTAGCAAACACGCAGCAGCATCATGAAGCGCTCACCTACCCTTTCACACCCACTATAGATCCGGCATTCCGCCGTGCCATTGCCCAGTACGGCATTGACGAGACAATGGTCTCGCGGCTCACACCGTTTGCGCTTTATGTGACGCTGCTCGAACGAGCCCTCCAGGAGCAGTTCATTACGGGCGACGTGTTTGGCTTTTTCCTTCCTGATTTTCGGTCCTCCGTTCCAACGCCGATTACCGTGGCACGAAGTCGTTGTTATCGATCCGACACAACGAAGGAATATGCATGCTCGCTTGCGCAAACTGAGGTCAGGGGCTCGGTCGACATGACAGCGGGGCGGCGGTACTCGCTTTTCGACAGTGTGGACAAGACAGCGGTCCTCGTGGATCCAGCCGCAGGCCTGAGTCGTGGTGTCCTGCTCCGAGATACCAGCAAGCAAACGTATCAGGGGACTTGCCGTTTCAACGGCAATGTCTGTGTGCCGGAAGGCAAAGGCGAAGTGACGTTCAAGGGCGTCATGCGCGTACAAGGCACATTCGTCGACGGAGATTTGATTGGCGAGGCGATTCAGACGCGCGAAGACTCCGGCGAAACGTGGAAGGTGAACTATGAGGCAGACGGCTATCGGGAGATCGAACGCCTGAAGTGACGCCAATCCGTGACGCTAACCTGGCCCCTATCTCGTGATTTCAACCTCGTCATCTCGTACGCCATGAGAATCCCGCTCCTCCTATCGTTATGCTGTGTTGCGTCGTCCGTGAACGCACTGGGTGTCGGTGTGAATATGGAGAATCTCGAAATGCACTACGAGATCGTTGCCATGTCGCCCGCGTGGGGCTCGGTCGTGCACCAGTACAAATCACGCAACACCTATAAGAACGCGCTCGGGGTGGGTTGGTGCAATGCGATTCACCTCAAGACGGCGAAGGAGGAAAAGCACATAGATATCGAGACGCGAGCCGTCGTTGCGAAGGATTCGGTGACTATCGAAAACTGTGGCATGCGTCAGCAATTCGGTGATGCGATTCGCTTCGAACCCGACCGTGCGACGCGAACGAAGCTTGTCGGGACGACGTTGCAAACGCTGGCCCGGAACGGCGCCGATATCCTCCTGAGCAGCCCGGAGACTTTCGCTACGGTCAAGATATCCCGCACGGGGATCGACGTCTGGCACCCCGGCTTCTCCGTGGGCGTGCAGACCTACGACTGGAGCGGCAAGCTGGTCTCCGTCGCTGGCATGGCGGTCGAAACAGACGCTGCGGGGCGTGTGGTCAAGCTTTTGGCGCCCGACGCACAGGGCGTGACGTTCATCTACGATGGTGCGCATCTCGCCAAAATTCAGGGGCCGGGAGGGAGTGCTGCCAATTATGCGTTCGAGGGTGATCAGTTGTCTGAGCTCGACAATGCATGGCGCAAACGCTACGCCTTCGCCTACAGCGATCGTTTCAATCTTCAGAGCATCGTCTATCCCGACCAGACTCGATTCACATTCTTCTACGACGAAACGCGCGATGTCATTACGGGTTTTCTGAACCGGAACGGTTGCATGGAAACCTACAGTCAGATCGCCGGCCAGGATGCCGATCACTACAAGGCACAATCGACACTCGTATGCGATGGCAAGAAGATGCAGGAACGCACGGTCACGCTGGTTTTCGGGAAAAACGGATATCTGACTGACAGAAGGGACGTCACGCTTGACGATAAGGGCGAAGTGCTCAATAACATCAGTTACCCGGCTCACTGAGCGCGAACCGGGTTACCGCTGGGGCATTACCTGACGCCGACTATTCATCAGTGACGGGCGCCGCGCCGGCCCTCGTTCCCGGAGCGTGCCACAGCAGGTGCTTGAGCATCAGTGTTCCGGCGGCGCCGCTCGCCAGACCGACAACCCACCAGATGGCAGGCAGGTCGAATACGTTCGGGGTCTTCCCTCCGGCGGGCAGGTTCACCGTGATGACGACCACTGCCGTGTTGTAAAACATGTGAAGCAAAATACCCGGGACCAGCGAACGCGTACGTTCGTACAGCTTTCCAAGGACCAGACCGATAATGAGCGCCCCGACGAACTGATACACATTCAGATGCGCGAGCCCGAACACTGCGGCCGAGTGGGCGATGGCGGTGCCGCTCGGATACTGACGCAGAAAACTGCGCAACAGGATGCCGCGATACAGCATCTCTTCCACAAATGGCGCAATCAGACAAATCAAGATGAACGAGCCGAGCCCCGCTTGCGCGAACATGTCCGAAGCGTCCTGTGTCAACCCGCCCGTCGGGAACAACTTTTCCACGCCAACGTTGATCACGCCGCACACGAGCAGCATGCCGGGTGTCAGCAACGCAATCGGAAGCGTGAACAGCCCGAGCGTCGCGCGTACCGAGCCGCGACCCTGAAACAGCTCCCGGTAGCTGAGTTTGCTGTGATGTAACACCACGCAAAAGACGAGCCCGTAAGCCAGCACGCGCCCAATGCTGTAGGCCGCCATGGGGCGTATGTGGACGAGGTAGCTCAACTGCACGACGATCGCGTTGACGATCATCTCTACGAAATAAAGTGCGACGACGACAAAAAAAGCTTCCAGCAAATTCGGGAAGCAGTATTTCCCCGGTTTGGCTCTCATTTTTTTATTAGCCTTCTGATCCGCTTTATCGTTATGACGCATTGCGATGCCGGCATCTCCGCAACGATTCGCCGGAATATCGCGCCCCGCCCGCATATGTGACGTCAATGAACCCCCGCTCATCGGCGTCCTGCGGCAAACCTGAAAGACAAGATGCGCTTCGTTGTTCCGAAGTTTGTTAGGCATTTGAAGCAAATCGGATTATCGCAGGGACGTGCGAATCTTTAAAGCTCGACGTTTTCCCCTGCGCACCGATTTGCTGCCCAAAAGCAGAAAGGCGCCCGAAGGCGCCTTTCTGAGACTCAGTACAAGCCAGCCAGGGTGTTCTTCTCCAGGTCCCGGTCATAAGCCTGAGCGTCGAACGTGCCGCCGGACAGGCGGCGGTGCATGGCCCCGGGACTCGGCAGCGATTCGCGAGGCACCTGAGATTCCTTATCCCAAAGCCGTGAGCGAACGATGGCCTTTGCGCAGTGGTAATAAACGCGGTCGATCGACACGACGATGACGGTCTTGGGCAATTTGCCGTTGACTTCGAAGCGCGAGAGCAACGCCGGGTCCACCGAAACGCGGGCGTGACCGTTCACGCGCAGCGTCTCGCCGACGCCGGGAATCAGGAACAGAATCGACACGCGCGGATCGTTGACGATATTGCGAAGATTGTCGATCCGATTGTTGCCCGGTCGGTCGGGAAGGACCAGCGTGCGCTCGTCCAGAATCTGCACGAACCCTGCGGGGTCGCCCTTTGGCGAGCAGTCGGTGCCTCCTTCGCCAACGGATGCCAACACGACGAACGGGCAGGCTTTCACGAATGCCTGATAGTCCTCGTTGAGATATGTCAGTTCCTTCCAGATGGCACGCTCGCTCGGTTCGCCGTAAATCGCTTCGAGTTGTTCGACGCTGGTCACATCGTGTGTCATGTCACGCCCTTGTCAACGCAATGGTGAGGCTGGATGTCGTTCGCTGCGGGCAGTATAGGGTTTGCCCGGTCGGGCGTAAATCGTCGCCTCGCGGCAGTGTTGTCGCGCCTGTGCCGTGCACCGGGAACGTGCGGCGATGATCATGTGGCGCCGGTTTCGGAAAACCGCAACCCCGCGATACCCACGATCGTCAGCGCCAGAAAGCCGACGCGCGTCCACGGCAGCGAATCGCCGAACCAGATCACACCGGCCACCACGAGACCCACCGTGCCGATGCCGGTCCAGATGGCGTAAGCCATACCCACCGGCAGCGAACGCAGTGCGAGCGCGAGCAAATATATGCTCGCCAGCGCGGCCGCGATGGCGACGGCGCTGGGCACCACACGTGTCCATCCCTGGTTGAACTTCAGCGCCAATCCCATGGCGATTTCCAGCACGGCAGCAAGTAGCAGATAGATCCAGGCCATGGCATCAAACCTCCTCCGACCGGGCCTCGCCCCGGTTGGCGACAATGGCGGCCTGTACCGCCGGACGCGCCTCGATCTGCGCCAGCCAACGACGCACGTGCGGGAACGCCGTCAGATCGAGGTAGAGCTCGTCATGCGTGCGCAGCCACGCAAACGCGGCGATGTCGGCGATGGAATAGTCGTCCGTGGCGAGATAGGGCGAGCGCGCCAGACGCGTATCGACGACGTCGATCAGCCGCAGCGACTCCTTGCGATATCGGGCGATCGCCTCGGCATTGCCCGTCTTCGCGCCGTGCAGGAACCACCACAACTGCCCGAGCATCGGGCCGATCCCTCCGATCTGAAAGTGAAGCCACTGGTTCACGGCAAGGGCTTTCGTCTGCGACACGGGTTGCAGCACGCCTGTGCGTGACGCGAGATACGTGAGGATCGCGCCGGATTCGAAGACAGTCACGTCGCGCTCGTGATCGACGATAACCGGGATCTTGCCATTCGGGTTGCGTTGCAGAAATGCCGGCTGTTTCTGCTCGCCCGCAGACAGATCGACGTTGATCTGCTCATGCGCGAGTCCGGCTTCGTGAAGATACACACTGACCTTCAGGCCGTTAGGGGTATTGGCCGTATAGAACGTCAGGGGCGGCGTGGTGAGTGTCGGTGTCATGAGTGCCTCGAGATGTTGTCCGGATTTACGATTGCAAATGCAATGATTGCAATTACAATCGTAAGAGTTTCCCAGGCGGATCGCAAGATGTTTGGAAACACGCGCGAACATGAAGGAGGCGCCATGAGGGCGATGTCGGATCGGAGTTCCCCATCGGTGGAGAACGCAACGCGACGGGCGGCGCTGGCCTGCATCGGGAAGTTGCGGGCTTTCGGCACGCTGGGCGGTGACAAGCGGTGACAAGCGGTGACAAGCGGGAAGAGGATGTGGGATGTAGCGAGCGCCGGAGACGGTCGGGACGCGCCCCTGTCAGGCATCGCGACATCGCCCGCCGATGTCCTCGCGCATATTGCGAACGCGTTGTCTCACGGCGATATGTCCCGATCAGGTGTGGATGGTCGACTCGGCGCGTGGGACGCAGGGAATGCGTGCAGCGAGAGCCTCGGAAGCGGCGTTTCGCTATCGCGGCTTCGTCTGCGCCAGGAACTCGCGCGCTGCCGTACTGGCGCGGTCGAGCGCCTCGGCCACCGGCGCGATGTCCTTCTCACGGAACTGGCTGAGGAACAACTCCGCCACGGCGGATTGATAGACCCTCCACATCTTCTTGCGAAGCGTGCGCCCCTTGTCGGTGATGGTCGCGTACGCGGCACGGCCATCGTCCGGGTCCCGCATGCGCATGACCAGCCCTTCCTGCTCCAGGCGGTCGATCAGCCGCGTCAGGTTATAGCGCTCGATGGCGAGCACGTCGGCGAGTTCGTGCATGCGTCGCGTGCCCTGCGGGCCGCTTTCCAGGCCCCACAGCGTGTCATACCACGCGTAGGCAGGCAGGCCGGCGGCCGCCAGACGGCGCTCGATCTCGCGAATCATGGTGCGGTGCGCACGCACGAACGAGAACCAGAGATCGGGTTCGGGGGTACTCATGAATGTCCTTGTCGTGTTCATGGATGAATTGCAGTTGCAATTGTACATCGCTAGAATGGCAGGCGAGACGATTGCAAATGCAACTAATGGCTGGTGATCGCGCTGTCGCGTCAGCCGACACGCCGCGCGTACAACTCACGGGCAGCGGCGCGATCCTGCGCGAAATGATCTCGGCGCGTTGGCGAGGCCATCCGAAAGTACGGCATCGATCCCGAAAAGCGCGATCCGACGACGGTCTGAGGCGTTTTGGCGCAGCGTCAGCTACCGCTCTTGCGGTACAGCGCAAGCCCGCCTGCGAGCGAGAACATGACGACGGCACATACACGGTTCAGCCGCTTGAGTCCGCGGGCGGTCATCAGCCGAGCGGCCTGCACACCGCCGGTCGCGTAAAGCGTCATCACGACGATGTCGATCGCTGCCGAGACGACGGCCAGCACGGCATATTGGGGTGCAAGCGGCATGGACGTATCGACGAACTGCGGCAGGAACGCCGAGAAGAACAGCAGAATTTTCGGATTGGTCAGGGCAACGCCAAAGCTGCGCAGGAACACGCGTCGCGCGCTCAGGTCGGACTTGACACGCACGCGGCTCAGATCTTGCGGCTGAGCGCGCCACAGCTGGATCGCCAGCCATACCAGGTAGGCCACACCGATCCATTTGATCGTGGCGAACAACGACGCCGACGCCATGAGCAAGGCGCCAAGTCCGGCGCCGACGGCCGCCACGACGATCACGTCCGAGAGCGCCGCACCGCACATCCCGACAAACACCACGCGCCAGTTGCCGGAGACGCCGTTTGCCAGCGCAAGCAGCGTGTTGGGACCGGGGATCAGGCCGCCGATCAGTGCGGCCGTGGCGTAAATCGCAAGCGTGGCGTGTTGCATGACGAGACACCGTTAGCGGCGCCATGACGGCGCGAAGTCGCCAGTCTTGCAGATGCCGTCGCCGGTAGCAACCCGGCACGCCGTCGGCCCGGCAAAGGCCGACGCACCGGGATTTCGGGCCCGCTCCGAACGCGCTAACCGTTCCACCGGTGATGACGGCGGCCTCACCGCTTCAGGCGATATGGGCCGCGAAACCGGTCTTTCCGTCGGCGATTCCGTCCTTGAGCGTGAGGGCCGGGATGTCGTAGTCCCCCTGGTTCTGTCGACGATAGGGAATCGGCGCGGTCGTGGCGAGCGTATCGAGCCGGGCGCCCAGCGCCCGCGTCATCGTCTCGAACATCGCCCCATCGACACGCGACGTGCGATACGCAACGAATGGCGGCAACACGTCGAAACCGGGATAGAACAGCATGCCGTGCTGAATCGGGAACAGCACGTCGTCGATGGGGCCGTTGATTCCCCGGGCGCTGTAGTGCGATTCCCAGCCACCGGTGGTCACGACCAGCATCGCGCGCTTGCCCGAGAGGCTGCCTTCCCCATAGCGGTCCCCCCAGTGCGTATCCGAATGCTCGCCTACGCCATAGGCGAAACCATAGGCATACACCCGGTCGACCCAGCCTTTCAGAATGGCGGGCATGGAAAACCACCACAACGGGAACTGGAAGATGACCGTATCGGCCCATCGCAGCTTTTCCTGCTCGCACGCGATGTCGGGGCTCTGGGTGCCGCTCTGGTAGGCCTTCATGGAGTCGAGCGACGCATGGAAGGGTTCGGACGTGTCGCGTTGCGGCGCGTCGTGCTCGTCGATGGTGGTCTTCCATTGCATCGCATACAGATCCGAGACCTGCACATGGTGGCCGGCCGCTTGCAGATGTTGCACGGCGAAGTCGCGTAGCGCGCCGTTGAGCGAGCGCGGTTGCGGGTGGGCATAAACGATCAGCACATTCATTTTCAAGCTCCGTCGCCATTCGGCGCAGTCGATACCTTTTGCGTGGTCTGCTGCGGCGGTTCGCGCAACAGCAGGGAGAACGCATGCAGCTTAGGGCGTCAGGAGGTATATTGGAAATGAATTCCCAATATGTCAGGTATAACGATGGTTAATTTAAGACGCCTCGATCTGAACCTGCTCGTCACGCTCGACATGCTGCTCGCCGAGTTGAATGTCACGCGTGCAGCCGAGCGGTTGCACATCTCTCAACCTGCGGTGAGTGTGCATCTGGCGAAGTTGCGCGAGCTGCTTGACGACCCGCTGCTGTTGCCGGGCCCGCGCGGCATGCGCGCGACAGCGCGTGCCGAGGCGTTGCGCGAACCGCTGCGCGAGGCGCTCGAATCGCTCTCGCGCGCGGTGGCGCCCGCGGCGCCCTTCGACCCCGCGAATGCCGATTTGACCTGGCGAATTGCCGCGACCGACTACACCGAATCGACCATCGTGTTGCCGTTGCTCCGGCAATTGCGCGTGCAGGCGCCCGAGGCGCGTCTGGCGGTGCTCGATCTGATGCCATCCCGGATGGCGCGTCAGGCGGAGCAGGGAAGTGTCGACGTCATGTTTCATACGACGGAGGACGCACCGCAAGGGCTGCATCGCAAGGCGCTGTTCACCGAGCAATATGTGCTCGTTGGGCGTCGGGGACATCCGAAGCTGCGGCGTCGCCCTACGCTCAGGCAGTTCTGCGAGCTCGATCACACCATCGTTTCACAAGATGGTGGCGGCTTCCGGGCAAGCACCGACGATGTGCTCGCGGCGCAGGGCATGTCGCGACGTGTCGTGTTTTCGGTGCCGCACTTTCTGTTTCTGCGCTCGGCGCTGGCGAATACCGATCTGGTCGCGATGGCCCCCGAGCGTCTCGTGCGGGACGATCCGTCTCTGCAAATCACGTCGGCACCGATCGACCTGCCCGGGTTCGAAATCTCCATGTACTGGCACGAGCGTGTGCATCGCGACCCGGCGCACCGCTGGCTACGCGAGCAAATCGCAAACGTGGTGTAGTCCCGCGAAGCACGTTTAGCGAGCGGGAATCAGCGTTCGGCGCTCGTAATCGCGAGATCCCATCTCGGCCAGACGGCTGATCGTGCGCGAGAGATCGCGCCAGTCGCGCAGCGCGTCAAGGGCCGCAATGAGGGGCGCGTCCGACGCGATCAGCAAGGTGCACTGCCGGTCGTAGGAAATGTCGATCAGCCAGAGCAGGCGTTGCAGCGTATCGGGGCGGCGCAGTTGTTCGACGTGCAATTCGTCGACGAACAGTGCCCGCCATTGCTCGCAAAGGCCGAGGTAATCCAGATGCGAGCGATGCGCCACGCACAGCGCATCGAAGTCGGCCCACAACACCCGCGCACCGGCACTGCGCGCGGCAAGCGATCGCCCGGCCATCGTCACCTGCGTCGGTCCCGACGCGAGGCTGCCTTCCAGTTCCGCATATCGTGCGGGGAAGACGTCGTGCGCTGCGGCCAATGGAGAAATCCACCGCGCCATCTGCGCCGTCTCTCCGCCCAGGCGGTAATCGGTCGCGCCGTCGAAATGGATGATCGCGAAGCGCTGCACGATCACGGCGATGGTCGGCTCGAACCGCTCGTGAAACTCCGGGTCGGGCAGCAACTGCTGCGGCGCGTAATTCGACGTCAGTACCAGCCGTACCCCGCGCGAGAGCGCAATGTCGAGGAAGCGGCCGATGAGGAACGCATCGGCGATATCGTGAACGTGGAACTCGTCGAAACATAGCAGTTCGACGCCGTCGAGCCATCGATGCGCGACGGCGGCCAGCCGGTCGTCGCACTTCGGCTCGCGCACGAGTTGACGATGGATGTCGCGCAGGAACTCGTGGAAGTGCACGCGGCGTTTTTCGCCGGTCGCCACGGCGAAGGCGGCGTCGACGACGAGGCTTTTGCCGCGTCCGGGCAAGCCGTAGCAGTACACGCCGTCGTACGCGCGGTCGTTGGGTGAGGCCCCGGCCGTCGTCGGGACTGTCAACCGTGTCAGGGCCGCGATGGCGTCGCGCTGGCGCAGGTCGGGGGTGATGTGGCGCTCGGCCAGCGCTTGCGTAATGCGCGCGGCGTCGATCATGAAAGACGTACTCCGAAAAAGCGAATGCCGACGATGTCGCGCCGGCCAACGAGCGCCACTATACCGGCGCGCTGCGATGCCGGCCAATATGGAATTCGGCAGTCGGCCATCGCATTTCGGCATTGCATGGGCGGCGGCGGACAGCGGTGGATAGCGGGTGGATAGCGGCGGACGGCGACAGGCAAGGTGACGCCGCACGACGGTTCGCGCTACCGGGCCAGGGTTCCCGCCGGATGGCAGGCGGCCCGGCGTTGCTGCTAGAATGGCCGCCAAGGCCGATGCTGCCTGCCGCTCGCTCCCGTCAGGGAATGGTGAAAGCATCGCAGGCAACGCATGTCCGTCCCGTTCCTCAGGCGGCGCGCATCAGCAACGCGAGCACTGATCGAATGCGCCGCTATCGAACGACACAAGGATGGCAAACATGCGAACCTATCTCGACGCCAAAGTCATGGCCCGTTCCCTGCGCGAACGTCTTGCGCGCGAGGGCATCGATATCTCCCACGCACAGTCACTCGAATCCGTCGCCGCGCAGTTCGGCTTTGCCGACTGGAATGTGCTCGCCGCCAAGGTGGCGTCGGCGGCCGAGGACGGCATCGTGTTCGATACCGTCGCGCCGATCCACCGGATCTTCGACGAAGCCAGGGCGCGCGAATTTTATGTCGACTTTCTGGGCTTCCGGCTGGATTGGGAACATCGCTTTGCCGATGGCATGCCTCTGTACTGTCAGGTCTCTCGCGCCGGCATGACGCTGCACCTGTCAGGCCATTACGGCGACGCCAGCCCGGGAGCGACGACCTTCGTCTTCATGCGCGGCGTGCAGGCGTATCAACGCGAACTGTCGGCCAAACGCTATCCGAACATGAACCCCGGCATCGAAGCGCTCGACTGGGGGCAGCAGATGAGCGTGACGGATCCGTTCAACAACCATATTCGCTTCTGCGAATCGAGCGACTGAAAAGGCGGTCAGGTATGTCTCAAGCTTTCGATCCGGAACGCTATTTCCGGCGCATCGGTTACACCGGCCCGCGTGAGGCTTCGCTTGCCGTGCTACGCGCCATTCATGCGCTGCACCCGCAGGTCATTCCTTTCGAAAATCTCGATCCGATTCGCGGCAAGCCGGTCAACGTCGATCTGGCATCGGTCGCCGACAAGCTCATCGACGCGAAGCGCGGCGGCTATTGCTTCGAGCAAAACGCGCTCTTTGCCAGTGCGCTCACCCATTTGGGATTCGCTGTCACGCCATTGATCGGTCGTGTCGCCTGGGGCCGCAAGTTCACGGACGAGGCGCCGCTCACACACATGCTGCTGCGCGTGGAACTGGACGGCGAATCCTGGTTGGCGGACGTGGGTTTCGGGTCGGTCACGCTGACCGCGCCGCTGCGTCTGAATACGACGCAAGCGCAATCGACGCCGCTCGAAACCTTTCAGTTGGAAAACGTACGGGCGAACCACGATGACGCGATTGCCGAATACCGCCTGAGCGTGAAATCGGCGCAGACGTGGCTGCCGACTTATCGTTTTACGCCGCGACCGGCCGAGTGGATCGACTACAAGCTTGGCAACTGGTACACGTCGAGCGCGCCGGAGTCCATCTTCACCAACCATCTGATGGCATGCCGGGTGCTGCCGCACGGGCGATTGGCGCTGCTCGACACCAAGCTCGTCGAGCGCGACCCGAACGGCGATGTGCTCGACGAGACGCGAATTGCCGGTGCCTCTCACCTCGTCGACGTGCTGCAAGGGCGGTTCGGGCTCGACATCTCGGATGTGGACGCCGACGAGTTGTTCGAACGTGCGCTGGCAGGGGCGGCAAAGCCGGTCGTACGCTAAGCGCCTTCGTCATGGGTCGGTGGCGAAAACGCGTCGGCGCCAACGCAAAGGGCCTTGCAGACGGTGAGTCGTCTGCAAGGCCCTTGTTACCTGTCTACCGCCAAGTCACTAAGTCGCTAAGTCACTAAGTCGCTCAGTGAGCCGACGTCGTGCCCGGCCACATCCGAACGGCCAGCGCCCCGAGGGCGGCCAGCGTGGCGAGCGAGGCCACGCCCGTCCATCCGAAGTAAGCCAGCGCCTGCGAACCGAGCACTGAGCCGAGCGACATGCCGATGAACACGCAGACGAACAACACGGCGTTCAGGCGGCTGCGTGCTGCCGGTTCGATCCCGTACACGATCGTCTGATGCGAGATCAGCGCGACTTGCACCCCGAGATCGAAGCCGATGGCGCCCAGGCCGATCAGCCACAGTTGCGCATGCGGGCTGAGCATCGGTGCGAACAACATGGCGGCGAACGAGACGGCCACCATGGCGGCCCCCAGACGCGTGACGACCTGCGGTCCCTTCTTGTCGGCGATGCGACCGGCAATCGGCGCACCGAGCGCACCGGCGGCGCCCGCCAGACCGAACGCGCCGGCCGCAGCGGCGCCCAGATGGAACGGCGCTTCATGAAGCATCACGGCCAGCGTCGACCAGAAGGCGCTGAAGCCGACCGACAGCAGACCCTGCGCGAACGCGGCCCGGCGCAATGCCGGATGACGGCGCCAAAGCCCCACCACCGAGCCGATCAGTTGACGATAGGTCAGTTGCGTCGTCGGATGGAACGACGGCAGACCCCGCCATGCCACCAGACCGAAACCCGCCACGCTGATGGCCGCGACGACGTACATCGCCCGCCAGCCGAAGTTCTGCGCGACGAAGCCTGACACGACGCGAGAGAGCAGAATGCCAAGCAGCAGACCGGTCATGACCGTGCCCACGACGCGTCCCCGAATCGACTCGGGTGCGAGCGCTGCGGCCGCCGGCACGATGTCCTGCGCCATGGTCGCCGTCAGCCCGATGGCGAGACTGGCGACGAGCAGCGTGCCGATGCCCGGGGCGAAGGCGGCCAGCAGCAGGGCGAGCGTGAGAATCACGCCCTTGGTCAGCACGATACGGCGGCGGTCGATGCGATCGCCAAGCGGCACCAGCAGCAGAATGCCCAGCGCGTAACCCAGTTGGGTGAGCGTCGGCACCCAGCCGACGGTCGTATTGGCCGCGTGGATGTCGTCGGTCATGATGCCGAGCATTGGCTGCGCGTAGTACAGCGAGGCCACGGTAAGGCCGGTACCCGTGGCAAGCAACAGAATCAGCCGGGCGGAGAGCTCGGGCTGCGGGCGGGCAGCCGGCGCGGTGTTCGAAAGCTGAGCGGAACTCATGAGTGAGGCTCCAGTGGATTAGGCACGGGGCGTAGTGTCTCGCTTGGTGCGGTGCAGCGGTAGGCCTATAATCCGTACAACCTTTATACGTGCGACGTATGACAGAATCTCTCGATTCCCCACATCCGGCGGTTGGCGCAGCGACGGTGCGGCCCAGTGGCGCCGACCGTGTCGAGCTGATGCAGACCTTCGTGCGCATCGTCGAATCCGGCAGCCTATCGGCTGCAGCCGCCTTGCTCGGCACGACCCAACCGACCGTCAGCCGGCGTCTGCAAATGCTCGAACGTTCGCTCGGTCTGCGACTGCTTCAGCGCTCCACCCACCGGATGAAACTCACGGAAGACGGGGAGCGCTGCTTCGCGCGAGCGAAGGAACTGGTGACGAGCTGGGAAGCGTTCGAAGCCGATTTGCGCGGCACGGGCGACGAGCCCGAGGGGACGCTGCGTGTATTCGTGCCGCATGCGTTCGGGCAGGACATGATGATCGGGCCGCTGGTCGACTTCCTTGAGCGTTACACGCGCATGAAGGTCCACTGGTTCCTGCAGGACAGGGAGCCCGACTTCATTGCCGAAGGCGTCGATTGCGCCATTCATGTGGGCGAGTTGCGCGATCCCTCGAACGTGGCGATTCTGTTGACCGACGTGCCGCGCATCGTCGTGGCGTCGCCCGAACTGGTGCGCGGACGCACGCCCCCGGGGCGGCCGTCCGACCTGATGGCGCTGCCATGGCTGGCCCTCACCACGTTTTACCGCACCGAGCTTACGTTGGCGCATCGGCAGACGCACGAATCGGAGCGCATTACATTCGATCCGCGCATGAGTACCGACAATCTGTTCGCGTTGCGCAGTGCCGCATTGCGGGGCCTTGGGGTCGGGGTGGCATCGGCCTGGGTGATGGCCGAGGACATCTCTCAGGGGCGCCTGATCCAGTTGGTCCCGCAGTGGCGCTCAACGCCGTTGCCGATGTACCTCATCTATCCGTATGCGAAGTACTACCCCGCACGACTGCGCCGCTTCATCGAGGTCATGCGTGCGGTCGTGCCCGGCGTCATCGAGGAAGAACAACGCAAGATTCGCTGACGCCAGCCGGATACCAACCCGACACCAACCCGACACCAACAAACGTTAGGCCGCCCTCAAACGAGCTGCAACTGCCCCGCCGTGCCTTGCAGCAGCGCGTCGTTGCGTTGGGCGGCGTCGCGCAGATAGTCCCACAGCACCGTAATGCGCTTGAGCGTGCGCAACTCTTCGTGGCAGTAAATCCAGAAGCTGCGCGTGACGACCACGTCCTCGACGAGCAGCGGCACGAGGCGCGGGTCCTGTGCCGCCATGAAGCACGGCAGGATCGCCAGCGCCTCACCTTGCAGTGCCGCCTGATATTGCGCAATGACGCTGGTGCTGCGCAGCACCACGTTGCCCCCGGGCACGATGTCCTCCAGATAGCGCAACTCGTTGCTGAACGTCAGTTCATTGACATAGCTGATAAAGCGGCGACCCACGAGGTCGGCGAACGTCTTTACGTCGCCGTATCGCGCGAGGTACCCGGGGGTGGCGTACAACTGCAAGCGGTAATCGCATAGCTTGCTGCACACATACGGCCCGCGCTGCGGCCGCTCGATGGTGATGGCCAGATCGGCCTCGCGTTTGGACAGACTCACGAAGCGCGGCACGGGCAGCACGTCGAAATCGATCGCGGGATATTCGCGCTGAAATCGCGAGAGCACCGGTGTCACGAAATAGGTGCCGAAAGCTTCGGTCGAGCCGATGCGCACGTGGCCCGAGAGCGTCTGTCCCAGACCGGCTACCTGTTCGCACGCCGATTGCAGCGCCGTCTCCATCTGTTCGGCGTACACGAGCAATTGCTGCCCTTCGGGCGTCAGGGCAAAGCCCGCATTGCGCGACTTGTCGAACAGCAGCGTGCCCAGCGCCTGCTCCAGCGCGCGCACGCGTCGCGAGACGGTCGTGTGATCCACGCCCAGGCGCAGCGCCGCAGCGCTGACCCGCTGGGTTCGCGCAACTTCCAGAAAGTACCGAAGGTCGTCCCAGTCCGGGCGCGGCTCGGCACCCGGGGCGCCGAAGGGGCCGGAGAGGCCGGTCGATCGCATCGCGCCGGTACGTGCCATTGCGTTGTCTCCTATGTGTATTTCTGCACAAAGTAGATGCAGCGATGCGCTATGTAAAGCAAATTCGCACAAATACAATTTATGAGCGCCACGCATAGACGTCGGCGGCAAAAGCATAAGAGACCAAGAAGAGATCGATAAAGACCTCAAGGAGACAAAAAGCGATGAAGATCAAGCCGTGGCTGCTCGCGCTGGGACTCGGTGCGGGTTTGGGATTGTCGTGCGTCGGTTCGTTTGCGCAGTTGCCGGATCGTCCCGTGAAAGTTGGGGTGCTGACCGATATGTCGGGCACGTATTCCGCGATGGGCGGCGCCGGGTCGGTCGTGGCGGCGCAAATGGCCATCGACGACTGTCTGGCCGCCGAATGCAAAGGCATGAAGGTCGAACTGGTCTCGGCCGATAACCAGAACAAGGCGGACGTGGCCGCCAACAAGGCGCGGGAATGGTTCGACCGGGACAACGTCGATGCGATTGCCGATCTGACCAACTCCGCTGCCGCGCTCGCCGTGCAAAAGCTGGCGATGGACAAGCAGCGCGTCGTCCTGTTCTCCGGCCCGGCGACCACGCGTCTGACGAACGAAGACTGCTCGCCCACGGGCTTTCACTGGATGTTCGACACCTATTCGCAGTCGGCTGCCACCGCGCGCGCCGTGGTGGGTGACGGCGGCAAGTCCTGGTACTTCATCACCGTCGATTACGCCTTCGGGCATTCGCTGGAGAAAGACGCCGCCGATATCGTGAAGACGCTCGGCGGCACGGTCGTCGGTCAGTCACGTCATCCGCTCAATGCGTCCGACTACGCGTCGTTCCTGTTGCAGGCGCAAAGCTCGAAGGCGCAGGTCGTGGCGTTGGCGAATGGCGGTCAGGACACCGTCAACGTGCTCAAGCAAGCGCGCGAATTCGGCATCGTGCAGCGCGGGCAGAAGCTCGCGGCGCTGTTGGTGTTCCTGTCGGACGTTCACGCTTTGGGACTCAACACCGCACAGGGCCTGTTGTTTACCGACGGGTTCTACTGGGATTTCGACGACGCCTCGCGCAAGTGGTCCGACCGTTTCCAGAAAAAGTACAAGAACCTGAAGCCGACGATGGTGCAGGCCGGTGTGTATTCGAGCGTGCTGCACTACCTGCGCTCGGTGGCGGCTGCCAAGAGCGTTGACGCGAAGGTCGTTGCGCAGAAAATGCGTGAATTGCCGATTCGCGATCCAATCATGCACAACGCGTCGATTCGTCCCGACGGTCGCGTGATTCACGACATGTACCTGTTCAAGGTGAAGTCTCCCGGCGAGTCCAAAGGACCGTGGGATTACTACACTAAAGTGGCCACCGTCCCGGCGACGGAAGCCTTCCAGCCGCTGTCGAAATCGACTTGCTCGCTCGTGAAGACAAGCACGGCAGCGAAGTAATTTCCCCCGAATTCTTTCATCCGTATTCGTTTCGATCTGGAGAGCGTGTCATGTCCCTACCCACCATTCCGCTGCTCATCGATGGCAAGCGTGTTGAATCGAAGACGTCGCAATGGCGTGACGTCGTGAACCCGGCGACGCAGGAAGTCGTCGCGCGCGTGCCGTTTGCGACCCCCGAAGAACTCGACGCGGCAGTGGCCTCCGCCAAGGCAGCTTACAAGGGCTGGCGCAATACGTCGCAGGCCAATCGCATGCGTGTCATGTTGCGCTTTCAGCAACTGCTGCGCGATCACACGAGCGAGCTGGCCGAACTGATCACGCGCGAGCACGGCAAGACGCTGCCCGACGCGGAAGGTGAAGTGGGGCGTGGACTCGAAGTCGTGGAGCACGCGTGCTCGATTGCCTCCCTGCAACTGGGCGAGTATGCGCAGAATGCGGCCGGTGGCGTGGACGTCTACACGCTCATCGAACCGCTCGGTGTCTGTGCCGGTATTACCGCGTTCAACTTCCCGGTGATGCTCCCTTGCTTCATGTTTCCGCTGGCCGTCGCCACCGGCAACACCTTCGTGCTCAAGCCGTCGGAACAGGATCCGAGCGCATCGCTGCGTCTCGCGGAACTCGCGCTGGAGGCCGGGTTGCCGCCGGGCGTGCTCAACGTGGTGCATGGCGGGCCGGACATTGCCAACGCCATTTGCGATCACCCGGATATCAAGGCCGTGTCGTTCATCGGCTCGACGCATGTCGGCACGCACATCTACCGTCGCGCGTCGGAGGCGGGCAAGCGTTGTCAGGCCATGATGGGCGCAAAAAATCACTGCGTGATCCTGCCGGACGCCGACCGCGAGCAGGCGATCAACCATTTGCTGGGCGCGGCATTCGGCGCCGCAGGACAGCGCTGCATGGCTACGTCCGTCGCGGTGCTCGTGGGCGAAGCGCGCGAGTGGGTGCCGGAGCTGGTCGAACGTGCGCGAGCGCTCAAGGTCGGACCGGGCACGGATCGCAAGGCGGACGTGGGGCCGCTCGTCTCGAAGCAGGCGCGTGCGCGTGTGGAGAAACTCATCGGCGCCGGGGTGGAAGAGGGCGCGAAGCTGCTGCTCGACGGACGCGGCCACGCGGTCGGCGAAGCGCCGCAGGGCAACTTCGTCGGCCCGACGATCTTCGACGGGGTGACGGCCGACATGTCGATCTATCGCGAGGAAATTTTCGGGCCGGTCCTGTGCATGACGGGCGTGGATACGCTCGATGAGGCGATCGCCTTCGTCAACGCCAACCCGAACGGCAACGGCGTGGCGCTGTTCACCCAGGACGGCGGCGCGGCGCGTCAGTTCCAGAATGAGATCGACGTCGGTCAGGTCGGCATCAACCTGCCGATTCCGGTGCCGGTCGCGTGGTTCAGCTTCACGGGGTCGCGGGCGTCGAAGCTGGGCGATCTGGGGCCGAACGGCAAGCAGGCGATCCTGTTCTGGACGCAGACGAAGACCGTCACGGCGCGCTGGCAAGCGCGCGGCACCGGCCCGGCGGGCGTCAACACCACGATTACGCTGAAGTAATTCGCGTGCCCCCTGAACACATCGAAGATGTCGGAGACAGACGATGGCTACGGAAATTCAGCAAGGGACTGGGCAGGAGACTCGGGCGACGCTACGCGTGGCCTTCATCGGCCTGGGCAACATGGGCGGGCCGATGGCGGCCAATCTGGTGAGCGCCGGGCATGCGGTGCGCGGCTTCGATCTGTCGGGCGCAGCGGTGGAGCGACTGGTGGCCGCTGGCGGAAAAGCGGCGCAGTCGATTCCCGATGCCGTGCGCGATGCGCAGGTCGTCATCACGATGCTGCCCGCCGGTGAGCACGTGCTCGCCGCATACGACGGTCCGCAAGGCGTGCTGGCCAACGCACCGCAGGATGCCGTGCTAATCGACAGCAGTACGGTGCCGCCGGAGATCCCACGTCAGCTGGCGAAAATTGCCCGCTCGGGCACACAACTGCTAGACGCCCCGGTCTCGGGCGGCACGGCGGGGGCTGCTGCGGGCACGCTGACGTTCATGGTCGGCGGCGACGCAGCGCTCGTCGAGCGCATGCGCCCATTGCTCGGCAACATGGGCAAGGCCATTCACCACGGCGGCCCGCTCGGCGCCGGCCAGACCCTCAAGCTGTGCAACAACATGCTGCTGGGCATTCTGATGGCGGGAACGAGCGAGGCACTGCGTCTGGGCATCGCCAACGGCCTCGACCCGAAAGTGCTCTCGGCCGTGATGCAGCAAAGCTCCGGACGCAACTGGACGCTGGAGGTCTATAACCCGTGTCCCGGTGTGATGGAGAATGCCGCGTCGTCACGTGGTTATACAGGCGGTTTCGCGACCGATCTGATGGCGAAGGATTTGCGTCTCGCGCATGGCGCTGCGGAGTCCAGCAACGTGGCGACGCCATTGGGCGATCTGGCCCGGCGCATCTTCGAAGTCCATCGCGCGAACGGCCATGGGGGACTCGACTTCTCGAGCATCTTCCAGGACCCGGTGACGCTCGCCCAGGCGCTGGAGGTGAAGTAACGTCCGACCCGATGAAGTGCAGGACGATGCAAACGCCCGTCGAAGGTTCGCCCGACGGGCGTTTTACCGTCGGTCGGTCATTGCGACGATTCGGTGAGGACGTCCCGCGCCATGGGCCGAAATCATTTCAATGCCGCGAATATGGGCGTATCATCCGGGCCCAACGGCTACCCCCACGGCCGGTTTCCCAGCGCTTGCGAGCGCCTTCGTCGCCATGATCGTCCGTCCCAACCTGCATTGGCTGCGCATGCTGTTCGTCGTGCGTGGCTCGATCTTGCCCAAGATCGCACCGCAGCTCATTTTCACCACGATCATCTCGATTGCCGTCACGCTCGCCCATGGGCGCATCTTCGAATGGAAGATCCCGCTCACGTTCATCCCGTTCTCGCTGATCGGTATTACGCTCGCGATCTTTCTCGGCTTTCGCAACACCACGAGTTACGCCCGGTATTGGGAGGCCCGCATGCTCTGGGGCAGCGTGCTCAATGAAACGCGGGCGCTCTCGCGTCAGTCGATGACGCTCGTGTCCGACACGTCGGATTCGCCCCGCTTCGTTGCCTATCTGATCGCCTTCGTGCATGGCATGCGTCATCAATTGCGTGGCACGGACCCGCGCGCCGACTTCGAGCGTTTGCTGAGCCAGGAAGATGTCGCTTGCCTGGCGCGCAAGCAATTCAAGCCGATCACGATTCTGCTGATGGCCGGCGAATGGTTGCGCGAGCGCCGTCTGCGCGGGCAGATCGAAGCGCCGCTCGCGCAAGTCATGGAGATGCATCTGGACCGCCTGGGCGAAGCGATCGGCGGCTGCGAGCGGATTGCCACCACGCCGATCCCGTTCACGTATGGCGTGATCCTGCATCGCGTGACCTATCTGTACAGCGTGCTCCTGCCGTTTGGCCTGATCGACTCCATCGGTCCCATGACGCCGGTCATCGTCGCCTTCATTTCGTATACGTTCTTTGCGCTCGAAGCCGTGAGCGCGGAGATCGAGGAGCCGTTCGGGCTGGAGCCGAACGATCTGGCGCTCGACGCCATGTCCGAGACCATCGAGCAGTCACTGCGAGAAATCCTGCATCGCCAGCACACGGCCCAGGTACGCGCACGCGAGCATCACATCATCACCTGAGCGCGCAGCGCGACGCTTTCCAAATTTTTAATACTAAAGTCCTTGCTTTAGTTTATGACGCGACTATACTCAAGTACATGCTTGACCATGACAACACCCTCGATCTGACTTTTCAGGCACTGGCCGACGCGTCTCGCCGGGCCATGCTCGTGCGGCTGGCGCAGGGGCCGGCGTCGGTGAGTGCGCTTGCGCAACCGCTGGCGATGTCGTTGCAGGCGGTCATGCAGCATCTGTCCGTGCTGGAGAGCGCGGGTCTGGTGCGAACGGAAAAGGCCGGTCGTGTGCGCACGTGCCGGATCGAACCTCAGGCGCTGAGCCTCGCCGAGCGATGGATCAACCAGCGCCGTCACGAGTGGGAGGGCCATCTCGACCGATTGGGCGAGTATCTGGCCAGCCTGCCGCCCGAAGGAGACCTTCATGACGACAGCAAGTGAAGCAAAAGCGACGACGCAGCCCCGGCCGTTGACGGTTGGCCGGACTTACGCGGTGACCCGCGACACGGTGTTCGGTGCGTGGACGACGACCGAGGCCGTCAAACGCTGGTTTTGCCCTGCCGGTTACACGATTCCCGAGGCGCAGATCGAGGCGCGCGAGGGCGGCGCTTTCGACTTGCGCATGCAGTCGCCCGAAGGCGAGTCGCACTGGATTCGCGGTCGCTTCGTCGAAGTCGACGCGCCGAAGCGCCTCGTGATCGACATGAAGGTGACCGACGAGAAGGGCCACGAACTGTTCGGTGCGCTCACGCAGGCAACGTTTACCGATGTCGCGCAGGGCACACGGCTGGACGTGGAGCAGCGATATACGGTCCTCGACCCCGCATTCGCTTGGATGCCCGAAGGCGCAGGACAGGGCTGGACGCAGACGCTCGACAAACTCGGGCGCGAAGTCATGCGCGAGGCCGAAGCGCCGACGGCCCGCAGCGTCGTGCACGCGACATTCCGCATCGAGCGTCAGTACCCCGCATCTCCCGCGCGCGTGTTCCGCGCACTGGTCGAGCGCGAGGCCAAGGACCGCTGGTTCGCGCGCGGCGAAGGACTGACGTTGATCGAGCGCTCCATGGACGTTCGCCCCGGCGGACGCGAGGTGGCCAAGGGTAAATGGCAGAGCGGCATGGTGTCGACGTTCGACGCGTTGTACTACGACGTCGTGCCGGATACACGCCTGGTGTATGCCTACGAAATGCATCTGGATACGCGCAAGATTTCGGTGTCGCTCGCGACCATCGATATCAAGGCGCGCGACGGTGGCACGCACCTCGTCATGACGGAGCAAGGCGCGTTTCTGGACGGCTACGACGATGCGGGTTCGCGAGAGCGTGGCACGAATTTCCTGCTCGATGCCCTCGGCGCCTCGCTCGACGACTGACGGCGTTGCCGAGTACTTCCAATGAACTGCGACGCCGCTGCAGGTCGGTGCCACCGACGCCAGCGGCGTTTTCACATGCGCGAATGCACCGAAATGGTGCGTTAATTCCCGTTAAAACACGCAATAGTTCCTGAACAAATTTCGCGTTTTTCATCGCGATGCCGAGTTCTAGACTTCCTTCCATCGACGGCGCAATTCAAAACAAAGTCGTCGCAACTGACAGGAGTCTGAAAATGAACCGCAAGAACTTCGCTATCGCCCTTATCGCCGCTGTCGCCTCGCTGGGTGCTGTTGCCAGCAATGCTGCCGAGAACGGTAACAACTACCCCAACGTCGCTTCGCAAGGTCAACCGCTGACCCGCGCCGCCGTGCTGGCCGATCTGGCGCAAGCGCGCGCCAATGGTCTGATCCCGCAAGGCGACGCCGACTATCCGGTGTACGTCGCGTCGGGCCCGAGCAAGACCCGCGCCGATGTGACGACGGAATTGGCTCAGGCACGTGCTCAAGGCTTGCTCGCGGAGACCGACGTCGACTACCCCATCCTTGCGTCGCAAGGTCAGAGCGTGTCGCGCGCCGAAGTCAAGCAAGACCTCGCTCGCGCCCGCGCTGCCGGTCAACTGAACGAATTCCAGGGCAGCTGATCGCCGACCGGCTGGCAAGGCCGGTGCCGTAGCACACAAAAAAAGGTTCATCGTGGAAAACCGTGGAGGTTTTCAAGGCAATTGATAATCTGACGCCAATAGAGACGGTGTTCGGAGGAGCAATTGCTAGATCGAAAAGCGCTGGAAGCCCTCGGTTGCTGGACGGGATACCGAGTTGAGCGAGTGGAGTGGCCTTCGCAGGACAGTCGGACACTGTCGTTGTATCTGAAGCCATTAAGCCGAGTGATGCTGTGCGAGCAATGCGGCAAGCGTTGCTCGCAGATCCACGAGACGACGGTGCGCCGGGTTCGGGATCTTCCCTTGTTTGAATATCGAGTGGTGCTGCATGTGCCGCGTCGTCGGCTTTGGTGCGAGCACTGTGGTGGCCCGAGGCTGGAGAAATTGGACTGGCTCGGGCGCTACCAACGGGTCACAGCGCGCTTTGCCAAGGCCTGTGAAATTCTGCTCAAGTCGACCAATGTCCAGGCCGTTGCAGCGTTCTACGGTTTGGATTGGCATACCGTTAAAGCGATCGACAAAGCGAGTTTGCGAGCAAGCATCGCCGAGCCGGATTGGACACAGGTTCGATATTTGGCGATGGACGAATTCGCTCTGCACAAGGGCCACCGTTACGCCACGGTGGTGGTCGAGCCGCTCAGTCGGCAGGTGCTATGGATTGGGAATGGCCGTTCGCGTGAAACTGCCCGAGCCTTCTTTGACCAGCTTCCCGAGGGCGTTGCAGAGCATATCGAGGCTGTTGCCATCGATATGACAACGGCCTACGAGTTGGAAATCAAGGCGAACTGCCCGCAAGCCGAAATCGTCTACGACTTGTTCCATGTCGTTGCCAAATACGGACGCGAAGTGATCGACCGGGTCCGAGTCGATCAGGCCAACCGACTCCGAGATGACCGGCCAGCACGCAAAGTCCTCAAATCAAGCCGCTGGCTGCTCTTACGCAATCAAAAGAATCTACGGCCGGAACAGTCCGTGCACCTGAGTGAGCTGCTGCAAGCCAACCAGCCTCTGTTGTGCGTCTATTTGCTACGAGACGAACTCAAGCGACTGTGGTTCTACCGAAAGCCAGCTTGGGCGCAAAAGGCATGGGAGCAGTGGATTACTCAAGCCAACGACAGCGGTATCGCTGCGCTGAAACTATTTGCGCAGCGCCTGCAAGGCTATTGGCACGGCATCCTGGCCCGCTGCCGACACCCACTTAACACCAGCGTCGTTGAAGGCATCAACAACACCATCAAGGTCATCAAGCGCCGGGCATACGGCTACCGTGACGAGGAATATTTCTTCCTCAAAATCCGCGCAGCTTTCCCCGGCAATCCACGATGAACCCAAAAAAAGCCGTTCCGAGTACGACACTCGGAACGGCTTTTTTCGTTCTTGCTTTGTCCTTGCTTCGTTCTTGCGCCAGGGCGATCGGACCGGAAACACCTACGCTCCGGTCACCTTCAGGCCTTCATGAAGCGCAGTGCGAGGCGAGCGAGCTTCGGCACGAACGTCGGGCGCAGCAGGCGCTTGTCATAGCCTGCCATGCGTCGCGCATCTTCCTCCAGACACAGCGCAATCAGATCGCGCGGCTTGAGCGATTCGCCGATATCGGCGGTGCCGGTGGCGGGGAAGTTGGCGTCGCGCGCCACGCCGTCGGTGTCGATGCCGCGCGCAATCGCCATGCGGTCCCAAATCAGCGTCGCCCACACGGCGGCCACTCGCGCGTAAAACCACGGCCGCTTCCAGAAAGGCAGCGTGCGTCGATACCATGCGACCCAGTTCGCGAAGAACAGAATGTGGCGCGCTTCCTCCTGAATGACCGGTTCGAACGTCTCGACCAACGCTTCGGGAAAGTAGCCTGAGCGCTGCGCCGAACGGAACAGACCGAACGCGACGAAGCTGTCGATACACTCGCTGAAGCCCGTCTTCATCCACGCCCATTCGGGGTCTTTGGGCGGCGGGTAGGGCGGCTCCGGCGCCAGTTCGATGCCGTAGGCTTCGACCAGTCGGGACAGCACGACCTTGTGACGCGCTTCTTCGTCGCCGTCCATGACGAGCGCCTCGCGCAGCAACGGGTCCTCAATCGTGGCGGCGTAGGTCGCCACACGAATGGACGCGCGGCCTTCCGTCTGTACGGCAATGTCCCAGATGGGCAGGGCGGTCAGGCGCCTGAGCGCATCGGGCGGCAGCTTCGGCCATTCGATGACGGCCGGCTTATAGGGATTATGAGACTCCAGCAGCATGCGGCAGAACATGCGTTTATGGGAGTCCGAACCAATTTTCACGGGCCCCTCGGCATCGTATTGCCAATGGCGCATGACATGGTCGGCCTCAGCCACGGCTGCCGCTAACGTGTCGGACATCTGATCGGGATATCGCATCGGTATGAGTCCTGTCGGCGTCGGCAAAAATCATACCATCAGCGATACGCACGTGCCGTACAGGCGGGCCGCTTTTGTTGGCGCCAGCGGCATGATGCGGCGTCGAAATATTTCGTAATTGTTGCGGCGCGTGCAACGCAGGTATTCGCGCCATACGCTATATCGCGCGGGAAGACGTGACTAGACTGTAGAACCGCTGTCGCAGTTTTTGCAGCTTCCTTGCCATGGACACATCATGTCGCTGACCCTTGAGCAACTCTTTCCGCAGCATCGTCCCGAAGGTGACGCCGTGGCCACGGCGCTCGATAGTCACGCTGTCGTACAGGCGCTGTCGCTCGCCGTCGCCGATCATCCGCTTGTCCTGCTGCGAATGATGTACCCGGCCACCGATGCCAACACGCATCGCAGCCGCGACGAACTCACCGAGGTATTGCATCGCCACGGACTGCATCAGGTCGCGAGCCTGATCGAAGAAGAATCGCCGTATCTGATGTTCACGTCCGCCGAGCATGCGCATCTCACGCTCGTCGAGATCCGCCGCTATTCGGCGGCCATTGCCGTGCATCTTTACTATCGCGGGCTGGCCGGTGTAGACGCCGAAACGCGCCTTCGCGCCGATGCGCGTGCGCCGACCGACGGCCACTTCAAGCCGTTCGACTGACGCCAGCCAGTCGCCGCGCGCGATGACGAATCTTCCTGCCGACACGACAGGAGGATTCCATGGTCATCGGGCTACCGGATGTCGGGTCCCCTCAGGTCCCCTCAGGTCGCCTCAGGCGCGACGGTTTTCCGTCCCGTCTGCCGTCTGCCGGGTTTCGTCCTTGGGCTTGTCTGATGCGGCGGCATCGTCGGGGGCATGCTCACCGTCCCAGCCGAACGTCACCTGGCGCTGTGCACGACGTATCGCGCGCTCGCGCGCCATCTGCTCCTCGAACTGCCGGCGCCCTTCCTTCGCGGTGGCGATGATCTTGTTGCGATCCTGATAGGAGGGATACATGTCGTCCGTCAATTGCACATTGGCGCGCCTGAACGCCATGGTGGCCTCGCGGGCTTCGGCCGCCGGCCATCCGAGCGCTTCGAGCACCGAGCGTGCGCTGCGCAGCGACGACTCGAAGACTTCGCGCTCGACATGCTGCACGCCGCGCTCGCGAAGCTGGAACAAATGGCCGACGTTGCGGGCTCTCGCGACGACCGGTACGTCCGGGAAGTGTTCTCGCATCAGATCGGCGATTTCGAGCGACTGATCGACGTCGTCCACGGCAATCACGACGGCGCGCGCATTCGCCACGCCGGCAATGCGCAACAGATCGAGACGTGTCGCATCGCCATAGAACACGCGGAAGCCGAACTGCCGCAGACTTTCGATGGTGTCGGGGTCGTGGTCGAGCACGGTGACCGACACCCCTTGCGGCATCAGCGCACGACCTACGATCTGCCCGTAACGTCCGAAACCGCAAATCACGACGTTCGCCGTCTGCGGCTCCGAGATCTCTTCCATGCGCGGTGAGCCCTTCATGCTGTAGCGCGGCAACAACCACTTGTCGATGGCGACGAGCAGCAGCGGCGAGATCAGCATCGAGAGTGCCACGGCGCCGATCAGGAACGACGACACGGCCGGGGGCAGCACCTGTGGACCGGCGGACTGGAAGACGACGAACGCGAACTCGCCGCCCTGTGCGAGCAGCAGCGTGAAGATCGGCCGCTCCTGATACGGCAGTTGCATCAGCCGCGACAGACTGTAGATTGCGACGCCCTTGAGCGCGAGGAAACCGACGACGACCGCGATCATGCGCAGCGGCTGCGCGAGCAGCACACCGAAGTCGATGCTCATGCCCACGGCGATGAAGAACAGGCCCAGCAACAATCCCTTGAACGGTTCGATGTCGGTTTCGAGTTCGCGACGATATTCACTCTCGGCCAGCAGGACGCCGGCGAGGAAAGCGCCCAGCGCCATCGACAGCCCGACGACTTGCATCAGTGTCGCGATGGCGACGACGAGCAGGAGCGCCGCTGCCGTGAAGATCTCCGGGGTCTTGCTGTTGGCGATCCAGCGCAGTAACGGACGCAGCGCCAGTCGTCCGCCGAGGATGATGGCGGCGATCACGCCGACGATCTTCAACGCTTCGAGGGCGCGCGTCGTGCCCGTCATGGCGTGACTGTCGACGGAATTCGCGAGCAGCGGCAGCAGGGCCAGAATCGGAATGGCGGCGACGTCCTGAAACAGCAGGATGGAGAAGCCCGCCTGACCGCTGGCGGTGGCGAGCATGTTGCGCTCGGCCATCACCTGCAACGCAATGGCGGTGGACGACAGCGCAAGGCCCAGGGCGGCGACGAGTGCAATGCGCCACGGGGCGCCCAGCGCGATGCCTGCGACGAAGAGCAGCACGGCGCAGCCGATGACCTGCGCCGAGCCCCAGCCGAAAATCGGCCGTCGCAGGCTCCACAAACGCCGCGGTTCCAGTTCGAGGCCAACGAGGAACAGCATCAGCACCACGCCGAATTCGGCGAAGTGCAGGACATCTTCCACGCGCGAGACGAGGCCGAGTCCCCATGGGCCGATGGCGATCCCGGCAGCGAGATAGCCGATGATGGCGCCCAGACCGAGGGCGCGCGACAACGGCACGACGATGACGGCGGCCGCGAGATAAATCAGGCTGGCCAGCAGCCAGGCAGGCACATGTTCCATCAGGCGGCGCTCCCGGTGTCGCTGGCGCTTGTGTTCGCGTCGGCACCCGTCAGCCCGCTCGCGCAGCGCGGGCGATCGGTTGCCGGAATTGCCTGGCACTCGGCGGCGTCCGCCATCGAGACGAGTTCCGGCCACTGCGGGTACGTTGCAAGACGCCCGGCGAATGCGCTGACGTGCGCATCGAGCGCGGCGGTGTCGCAGCGACGCGCCCCATACAGCACGTGCGGCGGCAGGAAACGCATGCCGCACAGGTGCGAGGTCTGTTCGTACGGGGGCAGGAAGGCGGAGAATTCATGCTGGTTATAACCGTCGGGCCGATAGCTGTCCTCCGGACCGCCGGTGCTGGCGACCAGCCAAAGATCCTTGTTCGCCAGCGCGTGACCGTTCTGACCGTAGGCCCAGCCCCACGACAGCACTTCGTCGAACCAGAGCTTTTGCAACGGCGGCATGCTGTACCAGTAGATCGGATGGACCAGCACGATCAGATCGGCACGCGTGAGACGTTGCTGCTCGGCGGCGACGTCGATGCTGAAGTCGGGATACGTCGAATAGAGATCGTTGACGTCGACGCCTTCGATGCCGCGTGCGGCGTCGAGAAGGCGGCGATTCACGCGCGAATCGCGCCAGCGCGGATGCGCCACGATGACATAGACGGCACGCTTCGGGGCACGCTCGCGGGTGTCCTGAGTGGCATGCTGGAGACGGGTGGAGGCGGGGGCTGTCATGCGGGGGAGGATACCCCATTCGTATGACGTGCTCCACGGGCACGACGGGCGATGAGGCGGAGGCGGGGTGCCGGATATGAAGCACCCATGCCAGCGCCGATGAAGCACCCATGAAGGGCGCACCGGTCTAAAGACTCGGCTGGCAAACGCCGTTAGGACTGGATAAGCTCTGCTCAGCTTCTCAAGGGCCGCGACGCCCCACGACACACTGTGTGGCGCCGCAGGTCAAAACGACAAAAACAACACTTTTTGCGCAGGCGGTGCATCCGTGCACGCGTCAGTGCTTTTCCGACATGTCGCCGCAAGCCTTTCGCAATACCGTCAATCTGATCTATCACGGACGCAACGTGGCGCTCACGTTGCTGCTCATCGCATTGCTTTACAACCAGACCTTCTGGGTGTTTGCGAGTGCGGTGGCGGCGGCGCTGTGCACGGGCGCGCTGCATGAGGCCGGACGTGTGCCGCAGGAGGAGGCGTTGCCGCCGCGTCCGCTCGTCATTCAGATCATTCGCATCTCCGTGCCGCTGCTGCTCACGATGTTCGCGCTCGGCTACGGCGCCGTCTGGCTCAATCGCAATTTCGGCTGAATGCCGCGCCAGGGGCGAGGCACGCGAACGAGTGCGCGCGCCGCCCCTCCTTGCCGGCGCCTCGACGTCGTTACTTTACCCACTGAATAGTGGTGCGAGTGCAGCGAGGGCGGGTGAAGCAACGGCGGGGGCAACAACATCGAAGGCGTATGTGGAAGGGGGGCGGGGACACTTATGTGTCACCCGAGCCCCAACGTCACCAAGCCCCTGAGTGCATGAGCGGACTATACGCTCAGTCGCGTATGCGCGCGAGACGCATCAATCCGTGCGATCGGTGCCGTCTGAGGCAGCGTCACGGCGCATGGTTCTGCGTTCAGCCGTGCTTGTGCAGCAGGGCGTTGCGACGGGCATACGTGAAGTAGATCACCATGCCGATGGCCAGCCAGACCACGAAGGCGATCCATGTGGCGGCTTGCAGGTGCGCCATCAGGAACAGGCACAGACCGGCGGAGATGAGCGGCACGACCGGCGCACCCGGCACGCGAAACGCGCGCGGCAGGTCGGGGCGCGTGCGACGCAGCACGAGTACGGCCACGGACACGAGTGCGAACGCCGACAAGGTGCCGATGTTGATCAGTTCTGCGAGCACGCCCAGCGGCACGAAGCCCGCAATGACAGCGAAGATCGCCCCGATGATCCAGGTGCCCGCGAACGGCGTCTTGTGCGTGGGATGGATGCGCGAGAGCAGCGGCGGCAGCAGGCCGTCGCGCGACATAGCGTAGGTAATGCGCGTCTGACCATACGTCATCACGAGAATGACGGTCGTCATGCCGAGAATCGCCCCGAGATCGACAAACCCGGCGACCCAGTTCTGTCCGGCGTATTGCAGGGCCAGCGACACCGGATGATCGACCCCGGCGAACTGCGCGAACGGCACGATGCCGGTCATGATCGCGGCCACGGCCACGTACAGCAGGGTGCATACGATGAGCGAGCCGATGATGCCGATGGGCAGGTCGCGTCCCGGGTTACGAACTTCTTCGGCGGCGGAGGTCACGGCGTCGAAGCCGATGAACGCGAAGAAGACGAGGGCCGCCGCATTGAACATGCCGCTGGTGCCGAAGGGCATGAACGGTGTCCAGTTGGCGGGTTTGACGTGCCACACGCCCACGGCGATGAACAGCAGCACCACGCCGATCTTGATCGCCACCATGAGGTTGTTGATGCGCGCCGATTCACGCACGCCGTACGACAGCACCCACGTGATGAGCAGCATGATGACGACGGCGGGCAGGTTGATGAAGGTCGTCACGCCGGGCACGCTGCCGGGCGCTGCGGTGATCGCCGCAGGCAGGTGCATGCCGAACCCGGCTGCGAGCGACTGGAAATACCCCGACCACCCTACGGACACGGCGGAGGAAGCGAGGCCGTATTCGAGCATCAGGTCCCAGCCGATGATCCACGCGACGATTTCCCCGAGCGTGGCATAGCTATAGGTGTAGATGGAGCCGGAGACGGGGATGGTGGACGCGAACTCGGCATAGCACAGCGCGGCAAAGCCGCAGGCCATGGCCGCGATGATGAAGGAGAGGGTAAGCGCCGGGCCGGCGGTCAGTGCGCCCGTGCCGGTGAGCACGAAGATGCCCGTGCCGATGATGGCCCCGATGCCCATGAGCACCAGGTCGACGGGGCCCAGCACTTTCTTGAGACTGCCGGTGCGGCCGGCGGCCAGCATGTTCTCGATGTTCTTGGTTCGAAAAAGACTCATTGCCTGCAAAAGGTTCCTGCAACGTATGTCCCTGGTGCACGCACGACGCGCGCCATCGGGAAATCCACGGGAGACGTGTCCCGCGACCTGGCTGCAAGGGCGCCCCGGGCTTGTGGCCGCTCGTTCCCATGCGTGGCGGACGGCCACAGGGTTTAACGAACCACGTCGATGCGCTAACGCTGCCGGTGGCTCGCCATTCGGGCGACGCAACGGCAATCAGCCGTCACCGGCGGGCGCGGGTGGCGCGTGTCGGTGACGGCAAGGCGATAGGCATGCCACGACGCGCCGTTGAGCACGCCGGGGCGGGACGAACACGATCGAGACTTACCGAGGATCCTGCCGGACTGCCGTGACCGCCGCGGTCTTCGCGACGGCACACCGGAGATAGGTCTGCTGAAGGGTCTGCAATGTTGACTGCACGTCGACGTCGAAAGACATCATGTGTGCAAGGGCTCGCTGTCCTGCGGTCCGGCCATCGGCGCCAGTTCGGCACCTCCGCCTGGCCGGAATTGCTCACATTTTAAGCGTTTTTCCCGAAGTGGGTGCAGCGGTTGCTGAATTTGCTGCCGCGATTCGTTCGTGGGGGCGTTTTCTGTTCCGGTTCCTGTGGTGATGAAAACCACATCCCGGTATCTCCGCCTCGCTCCGGCATCCGCCCGGGCCGCGGGGGTTACCGGTACCCTGACTGCGCTCCACCTGAAAGTCGCTCCCTCAGGGCACCGATAACCCCCGCCCTCACACACCCGATGCCTCGCTCCGGCATCCGCCCGGGCCGCGGAGGTTACCGGTACCCTGACTGCGCTCCACCTGAAAGTCGCTCCGTCAGGGCACCGGCAACCCCCGCCCTCAAACACCCGAGTCCAACCCCTGGTCCTCTCCCGCTATCGGTTTTGCCCCTGACCGCCCCCCGGCGGTCGGCCACCGTTGCCATGGCCTCCCCCAGGTCCACCCCCATGGTCGCCTCCATGGCCGCCTCCACCTCCGCCACCCGGCGGACGCGGCCCCGGACCGCCCCCCTGTCCCGGCGGACGAGGACCCGGACCCGCACCATGGCCCGGGGGCCGAGGACCCGGTCCGGCGCCATGCCCCGGCGGTCGTGGACCCGGTCCGGCGCCATGCCCCGGCGGTCGTGGACCCGGCCCAGGCCCCGCACCATGTCCCGGCGGACGCGGACGATTCCCCGGGTAGTAGCCGCCCGGCGGGCGTGGCGGCGGCCCTGGGTTCCAGTGCGGCGGCCGGGGTCCCGGCGGCGGACGATGCCAGTAGCGCTGATCGTTGTACCACGGCCGATTCCGGTAATAGTTGCCCCAGTACGTGCCGATCGAGAAGGTGATGATCGGCAACCCGATCATCGTCCCGTAGTTGAGCACGGGCACCGGATTGCCCTGGTACGGATAACTCAGGAGCGCCGCATAAATCCAGCCGCGTGTCCCGGGCAAACCGATGTCGCACCACGAATAACCGGAGATGCAGCCGTACACCGTCACGGGCATACCCGCCGCCGCTTGCGCAACGACAGGGTAGTCGGTGGCCGGCCCGGCGCGCACGTTGGCCGACGCATTGATGACGGCCTGTCCCGACTGCGCCGACGCCGCTTCGGGCAGCGTCGCGAGCGTGGCGAGCATCGCAGTGCCCGCGAGAACGAGCGGCAAGGTTCGTTTATTCATGGTCGTCTCCCTGTTGTGACGATGCAGCGCGGTAAGCCCGTTCGTGCTTTCTGCTTCATGCCAACCCTCGTCAGGCGCTGTGCTCTGCATGTCCATTCGACCTGTCGCGTCGCCTGAGGGTTTGCGCTATCGCGTAACGAAACGTTGCAGCGACGTGCCTGCGTGTTACAAGTGCATGGCGCGTATGCGCGATGCCGGTGCCGGGGGATTACGACACCCGGCGCGCCCGGAAACGACAACGGCGGCGACATGCGCTTCCGAAGCTTCCGAAGCATGCCGCCGCCGCTGTTTTCCGTCAGCCGGGGTACGGCAACCACACGCATGCGTGCAGTTGCGCGCGATCAGTACAGCACGACGGAGCGGATCGACTCGCCACGCTTCATCAGGTCGAAGCCTTCGTTGATCTGGTCAAGGCGCAGGGTGTGCGTGATGAGATCGTCGATGTTGATCTTGCCTTCCATGTACCAGTCGACGATCTTCGGCACGTCGGTGCGGCCGCGCGCGCCACCGAACGCCGACCCCTTCCACTCGCGGCCCGTCACCAGTTGGAAAGGACGCGTGCTGATTTCCTGGCCTGCCGCCGCCACGCCGATGATGAACGACTGGCCCCAGCCCTTGTGGCAGCATTCCAGCGCCTGACGCATGGTCGTGACGTTGCCGATGCATTCGAACGAATAGTCTGCGCCGCCGTCGGTGAGTTGCACGATGGTGTCGACGACGTTCTCGACGTCATTGGGATTGATGAAGTGCGTCATGCCGAACTTCTTCGCGAGTTCGACGCGGCCCGGGTTGATATCGACGCCAATGATCTTGTCGGCGCCGACCATCTTCGCGCCCTGAATCACGTTCAGGCCGATACCGCCCAGACCGAAGACGACGACGTTCGCGCCCGCCTCGACCTTCGCCGAGTATACGACCGCGCCCACGCCGGTCGTCACGCCGCAACCGATGTAGCAAACCTTGTCGAACGGGGCGTCGGAGCGAACCTTCGCCACGGCGATCTCGGGCACGACGATGTAGTTCGAGAAGGTGGAAGTGCCCATGTAGTGGAAGATGGGCTTGCCGTCGAGCGAGAAGCGCGAGGTGGCATCGGGCATGAGGCCGCGCCCCTGCGTGCTGCGGATCGCCTGGCACAGGTTGGTCTTGCGCGACAGGCAGAATTTGCACTGACGGCATTCCGGCGTGTACAGGGGAATGACGTGGTCGTCCTTCTTGAGCGTGGTGACGCCCGGGCCGACGTCGACGATCACGCCCGCACCCTCATGGCCGAGGATGGCGGGGAAGATGCCTTCCGGGTCGGCGCCCGAGAGTGTGTAGTAGTCCGTATGGCAGATGCCGGTGGCCTTGACCTCGATCAGCACCTCGCCGGCGCGCGGCCCCTCCAGATCGACTTCTTCGATGGTCAGGGGCTTGCCCGCTTCCCAGGCAATGGCGGCTTTGGTTTTCATGGCGTTATTCCTCGTTGCAACGTCGTTCGGGGGAATCCCTTCGCGACGTACCATACCGCGTTCTAAAGTCACGCGCGAGTCTTGACAGGCCATCTCGACAAAAAAGGCGGGGCCGGATGCACGATTTGCCAGGCATTCCCGGGCGCTATCCGACACTGACCGGCGCGCTCAGCGCCGCGCCCCGCTGCCCAGCGGCGCCAGGAGGTGATAGAAGCCCTGGGCGTCGACCGGGCGGGCGAACCAGAATCCCTGGGCTTCGTCGCAGCCCAGTTCGGTGAGCCGCTGCGCCTGCGCCTTCGTCTCCACGCCCTCGGCCGTGACGCGCAGTCCGAGCGAGTGGGCCATGGCGATGACCGCGCTGACGATGGCGTGGCTGGGCGCATGCGTGAGCATGTCGCGCACGAAGCTCTGGTCGATCTTGAGCCGATGCACGGGAAAGCGGGTGAGATAGGCCAGACTTGCATAGCCGGTGCCGAAGTCGTCGACGGCGATCTCCACGCCCATCTCGTGCAGCGAACGCAGGCAGCCCACAGCGGCGCTGGAGTCGCCCAGCAACACGGTCTCCGTGATCTCGATTTCGAGATGGCGTGGCTCCAGCGCATTCGCGCTCAGCGCCCGCTCGACCATGCCCACGACATCCTGACGCGCGAACTGCTGGGCCGAGACGTTCACGGAGATACGCGGCAAGTGACCGCATCGGCGCAGCAAGCGGCTGGCTTCCCGGCAGGCGGTTTGCATGACCCATTCGCCCAACGGCAGGATGAGGCCGGAGGTCTCGGCCACCGGCACGAACTCGGCCGGGCCGACCGCACCCAGTGTCGGATGACGCCAGCGCAAGAGGGTTTCCGCGCTGCGAATCTCTCCGCTCGTGAGGGTGACCTGGGGCTGGTAGACAAGATGAAGCTGCGAATGCGCGTGCTCGTGCACCGCCACGCGCAGCAATCCCTCCAGTTCGTTGCGACGCCGCGTCTGCGCGTCCATCTCGCTGCTGAAAAAGCGCATACCGCCGCCACTGGCGCTGGCGATGCCGAGCGCCAGGTGGGCACGACGCAACAACGTTTCGGGCGTGTTGCCGTGGTCGGGATAACTCACCGCGCCGATGCTGGCGTCGAGCGCGACGGCGCTCTGATCGACGTCGACCCATTGGGCAAGCCGCGATTGGATTCGCGACGCCAGCAACCGCGCGCCGTCGCCGGTCTCGTTGGTGACGATGACGAACTGGCTGCCTCCGAGACAGGCGAGCGCGTCCTCGGGGCCACTCGCTTCCCGCAGACGTTCTGCGGCGATGCGCAGCGCCAGTTCGGCAGTCGGCGGCCCGAAGGTGCTTCGCAGCTTGCGCAGATGATCGAGCTCCAGGAGCAACACCGTCAGCCCGACGCCCTGATGGGCGCATCGGTGGATGGCGAGTTCGAGTCGCTCGTTGAGCAAGGTTTGATTGGGCAGACGCGTGACCGGGTCGTGGTGCGTGACGTACCACAGGCGGGACGCGACCTGGACTTGCTGCGAGAGATCGAGCACGATGCCGACCCAACGGCGCTCGCCCGGGGCGTGTTCGACACATGAGAGCGCAAGGCGGATCGGCAGCCAGCTTCGGGTGTGCGTGAGCAGATGCCACTCGTCGTCGTACGGCACCGGCTCGATGGCCGACAGACTGGCGAGCGCGGGCGGGCGTCGGCGGGCGAGTTCGGCGGGGTCGAGCAGGGAGAGGAAGCTGCGCCTGCCAAGCAGGTCGTCCGGCCGATAGCCGGTCAGGCGCGTAAAGGCGGTATTCATGCGCTCCAGCATGCCGTCGTCCGTACACACGAACATGGCATACGGCGCGCTGTCGAGCGCGGCGCGGCTCAGTTCCGCCTGGACGTCGGGCACCGGGCGAGGTACGGGATCATTCATATGCGTACCTCCCGAAGACCCGTCCGGCCGGCGTTCAGGAACGTCATGCAACACCTCCCTGGCGTCGCGATTTTTATCTCGATAATCGAGCGATCGGCGCGCTCGATTCCTTTTGTTTTTCAATCAGTTATGCGCACCATTCTGCCACGTTGCAAACGCTCGCGGGCAAGGGAAAACACGAGGTCGGAAGGGGTTCCGAAAACGCGCCGGTACGCGCATGCTGTCGACTGGGGACGCCTGTGACACGGATATCCGGCAGCGCGGTGTATGGCTGGAACCCAAGCCCTTCGGTATGATGCGGCCTGGTTCCGGCAGGCGATACTCATAAAGCGTCGATTGCACAGGAAACGACGTTCCGGTGACCACGGACATTTCGGCAAAGAGGGAAGGCGGCATTGCATAGCGTCTGGACAAAGACGAGCAGCGTGACACGGGGCCCGCGGCGCGATTGCCGCGCGGTTCTGTTTTTCCGTGCGCGTCTGATGCTCTTTTGTCTGGTACTGAGCGCCGTCCCGTTCGGTCAGGCTCGGGCGCAGACGCCCGCCAGCGGCGGCGCGGGAGCGTCGGTCGCCCCTGCGAGCGTGCGCGACGCCAACGTGCGGCAGGTCGTGCTGGGTATCGTCAGTTTCACGCGCTGGCCGACACCGCCCGCCCGGGTGCGTTTGTGCGTCGTCGGCCACACCGACTATGCCCGTGAGTTGCTTGCGCCGCAGGGCGCATCAGCGAGCGCGTCCTCGGGTGCCTCAGCGAGTACCTCAGCGAATACCTCAGCGAATGCGTCGGCAAGTGCCGCATCGAACAGTACGCCGCCGGTCGACGCGCACCGGTTATCGGCGGCGGAGCCTGCCATCGGTTCGTTGTGCGATGCGTTGTATCTCGGCGCCGTAAGCGACGCAGAGCGTCGTCAGGTCCTGGCGTCACTCGCCGGTCATGCCGTGCTCACGATCAGCGAGCGCAATGATTCGTGCACCCTTGGCACGATGTTCTGCCTGAACGTCGATGCCGAGCGGGTGACATTCGATATCAACCTCGACACCGTCGCGCGCAGCGGCGTACGTGTCCACCCGAACGTGCTGAAGCTGGCGCGAAAACCGGGGACACCATGACAACCCAATTCCCCCCCGCCCATCCCCCCCCTGGCCCCGTCGCCGGACTCCTGCCGAAGCAGGTCCAGGGCGATGCAGCCCCCGGCGGCGGCGCTCGCGAACCGACGCCGGACGCGTCGACGGCCCCGACAGCCTCTAGCGCTCCGACCTCGCCCTCGCGCGGCGCTTGCGCTGCTACCGAACCTTCGAGCGCGTCTGCGCTCATGCGCTCGCGTCGGCCGTCGCTGCAACGCGTGCTGCGACGCACGCACCTGCGACTGGCTGTCTCCGCTGTCGTGCTCGCGGCACTCTCGCTCTCGCTGGTGGCATGGATCGCGTTACGCGCCTACGCTGAAAACAATCTGCTGCTTGTCGGTCGCTCGCTCGCCTACACGGCCGAGGCGGCGGTCGTGTTCGGTGATCGCGTGGCCGCGCAGGAGGCGATTGCGCTCATCGCCAACGACGAAGACGTGGTGCAAGTGCGAGTGGTCGATGCCCGCAACGCCCAGTTCGCCATGTGGCGGCGTGCAGACGGCGGCACGCTGGCCAAGATCGAGCGCACCGTCGCCGATATTGCGTTGCCAGGGCCAGTGACGTTGCCCATTCGCCATGACGGCAACGTCGTCGGACAGATCGAAGTGCAGGGGCAGGGCAAGCAGTTCTTCGTCTTTCTCGTGAGCGGCATCGGCGGGGTGCTGGCGTGCCTGCTGGTGACGTTTGCCGTGGCGAACGTGCTTGCCAAACGCATGCATCGCGATATCGTCAAGCCGTTGCGTGCGCTGGCGGAAGTCGCACATGCGGTGCGCCGCGAGCGGGCATTTCATCAGCGTGTGGCCGCCACGCCGATTGCCGAGCTCAAGGAACTGGGCGATGACTTCAATGCGCTGCTCGACGAGTTCGAAGGCTGGCAGAACCACTTGCGCGCACAGAACGCCACGCTCGCGCATCAGGCGAATCACGATCCGCTCACGGGATTGCCGAATCGTGCCTACTTCGAGTCGCGCCTCACGCAGGCGCTTGGCGAAGCGCGCGAATTGGGCACGCATGTCGCGCTGCTGTACCTCGATAGCAATCGATTCAAGGACATCAACGATCAGCTCGGCCACGATGCCGGCGATGCCGTTCTCGTGGCGATTGCGCAGCGTTTGCGGCAGCCGCTGCGCGAGGGCGATCTGGTGGCGCGTCTGGGCGGCGACGAGTTCGCCGTGATGCTGCCGGGCGTGCGCCAGACGTCGAACGCCGTGCGGCTCGCACAGACGCTGCTCTCATCGATGGAGAAGCCCATTGCGTTGCCGGGGGGCGACGATTTGGTCACGTCGATGAGCATCGGCGTTGCGTTGTACCCGACGCATGCGCACGACGCGTCCACGCTGCTGCGTGCCGCGGATGCGGCGATGTATCAGGCCAAGCGTGCCGGCCTGGGCACCTGGCATGTTGCGCAAAGCGCCAAGGAATAAGGCGGCGAGCAGCGTCTGGCAGTATTCATAACAAGTAAGAACGACGACCGGATTTCACACTGCAATGGGGAATGGTTTTGAGCTCTCATCACATACGTGAGCGCGCGTTGCGCGGCGCTCCCATCTTGGCACTGGTTATCGCCATCGCGCGCACGCTCGCGCTGTTGAAGTTTTCCGCCCGGCGTGCCATGCTGCTCGCCTGCCTGCTCGGCGTTGGCGTGCTGGCCGGCTGCCAGACCACGCCGGTGCACGGCCTCACGCCCGAGCAGATCGCGGCGCTCAAGTCCGAGGGCTTTACGCAGACGGACGAGGGTTGGGAGTTCGGCATGTCGGACACCGTGTTGTTCGATACCGACAAGTTCGTAGTGCGCGACCCGGCGCGCGAGACCGTACTGCGCATCGGACGCACGCTCGTGAAGGTCGGACTCAACACGGTGCGCGTCTACGGATACACGGACTCGGTCGGCAGCGACGCCTACAACGAGCAACTCTCCGCTCGTCGCGCCGACGCCGTGGCGGGGGTGCTCGTGGACGCAGGCATGCAGCGCGCCGGGATCCAGACCATTGGCGCGGGCAAGCGCAATCCGGTCGCGGATAACAGCACGCCCGCCGGACGCGCGCAGAATCGTCGCGTTGCCATCGTGATTTCGACACGCTGATTTTGGCTTGCCGATTTCGGCATTTCGGACGCACCACGTTGCGCAGCGCCCGAACGAGGCGTGGGAGCGCACAGAGACAAAGGGCGTCGGCCCGAAAGGCAATGTAAGTCCTTGCCAACGGCCACAATCAGGCACAATGGCGACTGCTGCCTCGATTGCCCATGTTGCCGACGTTGTTTCGATGCCCCCGACGTTCCTGAATTACCGGTTCCTCGCTGCCGAGGGCTTGCCCTGCATGCACCGTGCCCTGCGTGTCGTCTCTAGTCGCGCGTTGAAGGTCGCCGCTGCCGCTATCGTGACGGCGGCAATCGGCGTTGCGTCGCCCGCCTTCGCCCAAGGCGCGACCGGTACGGCGACCCCTTCGAGCGTTCGGGAAGCGCGTCGCGTGCCCGATGTCCCTAACCCGCACAGCACGCGCGTCGGCGCATGGGCGACGGCGCCGCAGGCCGTGGCGCAACATCCCGCCGCGCCCTCGTTCAATCGGGCACCGGCGGTCGGCGGGCGTACCGTGCGTCAGATCGTTTTTCCGACACTCTCCGGCAATGAAGTGCGCGTGCGCTTCTCGAACGCGTACGGCACGCAACCGCTTGTCATCGACCGCGCCAGCCTGGCGATCTCGGTGCGCGGCGCGGCGATCGATGCCGCGAGCCTGCGCGAGCTGACCTTCGGCACGCAGCCGACAGTGCGTATTGCGCCGGGGGCGTCGATGGAGAGTGATCCGTTGCCGTTCGCCGTACGCGCCGGCACGCCGTTGGCCATCAGCCTTTTCACGCGCGAGTCGAAAACGCCGACGACGTGGCACAAGATCGCCCAGCAGACGGCGTTTCTGAGCGGCGCCGGCGACTTCGTCGGTGACGCTCAGGCGGCGTCGTTCCCGTCGCGGTTCACGAACACCTTGTGGCTTGCCGGGCTAAGCGTGGTGCCGGATGCGCCCTCGCACGCCATCGTCGCCATCGGCGATTCGATTACCGACGGCATGCGTAGCTCGCTCAACGCCAACCGTCGCTGGCCGGACGGGCTGGCGCGGCGTCTGGAGAGCGCCGGGCGACGCGATGTCGCCGTGCTCAATCTCGGCATCAGCGGCAATCGTCTGCTGAACGATTCCGCTTGCTACGGCGAACGGCTGGTCGCGCGTTTTCGTCGCGACGCGCTGGAGCAACCGGGCGTGAAGACGGTCGTCGTGCAGATCGGCATCAACGACATCAATTTCGGCTATGTGCCACCCCACGCGGGTCTGGATTGCGACGTCCCGCATGTGATTGTGACCGCCCCCGAGATGATCGCGGGGTATCAGTCGCTGATCGCCGCCGCGCGCGCGCACAACGTGCGCATCATCGGCACCACGATCCCGCCCGGCAAGTTGCCGCCGGAGCGAGAAGCGGTGCGTGAAGCCGTGAATCAGTGGGTGCGTACGGCGGGGGCGTTCGACGGCGTGGTCGACTTCGACGCTGCGCTGCGCGATCCGTCGCAGCCCACCCGCATGTTGCCGCGCCTGGACAGTGGCGACGGCACGCACCCGAGCGACGCCGGTTATGCCGCCATGGCCGACGCCGTGTCGTTGCCGCTGGTGCTCGGCGCCGGAAAATAACCGGTCTGTCCGCGGCAGGCGCTTCAGCGTTCGCGTCGCACGCCCACAGTCACCTGTTGTAATCGTTTGACGTCCGGCGATTGCAGCCACTCCGGATGCGCCAGGCAATGGCGGAACAGTGCCGTGGCGTCGTCGCCCCAATACAACTCCCCGTCATAGGCAAACGTCGGCACGCCGAACACGCCGGCGGCAATGGCCGCTTCAGTGTTCTCGCGCAACGCGGCCTTGACCTCCGGCATTTCGGCCCGCGCGGTCGCTTCATGGGCCGACAGGCCGAGGCGCTCGCTCAGGTCTGCCCAGCCTCGCTCATCGGTGACGTCGCGCCCCTGCGCCCAGATGAAACGAAAGATCGTGCGCACGACCTCATGCGTCGCGCCAAGCGACACGGCCAGCCGCAGCACGCGGATCGGGTGGAAGGGATGCACCGGCGGCATCTTGAAGGCAATGCCGTCCTGCTCCGCCCGAAATTGCGCCATCCGGTAGGTGAAGATGCGTTTGTGCGGCGTTTCCGCGGGTCCCTGCGTCTGCAGGTGCACGAGAATTGCGCCGAGCACGATCGGCTTCAGGTCGATGGGAAGCGTGCGCGGGAGCGTGTCGAAACGTTCGAATTGCAGATACGCGAACGGCGAGGCGAAATCGAAATACCACTGTGCCCGGCGGGCAGGGGTGTCGGCGGTTTGCGACATGAGGCGCGGTCTCCTTTGTTGGCATCGTGTCCGGCTGATGGCGCCGGTAGGCGCTCAGACAGTGTAACGGCGCGTGAGCGCGTCCGGAATGGCACAGAGCGGGCACAGAGCGGGCACAGAGTTGGGCACAGAACGGGCACAAAAACGGCAAACGAATCAGGACGTTAGGACGCAGTTCCGGATTTATCGGAAATTCGAATATTTTGTATCCGATATAACGATTTTTATTATTGATGCGGCGTTCTTAGACTTGCAGTCATTCGAAAGGAGTGCCTGCAATGACCACAAAAACCCACGCTGCATCGACCCGCGCTTCGGCTTCGGCCGCGCGTCCCGATACGCTGGTGCCGGATCAGCACAATCCGTGGGCGGGGCTGGTTCTCTCGACCGTCATCGCTTTCGTGGCCTTGCTGCTCGGGCGTCAGATGCCGCTCGTCGGCGGCCCCGTGTTCGGTATTTTGCTGGGCATTCTCGTTCGCAATATTTTCCCGCCGGGCGCGCGTTACGAAGCCGGTATCAAGTTCGCCTCGAAGTACGTGCTCCAGTGGTCGATCATTGCGCTTGGCTTCGGTCTGAGCCTGTCGCAGGTGGCGCATACCGGACTGGAGTCTCTGGCGGTCACGGCCGTGACGATCACTGCCGCAGGGTTGTCGGCCTGGGGGCTGGGGCGCCTGCTTGGCGTGCCTGACAAACTCAAGCTGCTCATCGGTGTGGGTACGGCGATCTGCGGCGGGTCGGCCATTGCTGCCGTCACGCCCATCGTCAAGCCAGACGATCATGAGACGGCGTTCGCCATCTCGACCATCTTCCTGTTCAACATTGCCGCCGTGCTGCTGTTCCCGGTGCTCGGTCACGCGCTTCACCTCTCGGACCTCGGCTTCGGCATGTGGGCGGGGACGGCGATCAACGATACGTCGTCGGTGGTGGCCGCAGGTTACAGCTACAGCAAGGCTGCCGGCGATTACGCCACCATCGTGAAGCTCACCCGCGCGACGCTGATCATTCCGATCTGTCTGACGCTGGCGGCCATCGTCGCCTATCGCGCCAAGCGTGCCGGCGCCGGTAACTTCAGCCTTGCCCGCATCTTCCCGTGGTTCATCCTCGGCTTTCTGATCGCGTCGGGTATTCGTACCGCCGGGCTGGTCCCCGCGAGTCTGCAGCCGTGGATTCACGACGCCGCCGAATTCCTGATCATCGTGGCACTGACCGCCATTGGCCTGTCGTCGAACCTGCGCCGCATGGCCTCGACGGGCGTGCGTCCCATCCTGCTGGGCCTTGGCGTGTGGGCCGCAGTGTCGGTCAGCAGTCTGGTGGTGCAATTGGGCATGGGGCAGCTCTGAGCGACGCGCCGATCCTCACGCCTTAGGGCAGACCCGGCGGGCAAGCCGGGTTTCGTCGCCTAGAATGCAATCACGGACGGCCGTCGGCCGCCCGTGACGCATTTTCGGGAGGCCGCGATGACAAGCTCATTCGGTGAGATCTGGTACACGATCGGCGCACTCGTGGTGATCGCGGTACTGGCGGGCATGGTCTGGGAACTGGGGGTGTGGTGGACGCGTCACCCGGAGAGTCCCGCCGTGAAGCGGGTCGAGCATGCGTGGGCGCGAATCCGCCACCCACGGCACTGATGCGAATCTGAACAGACAGCGTGACCAGACAGCGCGGGCCGGACGCTCAGTCCAGCTTCAGGTGACGAGGTACGTTGGCGTCCCAGCGCGCGAGGTCTTCGAGCGGGTAGGGTTTGCTGCCGTGCAGCGCGCGCTTGATGCGGCTCTTGCCGCTGGGCGTGGGCACGTTCGGCAGCGTGTCGCCTTCGGGCGTGCCCGCCAGGTCGAGGTAGTGGCGCTTGAATTCCGCCTGCGTCATCCCCCACTTCATCAGAAACTCGCGGCTACCGCGGTTCTTCACCACGCGCCCGGTCGAGCGGCATCCGAAGTGATAAACGACACTCTTGCCGACGATGCGAAACGTGCGGCATCCGACCAGCCACAGCTTCATCAGGAAGTCGTCGTCGCTGCTCATGCCCGGTCCGAACTCGATGCTGTACCCCCCGACGAGGTGCCACAAGCTGCGGCTCACGAGCGTCGGCTGCGTGGGCACGCCGTTCACATCGCTGCGACCCAACGACGCGGCAAAGGCGAGCAGACCGGCCTCGTCGAATGTCTCGGCGGTCGTGCCGAAATCCTTCGACACGACCTGCTTGCTGACGCCAGCGTTCGGCTCGATCATCACTGACGACAGATAGTAGACGGGCGTGTCGAGCGCGCGGGCGGCGTCGATCAGTGCCGTGTCCCAGCCGGGCGTGACGAACATGTCGTCGTTCAGGAAGAGCAACTGGTCGTGCGACGCGAGCGGCGCGAGTTGGTTAAGCGCCAGGCACACGCCCACATTGCCGCTGCTGTGCGTGTGGCGCAGACCTTGCTCGCGAACCCATTCCAGGGTGCCATCGCTGCCATCGTTCACATGAACGAGGATTTCATGCGCTTGGCCGGAATGTCGGCGAACGCTGTCGATGCACAGCTTGAGGAACGGAAGGTTGTTCCAGGTCGGGATGAGAATACTTAGCATGTCGGGAACGCCGCGTTCATCGGCCGGTGGGCGCTTCGTTTTCTGGAGAGTCGACAGGATAGGCGATCGCGGCAAACAGGGCCAGCATCGTCGCGTAGAAGGCGACCGTCACCTTGAGGTTGAACGTCTCGACTGTCAGGCCGAACGCTGCGAACGCCACGGTCGTCATCAGACCCATCAACGCCGCGCGATTTTCGACGCGACCGCGCCGCAACTGTGCGGAGCGGACAAAGAAGATGGCCGGGCCGATGTAGACGCCCAGAATACTGAGCAGTCCGAGAATCCCGTAATCGACGGCATACGCCAGAATCTGGTTATGCACTTCACCCTTGCCCAGTTCGGCGGCCTGGGGCGTCAGTTGCCCGGACGCAGCCATCGCCGGCATGGCGTCGCGATAGCCGTGGGCTCCCTGGCCGAGCGCGGGCCGCTCGGCGATAAGCGTGCCGGCGACTTTCCAGAGTTCTAACCGAATGCCTGTGGACGTGTCGGCATTGCCGTCGGACAGGCTGACCAGATCCGAGCGAATCGACTCGAACCGATCGCGCACGACCTGGGAGGAGAAACTGCTCGCCAGCAGCACAAGCGCGACGACGGCGATCGCGGCGCGACGTGCCCGGCTTACCGGTTGATAGCGCCACAGCAGCCACACGATCAGCAGGCATGGCAGCACGATCCAGCCGCCTCTGGACTGACTCGCCCAGGAAGCATAGCAGCCCGAAGCGGCCCCAAGAATCTTCAGGGCGACGATCCACGGCTTGTCATGCTTGAACCAGTGAATGGAGACAACGGACAGAATGCCGAGCAGCACGGCGATGTCGCCGAAATGGATCGGGTTCAGAAATGAGCTTTCCGCTCTGGCCGCCATCAGATCGGTGGTCGAATACCACGCCATGAGCGCCGCGCACAGGGCGCCGACGCCAAAGGTGAGATCCACCCATCGCGGCAGGATATCGACGATTCTGCGCAGTCCTAGAAACACGATGATCGCCAGGACGAACCGAACCGGCGAATCGAGCGTGTTGGCGACGACGTTGCCGTGCAGCGCCTCCACGACCAGAACGGCCAGAACCGGCAGCAGCAGCGAGCCGAGCAGGACCCGGACGTGGGCATTGGTCTTGACCAGGGCGCACGTTTGCCCCGGTTGCCGGTAGGAAAAGAGGACGATCGCGCCGAGCGCGACGGTCAGGAACATGACCGTGTTCCCGCCGCGCGGCACGACGAGCGAAACGGCGGGAAACAGCAGGATCAGTGTGCCGAAAAGCTTGGCGAGGAGGTGCCGGCGGAAAGTTCGTGCCGGCGCGGCGGACATGCTCATTGGATACCAGGCAACTGCGGGAATTTACTTTGCACGAAGTATGCCAGAAATGCCCGCCGCGCCGCGTTATCCGTCTGCGTGGCGCAACGCCGGGGGGCGTTTGCGCCAAAAATCCACCACTACAGGTTCATCGCCCCCAACACGCCGCACAGGTGCAACGCCACGTGGGTCCAGGCGGCCTCGTCGTAACTGTCCCCCTGCCGAGCCAGTTGTTGCGCCTCGTGAAATGCTCGCCACATCGCGGCGGCGCTCGACGGCGTGCCGCCAGCCAACCGGTATTGACGTTGCAGCGCCTCGGCCAGCCACGGCTGGTCCTGCGCGCACGCCTCGGCGTACGCCTCGACGGCGACACGGGCGTAGGGGTCGACGGTCGGGTCCAGCACAACCGGCTGACGTGAGGACGGGCGGGCCAGCGATGCCGCCATCGCGTGACGCTCGGCGGCGTTGTGACGTGTGTGGTGATGTTTCATTTCGGTCTCGTCTCGTTGGCCGCGCCGGGGCGCCAGCGCGGGATCACTTTCGTGGACTCACTCGTTTTCCATGTCGCGGATGAACAGCATGGCCGCATGCTTGGCCTGATCGATGCTGGCAAACGTGCGGCCGTCCATCGGCCAGATATCGACCAGCACCGCATAGCTGCCGGGGCGCTCGGCCTGCATGATGCGGATGTAATGCTGCCGGAACACGCAGCGCGCGAGTTCCACGGTCGGATGCGGTCGGCGGAAATGGGCGGTTGACATGACAGTCTCCAGAGAGTCGGCCCTCCGGCCTCGACGGGCCGTTGCCTGAATTCAGCAAATCCCGTGCCAAACCTCATGCTTCGCTTAACCCTTTGATTTTCAAAGAACTCGCCCGTTCTCTCGAATCGTCGACCTGGAAAAACGTTACGAAAACGAAACGTCGGGAAACGTGATGGGAACGTCGCGCCGTAACATGTCGCGGCTGGGACGGTCCGCAGATTGCGGCCAATGACGCGATTTGAGTTGCCGCTAAAATGGGTTAATTCCCAGAACTACGTTGGTCCGCTCGCATGAATCTGCGTTTTCTCGAAACTTTCGTCTGGCTGGCCAAGCTCCGTAATTTCCGGCTGACGGCCGAGCGTTTGCATACGACGCAGGCGGGGGTGTCGAGCCGTATCGCGTCGCTGGAGCAGAGCTTTGGGGTGCGTTTGTTCGACCGCAGCGCACGCGAGGTGACGCTCACGGCGGCCGGACAGAAGGCGCTGGCGTACGCGGAGCGCATCGTCATGCTCGGGCAGGAGATGAAACGCGAGCTGAGCGACCCCGACATGCCGCCGGGCGTGCTCAAGATCGGCGTGGTCGAATCGATCGTGCATAGCTGGTTCCCGGATCTTGCGTCGCGCATTCACCGCGAGTACCCGCAGCTCGAAATCGAAGTCACGAGCGAGACGACCATCAATTTGTGCAAACAACTTGAAGCCGGCACGCTCGATCTCGTCTTGCAGACCGACGTTCAGCATGCCGCCGGGGTGGAAAATCTCCCGCTGGCCGAGTTCCCCATGCGCTGGGTGGCGAGCCCCAAGCTCAATCTCGAAGGCGAGACGCTGGACGTGGCCGATCTCGCGGCGTACCCGCTGGTGAGTTTTTCGCGCAATTCGGGGCCGCACAAGACACTGGAGCGCATGTTTTCGGTGGCTGCCGAACGGCCGGTGCGGGTCAACTGCATGACGTCGGTGGCGGCGATCATCCGTCTGGTCGCCGACGGTTTCGGTGTGGCCATGCTGCCGCCCGCGATCATCCAGCGCGAGCTTGGCGAGCACAGCCTGCACCTGCTGCGCGTCAATGCCAACTTCCCCAATCTGCCGCTCGTCGGGTCGTTTCGCACGGGCGCGCTGCTCGCAGAGAACGTCGCTCGTCTGGCGCAACGCACCGCCAGCGAGTTTGCCCTGAACATGGGCCCCGACATCGCCATTCCGCCCGCGGCCGCCATGACGGCGCCCGCCTGGGGCGCGAACGACGCCTGAGCGTCCGCGCTCGGCGGGGCTCCCCCCATCTGCCTCCGCGCAGGGCCACGGGTCACGGGCAGTCATAAGAATTTGCTGTCACGGCGAATTTGATTTCTTGTTGGACGCGTTTTCCGTCGTTTTGCACACTCGGTGCAACGCTCGACCCGTGCGTGCTCCTCGCCGAGCCGTGCCAGTCGCTCCCGATTGTCGAAACCGATGGATGCCCCATGACCGTGACTGCCCCCCGCGCCCAACTTTGTATCTGGACGAATATCGATCCGGCCTTCGAAGCGGATTTCAACCGCTGGTATGACCGCGAACACATGCAGGAGCGTGTCGCAATTCCGGGTTTTCAATTCGCCCGCCGCTTCAAGGCGCTGCACGACTGCGCCCGTCCGTATCTCGCCCTGTATTGCACGCGTGACGCGGCCGTTTTCACCAGCGAGCCGTATGCGCAGGCCTTTCAACACCAGACCGAGTGGTCGTTGCGCAACTTCGCGCGCATGCAAGGCACGCAGCGCCGTGTCGGCACGCTCGACGTCGAAGCCGGTCAGGGGCAGGGCGGCATGCTCGCCGCATTCGTGCTGACGGCAGCGACGGTGGCGCAGGCCCGTGCGCGTCTGGACGCACAGCTTGCCGAGTTGGTGCAGGGTGACGGCATCGTGCGTGCCACGTTGCAAGTGACCGTGCCGACGCTGTCCGTCTCGCTCACCGCCAAAGACGCGCCGCTACCGCCGGCCGACGCCGTGGTGCTCGTCGAAGGCACCGATCCCGACGCCGTGCGCGCGGCCGCCGAGACGCTGGCCGCCGCATATGGTGTACCCGCCGCGCAAGTGACCCGCTTTGCCATGCTGTGGCGCCTCGGCGCCAACGACGACTGACGTCGTGCCCCCCACGCGCGAGACCGTCCGCACCGGTTGCACTATCCGGCGGCCCTCGCGCCCTCTCTGGAGACATCCATGACAACGTATTCGAATACCCGCGACGTTCACGACAAGCGCAGCGACGCTGCTCCCGCGCAAGCGGCGACGGGCAGACACGGGGCCAACAAGGGCCGTCTGGCGACTGCCAGCATGGTCGGCACGACACTTGAGTGGTACGACTTCACCGTCTACAACACGCTCGCTGCGCTGGTCTTCAACCATCTCTTCTTTCCCTCGGTCGATCCGCTGGCGGGCACCATTCTCGCGTTATCGACGTACGCCGTCGGTTACGTCTCGCGACCGCTTGGCGGCTTCGTGTTCGGCAATCTCGGCGACAAGATCGGACGACGTGCCGTACTGGTGCTCACGCTCGTGGTGATGGGCCTGACCACAGGGTTGATGGGCTTGCTCCCGACCTATGCATCGATCGGCATCTGGAGTCCGGTGCTGCTCGTGGCGCTGCGGTTCGTGCAGGGCGTGGCGCTCGGTGGCGAATGGGCCGGCGCGGTGTTGCTCTCCGTTGAGCACGGCGATCAGAAAAAGCGCGGGTTGAATGCGTCGTGGACGCAGGTCGGGCCATCGTTCGGCACCTTGCTCGCGACCGGACTGATCGCGCTCATCACGCTGGCGATTTCACCCGACGACTTTCTCGCGTGGGGCTGGCGTGTGCCGTTCCTCCTGAGTCTCGTGCTCGTGGCGTTCGGCCTGTGGGTGCGTCGCGGCGTGGAGGAAACGCCGATGTTCGAACAGATGCAGCATTCGGACCGTCAGGCGGAAATGCCGATTGCAGACGTCTTTCGCAAGCACTGGCGCAATCTGCTGGTCGCCGGCGGCTCGCGTATCGGCTCGGATGTGCTGTATGCGCTGATGGTCGTCTTCACGTTGACCTACGTCACCGGCACCCTGCATCTGTCGCGGCCGCTCGCACTGACCGCCGTGCTCGTGGGCACCGCCTTCAACGCGCTCACCGTGCCGTTGTTCGGCGCGCTCTCCGACAAGCTGGGCCGCCGCCCGGTGTATGGCTTCGGCGTGTTGTGCGCCGTGATATGGGCATACGGCTTCTTCGTGCTGCTGGACACGTCGAGCCCGGCGCTGATCGTATTGTCGGTGGTGGTCGGTCTGGTGATCCACGCGATCATGTATGGCCCGCAGGCGGCGTTCGTCACTGAGCAGTTTCCAACACGCGTGCGTTACGCCGGCTCGTCGCTGGCCTACACGCTGGCGGGCATTCTCGGCGGCGGCTTTGCCCCGTTGATCATCGTGAGTCTGTACAAGCAGTACGGCACGACATTGTCGGTGTCGCTGTACGTGACGGCGGCGCTCGCGGTCACCGCCATTGCGTTGTTCGCGGCGCGCGAGACAGCCCACAAGCCGCTGCGCGACTGAGGCAGAACGCTCGCCCGCTTCACCGACGTTCGGCGCGATGGCCCGGACAGACGACGGCACGCCTTGGCGCGTGCCGTCGTCGTTTCAAGACGGCACAGGCGACGCACACAGCTCGGCCAGCCCGGCGAGGTCGCCGCGCTGCGCAAGCTGGTGCACGTGCCGCGCGAAAAGCTCGTATTGGGGCGAGAGCGTGCTCAGATTGCGCGCCCAGTCCATCAGGTCGGTGATCGCGCCCATGGCGATGAGCTGACGCGCTTCGACGAGCAATTCGCGTGAGGGACGCACGAGTGCCGTGCGGCCGTGATCGGCATCGGGGCCGGGGACCGAAAGGGCGACGGTCTCGTCACGTTGGAGCTCGAGCAGACGCGCCAGCGTATTGCGCAGGTCGACGAGCTCGACGGGCTTGAGCAGGCACGCGTCGTAGCCGCCGGCTTCGGCGCCGGCCACGGCTTGCGGCGAGGCGGAGACCGCCAGCACGGGGACGTCCGGCCAGCGCCGCCGCGTGGCGCGCGCCACGTCGAGACCGTCGGCATTGGGCATCATGTGGTCGGTCAGCACCAGATCCGGCGGCGCCTGATCGGGCTCGCTCAGTGCCGCGATGAGCGCGACGCCATCGCCGAAGGTGCGCACCGAGAAGCCCAGACTCGCGAGTTCGTCATGCAGGAACTGCCGGATTTCGGGCGAGTCCTCGGCGAGCCAGATGCGATGGCCGGCGCCGTCGAGCGGCGGCAACGCGTGCGTGGCGCCTGCGAACGATTGCGGCACGAGATCGGCTTCGCGCGCCACGCGCAATGGCAGGGTGAATGTCACCCGTGTGCCGACGTCGGGCGTGCTGTGAATGGCGATCGTGCCGTCCATGCGCTCGATCCATTGCTTGACGATGGCAAGCCCGAGTCCTACGCCCGGCAGGCGTCGCGCGCGATCGAATCGCGCGAACGGTTCGAACACGCGCGGCAGATCGTCTCTCGCGATACCGCAGCCGGAATCCTCCACCGTGAAGCTCACGTGCACGATGTCGGCGAGCGTCGCGTCGGGCGTGGCCGACAGCGACAGCATGATGGTGCCGTCCGCCGTGTACTTCGCCGCGTTGTCGAGCAGATTGCCCAGGACCTGGCGTACGCGCTTGGCGTCGAATGCCAGCAATGGCGGGAACGGTGCGCGTACGTCGAGCAGGAACGCATTGTCGTGCTTGCGCGCAAGGCTCATGCCTTCGTGCGCAATGCCCTCGATGAAGGCGTGCGTGTAGACGGGGGTGACATGCAGCGAGTCGGCCGCCCCGCCGCCCGCGTATTCGATCAGGTCGTTGACCATCGCGAGCATGTGATGCGCGCTGCGGCGAATGATGCGGCCCCGGTCGGCGTCTTCGCGCCCGCCCGACTGCACCAGATCGGCGAAGCCGATGATCGACGTGAGCGGCGTACGCAGGTCGTGACTGATGCGCGCGAGAAAGTCGCTTTTCGCGCTGTTCGCCTCATCGGCGGCGATAAGTGCGGCTTGCAGTTCGCGGGTGCGGGTGTCGACGGCGTTGGCCAGGCGCGCCTGCTCTTCACGACGCGTTTGCAGCACTTCGCGCTGCGCCGCGCGTTGCTCGCGCACGAGTTCGCGCGAGCGTCCGGCCATGAGGATGGTGAGCATCAACAGCACGGAAATGTTGGTGCTCCAGCCCATTGCCGTGTTGGCCAGCCAGTCTTCGGGCAGCAGGCCATTGATGATCGCCAGTCGCCAGAACAGCACGAGGCAACCGGGGGAGAAAGACATCAGACTCAGGCGCGCGTTGGAGAAGCCGCGTCGCCAGCCGTCGGCCAGCGAAACGACCCAGATCACGTTGAAGAGCGTGAGCAATTGCACATGCGTATTGGCCGCCACACGATGATCGCCGAACAGCGCCCACATTGCCATGAAACCCATGAGTCCGATCATCGCACGGTAAGTCCGGCGCCACAGCGTCACCCCGTTCAGGCCTGAGAAGATCAGCAGCATCGCGCTGAAAAACCCGGCGGTCAGCGTCGAGAAGACGCTGGGGGCCCTCACGATGAACTCGCCGCCCTGCGTGAGCAGGTAGCGATACAGGAAGCCCTGGAACGCCATGTCCTGGGCGACCTGCGTGAGGGTGGTGAGCGCGAGCAGCACGAAGACCGGATCGCGACGCGCCACGCCCAGCACGGACGCATACAGGCCGATGGAAATCATGGAGCCGACGAGCAGCATGGCGACCATCGCGTTGTGGGCTTCGGCCACGCGGAAGTCATCCGGCAGCCACAACTGCGGCACAAGGCTGACCGTTGAGCGCGTCTGCACGCGCACGAGAAACGTGAGCCGCTCGCCTGGCGCCAGCGTGATCGGAAAGACCGAGGTCTCCGAGCGGACCGGATGCTGGGCAAGCGGCACGGTATGGCCGGCGCGCCACGTGATGTGTGGCTGGGTGGCCCCGGGCGGCACGGCGTAAAAGCGAACGTCCTCCAGTCGCACGATACCGACGCTCAGCCAGCGCGTGACAGGGGTTGTCCCCGAATTCACGACGCTGCCCGTGAGCCAGAAGGCGGAGCGACGGTAGCCCGGATTGAGCATGCGCGGGGTGATCGCTTGCCAGCCCGGGGCGGACAGCGCCTGCATGGCGTCGAGACTTCGTGTCGGGTCTTCGAGCATGCGCAATTGCGCATGGAGCTTGAGCGGGGACGGCGCGTCGGCGAGATCGATCGCGGCTGTCGATGACGACTGTGCTGGCTGCGTGGGAAGCGACGCCGCGATGGCGTCCTTGCCCGGCATCAGGCGCGCGATGGGCGCGAAAGGCCCGGTCAGCGGCGCGTCAGGACCGCGGAGGCCGGAAATGCCGAAAACCCCGCAAAGCCAGAAAAGCCCGATGAATGCGAGTGCGGCCACCGTCAGCCGCACAGCGGCGGTCCGGCGCACGTCTTGCGCCCGAATGCCCGACGGCGCATCGCTCATGGCGTTCCGGGCGTTCCGGGCGTTCCGGGGGCCCCGGGGGCCCCGGGGGCGCGCTCGACCTGAGCGCCCTGTTCGCGAAAGCCGCTGGGCGGCATGCCGAAGCGCTCGCGAAACGCGGTAGCGAAGTTGGCGGCGCTGGCGAATCCGACGGCACCGGCGATGTCCTGCACGTCGAGTGAGGTTTCCGAGAGCAGGCGCCGCGCCTCTTTCATGCGCTCTTCGCGAAGGAAGTCGAAAACCGTCACCCCCACGCAGCGCCGGAACGCCAGATTGAGGCGGCGGGTGTTCGTGCCGACCGCACTTGCCAGTCCGGCGAGCTCGGGCGTGGTGCTCAACTGGTCGAGCAGCAGCGCGCGCGTGGCGCGAAACAGCACGGCGTCCAGCGTGTGTGCCTGCACCGGGAGCGGGGCGAGCTTGCCGTGCTCGCCGTGCGAAGCGGGGGCCGTCGTCTTCAGATGGATGGACAGACGTAGCCGCACTTCCTCGAAGTCGTAAGGTTTGGTGACGTAATCGACCGCACCGGCCGTGAGTCCGGCGACCCGCTCGCCGGGCAGGGCGGCGGCCGTGAGAAAGATGAGCGGGATGTGGCGCGTGCCCGGATCGGCCTTGAGCAGACGGCAAGCGCCGAGACCGTCGCAGACCGGCATGCGGATGTCCATCAGGATCAAGTCGGGTTGCACCGTGCGCGCCTTGGTGTAGCCGTCGCGGCCATCTTGCGCGATGTAGACCCGGCAGCCTTGCTGGCTGAGAAAGTCCATCAGCAGCATGCGGTCTTCCTGGTTGTCGTCGACGACGAGCACCCGCACGCCCGATAACTGACGGGCATGCGGTGAGGCAGGCCATGGGCTGGCCACGCCGGAAGATGTCGTGGCGGGGGCGGCAAACGACTGCGGGGGCAGGTGACGATCGCTCATGATGGTCGTCATTCTTTCACATTCCCTTTGTGCCGCCGCGCCGATAAGGTGCGAATACCGACATGCGGGAAATAATTTTCCGCCGGGCAAACGTCGCATGCCGTCGGGCAAAGGTGGCGTCCTCGCGCGTCGGGTCGGCTCGGGTAAGGTCAACCGTCGGGTTCGCAGTGGCTGCGACCGGCGCGCAGGGGATCGGGGGGTCGCTTGCCGTCGGCGCGCGCCGCAACGCGAGCCCGGCCCCCCCGGGGGGGGCCGTCGGTCAGCTTATTCCGGCGTCGTCCAGACGACGTTCGCCCCCACCGAGCACAGGTTTTCGACGAAATGAGGATGCGCGCGGCGAATCGGCTGCGCGTTCTTGATCGTCGACTGGCCGTCGATGCTCGCGGCCACCATCAGCAGCGCAATCGCCACACGAATGATGTACGGGCTCTCGACCACCGCCGGCGAGAGCGGCACGCCACCGAACGTGATCAGCCGATGCGGATCGGACTGGAACACGTGCGCGCCGAACTTCGAGAGTTCCGTCGACCAGCCCATTGCGCCGTCGTACACCTTGTTCCAGAACATGGCGCTACCTTCGGCCTTCACGCCCAGCGCGATGAAAATCGGCAGCAGGTCCACCGGGAAGTAGGGCCACGGCGCGGCCTCGACCTTCGTCAGAATGTTCTGCGTGAATGGCGTCTGCACCTTGAGCTTGCCCTGCGCGGTGGCGGTGGACCAGCCGTCGCGATGCTCGACCTTGATGCCGAATTTGGCGAAGGTGCGATCGATCAGCGGGAACTGCTCGGGGGCCGAATTCTTGACGGTGATTTCCCCGCCCGTGATCGCACCCAGCGCGAGGAACGTGGTGATCTCGTGGAAGTCTTCGGCGAAGCGGAATTCGCCGCCGCCAAAGCGCTCGACACCCTCGATGGCGAGCTGCGAGGTGCCCACGCCTTCGATCGGCACGCCGAGCATCTGCATGAAGCGGCAGAACTCCTGTACGTGCGGCTCGGAGGCCGCGTTGTTCAGTTGCGAGCGACCGTTGGCGGTCGACGCGCACAGCACGAAGTTCTCCGTGGTCGTCACCGACGCGTAGTCGAGCCAGTGATGGATCGCGGGGCGCGCCTCGTCGGCGTGGATCAGCAGCGAGCCGGAGGTGCGCTCCACGCGCCCGCCGAAATGACGCAGCACTTCGATGTGCGGGTCGATCTCGCGCACGCCGAGGGTGCAGCCCTTGATGTTGTCCTCGATGCGGGCGACGCCGAAACGCGCGAGCAGCGGCGGCACGAGCATGATCGACGAGCGCATCTCTTCGGGCAGATGGTCCGTGCGCGGATCGAACTTCGTGTTCAGGTGGTGCACGTCGAGAATGCCCGCGTCGAAGTCGACGCTGACGTCGCTGCCGAGCTGACGGAAGATGTCGAGGATCTTGCGAACGTCGGTGATCTCGGGCACGCCGATGAGGCGCACGGGCTGATCGGTCAGCAGCGTGGCGCAAAGAATCGGCAGAACGGCGTTCTTGTTGGCGGAGGGGGTGATGCGACCGCGCAGCGGCTGGCCGCCGTGGACTACCAGATGGGACATGGGCTTCCTTCGGGCTTCATGCTTGCGTCAAGCGCTCGGAACGGCTGTCTGCGCAAGCGGGGGCAAAAAACGGCAGGCGGGCCGCTAGCCCGTCGCGAACAGGCGAAATATACCCCGATTTAGGTCGCGGCACCGGCAAAGGCTTCGGCAAATATCGCGCGAAAGTCCGGCGTCTCGGCGGCCGCGGCGCGAGTGAGCACCCGCGCTTCGAGTTCGTCCAGATGCGCGGTCGCAAGCGCAATCGCCGCCTGCGTCTTGCCGTCACGCAACTGGCCCACGAGCAGGGCATGCTCGGTCGGCGCGCAGTGCATGAATTCGGCCGGGTCGTAAAGGGCCTTGTACAGCTCCGTCTTGGCAACGAGTTGACGGGCGAACGCATCGAGCTCGGCGCTCTCGGCCATACCGATCAATTTCAGATGGAACTCGCCCGCGAGGCGAATGGAGCGCTCGTGCGTGCCGTCGGCGTGCGAGCGGGCTTCGGTCGCGACGTGCGCGTCGAGCACCGCGAGTTGAGCATCGCCCAACCGGCCGCAAACGCTCGCGATCACGCCGGTCTCCAGCACACGTCGCGCACGATACGTCTGACGGATGTCATCGAGCGAGGGCTGCGGCACGAACGCGCCACGGTTCGGTTCGAGCACCAGCTTGCCCTCGAAGCCCAGCCGCGCGAGCACCTTGCGCACGGCGCCGCGCGTGCAACCGAATGCCTGCGCCAGATTCCGCTCGCGCAATGGCATGCCGGGACGCAGCTTGCCCGAGAGCAACGCCTGCGAGATTGCCGCGTAGACCCGGGCCTCGATCTGCTGACCTGCGCTGCCCGGCGTGTCGTCGCCCGCCGTCGTCGATGTTGCCTCAGTCACCGAAGTTGCCGATGCCGCCGACCTCGCGGTGGCGGCATGCGTGTTGCGAGCGGCGCGGGGCGCGGCGCCTTGCGGCGTGTCGCCTGCCGTAGGGGATGGCAATGGCGACGGCGAGGGCGGTGCGGTGCGGCTCAAGCCGGATCTCCTTGAAGGTGGTGGATCGCGTGGATGTGGGGCGCATTGTACCTGCGGCGCCGAGTCCGCCGGTCACGTCAAACGTTCCCACGGCGTCAATCCTGACTCACGACGTGTAAACCCTCGATTCGGGGCTTCAGGCCAAACGCGATCTTGCATTTCGGCAATTCGTTACCGATAATGGTCAACAAAAATGGTTAACCATTTCGACGTGTCTGGTTGATGATATGTCAATTCGAAACGGCGTGCCATGCCCACCGGACACAGGCGAAGTGGCACGAAACCATGGCGCCGCGCGCATCTGCCCCCAACGCCGACGCGCGGCCGACCGACAAATCCCCCTTTGGTCTGGAGACATCATGAAACCCGTGTATTGCCTGGCCGCGCTTCCCGTCGCGGCGTTTTACAGCGGCGGCTGGCTCGCCGAACATGTGGGAACCCGGCTCGCCGGTCTGCCCTTTCTGATGACGTGGAACATCGTCTGGCTGCTGCTCACGTCGGTCGTGATGGTGGTGATGTTCCAGTTCGATGGCTCGCGCGACGCTGCCCGCACGCCGAGCGCCGGCACGGCGTGCCGCGATCACGACGGAGCCGCATCATGAATGCCGCGCTTGCCGTCATCGCGGCGTTTCTGGCGTTTGCGCTCTTTATCGGGATTCGCGCCCGGCGCGGGCGCACGATGAGTCTGGAGCAGTGGGCCGTGGGCGGCCGTGGCTTCGGCACGCTGCTCGTGTTCCTGCTCATGGCCGGGGAGGCGTTCTCGACCTTCACGTTCCTGGGCGCAAGCGGATGGGCATACAGCAAGGGGCCGCCCGCGTTTTACATCCTCGCCTACGGTGCGCTCGCCTATCTGCTCGGCTACTGGATGTTGCCGGCCGCATGGCGTCACGCCACGAAGCACCACTGCGTGTCGTTCTCCGACTTCTTTGCGACGGCGTACCGCTCGCGTGCATTGGGCGTGGTGGTGTCGGTGGTGGCCGTGCTGGGCATGAGCGCCTTGCTCATCATTCAACTGCGCGGCCTGGGCATCATCGTGTCCGAAGCTTCGTATGGCACGATTCCGCCGGCCGTGGCGATCTGGTGCGGCGCCATCGCGATGGTGCTCTACATTACGGTGTCGGGCATTCATGGGTCCGCGAGCATCGCGATCTACAAGGACATTCTGATTCTCGTGATCGCCGTGTTCCTCGGCATCTATCTGCCGCTGCATTACTTCGGCGGGTTCGGTGAAATGTTCGACAGGATCGAGGCGGCGCGTCCCGGCTTCCTGCAAATGCCGACGAACGGCCTGACGCTGTCCTGGTACAACTCGACGATTCTGCTCACGTCGCTCGGTTACTACCTGTATCCGTACGTCTTCACGTCGGTATATGCGGCCAAGACCGAGAGCGCGGTGCGCAAGAACACGATTCTGATGCCGCTGTACCAGATGGTCATCGCGTTCATGTTCTTCGTCGGCTTCGCGGCGATTCTGCAAGTGCCGGGACTGAGCGGCGCAGACTCGGACCTGGCGCTGCTGCGCATCGTGAAGCAGACCTTCTCGCCGTGGTTCGTGGGCGTGATCGGCGGGGTAGGGGTGTTGACCGCGCTGGTGCCGGGTTCGATGATTCTGCTCAATGCGTCGACGTTGATCGCCAAGAACATCTATCGCGACGGCTTCGCGCCGCAGGCGAGCGAAGCGTTCGTCGGCAAGCTGGCCAAGCGCGTGTTGCCGGTGTTCGGGCTGGTCGCGGTGTTCTTCGTGTTGCGCGGCGGGGCGACGTTCGTGGCGCTGGCGCTGTTCGCGTCGAGTCTGCTCACGCAGTTGTTCCCATCGTTCGTGGCGAGTTTGCTGCCCCGGCCGTTCGGCAACAAGTACGGGGCGTTTGCGGGCATTGGTGCGGGCGCGCTCGTGTTGCTCGCCGCCGTTGGCTTCGACGTCAATCTGCGCACGCTGTTGCCGGGGGCGTCGGACACGGTGGCGTCGATCAACATGGGGCTGGTTGCGCTGGCGGTCAATGCGGTGACGTTCGTGGCGGTGAGCATACTGACCCGCTCACGTCATGTGGAAGCAGGCATTTTGAGAAAAGTATGACGACACTGGAAATTCGCAACGCGCGTGCGCTGGACGGCAAGCCGGTCGAGGTGCGCGTGGAGCACGGAAAGATCGCGGCGATCGGGCCGTCGCTGCCGGGGCTTCCTTCGCCCCGGACATCTGCGGCGCAGGCGGCAGACGGGACACCCGCGCACGACGCCGTGCGCCGGATCGACGCGCGCGGCGCGTTGCTCATGCCGGGACTGGTCGAAGCGCACACCCATCTGGACAAAACGACGTGGGGCATGCCCTGGTACGTGAACGAGTGCGGCTCGCGACTCATCGATCGCATCGATAACGAGCGCGCATGGCGCGCCGCCAGCGGACATGATGCAGGCGCCGCGTCGCTGGCGCTCGGCCGTGCGTTTCTCGCGGCAGGCACCACGCGTTTGCGCACGCACGTGGACATCGACACCGAGGCGGGCCTGCGTCATCTCGACCGCGTGCTCGCCACGCGCGAGACACTGGGCGATACGCTCGACATGCAGATCGTGGCGTTTCCGCAGTCGGGGGTGCTCGATCGCACGGGCACCGTCGAATGGCTCGATGCCTCGCTCGCGCGCGGGGCCGACGTGCTGGGGTGGCTCGATCCCTGCGCCATCGATCGTGATCCGAGGGCGTCGCTCGACGCCATGTTTGCGCTGGCGGACAAACATGGTTGCCCCGTCGATATCCATTTGCACGAGCCGGGCGAGATGGGCGTGTTCTCGTTCGAGTTGATGCTCGAGCGCATTCTGGCGCTGGGCATGCAGGGCAAGGTCGTCGTCTCGCACGCGTTCTGTCTGGGTGAGCTCGACGCGGCGCGGGCCGACGCGTTGCTCGCGCGACTGGCCGATGCCGGTGTCGCGCTGGTCACGACCGCGCCCCCGTCGCGCATCGTGCCGCCGCTCATGGCATGTCGCCGTGCAGGTGTGCCGCTCGCGGGGGGCAACGACGGCATTCGCGATACCTGGACGCCGTATGGCTCGCCCGACATGCTGGAGCGCGCGATGATGATCGGCCTGCGCTACAACCTGCGGCGCGACGACGAACTCGACATCGCGCTCGATTGCGTCACGCATCAGGGCGCGCGTGCGTGCTGGTTCGAGGACTATGGCCTGCATGTGGGCGCGCGCGCCGATCTGGTGCTCGTCGATGCCCTGAATGCCGCGCAGGCCATCGTGACGCGCGCGCCGCGTCGCTGGGTGGTGGCGAACGGGCATGTCGTGGTCAGCGAGGGCGTCGCGGTATGACGCTTTGGCTGGCCATTGTGGCCGTCGGACTGACGCTGCGCCCGACGCTCACTTCCATCAGTCCGCTATTGCCCCAGATCCGCGAAGCGACGGGCATGACGTATCCGGTCGCGGCGCTGCTCACGTCGCTGCCGGTGTTGGCGATGGGCGCGGGCGCGTTCGCCGCGAGCGGGCTGACGCGTCGCTTCGGCGAGCGTCGCGGCGTGCTGCTCGGTCTGGCCGCGCTGGCGCTGGCCTGCGGGGCGCGCTTCGTTGCCGACGATACCGTCACGATGATTGTGACGGCGCTGGCCTCTGGGGTCGGCATCGCGGTGATTCAGGCGTTGTTGCCGGGTGTGGTGAAGGCCAACTACAGCGCGGGGCGAATGACGTCGATGATGGGGCTGTATTCCGCGGCGCTCATGGGCGGGGGCGGACTGGGCGCGGCGATGAGTCCGTGGGCGGCGGCCGAGGCGGGTGACTGGCGCGTCGGTCTGGGGATGTGGCTCGCAGTCGTCGGTGCGGCGGCCTTCGCGTGGTGGCGAGCACCGTTGGCGCGCGCTGCGTCATCGATTGCGGTTGCGGTTGCGGGGGCGGCGTCGCAGCGGCGTGCTGCCGGTAATGTCGACGGCAACGATGTCGACAGCAGCGCCCAAGCGTTGCGCGATGCGTGTCAGGCTGCGAGCGCACGGGTTGCCGCCAAGGCGCCGTCGATGCTCGACTTGTTGCGCAAACGTCGCGCATGGACGCTGGCGATCTATTTCGGTCTCATTAATTGCACCTACACGACGATGGTCGCATGGCTGCCGCCGTTCTATCAGCAGCGCGGCATGAGCGCGAAGCAAAGCGGCGCGCTGCTCGCCGGGCTGACGGCATGTCAGGTGGTCGCTGCACTGGTGCTGCCGTGGCTGGCGCGACGCAACGTCGATCGCCGTCGCTGGTTGACGCTCGCACTCGCGGCGACGCTGGGCGGTCTGGCGGGACTGGTCATCGCCCCCGACACGGCGCCGTGGTGGTGGATCGGCGGGATCGGCTTCGGTCTCGGCGGCACGTTCTCGCTCGGCCTGGTGCTCGCACTCGACCATCATGCACACCCGCCTCACGCGGCAGCGCTGGCGGCCTTCATGCAAGGGGTCGGGTTTTGCATCGCGGCAACGGCGCCGTTTGCCGCCGGCGCCGTGATGGCGACGGCGGGCAGCTTCATGCCCTCGTGGATCGGGCTCATCGTGCTCAACGTGGCGCTGATCGCGCTGACCTGGCGCTTCGACCCGCAGGGGTACGCGTCGGCACTGGGGCGCTCACGCGTTGCGCACGCGAGACACGTAGGAATGACGCAAAATTCATGCGAGCAAGAGACGCAATCCGCGCTAAGATGACCCATCGTGTGACATCGCAGCGGAGTGTCGTCGCGAGACCCTCGCTCCCGGCCTGACCTGTTTTCTCGGTCGTCTCGGACTCGCCCGTTCGGGCTCAGGTTGGCTGCGCGCTGCCGGATACCAGAGGAGAACGGATGCTCGGAAAGTCGCGCAGGGCCGTGGGACGATCGTTCGGGACGTTACTCGTCGCGCTCGGTGCCTGCGGCGTCGGCGCGTCCCTGCTTGCGACGTTCTCGCCATCTGTTTTCGCTGCCGACACCGTGGCGCCAACGCCTTCGGCGCCCGCAGCGGCCACGGGCACGGCGACCAAAGCGGCACCCGCCTCCGCCCCCGGCGCATCCACGACGTCGAGCAGCGCGTCCATGGCAACCGGCGTCGACCAGCGCGTGCTACGCAGCGATGGCGCCTACGTCACTCTCCACGTTTTTCGTCCTCCGGCCGCCTGCAACGGCGTGGCCGTGCTCAGCCCCGGCGCGGGCGATGACCGCGACGCGCTGTCGTGGCTCGGCCGTGCCCTCTCGAAGTCCGGCTGGCTCACGGTGACGATGGCGCACAAGGAGGGCGGGCGCGAATCGCTGCGCGAGCGGGTGCGCACCGGGGGACTGCGAGACGGTTTGCTGGCACTCACTACGGATCCCGAAACGTATGACGACCGGCTCGAAGATGCGGGAGCCGCCCTGCATTGGGCGAGGGGGCAATGCCGCGCGGGGCCGGCGGTGCTTGCGGGGCATTCCATGGGCGCGGTCACGGTCATGATCGAGGCCGGCGCCCGAAACAAACTTGGCCTCGAAGGCGACGACCGCTTCGACGGCTATATCGCACTGTCCCCGCAGGGCAAGGGATCGATTTTCCCGAGCGGGGCGTGGCATGACATCCATAAGCCCGCGCTGCTGGTGACGGGCACGCGCGACGATCCGCTCGACGGCAAATGGCAGACACGTACCGAGCCGTTCGCCGACATGCCGCCCGGCTGTCACTGGCTGGCGGTCGTCGACGGCGCGACGCACTTCAACTTTGCGGGCTTCGGCTATGGCCATGGCGAGATCGAGGCCAAGGTGCTGCCGTTGATCCAGCGATTTCTCGATAACGTACGCGGACATCGATGCACAGTGCCGACGCCCGCCGCTGGCGTCAAGTTCGAGGCGAAATAAGGCAAATCATGGCCGAAAAGGACCTTACGCGCGGCCCCATCGGTAAAACCTTGTTCTGGTTTTCGTTGCCGGTGCTTGGCAGCAATGTGCTTCAATCGCTCAATGCGTCGATCAACGCCATGTGGATCGGCCATTATCTGGGCGAGTCGGCGCTCACGGCGGCGTCCAACGCCAACATCCTGCTGTTCTTCCTGCTCGGTGTCGTGTTTGGCATCAGCATGGCCAACACCATTCTCATCGGCCAGTCCATCGGCGCGAAGAACCCTGTGCTCACGCGGCGTATCGTCGGTACGAGCGCAACGTTCTTCATCCTGATGTCGGTAGCCGTCTCCGCATTCGGCTATGTCTTCACGCCGGAGTTGCTCCAGGCGCTCGGCACGCCGGCTGATGCGCGCGAGTTCGCCATTGCGTATCTGCGCATCATCTTCGTGGCGTTGCCGGTCATGTATTTCTACAACTTCGTCATGATGGCCTTGCGCGGCGCGGGCGATGCGCGCACGCCGTTTCGCTTCATGCTGCTCTCGGTGGGGCTCGACGTCGCCCTCAACCCGCTGCTCATCTTCGGCTGGGGGCCGATCCCGCCGTTCGGTATCGCCGGGTCGGCGGGGGCCACGCTCATCGCGCAAACGCTGAGCCTCGCCGCGCTCATGTACACGTTGTATCGACGCCGCGATCCGCTATGGCTGCAACGCAAGGACTGGAAGTATCTGCGCATCGACATGGGGCTGTTGCGGCTGATCGTCGTGAAGGGCTTGCCGATGGGGTTGCAGATGGTCGTGATCTCGTCGTCTGCAATGGTCATGATGGGCTTCGTCAACGGCTACGGATCGCAGACGACGGCGGCTTATGGCGTGGCGTCGCAATTGTGGACGTATGTGCAGATGCCGGCGTTGGCCATTGGCGCGGGCGTGTCGTCCATGACGGCGCAGAACGTCGGCGCGGGGTTATGGGACCGCGTGTCGAAGATCGGGCGCGTGGGCGTCGGGCTGAACTTCGTGATGACCGGCGCGCTGGTCATCGCCATTCTCCTGTTCAACAAGCAGTTCATGAATGCCTTCCTGCCCGGCGATGGCTATGCCATTTCGGTGGCAAAGCACATCAACGCCATCGTCGCGTGGTCGTTCGTCCTGTTCGGCGTGACCATCGTGTTGTTCGGTGTCGTGCGGGCGACGGGGGCGGTCACGGCGCCGCTCGTCATTCTATTCGTCTCGCAATGGGTAATCCGGCTGCCGTTCGCGTGGCAGATGCAGAAGACGTGGGGCGCCGAAGCGATCTGGTGGAGCTTCCCGCTGGGATTTGCCGTATCGCTCGTCATGGCGCTTGCGTACTACAAGTGGTTCAACTGGCGCGGTGTGCGCATGCTGCCTAAGGGCCCGCCCGTCGTGGCGCAGACCGAAGACGCCGCGAGCGCCGCGGCAGGACCGGCGCCGGTCCCCCTGCCGCTGTCGGTGCCGCCGACGGATGTGTCTCGCGAGGAGCCTCGCGCGTGATCGTCGTCCCGAGACATTTTCCGGGGCTCCGCACGATGCCGAACCCGGCGCCTCAACGTGCCTCAACGCGCCTTAGCGCGCCTCAGTGCGCCTCAACGCGGATTGACGATCCACGGCGCTGCCGCCTCGGCCAGCGCGTCGCGCAGCCATTCCAGCAACGCCTGCCTGGCCGGATCTGCGGCGAACGGTTCGCGCGACAGCGCGACATAGCCCGAGCCGTCGCGTACGAACCCATAGGGCGCCACAAGGCGCCCGGCGCGCAACTCGTCGCTCACCATGTAGACCGATCCGATCGCCGCGCCGAGTCCGGCCCCCGCCGCTTGCAAGCTCAGATAGAAGTGCTCGAACGCCGGTGTGGTCGCGCTCGTCTCCCGGACCGGCGGCGGTAACGCCGAAGACATGCGCGTGGTTGTCTGCATCGCCCGCTGCCAGTCCTGCCATGCATGAGGGCGCGTGCGCGTGTTTAGCAGGGATAGGCGAGGGACGTCGAAGACGTGGGGAAGACCGACGGGGCCGATCCATTCGTCGGCCAGCGGTTCGGCCGTGAGCGAATGCCCCCAGAAAAAGTCGTTGCGCCGGATGGCAACGTCGACGCGCGCGCCCTCGAAGTCGAGCGGCCCGCCGGCAGAGTGCAGGTGCAATGCGACGTCGGGGTGTGCCTGAGCGAAGACGCCCAGCCGCGGAATGAGCCATCGCATGGCAAGGGTCGGTTCGCAAGAGACGACGAGCGTGGTCGAGGTGGCGAGCGGCTGGAGGCTCGCGACGGTCGTGGCCAGGTGTTCGAACATCTGTCGCGTGGTCGCATGAAGTCGAACGCCGGCGGGGGTGAGAAAGACGGCGCGATTGCGACGCTCGAACAAGGGCAGGCCAAGCGCGAGTTCGAGGGTGCGAATCTGGCGGCTGACCGCGCCATGGGTAACAAAGAGGCGCTCGGCGGCACGCGCGAAACTGAGTTCGCTGGCGGCAACGTCGAAGACGTGGAGGGCGTTCAGGGGCAGGGGGCGCTTCATGCGTGAGAAATTATCACGGATGACGTGTCGAAAACATCGTTTTTCTTGCGATGAATCCTCACGGAGAATGTGTTTCCGGAAATGAATCTGTGAGAAATCATCATGCAAGAGATGTTGGCGGTCATGACCATCACCGTACTCGCGGTGATCAGCCCGGGCGCCGATTTCGCCATGGTGACGCGCGAAAGCTGGCGTCACGGCAGGCGGGCGGGATTATGGGCCGCGCTGGGCATTGCGGCGGGCGTGCAGGTGCATGTGGCATACACCCTGGTGGGCGTGGGGCTGTTGATCGTGCAACTGCCGTGGTTATTTACCGGCATCAAGTGGGTCGGCGCGGCGTACCTGATCTACATTGGCTGGCGCACGCTGCAGGATCGCTCGCCGGTGGTGGACGTCACCCAGGAACGCGCCGAGTTGCCGCTCCCGGCGGGGACCGCCAGACAGTCCCGATGGCGCGAGCCCATGCAGGCGTTGCGTACCGGCTTTCTGACCAACGCATTGAACCCGAAATGCACGCTGTTTGTGGTGAGTACCTTCACGCAGGTCGTGCACCCGGGCACGGGATGGGGGCTGGGACTGGCCTACGGGGCGTTCATGTCGTTCGCCCATTGGGCATGGTTCAGCCTGGTGGCGCTGGGTTTCTCGGCCGGATGGATGCGCGCGGCCATGGTTCGGCGGCAACAGTTGGTCAGGCGCACGATCGGCGGCGCGCTGATGACGCTGGGCGGATTGCTCGCGATGGCCAGTCGATAGGGGAGGTAAGCCGTGAAGTAGCGGCGAAGTAAGCGACGAAGCAAGCGACGAAGCAAGCGGTGAAATTTGCGATAAATCGGCCATAAATCGGCAGGAAAGGCGACGAAATCCTTTCCAATGGCCCATTGGTCACAAATAGTCACAAATTTGTGAGTCGCCGGAAGCGCCGTCACAGCAGACGATTGAGGTAATGTGAGTGCCCGCTTCGAAGGTTTTGCCGATGCATCTTTAGTCAATCGGTGAATGAACGGGTAAAATTGCGCGTTCGGCGCACGCTGGCTACGGTCGGCACGCGCGTTACATGCCCTTTCCACTGCCGATGGATTTCCTGCCCAACGCCGTTTACCGCATGATTTCCCACCGTGCCCTGCGCGTGGCGATCGCCAGCGCGCTCAGCGTCTGCGCGCTCGTCTCGGGGGCGGCGCATGCTTTCTCGCTCGACGACGTTGCCAAACAGGCCCGCACGCTTGCGAACAGCCGCTATAAGCCCAAGGACCCGAACCTCCCCAAAGAGCTTCAGAACCTGACGTACGACCGCTACCGCAACATTCGCTTCAAGCCCGACAAGGCGCTGTGGCGTGCGCAAAAGTTGCCGTTCGAGCTGATGTTCTTCCACGAAGGTTCGTACTACGACCGTCCCGTGAAGATCAACGAGCTCGCGGGCAATAGCGTGCGCGAAATCCGCTACAGCTCCGACATGTTCGACTTCGGTGCGATCAAGGTCGATCCGAAACAACTGCGTGGCCTCGGCTTCGCGGGGTTCCGCATCCACTTCCCGGTCAACACGCCGAAGTACAAGGACGAAGTCATGGTCTTTCTCGGCGCGAGCTATTTCCGCGCGCTGGGCAAGAACCAGACCTACGGCCTGTCCGCTCGCGGCCTGGCGCTCGACACGGCGCTGAACTCGGGTGAAGAATTTCCGCGCTTCACCGAATTCTGGATCCAGCGTCCCGCGCCCGGTGCCAAAGAACTCATCATCTACGCACTGCTCGATTCGCCGCGCGCGACCGGCGCGTACCGCTTCACGCTGCGCCCGGGTGTCGACACGACCGTCGACGTCAAATCCGAGTTGTTCCTGCGCGAGAACGTCACCAAGCTCGGGATCGCGCCGCTCACCAGCATGTTCTTCTTCGGCGAAAATCAGCCGGCGTCCGTGCCCGACTATCGCCCCGAAGTGCATGACTCCGACGGCCTTTCCATTCAGTCCGGTACCGGCGAATGGATCTGGCGCCCGCTCGTCAATCCCAAGCGTCTGCTGGTGTCCTCCTTCTCGTTGTCCAACCCGGGCGGTTTCGGGCTGGTGCAGCGCGATCGGGACTTCAGTAACTACCAGGACCTTGAGGACCATTATGAGTTACGTCCGAGCGCCTGGGTCGAACCGAAGGGCAAATGGGGACAAGGCCGCGTAGAGTTGGTACAAATTCCCACGCCGGACGAAACGAACGACAACATCGTCGCCTACTGGGTGCCCGATGCGCCGCCCAAGCCCAAGCAATCCTATTCGCTTGAGTATCGTCTGACGTGGCAAAAGGATAACGAGAAGCGCCCGCCGCTGGCGTGGGTGACGCAGAGCCGCCGGGGGCACGGCTACCGGGGAAAACCAGACGACAGTCTGCTGTTCGCGCTCGACTTCGAGGGCCCGGCGCTCAAGAAGCTGCCGGACGATGCCAAGGTCGAAGGCAATGTGTCCATCGACGGCAACGGCAAGATCCTCGAAGTGCAGACGCAGCGCAATGACGTCACGGGAGGCTATCGCGTCATGCTTCGCATGCGCCGCCTCGATTCCGAGAAACCCGTCGAAATGCGCGCTTACCTGCGCAACGGCAGTAACACCCTATCCGAAACGTGGAGCTACCTGTTACCCCCCGAGTGAGCGAGCGCTCCGATATTCCGGTCGACGAGCTTTACGTCGACCGGTTGCCCCTGCCCGCCGAGAAGCGTCGCGCCCTGCTCGCGCAGGCCAAGCGTGACGGCGGCGATTCGCTCGACGTCCTCACGCGTTTGCAGCGTTTGCTCGCGCGTGTGACGAACGTCGCTGGCGAGGGAGCGTCGTCTGCGGACGAAGTCCCGGCGGCGCTCTCCGATTCCGTCGCCGACGTCGCTGCCGATGCCGCGCACGGGCAGACCGAAAGCGCCGGCGTGGCCACTACGGTGGCGACGGCGGCGTGGCACGCCCACGACCTCGCCGAGATCGAATCCGACAGCGACGCCGTGCTCGCGTCGCAGCCGGTGCGCCTTGCGCTCACCGAGGGCGGCTCGCTGGCCGCTGCGGCCGGATTGGACGAGGTGCACGGCGTGCAGACGTTGCGCGTCGCGCCGCCGGTGCGCCGCACGTCGCTCATTCCGCGTCCGTGGTCGCTCAATCCGCTCGCGCGCCTGTGGCGCAAGCTCACGGGCCGCAAGGACCCCGATCCGCTCGTGCGCGACGCGCCCGATCCCAAGGGCAAATGGTCCCAAGCGGGACGCCGTCGCCGCTGGATGCTGCTCGCGCTGATGATCGCGCAAACGGCGCTCGCCACGCATTTCATGGCGTCGGTGTTGCCGTATCACGGCGCCGATCCGCTCGAATTTGCCGTGCTGGTGCTGTTCGTGCTGCTCTTCGGCTGGGTCTCGGCGGGATTCTGGACGGCGATCTTCGGTTTCTTCGTCCTGCTCGTCGGCGGCGAACGTCACATGATCTCGAAGATGGCGGCGGGCGACGCGCCCATCGCGCCCGACGCGCGCACCGCCATCGTCATGCCGATTTGCAACGAAGACGTCGGCCGCGTGTTCGCCGGCCTGCGCGCGACCTACGAATCGCTCGCCAAGACCGATTCGCTGGACCGCTTCGACTTCTTCATCCTGTCCGATTCCAACGAAGCGGATAACTGCACCGCCGAAGTCGATGCGTGGCAGGCGCTGTGCCGTGAGGTCGGCGGCTTCGGTCGCATCTTCTATCGCCGCCGTCAGCGGCGCGTCAAGCGCAAGAGCGGCAACCTCGACGACTTCTGCCGTCGCTGGGGTAGCGACTACCGCTACATGATCGTGCTCGACGCGGACAGCGTCATGAGCGGCGAATGCCTGACCAAGCTCGCGCGCATGATGGAAGCGCATCCGAGCGCGGGTCTGATTCAGACGGCGCCGCTTGCGGCCGGGCGCGAGACGTTTTACGCGCGTCTGCAACAGTTCGCGGGGCGCGTCTACGGACCGCTCTTCACGGCTGGCCTGCATTACTGGCAACTCGGCGAATCGCACTACTGGGGCCACAACGCCATCATTCGTCTGAAGCCCTTCATGGAGCACTGCGCGCTCGCGCCGTTGCCGGGCAAGGGGGCGATGTCGGGCGCCATTCTGTCGCATGACTTCGTCGAGGCTGCGCTGATGCGCCGTGCGGGCTGGGGGGTGTGGATCGCCTACGATCTGCCGGGCAGCTATGAAGAGATGCCGCCGAACCTGCTCGACGAGCTCAAACGCGATCGTCGCTGGTGTCAAGGCAACCTGATGAACTTCCGCCTGTTCCTTGCGGAAGGCATGCACCCAGTGCACCGTGCCGTGTTCGTCACCGGCGCCATGGCATACGTGTCGGCGCCGCTGTGGTTCATCTTCCTGATCCTCTCGACCTGCCTGCTGGCCAAGCACACACTGGTCGTACCGGAGTACTTCACCGCACCGCGTCAGTTGTTCCCGGTGTGGCCGGAGTGGCACCCGGAGCGCGCATTGGCGCTCTTCTCCGCGACGGCCACGCTGCTCTTCCTGCCGAAGATCCTGGCAGTGCTGCTCATCTGGGTGAAGGGCGCGAAGCGCTTCGGCGGCTGGTTTGCCGTGACGCTCAGCATGTTCATCGAGATGGTGTTCTCGGCCGTGCTCGCGCCGGTGCGCATGCTCTTTCACACGCAATTCGTGCTGGCAGCGCTCACCGGTATCGCCATCCAGTGGAAGTCGCCGCCGCGTGAGGACGCGCAGACGCATTGGGGCGAAGCGATTCGCCGCCACGGGTTGCAAACGCTGATCGGCATGGGCTGGGGCGGTGTCGTCTACTGGCTCAATCCGGACTTCATCTGGTGGCTGATGCCGATCGTCGGATCGATGATGATCTCGATTCCGGTGTCGGTGTTTTCCAGTCGCGTCTCGCTCGGCCGTGGTCTGAAGCGCGCTCGCCTGTTTCTCATCCCCGAGGAATCGTGGCCGCCGAAGGAACTGCGCATGACCGAGAAGTACACGAGCGAGACGGGCAAGCATGTCGATTTCGTCGACGCCGTGGTCGATCCGATGGCCAACGCGTTGATCGCATCGAGCGTGAAGCCGACGCTCGACGATGCGAAGCGCGACGCGGTGCGCGCCGGTCGCGTGGAGACGGCGCTACTCAGGGGACCGACCAAGCTGAGCAACACGCAAAAGTGGGAATTGCTCAATGATCCGCGCGCCCTTGCCGCGCTGCATCTGCTGGTATGGACCGACCCGAGGGCTCACCCGGAGTGGTGCGACGCGCGCGCCAACGGCCTGTCGCAAGGGTTTCTGGCGTCGGCTTGAATGTGGGCCTGAACGTCAAGCTCAACGTCGGTCCGATCACGCTTCGAACGATGAATGAAAAACGGCAAGGCATCGCGCCTTGCCGTTTTTCTTTTGTGACGGACGGGGTAGGTGCGCGTTGCTCAGCGTGACGGCAGGAACTCGTTCGGATTGAACGGGGTGCCCTTCTGACGCACTTCGAAGTGCAGTTTCACGACGCCGTGCGAGTCGGTGTCGCCCATTCTCGCAATCGTCTGGCCCTTCGAGACCGATACGCCTTCCTTGACCAGCAATTCCCGATTGTGGGCGTACGCCGTGAGATAGCCGTTTTCGTGCTGAATCATCACGAGATTGCCGTAGCCACGCAAACCGTTGCCAGCGTAGACCACCTTGCCGGCGGCTGCGGCGTAGATCGGGTCGCCGGACTGGCCGCCGATGTCGATGCCTTTGTTGCTGCTGCCGTTGTAGTTCGCGAGGATCTTGCCTGTGGCGGGCCAGGTCATCGGAATCTTGTTCGTCGCCGTGCGGGGGGCTGCGGGCGCCGGTGCGGGCTTCGCGGCAGGTTTCGATGGCTTGGCCTGCGGGCGGGGCCGCGTCGCCGCACTGCCGCCTGACGAGGCCACCGGCGCGGGCGTGTTCGTCGCACCGGGCGGCGGCACCACGCGCAATACCTGACCGACTTCGATCTTGTCGGCGTCGGGCAAACTGTTCCAGCGCACCAGATCGGCCGTGCTCGCGTTGTTGGCCCGTGCAATGCCGTAGAGCGTGTCGCCGGATTGCACCCGATAGCTGCCTGCGGGCACCGGACCATAGGTCGGCGAACCGGCGCAGGCGGCCAGTGTGGCGCAAACGGCCAGACTGATCAGATGCGTACGGCACCGGGCGAGCCAGTGGGGCTGGCCGGGCATGCGAATTTCGGTTTGCGATCGCAAGAATCGCGCGAGACGATTAGGCTCCATCCGTGGGCAAATAAAAAAACTTGGGGGTGGAGGCCCGCCGACGGTCGCAAATCTCTTCCGCCCGGCCACTTTGAGGGAATGTGCGCCCGATAGGGGAAAAACGTTCGAAAACGATTTCAGACAGCACAAAACACGGGCCGGACGCGCGACAACGGCATGGGCGCGGGACAAAACGCCCATTGTACGGGCTGCAACGGCGGGTCGGACACCCAAAGAGCGCCCAAATTCCCCGCTATTTGCGGAAATTGTTACTTATTTTGCGGTATTTCCCCTGTTGACAAGCGTCGGCGTGACACGTATAAAACCAACTGCAGATTGTCAAGCCGCGAAGTTGTTGTCAGACGTAGTTTTCCTGCTTCTCGCTGGTTTCTAGTCCTTCATTTTCCCTTGATTGTCAGCGCATCACGAGGTCATTCCGACCTCAAGCTATTGTTTTATTAGGAAAAAACATGGAAACCGGTACTGTTAAGTGGTTCAACGACGCAAAGGGCTTCGGCTTCATTACCCCGGACGCCGGCGGTGAAGACCTGTTCGCTCACTTCTCGGAAGTGAAGGTTGACGGCTTCAAGTCGCTGCAAGAGAACCAAAAGGTCTCGTTCGAAGTTAAGGTTGGCCCGAAGGGCAAGCAAGCTGCGAACATCAAGCCCATCTAAGGGCTGAGCGCTTCTCGCGATGTTGCCTCGGCCTTCGGGCGAGGCGATATCTCGTGATCAACAGGCTCGATGACGAAAGTCATCGGGCCTGTTTGTTTTTTGTGTCGCGCCCTCCGAACGGTGTGCCATCGTAGTGAATCGTGCAGGACGTGCACGCGGACGATGCTACCGTCACGGTTCGACGCTACAATGCCAAATCGATTTCGCGACACGCTTTTTTCGAGGCAATCATGAGCCTGCAAACGTGGTGGCTGTATGTGGTCACCGTTTTTTTCGTCTCGGCGACGCCGGGGCCGAACATGTTGCTCGTCATGACGCATGGCGCGCGCCATGGTTTGCGCCCGTCGCTCGGCACGATGGCGGGTTGCATGACGGCGCTCATCGCCATGATGTCGATTTCCGCCGCAGGGCTGGGCGCGGTACTCAAGGCCTGGCCGATGCTGTTCGATACCCTGCGCTACGCGGGCGCGGCGTACCTCATTTATCTCGGTTACAAGAGCTGGCGCTCGCCGGTGGATACCCAGGGTGAAGCGGCCACGCTGGCGACGCCGGCCCTGGCGGCCGATGCCAGCTTCGGCAAGCTCTTCAAGGCGGGCTTCCTCGTCGCCGCCAGCAATCCGAAGGCCATTCTCTTCGCGGCGGCATTTCTACCGCAATTCATCGATCCGACGGCCGCCAAGGTGCCGCAGTTCGCCATCCTGCTCGGCACGTTCGCCATCATCGAGGTGAGTTGGTACCTGGTCTACGCGACCGGTGGCCTGCGCATTGCCCCTTACCTGCGCGAAGCGCGCGTGCTCAAGGCGTTCAACCGCATCAGCGGCGGCGTGTTCATGGGCTTTGGGGCGTTGATGGCGGCGGTACATCGCTGATCCGGCGACGGGGGTCGTCGGGTAGCGAAGGCAAGCGTATGAAAGCGTGGTAGGCGGGCTTTGGAAGGCCCGGGCGTGGTGCACGATACGGGGAGTGGTAAGTTCGTGCGCTGAAGCACTCAATATTTTCGGCCAGTGACCGTTAACGTCCATGACTCAACGTCCCTGACCCGATGCATGAGACGGCAGGCGTGTGCCGACGGGCACTCCCTCACGTCGCGATGCCGGCGCCAGGATATGCGGCATGGCGCGTCGCAACGGCTTTATTACGTACGGATCGTGCGCTCGCGCTCGGGCCGTCACGGGGACAAATAGAAGATCAGGTATGGAAACGACAGAACCGCAGGTGACACCGGCGCCCACGGACGAAGAGTCTCAACTGCATGACACCTTTCGCATCAGCAATCCGCTGGAGATCGGCGGCGTGCTGCGTCATCTGGCGACGCGCGGGGACTTCATGACGGTGTACTTCGCGAACGGCCAGCGGCAACTCGTGACGCGATTGCTCAAGGTCGAACCGCAAGCGCGCGGTTTCTACTTCGATTGGGGCGGCATCGAGACGGAGAACCGCGCACTGCTCGCCAACAAGCGTGCCCTGTTCGTGGGCGTGCCCGAAGGCATCCAGGTGCATTTCCCGATCGGCGACGTGGAGGAGCGTGAGTACGAAGGGTATCCGGCGTTCTATTCGTCGTATCCGGAAACGCTCGTGCGCCTGCAACGCCGCGACTATTTCCGCGTGAAGACGCCGATCCTCGATCCGTATCAGTGCACGGTCAAATTCCCCGACGAGACGCCGATGCGTCTGGCCGTGTTCGATCTGTCGCTCGGCGGTGTCGGCCTGCGCACGAAGGCCGAGGCGGCCGCAGAAATTCCCAAGGGCTCGATGCTCATGCAGGTCGACATGGAACTGCGCGACTACGGGACGGTGCAGGTGGATCTGGAGGTCTGTGCGGTGCGCGCCGTGCCGCTGGCGAAGGACATCGAATATCACATCGGCTGCCGCTTCATTGCGCTCTCGCGCACGGCCGAGTCGCGTCTGCAAAAGCTCATTACGCAGCTCGAACTCAATCGCAAGGCGTTCGCACGCGGATAACTCGCCGCCGGGCTAAATCGTCGACGGGTCCGGGCGGTCAACGCTCAGCCCGGCGCGTCGATTCGCAGCGCCGGTATCGCGTGCAGCAGGCGCAGCAGATCCGCTTGCCGGCGGCATCCGGTCTTGTCGAAAATGTGCCGTAGCTGCGCGCGCGCGGTGTTGACGGCAATGTTGACGTCCTGCGCGTATTGCGCCACCTCGCGCCCCTCGGCCAGCGCCTGCGCGAGCCGCGCTTCCGCCGGCGACAGGCCGAACAGCACCTTCAACGTGTAAGGACCGACCGTCACGCGCCGGTCCAGTTCACCGATCGTGAGCATCGCCATCGGCCGTTGCCACGGCGCGGCGCACACGTGCGATTCGCGCAGCGGCAGCACCGTGACGACCCAATGGCGCTGATTGTCACCGTGAAGACGATGACTGCCGGCTACGGGCATTGGCGCCGTGGCCCCCGCAATCAGCCGCCGCATCGCCTGCTCGTCGCTCGGCTGCAGCGCGGCGAACTTCCCGCCTCGAATCCCGACGTTGCGCGTGTCGCCCAGAATCTGGTGAGCGGCCACGTTCAGGTAGTGCACATGGCTCGTTGCATCGGCAATGACGATGGCCATGTCGAGATGGTCGAGCACCGCCATGCCGATTGCCGCCTGCGCCTGCAAATGACGCGTACCGGCACGCAGACGCGCCGCTCGCGCAATGTGCTTCGTCAGTGTCTCCAGTTCGGGGGCGGCGTCGGCGTCTTCGAACGGCGCGTGGTCCGGGCTGCGCAGAATCGCCAGCAATTCGCTGGCGCCGTCGGCGCCGTCCAGATGCAGGCCGTACGTGTAGCGAACACCGTTGGGAATGAGGAATTCGTTGAAGAGCTCGCTACGGGCGACGTAGCGATCGCTCAGGTGATGGTGGCACCGCATGGCATGGCCGACGGGCTGACGTAGCATGAGCGCCACGCGCGGGTCGGTCGGCGCCAGCTTCTCGACGAACTCGCGAATGAGGTCGGGCGAGGCATTCAGCGACGTCGAGTCGCGTGTGGCGCAGTGACGCTCGCGATCCCACGTCACCGAGTGAAATCCCATGCCACCGACCCACTCGTTGAAATCGCGCAGCGCGCGATCCCACGAGGCTTCGTCAAGCACGCCGTCGTAGCAGGTGCTGATCAGCGCGTCGAGAGACAACTTCCCCATGTCGTCTTCCCCATGTCGTCCAACGTCGCCTCGGCGTTGTTGTGACGAACTGATGTGCTGCCTTGCCCCGCACGCCCGCGTGACCCATCGTTTTGCCTCTATCGGGCGGGGTCACGCATAGTGCGTATTCTGGCAAGGGAATGCGACGGGCATCAACCGGCGGATCAGTGCTCGCGTTGCTGTGTCGCCACATCGGGCGGTTCGCCGCGGGCTTCGCGAATTCCGTCGGGGTAGATGCGCACGAGCACAATGCGTGGGCCCTGCATCTTCTTGACGACTACGGAGAAGCCGTCGAAGTCCACCTTCTGGCCTTCGCGCGGGAGGTAACCGAGCGCATTCATGATCAGCCCACCGACCGATTCCGCGTGCTCACTCGGGATGTCGATGCCCAGTGCCCGCTCCAGCGTCAGGATCGGAAGGCTGCCGCGTCCGATGAGCGTGCCGTCTTCCATGCGGGTCCAGTCGTCTTCCGTCTGACGGAATTCGTCGCGGATCTTGCCGACCAGCGCGGAGAGCAGGTTGTCGAGCGTCAGGAAGCCGATCGGCTTCTGATCCGGCCATCCCACGATGGCAAAGTGCGGAGCGCCCCGACGAAAGCGGCTGAACAGTTCGCGTGCCGGCATGTCGGGCTTCACGCGCTCGACCGGGCGCGCCATGCTGCCCAGGTCCTCGATGGGCTGACCGTGATGTTCTGCGAGGAACAGGTCCTTGAGGTGGACGACGCCGAGCACGGTTTCGCCATCGTTGTCGAAGAACGGATAGCGGCTGTAGCGGTGGCGGTATGCCGTGTCCATGTTCTGCTTGAACGTGGCGTTTCGGCGAAACGCGGCGACTTCGCTCATCGGCCGCATCAGGTCGGACACGGTCAGATCGCTGAAATCGATGGCGTAAGCGACCACGTTCCAGTCGTCTCGCGAGAGCTTTTCGCTCGACGCGCCGCGGCGCAGGATCAATTTGATTTCGTCGGCCGAATAATGGGCGTCGGCGCCGTGCGAGGGGTCGAGGCCGGTCCAGCGCAGCAGACGGTTGGCGCTGTGGTTCAGGATCCAGATGGCCGGGTACATGAGCCAGTAGAAGCCGTACAACGGCGCCGCCGTCCACACGGACACGGCTTCCGGCATACGCAGGGCCATCGATTTCGGTGCGAGTTCGCCCACGACGATGTGCAGATACGAAATCGTGAAGAACGCGATGAAGAACGCCAGCGCGTGGATCAGTTCCGGGGAGCTGACGCCGACGAGTTCGAACAGCGGCGTGAGAATGCGCGCGAAGGCGGGTTCACCGATCCAGCCAAGCCCGAGCGAGGCGAGCGTGATGCCCAGTTGGCACGCAGAGAGGTAAGTATCGAGTTGGCCATGGACTTTGGCCAGGATACGACCGCGCCAACCCCGTTGGCGGGCAATGACATGAACGCGCGTCTGGCGCAGTTTGACGAGGCCGAATTCCGCCGCCACGAAAAAGCCGTTGAGGAACACCAGCAGGATCGCAGCGACGATCAGTAAAAAGTTTTCCAAAATAAAAGTAATGGGACGACAGGCCTAACAGTATAAGTGACAAATACCGTTGCCAATAAATGTCCGTGGCGTTGCGGTGTTTTGCCGACCGTTGATGTGGGGTTCAGGGGGCTTTCGCGGCGGATGCCAGCACATTTAACGCGCTGCGCGAACGCCGCCGACGCACCGGCGGGCGAGCGGCGACAGCCCGCGCAACCTTGCCCCGGAAGGCTTTGACGTCGACGGTGCGCTCTGCCGAAGCTCACCGGTTGTCGAGGACGCGCCAGCCTGGCATGGCGAATGCCTCGACGAGGAAGTCGATCATGGCGCGCACCTTGGCGCTCAGGTATTTGCGCGACGGGTACACGACATAGATGCCGCGCTCGCCCTGGGTGTATTCGGACAGGAATTCGACGAGACGACCGTCGCGCAGCGCGTCCTGCACAAGAAACGCCGGTTGCAGAATGATGCCGCTGCCCGCCACGGCGGCCGCCACACAGGTGTCGCCATTGTCGGCGATCAGTCGCGCATGTGTCTGAACGGACACGGGACCGTCGGGGCCATCGAAATGCCATTCACGACGATGAAGGAAATAGCTGTAGCCCACCGTGTCATGGCGGGTGAGTTCGCTCGGGTGCGTCGGCGTGCCGTGTTGCGCGAGGTATCCGGGCGAGGCGCATAGCACCAGGCGCGTGCCGGCCAGCCGTCGATGGACGAGCGAGGAGTCGGGCAAGCGGGAGATGCGAATCGCGAGGTCGTACCCTTCGTCGACGATATCGACGAGCCGGTCGCTTAGCGTGATGTCGAGGGAAACCTGGGGAAACTGCGCGAGAAACGTGGGCCATAGCGGCGCGAGGTGCAGCACGCCGAACGTATGCGGCGCGTTGATGCGCAGCGGCCCGGTCGGTTCGCCATCCTGCTCGCCGGCCATGGAGTCGGCCTCGTCGAGCTCCGCCAGAATCTGGCGGCAACGCTCGACGTAGCGTTGCCCGGGCTCGGTCAGCGACAGGCGACGCGTGGTGCGCTGAAGCAATCGCGTGCCCAGGCGCGCTTCCAGATCGGCGACGTAGCGCGAGGCGGCCGTCTTCGAGATGCCCAGCGTGTCGGCGGCCTTCACGAAGCTGCCCGACTCGACCACGGCGATGAAGCATTCGATCTCGCGAAGTTTGTTCATGCCGGGGCAAAGCTCCTCAAACGGGGGGCGACGGGTCGTGGGAGGCGGCGTCCGGGCGCAGCGGCGAGCGCAAGCCCGAACGTCGACGCCGCTATTGTGCCAGCGCGTTCACCTCGGCGAGCGACGGCGCGGCGTTGCCGAATGCAAAGGCATCCATGCGCAGCGCGCCGTAGGTCGCGCCGGTATCGAAGTGCGTCTGGTGCAGAGCGTTGTCGGCTGCCCCCATCGCGACGAAGATCGGCAGCAGATGCTCGTCCGTGGGATGGGCACGCTCGGCATGGGGGGCGCGAGCGCGGTAATCGAACAGCGCGTCGAGATCCATCGTGCCCAGACGTTGCGTGAACCACTCGACGAACTCGGCGAGATACGGCGCCTCGGCACGGTCTTCCGTCGGGGCGCGGAACACCTCGTGAAGATTGTGCGTGAAGCTGCCGGACGCCACGATCAACACCCCTTCGCGGGCCAGCGGGGCGAGCGTTTGCCCGAGACGGTACTGATATTCCGGACGCATCTGGCGTTGCAGCGACAACTGCGTCACCGGGATGTCGGCCACGGGGTACAGATAGCTCAGCGGCACCCACGCACCGTGATCGAGGCCCCACTGGTCGTCGGTGAGCGCGGGTAGCCCGGCGTCCCGCAGGCGCTGGACAGTGCGCTCGGCAAGCGCAGGCGCGCCGGGCGCCGGGTACTCCAGTTCATACAGTTCGCGCGGGAAGCCGCCGAAATCGTGAATCGTGCGTTGTTGCGCCAGGCTCCCCACGCGCGGTGCGGGCGTCGACCAGTGAGGCGAAATCACGAGGATCTCGCGCGGACGCGGCACCGCACGCCCCAGCGCCGTCAACAACGGGCCGGTGCGGCCGGGATCGACCGCGAGCAGCGGTGAACCGTGGGAGACGAAGAGGGTGGGAAGGGCTGACATGGCAATCACTCCGGCAACACTACGCTAAACAAATCACGATTTCGAGCCGACGACGCCGGCCATCAGGCCGCGTGCGAGCGGCGAAGGGCGAATGCGCCGTCACCGAGCAGCGCCACGACCAGCAATGCCGCCAGCCAGAACGCCGGAAATTCCCAGCCGCCGCCCTTGTTGGCGAACATCCAGCCATTGTGGCCGTGCACGGAGACGATGGTGCCGAGCATCAGCGCGGCGAGCGGCAGGGCCGCCCAGCGTGCATAAAAACCGGTAATCAGCATCAGACCGCCGACGAGCTCCAGCGCCATCGTGACATAGGCGACGACAGGCGGCAGGCCAAGCGAGCCCATGAAGCCGACGAAGCCGGGCACCGTGAAGACGAACACCTTGAGCGACAGGTGGGCAAGAAACAGGATACCCAGCGAGACGCGCAGCAGCAGCGCAGCGTACGGGGCGGTTTTGACATCGATCATGACAGGCTCCGGTGAAGGAATCGGGATGACTGGCCAAATGTACGGGATGGACAAATGGACCTCATTGGACGGTCGTGTCGGTCATGGCGCTCCGCTCGTGAGAGCGACGGCGATATGACGTCGACTGACTTAGCCCCGATTCTAGGGAGCGCAATCGTGCAGATAAATGAGCGGCAAGGGGATTGATTGTCCCGATCGACGGGACAATCAATCGTGAGGACCGCTCAGGCGGTGGCGATCAGACGGTCGAGCAACTCGATCCAGTGCTGCACCGGCGCGTGGTTGCGGGCATGTTCGCCTTTGGCCGTGCCTTGCAGATGGCAGATGCAGCCGACATTGGCCGAGACGACGAGCTCGGGCTCGAGCGCGTCGAGCGACTTCCATTTGGCGTCGCGCAATTGATGCGACAGTTCGGGTTGGGTCACGGAGTAGGTGCCGGCCGAGCCGCAGCAGATGTGGCTGTCCTGCGGCAGCATGACCGCGACACCCACGCCGGCGAGCACCTTCTCCACCACCCCTTTGAGTTGCTGGCCATGTTGCAGCGTGCAAGGCGGGTGGTAGGCAATCTTGCCGTTCTTGCCCGTGAGCCGCTGCGGCACGCGCTTTTGCAGGGCTTCGAGATTGTCGAGCAGCACTTCCGAGAGATCGCGCGCGAGTTCCGAGACCCGTTGCGCCTTGCCCGCGTATTGCGGGTCATGGCGCAGCAAATGCCCGTACTCCTTGACCGTCGCCCCGCACCCGGAAGCGTTGATCACGATCGCTTGCGCGCCCGCTTCGATCTCGGGCCACCAAGCGTCGATATTGCGGCGAATGTCGTTCAGGCCATCGTCGTGATAGTTCAGGTGCAGACGAATCGCGCCGCAGCACCCGGCTGAAGACGGGCGGACCATTTCGATACCGAGGGCGTCGAGCACGCGCGCCGTGGCTTTGTTGACGTTAGGCAACATGGCCGGTTGCACGCAGCCTTCGAGCATCAGCATGCGCCGCGCGTGTTTGGCCTGCGGCCAGCTTCCCGAGCGCTGACGATGCGGCACCTTCTCGCGCAACGCGCGCGGCAGCAGGCCGCGAAACTGCTGGCCGAGGCGCAGCGCGGGCGAGAACAGCGTACGGTTGGGCAGCACACGCGCGAGCGTCCAGCGAAGGGCGCGCTCGCTCGCCGGACGACCGACTTTGGCATCGACGTGACGGCGGCCGATATCGGCAAGACGTCCGTACTGCACGCCGGAAGGACACGTCGACTCGCAACTGCGGCACGTCAGACAGCGGTCCAGATGGCGCTGGGTTTCGCGCGTCACGGGCTGGCCCTCGACCATCTGCTTGATCAGGTAGATGCGCCCGCGCGGGCCGTCGAGTTCATCGCCCAGCAATTGGTAGGTCGGGCAGGTCGCGGTACAGAATCCGCAATGCACGCATTTGCGGAGAATGGCTTCGGCTTCGTCACCGTCCGGTGTTTGACGGAGGAATTCTGCGAGGTTGGTTTGCATCGTTCTGAAATTAGCGATTTACCGGTACAACCGATGACGGTTGAAGATGCGGCTCGGATCGAATGCTTGTTGAAGACGCTCGCCGATCGCCTGCAGTGCCGCCGGTTGCGGTGTGAAAACGCTTGCCGCACCCGCCGACTTGTTGCCGTGGCGAAACAGCGTAGCATGCCCGCCGAGCGCTGCGGCGATTGCGCGGATGTCGGCAGCAGGGCGCTGTGTGATCCACCAGCGCTGCGCGCCGCCCCATTCGATCAGATGCTCGTCGCCATGCGCCAGCGGGGGTGTCGTGGGCGGTACCGACAGGCGCCACAGCGGCTCGCCGTCTCCCTGCACGGGCGCGCTGGCGAAGAACGGATGCGTCTGTTCGCGCAGCGACGCCCAGAACGCATGCGCTTCGATGGCGTCGACGTGATGACCGCCCATCGTCGCCCGGGCCGCATCGATGGCGGCCGCCGCGCCCCCAAGACGTACGCTCAGTACACCGTCATGCCATGCCGAACCCATCAGCGGCAGCGGCTGACCGCCCCAGCGGTTGAGCTGATCGATCGCCTGGGTCTGTGTCATTGCGAAGCGCAGCGTGGCTTCGGCGACCGGGCACGGCAACACCTTGATCGAGAGTTCGAGCAGCACGCCAAGCGTGCCCAGGGCGCCGGCGAGAACACGCGAGACGTCGTAACCCGCGACGTTTTTCATCACCTGTCCGCCAAAATGCAGGACTTGTCCGTGACCGTTCATGACGACAGCGCCGAGCACGAAGTCGCGCGGCGCGCCCACGTGCGGGCGGCGCGGCCCGGCGAGTCCGGCGGCAATGCAGCCGCCGAGCGTGGCGCCGGCGCCGAAATGCGGCGGCTCGAACGGCAGCATCTGCGAGCGCTCGGCCAGTGCGGCTTCGATCTCGGCGAGCGGCGTGCCCGCGCGCGCGGTGATGACGAGCTCGGCCGGGTCGTACGACACGATGCCGCGATAGGCGCGCATGTCGAGCGGCTCGCCGCTCGGCGTCTCGCCGTACCAGCGCTTCGTATTGCCGCCGTGAATGTCGAGCGGCGTGCCGCTGGCCGTGGCGGCGAGCACACGCTCGCGAATCGCCGCAAGGGCCTGGGCGGCGGCGCTCGCTTGCATGTCTGACGATGTGATGGGGGGGACTTGCGACATCAGAACCTCGGCAAATCGGGGTGGGGCAACAGTCCGCCGCGCACATGCAGCTTGCCGTATTCGGCACAGCGCGCGCGCGTGGGGATCGCCTTGTCGGCGTTAAGCAATCCGGCGGGGTCGAAGGCACGCTTCACGGCGAAGAATGCGTCGCGCTCTTCCGGCGAGAACTGCACGCACATCGAGTTGATCTTCTCGATGCCCACACCGTGCTCGCCCGTCACCGTGCCGCCCAGCTCCACACAGGCCTCGAGAATGTCGCTGCCAAAGGCTTCGGCGCGGTGCCATTCGTCGAGGTCGTTGCCGTTGAAGAGAATCAGCGGATGCATGTTGCCGTCGCCCGCATGAAAGACGTTGATGCAGCGCAGCCCGTATTGCACCTCCATCGCTTCGATGCGCTTGAGTAGCGTGCCGATCGTGCGGCGCGGGATGGTGCCGTCCATGCAGTAATAGTCGGGCGAGATGCGCCCGGCGGCGGGGAAGGCGTTCTTGCGACCGGACCAGAAGCGCAGCCGTTCGGCCTCGGAGGTCGAGACCTGAATGCGGGTGGCGCCGGACGCGCGCAGCACGGCCGATACGCGAGCGATCTCTTCGGCGACCTCCTCCGGCGTGCCGTCGGACTCGCACAGCAGGATGGCCGCGGCGTCGAGGTCGTAGCCGGCGTGCACGAACTCTTCCACGGCTTGCGTGGCCGGTTTGTCCATCATTTCCAGACCCGCCGGGATGATGCCCGCCGCGATGATCGCCGCGACGGCGTCGCCACCGGCTTGCACGTCGTCGAAGCTCGCCATGATGACTTGCTGGACTTGCGGCTTGGGCACGAGCTTCACAGTGACCTCGGTCACGACGCAGAACATGCCCTCGCTGCCGATGAAGACCGAAAGCAGATCGAGGCCGGGCGAATCCAGCGCATGGGAGCCGAACTCGACGATCTCGCCGTCCATCGTCACCGCGCGCACACGCAGCACGTTGTGCACGGTGAGCCCGTACTTCAGGCAGTGCACGCCGCCCGAATTCTCGGAGACGTTGCCGCCGATGGTGCAGGCGATCTGGGACGAAGGGTCGGGGGCGTAATAGAGGCCATACGGCGCGGCGGCTTCGGAGACGGCGAGGTTGCGCACGCCCGGCTGCACGGTCGCGGTGCGGGCATAGGCGTCGACGTCGAGAATGCGCTTGAACTTCGCCAGCGAGAGCACGATGCCGTCGGTAATCGGCATGGCGCCGCCGGACAGGCCCGTGCCCGCCCCACGTGGCACAACAGGAACGCCGTGTGCGTGGCACGCTCGCAAGATGCGGCAGACTTGGTCTTCGTCGGCGGGCAGCACCACCGCGAGCGGAAGCTTGCGGTAAGCGGCCAGACCATCGCACTCGTACGGCGTGATCTGCTCGCGATCGGTGAGCCACTGGGCGTCGGGCACTGCGGCGCGCAAGGCGGCGAGACGGGCCGCGCGGGTGGCGTCGGTCAACGCGTCGAATACAGGTTCGGCAGCGGATTCGGCGGCGGGTGTGTGGGGCGCGGTGGCCGTGACTGCGGACGACGCTGACGGGGTAACCGTCTGCGGATGGCGCGCCGGATCTGACTCGCCGTCCAACTCGCGGGTGTGACTATCGGGGTGATGACGCTGACTGGCAGCGGACGACACATTCGATCCCATTGGGCTTGCTCTCGGACGATCGTTGACGTGTAATGACAGTTCACTGTCGTTGGTCTACTGGTAGACTGGTCGACCAGTTGTCGGATGACGTCATCGTAAAGGGAATGATCCGATTTCGACTACCGGGTTAACCCTAAATTTGAGGAAGATCCTCTAGTCACGCCTGGGCAGGGCGGTGGGGCGGGCACACCCGAAGCCGAACCGCATCCTGTATCGTGGCGTCTGTGATTTTTCTGTTGAGAACCGAAGCCGACATGCCGTCCAACGAGTCGTCCTTGCCTATGTCTACGCTTTCCGCCAGTGAATCCAACGGGGCGTCGGGGGCCACCGCCAGTTTTGCGCCGGTCACGCCGCCCCCACGCCTGCGTCTGTCCGACATGGTCTACGAGCAACTGGAGACGATGGTCGTCGAAGGTCGGCTCGCGCCGGGCTCCGCGTTGCCGTCCGAGCGCGATCTGGCGCAGCAGATGGGCGTGTCGCGTCCGTCGCTGCGCGAAGCGCTGTTGCGGCTGGAGTCGCGCGGGCTGATCGTCGGCCGCGCAGGCGGCGGTTATCTGGTCGCCAATGCCAGTCAGCCGCTGCTCGCCGAGCCGCTGTCGCAGTTGATGTCCCGTCACAGCAAGACTGTGGACGATGTACTGGAAATGCGCGAAGTGCTCGAAGCCAAAGCCGTGGAACTGGCTGCCGAACGTGCCACGCCCGAGGATATTGCACGTCTGTCGCAGGCGCTCGAAGCGCTGGAAACCGCCTACGCGGCCGGGCGCGACGGACTCGACGGCGAGGGAGATGCCCGGGGGCAGTCGCTCCTGACCCGTGTGCCCGAACTCGACGCGCACTTTCATCTGGCGCTCGCGGAGGCCACGCACAACCTCGTGCTGGTGCATCTGATGCACGCGATCTTCGAGTTGCTGCGCGGATCGGTCGTCGACAATTACCGCGCGATTGTCGGACATGGGGCAGATCTGGCGGAACTTATCGACCAGCACCGCCGCATTTTTCATGCTGTCGCGTCGCACGATGTCGGCAGCGCGCAGCGGTCGCTGCATGAGCATCTGACGTTCATCCGGAACAATTCCGGCGATCCGACTGAATCGGCCTGATCGGCTGGAGCGGCCTGGTCGCCTGGATCGACGTTGCCCGAGGGCGGTCAAGACCCGTCAAACTCTCATCGTTTTCCCTGACCTCGCTACCCGGTGGCATTCATCCGCCACGGGTAGCCCGACTGTCGATCTGAAGCATCCCCCCTCGCAACAGCGCGGTCTGTCTTGGTTTGCGGGTTATCGAGCGCTTACCTCCGGGGCATTTCAAGCGACGCCTCCGAGGCTGGCCTGACACGTCCGGCACGCCCATGAGGGCGCTCTCGGGTTGACAGTGCTCCGGCCATCGACTAATTTTGGAACCATAAAAAATACTTAATTCGATATATTGAATCTTGTATATCAGATTCAGAGTGTCGAAACGACCCGTCGTGCTCCCGTGACATCGCCGGGGGAAAACTCGATCGGGTCGAGGCGGCACGGCATTCATCGGAGACATCAGTTGGGTAAGCACGCATTTCCTTTCGGGCAGTCTTCGTGCGACGTTTGTCGCGCACCGGCTGCCTTGTCGTATCCGCCTTCAGTGTTCACGGAAGTTGTTCGTGTGCTGGGGCGTTCCTCATCTCCCCGCTGCCAGCCGTGGGCGGGCGATCCGGCGATTACGCGTCCGCGAGGCGCGCCCGCCTGAGTGATAGGGCCAGGCTTGCGATGCGATCCATGCGGTCCATCGTGATACGCCGACAGCGCAAGCCGGTCCGCACTCGAATTTGCATCACCAGTCTCCCTTCGGCAGTCGGCAACTTGCCGGCGTGGGCTTCCCAAAAAGTCTGCGTCGCCGCGCCGAAGTGGGGGCCGGAAGTGTCCCTTGGCACTTCCGAGTGTCAGTCAGCCGGGGCACAAGCCCTGCGAGCCTGCCGCCAGGCAGCGCTCCGCGATCAAGCGGCCACGCATGAGCCGCACGCAACGCCAGGAGGCGTGCCGTCTGCGCGAATCCCTTTGTGGGGCGCGCGGCCGCACGCGATGGCGTCGGGCACCGCACAACGAATCGCGGGCCGACGTCAATCGTCTGACAGGAACAGGAGGCAAGTCATGCAAGCAGCTGCGCAACCGGAGGAGAAGACCTCTTTTCTGGGAGGGCGCTGGTCACAACTGGTGATCGGCATTATCTGTATGGGCCTTGTGGCCAATCTGCAATATTCGTGGACATTGTTCGTCGAACCGATGGAGGCAAAGCACCATTGGGGCGTGGCGGCCATTCAGGTGGCGTTCTCGATCTTCATCGTGGTGGAAACGTGGCTGGTGCCGATCGAGGGCTGGCTGGTGGATCGCTTCGGTCCGCGTCCCGTGGTCGCGGGCGGCGCGGTTTGCGTGGGCCTGTCGTGGATCATGTATTCCTACGCCGAATCGCTGACCGTGCTGTACACGGCGGCGGTCATCGCAGGGATCGGTGCGGGTTGCGTGTATGGCACCTGCGTGGGTAATGCGCTGAAGTGGTTTCCGGACAAGCGCGGTCTCGCAGCGGGGCTGACCGCCGCGGGCTTCGGCGCCGGCGCGGCCATCACGGTGATTCCGATTGCGAACATGATTCGTTCGTCGGGGTACGAGGCGGCGTTCTTCAACTTCGGTATCGTGCAGGGCGTGGCGATCTTCATCCTTGCGCTGCTGCTGGTCAAGCCGCGTGCGCCGAAGGGGGCGACCGTGTCGCGACGCAATCTGGCGACCAAGCAGGATTACACGTCGGGCCAGATGATTCGCACGCCGGTGTTCTGGGTGATCTACATCTGCTTCGTTGCCGTGGCCGCCGGCGGTCTGATGGCGACGGCCCAGATCGGCCCGATCGCGAAGGACTACGGCATTGCGTCGATGCCCATGACGCTGTTCGGCGCCACACTGCCGCTGCTGACGATGACCCTGTCGATCGACAACCTGTGCAACGGCTTTACGCGTCCGCTGTGCGGCTTCGTCTCCGACAAGATCGGTCGCGAGAATGCCATGTTCATCATCTTCCTTGGGGAAGGTGTGGCGATGCTCGGCCTGATGCACTTCGGTCAGAACCCGTACATGTTCGTGTTCTTCGCAGCGATGACCTTCCTGTGCTGGGGCGAAATTTTCTCGATCTTCCCGGCGCTGTGCGCGGACACATTTGGCAGCAAAAATGCGGCGTCCAATGCCGGTACGCTGTACACCGCCAAGGGCACGGCTGCCTTGCTGGTGCCGCTGGCTTCGGTGCTGGCGGTCGGCGGTCACTGGGATCGCGTATTCATTGCGGCGGCGAGCATCAGCATCGTGGCGGCTGTGGGGGCGAAGTTCGTGCTCGCCCCGATGCGTCGCCGTTGGATCGAAGCCGAGAACAGCCACAGCACGAAGACTTCGCCGAGCCCGTCGGTTGCCATCGGTGCGCCCGCGAGCGAGTGAGTTTTCGGCTGCGGACGGTGAAGACGTTCGGTGGGTCTCGATGTGAACGCGGGGCGCCTGAGTGCGCCCCGTTTTCTTTGGCGCGTCGGTAGGTGAGCGCGTTGGTGCGGTGCGCGGCAAGGCGCGGGCGGAATACGGGGTCGCTTATGTCGCAGACAACAAAAAAGCCCGTCAAAGACGGGCTTTTTCGTGTTTTGGCTCCTCGACCTGGGCTCGAACCAGGGACCTACGGATTAACAGTCCGGCGCTCTACCGACTGAGCTATCGAGGATCAAACTTGGCAGTCACGCACCGCTGTTACGGCGCATCGACTAAAACAAAAGCCTCGCGGGAGCGAGGCCATCGCTTCGGTATTCTTGGCTCCCCGACCTGGGCTCGAACCAGGGACCTACGGATTAACAGTCCGGCGCTCTACCAACTGAGCTATCGGGGATCAAAAGAGAAAGCGATTATAGTGGCGGTTTTTACACACTGTCAACACTCTGAGCGCACTTTTTCTGCGTTCACAGTGCGAAAGCCGCCAGAGTCACGCTTGCGGCCCGGCGTTCGGTCCGACGTCGATTAGCGCTCGAGCAGATGCAGCTTTTCCTTGACGTCCTTCCAGTCGTCGGCGTCCGGCAGCGACGGCTTCGTCTTGGTGATGCTCGGCCAGTTCGGCGAGAGCTCGGCGTTCAGTGCAATGAATTGCTGCTGGTCGCCCGGCACGTCCTCTTCGGCATAAATGGCATTCACCGGGCATTCGGCCACGCAGACCGCGCAATCGATGCACTCGTCCGGATCGATGGACAGAAAGTTCGGGCCTTCGCGGAAGCAGTCCACGGGGCAAACGTCCACACAGTCGGTGAATTTACACTTGATGCAGCTTTCGGTGACAACGTGCGTCATGCCAACAACTCCAGAGTAGGGCGCGAAACGGCTTCGACCGGCCGTTAAAACGCGTATTGTAACGCAGCCCGCCGTCACAGGTGCGAGAGCCGAATGGCGTTGAAAACGGCACGACCCATCCCCGTCGGGAGGCGGGCGTCTGCGTCGCGAATCGGGTTGCGATGTCATGCGTGACATCGCTTTGCGGTACGATGTTCGATGTTCCTGTGCGCTGCCTGGCGAATGTGCGAATGCACCCGTGCGTGGCAGCGTTCGATGCTTTCTCGTGAGTGCTCCTAGCGGAGCCTGTCGTCATGATCATCACGTCGCTGCTCGATACCGATCTCTACAAGTTCACGATGATGCAGGTGGTCCTGCATCACTTCCCCGCCGCACAGGTCGAATACCGCTTCAAGTGTCGCACCGAGGGCGTGGACCTCACACCCTATGTCGACGAAATCCGCGACGAGATTCGTCTGCTGTGCGGCTTGCGCTTTACCGAGTCGGAACTGCACTATCTCGGCGCGATGCGCTTCATCAAGAGTGATTTCATCGACTTTCTCGACCTGTTCCATCTGAACGAGAAGTACATTACCGTGCAGCCGTCGCCCAAAGGCAATGGCGAGATCGACATCACGATTCGGGGGCCATGGCTTCACACGATTCTTTTCGAGATTCCGGTCCTTGCCATCGTCAACGAGGTGTACTTCCGCAACACGCAGCGCACCCCGGCGTATGAGGAAGGGCGCCAGCGCCTGAAGGACAAGATCTGCATGCTCGCCGAGCGCGTGGATTATCGCGATTGCAAAATCGCCGATTACGGGACGCGCCGCCGTTTCTCGAAGGAGTGGCACGAGGAAGTGATCCACACGTTGCGCGACGAGCTTGGCGAGCAGTTCGCGGGCACGAGCAACGTGTACTACGCCTCGAAGCTCGGTCTGACGCCGCTTGGCACCATGGCGCATGAATATCTTCAGGCGTGTCAGGCGCTCGGACCGCGTCTGCGCGACTCGCAGATCTTCGGCTTCGAGACCTGGGCGAAGGAGTACCGGGGCGACCTGGGCATTGCGCTCTCGGACGTCTACGGCATGTCCGCCTTCCTGCGCGACTTCGATATGTACTTCTGCAAGTTGTTCGACGGGGCGCGTCACGATTCCGGCGATCCGTTCGCCTGGGGCGAACGCCTGCTGGAGCATTACGCGCAGAACCGTGTCGACGCGCACACCAAGACCATGATCTTCTCGGACGGCCTCGATATTCCGAAGGTGCTGCAACTGTTCGAACGCTTTCGCGATCGCTGCAAGCTGGCTTTCGGCGTCGGCACGAACCTGACCAATGACCTCGGTTATCAGCCGCTGCAAATCGTCATCAAGATGGTGCGCTGCAACGGGCAGCCGGTGGCGAAGCTCTCGGACTCGCCGGGCAAGAACATGTGCGACGACGACGCCTATCTGGCTTATCTGCGTCAGGTCTTCGAGATTGCGCCCGAGCCGGTGAAAGTGCGCTGATGTCGGCATGCGCTGCGGCGACGTCCGAGCGCAGGGGCAGACGATTCCGATAGTGCGCGAACGCCCGTCGCGCGCTCGGGGCCACCCGCTATAATTGCGCAACGCCCGCCGGACTTTGCGCCGGCGCCCTCGAGAGACGACACGTGACGACGCCGGCCTTAGACCGGCGCGTTGGCTTCACAGGACAGTTCATGGATACCTCCGACGCCCGCAATCGCATTTTTGCCCGCATTCGCAACGCGCAGCATCGTCCCGATGTCGCTCGCGCGAATGAGCAGGCAGCGGCCGAGGACTATCTCGCGCGGCACCCGCAGGGACCGCGTCCGGCCATGTCCGCCGACCTCATCGCAACCTTCATTGCCAAGGCTGAAGCCCTGTCGACGACGATCACGCGTGTGCCCGCCATGCAGGACGTGCCGGCGGCAGCGGCAACCTACCTGCAAGCCAATGCGCTGACAACGCAGGCGGTTGCGTGGCCGACATTGCGAGAACTCGACTGGGCCAATGCGGGATGCCAGGTGGAATTCCGCAAGCCGCATGGCGACGACCTCGTCGGCATTACCGGCTGCTTCTGCGCCATTGCCGAGACCGGTGCGCTGATGATGATGTCGGGCCCCGAAACCTTTGCATCTGCCACATTGCTGCCGGAAACGCATATTGCGATCGTGCCGGCGTCGCGCGTCGTGGCAGGGCATGAAGACGGCTTCGCGCTGATGCGCAGCGAGCGCGGCCAGCTCTCGCGCGCGACCAATTTCATTGCGGGGCCGTCGCGCACCGCCGATATCGAACAAACGCTGGTGCTGGGGGCGCATGGCCCGTACCGCGTTCATCTCATCATCGTCGACGGCGCCTGAGCGGCGCGACGTCGGGGCATCGCTGCGCGACGACATCGACGCAACGCCATGACCCGATGCCATGACGACGCCACGACGACGCGACGCGACGTCATAACGACGTCATAGCGACGCCACAACGACGTGATAACGACGCCATAACGACGCCATAACGACGCCATAACGACGCCGAGCAAGCCACGTTGACTCGACCCTGTCTTTCATCCGTCCGAAGCGCGGCGGCGGGACGCCTTGCTTGCGCAAAGCGACCGGACGTCGGCGGCATCGGTGTTATCGCCGGATACATCGGATTAATTTGGGATATATCCCAAGCTGATGCCGCTATGGGCACTCCGACGCTGATGTCGACTCGTACCCAGTCGACCATCAATCACTAGGAACCAGAAACAATGCATAAGGGGATTTGGGGAGCATTGGCCGCGGCGGGGCTCGCAATGGCAAGCCCGGCGGCGTTCGCTGCCGGACCGGATGGCGCGCAACTCATCGCCTGGTGGGGGGTGCCGTTTGCCGGATTGCTGCTCTCGATCGCGCTCGGGCCGCTGCTCGCGCCCGCTTTCTGGCATCACCATTTCGGCAAGATCGCCGCGTTCTGGGGGGCTGCGTTCCTGCTGCCTTTCGCGCTGGCGTACGGCGCGGGCGCCGCGTGGCATGGCGCGGTCCATGCCGTTGTCGCGGAGTACATTCCGTTCGTCGTCCTGCTGACGGCGCTTTTCACGACGGCCGGCGGCATCTGTGTACACGGCAACCTGCGTGGCGGGCCGTGGCTCAATACCGGGCTGCTGGCGTTGGGCACCGTGCTTGCAAGCATCATGGGCACGACCGGGGCGGCCATGCTGCTGATTCGTCCGCTCATTCGCGCCAATGACAACCGCAAGCACAACGTGCACGTCGTTGTGTTCTTCATTTTCCTGGTGGCGAACGCCGGGGGCTCACTCACGCCGCTGGGCGATCCGCCGCTCTTCCTCGGCTTCCTGCAAGGGGTGGACTTCTTCTGGACGACCGCGCACATCTGGCCGGAAACGCTCTTCGTCTGCGCGGTGCTGCTCGGACTGTTCTTCCTGATCGACGCTTATTACTTTCGCCAGAAGACCGAACGTCAGATCGACGAACTGGATCCGACACCGCATGCCGCACCGTTGCGACTCGAAGGCAAGCGCAATTTCCTCCTGCTCGGTGCCGCCATCGGGCTGGTGCTGATGAGTGGCATCTGGAAGCCTGGCGTCGAATTCAACGTGTTCGGCACGCCGGTGGCGTTGCAGAACCTCGCGCGCGATGCGGGCCTCGTCGTCGTGACGCTGATCTCGCTGGCGATCACGCCACGCACCGCGCGTGAGGGAAACGGTTTCAATTGGGAGCCTATGAAGGAAGTCGCGAAACTGTTCGCAGGCATCTTCCTCACGATCATTCCGGTCGTGGCGATTCTGCGAGCGGGCGAGGCCGGGGCGCTGGGTTGGGTGATTCGTCTGGTGACGGGGCCCGGCGGTGCGCCGGACAATGTGATGTACTTCTGGGCGACGGGGTTGCTGTCGTCGTTCCTCGACAACGCGCCGACCTACCTGGTCTTCTTCAACACGGCCGGTGGTGACGCGGCCACGTTAATGACGACCGGCGCCGCCACGCTCGCGGCCATTTCGGCGGGGGCGGTATTCATGGGGGCCAACACGTACATCGGCAATGCACCGAACTTCATGGTGAAAGCGATTGCGGAGCAACGCGGCATTCGCATGCCGAGCTTCTTTGGCTATATGCTGTGGTCGGGCGCGATTCTGCTGCCGCTGTTCGTTGTGATGACCCTGATATTCTTCTGAGCCGCGGCATTACCACGCGGCCAATCTCTGCGAGACAACTGGTGAAACCGAAGATTCTGGTAGCCCGAGCCATTTTCCCGGACGTTATCGAGCGTCTGGCGCAGTATTTCGATGTCGAGCGCAACGACGCCGACACGGTGTTTTCGAGCGACGAACTACGCGCTCGCCTGGCCGACAAGGTCGGTGCGATTACCACGGCGAGCGAGCGCATCGACGCCTCGGTGCTCGCCGGTGCGCCGAATCTGCGGGTGGTGGCCAATATGGCGGTGGGCTACAACAACTTCGATATCGAGGCGATGACGGCTGCGGGCGTCATGGCGACGAATACGCCGGACGTGCTCAACGAAACCACGGCCGATTTCGGTTGGGCGTTGCTGATGGCGACCGCGCGTCGTATTACGGAATCGGAGCGCTGGCTGCGCGAGGGGCACTGGGACAAGTGGGCGTACGACATGTTCCTCGGCGTTGATTTGCACGGCAGCACGCTGGGCATCATCGGCATGGGACGAATCGGACAGGCGATCGCACGTCGGGCCATCGGTTTCAACATGCGGGTGGTCTATCACAACCGCTCGCGCCTGGATGCCGCCACGGAAGCCGCGTGCAAAGCCAGCTACGCCGACAAGGACACGTTGCTGCGCACGGCCGATCACGTGATCCTCGTGCTGCCGTACTCAAGCGCGACGCATCACACGATTGGCGCTGACGAACTCGCGCGCATGAAGCCGACGGCCACGCTGGTGAATCTGGCGCGAGGCGGCATTGTTGACGACGCGGCGCTGGCGACGGCGCTCGCGAAGCGACAGATTGCGGCGGCCGGACTCGACGTTTTCGAAGGTGAGCCGAGCGTGCACCCCGAGTTGTTGAAGGTGCCGAACGTCGTGCTCACGCCGCATATCGCGAGTGCATCGGCGGCCACCCGCCGCGGCATGGCGAGTCTCGCAGCCGACAATCTCATCGCGGCACTGGGCTTCGGTGCGGCAGCGGGCAAGCCGCCGTGTCTGCTCAATCCGGCGGCACGTCGCTCGTGAAATTTCCGGGGCCGAACGGCCGCTAACGATGAGCGGCGCTCGGGCCCGGTTTGTTGCAAAACCGGCAGGATAAAGCGTGGGTCAATGGGAGTCGTAACGCGATGGTCGAGATGGTGTTGGTAGCGCTGGCAGCGCTGAATCTGTTGGTGATGATTGCGATTGCGGTGAAGGTGTGGCAGCGCGGCGGCGAGGCGTCGCTGCATGCCTCAATCGTCGACTCGCTGGCCCACGTTCGCGACGATTTGCTGCAGGCGGCGGATCGTAGCGAGCGCGGTTTGCGCCAGGAGTTCGCGGAGACAGCACGTGCCGGTCGAGGGGAACAAAGTGCGCAAATGGCGCAGTTCCAGCAGACGCTCGCCGCGCAAATGACGAGTGTCGCCACCGTGCAGAACAACCAGATCGACGGCTTCGCGCAACAGCTCGCCAAGCTTACCGAGTCGAATGCTGCGCAGATCGAGGCGGTACGTCAGAGTCTGGTGCAAAGCGGTCAGCTCATGCGCGAGGAGCAGGCGTCGACGCTGCGTCGCTTCGGAGAATCGCAGCATCAACAACTGACGCAACTGGCCGAAGGCAACGAGCGTCGTCTGGCAGAGGTGCGCGCCACGCTTGAACAGAAACTCAAGGACATTGAAGTCAATAACGCGGCCAAGCTCGAAGAGATGCGCCGTACGGTCGACGAGAAGCTGCACGCCACGCTCGAGCAGCGTCTCGGCGAGTCCTTCAAGCTGGTCTCGGATCGACTGGAGCAGGTGCATCGCGGTCTGGGCGAGATGCAGACGCTGGCCGCCGGTGTTGGCGATCTCAAGCGTGTGCTGACCAACGTGAAGACGCGAGGTATCTGGGGCGAAGTGCAATTGCAGGCGTTGCTCGAGCAGTTGCTCGCACCGGAGCAGTTCGCGAAAAACGTCGCCACGCGTCCGGGTAGCACGGAGCGCGTGGAATTCGCCATTGCGTTGCCGGGACAAAACGGCGACAGCAACAAGCCGGTCTGGCTGCCCATCGACGCCAAGTTCCCACGCGAAGATTACGAACGTCTATTGGACGCACAGGAGCGTGCCGACCCGGTCGCGGTCGAGGAGGCGTCGAAGGCGTTGGAAACGCGCATCCGTCTTGAGGCCAAGACCATTGCCGACAAGTACCTTGCCCCGCCGCATACCACCGACTTCGCGCTGCTCTTCTTGCCGACCGAAGGTCTGTACGCCGAAGTATTGCGTCGTCCGGGTCTCTCCGATCTTCTGCAACGCGAATACCGTGTAACCGTCGCCGGGCCCACGACACTCACGGCATTGCTCAACAGTCTCCAGATGGGCTTCCGTACGCTGGCAATTGAGCGTCGGTCCAGTGAAGTCTGGCAGGTGCTCGGCGCCGTCAAGACCGAATTCACCAAGTTCGGCGACGTACTCGCCAAGACGAAGTCTCAACTGGAGACGGTGACGCGCTCGATCGACAAGGCCGAAGTGCGCACGCGCGCGATGGCGCGTCAGCTCAAGGCGGTTGAGGCGTTGCCAGGCGAGCAGGCCGTCGAACTGCTCGGCGTCGAGTTGGAAAGCGACGAGGACGCTTAAGGATGCTTAAGGTCGCTTAAGGTCGCTTAAGGTCGCTTAAGCGCCCTCAGCGTTGGCGAACCGCGTAAGCGCATCGCCCGTCATGCGCACGACGCGCCAGTCGGGCAATACCGTGGCGCCTTGCGACGCGTAGAAGTCGATGGCCGGCTGATTCCAGTCGAGCACCGTCCACTCGAAGCGTCCGCAGTTGCGTTCGATGGCGATTCGCGCGAGTTGGCGCAGCAGCTTCTGCCCCACGCCACGTCCGCGCATGGTCGGCTGCACGTAGACATCTTCCAGATACAGACCACGCCGACCAAGGAAGGTCGAGAAGTTGTGGAAGTACAGCGCGTAGCCGACCGGCTTGCCCTCCCATACCGCCATCAAACATTCGGCCGCCGGGCGACTCCCGAACAAGGCTTCATGCACGCTCTCGGGCGTGGCTTCGAAAATGTCCAGCAGCTTTTCGAAGACGGCCAGCTCTCGCATCAGGCTGTGGATAGCGCCGACGTCGTCGGCGGTGGCAGCGCGTAGGGTCAGGGACATGGGGGAGGGTCTCCAAAACAGAAAAAGCGGCACTGCGACGGGAATGCCCCGCCGTCAGTCGCCGCCAGTGCGAGGGGAAGGGAGGCGCGTTAGTACTCGTCTTCCGGTGCGTCGCTCAGCGCGATTTCGATACCACCGAATCGGACCGCCACCCAGTTATACAGATGGCAGGCGATCCAGAGGAGCACGAAACCCACTATGGCATTGAGCACCAGCGCGGAGATGATCGCCAGGCCCGGCAGTTCACCGTAACGGATGAAGGCTGCCAGGAAGGCCAGCAATACCAGCGGAATGCTGAAGGTCAGGTAGACCAGCACCAGCGCTTTGGCCGTTTGGCCCGGACTGATGTACGTGATCTGTTTTTTTGTTGTCATTGCCGTGTGCTTTCAGTTTGTGTGGTGCCAACGTCGTCGAAGCGCCGACGCCGGCGATGCTTTGCTGATTCGTTGCTTCGTTTTTTCGGGTAGCTGCGGTGACGTCCTGGCTAAGACTTTCATGCGGTGAATCATCAGACCAGACCGTCGAACGCAATAACGTCGACCAACTCGCCCGCAGCGACGTCACCACGTTCGGTGCCCAGCGTCACAAAGCAATTGGCCTCGCTCATCGTGCGCAGGATCCCGGCGCTCTGCGCATCGGCGACGGTGACGTGCCAGCGGCCATTGGCATCGGCGGCGAGAATTCCGCGAAGGAATTCCGTACGCCCGGGGCGTTTGGCAATGGCCGTCGTCGTCGGCACCGGCAAGCTCGGTGTGACCTGCGGCTCCGCGCCCATCAGCACGAACAGACCGTCGCGCACCAGATGGTAGAACGATGCCATCACGGCGGCCGGGTTGCCCGGCAGGCCAAAGAGCAAGGCGCGCTTGCCTTCGCTTTCCAACTCACCGAAGGCGAAAGGGCGACCGGGGCGCATGGCCATCTTCCAGAACGCGACGTTGCCCAGTCGGGTCATCATCTCGCGCGTGAAATCGGCTTCGCCAACCGACACGCCCCCGGACGTCATCACGGCATCGGCCTCGCGGCAAGCCGTTCGCAACGTATCTTCAATTGCCTGCGGGTCGTCGCGCACCACGCCCAGGTCCAGCACGTCGGCGCCCAGGCGTTGCAGCATGCCAAAGAGCGTATAGCGGTTGCTGTCGTACAGATTGCCCGGCGCGAGCGGCTCACCCACCGAACGAAGTTCGTCGCCGGTCGAGAAGAAGGCAACCCGGATACGGCGGCGCACGGGCACTTCGGCAATGCCGAGCGAAGCCAGCAAACCCAGCGCGGCCGGACGAAGCCGCTTGCCCGCATGCAACGCCGCATGCCCGGCGGCAAGGTCTTCACCGACATGGCGGACATGTCGGCCGGGTGTCACGGCGCTCGCGTCGAACGTCACGATATCGGAATCGCTTTCGCGCTGCACGTGTTCTTGCGGGATGACGGTGTCGCAACCGGCAGGTAACAGCGCGCCGGTCATGATGCGTACGCACTCTCCCGCAGCGGCCACGCCGTCGAACGGGTGACCGGCGAACGAGCGGCCTGCGACACGCAGACGCACCTGACCCCCGGCGCTCAGCGCGCTGCCGGCGAATGCGTAGCCATCCATGGCCGCATTGTCGAAGGCGGGCACGTCCAGCGGGGAAATGACATCGCGCCCGAGCACGCGACCCAGTGCGCTGCGTACGGCAACTTGCTCGATCGCGGATACCGGGCTCGCGGTACGCGCGATGACGGCGCGTGCCGCCTCGACCGTCATGTGGTTGGGGTCGTAGTCCGGCAAGCCGGCCAGGGCTTCGTCTAGTGTTGTCATCGGTGTGGCGTCGTCATCCGGCACGTATGCGGTATGGATCCCGCATGAATTCCGCATGAATCCCAATTAAAGCGGCGACGACGGATCGGGCCGCGTCGATGCCCGGCATGTCAAGGGGCGTGCGGCGAATCGGTATGGAGGTCGTCCAGCGTGTTGATATTGTAAAACGGACGCTCGTCGCCGAAGTTAACTTGTACGGCCTTGTGGCGTGACAGCCACGCTCGCACGCGATGCTCGCCCGCCGACAACGTCGCGGCGAGATCGTCCGCGAGCGAGCGGTGGAGCAGGGCGAACACCGGGTGCGGGCCCTGTGCCGTCGCGGCGTAAGCCGCCAGCGGACGCCCGGCGGCAGGGACTGCCGGGCGTCCGCCGGCGGCGCTCAGTGCGGCACCCAAGCGTTCGCCGAGGTCGGAGGGGAAATAGGGGGAGTCGCAGGGCACAGTGAGGACATACTCCGTACATGCCGCGCGTAAGCCTGCGAGCATCCCCGCGAGCGGTCCGGCAAAGTCCTGCGTCTCGTCGCTTACGACGTCGGCGCCAAGCGCAGCATAGGCGTCGAGATTCCGATTGGCGCTGATGAGCAATGCGCCGACCTGCGGGCGCAGGCGTTCGACGGCGTGTGCCGCCAGCGCGCGCCCGGCAAACGGCTGAAGCCCCTTGTCGCGCCCGCCCATGCGCTGCGCGCGCCCGCCCGCGAGAATCAGGCCGGTCATGTCGCCGCGGTGAATCGTCGGGAGGGCCGGGGGCGCTGCGCTCGTCATGGACGTTGAACTCCTGATGTTGAAATAACCGCTGCGTTTGCCGGATTTGCCGGATTTGCTATGAGCGATTGAGTGCAATGACCCGGCCCGCGGCATCGAACCAGACAGCGCCATCGCCAAGCATCACGCCCTGATCGCGCGCGAACATCAGGCGGGGCACTGCGGCACCGATCGTACGGACGAAACCGTCGGTAAAGATCTCGTTGTAGCGTGCCAGCAACGACTTGGGGTTCCGAAGAATGATCGTCTTGCCGCGCAACGATACGTGCAGCGGATAACGGATCGATTGTGCGACGACATCGCGCCGATCGTCGAGCACGCCCTTTCGGAACTGTGTGGCTGCACGATTGACGGCTTCATCGTCGTTCACACCGGCAACGCCGTACAGATGATCGATCTTGCCGGTCTGGATGCTGGTCAGCACCAACTCGAACGGCACCGAGCGCCCGTTGCGCAGATCCTTCCACTGGCCGGAAATGACCTCGCATGAGGACGACGCACCTTGCTGACGATTGACATTGTCCGCCGAGCTGAAGTCGCCTTCGAACGTCGCGCGCGGCATGCCGCCGGCGTCGAATTCGGTCAGGTGCAGATGCGACTTGCTTTCGAGCTTGCCGGTGAGTTGCGTGTCGCTTTGTGACGACGCATTCGCATAACGCCCTTCGAGCTTGCCGCCGGATGTCGGGCGCAGCACGAGACGCAATGGATTGCGCTCACCGAGCTGACCGCTGTAGGTCATGACGTGGTTGGCGATGTTGCGGTCCGAGGGATCGCAGTCCGCGTGCGCCATCGTTGGCATGACGACCGTGAACAGCAACGCCAGACAACTCAGGCCGGTCGCGCTTCGTTGTCGGACACGGCGCGTGGCGATGCGCATTGCGGCGCGTGTATCGTGTGCGGTGGCGCGTCCGGCACCAGGTTCGGCGCAGGCTGCGGCGCAAGCGCGGAAGGGCGCCGCGGACAACATCGTGAACGAAGCCGCAAAAGTGGTTGCAAAAGTGGCTGCGAAAGACGCTGCGAGAGACGTTGCAACGCGCACAGCGCGGGAGTCTCGGACGCGACTAGCGTCCGGGGCATCAAGAATCATGTGGCGAGAAGGAATTCGATAAAGCGAAAGCGGCGCGGACCGCGGCGGGACGACGACGTGGCAGATCATGCCTGGAACGTTTATCCGCCGATGTAGGACATCTCCACTTTCGGTGGTGCGTTCTCCGGCAGGCCAGTGGCCGCCGTACGCAAAGCCGAGTACCGGTCGGTGCGTCCGTGCCAGATATCGCCGATGACGGTCGAGATCTGCGCGTCGCTCGCGCCGTTACGCAGCAGCGTGCGCAAGTCGTACCCCGAGCTCGCGAAAAGGCACAGGTACAACTTGCCTTCCGTAGACAATCGGGCACGGGAACAAGTGCCGCAAAAAGCGCGGGTGACGGACGAAATGACGCCGACTTCACCGCCGCCGTCACGGTACCGCCAGCGCTGCGCAGTCTCGCCCGGGTAGTTCGGTTCCAGCGGTTCCACAGGCAGAGCATTGCCCACGCGGGCGATGACATCGGCTGACGGCAGCACTTCGTCCATACGCCAGCCGTTCGACGTGCCGACATCCATATATTCGATGAAGCGCAAAACGACACCGCTGCCATGGAAATGCCGTGCCATCGGCACGATATCGGTGTCATTCGTGCCGCGTTTGACGACCATGTTGACTTTGACCGGGCCCAGGCCGACACGCTGGGCTTCGGCGATCCCCTCGAGCACTTTCGTGACAGGGAAGTCGACGTCGTTCATCCGCCGGAAAATCGTATCGTCGAGGCTATCGAGGCTGACCGTAACGCGGGTCAGGCCCGCATCCTTGAGCGATTGCGCCCGGCGCGCCAAAAGCGAACCGTTTGTCGTCAGCGTGATGTCGATCGGCTTGCCGGACGGCGTACGCAGTCGCGCCAGCATCTCGATCAGGCGTTCGATGTGCTTGCGCAGCAACGGCTCACCGCCCGTCAGGCGCAGCTTCTCCACACCATGTTCGACGAACAGGCGTGCAGTACGCTCGATTTCTTCGAAAGACAGCAGGGAGGATTGCGGGAGGAAGGCGTAATCCTTGTCGAAGACGTCCTTCGGCATGCAATAGACGCAGCGAAAGTTGCAACGATCGGTCACCGAAATCCGCAGGTCGTGCAAGGGCCGCACCAGCGCATCTTCGAGATGGCCGGTCGCTGCGCGCACTTGTGCGGGAATCTGCGGGGCATGCGTCGCATATCGCGCGTCGCTACGCAGATCGGTGAGTCTGATGATCGTTTCAGTCATGGTGGGGCCTTAGCTTGCGTCTCCATTCTAACGAATTGACCTGAATGCCGCCGACGCGGGCCATTCACGCATCGGATATCGGTACCGAGGTATTCGCGGCGAGACGTCAAACTTGTACTCAGGGCAACGATACGGGCAGCGCCGGGCGGGCACAAGTCGGGACAACGCGGGGTTGTAAGGCGCGAAGTTGCCCCAAAGCCTATCGGCCGGGGAGGGCCGTTGAGCAGGAAGCAAAAAATGGAAAAGGAGGCCGAAGCCTCCTTTTCTGACATCACATCGATGATCTCGTATCGGATGACGTCGGGTGAGCCGTCGCCACCCGGACATCATCTGCGGCACCTGTGAGTTCGAGGTGTCACGAAATCACTCTCAGGCGACGTGATTCGTCGAGCGCGTTTCCACTTGCTCCATCGGACCGCTGTTGAGCGGTGTCGACGGGCGACGCTCGCGTTGCACGCGCGGTGCCGGGACGACCTGGGCGGCGGCTTCCTTGGCGGCGCGGTGCTTGTCGGCATCCGTGTGGACCCAGACCAGCCCCACACTTGCCAGCGTCGATTCGAGCGAGCTGCGTTCGAGCGTCGGCGTAACGACCACCGGGGCAACCTTTTGCGTCACGACTTCCGTCGCGGCCGCTGCGGCTTCCGGGGCGACCGGTACTGCCGTTGCAGTTTGCACCGGTGCCGCCGGGGCGGTTTGCTCCGGCGCGGCTGCCTCGACGGCAACCGGCGGCTGGACAACTTCGGCAACCTGCGGTGCTTGCTCGGCCGGCGTCGGGGCGCTGGCCGTCGCTGCCGTGGCGGCAATTTCCGTCAGGGCGTCGGCCGGCACCGTCTGCTGAGCGGGCGCCTGAGTGGCAACCGGCAGTGGCGCATGGACCGGCGGTACGACCGGCGTGCTCGTCACGTCTGCCGCGGCCAGCGGCGCAACGTTGACCGGCGCGATCGGCGCAGGTGCCGTTGCGGGCGCCTGTGCGACCGGCTCAGAGACCACGTGCGACGGCACTTCCGGCGTTGCGGCCGGTGCAGATTCCGTGACCGTGGCGACGGGGGCCGCGAAGGGCTCCACCGGCTCGGCACGAACCGGTGCCGGGGCCGGTTCGGCCTGGACTGCCTGAACCGCCGGCGCAACGGCTGCGGGTGCCGGAATGGCCGGGGCAGCGGCGTGCACCGGTACCTCAGTTGCAACGTTCTGTGCAGACGCGTTCGAGAGCACCGGAGCGTGCGTGCTTTCGTCGGCTTCCGACGCTTCGATGTCAGCGTGTTCGCCATCGGCGTTCACTTGCTGCTCGCCGGCCTCGCGCTCGCGACGCCCACCACGACGGCCGCGACGGCGGCTGCGACGGCGCTCTTCGCCCGCCTGCTCACCTTCCTCGCCGGTCACCTGTGGAGCGCCTTCGACCTGCGCGGCCTGAGTGGCCAGAAGGTCCTGATCGAGCACTTCCTGCTCAGCGTTCAAAGGCGCTGCCGCGGCGCGTTGCGGTGCGGCTTGCTGAGCGTCGGCACCTTCCGTCTGGCGGCGCTCACGACGCTCGCCACGTTCACGACGGCTGCCGCGTTCGCGCGGCTCACGGCCTTCCTCGGCACGCACGTCCTGCGACGGCTGACGCTGGGCGTCATCTCGCTCGCGCTTGTCGCGGCCTTCCTGACGGTCGTTGCGGTCGCCGCGCTCATTACGCTCATTACGGTCGTTGCGATCACCGCGCTCGTTACGTTCATTGCGCTCGCCACGCTCCGCACGTTCGGCGCGTTCCGGACGGGCGCCACGGCCTTCGCGTGCCGGTTGCCCTGCGTTGTCCTTGCCCGACTTGCTGTCGTCGCGCGCATTGCCGCGACGATTGCGGTTTTGCTGATGCGGACGGTCGTGACGCTCACGCGGCGGGCGTGCCGTCGGTTTGACCGGCTCTTCTGCCTTGACCGGTGCCGGTGCGGCAGCACCGATACCGAACAGGCGCTTGATGAAGCCGAAGATACCGCCGCCGCTTGCCGGTGCGGCAGCGGCCGGCGCCGTCGCTGCGACCGGTTCCGGACGCGGTTGAGCCGCCGGCGCCGGCTGCTCGGGCGTGATGCCCTTGACGGCAGCTTCCTGACGCGGACGCGCATCTTCCTTCTTCTTGCTGTAGCCCGCCGGATCTTCTTCCAGCGAACGCGCCGCTTCCTCGGCAAGCGCGTAGCTGGCTTTCGGAGCATCCAGACGCGGATCGTCGAAGCGCAAGCGCTCGAGCTTGTAGTGCGGCGTTTCGAGATGCTTGTTCGGGATCAGCAGCACGCCAACCTTGAAGCGTGCTTCGATCTTGTTGATTTCCTGACGCTTTTCGTTGAGCAGGAACGCGGAGACTTCGACCGGCACCTGGCAGTGGATCGCTGCCGTGTGCTCCTTCATCGCCTCTTCCTGAATGATGCGCAGGACTTGCAGCGCCGACGACTCGGCATCGCGGATATGGCCGGTGCCGTTGCAGCGCGGGCAGGTCACGTGCGTGCCTTCGGACAGCGACGGGCGCAGGCGCTGACGTGACAGTTCCATCAGGCCGAAGCGCGAAATCTTGCCCATCTGGACGCGGGCCCGGTCGTGCTTGAGCGCATCCTTGACACGTTGTTCGACTTCACGCTGGCTCTTGGCCGACTCCATGTCGATGAAGTCGATCACGATCAGGCCGCCGAGGTCGCGCAGACGCAACTGGCGTGCGACTTCATCTGCCGCTTCCAGGTTGGTGCGCAGCGCGGTTTCTTCGATGTCGGCGCCCTTGGTGGCACGTGCCGAGTTCACGTCGATCGAGACGAGCGCTTCGGTGTGATCGATCACGATCGCGCCGCCCGAAGGCAGCGGCACCTGGCGCGAGTAAGCCGTCTCGATCTGGTGTTCGATCTGGAAACGGGAGAACAGCGGCACGTCGTCACGATACTGCTTCACGCGGTTGAGGTGATCGGGCATGACCACCTGCATGAAGTTGCGGGCTTGTTCGGAAATTTCTTCCGTATCGATGAGGATTTCACCGATATCCGGCTGGAAGTAATCGCGGATCGCGCGAATGACGAGGCTCGACTCGAGATAGATCAGGGCCGAGTCGCGCGGCAGTTCGATGTTGTGGGCAGCGCCTTCGATGGCGTGCCAGAGTTGCAGCAGGTAGTTCAGGTCCCACTGGAGTTCTTCGGCCGAGCGACCGATACCGGCAGTGCGGGCAATGATGCTCATGCCTTCCGGCAGTTCGAGCTGACCCATCGTCTCGCGCAGTTCCTGACGGTCTTCGCCTTCGATGCGACGCGAGACACCGCCGCCGCGCGGGTTGTTCGGCATCAGCACCAGGTAGCGGCCTGCCAGCGAAATGAACGTCGTGAGGGCTGCGCCCTTGTTGCCGCGTTCTTCCTTTTCTACCTGAACGATGAGTTCCTGGCCTTCGGAGAGGGCGTCCTGAATGCGCGCATTGCGCACATCGGCACCTTCGCGGAAGTACGCACGGGCGACTTCCTTGAACGGCAGGAACCCGTGGCGACCTTCGCCGTAATTGACGAAGCAGGCTTCGAGAGAGGGTTCGATACGGGTGATGACACCCTTGTAGATATTGCCTTTACGCTGTTCGCGTCCGGCCGTCTCGATATCGATGTCGATGAGTTTCTGTCCATCGACGATTGCCACGCGCAGTTCTTCCTGCTGCGTGGCATTGAACAACATGCGTTTCATGAAAACGACTCCCACCCGCCGCAGTTGCCAATGTGCAGTGCGTCGGGCACGTATCACTCGAGTTATCCAACACGCGAGGTTCGAGCCGGGAGTGGAAGAATTGCCGGGGGGTCCGGGCGATGAGGCCGACGGACGCTATGGCGCCAGGAATACGTTTTCGCGCTCACCCGGATCCGCCGGGCCACCGGAAAACCCCGGCTCGGCGCGGATCACTTCGGGCTTGCAGTCCATACCAATAGAAACTGGACGAGAAACTTCATCAGTGTTTTCTCGGGGCGCCTGCCGACACTTATTCTTCTTGTGACGGCGCCTCATTTCGACTTTTTGCGCGAACGATATTCACAAAGCGATCAGCTCGGGCAGTGTCGTCCGGGCTGATCGCCAAAAAATTCTATAACCACCAACTCTATCCGCGTCCCGCGCGCTGCGACCGAAGCGGCCTATGGGCCCACTTCCTGCCGTCGCTGCGTGACGTGCGTGCGCTCGCTGCTCCAGGGTCACCGGACGAGCAGCCTGCCCGGGGTGCAAGTAAAATACCGTTTTGGGGTATGCACCGGACAGAGGTGGGGATTTGGCATGATTCCCGCTACCACCATCTCTGTCGGACAAATTATATTCATAATGAATGAGTTAGGCAAAAGTCGGCAGAAAATGGTTGCGCCGGCGTCCGCACCGCAGGTCAAGCTGGTCGAAGTCGACGATGGCTCGGCGGGCCAGCGTATCGATAATTTTCTCCTGCGCGAATGCAAAGGTGTGCCGAAAAGCCACGTATACCGCATCCTGCGTAGCGGCGAAGTCCGCGTCAACAAAGGGAGAGTAGACGCAGCCTATCGACTTGTCCTTGGCGATATCGTGCGGATTCCGCCGGTTCGCATGGCGACGCCCGATCCCGACGCAAAGGCCCACGTTCCGGCCGCCAGTTTCCCTGTCCTGTTCGAGGACGATTACCTCATGGCTATCGACAAACCCGCCGGTGTCGCCGTGCACGGGGGGAGTGGGGTGTCATTCGGCGTGATCGAACAGTTGCGACGGTCGCTGCCGCATCTGAAGTTTCTGGAGCTGGTGCACCGGCTGGATCGCGAAACGTCCGGCATCCTGCTGCTTGCGAAAAAGCGTGCGGCATTGGTTGGAATGCACGAGCAGATCCGCCATAACCGCATGGACAAGCGGTATCTGGCCTGTGTGACGGGGGAGTGGCGTGATCGTCAGCGCTCGGTCAAAGCGCCGCTATATAAATATGTCACGGCGGAAGGCGAGCGTCGCGTTCGTGTGCAGGAGGACGGACAAGCTTCCCACACCGTATTTCGCATGGTGGAATCTCACCCGCCTTATACGTTGCTCGAAGCGGAACTCAAAACGGGGCGAACCCATCAGATCCGCGTGCATCTGGCGCATTGCGGCACGCCCATCGTCGGCGACGACAAATATGGCGACTTTACGCTGAACAAGCACCTGGCGCGTCCGGGCAGCCGTCCCGGCATCAAACGCATGTTCCTGCACGCCTACCGGTTGAAGTTCACACACCCGGTACTGGATACGCCGATTGCGCTGGAAGCCGCGTTACCGCCAGAATGTGAGCAATTCCTGAATCAACTTCGAACTTCCACCGCCGATGCCAAGCCCTGAATTTGACCTGGTCGTATTCGACTGGGACGGGACGTTGATGGACTCGACGCCCACGATTACCCGCTGCATCCAGGCGGCTTGCCGTGATCTCGGTCTGCCGGTCCCGACGGACGAGCTCGCAAGCCACGTGATCGGCCTCGGGCTGCGCGACGCCCTGCAAATGGCTGTCCCGTCGCTCGATCCGGCGCATTATCCGCGCTTGTCGGAACGTTATCGCTTTCACTATCTGGTCGGCGACAAGGAGACGGTCCTCTTCGCCGGTGTGCGCGAATTGCTCGAAGAACTGCGCTCGCGCGGCCGTTTCCTCGCCGTGGCGACAGGCAAGTCGCGTGTCGGTCTGAACCGGGCGCTCGAATCGGCTGGCCTGATGCGGATGTTCGACGCCACCCGTTGCGCGGATGAGACATTTTCGAAGCCGCACCCGGCCATGCTCCAGGAACTGACGCGTGAACTCGGTCAGGACCTGCGCCGAACCGTCATGATCGGCGACACTACGCACGACTTGCAGATGGCGCGTAGCGCCGGTGCGGCCGGCGTGGGCGTGGCATACGGCGGCGCGCATCCTCGCGACCAGTTGGTGGCCCTGGAACCCGCCTATTGCGCCGCAAGCGTGGCCGAACTGCGCGAATGGCTGCTGGAGCGCGTGTGACCGACACTGCCGCGCCGCTGCCCATCTGTGCGGGCGACGCCCTTGAAGACGGCGGGCGCGGCGTGCGCTTCGAGGTGCTCGTGAGCGGGCGTCCAACGCCAGCGTTCGTGATTCGCTACGACGGACAGGTCTATGGCTATCTGAATCAATGCGCGCACGTACCGATGGAGTTGGACTGGTCGGAGGGGCAGTTCTTCGAGACGGGCGGCTTATACTTGATATGCGCCACACATGGCGCGACCTACGAGCCGGATACGGGCTTGTGCGTCGGCGGTCCCTGTCGTGGCGGTGCCTTGCAGCCGGTGCGAGTTGAGGAGGTGCCGTCGGCCGATTGCCGGACGACCGTCGTCTGGTGGCCCGACGCCTATATCGCCGCGCCGGGGTCTTCCGCGCCCTGAGCATGCGGCATCGGCCTTATTTGACTCAAACGTCACTCTAACGTCACTCTAACGTCCCTTAAAGTCCTGGATAACGTATGGCCGATTCCTTGCCGCCCGATTCGCCTCGCACCGAACCCGGCTTCCCGCCGCCGGGCGCCCGGACCCCATCCGGCGCCGTGCGCGATCCGCATGAGGTCAAGCCGTGGGAGCGCGAGATGCTGGAAAAGGTGCTGATGGCGGGCATTCGCGAACAACGGGCCGCGCGCCGCTGGAAGATTTTCTTCCGCCTGCTGATTCTGGCGATCATTGCCTTCGCCGTCTGGTCGATTTTCGATTTCGATAGCGGCAGCACGACGTCCGCCGGCGTCGGTTCGGGCAAGCACACGGCGCTCGTGACCCTGAACGGAGAGATCTCTGCAGACGGACAGGCGAGCGCGCAGAAAATCAATTCGGCGCTTGAGTCGGCGTTCGAGGACAAGTCGGCGGCGGGCGTGATCCTGCGAATCAACAGTCCTGGCGGCAGTCCGGTGCAGGCCGGCATGATTTACGACGACATCGCGCGGTTGCGCGCGAAATATCCGAAGAAGCCGCTCTATGTCGTCGTCGAGGAAATGTGCGCCTCCGGTGGCTATTACGTGGCGGCGGCCGCAGACAAGATCTACGTCGACAAAGCCAGCATTGTGGGGTCCATCGGCGTGTTGATGGACGGCTTCGGCTTCACGGGGCTCATGGACAAGGTCGGCGTCGAGCGCCGTTTGCTGACGGCAGGCCGTAACAAGGGCTTCCTGGATCCGTTTTCCCCGCAGACCGAACAGCAGAAGGCTTACGCACTCGATATGCTGGAGCAGGTGCATCAGCAGTTCATCGTGGCCGTCAAGAAAGGTCGTGGCAACCGGCTGAAGGACGATCCGGATCTGTTCAGCGGTCTGTTCTGGACGGGGCAGCGTTCCGTCGAACTGGGGTTGGCCGACGGGCTGGGGACGGTCGATTCCGTGGCCCGCGATGTACTCAAGGCCCCCGATCTGGTGGACTATACCGTCAAGGAAAATCTGCCCGAGCGCATGGCGCGGCGCTTCGGCGCGGCTGTCGGCGCCGCGGCGATGAAGACCATGCTGATGGGATCGGCGCTGACAATGAAGTAACGCGGTGGCTTGCCGACGGTGTCTGCACCGGCGCGTCAACAAACAAAACCCCACGGAAATTCGAAATTCCCGTGGGGTTTTGCTTTGTTGCCGGTGAATTAAGCGGCGTTCCAGGCGTTATTGACCCAAAAACAGAAAAATCGCGGGCCGCTTGTGGAGATCGACGCTGGCGTGGGGCCATCCCTTGATCCGGTGTGTCACGATTTGCTCGCCGTCCTGCGTGACATCGACGGCGACGCACAACAGCGTGGAAGCGTCGCAACTTTGCAACAACGCGTCGAGCATCGCCTTGTTGCGGTAGGGAGTCTCGATGAAGATCTGCGTCTGCTTTTCCTTGCGCGAACGTTGTTCGAGCTCGCGCAACCGCTTTGCGCGCTCGGCCGCATCGGTCGGCAGATAGCCGTGAAAGGCGAAGCTTTGCCCGTTCAGGCCGCTCGCCATGAGCGCGAGCAGAATCGAACTGGGGCCAACAAACGGCACCACGCGCACGCCTTTTTCGTGAGCGCGTCGTACCAGCAATGCGCCAGGATCCGCGACGGCCGGGCATCCCGCTTCGGAGACGAGGCCGCCATCCGCACCGGCAAGCATCGGGGCGAGCAGTTCATCGATCGCCGCTGCGGGCGTATTGACGTTCAGCTCCCGGATCTCGATTTCCTGGATGGGCGTGTTGACCCCGATCAGCTTGAGGAAGGCCCGGGTGCTCTTCGCTTGCTCCCCCACGAAATACGTCAAGCCTGCGGTCACCGCGCGGACCTCTTCCGGCAACACCGCCGGCAAGCCGCCACGGGTGTTCGTCCCCAGCGTATTAGGGATGAGATATAGGGTGCCGCTCATGCCGTCGCTCCTTTGTCGCCGCTCGCGCCAGGGCCCGGCAGCGCAATGCCCGCGTGCGTGAGCATGGTGGTCAGGGCGATCAGTGGCAAGCCGATGAGTGCCGTGGGATCGTCACTTTCGATGGTTTCGAGCAGCATGATCCCGAGCCCTTCCGATTTGGCGCTGCCGGCGCAGTCGTAGGGCGTTTCGGCGTGAAGGTATGCGGCCAGCACATCGTCGTGCAGGTCGCGGAACTTCACTCGCGTTACGACGTCTGTGGCCTGGGCCGCGTCGGTGCGGGCGTCATGCAGGCACAGGGCGGAGTGGAATTCGACGACCTTGCCGCGCATGTCGCGCAGTTGCGCCATGGCGTTGTCGAAGTTACCGGGTTTGCCGATCTGGCGCCCTTCGAAGGTCGCGACCTGATCGGAACCGATGATGAGGGCTCCGGGGTGGCGAGTGGCGACCGCCCGGGCTTTCTGGCGGGCGAGCCGTAGCGAGGTTTCGTGCGGCGTTTCGCCGCTCAGGGGTGTTTCGTCGATGTCCGGGACGTCGACCGAAAACGGCAGGCGCAGACGCTCGAGCAGTTCACGGCGATAGCGCGATCCGGAGGCCAGGATCAGCGGTGGCAGGGGCTGTGCGGTCATCGGGTTTAAGTGTTTGACGAGAAACGAAAAACTATTTAGAATTCACGGCTTTTGCAATCTGGCGCTCGGTCCCGCCAGTCCGCGCGATACCGGTTCGAACGCTCGAAAGTGGCGTCGGATCAAGGCGCTGCGAGTGACAGGGGACGTTGAGATGCAGCCAGATGCGCCAAGGCAAGGATGAGCGTGATGAGCGAATATATCGTCGATCTGTTCGAATTCGCGCGTACCGGCCGGGTGGCGGAAGGTGACGTGCAACTTGCGGCATTGCCGCGCATGGTAACCGAAGTGCCTGCCGAAGTCTCGGCGACGGGGCGTGCGCAGGCGGCGTTCCACTGGCGCGCGCAAGGCGCAGAGAAGCAGGTGCTGCGCGCGGATGGCAAGCCGGCCGTGGTGCAGTTCCTGACATTGTCGGTCGAAGGTCCGATGTGGCTTGAATGCCAGCGTTGCCTGACACCGTATGAGGCGCCCCTCGCGTCGGAAACGACTTTCGAGATCGTGCATGACGAGGCCGCTGCGGAAGACCGCCCGCTCGACGAGGACGAACTCGAAGCGCTGGTTGGCTCCAGGCATTTCGATCTGCTCGAGTTGATCGAAGAAGAATTGCTGTTGGCTTTGCCTATCGTACCGAAGCATGACGTTTGTCCGACGGTTCACGATAGCCTTGCCACGGGTAGCGACGGATTGGCCGAACCGGCCCCGGCGCCCGAAGAAGAGGATAAGCCGTCTCCGTTCGCGGCGCTGGCAGCGCTCAAGCGCTCGCCGGACAAGGACGGAAAGTAATGTGCGGCCGGATTTCCGGCTCACCAAAGTACATGTTTGCGTTAGTCGCACAGGTCGGGCCGACAGGCCGACACCGTAGGGCGGCGCTCGAACTGTGTTAAAATTTCGCGATATTTTGAGGAGTTATCATGGCCGTTCAACAGAACAAGAAGTCGCCGTCGAAGCGCGGCATGCACCGTTCGCACGATTTCCTGACCGCACCGTCGACCGCCGTCGAACCGACGTCGGGTGAGACGCACCTGCGTCACCACATCTCGCCGAACGGTTTCTACCGTGGTCGCAAGGTCATCAAGACCAAGAACGACTAATTCGGCCCTCCAGGCGACACGCGCCCATCATGGCGCTGTTTGATCGTCCGATGTGGCAAAAGCGGCACTCATCCTGCCGCTTTTTTTGTTACCTGTACCGCAAGCCAATCACGTCGACATGACAGTCACCCTGACGATCGATTGTATGGGCGGAGATCACGGCCCATCGGTGACGGTGCCGGCTGCGGTTCGCTTCGTGCAATCTACCGACGATGTCGAACTTGTGCTGGTCGGGCAGCAGGAGATCATCAACGCGCAGCTCGCAAAGCTGCGCGCGACGGATCACCCGCGCCTGTCCGTCGTGAATGCGAGCGAAGTCGTCGCCATGGACGACTCGGTCGAGACCGCACTGCGCAAGAAGAAAGACTCTTCGATGCGCGTGGCGCTCAATCTGGTCAAGGAAGCGCGCGCGCAAGCCTGCGTGTCTGCCGGCAATACCGGCGCGCTCATGGCCGTTTCCCGCTACGTGCTCAAGACGTTGCCTGGTATCGAGCGCCCGGCCATCGCCACGGTGCTGCCGAACCAGTTGGGCGGCTACACCACGATGCTCGATCTGGGCGCCAACGTGGACTGCGAGCCGACGCACCTGCTCCAATTCGCCGAAATGGGCCATGCGCTCGTGGCGGCCGTTGACGGTAAGGAACGTCCGTCGATCGGCTTGCTCAACATCGGCGAAGAAGTCATCAAAGGCAACGACGTCATCAAGCAGGCCGGCGAACTGCTGCGAGGCTCCACGCTGAACTTCTACGGCAACGTGGAAGGCAACGACATTTATCGTGGTACGACGGATATCGTCGTATGCGATGGTTTCGTCGGCAACGTCGCTCTCAAAACCTCCGAAGGCCTGGCGCAAATGCTCGGCGACATGATCCGCGAAGAGTTCACCCGCACCTGGTGGACAAAGGTGATTGCCGTCATTGCGCTGCCGATTCTCACCCGCTTCAAGAACCGCGTCGACCATCGCCGTTACAACGGTGCTGCATTGCTTGGATTGCGTGCGCTCGTCATCAAGAGTCACGGTTCCGCCGATGCCTACTCGTTTGAATGGGCCATCAAACGCGGCTATGATGCAGTTCGCAATGGCGTGCTCGACCGTCTGTCGCATGCCATGCAAGAGAATCAGACCCAGCTCCAGGACACCAAGCCGGTGAGCGCCATCCCGGCGCTTTGAAGCCGGTGCCCGCCCCGGTGCGATAACCGATCATAAGATGACCCAGTCCGCGATTTATTCCCGTGTCGTCGGTACCGGCAGCTACCTGCCGGCACGACGCGTGACCAATCAGCAGTTGGCAGATGAGCTTGCCACCCGAGGCATCGAGACGAGCGACGAGTGGATCGTCGAGCGTACCGGCATCAAGGCACGTCACTTTGCTGCGCCCGACCAGACGACCAGCGACATGGCGGTGGAAGCCGCCAAGCGCGCGCTCGAAATGGCCAATCTTAGCGCCGACCAGATCGACCTGATCATGGTCGCCACGTCGACGCCGGACTTCGTGTTCCCGAGCACTGCCTGCCTCGTACAGAGCAAGCTGGGCGTCACCAACGGTTGCGCGGCGTTCGATATTCAGGCGGTTTGCTCGGGCTTCGCCTACGCGATGGCGACGGCCGACAACTTCATTCGCTCGGGCGCCTATCGCAACGTTCTCGTGATCGGTGCCGAGACGTTCTCGCGAATCCTCGATTTCAACGATCGCACGACGTGCGTGCTGTTTGGCGACGGCGCGGGCGCGGTTGTGCTGCAGGCGTCCAGCGAGACGGGCATCCTGTCGAGCGCCCTGCATGCGGACGGCAGCTATTCGAACATCCTCTGTGTGCCGGGCAATGTGAACGCCGGCGCGGTGCAGGGCGAGGCGTTCCTCTATATGGACGGGCAGGCGGTGTTCAAGCTGGCCGTCAAGGTTCTCGAAAAGGTGGCTCACGAGGCCCTCGAGAAGGCTGGACTGGAAGCATCGGCAATCGACTGGCTGATTCCGCACCAGGCCAATCTGCGCATCATGACCAGCACTGCCCGCAAACTCGACGCCGTAGAGAAGATGGTGGTGACCGTCGACCAGCACGGTAATACTTCCGCCGCTTCGATCCCGCTCGCCCTGGATGTCGCAGTTCGCGACGGTCGTATCCAGAAGGGGCAGACCGTCATGATCGAAGGTGTCGGTGGCGGCTTTACCTGGGGGGCGGTGCTCTTTCGCATGTAAACGTCCTGGCGCCGAGGCGTCGCGTAACCGGCTGCGCTCTGTCGTGCGCGCCGGGCGTGGCGACGCCCTCAAGCGCGTCATATCGGCGCGCGAGAATGCGCCGCAATGTTTCTGAATCTGACAGCAAGAACCAGCGCTATGACATTCGCTTTCGTTTTCCCGGGACAAGGGTCCCAATCGGTAGGCATGCTCGACGCGTTCGCGGACAACGCGGTGGTGCGCGAAGTGCTCGCCGAAGCTTCGGACGCCCTCGGGCAGGACATGGCCAAGCTGATCGCAGCCGGTCCCGCCGAAGATCTCAACCTCACGACCAACACGCAGCCGGTCATGCTGAGCGCGGCCTACGCAATGTATCGCGCGTGGCTGGCCGACGGCGGCGCGAAGCCAGCGTTCGTCGCCGGTCACAGCCTCGGTGAATACACCGCGCTGGTCGCAGCCGGCGTCATCGCGTTCAAGGACGCCGTGCCGCTCGTGCGCTTTCGTGCGCAAGCCATGCAGGAAGCCGTGCCGGTCGGGCAGGGCGGCATGGCTGCTATTCTGGGATTGGACGACGACACCGTTCGCAGCGTCTGTGCCGACGCGTCGGCGGCGGGTGTGGTCGAGGCCGTCAACTTCAATGCCCCGGCGCAAGTCGTGATTGCGGGCGCCAAGGCTGGCGTGGAAAAGGCCTGCGAACTGGCCAAAGCCGCTGGCGCCAAGCGTGCGCTCGTGCTGCCGGTGTCGGCGCCGTTCCACTCGTCGCTGCTCAAGCCGGCCTCGGACCGTCTGCGCGAATATCTGGCGAATGTGACGTTTAACGCGCCGCAGGTCCCGCTCGTCAATAACGTTGATGTGGCCGTCGAAACCGACGTGGCCCGCATCAAGGACGCATTGGTGCGTCAGGCCGCCGCGCCGGTGCGCTGGGTCGAATCGGTCAAATGGCTCGCCGCTCAGGGGGTGACGCAGGTGGTCGAGTGCGGTCCGGGCAAGGTGCTCACGGGGCTGACCAAGCGTATCGACGGCAACCTCACGGGTTTGGCGATCACGGATCCGGCATCGCTCGCCGATGTGCGCGCCCAACTCTCGTAAGCCAAAGGCAAAGGTATTTCTTCGATGAGCAAGCAACTCGACAATCTCGTGGCGCTGGTGACCGGCGCTTCGCGCGGTATTGGCCGTGCCATCGCCCTCGAACTCGCTCGCCAGGGGGCGACGGTTGTGGGCACCGCCACCAGCGAGGCTGGTGCGCAAGGCATTGACGCCTATTTCGCCGAAGCGGGCGTTGCGGGCAAGGGCATTGTCCTGAATGTGACCGACGCCGAGGGCGTGGCCGCTGCGCTGGACGACATTCTCAAGCAGCACGGCAAACTCGACATCCTCGTCAATAACGCCGGTATCACGCGCGATAATCTCGCGATGCGGATGAAGGACGACGAGTGGGATGACGTGATCGATACCAACCTCAAGGCGATCTTCCGTCTCTCGCGTGCTGTGATCAAGCCGATGATGAAGGCGCGTAGCGGTCGCATCATCAACGTGACCTCGGTGGTCGGCTCTGCCGGTAACCCCGGTCAGGCCAACTATGCGGCAGCCAAGGCGGGTGTCGCCGGGATGTCGCGTTCGCTGGCCGCCGAGATTGGCAGCCGAAACATTACCGTCAATTGCGTCGCACCGGGTTTCATCGACACGGATATGACCAAGGCGCTGGGTGAGGCGCAGCATGAGGCGCTCAAGGCGCGCATTCCGCTGGGACGTCTGGGCGCACCGCAGGACATTGCCAACGCGGTGGCGTTCCTTGCGTCCCCGCAGGCTGGCTACATCACCGGCACCACGCTCCACGTGAATGGCGGCATGTTTATGAATTGAGGGAGATGTGCGCAGATATCATGAAATTGTTTGTATTTGCGCGACATTGAACATTATTTGGCGCATGCTAACTTTGGTTGGCAAACCTGTTAAAATGCGCGCACTTGTCTGAACTAAATACCCCGGAGGGTTGAATGGCTAGCATTGAAGAACGTGTCAAAAAGATCGTCGCGGAACAACTTGGCGTGGCAGAAGCCGAGGTCAAGAACGAATCCAGCTTTGTGAACGATCTTGGCGCAGACTCGCTCGACACGGTTGAGCTGGTGATGGCGCTGGAAGAGGAGTTCGGGATCGAGATTCCGGACGAGGACGCTGAAAAGATCACGACTGTTCAGCAAGCCATCGAGTTCGCTGAGAAAGAGGCCAACAAGAAGGCCTAATACGCCTTCGGATCGCCTGATTGGCCGGGAAGCCGACCGGCTCCTGGCGTCAGGCATGCCTGTCAGCCGCAGGGAGCGCAGGGTCGGACCTTGTCGCCTCTGTGGCTTTTGTTTTGTATGACCCAGCAGAAGAAGGGGAGTATCGTGAGTCGTCGTCGCGTCGTCATTACCGGTCTGGGCCTGATCTCGCCGGTCGGCAACACTGTTGCCGAAGGTTGGGAAAATCTGGTCGCGGGCCGTTCGGGCATCGCCAACATCACGAAGTTCGATGCGAGCAGCCATAAGGTTCGCTTCGCAGGCGAAGTCAAAAACTTCGAGACCGAGAAATATCTGTCGGCCAAGGATGCGCGCCGCATGGATACGTTCATCCATTACGGTCTCGCCGCCGGCATTCAGGCGTTCGAAGACAGCGGCTTGCAAGTCACCGCGGAAAACGCCGAACGCGTGGGCGTGCTGGTCGGTTCCGGTATCGGCGGCCTGCCGATGATCGAAGACACGCAGACCGACCTGCTCAATGGCGGTCCGCGCAAGATTTCCCCATTTTTCGTGCCTGGCTCGATCATCAACATGATCTCCGGCCATCTGTCGATCAAGTACGGTCTGAAGGGGCCGAACCTCGCCATCGTGACGGCCTGCACGACCGGTCTGCACTGTATCGGCCAGGCAGCGCGCATGATTCAGTATGGCGACGCGGATGCCGTGCTCGCAGGCGGCGCCGAATCGACGGTGTCCCCGCTGGGTATCGGCGGATTCGCCGCGATGACCGCGCTGTCCACGCGCAATGACGATCCGGCAACGGCGAGCCGTCCGTGGGACCGGGATCGCGACGGTTTCGTGCTGGGCGAAGGCGCCGGCGTGATGATGGTCGAAGAGTACGAGCACGCCAAGGCGCGCGGCGCAAAGATCTATGCGGAGATCAAGGGCTTCGGCATGAGCGCCGACGCGTATCACATGACCGCCCCGTGCGAAGACGGCGACGGCGCTCTGCGCGCCATGACGAACGCATTGCGCGATGCCGGTCTGAACGCCGACACCGTCAATTACGTGAACGCACATGGCACCTCGACGCCGCTGGGCGACATCGCCGAGACGGTCGCGGTCAAGCGACTGATGGGCGACGCGGCCAAGCACGTCGTCGTGAACTCGACAAAGTCGATGACCGGCCATTTGCTGGGCGGTGCGGGCGGCTTGGAATCGGTGTTTACCGTGCTGGCCGTTCACCACCAGAAATCGCCGCCGACGATCAATATCTTCAATCAAGATCCCGCTTGCGACCTCGATTACTGCGCAAACGTGGCTCGCGACATGAAAATTGATGTCGCGTTGAAGAACTCTTTCGGATTTGGCGGGACTAACGGCACGCTGGTCTTCCAGCGCGTCTAAGTTCGCGGGACGCCGCGCAGGCGTCCCGTCCCGCTAACCCACGCTCCGGTGAGTGTGCCCGGGCGTGCGGCGTCAAAGACATTTCCAGCCATGGCGGCAACTGCCGCCGTGGTGCAATCGGGCCCGACCGGGGCCTGGCAGCCAGAGAAAATACGGATCCATATCAGGTGAGTGAACGAGAAATCGACCAGGCGCTCGTAGAGCGCGTGCAAAAGGGCGACAAAGCCGCCTTCGAGCTGTTGGTCGCGAAATATCACCGCAAGATCATCCGCCTCGTATCGCGGCTCGTGCGCGACGCTGCCGAGGTCGAGGATGTGACGCAGGAGGCCTTTATCAAGGCCTACCGCGCCTTGCCGCAGTTTCGTGGCGAGTCGGCGTTCTATACCTGGTTGTATCGTATTGCTGTCAACACGGCGAAAAACCACCTTGCAACGCAAGGGCGCCGTGCACCGACTTCGACTGAAGCGAACGCTGAAGAAGCGGAAACTTTTGCCGAGGCCGATCAACTAAGGGATATCAACACGCCTGAGTCGATGCTGATGAGCAAGCAGATTGCTCAAACGGTCAACACAGCGATGGAGGCTTTGCCCGATGAACTTCGGACGGCGATCACCCTGCGAGAAATCGAGGGGCTTAGCTACGAAGAGATCGCAGAAGCCATGGGGTGCCCGATCGGAACGGTCCGTTCGCGAATTTTCCGGGCGCGTGAAGCGATTGCCAGCCGGCTGAGGCCGCTGCTGGACACGCCTGACGGTAAGCGCTGGTGAGCGCGCCGCCGGGGAAGTTATTTTCGTTGGGGGATATCATGGGATCAGCGACGGTGCAAACGCAGCGGGGGCTGCAAGCCGAGCGGATTTCCGCGTTGATGGACGGGGAATTCGATCCGGACGAACTGGCCGCCCTGCTGGACGAGGCCGACACCTCGGGCCGGCCTCTGTGGGACGACTACCATCTGATCGGCGACGCACTGCGTTCCGATGAACTGACGTTGCCGCGTTCGGAGTCCGCCTTCATGGCGTCCTTTGCGGCACGTCTGGACGCTGAGCCGCATCTGCTTGCGCCGGCCGCGCTGGCTGACGCTCAGGCTGCAACCGCGCCGGGCGCAAAGGCCGCGGGTTCGCGAGTCACCCGTATCAATCCGTTCCTGCGTGTACGCCGCGTGTTGCCGACGGCCGCTGCGGCGGCCGCAGTGGCTGCGCTGTCGTGGGTCGTGGTGCCGCGTCTGCAGGACCATCCGACAGGGGCGACCCAGACGCAGGTGCTCGCTCAGAGCGCAGCGCCGGCAACTTCGGGTTCGAGCCTTACGCGCGTAGCGCTCTCTCAGCAACCGCAAGCGGCTGTGGCTGCCAACGGTGCGGGCGCCGGTGCCCCGAACGACCTGATCGTGCTGCGTGATGCACGTCTCGATCAATATCTGGCGGCCCACCAGCAATACGCACCGGCCCCCATCGGCCAGAGCGTTTCCCCTTACATGCGAGCCTCGGCGCAAGCGGACGAATAAATGCAGCGCCTGAGTATCGAATCCTTGCCGCGTGCGCCCATCGGGCGCACTTTCTTCCTGTTCGCTTTCCTGCTGGCGACCACCCTGCAAACGCAGGCGTGGGCGCAGGCTTCTGCGCCTTCCACCGATCCGTTGATCGAGAAGCGCGAAGTCAGCGCGTGGCTCAACAAGATTCATCGCGCGGCGCAGACGCAAAACTACATTGGTACGTTCGTCTACCAGCGTGGGTCGACCATGCGTTCGTCGAAGATCAGTCACTTCGCGGACAAAGGTAATGAATACGAAGAACTCGAGACGCTCGATGGACGTCAGCGTCGCATTCTTCGCCAGAATGACGATGTCTACACGCTCATCCCGGAGCAGAAGACCGTCTTCCAGGAAAAGCGCGAGAGCAAGGACTCGTTCCCCGCGTTGCTTGCCACGCCGAACCGCGATGTGCTTGATAACTACGCACCGAAGCTGCTGCCGAACGAACGCATGGCTGGCTTCGACTGCATGGTGATCGAACTTTCGCCGAAGGACGATTATCGTTTCGGGTACCGGCTGTGGGCCGACCGCAACACAGGTCTGCTGTTGAGAGCCCAAACGCTCGATGCGGAAGGGCATTTGCTTGAGCAGGCGGCGTTCTCTCAAATCTCGATTGGCGTGCCGAGTGAGAAGGCGCGAATCCTGCACGCGATCCAGGCGACGCACGGCTGGCATGTCGTGAAGCCGCAAATTGCCGCGACCCGACTGTCCGACGCGGGCTGGAGCATCGACGTCGACAAGAAGGTGCCCGGGTTCAAGGCGGTTCGTGAGGTGCGTCGTACGATGCGCTCGACCGCAGATGGCAAACCGCTTGAAGTCCAGCAGGTGGTATATTCCGACGGCATGGCCGGACTTTCGGTGTTCATCGAACCGGCAACGCGTGATCGCAAGGAAGGCCACGGCAGTGCGGGGGCGACGAACATCCTCATCAAGCGCCATGGCGACTTCTGGCTGACCTTGCTAGGCGAAGTGCCGCAGGCCACCCTGCAGCAGTTTGCTTCCAGTATCGAGTTTAAGCAGCCGGCGAAGTGACCGGCTGTCGGGTGGGCCGCGACCGGCAACGGCGTGGTCCGGGCAGCGAGGCGCTGGCAAGACGCGACGGTGCGTCGGGTGTCAGGCTGCCCTCAGGGATTCCGAGACTTTCGCGCACCACGATCTTCCAATGAAGAAGACTCTCCTGCTTCGTGTCATCCTCGGCGGCGCCATGGCCGCCCATCTGGCGGGAGCCCCCGCCGCGTTTGCCGCCCCTGCCTCTGCGACGAGCAGCGCAACGGCGTCGTCGAACGCACCGCTAGTCAGCAATCTTCCCGATTTCACCCAACTCGTCGATCGCGTCGGCCCTGCCGTCGTCAATATTCGGACGACCGAGCGCGTTAGCCGCAATCAGCGTGGCTTGCCGCCGGGCATGGACGACGACATGGCCGAATTGTTCCGTCGTTTCTTCGGTGTGCCCATGCCGCAGCAGCCTGGGCCGAAGGGGGGCACGCCGCGACGCGGTCAGCCACAGCCCGATGAGGAGCAGAACAGCGGCGTGGGGTCGGGGTTCATCGTCTCGAATGACGGCTACATTCTGACGAACGCCCACGTTGTCGACGGGGCGGACAGCATCTACGTCACCCTGACCGACAAGCGCGAGTTCAAGGCCAAGCTGGTGGGCGCGGACAAACGCACCGACGTTGCCGTCGTCAAGGTCGAGGCCAAGGATCTGCCGACCGTGCCGGTAGGCGATTCGAACCGGCTTCGCGTAGGCGAATGGGTGGTCGCGATCGGGTCGCCGTTCGGACTCGAAAATACGGTAACGTCGGGCATCGTGTCGGCCAAGGGGCGCGATACGGGGGATTACCTGCCGTTCATCCAGACGGACGTTGCCGTGAATCCGGGCAATTCCGGTGGTCCGCTGATCAACATGCGCGGTGAGGTGGTGGGCATCAATTCGATGATCTACAGCCAGACCGGTGGCTTCATGGGCATTTCGTTCGCGATTCCGATCGATGAAGTCATGCGTGTGGTCGACCAGCTCAAGAAGACGGGCAAGGTCGTGCGCGGGCGCATCGGTGTGGCGATCAGCGAAGTCAGCAAGGACGTGGCCGATTCGCTGGGCCTGCCGCGTGCGCAAGGCGCGCTCGTGCGTAGCGTCGAGCCGGGCAGCCCGGCCGAGAAGGCGGGGGTGCAGCCGGGCGACATCATCATGAAGTTCGAGGGTCGCCCCGTCGATCACGCGACCGATCTGCCGCGTATGGTGGGCGAAACCAAGCCGGGTTCCAGCGCCACGCTGCAGGTATTGCGCAAGGGCAAGAATCAGGATCTGAAGATCGCCATCGCCGAAGCCGATACCGACACGCCCAAGGCGTCGAAGGCGCAGGGTGGCAGTGCCGACACGCCGCATCCGAACGCGCTTGGGCTGGTCGTCTCCGATCTGACCGATGCGCAGAAGAAGGACATGAAGCTGCGTGGCGGGGTGCAGGTCGAGCTGGCGGAAGGGCCGGCCGGTCGGGCGGGGCTCCAGCAGGGCGACATCATTCTGCGAGTGGGCGACGCCGACATCGCCAATGCCAAGCAGTTCGAGGAAGTGGTCAAGGCGCTCGACCCCAAGCGTCTGGTGCCGATCCTGGTGCGACGTGGCGATGCGACGCAGTTCGTGCCGCTGCGCCCGCGTGCCCCGAGCGGCAAGTAAGCTCGCCTCATGACCGCGCCGGCGTTCACGCTGTACGGCCGCAAGTGGTGTCATCTATGCGATGACATGCTTGCGGCGCTCGAAGCGATGCGCCCGGCGTGGGATTTCTCGGTGACCGTCGTCGATGTCGACAGCGATCCGGCGCTGGAAGCCAAATACGACGAGATCGTGCCGGTGCTTGCACTGGGGGATCGCGAGCTGTGCCGGTATCATTTCGACGCCAATGCCGTGGCTGCCGTCTTTCTATCGGACTGAAGCCGCGCGTCTCCCGCTCAAGAACGACGCCAGGACCTTCCCGTCATTGCCGATGTATCGCCGAGATATGCGCGATTCCGGACGGAATCGCTGCGCTTTCGGCTAAAATGTCGTGTTTGCCGATTCTCTCGAAAGCCGCTGCCGAGCCGAATCCGATGGCACCGACTTTTCTATAGCCCGCCTCATGGACCATATTCGCAATTTTTCGATCATCGCCCACATCGACCACGGGAAATCGACCCTGGCCGATCGCATCATCCAGCTGAGCGGCGGTTTGTCCGATCGTGAAATGGAATCGCGCGTCCTCGACTCGATGGACCTCGAGCGCGAGCGTGGCATCACCATCAAGGCGCAGACGGCCGCGCTGCAATACAAGGCGCGCGACGGCAAGGTCTATAACCTCAACCTCATCGATACACCGGGACACGTCGACTTTTCGTACGAAGTGAGCCGTTCGCTGTCCGCGTGCGAAGGTGCGCTGCTCGTGGTCGACGCTTCGCAGGGCGTCGAAGCGCAGACGGTGGCGAACTGCTACACGGCGATCGAACTGGGTGTGGAAGTGGTTCCGGTGCTCAACAAGATCGATTTGCCGTCTGCCGAGCCCGAGAACGCGATCCAGGAGATCGAAGACGTTATCGGCATCGAAGCGACCGACGCCGTGCGCTGCTCGGCGAAGACCGGCCTCGGTGTGGAAGACGTGCTTGAAGCGCTGATCGCCAAGGTGCCGCCGCCCAAGGGCGATGCGAATGCCCCGTTGCAGGCGTTGATCATCGACTCGTGGTTCGATAGCTACGTGGGCGTGGTCATGCTCGTGCGCGTCGTGAACGGAACGCTCAAGCCGAAGGAAAAGATTCACCTGATGGCCACGGGGTCGAGCCATCTGGTCGAGCAGGTCGGCGTGTTCACGCCCAAGTCGAAGCAGCTCGCGGCACTCTCGGCGGGGCAGGTCGGCTTCATCATCTCGGGCATCAAGGAACTCGGTGCTGCGAAGGTGGGCGATACGGTCACGCACGCCGTGACCACGACGACCAAACCGGCCGATGCGCCGCTGCCGGGCTTCAAGGAAGTCAAACCGCAGGTGTTCGCCGGGCTTTATCCCGTTGAAGCCAACCAGTACGACGCGCTGCGTGAGTCGCTTGAAAAGCTCAAGCTCAACGATGCGTCGCTGCAATACGAGCCTGAAGTCTCGCAGGCGCTGGGCTTCGGCTTCCGCTGCGGCTTCCTGGGGTTGCTGCACATGGAAATCGTGCAGGAGCGTCTGGAGCGCGAGTTCGACATGGACCTCATTACCACGGCACCGACCGTGATTTATGAGGTGACGGAGCGCGACGGCACCGTGGTGTCCGTCGAAAACCCGTCGAAGATGCCGGATCCGGGCCGTATCGAGGAAGTTCGCGAGCCGATCGTCACGGTGAATTTGTACATGCCGCAGGAGTATGTCGGCTCGGTCGTCACGTTGTGTCAGCAAAAACGTGGTATTCAGATCGACATGCAGTACCACGGCCGTCAGGTCCGTCTGATCTACGAAATTCCGATGGCCGAAATCGTGCTCGATTTCTTCGATCGTCTGAAGTCGGTGTCGCGCGGTTACGCGTCGATGGACTACGAGTTCAAGGAGTATCGCGCGTCGGATGTCGTCACGGTCGACATGCTCATCAACAGTGACAAGGTCGACGCCCTGTCGATCATCGTTCACCGTTCCGAGAGTCGCCGTCGCGGCGCGCAAGTCGCGGCGAAGATGCGGGAAATCATTCCGCGTCAGATGTACGACGTGGCGATTCAGGCGGCGATCGGTGCGAACATCATTGCCCGTGAAAACATCAAGGCCTTGCGCAAGAACGTTCTGGCGAAGTGCTATGGTGGCGACATCACGCGTAAGAAGAAGCTGCTTGAGAAACAGAAGGAAGGTAAGAAGCGCATGAAGCAGGTGGGGAGCGTTGAAATTCCTCAGGAAGCGTTCCTTGCCATTTTGCAAGTCGAAGACAAATAACGTAGCGACAGGTCCCGCATGAATTTCGCCCTGATTCTTTTGATCCTGGTGCTGGTGACCGGGGTGGCCTGGGTGGCCGACAAGTTGGTGTTTCAACCGGCGCGCCGCCGGGCAGCACAGAACGCTGTGGCGCAATTCGATCAGCAGCAACTGGCGTTGCAGGGTTCCGGTGTTCAGGGCTCTGGTTCGCAGGAAGGCAGCGCACTTGCGAGTGCACGTGCGAAATTGCGTGACGAGAAGCTGCGTCAACCTTGGTGGCTCGAATATTCCGCGAGCTTCTTCCCGGTGATTCTGGCGGTGTTCGTGCTGCGCTCGTTCGTGGTCGAACCGTTCAAGATTCCGTCCGGATCGATGATCCCGACCCTGCTCGTCGGCGATTTCATTCTCGTCAACAAGTTCGACTACGGTATCCGTCTGCCGGTGATCAACAAGAAGATCATCCCGCTGGGTGAACCGAAGCGCGGCGACGTTGTAGTGTTCCGTTATCCGAAAGATGAGTCCATGGACTACATCAAGCGTGTGATCGGTGTGCCGGGCGACGTGGTGGCCTACCAGAACAAGAAGCTGACGATCAATGGGCAACCTGTGCCCGAAACGGCGTTGCCGGATTATTTCGACGACGAGCATATCGCCTACTTCAAGCAGTTCGAAGAGACGGTGGGCGGGGTCAAGAATCGTATTCTGAACGATCCGAACGTGCCGCCGTACATCATGGGCGCCGACGACTTTCCGAACAAGCAGAACTGCCAGTACAACAGTCAGGGCGTGATCTGCAAGGTGCCGCCAGGTAACTACTTCATGATGGGCGACAACCGCGATAACAGCGCGGATAGTCGATACTGGGGTTTTGTCCCGGAAGAAAACATCGTCGGTCGTGCATTCTTCATCTGGATGAACTTCTCGAATCTGAAGCGTTTGGGCAGCTTCCAGTAAAGACTGCGGCCACGGTGGGATATCCCGCCGGCAATGTTAAATTGATGCGGAAATTGGCGTAATTCGTCATTTTCCGCATTATTGTTTTTGAAAAAGAAATAAAAGAAGCGACGAGTGAGGACTGCCGAAGGGACCGATCCGTCCCGAGTTCGGAAATGTCCGGTTCACCGCCCTCACGCGAGTCCGAAAAGCCCGCCACACGGCGGTAAAGCCCGTCGTTTCTTGGCGACGACGCGCGCTGGGGCGGGAGCGTCGCGCTATACTTGCGCCATGCCTCAATCTCTCAACCAACTGGAAGAACGCCTCCAGTATCGTTTCCACGATGCGGAATTGCTTTGCCAAGCACTGACGCACCGTAGCCACAGTGCCGCCAATAATGAGCGGTTGGAGTTTCTCGGCGATTCCATTCTGAACTGTTCGGTCGCAGCGATTCTGTTCCGTCGCTACGGCAAGCTCGACGAAGGCGACCTCTCTCGTGTGCGTGCCAATCTCGTGAAGCAGCAGTCGCTGTATGAGATCGCGCAGACGCTTGGCGTTTCCGATTTCCTGCGCTTAGGCGAGGGCGAGCTCAAGAGCGGCGGTTTCCGTCGTCCGTCGATTCTGGCCGACACGCTCGAAGCGTTGTTCGGGGCGATGTACCTCGACGGCGGTTTCGAAGCGGCCTACGCGGTAATCGAGCGTCTTTACACGCCGGTGCTCGAACACGTCGATCCGAAAACGCTCGGTAAAGACGCCAAGACGCTGCTGCAGGAATATCTGCAAGGTCACAAGATTGCGCTGCCGCAGTACACGGTGATCGCCACCCACGGCGCTGCGCACAACCAGCAGTTCGAGGTTGAGTGTACGGTGCCGAAGCTCGACATCAAGGTCGGTGGCTCGGGGGCGAGCCGTCGTGCTGCGGAACAAGCGGCGGCAAAGAAGGCGCTCGAAGAGGTGCAGAAGATGCCTGCGCTGGCCAAGCCCAAGGCGGAGAAGAGCGCCAAGGCGGCAAAGAAGCGGGCGGCGAAAGCGGCGGCGTCCGAAGCGAAAAAGGCGGAGAAGGCCGGGCAGGCGGCGTCCACTGCATCGGTGGAGTCGAAAGAGGCGAAGGAGCCGAGGGACGCAAAGGAGCCTCGTGAACCGAAGGACGCGCGCGATACCGGCGCCGGTTCGACGATGGCGCCTGCAATGACGGCCTCGAGTCATGGCGCGCCACGCGGTACGGCTGCACTGGCGGAGAAGGCGACCGAGAAGCCCGTTGAGAAGTCCGCCGAGAAGCCTGCCGAGAAGGCGACGGATAAAGCAGCGGATAAAGCGACGGACAAGTCGACTGACAAGGCGGCTGATAAAGCCGACGTCGCGAAGCAACCTCCGGCGGCTGCCTGAGTTCCATTTGGGGGGCGAGCGCGAGGCGCTTCCCCCGTTTCAAGAGAGTTTCCAATCATGAACGATAAGACGGATTTTCGCTGCGGCACCGTGGCGATCGTCGGGCGTCCGAACGTCGGCAAATCGACGCTGCTCAACGCCCTCGTCGGTCAGAAGATCAGTATTACGTCGCGCAAGGCGCAGACGACGCGACACCGCATCACCGGCATCAACACGACGCAAGACGCGCAGTACATCTTCGTCGACACCCCGGGTTTTCAGACACGCCACGCGACCGCACTGAACCGTTCGCTCAATCGCGCCGTGACGTCTACGCTGTCGAGCGTCGACGTTGTGATGTTCGTCATCGAAGCCGGCAATTTCGGCCCGGACGACGAGAAGGTGCTCAACCTGCTGCCTGAGACGACGCCCGTACTGCTCATCGTCAACAAACGCGATCGCATGAACAGCGCTGAGGAGATGCTGCTGTTCCTGCGCAAGGTCAGTGAGGTGCGCGATTTCCGCGAAATCGTGCCGCTGTCGGCCAAGCGCGCAGACGACATCAAGCACTTGCTCGGCGTGCTTCGCCCGTACCTGCTCGAAGGCGAGCCGATCTATGGTGAAGACGACCTGACCGATCGCAGCGAGCGCTTCATGGCGGCGGAGATTCTGCGTGAAAAGGTGTTTCGCTGGACGGGTGACGAAATCCCGTACACCAGCACCGTCATCATCGACAAGTACGAGCAGGAAGGCCGTTTGCGCCGCATTTTTGCGAGCGTGCTGGTCGAGCGTGACAACCACAAGGCGATGATCATCGGTAGCAAGGGCGCGAAGCTCAAGCAAATTTCCACCGATGCGCGTCACGACATGGAAAAGCTTTTCGACGGTCCGGTCTACCTGGAAGTCTTCATCAAAGTGAAGAGCGGCTGGGCCGACAACGACGCCGGCCTGCGGGCATATGGCTACGAGTGAGCTGGACACGCCACGCGACGACACGGCAACGGCAGCCGAGGTAACCCCGGCGGGCGGTGCTTCGCGAGCATCACGTGGGACTTCCTCGTCGGCGACGGGGACCCGTCCCGCGCGTCAGACCCGCAGCACACGCACCCGCGCCATTGACGATGCGGCGTCGGAGGCGTTTCACCATGCCGAAGCCAACACCGAGGGCGCCGGTCGCGGGACGCGGCACGACGCTCAGGGCGAAACCAAAAGGGTGCGGCGTACACCGTCGTCAGCGCGCTCGGCCGAGCGCGAGCAAAGCCGCGTGACCGAACAACCTGGTTTTGTCCTTCATAGCTACCCCTACCGCGAAACCAGTCTGATCATCGACGTGCTCACACGCGACCATGGGCGTATTGCCCTTGTTGCGAAAGGCGCAAAGCGGCCGCACTCTGCGCTGCGTGGCGTACTTCAGACGTTTCAGCCGCTCTCGCTCGCGTGGCTGGGCAAGGGCGAACTGCGTACGCTGACGAAGGCCGAGTGGGTGGGGGGGCTGCGTCCGCTCGAAGGCGACGCGCTGCTCTCCGGCTTCTATCTGAACGAATTGCTCGTGAAGTTTTGCGCGCGGGACGACCCGCACGACAAGCTCTTCCAGCATTACCTGACGACCCTGCATCATCTCGCGCATGGCGAGCCCGCGGGCATCATTTTGCGCGCCTTCGAGCGCGTGCTGTTGCGCGAGACCGGCTACGCCGTGGCTTTCGACCGATGCACGCAAACGCGCGGCAAGGTCACAGCCGATCGCCGTTACGTATTTCATCCGGACTGGGGCGTGCGTCCGGCACGCGGCGACGAACCGACGGATTGGCCTGTCGTCATCGGGCAAACGCTGCTCGACATGGAGCAAGACGACTACTCGCGGGCGCAGACCGTGCAGCAAAGCAAGCTGCTCATGCGCTTTCTTCTCAACCACCATTTGGGCGGCGTTCCGCTCAATACCCGGCAGATCCTGCTCGACCTGCAAAAACTATGAGCCTCTTCTTCCAAGGCAACCCCATCGACCTCGGGGTGAACATCGATCACGTCGCGACAGTGCGTAACGCGCGAGGTACGGCCTATCCCGACCCGATCAAGGCCGCCTTGCTGGCCGAAGAGGCCGGGGCCGACGTGATTACGTTGCACCTGCGTGAAGACCGTCGCCATATTCGCGACGAGGACGTCGCCAATCTGCGCGACAAGCTGATCACGCGGATGAATCTCGAATGCGCGGTGACCGAAGAGATGCTGGCGATTGCGTGCCGCGTGAAGCCGCACGATGTCTGTCTGGTGCCGGAGAGCCGTCAGGAGTTGACGACGGAGGGCGGGCTGGATGTCGTCGGGTTGTACGACCGAATCGCCGCTGCGACACAACGGCTCGGCGAGGCGGGCAGCCGCGTGTCGCTATTCATCGATCCGGATGAAGCCGCCATTCGTGCGGCAGCGCGCATGGGGGCGCCGGTCGTCGAATTGCACACCGGCCGGTATGCGGAAGCGCACGACGACGCCACGCGCGAGGCCGAGTTTGCGCGTATCGAGCGTGCGGTGGCGCTCGGGTTGTCGCTCGGGTTGCGAGTCAATGCCGGGCACGGTCTGCATTACGAAAACGTACAACCCATCGCGGCGATCGAAGGCATCTCCGAACTCAATATCGGACACGCCATCGTCGCGCATGCACTGTTCGCCGGTTGGGAGAATGCAGTGCGCGAGATGAAGGCGATCATGGTCGCGAGCCGTATTGCTGCGCGCGGCTGAGCTGCGCCACGTTGGCCCGCCTCTCGCCGCTACCGCCCGCTACCGTCGACACGTCACACCACGCCCTGTCCATACGCCACTCCATGAGCGATACCACGCCATCCGCTTCCTCGACCGCTGAGGCTTCCTCCGCGCGCGCAATCGTCGCGACCCCTGTCTCGGGGGCGACGACGCTTTACGGTGTGGGGACGGACATTCTGCAAATCAGCCGGGTCGTCGGCGTGATGGAGCGCACGCAGGGACGATTCGCCGAGCGCGTGCTCGGACCGGAGGAACTCAAGGTCTACCACGCTCGTCAGAAGCGCTCGGAGGTACGTGGATTGGCGTATCTGTGCACCCGATTCGCGGCGAAGGAAGCCGTGTCGAAGGCCATTGGCCTGGGCATGCGCTGGCCCATGACGTGGCGCGCGGTGCAGACGCTCAACGAGCCGTCGGGCAAGCCGGTCGTGGTAGCGACCGGGGAATTGGTGCAATGGCTCGCCGAGCGGCAACTGTCGATCGAGATCTCGATCACGGACGAGAAGGAATATGCGGTCGCGTTTGCGATCGCCTCTCGAAACTTAGGGAAAAGTTAAGCAACATGGGCAATATTGCATCGGAGAAAACGCAATGACGAAGCGCAGGCCTGGCCCGGTGATGCTGGACGTCGTCGGGCTGACTCTCAGCGAAGACGACATCCGTCGCATCGAGCATCCGTTGACCGGGGGCGTCATTCTGTTCGCCCGCAACTTTGATGACCGTGCACAGCTGTGTTCGCTCACCAAGCAGATTCGCGATGTGCGCGACGACATTCTGATTGCGGTCGACCACGAAGGCGGGCGGGTGCAACGCTTCCGTACCGACGGCTTCACGCATCTGCCCGCCATGGGCAAGCTCGGCAAGCTCTGGCACGAAGACGTGTTCAAGGCGACGCGCGTGACCACGGCCGTGGGCTACGTGCTGGCGTCCGAGCTGCGCGCGTGCGACATCGACCTGAGCTTTACGCCTGTGCTGGATCTCGATTACGGCACGTCCACGGTCATCGGCGACCGGGCGTTCGATGCCGACCCGCGCGTTGTCGCGATGCTCGCGAAGAGCCTGAATCATGGGCTGCTGCTCGCGGGTATGGCGAACTGCGGCAAGCATTTCCCGGGACATGGTTTCGTCGCGGCCGATTCGCATCACGAGATTCCCGTGGATGAGCGTTCGCTCGACGAGATTCTGTCCGTGGATGCGCAGCCGTACGACTGGCTCGGCATGTCGTTGTCGGCGGTGATGCCTGCGCACGTGATTTATCCGCAAGTCGATCCGAACCCCGCGGGCTTCTCGGCCAAATGGCTCAAGGAAATTCTGCGTGGGAAGTATGGTTTCGACGGCGTGATTTTCAGTGACGATCTGTCGATGCAGGGCGCGAGTGCGGCCGGAGATGTCGTGACGGCAGCGCATGCCGCGCTCGATGCCGGTTGCGACATGGTGCTCATCTGCAACAGCCCGGAGAAGGCCGATCGGTTGCTGCGCGAAATGAAACCGGCGCTCGACACCGTATCGCAGCGCCGTATCAAGCATCTTCAGGGCCGCGGCAAGGTGCATGGCTGGGAAAAGATGCAGGCGCAGCCGGAGTATCAGGCGGCGAAACGTCTGATCGCCGAGACATTCGGCGGATAAGCCGGCTGACGCGAGCGGCGTATGCACGCTGCCGCTCGCCGATGGCTCTGGCTAAGGTGACAGGGCTGGCGCGGCGGATGTCGATGCTCGCGTCGACGAGATCCCTGCGTTTCGCGGTCCACTGACGTCGGGACCCCGCAAACAAAAAGCGCTCGACCCCGAAGGGTGGAGCGCTTTTTTGCCTGACGTGTTACCTGACGACTCGCAGCGCCTCAACCTCAGGGCACTGCGCTCGCAAGCCGGCGCTTAGGCGCGGCTCTTGTATTCGTCGGTACGCGTGTCGATTTCGATCTTGTCGCCGGTGTTGACGAACAGCGGAACCTGAATTTCCAGCAGATCGTTGATCTTGGCGTTCTTCTGCACCTTGCCCGACGACGTATCGCCCTTGACGGCCGGTTCCGTGTATTCGACAACGCGCACGAGGGTCGTCGGCAGTTCGACCGAGATCGCCTTGTCGTTGTAGAAAACGACTTCGCACGGCATACCGTCTTCGAGGTACTTGATGGCGTTGTCCATGTTCTCGGCTTCGACTTCGTACTGGTTGTAGTCGGCGTCCATGAACACGTACATCGGGTCGGCGAAGTACGAGTAGGTCACTTCCTTCTTGTCGAGCACCACGACGTCGAACTTGTCGTCGGCCTTGTACGCGAATTCGCCGCGGCCTTCCGACAGCAGCTTCTTGTACTTCATCTTCACGACGCTGGAGTTACGGCCCGACTTGACGTATTCGGTGCGAAGCACGACGTTCGGCTCGCCATCGATCATGACGACGTTGCCGACGCGGAGTTCTTGAGCGGTTTTCATAAAAAACGAGATCCTGTGACGAAATAAGCGATTTGCCGCTTGTTGAGCGCTTCCATACGCCCATTCGCCGCTTGATTCCCGCGTCCGCCCAAAGCGACTCGGAGCAGCAGGTTCAGCAGCAAAGCGTTGAAAAACCAGCTATTTTACCTGATTTTCTGCGAAGCTTGCCAACTGTCGCGCGAGGTCGGGCAAGCCCGCCTGAGCCCTTGCCCAGTCCTGGGCGTGACGATTGAGCTCGGGCAATGCGGATAACAACGCCGGCCAGTTCGGCGGTGTGCTCGCGTAGCCGTTCCAGAGATGCCAGAAGGTCCTGAGTGCTTCGCGCGCGGCGCTTCCCGATGGGGCATTCGCCGTCGGCATGTTGTCGAGATAGCGCTCGAGAAAGGCGTCGAGTTTCACGTGATGGGCATTTTCGCTTTGCGGATAAATGTGCCAGACGAACGGTTTTGCCGCCCATTGCGCACGCACGAACGAATCTTCCCCACGCACGAAATTCACGTCGCAGGCCCACAACAGCGCATCGAAGTCGCTTTGCGGCACGAACGGCAGGCCGTAAGCCGTGAGTGCGCCGCACGTCGCCGATTCGCGCGGCGCAAGACGCTGGCGCCCGAACCATTCGCCCACGGCGGGCGAGATGCGGCCTTGCGGGACCAGGCAGACAATGGGTCTGTCGCTGCTCGACCATTGTGTGAGCAGGGCCGGCAGCGCCGCGTTCTCGTAGGCGAACAGTGACACGATCAGCGCGTCCTGCGGCGCGGCGCACAGCCCGACGGTTCGTTGCCACCACGCGTCGCGCAGTTCGGGGGAGGCGAGAAACGCGTCGCGCCGCGAAAAGAGTTCGCGCTCGCGAATCAGCCCACCGGTGCGCGGCGTGAATCCGGGCAGGAAAAACGTTTTGACGAGGCCCAATTGCGGATGGACTGACTTTTGCAGATGGACCTCGTCGACCCAATCTTCCGCGCTCAGATATTCAAGGTTGATCCACACCGGCGCATTGCCCGCCTGCTTGCGCGCGTGCATGGCCATGACGTAGGCGTGCGGAATTTCGCAGGCAAATGCCTCGATCACGATGTCGCCGGGGGCGATGTCATCGGTTTCGTGGGTTTCGCCGGTCATGTCGGACACTGGGCCAAATTCGGTCGCCCAGCGGCGCACGTCGACGCCATCGCAGCGCTGCCGGGCGAGCGACGGATCGACATCGGGGCGCAGGTAACGGAAGCTTGCGAGGTCGTCGACCCACAGCCGCACCGACCAGCCATGCTCGCGCACGAGTTGCCGCGCGAGCCGCCAGCACACGCCGATATCGCCGAAATTGTCGACGACGGTGCAGAAGAGATCGCAACGCGGCACCAGGGGAAAGGGCGCCGGGATCGGGGGGGCGGAGGGGGACGCGGCGGACAGGGACATTGAGAAGCGCAGACGCGGATTGGTCTAAACTTCTGATTTTAGTCCCTGTGACGCGTGACGACGGTGTCGCGCGGCGACGCGATCGGCGCGACCGACATTCGACCGATGCCGTTGGCTGGCTTGATCGCTTCAACCGCCTCGTCGCTTCGCCGCTTTGCCCCACGTCGCCGCGCTTCACTTTGGGGACACTCCGATCGCTTGAGTTCATGACCGAAGACGCCCACGACGTCACGCCGCCGCGCAAGTCCCGCAAAGCCAGATCCGCTGCATCCGAACCGGCTGAGGGCGTTGCGCAACCATCGACTTCGCAGGCGAAGGTCGCGACACCGGGCGAGTCTGCCGGTGCCGCCGGATCCGCTGAATCCAATGCCCCCGTCACTGAATCCGCCGGTGCTGTGGCTGCCGCCAAGTTGCAGAAACCGTCCAAGGCCGCGCCGTCGAAGCGTTCTCGCAAAGCCAATCGTCCGGAGGCAGACGCAGACACAGCCGCAGACGCAGATGCAGCCACCGACGACGACGCCAACGATGCCCCCCTGTTCGACGCGCGCAAAGTGCTTGCGCAGTTGCCGAACCTGCCGGGCGTCTACCGCTACTACGATGCAGCGGGCAACGTCCTCTACGTGGGCAAAGCGCGCAACCTGAAGAAGCGGGTGTCGAGCTACTTCAACAAGACGCAATTGTCGCCGCGCATTGCGCTGATGGTCGCGCGTATCGCGAAGCTTGAGACGACCGTCACCCGCTCGGAAACCGAGGCGCTGCTGCTCGAGAACAATCTGATCAAGGCGCTGCATCCGCGTTACAACATCCTGTTTCGCGACGACAAGTCGTATCCGTTCCTCAAGCTCACGCAGCATAAGTACCCACGCATGGCGTATTACCGCGGCTCGGTGGATCGCCGTGGGCAGTATTTCGGACCGTTCCCGAGCGCATGGGCGGTTCGCGAAAGCATCCAGATTCTGCAAAAGGTCTTCCAGTTACGGACCTGCGAGGACTCCGTTTTTGCCAATCGCACGCGCCCGTGCCTGCTCAATCAGATCGAGCGATGCAGCGCACCGTGCGTTGGTGCGATTACCGACGAGGACTACGCTCGCGACGTGAACAATGCGGCGGCCTTTCTCTCGGGGCGGCAGAACGAAGTGCTCAGCGCGCTCGAAGAAAAGATGATGACGTACGCCGAGGCGCTCCAGTTCGAGCAGGCCGCGGTTGTGCGCAATCAGATGCAGGCGTTGTCCGGGGTGCTGCAGCAGCAGTCCGTCGAGACGGCGGGCGATGTCGACGCCGACATTCTGGCGGTGGCCTACGCCGGTGGACGCGCCTGCGTGAACCTCGCGATGGTGCGCGGCGGACGGCATCTTGGCGACAAGGCTTACTTCCCGGCGCACGTCGAGCGCGGCGTGGAGGGCGGTATTGCCGACGAATTCGAGGAAGACGAAGTGGTGGCCCTCGGAGGCCGGGAGGACACGGACGAGGCGAGCGCCCTTTCCGGAGAGATCGCCGGCGACATGCCGTCGGATACGCCATCGGCCTCGCTCGAATCGCGCCTGCTCGAAGCTTTCGTTGCGCAGCACTATCTGGGGCAGTCGGTCCCGCCGGTGCTCGTCGTGAGCCACGCATTGCCCAGCGATGAATTGCTGGCGGCGCTGTCCGAGCAGGCCGGGCGTCGCATAGCGATGGTGCGGCAACCGCAGGGACAACGTCGCGCGTGGCTCGACATGGCGTTGCAAGGCGCGCAGCTTGCCCTGACCCGACTGTTGACGGAGCAGGGCAGTCAGCAGGCGCGTACGCGAGAGCTTGTACAGACGATCGGACTCGATATCGACGATCCGGCGTTGTTGCGTGTCGAGTGTTTCGACATCAGTCATACGCAGGGGGAGGCTACCCAGGCGTCATGCGTGGTTTTCCATCATCACAAGATGCAGACGAGCGAATACCGGCGGTACAACATCGCGGGGATAACGCCGGGCGACGATTACGCCGCAATGCGTCAGGTACTCACGCGCCGCTACGGGCGTCTGATGGAGGCGGCCGCGTCGAGCGTCACCGATGCTGCGGACCCATCATCCGTCGCCGCTGACGTCGCGCGTGCCGAAGCCGATACCGCCGTGCTTGCGGATGGCGAGTCGGGCGACGTCACTGAGACCAACACGCCAGACCCCATGACTACGCCGAGCGCGTCTGTCGCGCCGAACGCTTCGGACGTGGAGGCCAACCTACCGCAACTCGTGCTGATCGACGGTGGCAAGGGGCAGGTGGAGGTGGCGCGTCAGGTGTTTGTCGAGCTGGGCATCGACATTGGCCGGTTGGTTGGCGTGGCCAAGGGCGAGGGCCGCAAAGTGGGACTCGAGACGCTGATTTTCGCTGACGGTCGTGCGCCGCTGGAACTCGGGCGCGAGAGTGCCGTGCTGATGCTGATCGCGCAGATTCGTGACGAAGCGCACCGTTTTGCGATTACCGGCATGCGCGCCAGGCGTGCGAAGGCGCGTCAGACCTCACGGCTCGAAGAGATCGAAGGTATCGGAGCGAAGCGCCGTCAGCGTCTGCTCATGCGCTTCGGCGGCTTGCAGGGGGTGGCGTCAGCGAGCGTCGATGAGTTGGCGAGTGTCGAGGGTATTTCGACAACGCTCGCCGAGCAGATCTATCGACAGCTGCATTGAAGGGGGAGCGATGCGCCCGCTGTGCATCCCGAAGACGCATGACGCTAAGACATCGCCAAAACATCGCTGAAACTTCGCTGAAACTTCGTCTGAACGCCGTGCAAACGTTGCCTCGTCGGCCTTTGCCCCGAAGCTCACGTATCGCCGTGAAACAGCAGCCGCATGACGGTCTCGTTATCGACCGTCTCCCCGGAAAGCGTGCGGGCGAGCAGTTCGCCGCCGACCACGGGCGGCGCAAAAATCATGTCCGGCTGAACACGCTTGAGCTTGCTCAGGTGTTTGCTGTCGTTCACTGACGCAATCGTACGCACCGCAGGCGCGATTTCCTTGGCCGCAAGCACGATGAAAGCGTTCTCCGAATCGTCCGCTCGCAACGCCAGCACCGCCTTGGCGTGACCGATACCGGCTTGCGTGAGCACGGCGTTGTCGCTCGCGTCGCCATGCATCACATCGGCGCCTTCCGGATAGGGATTGTCTGCACCGCTGGCGATGATGACCGTCACTGGCCAGCCGCGTCGGGTGAGTTCGTGATGAACATTGATGGCAAGCGGCGATGCGCCCGCCACGATGAAGTGGTTCTTTCGTATCACGTGCGTGAATCTCCCCGCGAGAATTTTCTTGAGGTTGCCCCCGACCAGCGGCCCGATGACGACGGTCAGCGATGTCGCGAATGCGCTGATCCCAAAGATGATGACCGATGCGGTGAACAGACGCGCATCGGTGGTGACCGGCACGATATCCCCATAGCCGACGGTCGTCATCGTCACGATCGAGAAGTAGAACGCGGTAGGCAGATCGACGACGTTGGGCTTGAACTCATGGCCGAGGTACATCGTACCGAATGTCGCGTACACCACCAGCGCGAAGACGGCCACGAGCGTGTAGAGCGTGGCGGCGGCGAAGCTCGCCCGGTCGAATTCTCGCCAGTACCAGAGCAACAGGCCGAGACAGACGAGCGAGAGCACGAATGTCAGATCGAAGCGAATGTCGAGATGGAAATTGATGACGGCGGCAAGCGTGAGCATCACCAGCGTGAAGGCCCACGCCGTGCGTGCGCGAATGACGAGTCCGCACGCCAGCGCGAGCAGCGCGAAGCCGACGAGGGCGCGCGGCAGATGCGAGAAGTCGATACGCTCGATGGCGTTCAGCCCGAAGAGAAAACGCGGCAGATGCATCGCATCGATACGCTCGAGCGCGCGCATGTCGCCGCGCACGAAAAGATCGATCAGGAGCGAGCCGGGCACGCGCAGGAGGACGGAGGCGAGGAGCAGCAGTCCGTCGATGCCGACGAGCACGGCGATGATCACGTGCGCGGGAAGTCGTGTCCGGCGCAGTGCACCACGCGCAGTTTGACTCAGGGTGGTCTGGGGCCGGGGCGGTTTCACGAGATCGGCGCTATTGGCGGGATGTTGCGAGCAAGATAGGGGCACACCGACGCACATGTCAACAGGCGTGAGGTGCCGCGGCCTTGTCGCTACGGGGCAGACACGGCACAATGCGGGTCTGGTACGGCTGCCGAGCGCGCCGTGTGTCGACTGCCGTTTGCCGAACTCATGCTGCCATGCCTTTCAATGTCCCCATATTCCTGACCTGGCTTCGGATCGTGCTGATCCCGCTGGTGGTCGGCGTCTACTACTTGCCGAGCACGTGGTTATCGTCGGTCGAAATGAACTGGGTGGCGTGCGCGATCTTCGTGCTCGCGGCGCTGACGGACTGGTTCGACGGATTTCTGGCGCGGCGATGGAATCAGACGTCGGCCTTCGGGGCGTTTCTGGACCCGGTGGCGGACAAGCTGATGGTGGCGGCGGCGCTGCTGATGTTGTTGCAGATGGGCCGGATCAATGCGTTGGTGGCGTTGATCATCATTGGCCGGGAGATCACGATTTCCGCGCTGCGCGAGTGGATGGCGCATATTGGCGCGTCGCGTAGCGTGGCGGTGCACCAGTTGGGCAAGATCAAGACGGCTGCGCAGATGGTGGCGATTCCGCTGTTGTTGTTCAACGGCACGCTGGTGTGGAACGGGTTGCGATTCGACTCGCGATTCTGGGGAACGTGGCTGATTTACGTGGCGGCGGTTCTCACATTGTGGTCGATGTTGTATTATCTGCGCCGCGCGTGGCCACAGATTCGCGAGCGTGGTGGCGCGCAGATGTGAGCGTAAGTCTCTGAAAGTGGGAGATGTATGCGGCAACGGCGCAGTGAAGGAGAAAAAACTTCACAAATTTTCGGTGCAGGTGCTTGACACTGAATCGCTGTTTAGACATAATCTCCTTCTCGCTGCTACGGCGTTAGCCCGGCAGCGAAGTTTTAAGAAGTTGATGGATTGGTAGTACGCATGAAAATGCGGGAGTAGCTCAGTTGGTAGAGCGCAACCTTGCCAAGGTTGAGGTCGCGAGTTCGAGACTCGTCTCCCGCTCCAGTTTTCACACTGGACATTAAGTGAGTTGATCCTTGGTGTTCGGTGTCATGCGGGAGTAGCTCAGTTGGTAGAGCGCAACCTTGCCAAGGTTGAGGTCGCGAGTTCGAGACTCGTCTCCCGCTCCAAATCCAGAGGGAAGCCTGGCTTCCCTTTTTATTTGCCGAAAAGCCCACGGCGATCGATCCGACGGGCGCCCTCGATGGCAACAGCGAGCGGTTACAATGCGGCAGCATATCCCGATGGCGGGATGGCAGAGTGGTCATGCAGCGGCCTGCAAAGCCGTGTACGCCGGTTCGATTCCGACTCCCGCCTCCAAATTTAAAAGCCCTGACATGTCAGGGCTTTTTCTTTTCCAGCGTCGTTCCTGCGCCGTTTTCACGGCGCGCTATCCTCAAAAGCGTTGCTGCAATCGCAGGCTCGCCGTTTGCGAAACGAAACGCGAACCGACCTGAAGTTCGTAACGCGCGGTGAGCGACAGGTTGTTGCTACGCACGAGCGTCGCGCCCAGCGTGAGGTCGGCGAGGTCGCGCACCGGCGATGGCCCAACCGCTGTGAACGCCGTCTCTCCCGTAAAGTCGCCCGCGTAGCTCGCCCCGGTGACGGCACGTGAATTCACGAATTCGTGAATCCATTGCGCTTGCGCGAACGGCACGATGTCGCCGTAGCGTGTCGCGAATGCGCGTTCCAGTCGTGCGCCCAGCGCGCTGCGCAAAGAACTCGCGTGCGAGGTTCCCACTGATAGCGCGGCCCCATTGCCACCGGTCTCCGTATAGCTGCCTTGATGCAAATAGCTGTAGGTCAGGCTCGCGAGCGGCGTGAGCGTGCTGCTGCCCAGCGCCAGCGGATACCCGAACTCGGTGCGCGCAACATATTGCTGTCCCGAGAACGCACCACTCGCCACGCCGGAGAATCCCGTGAAGTTGACCACGCGCGTGGTGTTGTAGCGCTGTTGCACGATACCGCCCGACAGATTCACGTACCACGGTGATCCGAGATAGCTGGCGTAAGCGAGCAAGCCATAGCCGTTGACCTGCGTTGAACTGCCCGAGTTGTCGTCTGAACCGTTGATTTTCGTGTGACTGAAAGAGAATGCGCCGCCCGCGAGCCATTTGTCGCCAATCGCCCGATCGACACCGAACATCAGGCCGCCATAGTTCGCGCTGTAGCCTGCGATGTCGTCGACCATGCCCTGGCTGGCGTGCCCACCGAACGCTTGCCCCCACACACCGAACGACGGTCCGCCATCACCGGTGGCAACGCCGCTGAGCCCGGCTTGCGCCAGCCGCAACGCATCGGCACGAGCGCCGGTGAGTGCAAGAGCGTTGAACGTCGGTGCGGCTGCGGCCCTCGAGGCGGCGAGTTGCTGCGCCGGTGAAAGCTGCGCCCCGGCGCGATTCGCTTCGCTCACGCTACCGATGGCAAGCGACGCGTTGTAGAGACCCAGCAGCCCCGGATCGCTGATCCCGGTGTAGCTTTGCAGGCCACCGAACGAGGCGAGGGCGTTGCGTGTGGTCGGCCGGATCGGTGCCGGGGCGGAGGGGGGTGTTGGCGTCAGGGTGGGCGTCGAGGTTTGAGGTGGATTCGACGGTGTCGTGCCGGTCCCGGGGTCGGGCGGCGTCGGATCCGGAAGCTTCTCGCCGACAGTGACGACCAGATTGTCGGTGTTGGTTGCTGCATCTCGGACCTCTGCGCCGGTCAGGGCATAGCGGGCACCAAGAATGCCGTAGTTGAGCGAACTGGCGTTGTAATTCACGGCGGCCGCGGTCGTCGCCTGCATCACCACGAACCGTTGACCCTTGGCGAAACCGTATGCGGCGCTGGTGCTGGCACTGGTCAACTGGACGCTCGCGCCGCGATCGATCGTCACATCGCCGGAGACGACCAACCTGCCATAGCCGGTGTCGGTCGTCAGGCCATTGGCGCTTGCACCATTCGCCACCCCGATACGTAAGGTGGCATCCGAATATTGGTGGTAGTTGCCGGTGATGGTGATCGGGTTATTGACCTGAAGGACCCCGGCAGTATTGACCAGCGTTCCGGTCATGACATTGTCGTTAAGCAGCAGACTGCCCGAGAGCGTCAGATTACTGGCTCCGTTGTCGATCAGACCAATGGGGGCGAGCGTGCCTGGGCTACCGCCATATCCGGTCAGCGTGCCGAATATCGAAGTGCCGCCGCTGATGGTGAGGTCATTGTGGCTGCTATTCAAGATCCGTCCAGCAATGACTCCTGTGTTGACAACGGTGCCGAGCAATGCCCCGCTCAGAGAGCCAACGACGACGATCGCCGCATCGGAGCCGGAGATCAGACCGGAATTGATCAGTGTGCCGATCGTTCCCGGGGCTGGTGCAGGTCCCGGCGCGTCTACATCGACAGCGATGTTGGCGCTGATCGTACCGCTATTGGTCAACGTACCGATAACTCCACCGGTAGCCACCCCAAATCCATACGGTCCCGTCTGAGTGATTATTCCAGTGTTGGTCACCGAGGTGATGGAACCGCCGCTCCAGTTAGCAATTCCCCCCCAGCCCGCTGTGATAGTCCCGTCATTCGAGATAGCGCCAATGGTGCCGTAGTTCCGAATAGCGCTAGCGGTACCGTTGTTCGGATTGCCTGCGATCCCACCGGAGATTGTTCCGGTATTTGTCAGCGTACCGATAATCCCGGTGGGAGCCACGGAAATGGCGGCGTCATCGCCGTGAATCAATCCTGAGTTGGTGATGGTCCCGATGTATCCGCTATTGTCAATGCCGTTGGTGGTTCCTGAGATCAAGCTGAGGTTTTCGACGGAGCCGATAGTGGAGACGTTATAGATGCCTGACACCGTTCCGGAGATGGTGCCTAAGTTTTTAAAGTAGTCTATCGTGCCGGGATAGCTGGTGCCCAAGGAGCCTAAGACACCGTTCTGCAGCCCGTACCGCCCTTCAATAGTAGTGTTAGGCTCGTTACGTACCACATCAATAGAGCCGATATTGAGAACGCCGGATTGGTCGCTGCTTACATTGGCGCCGTTGAACAACGCATAAAGCATGCCTTGGTTCACCACTGCCGAAAAACCTCGGGATATGAGGTAGCCGCTATAGAGGTTAACAGTCAGATTATTCACGTTCGCGGCAATACCGATTGAATATTCGTTATTTATTGCAAGGTTTGAGCTAGCGCCGAGTACGAAGCTATTTGCCGCGTTAGTGACGACGTGTAGGCACTGAGATGACACTCCCATCACCGTGCAGGGGCCTGCCACCGCCGAATTCGGCACGCCATTCACCGCCATCGCAGACAGTGCGATGACCAGTGCTTTTCGCTTGGGTAGGTATTGGGAGTGCGGCATTGCGGTATCGTGGTCTTGTTGTTTTGCGGGATGATGGGTCGGTGTGGCGCTTCGTAAGCAGCCCGTGGGAGGCAACCGAAGACTGAAGCGGCAAACTCCCGTCCATGCCCCGATTTTCCCGGCAATACGAAATCTGCCCCACACGCGCCTGCGGCGCATTGGACTAAAGTCCTAGTCGGACGAGTTTATTTGCCACGCGAGGGAGATCAGCGCCGAAGCGGAAGCGCTGTTCGTGGCTGACGAGTTGCATCCTTGATCGAAAGCGAACGCTTGCCCATCTACTGAAAGATGGTCGCCAGGGTGGTTTTGCTTTCGGCGCGAGTCAAGGTAGTTGTCGCCTCGATCATGCGGCCAATGACTGCATTTGGAGGGATTCCGAATGCGTTTTTACGACGGAGTCGCGTTCGGGGTTCAGGGTCACCGCACCGATCGGTTCCCAGTTCCGTGTGCTGCCCGACCAGCGCCGGGGATTGCGTTCACGGGCCTGGAGATATACCTCGTGGCGAGCGGCGAGGATCGCGACGTCTTGCCCCGCATGACGCTGCGCAGGGCTGACGTATTGGATGCCGCTGTGCCGGTGATCGTGGTTATACCAGTGCACGAAGCTCGAAGCCCAGGCGCGAGCCTCGTCGAGGCTGGCGAACCCCTTGTCCGGGAACTCCGGGCGGTACTTTGCCGTGCGAAACAGGCTTTCGACGAAGGCGTTATCGTCGCTCACTCGCGGGCGCGAGTACGATGGCTTGACGCCCAGCCAATTCAACATTGCCAGCACGGTCGTGGCCTTGAGGGTCGAACCGTTGTCGCCGTGCAGTACCGGCTTGGCTGTCATGGCATGGATGCTTTCGGCCAGCGCCGTGCGCTTGACCAGATGTGCGGCGTGATCGGAGTCGTCGGTGTCGTGAACCTCGAAGCCCACGATCTTGCGGCTGTACACGTCGAGAATCAGGTACAGGTAGAACCAGCGCCCGACGATTTCGGCCGGCAAGTACGTCATGTCCCAACACCACAGCTGGCGCGGCGCAGTGGCTATGTGCGTGGTCGGCGGGCGACTCTTGCGCGGGGACTTGGCGCGGCCTCGGTGCTGGTTCTGCCCATGCTCGCGCAGCACACGCTGGAAGCTCGATTCGCTGGCCAGATACACACCTTCGTCGGCCAGCATCGGGACGATGCGCGCCGGCGGCATGTCGGCAAAGCGCGGCTCGTTGGCCACTTGCAGGATCTGCTCGCGCTCTGCTGGCGTCAGCGCATGGGCCGGTGTCAGCCGCACCGCGTTGGACCTTCCATCACCCGATACGAGCCCTTGGCTGGCCTTCCAGCGCTGCAGGCTGCGCTCGTCGATGCCAGCGATCTCGCAGGCCTGCTCCAGCCGCGCGCCGGCCTGTTGAGCGGCTTCGATGTCGTGGGCCAGGGTCTGGCGATCTTCGAGCCCGATCATTCGTCCTCGCTTCTGTTTTTGTTGAAGATCGCCTCGACTTTTTTTGATAGCACCAGCAGAGCTGCTGCCTCAGCCAGAGCTTTTTCCTTGCGGCGCAGTTCTCGCTCGAGCTCTTTGATGCGACGACGGTCGTCCTTGGTCTGCTGGGGACTGGCGCGCTTCTGCGCAGGCCCGGCAAGTGCTTGCGTTGCGCTGTCGCGCCATTGCTGTAGTTCCTGCGGGTACACGCCGTGTTCGCGACACCAGCCACCGCGGGCAGCCTCGTCCATGGCTGCCGTGGCAATCACCGCTTCCAGGCGCGCCGCGGCCGTCCAGTTGCGCTCGCGTGCGGGCCCGGCCAACTCCTCACTGCGCCAGCGCTCCAGCGTACTTGTGCTCACCCCGGTCTCACGCGCCACCACCTCCAGCGGGGCGCTCTCCGGCGGCAGCAACCGAGCTACCGCTCTGTCCTTAAATTCTTGTCCGTATCGAGCCAACTTGTTCTCTCATCATCACCCCCTTGCTGTGGGAAACCGCAGGAGGAAGGCCGCCGCCTACGGCGCCGGCCTTCCTCCTACATCTACGAAACTTGAATCGGTCGAAGATCCAAGTTCTATCGGGGCGACAACTATTCTGCCTCGGGGGGCTTTTAACTTATTGATTTCATAGTGTGCATCGGCCTGCAAAGCCGCGTACGCCGGTTCGATTCCGACTCCCGCATCCAAATTCCAAAACCCTGATTCCCATGGTCGCGACCACCACCCCCCAACTGCCGTTCGCCGCGTCATCCGCATTGCGACGCTGGCGCACGTTGCGGCGTATCAAGCAATCGCACGCGGCCCAGTTGCTGGGCGTCTCGCAATCCACAGTGTCGCGGTGGGAGGCGGGCACGCTGACGATTGGCGGGGACGAACTCGCCCGCATCGAGCCTTTGCTGGCGGCGCATCTCGACTCGCCAGCGGACGGCGCGCTGGCGCGTCTCGTCAATTTCAACGCGTTGCCGATGCATCTCGTTTGTGACCTGACACATCGATTGCTCGCATGTTCGCCCTCACGGGCGGTCGAATTTTCCGCGCCTGTGTCCACGCTGCTCGGCAGGTCGTTGTGGCCTTTTGCGACCGAAGCCATTCAAACCCAGGAAGCTTTCCTCAGATCTGCCGGATGGGGCGAGCGCGCCGCACAGTCCGTCGAGTTCGAGACAGGTAGCAATGCGTCGACACTCGTGCCGATTCGGGACAGCCGCTGCCGATGGACCCGCTTCACACTCTCCGACGGAACTGTCGCGCGCCTTGTGGAAACGCTTTGATGGCCGTATCGGCGGCGTCGAGACGCGCTCGCCGCCGCATAATTTATGCGTGGATTTCGTCAAGCGCAGATCCTAGACTAACCGGTCAAAAGTCGAGGGCGAGAGGTGCGCGATGAATGCAGCGACGATGGATGGCCGGTTGAATTTCCTGCGAACCTGCGAGCGGTTGAAGGACGTGCTGCGAAGTGCGCGTACCTCGTCGGGACGTCGCGAAAGCACCGCCGAGCACAGTTGGCGACTCGCGCTCATGGCGACCGTCTTCATGGACCAGTTGGGCGACGTCGACCGGCTGCGGATCCTGGAGCTCTGCCTCGTTCACGATCTCGGTGAAGCGCTCCACGGCGACGTGCCCGCCCCCGAACAGACCCGAGACACCGACAAAGACGCCATCGAGCGCCGCGATCTTCTCGAAGTTTGCGCGCCGCTCGATTCGCCACTGCGAGAGAAGATCGTCGCGTTGTGGGACGAGTACTCGCAAGCCAAAACGCCGGAGGCCCGGGCCGTCAAGGCATTGGACAAGCTCGAAACCCTGCTGCAACACACGCAAGGCGATAACCCGCCGGATTTCGACTACACGTTCAATCTCGACTACGGACGAAAGTACACCGACGCGATGCCGCCGCTTCGCGCGATACGCGCACGGATCGACGAGGCGACGCGCGAGCGCAGGGAACGTCAGGCACACGCCGAGCCGGCGCGCGCGGTGAATTCCGGGCAGAACCAATCGCAGTGATGTCTGATCTCACGTGTCTCATCTGACGTGGCGAGCCGCCCCGTGCATGCCACGATAGGCGTCAGGCGCGCTCGCAGTCGTGCGCGTCGCTGCCCTCGCACAGGGTGTCGTCTCCCTGCGGATCGGCCATGCGCAAGATGCCCACCGAATGTCGTCTTCAGAATCCCAACTGCCTGAGAAACGCATTTACCGGCGCCGACCACAGCGTCCCGCCGTAGGTCAGCAACAGGTGACCGTCATGGCCGGGGATGTCTTCCGTCTGAACGAACTGCGCCGGGCTGCCCGACGCGGCGAACGCGTTGAACCATTGCTTCGGCGCGTCGGGGCCCCAGTACTGATCGTTGTGGGCATACAGCCAGAGGCCCGGGATTCGGGTCGTCTTGCCGAACTCGCCGTAGACCGCCTGCATCTGGTCGGGGTCGCAGCTATGTTGAGGGGCACGCTCCGGTGAGCCACCCGCGCCGCCCGAGAAATTGAGGTAGGCGATCACGCCGGGCGGATTTGCGGCCGCCGTGGCGACGGTGGTGAAGCCGCCGACCGAGCGCCCTTCCAGCACGATGCGATGCTTATCCGCCCAGGACTGCGCTTGTACCCACTGCAACACCACCAGATTGGTTTGTGCCGTCACCTTGCCCAGCGTCGCGAAATCTGGACGACGCGTGCACTGACCATTCTGATTGAACGACGCCCCCGAATTCTCGCGATCCGGCCCCCCTGTCAACCCATAGCCGACGCGAATCGGTGCGACGACGGCAAAACCCTTGGCAAGCCAGAATCGCACGTGTCCCGGTGAGATCGGCTCGGCGAGTTTGCCGCGTGTCAGCGCATCGCCCGCGCGCCCGTGCTGGAAGATCAGCACGGGGAAAGGACCGTCACCGCCGGGCTTGTAGACTTCCGTATGCATGGGGACGTCACCGCCGAAGGTGCCGACCCCTGGCATGACGATGGAGGCGATGTCGGGCTTGATCTCGGCCGCAGCGATGTGCCTTGTCGCCCCTGGGTCGTCGGTCGCCGCGAAAGCCATCGGCGCCGCGACAAGCGCTGAAGCAAGCACGGCAACGCCTAGACGGAGGGCGGACAGGGCAGGGCGCGCTGAACGATGTTTCGGGAGACGGTGCATCAGGGACATGGTCGTCGCGCTATCGGGAGAGGTCACGGAACGATGCTCATCCTACTTCGTGACGTGCGCTTGCAACACTCCGTCGAACGATCGATACGCCCACCTCGATCCGCTTTAGTTCCGCGCACTCCAAAACCTTCCTAATTCCTCCGGATCCCTCCCAATCCCGACTGGCTTGCAAAACCGACTTCCCGTGCCATGGAGGCGCGCCGCGTTAACGCATTTCGTTGTCGGTCACGCTGACATCCACAATCTTCGGCAGGTCGGTCTCAAAGTAGCGCCTGGGCGTTGTATGGAACGTGCGCTTGAACACTGCGATGAACGCACTGGCGTTGTCGTAGCCGAGATCGAGTGCGACGGACCCCACCGGTTGTCCCGTGGCCAGTAGTTCCAGTCCACGCAGCAGTCGCGCGCGCTGGCGCCACGCGGTAAACGTCAGGCCGGTCTCGAGAACAAAGCGGCGACTCACCGTACGTGCGGTAGTGCTCGCCCAGTCGGCCCACGCGTCGAGCGAGCGCGAATCCGCCGGATGGTCGACGAGCGCCGCGGCGATGCGCCGCAACCGGGCGTCGCGTGGCATCGGCAGGCTGAACGTGTCGGCGCGGCTGGCGGCGATCTCGTCAAGGATCACGTCCATGACGTGCGTTTGCGCCCGGTCCGGCGCCACCATGTCCCATTGCGCGGCACGGACCACCGCCTCGCGCAGCAAGCCGGACACTTCAATGGCGCGAGGTTGCTCGGGCAGGCCCGCGCATCGATTCGGTCGCACGTACACCGCCCAGCCGTTGAACGGACCATGCGAGAACGCCGCATGCGGACAGTTCGGCGGCACCCAGACGGCGCGGGACGTCGGTACGACCCACGTGCCGAGGGTCGTGCGAACGGAAATCAGTCCGCTGAAAAGTCCGAGCAGTTGGCCCGCCGCATGCTGATGCGTCTGCGACACGCGGGACGTGCTTTCCCGACCGACGAGCGCAATGAGCGGTGGATCGCTCGCGTCCATATGCTGCACGCGCGCCATCTTCGCTTTGAGGTGCTCCGGCAGATTCATGGCGTCAAATCACTATTGAATGGCATCAATAGTCTATCAGCGCCAAGAATTGGGGCGCTATGCTCGACCTGTGTTCTCTAAGGAGCGTCGCCATGTCGTTGCCCACTCATTCCGCTGCCGCCGATGCCGGTATTGATGCTGATATCGAGGCAGATATCGACACTACGGGGCCTGTCGTGTCAGGCGTCGACCTCGACCGACTTTACGATCCGCCCTCGGAGACGATCGTCAAAGGCGTGCTGTCCCACTTGCTGCCCTTTCACATCGCTTATCTCGACATTGCCACTTTCTTCTGCGTGGCGACCGGCAGCGCGCAGGGGCTCGATGCCTCGCCGCGCGGCGGCGAACCCGGCTTCGTCAAGGTGCTCGACGAGAAGACGGTGGCGTTCGCCGACTGGCCGGGCAACAACCGCATCGCCTCGCTGCGCAATCTGACGGAAGACGACCGTATTGGCATGCTGTTTCTCTTCCCGGGGCTCGAAGTCTTCATGCGTATCAACGGCCATGCGCGCATCGCGCTCGACCCGGTGTTGCTCGCGCGTTGCAGGCAAGGAGAGCGCACACCGAAGACAGTCATCGTGGTGACGATCGACGAAGTCCTGTTCCACTGCGGCAAGGCAATCAACCGCGCGAAGCTCTGGCAGACCGAGTCGCACATCGACCGAACGGCGGTGCCGTCGATGGGCGACGATGTCGAGCGTTGTCGATAGCGTCCGGACAAAAAGAAAGGCGCCTGAGCGCCTTCGTTGCCTGTCTTATGATCTCGTGCCTCGTGATCTCGTGCCTCAGCTCTCAGCTCTGCGAGCCGGCCGATTCCTGCGCGCGGCGCAGGCGCTCCCGACTGTTGGTCAGATGTGTGCGCATCGCGGCGCGCGCCGCTTCCGGGTCGCGTCGTGCGATGGCGTTGTAGATGTCTTCATGCTCGCGATTCACGCGATTCAGATACGACACCTGATCGTCGTCGGCCAGCGCAGCCGAATTCACCCGCGTGCGCGGGATGATCGTGTTGCCGAGTTGTTCGAGGATGTCGTGAAAGTAGCGGTTCCCCGTCGCACTGGCCACTTGCAGGTGGAACGCCACGTCGGCCGTCACTGCATTGCCCGTGCGCTCTCGCACGTGCATCTCGAAATCGTCCAGCGCCTGACGCATGGCCTTGAGCTGCGCGTCCGTACGACGGTTCGCGGCAAGCCCCGCCGCTTCCGTTTCCAGCGAAATACGCAGTTCCAGAATCGCCATGACGTCGAGCATCGTGAGAATGCTGTTGGTGTCGACTTGCAGGGCATTCTCTCGCGGCGCTTCCAGCACGAAGGTGCCGATGCCGTGGCGCGTCTCGACCAGTTGCGCCGCTTGCAGACGCGAAATCGCTTCGCGCACGACCGTACGGCTCACGCCCAGACTCTCCATGATGGCCGACTCGGTCGGCAACTTGTCGCCCGGGCGGAACGTGCCGGCGCGAATCTGCTCGGACAAGGCGCTCACCACCTCCTCCGTGAGGCTGCGAGACTTGCGGCGAGGACGTGCGGGCAACGGGCTGGTCATGGACATGGCGTCGGTGAAATAGGGGTGACGATAACGACGTAACGACAAAAGGCGCCCCCAGTTTACCTTATCGACCGTCGCATACATACGACAACCGATAAGGATCGACCGCCGGCGCCACAACCTCGGAAATACCGGGCGCCGACGGCCGACAAGACTTCATTGTGCGACTTCTCGCGACCACTCATGACCGCCCGGACCGGCGCGCGCACGGCGTCGGTCCGGACAGCTTGCTACACACGGGCGCGCATCAGAAATCGACGCGAATCCCGAGCATGCCGACGAACTGCGAACTCGTCGCCGACGGCGTGCTGTTCTGCGAATCGCCCACCACCGGACCCGCATTGATGATGCTCACGCCATTGGCCGACAGCGACTTGCCGTTGGCGTGCTGCCAGGCTTCGAGCGCATAGAGCGACGTGCGCTTCGAGAGCGAGTAGACCTGGGCCAGCGACACCTGGTGATACGTGGCGGCGTCGGTGATGCCGTTGGCCTTCGATGCCGCGGTGTAGCTGTACGCGGCGGCCAGGCGCCACTGCGGCGACACGGTCCATGACGCATGCACGCCCGCCGTGTTGAAGATCGCGCTGTCATGGAACAGCGACGCCGCGCCCGGCTTGTATTGCACGTTGCTGTAGCTGGCCCCCAGCGTCACGCTGCCCAGGGTGTAGATACCGGCCACGGCAATGTGTTGCAGCGAGTCGGCCGTCACGTAGCCCTGGTTGACGGCGGAGGTGCCCGGCACGCCCGTCGATGTGCTGTTCCACGTTGTGCCGCCGCCGATGTTGTTCAGGCGCAGGTAACCTGCTGCCAGCGACAACGGGCCGCCGTCGTAGCGCAGCGCGCCGGAGAACGTGTTGCCCTTGCCCATCGCGCCGGGCTGACCGCCGAAGCCGTATTGCAGGCTTGCCGTCACGCCCCACAGCACGGGCGACGTGTAGGTAACCGAATTGTTGATGCGAATGGTCGTATCGAGGCCGTCGATATCGCCCGGGTGCGCACCGGTCGCGCCCGTCACGTAGGCGACCGGCCCGATGGTGCCGACCAAGAGGTAGTACGGCGAGTACTGACGCCCGATCGTGAACGTGCCGGCGCTGTCGTTCTTCAGGCTGACGAACGCCTGACGGTTGAACATCACGCCCGACGAACTGAACGCGCCGTTGTTGACGTCGAAACCGTTCTCCAGCTGGAAGAGCGCTTTGGTGCCCCCACCGAGGTCTTCCGTGCCGCGCAGACCCCAGCGGCTGCCCGCGAGGTTGCCGTTACGCAGATACGTGTTCGACTTGCCGTTCTGATTGCTGCTGTAAGTCAGCGCGTCGTCGACGATCCCGTACAGCGTCACGTTCGACTGCGCAAACGCCGGCATGGCGCCGGCGGCGACACCGGCCAAAACCAGGCCGGCAAACAGTTTCGAATGTCTCACGACTTCTCCTCTTTTGATGTGTTTTCTTTCTTGGACTTCGCCTATCGGGGTGATGCAGGCTGATGCGTGCTGCCGGTCTGTGTTGGCAGTACATGCAGCCGGTGCTGAAGGTGCTGCTGTGGTGTCCGGTGGTGTTCGTCGGTCTTCTCTCATGCGGCGCGGCGTTCAGAATCGCGGCGCCTTGCCGCTCCAGTCGGGCCGGTACTTGCGCATCTGCACCGCGTCGTTGCGTGTGCGCAGTCCGCAGCGCAGATATTGCTCATGGAGCTTCGCCAACTGGTCCTGATCGATGTCGAGGCCGAGACCCGGGGCTTTCGTGATGGCGACAGCGCCGTTGCGAATCGCGATCTTTCCGCCGCGCACGACTTCTTCGTCCGCCTCCTGCCACGGGTAGTGCGTATCGCACGCATAGGACAGACGCGGCACGCTCGCGGCCAGATGCGTCATCGCCATCAGGCTGATGCCGAGATGCGAGTTGGAATGCATCGACAGTCCCAGGTCGAAGGTCTCGCACATGCGCGCGAGAAGCTGGGTGTCGCGCAGGCCGCCCCAGTAGTGGTGATCGGAGAGGATGATCTGTGCGCCGTTCAGACGCACGTTCTCGCGGAACTGACGGAGATCGGTGACGACCATGTTCGTGGCGAGCGGCATGCCGGTCGCCTCATGCAACGCCGCCATGCCTTCGAGCGTGGGCGTGGGGTCTTCGTAGTATTCGAGGTCGCCGGCGAGCTCGCGGCCCATGGCAATCGCGGTGGCGAGCGACCAGTTGCCGTTCGGGTCGATGCGCAGCGGCTTGTCGGGGAATGCCCGCTTGAGCGCCTTGAGGCACTTCACCTCTTGCGTCGGTTCGAGCACGCCGGCCTTGAGCTTGATGCTGCCAAAGCCATAGGTGTCGATCATGAAGCGCGCCTGCGCGACGAGTTGCTCGGCGTTGAGCGTCTCGCCCCAGCTGTCGGGGGGATACGGCGAATCGATGTGCTGCGCGTACTTGAAGAACAGATACGCGCTGTACTGCACTTCCTGACGCACCGCGCCGCCGAGCAACTCGACGAGCGGCACGCCCAGATGCCGCGCCTGCAAATCGAGAAACGGCACTTCGAACGCGGAATAGATCTTCTCGGCGTCCTTGCGGGGATCGGTGCCCGGCGCCAGTTCGTATTCGACGCGCTCGCCGCCCACCCCCTGACGCACGACTGCCGCAACGCGTGCGCGCAGCCCGTTCGTGTCGAAAGGATCCATGCCGATCAGGTGGGGGCGGGCGTTTTCGAGCAGGGCGAGCACCGGCTCGTCGCCGTAAGTCTCGCCCAGTCCGACATGCCCGTTGTCGGTCTCGATCTCGATGATCGAGCGCAGCGCATACGGTTCATGGATACCCGCTGCGTTGAGCAGCGGCGGGTCGCGAAATGCAATCGGGGTGATCTTGATGCGCTGGATTTTCACGGCAACTTTTCCTCGGTCCCCACCGCACGCGTGGCGTCGATGGCGACGTTATCTCCGTCTTCTATCTCGTGGTTCGTGTCACTTTTACGTCATCGTATGACTGGCCGTAATTTAGGTGACGCACCGGACGTCTCTCCATCGGTGAAATCCCTGAGAAAATGCTCGGATTCCTGATGAGACTGCCTCGTTGAGCCAGATGAAACAAGGATTTCTCGATTTCTTAGGGAAACCTCTGAGGCGATTTGGCATGTCTCCTAATTGCAAAATCGAAAACTCAGTCATATGATGACTTACGAGAAATCTAACCAAAGGAGACAGCATGACCTTCAGTCGCAGGGGATTCTGGCAGCGCACACTTGGCGCCGTGGCATGTGCCGCAGTACTGGGAAGCATCGCAAGCACCGCAAGCGCTGCGCCGGTCGCGCTTAACGTTGTCGATGTCGCGGGCAATCTGGCGCTCACGCAAAAGGGCTTCGAGGCTTTCCGCGACAAGTACCCGGATCTGGTCTCCAAGATCACCTTCACCAACGCCCCCGCGCCGCAACTGCCGGGCAAGATCAAGGCCATGCAGGCCGCCGGGCGTTCCGACATCGATATCGTGCTGACCGGCACCGACGCGCTTGCCGCCGGTATCCAGCAAAACCTCTGGCAGCGTCTGCTGCCCGACTACAGCGCGAAGCTGCCGGGCGTGCTGGACAAGTACGCGCCCAATGTGCGCGCAATGCAGGAGCTCTCGAAGGGCTATGGCTTGACGGTGACGTTCATGCCGGCCGGCCCGCTCGTCGAATACAACCCGGCGAAGGTCGCGAATGCGCCGAAGACGCCCGCCGAGTTGCTCGCGTGGTGCAAGGCGAATCCGGGCAAGCTGATTTACGCGCGTCCGGCCAATTCCGGTCCGGGCCGCACCTTCCTGATGGGGCTGCCGTATCTGCTCGGCGACAAGGACCCGCATGACCCGATCAAGGGCTGGGACAAGACGTGGGCGTTCCTCAAGGAACTCGACACGTGCATTCCTTATTATCCGGGCGGCACCTCGGCCGTGATGAAGGAACTGGGCGAGGGCAGTCGCGACATGACGGTCACCGTCACGGGCTGGGACATCAACCCACGCGCGCTGGGCATCGTGCCCGCCAGCTTCAAGGTGCAGTCGTTCGACAAGTTCACCTGGGTCAACGATGCGCACTACATGGTCGTGCCCAAGGGCGTCTCGAAAGAGAAGATGGAAGTGATCATCAAGCTGATCAACTTCATGCTGGAGCCGGCACAACAGGCGCTCACGTACGACGACGGCTATTTCTATCCGGGCCCGGCGGTCAAGGACGTGCCGCTGTCTGCCGCACCTGCGAAGAGCCAGGAAACCATCGCGAAGTATGGCCGTCCGGAATACGCGAAGCTCATCGCCGACTTCCCGCACGCGGTGCCGCTCGACGCGACGGCGATGGTGGCTGCGTTCCAGAAGTGGGATGCCGAGATCGGTTCGCAGAAGTCGAAATAAGGGTTTCGTCATGAAGCACAACTTTCAGCAATTGCGCCTCGACAATGTGGCGCGCAGCTTCACCAACGCCGAGGGGCAGTCGGTGGCCGCTCTGAACGGCCTCGATCTGTGCATCGAGCGTGGCGAGTTCATCGCCCTGCTGGGGCCGTCCGGTTGCGGTAAATCCACGGCGCTCAACTGTATTGCCGGACTCACGCCGCTCACCGGCGGCGCGATCTGGCTCGACGACGAGCGAATCGACGTGCTGCCCAGCGAGAAGCGCGGCTTCGGCATGGTGTTCCAGAACTACGCCCTGTTCCCGCATATGAGCGTGCTCGATAACGTGGGCTTCGGCCTTCGCATGCGTGGCGTGCCGCGCGCCGAGATCGAGAAACGTGCGCGCGAAGCGCTGCAACTCGTGCAACTCGTGGGGCATGAGCGCAAGCTGCCCGGGCAGTTGTCCGGCGGCCAGCAGCAGCGTGTGGCGATTGCGCGCGCCATCGTGATCGAACCGCCGGTGGTGCTCATGGACGAACCGCTGTCGAACCTCGACGCGAAGCTGCGTATCGAGATGCGCGCCGAGATTCGTCGCATTCACGGCAAGCTCGATCGCGCTACGATTTACGTCACGCACGATCAGGACGAAGCGCTGTCGATGGCGGACCGCATCGTCGTGATGAAAGAGGGTGTCGTGCAGCAGATCGGTGCGCCGCGCGAGGTGTACGCACGCCCGCGCAATCTGCACGTGGCGCGTTTCATGGGCTATCGCAACGTGCTCGACGTGTCGATCACGTCGGCGCAGGGCGAGCACGCGCGGGTGTCGTGCGGCGGTGCGTCGTTCGACGGCGTGCTCATGGAACCGCCGGCGAGCGGCGGCAAGGTCGAAGGTCAGGTGAGCGTGGCGATTCGTCCCGACGACTTCGAGCGCGCGCCGGCCGCGAACGACAATGCGTTCGAAGTGGTCGTCGAGACGGTGGAATACGGCGGTCGCGATTCGTTGCTGAAGGTGGCCTCGCCGTTCGGTCCGCTCTACGCGCGCTTGCCGGGCGACTATGCCGTGGGCGAGCGTGTCCCGCTGCGTGTGCCTGCCGAGCGCACACTCGTCTACGCAGGGGAACGTGCATGAGCGCCACCGCTTCCGCTTTCGCTTCTGCTTCCGCCCCCGTCTCGATGACGCCGGCGCCGCGCGCCGACGGGCGTGGCTGGCTCGTTGCACCGGCGCTCGTGTGTCTGGTCGCGATGTTCGTCTATCCGTTCGCGTATGGCCTGTTCCTGTCATTCCAGCCGATGGAGGGCGGCGGCGTCTTCGCGAACTACCTCAAGTTCTTCAGCGAGCCGACGCTGTGGCCGACGGTCATCATCACGCTCAAGCTCGCCGTGCCTGCAACGCTGATCAACGTGGGGGCGTCGATTCCGGCGGCCTTCGCGTTGCGCAAAAGCACGCGTGCATCGAAGTTCGTGACGATGCTGCTCGTGATTCCCGTCACGCTCGGCACGGTGCTGATCGCCGACGGCATGCTGACCTATTACGGCCCGAATGGCTGGTTCCCGCAGGCGCTGCACGCCCTGGGGCTGTATCACGACGAAGTGCGTCTGACGCACAACTTCTGGGGCGTGCTGATCTCCCTGGTGATCTCGGGCTTTCCGTTCGCGTTTCTCCTGATCCTGTCATACGTGACGGGTATCGACCCGACGCTCGCGCGCGCCGCAGGTACGCTCGGCGCCGGACCGTGGCAGCAATTTCGGCTGATTTATCTGCCGCTGCTGGTGCCGGGGCTGACGATGGCGGCGTGCCTGTCGTTCGTGCAGGCATTTTCCGTGTTTCCGTCGGCGGTGCTGCTCGGGGTGCCTGCGGGCGCCACACGTGTGGTGTCGATTGCCGCATACGAAGCCGCCTTCGAGAGCTATGACTATTCGCTCGCATCGTGTGTGGCCATTGTGATGGGGTTCGTTCAGTTGCTGATCGTGGCAGGCATGCTCGGCGCACGCCGGGCGTTCTATAGCGGTCCGACCACGGGAGGGAAGGGATGAATCGGGCAAACAAGACGTCGGTTGCAACACCGGCCGCAGCGATGGCCGCGCATAACGGAGATTTCATGGCAACGCAGGCGTCGCAACGTCAGTCGGCGGCGGCCCCCGAAGCACGGCGCAAGATGCGTCGCGAAGGGCCCGGGTCTCGCCTGTGGCGCGTGCTGGTGTGGGGCGCGATGATCTTCTTCCTCGTGAACGTGGCGTTGATGATCGCCACCGTCACGATGAATTCGTTCGCCACCCGATGGTTCGGCACACCGCTGCCTGAGGGCTTCACATTGCATTGGTACGCACAGGCGTGGCGCGACTTCCAGCTCGCCGACGTGTTGTGGGTGACCGTCGAAGTCGTGGGCGCGGTCGTGCTGCTGTCGATTGCGCTGGGAGTGCCCGCAGCCTATGCGCTGGCGCGAGCGCAGTTCCCCGGCAAGAAGCTGGCCATGCTGGTGTTCCTGCTGCCGTTGATGGTGCCGCCGGTGACGTACGGCATTCCGATGGCGACCGTGCTGTACAAGGTCGGGCTGGGCGGCACGCTCACGGGCGTGATTCTCGCGAACCTCGTGCCGTCGCTGCCCTTCGTGATTCTGGTGATGACGCCGTTCATCGAGCAGATCGACCCGAATCTCGAATCGGCCGCGCGCATCTTCGGGGCCAACACGTTCAAGTATTTCCGTCACGTGTTGCTGCCGTTGCTGGTGCCGGGCATTCTCGCGGCGGGGCTGCTCGTGCTGGTGCGCACGATCGGCATGTTCGAACTGACGTTCTTCACCGCGGGGCCGGACACGCAGACGCTGGTGGTCGCGTTGTATTACGCCGTGTTCTCGACCGGGGTGCGGGCGCCGCAGTCCATCGATGCGATGGCCATGATCTACATGGCGATCACGCTGCTGTGGGTGCTCATCGCCCTCCAGTTCGTGAGCCCGACGCAGCTGGTCAGCCGCGTGAAAGAGGCGCCGAAGGGCGAGTAGTCGGCGGCGCGGGAGCGCAGAAAAACGCAGAAAAAAACGCAGCACATGTCTTGGCTGGCGCCGGAAGGAACGGCGCCAGCGTCGTTTTGGGCGCGCCACGTAGCAGGCCACGCAGCGACAGGCAATCGCCGGGAAAGCCACCGGGACTGTGCATGCTGCGTCGCAGCACAAAATATCGATGATTGGGTGTGGAATAAGGCGTCGGCGCCAGACGTTCAGAGAGTGTCGACAACGACATTTCACTCAGGAGCCCAAGTCATGAAACCACGTCAATCGATGTCCGCTATGCTCATCAGTCTCGCCGCTGCCGCCGGGTTGTTATCCGTTGCCGCAGCCCACGCGGAAGTGCCGCTCAAGACCACCGACGGCGTGCTGGTCGACGCGCAGGGCCGCACCGTCTACACGTTCGACAACGACGTGGCCAACAGCGGCAAGAGCGCCTGCAACGACCAGTGTGCCGCCGCCTGGCCGCCGGTCATGGCCGACGCCGGCGCCAAAGCCGAAGGCAACTATTCCATCGTGACGCGCAACGACGGGACGAAGCAGTGGGCGTACAAGGGCAAGCCGCTGTACCTGTTCGTGAAGGACACCGCCGCCGGCGACAAGAAGGGCGATGGCGTCAAGGACGTGTGGCACGTCGTCAAGCCCTGAGCGCGCGTGAACGGTGCGATGGCACCGTCCTGACGGGGCGGAGGGTGCTGGCATACCGGCCTGCCGGGACGGCGCGAACAAAGTCGCGCCGGCTCAGTATAATTTTGCGGCAAGCGCCGGCGGCGGTCGTCGGCGATGCTTCGGACTGGCTTGCCGCCAGGCACCCTCCGCCAGGAAATTCGCCGATGATCGGTCAGGACGGTCAGGACCTACCCAGTTTGCTCCCGGGCTTGCTACCGCGCCTTTGGGCGTTCGCATTGCGCGTGACAGGCGATCGCCATGACGCCGAGGATCTCGTGCAGCGCGCCTGCGTGCATGCGCTGGAGCGCGTGCATCAGTGGCAGCGAGGCACGTCGGCCCTGAGCTGGATGTTCAGCATCGTGCATACGACGTGGATCAACGAGATCCGCGCGCGCCGCGTGCGCTCGCGCGGAAGCCTTGCGTGGGACGAGGCGGATATCGAGGGGGTGCCCGATCTTCAGGCGTCCACGCCCGAGGACCTCGCCAGCTATCGCCAGGTCTTCTGCGCCGTCGACCGTCTGCCCGAAGCGCAACGGCTCGTGTTGCTGCTCGTGGCCGTGGAGGGAATGAGTTATCAGGAGGCTGCCGACGTGCTCGACGTGCCGATCGGTACGGTGATGAGCCGCCTGTCGCGCGCACGCCGAACCGTCGGCGACCAGTTTCGGAACCCGCAGGCGCAACCCCGCCTCGCAGAGCGCCCGGCTCGTGAGCATCGGGCCGGTCCCGCCGTTGGCGCACGTGAGGAGGACGCGTGATGAACGAAGACGATATCCGCCTGCTCGCTTACGTCGACGGCACGCTCCCCGCTGCGCAGCGTGCGGAAGTGGAAGCCGCCATTGCCGCGGCGCCCGAACTGGCCGACGCGCTCGAGTCGTTGCGGGCGTCACGTCTGCCGTATCGCGAGACGTTCGCCGCGCAAGTTCTCCCTCCCGTGCCTGAGCGTCTGACGGCGAGCCTCGACGCGCTCCTGCGTGCGCATGCGCAGCGTCAGGCGCCCCAAATGTCGGTGATACAGGACACGCCAGCGCCGGTCGCGGTCAAACCGGCGGACGCCGCCATGCCCGTTCGCGTGGGCGAGCCGCACAAGGCGCCGGCGGCCAACGACGCCCCGGCAGGCACGCGCGTGCGTTCGTGGTGGCTCGTAGCGGCTTTCGCAGCAGGCGTGGCGGCCACGGCCGTGACGCTGCCGTTGTTCTCGGGCGCGCTGACCCGGGCGGGCGGCGGCTTCATGAGCGCGTCGGCACCCGCCGGGCAGGCGCCGGCCCGGACATGGGTGCGTGCGGCTGCCGAGTATCAGCAACTGTACGCGCGAGACACGGTTGCCTCGATTCATGTGGACGATAGCGACACCGAGCGCACCGTCAGCGATATTCGTCAGAACGACAAGCTCGACATCAGCGTGCCGGACTTGCGCGCGCAAGGGCTCACGTTCAAGCGCGTGCAGCGTTTGCGATGGAAGGACCGCACGTTGGTGCAGATGGTGTATCTCCCGGCGAAGGGCGATCCCGTGGCGCTGTGCGTGGTGCACGATGCGCGCCCCGATCAGGGGCTCGCCGAGCAGCAGGTCGACACCATGGGCGTGGTGACGTGGCGCAAGGGCGAAATCGGCTATGCGCTCATCGGCGCGCCCGGCTCGACCGACCTGAAGGCGGTCGCCAGCGTGCTCGCGGCAGGGGCTGTCACGCCGCTGTACAGCATGTCGACGAAAAGGGAGATTGCGCCGCTTTATGGCGCTTCATGAGCGAGCTTCATGAACGTGCTTCTAAGCGTGCTTTGTAGGCGCGCTTCATGAGCGGACTTCATAGGCACGCCGCATGACTGCGGTTTCTTCGCCACCGTTGCGTATCGAAAACGAACGCCCTCGAGATCGAGGGCGTTCGTCATTGCGTCAGGCGCGCCGCGTGGCGTTCGTCATCGCAGGGCTTATCGCTGAGCGAGCGCGCCGTCGCGAAGTCGCCAAAGGCCGAGCGGATTGCCTTCCTGGAGCGCTTCGGGCAAAAGCGCATCGGGCAGGTCCTGGTAGCAAACCGGGCGCAGGAAACGATCGATGGCCGATGCGCCGACCGACGTGAACATGGCGTTCGACGTGGCGGGGAACGGACCGCCGTGCACCATCGCGTGACACACCTCGACGCCGGTCGGGAACCCATTCGCGAGAATGCGGCCCGCACGCCGTTCGAGGCTCGGCAGCAAACGGCGCGCCGTTGCCGTGTCGCGGGCGTCCAGTTGCAGCGTCGCAGTGAGTTGGCCTTCCAGACGTTCGGTGATGGCGATCATCTCGTCGACCGTATCGCACGCGATCACGACCGATGCCGGACCGAACATCTCGTCATGCAGCGCCGGTGTCGCGAGGAACTGCGCCGCTGTCGTACGGAACAACGCCGCCTGCCCCTGGCACGCGCCGCCCGCCTGACCGCGCGCAACGAGAGTCACGTTCGGTTCGTCGCTCAGGCGCGCGACACCTTTGTCGTACGCCTGTTGGATGCCGGGCGTGAGCATGGTGCCCGCAGCCTTCGCTGCGAGGGCCTCGGCAGCGCTGCGACAGAAGCGTTCGAGCACGTCGCCCGCGATACCCAGCACCAAACCCGGATTCGTGCAGAACTGACCGACACCCAGGGTCAGGGATTCGACGAACCCCTTCGCGATTGCGTCGCCGCGCGCGGCCAGCGCCTCGGGCAGCAGGTACACCGGGTTGATGCTGCTCATCTCGGCGTAGACGGGAATCGGCACGGTGCGCGACTGTGCAATGCGTTGCAGCGCAAGGCCACCGGTGCGAGAGCCGGTAAAGCCGACCGCAGCGATCGCCGGATGCGCCACCAGCGCCTCGCCCACGGCACGCTCGCCGACGAGCAGCGAGAACACGCCTTCGGGCAAGTCGAGTTTCTGCACCGCCGAGCGGACGGCGCGAGCCACGAGTTCCGACGTGCCGAGGTGCGCCGAATGCGCCTTGACGATCACCGGACAGCCTGCCGCAAATGCGGAGGCAGTGTCGCCGCCCGCCACCGAAAAGGCCAGCGGGAAGTTGCTCGCGCCGAACACTGCCACGGGACCGAGACCGATCTTCGCCAGACGCAGGTCGCTGCGCGGTAGCGGTTCGCGTGCCGGTTGCGCCGGGTCGATGGTGGCGTCGAGGAAATGACCGTCGCGCACCACACGGGCGAACATCCGCAATTGACCGACGGTACGCCCGCGCTCGCCTTGCAGGCGCGCAACGGGCAGGCCCGTCTCCGCGTGCGCCCGTTCGATGAGCGCGTCGCCGAGATCAAGAATCGCCTGAGCGACGGCTTCCAGAAATTCGGCGCGTCTGGCGAGGGGCAACGAACGGAACGCATCGAAAGCATCGCGCGCCAGCTCGCACGCCCGAGCCACGTCCTGCACGGTCCCCGCGCCGAACGGCGGCGTCAGACGCTCGCCGCGCGATGGGTCGAACGCCTCGAGCGTACCCGCGCTGCCGCGCACGTCGGCGCGGCCGATCAACATCTCACCGGTAATCTGCATGGCGCGGCTCCTTAGCCTTCGACTGTCTTGATGAGGGCATCGAGCGCGGCGAGTTCGTCCGGCAGCAGGTCGGTCAGCGGCGCGCGTACCGGACCCGCGTCGTGGCCGACCAGCTTCGCACCGGCCTTGACGATGCTCACGGCGTATCCGGCGCGACGGTTGCGAATCTCCAGATACGGCAGGAAGAACGTGTCGAGCAGGCGCCCCATCGTCTCCTGATCGTTATTGCATACCGCGTGATAGAACTTCATGGCCGTTTTCGGGATGAAGTTGAACACGGCAGACGAATACACCGGCACACCCAGCGCGCGATAAGCCGCTGCGTAGACTTCGGCCGTCGGCAGGCCGCCCAGATACGAGAAGCGATCGCCCATGCGGCGGCGGATCTGCACCATGCGCTCGATATCGCCCACGCCGTCCTTAAAGCCGATCAGGTTGGGACATTTTTCGGCAAGACGCTCCAACTGGTCGGCGCCGAGCTTCGAATTCGCGCGGTTGTACACGATCACGCCGATGTTGACCGCCTTGCAGACCTGTTCCACGTGCGCGGCAATGCCGTCGAGACTGGCTTCGGTCAGGTAGTGCGGCATGAGCAGCACGCCCTTGGCGCCGAGCCGTTCGGCTTCCCTCGCATAGTCGATGGCCAGGCGTGTCGGGCCGCCGGCGCCCGCCAGGATCGGCACCTTGCCGGCGCACGTGTCGACCGCCGTCTTGATCACGGCGCTGTAGTCCTGCGGCGTGAGCGAGAAGAACTCGCCGGTGCCGCCCGCCGCGAAGAGCGCCGTCGCGCCGAACGGGGCGAGCCACTCCAGACGCGCGGCATAACTGCGCGCGTTGAAGTCGCCGTTCGCGTCGAAGTCGGTCACGGGGAAAGACAACAAGCCGTCCGAGACGATTTGCTTGAGTTCCTGAGGTGCAGTCATTTCAAGAGTTCCTGTCGGCTGTGGGGCCGGATTCGATGAATAAAGAGGCGCTCAACCAGCGCTCGGCGCTGAGTTATATGTCATCGTATAACATGTGTTGAAGTCGAACAAGAGGTAGTCCGTGCGAAAGGCAGTGGGATAAACCCGGAAAAGCGTCGTAGAAGACTCGGGGAGGGTTTTTCCCGAGTCGGTCGACCACCCGGGCAGCCACGCAGAGCGACACATATAGATGTATGATGACGCATAAGTGACGGGTGGTTGAGCCAATATCAACGACTGCCGTCGAATTTTGTGCGGTGTCGAATCGGCACGACAGGCTGCGCGCTGCGGCGAATGCATGTGGCATCTTCGGTCGGCACGCAAGATCAGGGGGAGGAGCGAGCAACATGGCATCGACGAAGGACATGGGCGGCGCTGCGAAAGACGCGAAAGACGCGCCGCGCTATATCAGGATGCAGGCGCAGGACAATGTCGCCATCGTGGTCAACGACGGCGGGTTGCCTGCGGGCAGCCGGTTCGCCGACGGGCTCACGCTCGTCGACGCCGTGCCGCAAGGCCACAAGGTCGCATTGGCGGATCTGGCCGAAGGCGCGGCTGTCATTCGCTACGGCGTGGTGATCGGCTACGCGGCGCAGCCGTTACCGGCGGGAAGCTGGGTCAACGAGCGCAACCTGGCAATGCCGGGCGCGCCGTCGCTCGATCGTCTGCCGATCAGCACGCAGGTGCCCGCCGAGCTGCCACCGCTCGACGGCTTTACGTTTCAGGGATATCGCAACGCGGACGGCTCCGTCGGCACGCGCAACATTCTGGCGATCACGACGACGGTCCAATGCGTGGCGGGGGTGGTCGAGTTCGCCGTCAAGCGGATCAAGGAGACGTTGCTCGCGCAGTACCCCAATGTCGACGACGTCGTCGCGCTTGAGCACACGTACGGCTGCGGTGTGGCCATCGATGCGCCCGACGCCATCGTGCCCATCCGCACGTTGCGCAACATCGCCACGAATCCCAACTTCGGCGGCGAGGTCATGGTCGTGAGTCTCGGATGCGAGAAGTTGCAGCCCGAGCGCCTGCTTCCTGCCGGCAGCATTCCCATCGGCAGTGCCGGGGCGGACGGCAAGCCCGATACCGTCTGCTTGCAGGACGAGGCGCACGTCGGTTTTCTGTCGATGATCGAATCGATTCTGACGACGGCGCGCGCGCATCTCGAACGATTGAATGCGCGACGACGCGAGACGGTGCCGGCGTCCGAGCTGATCGTCGGCGTGCAGTGCGGCGGCAGCGACGCCTTCTCCGGCGTCACGGCCAATCCCGCCGTGGGGTTCGCCACCGACTTGCTGGTGCGCGCGGGCGCGACCGTGCTGTTCTCCGAAGTCACCGAGGTGCGCGACGGTATCGATCAACTCACGTCACGCGCGGCCACGCCGGAAGTGGCCGAAGCGATGATTCGCGAAATGGCCTGGTACGACGCCTATCTGGAGCGCGGTCGTGTCGATCGCAGCGCCAACACGACGCCGGGCAACAAGCGAGGCGGCCTGTCGAACATCGTCGAGAAAGCCATGGGATCGATCGTGAAGTCGGGAAGCGGTCCGATTCACGGGGTGATCGCGCCCGGCGCGAAACTGGATCGCGCGCGCCAGCGTGGACTGATTTACGCCGCGACACCGGCCAGCGATTTCATCTGCGGCACGTTGCAGTTGGCGGCCGGGATCAACCTGCACGTGTTCACCACGGGGCGCGGCACGCCCTACGGCCTCGCGGAAGTTCCCGTGATCAAGGTGGCGACGCGCTCGGATCTCGCGCGTCGGTGGCACGATCTGATGGACGTGGATGCGGGACGTATCGCGACGGGGGAGGCCACCATCGAGGACGTGGGCTGGCAGTTGTTCCACCTCATGCTGGCGGTCGCGAGCGGCGAAAAGACATGGGCCGAGCGGTGGGGACTGCACAACGCGCTAACGCTATTCAACCCGGCGCCGGTGACCTGAGCCTTGCCTAGAGTTCGACTTGCGTTTGCGCAAGTCCGAATTCGAGCATGGCGGGGACAAAGCAGTGATTGAGCGTGTCGCGACGCGACAGCTTCGTCAGCACGTAGCGACGAAACGGCGTGAGGGCGCCCCAGTCGAGAACGTCCGGCGGCAGCAGGTCGGCCAGTTCACACTGTCTGAGCAGGCCCGGTGGCAGAGCGTTCACGTTCTGCCACGCGCTGGATGCCGCGTCGACACTGCGCTCGACGTCCTGCCCGAGGTGCGCGCGTGCGATTTCATCGAGACGCGCCGCAAAATCCTCATCTCCCGGCACACACGACGCAAGCGTCTCACGCGCTTCTTGCGGTAGGCGCTGCCAGTCCGCCAGCGACAGATGCAGGCCGTTGCGATCGAGATTGAAGCGGATGGCCATCGTGATGAACTTCAGGTTTTCACAGGCTTCGATCTCGAAAACAAAGATCGGCAGACGCTGATAAAGGTGCATGGCTGTCACTCCTTGTGTGGCGACGTATGGCGGCATGTGCGTGCGATCGATTGTACTCGTGCGACGCCATTTCCCGCGCATGCCGCGCCGCGGCATGGCGACGCAACGCCGTCGTGTCTGCGGGGGCGTGGTTCGCGTTTGCCGAGATGGGACATGTCTTTTCAAAATCGCCATTTGTTCTTGGGAAATTTCTCAAAATTTACGTGACTGTGGCTTGGGAAAACGTCCCATTTACGTGCCGCATGGCGACGCGGGAAGGCTGACGGCGCGTGCCTGAGCGGGAATTTCGGACGGTTCACATTCAATCTCATGTGAAAAGTCCTAGAGTTTCGTCCTCTTCCGCAGGCTGCCGGGATTTCCTAAGGTAGTCGTTCCGCCCCGCCGGTAGCGCTGCCGTCTTCTAGGTCTTTTGCAGTCGTTGCGTTGCTCGTCTTCGCGCGCCGACGGTTGTCTCCCCGGGCGGCATCGCTACCCGAGTCATTGCCCAGTCCATTCACTGCTGACAGGAGCCGACATGCCGTCTCATTCGTCCAACGCCTCGCCCATGCCTTTTCCGTTTCTTCCCGTCGTGATCGAATCTCCCACATCGCCACAGTCCTCCCGAACGTCCAAGGGGGCGCCCGCTTGCGGTTCGGCGTCATCGCCGGCGACGGCGGACATCGGGCAGACGTCGAGCCGGTCCGGGGACGGGCGCGCAAAGGCGCGTGCCGGTCGGCGCGGCACGATGAACGAGGCAGCTCAACCGCCGGGCATGGACGCGCAGGCGGGCATTGCGCTACGTGTCGAGGTGGTGCGCCGTGTATCGCCTGACGGTCTGACCGTGCTGGGCGGCATCGTCCGATGAGCGCCACGCCCAACGCGGCAATGCACGCATCGTCGCCATCGTCCTCGTCATCCTCGTCGTTGCATGAGGCGTCCGGAAACGCGGTGTGGGTGATGGCGTCTCCGCATGCGCAATGGACCTGTGCGGCGGACGCCGTGACCGTGTCGTCGCACGAGGTGTCCTGCACGCTGCACGGTGCGCCCGCCGACACCCGCGTGTGGCTCGAACGCATGCGCCAAGGCATGCTGCTCGCGCAAGCGCCGGTGCCCGGCACATGGCTGGCGACGCTCGTCGACGAGGCGCTGGTGCATGTGCTGCCAGCGACCCGTTGCGACGTCGTGCCCGCGTTCGGCCGGATTTGCGACGACTGGGTGCGGGGCATCTTCGCCGCGCCGTTCTGGACGCGTTTTCTCGCCGGCGAGTCGAGCGACATTCAGGTGCTGGCATTTCTCGCGCAGCTCTACCATCGCGCGGCGGGCGCGGATGTGCACAATCGCATCGCCGTCGAGCGCTGCACCGACGTCGCCCTGCGCCCCCTGTTGCTGCGCCAGTATCGCGAGCAACGCGGGCAATCGACGATGCTCGCTGCGGGGCTGCTGCGATGCGGGCCGGCGGCGCGCACATTTCTCGACAGCGGCGCTTTCGACGCGACGCATGCCCTCATCGACTTCATCATCGGGGCGGCGGGCGACATGCCCGCTTACGTTGGCTGTTGCGCGCTGTGTCAGGCGCCGGCGGCGGTGCGCGCGGCGAGCGAGATCGAGGCGCAGTTCGACGCGCTCGCGCAGCGCTATCCGTCCGCGGCGGACGGCTTCGCTGCCGTATGTGTGCATGCGAGACACGATGCGAGTGTTTGCGGTGGCACGGCGTTGCTGTCGCAGTGGGTGGAAGACGCGGGCGAGCCCGACGTGCCCTCGCGTTTGCGCATGCTGCGCGGGGCCTACGGCGTGGCGGCAGCCTATCGTGTGATGTTCGACGCGTTGTACCGGCTGGACGAGACGCTCTGACGTCGGCGACGACCTGCGCTGAACGGCGCTGAACGGCGCTGAACGGCGCATCGTCGAAACCCCGCTGCGGGGCGAGCGCGCGTGCGAGTGATGCCTTCTTAACGCTGGCCTGATGCCCCCGAATGGGGCATGTCGCTCGTATAATGGCGTCCCAACGGCGGGGGCGGTTGCGGCTTCGCGCCGTCCGCCCCCTGACCATGACAACCCAACTCGCCTACCTCGCCGCGCTCGGTGCCGCCCTTTGCTGGGCCTGCAGCGGCATGATCGCCATCACGCCTGTCCGTCAGGCAGGTTCGTTCCCTTTCAACTACGCCCGGATGTTGCTGGTCTTCGCGATGTTGCTGTTCGCACTCGCGGTGCTGCGCGGCTGGGCGGCGCTATCGCTCGAGCAGTGGCTGCGACTTACGGCATCGGGGTTGATCGGCATCCTCGTGGGCGACACGATTCTCTACACGTCGCTCGGCCGTCTCGGGCCGCGACGCAACTCCATCGTCTTTGCCACCAATGCGCCGATGACAGCCGTGCTCGGTTATGTCTGGCTGGGCGAAGCGCTGGGATGGCGCGCGGTCATCGGCGTTGCGCTGGTCACGGCAGGCGTGGCGCTGGCCATTGCGTTCGGCGGGCGCCGTGAGGACGCCCATCACTGGGAGTCGGTGCGTGGCGACGTGCGGGTCGGCGTTGCCATTGGACTGGCGGCGGCGCTATGTCACTCGGTCGGCACGCTGATCGCCAAGCCGGTCATGGCGGCAGGCGTGGATCCGGTGGGCGCGTCGGCGGTGCGTGTGGGGGTGTCGGCGTTGGGACTGACGATCATTGCGGCGCGGCGAGGGCGTGCCATCTTTTCGGCCTTCACGCCGGGAACGCTCGCGCTGACGGCAGTCTCCGGCTTCGTGGGCGTGGCGCTCGGCATGACGCTGCTGCTCTACGGGATGGGGCATGGCAACACCGGGGTCATCGCGACGCTCTCGGCCACCACGCCCGTGATGGTGTTGCCGCTGCTGTGGATCCGCACCCGGCAGCGACCGGCAGCCGGGGCGTGGCTGGGAGCGTTGGTCGCCAGTGCCGGTGTGGCCTTGATCTTCAACCGGTGATGTCGCGCGCACGGTGCGGACGGTGCAGTCGGTGCAATGCGCGCCGTGGCGTCGTGTTCGGCCAGCTTGTCTGATGTGCCTGGCGTTTTGCGCGTTCAGCCCGACCAGCCCGTTCAGCGCGTTTAGCGCGTTTAGCGCGCGATGGGCGTTTGCAGCGGTTCGGCGCTCTGGTGCGTGGCTTCGGTCGCGAGGGTCGGCACCTGGATTTCGGGGGCGGGCGAGGGGCGTGTCACGCTTGGCGTGAGCAGCCGTCGCAACCATGCGGCGAATCGCTCCAGGAGCCCGGGATCGTCGTTGAACAGCTCGGGGCGCAGCACGCCCAGATATTCCAGAATCTGCTCGGCTTCCTGGGTCCCGACCGAGCCGTAGATCACCGCCAGATCGAGCAGGGCGCGCAATTCACCGAGCTTTTCCCGCGCTTGCAGCGAGCGTGCGCTCTCCACGGCGCGTTTCGCCTCGAATACACGTTCGCGAAGCACCGAAGCGGTGCGCCATGCCGGTGTCTGCAACGTCGCCTCCAGCGTGCGCAGGTCCTGCGCCGACGTCACGATCTGCCCGGCAAGCGACTCCACGATGCGCTCCTCGCCCTTGGCTTCGCGCACGATGCCTTCCGCCCAGCGGCTGGCCTGACGCGACATGTCTTCACGCGACCATTCCGGACGCGAAACGAAATAGAACCCGTGCTGGCGTGCCTGATTCAGGATGATCGAGACGACATCCGGAAACTGCTTGTCGAACGTGCGTTTGGCCCACGCGTAGTGGCCGCCCGCGAGCAACTGGGCGACAGCGGCCTCAGTGAGCGGCACCGTGCTGTCGAGCAGACGGGCGCGAAGGAAGTCGTCGAACGGTGGCGGGGTGAAATGACGGTCGACGGCGGAGGAGATGCGCACGAAGGCATCGAAGTCCTTTTGCAGATCGGCCAGCGCGGAATCGGAAAGGGTGAGGGCGATGCGGCTCATCGGGGCGGTCCCCCGATCAACGACGTGACGAGAGCACGGGCGCGAGCGGGCGACGCGAGCCAGGTCGCGTCGGCCGGCGTGGCGTCCGAACGAGTGCATCGGACCACGGGCGCTGGCGCCCAGGCCCGTGCCACGTGCATCCCCATTGCGCGTGAAGTCATGTGCCGCGATACGTATAAACGGTGCGCTACGGTCATGGCCGGGCGCTGTGAGATGGTTCTGCGCCACACGGAATTCGAGATTCGCATTGCGGGCAGCATGAGTCTGCATGCCTCAACGGCAAAATGTCGTAAAAACTTTAGCGATCGCGACGCATTTTTCTTTCAATGCCCTTTCAGTGCCCTTTCAATGCCTTGCGGCGCCCGTCTCCGGATCGCCGCAAACAGCGCGAGAATGGCACCGGGCATCCGATGGCGCCCTCGCGACGATGTTTGTCAGGCTGGGCGGCGCGGCAGACCGCCCCGGGCGGAAGGTCTGCCGCGCCGATCAGTCGCCGGTGGGGCGCAGGAGATAGACGGCGAAACGCGCGCGGGCGTCCAGCCAGACACGTTCGATGTCCCAGCCAGCCGAGTGCGCCAGCGCACGGAATTCGGTCTTTCCGTACTTGTAGGAGTTCTCGGTATGGATCGATTCGCCGGCGGTGAAGCCAAAGCGCCGGCCCAGCACCGTGGCGGTAAAGGGCCGCTGTGCGACCAGATGCATCTCGATGCGGCTGGCAGCCGCGTTGAAGCGGGCTTCGTGGCGGAAGGCGTCCAGCGGCAGGTCACCGTCGAGCTCACGGTTGATGCGCACGAGCACGTTCAGATCGAACTGTGCCGTCACGCCACGCGCGTCGTCGTAGGCGGGCAGCAGCACGGCCGGGTCCTTGCAGGCATCGACGCCGACCACCATGCGGCGGCGCGGGCCGAGCATCTTGCCCACATGAGCGAGAAACGCAGCGGCCTGCGCGGGCGCAAAGTTGCCGATCGTCGAGCCGGGGAAAAAGCCCAGACGCGGGCCCTGCGTGTTCCGCAACTGCGGCGGCAGATGGAACGGACGAGTGAAATCGGCGCGTACCGGCAGCATGGGAATGCCGGGGCAGCGGCGAGCGAGCGCGGCAACGGCGTCGTCGAGAAAGTCGTCTGCGATGTCGACGGGCACGTAGGCGCGCGGCGTGACCAGCGCATCGAGCAGCAGGGGCGTCTTGCGGCTCGACCCGCTGCCGAATTCGACGACGACGGCATCCGGGCCGATGACGTCGGCGATCGCCGCCGCACATTCACCGAGCAGGGCCGTTTCGGTGCGTGTCTGGTAGTACTCGTCCAGGCCGGTGATGTCTTCGAAGAGTTCGCTGCCGCGCTGGTCGTAGAGCCAGACGCTGGGCAGCGACTTCGGGGTGTGGCTCAGGCCGGCAAGCACGTCGGTGGCAAAAGCGTTTTCCGGCAGCGACGGGCAAACGAAGGCCGTGCTTTGATTGGTTTGGGTAGCTTGCAACATCAGCGATCCTCCGCGAGCCTCAGGCCGCAGAATTGCCAGCGCTGATGGGGGTAGAAGAAGTTACGGTACGTGGTGCGCGCATGCCCCGGCGGCGTGGCGATGGATCCGCCGCGCAGCACGAACTGTCCGCACATGAATTTGCCGTTGTACTCGCCGACGGCCCCCGATGCCGTCCTGAATCCCGGATAGGCCACATAGGGACTTGCCGTCCACTGCCATACCGGACCAAAACGTTGCTCCATCGCGACTTGTCCGGGCGACGATGCGCTGTCCGACGCACGCGCGGCCACTTCCCATTCCTGTTCTGTCGGCAGGCGCTTGCCTGCCCAGCGAGCGAACGCGTCGGCTTCGAAATAGCTGACGTGCTGCACGGGCGCGTCGTCGTCGACCGGCTGCATGCCGGCCAGCGTCATCGCGTGCCATTCGCCGTTGTGCAGTTCCCAGTAAAGCGGATGCCCCCAGCCTTCGCGTTGCACCGTCGCCCAGCCATCCGAGAGCCAGAGCCCGGCCATGCGATATCCCCCATCTTCGATGAAGGCCCGCCACTCGGCGTTGGTCACCACACGCGACGCGATCGCGAAGGGACGCAGCAGCACGTCATGCGAAGGCGTCTCGCAATCGAAAGCGAATTGCCCGCCGGCGCTGCTCGTGTCGCCCGGGTGGCCGATACGGAATTGCCCGCCGTCGTGCTCGATCCATTGCCGTGGCGACGCTGCGTGGGGCATGGCGCGCGGTGAATGAGGTGAATGAGGTAAGCGATGGGCGGGCCGCAACGGGTTCTGGGCAAAGAGATGTAGCAGATCGGTGTGCATCAGTTCCTGATGCTGCTCTTCGTGATGCAGGCCCAGCGTGATGAGCGCGACGATCTCGGGCGCAACGTCGGCGTGCAGCAGATGCTCGTGCATGGCGGCGTCGACATGACGGCGGTAGGCCAGCACTTCGTCGAGCGTGGGGCGGGTGAGCAGGCCGCGTTGCGGGCGTGGGTGACGCGGGCCCGCTGCCTCGTAATACGAATTGAAGAGGTAGGCGAAGCGGGGATCGTAAGGGCGATAGCGTTTGCCGGGAGTCCCGGCCGCTGCGCCGGCTTCGCCGAGCAGAAACGTCTCGAAAAACCAGGTCGTGTGGGCGAGATGCCACTTGATCGGACTCGCGTCGGGCATGGACTGCACGGTGGCGTCGGCGTCCGAGAGGCCCTGGGCGAAGGCGACGGAGGCGGCGCGCACGGCGTCGAACCGGTCGGAGAGTGTGAGTTGCCGGGTAGCCGCCGAGCCGGCCGTCGGGGTAACGATGGGGGCAACAATGGGGACAACGACTGGCGCAAGGGCTGAGGGAACGACAGCCGCATCGGCCTGCCCGTCGACCTGCCCATGGACCGGGGCAGCGCTCGGCGGGCCGTCGCGGGCGATCTGCGAGCGGGTGGCGTTGGGAGAGGCGCCTGAGGGCGCCTCGGCTTGCGACGTACAACAGGGGACGGTCATGGGGACACACCGTGTTGTGAAACGTGCTGCCTATTGTAGACCCGTTGCCGGGGCGTCATGTACCCCCAGTTTGGGACCAGTATGTGACGGTTCGTAACGAAGATTGACGTAGTGGGTCGAGTTCTCCGCCCCGCCGGCCGGCGCGCCCGGGGTGCAGAGGTTTGGTCGGCGGTGGTTACATCAACGCGCCAGTGAGTCCGAGCGCACTGCCCGCGGCGATGAGCCACAGGGGATTCCATCGGGTGCGCAGCGTAACGACGACGGCCACCAGCGTGACGAGCCCGCGTGCGAGATTGATATCCACTTCACGCGCGATCAGGGCGCTGCTGGCGGCAAGCAGACCGACGGTAATGGGGGCGAGGCCGGCGCGTACCGCGCGCACCCATGGCGAGCGTTCGTGCCGGTCGACCCATCCGCCGACGAGATAGGCCAGCAGTGAACTAGGCGCGCACTTGGCGAGGGTGGCGGTGAGGGCGCCGGGCAAGCCTGCGGCCTGCAAGCCGATCAGGGTGACGGCCATGCCGTTCGGGCCGGGGGCGGCCTGCGCCAGCGAGAAGAAGGTGACGAATTGGGCATCGGTAATCCAATGGCGCGTTTCGACGGCGTAGCGATGAATGTCGGCGAGCGTGACATTGGTGCCGCCCACGGCGAGCAACGACCAGAGCGTGCCGTGCGCAAAGAGGTCGACGAGCGTGTTCATGGGGCGGCGCTCACGTCCTGGCTGTCCTGTTCGTTCTGTCGATGCCGCCGGGCGCGCCGGTGCGCCGTCAGAATCGCGCATGGGCCGAGCACGCCGAGCACGAGCAACAAGGGCAAGCCGAGCACGAAACTGCCGACGAATGTCGCGCCGGCCAAGGCGAGCGTCGTCCAATGGCGTTCCAGTCCGGCAAGCAAGCGCAGCGAGGTCGCGATGACGAGTCCGGTGGCGGCGGGCATCAGGCCGGAGAGCACGTGCTGAACGAGCGGGGTCTGTCCCCATCGGGCGTAGGCGAGCCCGATCAGGACGATGACGATGGTCGGGCAACAGTAGAGACCGGCGACGGCGGCGATTGCACCGCGCGGGCCACGGAAGCGGCGTCCGAGCACGGTGGCGATATTGGCGACGTTCGGCCCGGGCAGCAATTGTGCGAGCGGGAGCAATTCGGCAAATTCCCGATCGGTGAGCCATCGGCGCTGGTCGACGAGCATGCGCCGTGCCCAGGGCAAGACGCCGCCAAAGCCGGTGGCGCCGATGGCGCCAAAGGCGAGCGCCAGATCGCGGCAGGTAGGTGGTTCAGTGGATGGTTCGGAGCGGCGGGTAATGTGTGGAACGCGTGAATCCGTGAGCGATGCCTTGGGGGCGTCGACATTCGGGGCGCTCGCGGTATCGGCGGCAGGACGTGTCACGATTGTCCGTTGCCGGAGGGTGAGTGGCCGTGGATTTCGTGTTCCAGGCGCACGACCTCCTGAGCGACGAGTGCGATGGCGTTACGAATTTCCATGAGCGCGGTATAGAGAGCTTGCGCGTTCTGGGGGGAATTCATGGCGACGTCACGAGCGGCAGTTTCGATGGCGTCGAGCGACAGGGCGATGCGGTCGAGATTCTCCAGCATGGATCGATCTCCGTTGACGCGCACAGTGCGTGCATAGCCCCATGATACCGAACTGACGTATCCCGGTGGGGGATGTTAGAATGCGTGCCCTTGCCGGGGTGATGAAATTGGTAAACATAGCGGACTTAAAATCCGCCGCCTTCGGGCTTGCCGGTTCAAGTCCGGTCCCCGGTACCACTAAGGCTTCGCGCCACATCAAGACAGACACAGTCATCCCTGTTGTTTCAGGGGGGGTGTTGGATGTCCCGTTCCAGCATCTGTGCAATCGCGTAGTCGAAAGTCGCCTGAGAAGGCTATTCCTGCTTCTCAGTGCACCGGATTTGCACCGAAATTTGCACCCAAAAATTCGGCCGGCGATGTATGGAAGACATTGAAAGCGCGTAGCGCGTCCGGTTCATTCGGTGAAAGTCACCGGCGATGCAATCAGCGGTTTGAAAAAACCGCCAATGCCGCAATCAACGTGGCGCGCGCGGCACCGCTCTTCCGGTGCCGAGGCATCTCGTATCCCACCTACCAAGGCTGTTTCGCGGGGCCGACCGTGAACTCGTTGATCGTGGTGTCGTCGGGCTGATCGATCGCGAAGGCGACGACGCTGGCGATCCGATCCGGGGAAATGCCGTAGGTGTTGTAGAGGCCCTGCATTTGGTCAAGCGATTGCTCGTCGCTGATGGTCGACAGCAATTCAGTATTGATGGCCGCCGGGTAGATCGTCGCAGTGCGAATGTGGGTGCCTTCCAGGGCAGACTCGATGCGCAGCACTTCCATGAAGTCGCGCACGAACCATTTCGTGCCGCCATAGACGGCGCTGCCTGGATAGGCTTTGAGGCCCGCCACCGAAGAGGTGGCAATCACGTGGCCGGACTTCTGCGCAAGGAACTCGGGCAGCACTGCTGCCACCCCATTGAGCACGCCCTTGACGTTCACATCGACCATCTGGTGCCAATCGTCAGTCTTCAGCGCCGAAAGCGGCGAAGTCGGCATCAGGCCGGCATTGAGAAAAATAGCGTCCACGCGGCCAAACCTATCCTTGGCAAGTTTGACAATGGCGTCGTTGTGGGCCTGCTGCGTGACGTCCAATTCCTGATAGACGGCGTGGCCGCCTTGCTGCTCGATTTCATCGACGATCCGCTTCAGGTTGTCTGCACGACGCGCCCCAAGCACAACCTTGGCGCCTTTGCTGGCGAGCAGCTTGGCCGTCGCCTCACCTATTCCGGACGACGCACCGGTGATGATGATGACTTTGTCTTTGATCATGATGTTCTTTGCCTTGATTTGTTCGAGAGGACTACTGCTTGTCGGCATCGAGCATTCCGAGATGCCGATCCAGCGCATCGATGGCACGGCGGGACATGTCGGCATCCACGCGCGACGACAGCACCTGAGTTAGCTGACGCAACTGGCTGGCCGAGATGCCGACGTTCATGCTGATGCGCATGTGCGCCTGCAATTGCGACTCGGCGCCGGGCAGCGCCGAAAGCATGGCCACGGTTGCCAACTCCCGGCTTTGCCAGTCCAAGTTGTCGCGCTCGAAGATGTCGCCGAACAGGTGCGTGCGCAGGTATTCGTTTGCCGAGGGCGCGAAATCGAACAATGGTCCTTGTACCGTTCCGCCCGAGAGCCTGGTCTGGTTGGCCGTGCCTGCGGCCAGCAGTGCGTCGCCCGTGGGGATGGGACGGCTGGGTTCTCGGCCCGGCGCATCCTTGACGCCACGCTGTTTGCGCGCCTCCAGCACCTTCATCAATTCGCCGAGTGCATTAAGGCTGCGCGGGAAGCCTGCGTAGGCGTAGAGCTGCACCAGGATTTCACGGGCGTCGCTCACCGTCATGCCGGCATCCAACCCCTGGACTAGCGCAGCGTTCAGCTTGTCCATGTCGCCCGCTGCGGCAAAGGCCGCGATGGGCACGATGACTTGCTGGCGCGCATTCAAGGTTTCGGAGGTACTTGGTGTTGTCATTTGAGCTTGAGTCATGGGGTTGATGTCCATTTCGTTCGCTGCGTGCCCCAGTGTGGCGACCAGACTCAGGGCCACGGCCAATGCGCCACCATGACGCCAGATAAAGCGGGTCTTAGCGGGCGTTATCAATGCTGTCGCGCACAAAGCAAGTCGGAGCGCTGAGTGCATGGATTTCCTTTGTCGAAGCCGAAACGGCTCAGCCGCGCGGCGGGCCGGCAAGATATTGTTCGTCGGTGACGTGCTCCATCCAATCGACGTTCCTGCCGTCCAGCGCCTCCTGGATGGCGATGTGGGTCATCGCGGTGGTGGGCGTTGCACCGTGCCAGTGCTTGTGTCCAGGCGGGCACCAGATGACATCACCCGCACGGATTTCGACGATGGCTTCGCCATCGCACTGCGTCCAGCCGCAGCCGGCGGTGACGATCAGCGTCTGTCCCAGTGGATGGGTGTGCCATGCGGTGCGTGCGCCCGGCTCGAAGGTGACGGCCGCACATGACACGCGCGCCGGCGCCGGCGGGGCGTTCAGTGGGTCGATACGGACCGTGCCGGTGAACCATTCGGCGGACCCTTTCATGGAAGGTTGACATCCAGCGCGTTTGATTTCCATGGTGTGTTCCCTTTTCGTGCGTGAGTAAACGACGGCCTCGCGACGGCCTCGCGACGGCCTCGCGACGGCCTCGCGACGGCCTCGCGAAGTCCACGCGAAGGCCGCGCGTCAGCGACTTTCGACGCCTTCGATGCGAGCCTTCAGGGGACCGGCGCGATCTTTCGGTCGCGGCGTAATCCTCCAAGTCCAGCGTCAGCTGGCAGTAGCGCGAGAAAGTCGCGGGCAGCGGCGCTGTCCTCCAGCGTTGCGGAAAGCCTCTGTCCGTTGATCGCCAAACGAATGTTCATGGACGCAGTTCCTTCGTTGAATGTCGCCAAGCTTTGCGTGCACCACGGGTCCGGGCCTGTTTCGCACTCCTTCACGCTACCGATGAACCCGAAACCTCATCGGCGGCGGGTGACGATCCGTATGAACTGTATGGCGCTCTCAATTGGTTGAGAAGACCCCAAAAATGATATACGTTGGTGCAAAGGATTCACCAATGACAAAAGAGAACCTCAACGACCTGCGAGCCTTCGTGGCCGTTGCCCGCGAGCGCAGCTTCACCCGCGCGGCCGCCCAGCTCGGCCTGTCACGCTCGGCGCTGAGCCACGCGATGCTGGCATTGGAAGCCCGGCTGGGAGTGCGCCTGCTCACGCGCACCACCCGCAGCGTCTCCACCACCGAGGCCGGAGCGCGGCTGCTGGACGCTGTGGCGCCGCGGCTCGACGAGATCGAACTGGAATTGGGCTCGTTGACTGCACTGCGCGACAAACCGGCCGGCACGGTGCGCATCACGGCACACGACCACGCCATCACCACCGTGCTTTGGCCACGGCTGCTACCGCTGCTGCAGATGTACCCTGACGTACACGTCGAATTCAGCGTGGACTATGCGTTCACCGATATTGCGGCGCGCCGCTTCGACGCAGGCGTGCGCGTAGGGGATCGCGTGGACAAGGACATGATTGCTGTTCGCCTGGCGCCGGAATTACGCATGGCCGTGGCCGCGTCGCCGCGTTACCTCGCGGGAAAGCCGGTTCCCAAGACGCCCCACGACCTGACCGAGCATCGCTGCGTCAACCTGCGACTGCCTACGCACGGCGGCCTGTATGCCTGGGACTTCGAAAAGGATGGACAGTCCCTCAATGTGCGCGTGCGTGGCCAGACCACGTTCAACAATACCTTCCTGATGCTTCAGGCAGCGCTCGATGGAATGGGATTGGCGTTCGTGCCGCTAGATATCATGCAGCCGCATATCGAGGCAGGCCGGTTGATACCTGTGCTGCAAGACTGGTGGCCAATCTTCCCGGGCTATCACCTGTATTACGCCAATCGCAAGCAAATCGCGCCAGCGCTGGCCTTAGTGATCGAGGCATTGCGTTGGCGTGCCGACAGGCCCGCCAGATAAGACTATGTTTCGAGCAGCGGCCCGCAGGACGAATATGGAAACGTCACGGCGTCCGCTTCCGCTTCCGTTTCCGCTAACCGCGACTGTCCCTTGGGGGCGGAATCCGCCATCCGAGACCTCCAACTACCTTCGGTGAAAACTCTCACATCGGTGCACCAAACGTGCACCAAACGTGCACCAAACGTGCACCGATTGACGATATTTTATTGATGTAATTGGTTATCCGGGGGGAAGCTACTCGTCAATCTTTACACCGACCAACATGTTCGTCTGCCTTGATGGGACAAATCCTAATATCGGGTGGGCGGAGGTCGGTGTACTAAAGAGGGCTGTTACGATGGCCGTCCAAAAATGCAACGAACCGTTAAACATAAAGAACGTCTTCGCAAATCGGCTTTGAATGGATTGGCTATCATGCAATTTTTAAGGAGTACATGTATTTGCAGGCGCTTCAGACGCAATTTCATCACTAACATCGGATCCGGGGGAGATTTTGAGCGCTTATGAACATTACGTATGCCCGAATTGCGGGTGTCAGGCGTTTTCCGAGCATAAGACGCGCGCTGCCGAACACGCTGACGACGCCGATCTCAAATGCAATGCGTGCGAGCAAACGTATGCGGTGCTCAACGGAATTCCCCGTTTCGTGCCAAGGGATAATTACGCGACCTCTTTCGGATACCAGTGGAATATTCATCGCCGTTCACAGCTCGATAGCCACACAGGATTGCCAATCTCGCGGGATCGCGTTTTCGGTGTGACGAAGTGGCCTGAGCGGATGGAGGGACAGCGGGTGCTTGAGGCGGGTTCCGGCGCGGGGAGATTTACCGAGATCCTCGTGGGAACCGGAGCGTCTGTATTTTCCTTCGACTACTCGACAGCAGTCGATGCGAATGCGGCGAACAACGGGCATGCGCCAAATCTGAACTTGTTTCAGGGCGATATATTCAATATCCCGTTGGCAAGGGCGTCTTTCGACAAGGTGATGTGTCTGGGGGTGCTTCAGCACACACCGGATCCCGCAAAAGCTTTCGAGAGTCTTGCCGCCATGGTACGTCCGGGCGGCGAACTTGTTGTCGACGCTTATACGCGCAGCGTCGTTTCGGTGCTGCAATGGAAGTACCTCTTGCGCCCCATCACAATGCGCATGAGCCCGCAAACTCTCTACAAGGTCGTGGCGACGGCCACCCCGCCTTTGATTCCAGTCACCAGGCTGCTGCGAAGACTCGGGGGCCGTGCAGGCGCTCGTATCAGTCCGATCTGCGAGTATTCCCATCTTGGCCTGCCAGACGAGATTAACCGCGACTGGGCCATTCTCGACACGTTCGACATGTATTCACCCGCACACGATCATCCGCAGTCCATTGCCGACGTGTCGGGCTGGTTCTCGCGCGCCGGCTTTGTCGACATCGACGTCGGCTACGGGCCGAATGGTGTGATAGGGCGAGGGCGAAGATTGGAGGCTTGACCCTCGCGGGCGTTCGCCACCCGTCAGGATCAGAATCGTCTCAACTCGACGCGAGGTCCCCCGAATGCCCGACACGTCGCGCAACTCGCACGACGGTCCTTATGACCCCGATCATGATCGCGACGATCATCGGCACGGGCATGAGGGGCACCGACACGCGCGCCACGATCATGCCGGGCATGCCGGCCACAACCATGCAGGCCACAGCCACGCCAGAGGCGTGACCGATCAGCGGCGAATCGGCATCGCCTTCGTCCTGATTGCCGTCTTCATGGTCATCGAAATCGTCGGCGGCGTGCTCTCCGGGTCGCTGGCGCTGCTGGCGGACGCCGGGCATATGGTGAGCGATGCGGCCGCATTGGCTTTTAGCTGGATCGCCATCCACTACGGCAAGCGCCCTGCAACATTGCAACTGACGTACGGTTACAAGCGGCTCGAAGTGCTCGCCGCCTTCGTGAACGGCTGCGCGCAAGGCTGCGAAGCACAGACCTCTCCCACGAAGCCTCCTCACGCGTGATCACCGGCCGTACGCGATTCAATCGATCTTTTCGACGTCTGGCAATCGCCATTGCTTGTCGAAGAATGCCTTCTGGGGTTCGTAGAGCCGGAACAGCAGTTCGAATTTCCCGTGCGGATCGGTGGGGACCCAATTGGCTTGTTTGCCCTCGGGCGCTTTCGGGCCGAAGTAGATGTCGACCGAGCCGTCCGCATTTTTTGCGATACCCGTGGTCGTGGACGCCACGCTCGCTTTGGGCATGTTTCGGATCAGCGCATGCGTCTGCCGATCGTACGCCGTTGCCGACCAGTATTGCGCGACCGGGGCGTTGGGGGGCACGACCAGACGGTAGGTGCTGCGCCCATCGAAATCTTTGCCGTTCTTGTCCTTGGCGACCATCAGATAGAACTGCGCGGTTCCCAGCCGTTTGATGCCCGTAAAGCCCAGTGTGTATGTCACGCCGCGCCCGTCGACGGGATATTCGTCCGGGTTCCCGTAGCCGGTGGATACGGCTCTGGCGATTTCCGGCATCGCGGCGGGAAACCATCGGTATTCCGGCACCATCCGCTCAAAGCCCCGGTCGTAGCGCGCGGCCAGCTCCGCATGCGCTTGCCGCGCCGCCGCGTTGAGGATCTTCTCCGTTTTGGCATCGGGCTGATAAGGCTTCCCTTTGTGGATCCCCAATGTGCCGAGATGATCGATCATGACGCGATCGCGCTGAATCCAGGGCTCCTTCTGAACCACGTCGTTCAGGGTCTTGAAAAAACTCGCGTCGTAGCGGATCGTGGCGTCGAACAGCACGTCGTAGGCATCGGTGAAGCGCGTCGGAGGCGGGGCGCTCGCCTGCGACAGCGGATAGACCTTGATGCGTTTTCCGTACTCGACAGATTTAGCGACGTCGGCATCGTTGTGGCTTGCGAGGTTCGAGCGCATCAGCGTGAAGCCGCCATACGTGTCGGATCGTAATGCGATGTATCCCGGCGGCGGCGTGTCCTGGTAATCCGGCGGCAGAATCAGATATTTGCCGCCTTTGCCCTGATCCGCGCCCTGGGGGCCGGCGTCCTCCAGGGGCATTTGCCACGTGGTGACGATATTCACGGCGAGAGAGCCGCCGTCCGCTGGCGGAATTTCCACCACCAGCGGCCCGGACGCCTTCGTGTTCACGAAGGTCATGAAATAAATCGAATCGGGATTCGGCGTGAGGGTCTGGTTCTTCCAGTTCACCGGCTTCGACCAGTAGACGACCTCGTTCTCCCGGGCCGACGTGCTGCGCTGCATTGCCTGCAACATCAGCTCGGTATTGACTGCGGGCATGCCCCAGATAACGGCTTCCACGGCCCGTCGCTCGATCACCGCGTCGTTATCGACTTTTGGCGCGGCGGCCAACGCCAGGTGAGATGCGAGAAGTGAAAAGACGAACACCGCATTTAGATTTTTTCTCATCATGGGTTCCAATGAAGACCATTATTTACGTGAGGGCAATCCGGGTGATTCGCAGGTGCTTCAAGGTCTTGCGTCGATCCGGCGCAGATCGGGAGATGCCGGACGTCATAGCGCGTCGCGCGGTGAAAAAATGCTCGCTAAATCATTGGTGGTGAACGGGTTTTTGTCAACGGTTCGATTTTTGGTCCGAAGCGTCTCGCCCAACTGCCCGGCGTCGCATGTCGACACGTTGCCCATTGGCGGATTTTTTCGCACACGATGGAATAACTGCGGTCCGTGAATCGTTATGAGAACAAGCGGGGCCTTGAACGGGCCTTCTCTTCCTCCCAACAAAACGGAGATGATCATGCCTCAAACACATCTGTCTCGTCGTCAGATGCTCGCCAGCGGTTCGCTTGGCGCTGCTGCGCTCGTCATGTCGAACCTGAGTCTTGCCGCAACGACCTCGTCGAACAGCGCGACCCACGCCGGCAATCAACGAGACGAAGCAGCGCTTCTCGCATATCTCGGTGCGTCGCCGCAGTCGCTGCCCAAGCTTCCGTACGCGCAGGACGCGCTTGCGCCCGTTATCTCGGCTCGCACCGTCGATATTCACTACGGCAAGCACCATCAGGCTTACTTCACCAATCTGAAAAAGCTGCTGGCCGACACGCCGCTCGCCAACGCTACGCTAGAACAGATCATCCTCAAGTCCCATGGTCGCGAAGACATGGAAGACATCTTCAACAACGCGGCGCAGGCCTGGAATCACAACTTCTACTGGAAGTCGTTAAGCCCCGTGCCAACGAAGCCGGACGCGCGTCTGAGCGATGCGATCATCGCAAAATTCGGCTCGTTCGAGGCCCTGTCGAAGCAATTGGTGTCGGTCTCGGCGTCGCAATTCGGCAGCGGCTGGGGATGGCTCGTCGTCGATGACCGGCGCGACCTTGCCGTCGTGAAGACGGGCAACGCCGAGACGCCGTTCACGCGCAACGGACAATTGCCGCTGCTGACCGTCGACGTGTGGGAGCACGCGTACTACCTCGATTATCAGAATCGCCGTGCGGACTATCTCGCGCAAACGATTGCGAAGACATTGAACTGGACGTTTGCCTCGGAGAACTACGCGCGCATCTGAAGCGGTTGCGCGTGCGATGCCGAATGCCCGATCGCCCGGGACTCGGCATTTCGCGCAAGGCAAGGCTCGGGACGTGACGGCAGTGCCATGAGCGGCGCGTCACGTCACGTCATATACATATGCGTATTCTGACTAAGCGGCGGGCGGGTCGCACCGCATAATCGAACGCTGTCCGTGTATTTCGACCGCCATGCAAGCGCTCTCTCTCGCACCTCCCCATCAGTTCTCCGACGTCCGGTTCGTGTTGACGGACATGGACGAAACGCTCACCTATCGGGGACGTCTGCCCGCGCCGACGTATGACGCATTGGCGCGTCTCGAAGCGGCGGGGATTCGCGTCATTCCGGTGACCGCTGCGCCTGCCGGATGGTGCGACCAGATGGCCCGCATGTGGCCCGTCGACGGGGTGATTGCGGAGAACGGCGGGTTATTCCTGCGCAGAGGGCCGGACGGCCATCACGTCGAGCGGCATTTCTGGCATCCGCACGAGCGCCTCGACCAGACAGGCGCGCAGTTGCGCGCGATCGCACAGACGGTGAAGGAGACCTTGCCGCAGGCGGAGCATGCCGACGACCAGATCTTCCGATTGACGAGTCTGGCCTATCGTCGCAGCGACGAGGAATCGGATCAACGGATCCTCGACGTACTGACGCAGGCCGGGGCGAACGCCACCGTCAATAATCTCTGGGTGCTTGGCTGGATAGGCGGCTACGACAAGCTCTCGATGTCGTTGCGTATTCTCGACGACGTGTATGGCGTGGACGCCGATGCGGCGTCGGAATGGATCGCCTATTCGGGGGATTCGACCAACGATGCACCGATGTTCGGCTATTTCAAACACACCGCGGGTGTCAGCACGGTGGTCGATTATCTGCCGCAATTGCCGGTGCCGCCGCGCTGGGTGACGCGGGGGCCGGGGGGCGCGGGCTTTGTCGAATTCGCTAATGCGATTCTCGCGTCACGCAACCTTCACGGCACGCCGAGACGGCACGCCGCGCAAGCGGATCGACTCACTTGAATGTATGCAGATAGGCGATCAGGTCCGCGACCTTGCGTTCGTTGCCGATCCCCCAGAAGCGCATCTTCGTGCCGGGTACGGTATTGCCGGGATTCGCAATGAACGCAGCGAGCGTCTTGTCGTCCCACACCAGTCCGGACTGTTTCATGGCCGCCGAATACTCGAAGTCCTTCAGGCTGCCGGCACGACGCGTGGACAGGCCATTGAGTTGCGGGCCGAAGCCGGAAGCCGCCATCGGCCCGACGGCATGACACGACGCGCAGCGCGAGGCAAACAACGCCTTGCCGGCGTCGACATCGCCAGCGGCGAACGCCGGCGTGCATGTGCTGCATAGCGCCAGGGCGAGGACGCCGGCGCATGCGCGCGCGGCGGAGGAAAACGCAAAGGCAAAAAACGCGTAAGGAGCCGTCATTTGAGCATGGCGCACCCGTAGGCGCGTGGATCGTGCATAAGTGTCGCGCGGCGATTCGCTGGCAAGTCCATGACAGGACGTGGCAAGCACGCAGGAGGGCCGCGCCGGGGGCGAAAACAAGTCGCTAACTTACCCCTTTCCACGCAGGACTGCCAGTAAAGACGTCGAAAAAAAACCGTCCTTGCACTCAGGCAAGGACGGTCCCTTCGGATGTCGCCATCGGCCCGGCGATCGACTCATGCGCCCTTCGTCACGCTCTCCGGCAGATCGCGGCCATGATATTTCTTGTAGATCTCATTGAGCTTGCCATTCTTCAGGTTCGTCCTGACCCAGTTGTTGACCCAGTCCTTGAGTCCGGGCTGATTCTTGTTCAGCGCGATGCCCAGATCGAACTCCTTTTGCGCAAACTTCAGTTCGAGGTTCTTGCCCGGGGCGCGCTTTTGCATTTCGCCCAGATTCGACGGCGTGCTCGAGAAGATATCGACCTGCCCCGTGACCATCGACGTGATCAGCGTGGCGTCATCTTCATAGCGCACGATCTGTGCGCCTTTGGCGTTCGCGCTCGTGAGCGTGTCGTTCACGGTGGCGCGCGTGAGGCCGACACGCTTGCCGTCCAGATCCGCGTAGCTCTTGATGTTCATGCTCTTCGGCGCGCCCACGATGATCGAGATGACGGCGTAGGGAATCGAAAAGTCGACCACCTGCGCGCGTTCCGGCGTGATCGACAGGTCGGCCACCACGAGATCGGCACGGTTGGCTTGCAGCGTCGGCACGCGTGCGGCGTTCGTCACCGACACGATGTCGAGCTTCACGCCCAGATCCTTCGCGAGCAGCTCGGCCGTCTCGACGTCCGAGCCGACGGGCTTCAGGTTGGCGTCGGCATACGAATACAACGGTGTACCCATGGCAATCGCCACGCGGATCTTGCCCGCCTTCTTGATATCGTCGAGCTGGTCGGCAAGCGCGGCGTGCGCCATCGCGCCAAGCACAACGGCGGTGCAGGCCTGGGTGAGGAACGTCTTGAGTTTCATGCAGTGGTCTCCTTCGGATGTTTGTTGTCCTGCCATGCGATGGACTGGCGCGCCCCGCGCGAACGTCATGCCGCGTCGCGCACCCGCCGTCCTTTCGATTTACAGCCCGTTCGCAAGGAACGCACGCAATTCGGGCGTTTGCGGGTTGTCCAGCATGTCGCCTGGACCGACTTCCCATACCTTGCCCTGATGCATGTAGATGATCTGGTCGGCCACGCGTTTGGCGAACGCCATTTCGTGCGTCACGAGCAGCATCGTCATGCCGTCGGCCGCGAGATCTTCCATCACGCGCAGCACTTCGCCCGTGAGTTGCGGATCGAGTGCAGACGTCACTTCGTCGAACAACATGACCTTCGGCGACATGGCGAGCGAGCGGGCAATCGCTACGCGCTGCTGCTGACCGCCGGAGAGTTGCTCGGGATAGCTGTCCGCCTTGTCTGAGAGGCCCACCTGAGCGAGCACTCGTTTTGCGACGTCTTCGGCTTCGCTGCGCGCCATGCGCTTGACATGGCGCAACGCCAGCATGATGTTCTCGCGCACGCTCAGATGCGGGAACAGGTTGTAGCTCTGAAAGACGATGCCGACTTCACGGCGCAGTTGATGCAGGTCGATGGACGGATCTTCGACGCGCAGGCCGCACACCTCGATCGTGCCTTCGTCGATGGTCTCCAGACGGTCGATGCAACGCAAGGCGGTGCTTTTGCCCGAGCCGCTGGCACCGATGATGGCGACCATCTGACCCCGCTCCACTTCGAATGACACGCCCTTGAGCACGGGGTTGTCGCCGAAGCGCTTGTGAATCTCCCTGACCTTAACGATTGCCGACATTGAGCCTGTCCTCCAGTGATGCGCTCCAGCGCGAGAGCGGGTAGCACAGCACGAAATAAAACACCCCAACCAGCGAGAACACGAGGAAGGGCTGGAAAATCGAGTTGTTGATGATTTGTCCTGCGCGGGTCAGCTCGACGAAGCCGATGACCGACGCGAGCGACGTCATCTTGATGATCTGCACCAGAAAACCGATGGTCGGCGGCAGCGACAGACGCACCGCCTGTGGAATGATCACCAGACGCAGCGTCTGCCAGCGCGAGAATGACAGGCACTCCGCCGCTTCCCACTGCGCACGCGGCATGGCCTCTACGCACCCGCGCCAGATGTCGCCGAGATAGGCGCTGGTGTAGACCATCAGGGCAAGGGCTGCCGCCACGATTGACGGCAGTTCGAAGCCATACACCGACAGACCGAAGTAGACGATGAACAGGAGGATCAGCAGCGGAATGCCCTGGATCGCTTCGATGAAGATCTGGGTGGGCAGACGCAGCCAGCGTCGCGGTGAAATGCGGCCAAGCATCACCAGAAAGCCGCCGGCCATGCCGAGCACGAAGGCCAGAGCGGAGAGCACCAGCGTCCAGCCGATCGACTGGACCATGTAGGCCAGATACGTGAGCGAGAAATTGCCGATCATGAAGCGCTCCGTTGCGTGGCGTTGCCCGACGACGTGCCGGAGACGTCCGGGCGGCCGGCACGCGCCGCGGCGGCACGGCGGCGCGCGGCTTGTGCCGTCTGTGCGGCTGCGCGTCGTACGGTGCGGCGGCGCTTGAAGAAGTACTCTCCGGCAGCCCAGGCCACGAGTTTCACAAGCAACGAGAGCGCCAGATACAGGGCCGCGACGACGATGTAGGTCTCGAGCGAGCGGAAGGTGTCCGACTGTACGGTGTTGGCCACCGCGGTGAGTTCTTCTGCGGAAATTTGCGAAGCGATCGCCGAGGCCTGCATCATCAGAATGAACTGCGTGGTGAGCGACGGGTACACCTTCTCGATGGCGGGTTGCAGCATCACGTGCCAGGCGATGCGCCATTTCGAGAGGCCAAGACATTCTGCTGCCTCGATCTGACCGCGTGGCACCGATTCGAGGCCCGCGCGAATGATCTCGGCGGCGTAGGCGCCGATGTTGATCACCATGGCGAGCACCGACGCGGTAAATGTCGGCAAATGCACGCCTATGCTGGCAAGGCCGAAGTACAGCAGGAAGATCTGAACGAGGAACGGCGTGTTGCGCACCGATTCGATATAGATGCCGCAAAGACGCGACAGCAGGCGATGACGACTGCGCTTGGCAAATGCCACCAGCGTGCCGAGCGCCGTACCGATGACGACCGAGAAGACGGTCATCTTCAGGGTCAGCCATGCGCCTTCAAGGAAAACTGGCCAATAGGGCGCCAGTGGGGCGAAGTTCAACGAGAAATGCATGGCAAACGCCTGTCTCCGGTGACGTTCGGGGCCGACGCCCCAGACAGCAGCCTTCGGGGGCGGGAGACCCGTGGCAACTGCGGTGAGTCTTTCTTGTACGTCGTCATATAAGTGATGTGATTTTGCGCACCGGGCTTCCGCGTTGTCAATAGCGGGTCGTTGGGGGGATACCCTTGGCTATGGCCTTGATAATGCAAGGGTTAAAGCGCGCTTGCGAGCGTGCGTGAGGGGTGCCGCGTCGGGTGAACTGCCCTCAACGTCGGGTTGATGGTGACGCGGCTTCGCCCCTTGTCATCGTATCTCTTGTGCGCTCGGAAGCAGATGCAGTGACGGATACAGTGAGGGGCGGGGGACAATGACGACAACGGTGGCAGCGCCGGCCAAACCCCGTACGAGGCGGTGGAGCGGCCCTATAATTATTTGCGTTTGCCGACGGGGCCGATCACGCCATGATCGTGCCGACCTGCTTCGATACAAGACGACACAAATGACGCTCTCCGCGACCGCGCTCGACGAACTCGACCGTAACCTGCTGGCCCTGTTGCGAGTGAATGCCCGCGAGAGCACTGCAAATCTCGCACGAAGGCTGGGTGTTGCGCGCACCACCGTGGTCGCGCGTATTGGCCGGCTGGAGCAGGCCGGCGTCATCGCCGGATACACGGTCCGTCTCGGGCAGGATGCCGCCGGCGGCGGGCTGCAAGCCTGTGTCGGGATCAGCGTGCAACCGCGCTCGGGGCGCGACGTGCTGCGCCGCCTGAACAAGATGCCGGAAATCCATTTGCTGTGCTCCGTGAGCGGCGAGTTCGACTATGTGGCGTGGCTGCACGCGGCGTCGGCAGATCAACTCGATGCACTGCTGGACACCATCGGCGAAATCGACGGCGTGACGCGTACGACGACGTCAGTCGTGCTCGCTCGCAAGATCGACCGGGGCGGCGTACTTCCCTGATTCCTCCCTAATTCCCGCCTAAGCCCATGTGGTTATGGTGTGAGCCGTGACGTTGGGCCGCAGCGTCCGCAGGCCGGGTACCGGCCCGCGCAGTACGCGGTTTGGCGCCCGGGTAATTTTCCGTAACCGGCGCCTAAGAATGGCCGCACAACCCCGCCGGCATTCGCGCTACCCGTATCACTTCCCAAATTTCCTCGTCATCTCTTGACTCGGCAGGTTTGTCGGCCCTCGGCGTTAGTGCTAAACTTATTGAGAATTGTTTGCATTAACTTCTCGACAAAAATTTGGAGTGTGTATGCGCGTGAAATCCCTCGTGGCAGCGATGTTGCTCGCCGGTGCGGCCACCATGGCTCAGGCCGCCGAGTTTCCGATTGGCAAACCGCTGACCGAATCGGGCATGGAAATCAACACGGTGTACCTCCAGCCGATCACGATGGAACCGGTCGGCATGATGCGCGATGCCGCCAAGTCGGACATGCACCTGGAAGCCGACATTCACGCGGTCAAGAACAACCCGAACGGCTACGCCGAAGGCGACTGGATTCCGGGTCTTGAAATCACCTACAAGCTTCAGAAGATGAAAGACGGCAAGCCGGACGGCGTCCCCGTGCAAGGTCTGATGATGCCGATGGTGGCCAGCGACGGCCCGCACTACGGCGACAACGTGAAACTCAACGGAGTTGGCAAGTATCAACTGACGATGGTCGTCAACGCGCCGGGCACGCTCAAGGAGTTCGGCTGCGTGGTGGACAAGAATGCGAAGCCGATGGCCGGCGGCCACATGGATCACGGCGGTGCCGGTCCGTGGTGCTTCGGTCGACACATCGATAAGGAAACCGGCGTGGGTCCGTGGTTCAAGCCCATTACCAAGGTCGTCGATTTCACGTTCTCGGGTATCGGCAAGAAGGGCGGCTACTGAGCCGGGGTAATCTGATGCAGCGTTGGTCTGTCGACCAGCGCTGTTTTCGTTTGGAGCAGAAGGATGAATCAGCGCATCGCGCGCCTGCTGGCCACGATGACGGCCGTGGTGGTGACCTTGTTCGCACTGGGCGGCGCATCGCTTGCCCGTGCCGATGACTTGCCCACCTTCAGGCTGGAAATGAATAACGGCAAGCTCAACCCGGCGCGTATCGAAGTGCCGGCCGGCAAGCGCATCAAGATCGAGGTGCACAACACCGGAACGAATGCCGTCGAATTCGAAAGCCTGCAACTGCGCAAGGAAAAGGTGCTGGCGCCGGGCGCGCAGTCGTTTGTGGTGATCGCACCGCTGCAACCGGGCGAGTACAAGTTTTTCGATGACTTCCACCAGCAGGCGCAGGGCGTCATCGTCGCCAAGTAAGCCGGTCGAGGTTCGAGTCTTTCCAGTCACACCGCAGCACACGTAACGTAGCAGACGTAATACAAAGGAATCACGCGATGGGTCAGGTCATGTTCATCGTCTGGCGCGAAAGCGTCGAGGCATTGCTGGTCGTCGGCATTCTTCATGCCTGGCTGGCCAATCCGGATCACGGCGCCAAACGCGGTCTGCCCTACCTGTGGGCCGGTGTCGCGCTCGGTATTGCGGCGGCCATCGGGCTTGGCGCAGCGCTCGTCGGCTTCACCGAAGTGCTCTCGGGCGACGCGCAGGATTACTTCCAGACCGCGATGGTGCTCGTTGCCAGCGTGCTGATCGTGCAGATGGTGTTCTGGATGAAGCGCAATGGGCGAACGCTCAAGCGCGACATGGAATCGTCCTTGCAGAAGAACCACGATCAGGGCACCTGGTGGGGCGTGCTGGTGCTGGTGGCACTGGCGATTGCCCGCGAAGGCAGCGAGACGGCGATCTTCCTCTACGGTCTGGGCTTCGGGCAGGGCGGCAGCGTGCCGATGTCGATGTGGCTGGCCGTGGCGATCGGGTTCGTGCTCGCGCTCGTTACCTTCTGGCTGCTGCAACTCGGTGGAAAAATTTTTTCGTGGCGTCTGTTCTTCCGCGTCACCGAAATCATGTTGCTGTTCCTTGCGGCCGGTTTGCTGGAGTCGGGGCTGGATCGCCTGATCTCGCTGGAGCTTGTGCCCACACTGGTCGACCAACTGTGGGATACTTCCGCGATTCTCGATGACGCCAGCCCGTTTGGCAGCCTCGTGGCTACACTGACTGGCTACCGCGCGCATCCGTCCGGCATGAATCTGCTCGTGTACGTCGCCTACTGGCTGTTCATGTGGGCATTGCTCAAGCGGGCAGGCACCCCGGCCAAGCAAGTGAAACCTGCCTGAACGACGCGCGTAAAGGCACGCAACCAATACAGTCCGTGTGGCGCCTGGCGGTCTTCCCGCCTGGCGCCGCCAAGATGGATCGACCGGACACGCAGCATACGAGATCCGGCGGCAAGAGCAGGTCGTCCCCCGACGGCGTACCGCGCAGTAGCACGCCACACCGACGCAATACCGACGCAATACCGACGCCACACCGAAGCAATACCGACGCAAGAGCTGAGCATGAGCATCGCCATCACCGTCCCAAACCGACTGGCCCGACTGGGCCTCTGGATGCAACGCCACGGCAAACTGATCCGCGGCGTGCAGTGGGCCATCGTGCTGGTGTATGCGTTCCTCATCTGCGTGCCGGTGGTCATGCCGTTGCCCGACGAGACGGCGCACATCCTCAATAACCTCACCGTCTTCGCCCAGTTCACCTTCTGGGGGATCTGGTGGCCGTTTGTGCTCATCAGCATGGTGCTCATGGGACGCGTGTGGTGCGGCGTGCTCTGCCCGGAAGGCACGCTTTCCGAGTTTGCGAGCCGCCACGGCAAGGGCCGTGCCATTCCGCGCTGGATGCGCTGGGGCGGCTGGCCGTTCGTGGCCTTCGCCGGCACCACGCTGTACGGTCAGATGGTCAGCGTCTACCAATATCCGAAGGCGGTGCTGCTCGTGCTGGGCGGTTCGACCATCGGTGCGATGGTCATCGGCTACTTCTATGGACGCGACAAGCGCGTGTGGTGCAAGTATCTGTGCCCGGTCAATGGCGTGTTCTCGCTGCTCGCGCGTCTCGCGCCGTTCCATTTCAAGGTCAACGAAGAGGCCTGGCGGCAGTCGTACAACACCAAGGGGCACAAGATCATCCCGATCAATTGCGCGCCGCTCGTGCCGCTGCGCAATATGAAGGGCGGTGCGCAGTGCCACATGTGTGGCCGCTGCGCCGGGCATCGAGACGCCATTTCGCTCACCGGCCGCTCCCCCAGCGAAGAGATCGTGAAGTACGGCGCGACCGAGAACAACAGCCTGTGGGACAGCGTACTGGTCAACTTCGGCCTGCTCGGCGTGGCCATCGGCGCCTTCCACTGGACGGTCAATCCGTGGTTCGTTGCGACCAAGACGGCGCTGGCGACCTGGCTGATCGACCGCGACATCATGTGGCCGTTCGAGACGAACGCGCCGTGGTTCATCTTCACCAATTACCCCGAACAGAGCGACGTTTTCACCTGGCTCGACGGCGCCATGGTCGTGACTTACATCCTCGGCAACGGACTCGTGCTGGGACTGGCCTTCAGCCTCATTTTCGCGCTGGCGAACCGCGCGATGGGCCCGTGGCAGACCTCGCGGTTCAATCATCTCGTGCAGTCGCTCATTCCGATTGCGGGCGCCGGCGTGTTCATCGGCCTGTCGGCCACGACGGTCAGCCTGCTGCGCGCCGAGCATCTGCCCATCTACTGGGCGAACGACGTGCGTGCCGCGATCCTCGCCGTGACCACGCTGTGGAGTCTCTGGCTGGGATGGCGAGTCACAGGACGTCACGCGACGTCGCTGGTACGGCGTTTAGCCGGGATGGCCGGGATCGTGGCGGCGCTCGCGCTCGTGAACTGGCTCTGGTTGCTGATGTTCTGGATCTGGTAACGCCATCCGCGCGGGGCGCGGCGGGTGACATGTCGATTGGTGTGTCGATCGGTGTGTCGATTGGCGGGCACCAGACGCGTGGCCTACAATGTCGCCACGAATTCTCCTGCGCTTCTTCTGCGTGACGCCCATGTTGCTCGCTCAACGTCTTCCGCTGTACTTCCGCCTCGTTCGTCTGGATAAGCCGATCGGCACCGTGCTGCTGCTGTGGCCGACGCTTTCGGCGCTGTGGATTGCGTCGAACGGACACCCCGACCCGCTGCTGGTCGTGATCTTCACGCTCGGCACCTTCCTCATGCGCTCTGCGGGCTGCGCCATCAACGATTACGCCGACCGCGACTTCGACAAGTTCGTCAAGCGCACGAAGGAGCGTCCGATTACCTCGGGACGCATCCGCGCCTGGGAAGCGCTCGCCGTCGCCGCCACGCTCGCCATCGTCAGCTTTCTGTTGATTCTGCCGCTCAATGGCCTGACCAAGGGGTTGTCGATTCCGGCGCTGTTCGTCGCTGGCACGTATCCCTTCACCAAGCGCTTCTTCGCATTGCCACAGGCCTATCTCGGCGTGGCGTTCGGCTTCGGCATTCCGATGGCGTTCGCCGCCGTGCAGGATCAGGTGCCGGCGATCGCGTGGGTGTTACTGCTCTCGAACGTGTTCTGGTCGCTCGCTTACGACACCGAGTACGCCATGGTCGATCGCGACGACGACCTGAAGATCGGCATCAAGACGTCTGCCATCACGTTCGGGCGATTCGACGTGGCGGCGGTCATGCTGTGCTATGCCGGTGCGCTCGGCATTCAGGCGCTGGTCGGCGCCTACCTCGGCTTCGGCTGGCCGTTCTGGCTCGGCATGGCGGTCGCTGTGAGCTTCGCCATCTATCACTATTTCCTGATTCGCGGCCGTGAGCGCATGCCGTGCTTCGCGGCGTTCCGTCACAACAACTGGCTGGGCGCCGCCGTTTTCGCGGGCATCGCCGGACACTATCTGCTGACGGCGTAAGCGCGCCCGACGGGCGCGAAACCACAAAAGGCGGCGCATGATGCGCCGCTTTTTTGTTGCGCATGCGCAAGCGTCCATGGGCTAACAGGCCGGGCGTTGTGCGCCGAAGTATTTCTCCAGCAAGGCGTCGAGTACGGCAACCGTGAGGACATCGGGTACACCGTCGTACCGATGCGTCGGGCAAAAGTGCATTTGGAACGACTGGACGACATGCCGCGTCGCGTCATCCAACTCGCCGGATTGCGGTGTGTCGTAGCCATAAGCGAGCAGTTTCGCCTGCAGTGCCGCGATGTCGCCACGGTACGGCGCGTTCTCGGCAAAGCACGCGACCGTCGCCTCATTCGGCCACGCACCCAGTCCGCGCTCGTAGAGGCGCTTCCACGGAAAATGTGGCCCGGGATCGACCTTGCGTCCCGGGGCGATGTCGGCGTGACCGACCACGCGCGTCGACGCGATGCGATGGCGCTGCACGATGGCGGTGGCCAACTGGCATACGACGTCGATCTGCGCGTACGGGTACGCGTGCCATCGCCGTCCCGCCAAGGGCCGTTCCTTGTCGGTCGGTTCGAACCCGGGATTGACGATCGAGATACCTATCGACGAGGCATTCAACATTCGCGTAAGCGCTCGATGTGTACCGTAGATCGGGTTGTTGACGCGGCGGTAAATGGCGGTTAGCGAATGGGTTCGATCTTGGCGATGTCAGGCAGTTGCTGCGCCACGTTCCATGGCAGCAACTCGTCGATCCGATTGACCGGGTGATCGGCGATGCGCTCGAGCACGTAGGCGAGGTAGGCTTCGGGGTTGATGCCGTTCAAGCGTGCCGTGCCGATCAGGCTGTACATCGCCGCAGCACGCTCACCGCCCGAGTCGGCGCCGGCAAACAGATAATTGCGGCGGCCAATCGCCACGCCGCGCAGCGCACGCTCGGCAATCAGGTTATCGATCTCCGCCTGCCCGTCCTCGCAGTAATAGGCGAGCGCGGGCCAGCGGTTCAGGGAGTACTGAATCGCGCGGGTGGTGTCGGACTTCGCAGAGAGTGTTGGCAGCACTGATTCGTACCACTGCCGTAACGCTTCGAGCCGAGGTACAGCCTGTGCCTGTCGCACTTGCCGTCGCTCGTCCGGTGGTTTGCCCCGGATTTCGGCTTCTATGCGATATAGCTCGCCGATGCGGTGCAGAGCTTCTTCTGTAATGGCGTTGGGGCGTACCGCATGCAGGTCGTAGATCTTGCGTCGCGCGTGCGCCATGCACGCCGCTTCGCGGATGCTGTCGTTTTCATAAAGTGGCGCGTAACCGGCAAACGCATCGGCTTGCAGCACCCCGTTAAAGCTTGCCAGATGTCGCTGTGGGTGCTCGCCCCGTCGATCAGGCGTGTAAGCAAACCAAACGGCAGGTGCCTCATGGGAGCCGCACGGCCGGTCATCACGCACGTACACCCAGAGCCGTCCAGTCTTGGTGCTACCTCGCCCGGGCTCTAACACCGGCAATGGTGTGTCATCGCCGTGGACCTTGGTGCCGCCCAGCGCGTAGGCACGCACAGCATCCACCAGCGGATTTAACAACCAGCTCACGCGCCCCAGCCAATGCCCCATCTGCCCGGCCTCGAGTTCCACACCGTCACGGGCATAGATCGCCTGCTGGCGGTACAGCGGTTGGTGATCGAGGAATTTGCTGGTAATGATGTGCGCGAGCAGATGGGGGCCAGCCACGCCACGCTCAATCGGGCGACTCGGTGCCGGCTGCTGCACAATCGTGTCGCAGCACGCACAAGCGAGCTTGGGGCGGCGGTGGCGAATCACACGGAAGTGCGCTCGCACGTATTCGAGCTGCTCCGAGACGTCTTCTCCCAGCGGCTTGAGTTTGCCGCCACAGGCCGGGCAATCTTCGGCCTCGGGTAGGTAGACGCGCTCTTCACGCGCAAGGTGTTCTGGCAGCGCCTGGCGCTCGGATCGGACTTTTACTTGGGACTTAATCGGCGTGGCAGCCTCGGTGGCACCTTCGGCGGCTTGCAAGTCCTCCAGACGCAGCTCGAGTTGTTCGATCTGGCGTGCGAGCTTCTCGGATTTTCGTCCAAACTGCATGCGCTTGAGCTTGTCGATGAGCAGCTTCAAATGCGCAATCTCTTGCTCGCGCGATGTGAGGCGCGTTTGCAGCGCGGCGAGCTGTATTTCGCGCTCGTGCAAAACCTGCTGGCTAGCCAACACCAACGCCTTGAGGGCATCGATGTCGTCAGGCAGATTGGCGCGGGAGAAGCTCATGACGTAAGCCTATCGTCCAGTGCGCCCGCTGCCTATCGGATATCTCCCAAAAAATACGTTATCTCGCACTGCGTGGGCGAGCCGCGTCGATGGGCTCGCGCCAATCGAACCCTTCAAGCAAGAGTGAGAGCTGCGCAGTGGTGAGTGCCACGACACCACCATCGGCCCGTGGCCACGCGAAGCGACCTTTCTCCAGCCGCTTGGCCAGCAAGCACAATCCGCCATCGCTCCAGCACAGCGCTTTGAGCAAATCACCACGACGACCACGAAACAGGAAGATGTGCCCCGAGAACGGATCCTTATGCAGCACCGACTCGACCTTGGCAGCTAAACCATTGAAGCCGCAGCGCATATCTGTCACGCCAGCGGCGATCCACACACGCGTGTTCGAGGGCAACCCGATCATGTGCGTAGCTCCGAAATCAACTCGCGCAGTAACTCCAAACTCAGCGGACCATCGAAGCGCATTGTGCCGCCACGCATCACCAACTCGATCTTCCCCTCGTGCCTCGATGAACATCGTGAGGTCGGGACTGCTTGGTCTGCCGTCGGCGTGGCGATGCCAACGAGAGCCTTCGTGATCGTCACGGGAACAAACTCGGTCACCGAAGCCGCGGAACTCTGGCGAGTAACAAGCTCAGGTGTGACATCACCGTAAGCGCCAGCCAGATAATGCCGGCGCCATTTGAATAACAAGTTGGCGTTGATGCCTGCCTTGCGCGCTGTCAAAGCAACCGACGCACCTGGCCTTAACGTTGCCTCGACCGTCGCGCGCTTGAACTCCATTGGGAAATTCGCTCGTCGGTAAGGTACCGCTTCCACAGCCACACTCAAAACCTTGTCCACTTTTGTGCCCACCATTTCATTTGGTGGACGCAAAAGTACCCACATACTCTCCTCGCATCAAGACGGTACTCCTCGAGCCTTTACACATTCGCTCACCCTGCCATGCGCTCACGCCGGCGTGGTGCGCCAGTTGCGTTTCGGGCACGAGTTGGTAGACATGGAAGTGTCCGTCGCTGCGGGGCGTATCCGGCACGAGGTAATGCGCGCTGACGCTCCGCGCGACATTCGTCAGGATCTGGAGCGATTCGGCTAGCGAGACTTCGGTGTAATGCAGCACGAGTGTGCGGATGCGGCATTCCTGATTCGGCGAGCGTACCGACGTATCGATATCGAACTCGACGGATCGGGGCCCGGGCGACGCCGAGGCGGCGGGCGATGTCGTCGTGCTTGCCTGCGTGAGCGGGGGAGCCCCCAGCGCGACGCACAGGCCGGTGGCCCTGGCGAGAAAATCCCGGCGTTGGGACGTCGTGGCGTCGCCAACAGGCGTCTGTCGAACGTTACGCATCGGTCTTCTGTCACGTCGTTGGGACTCGGACAGCGTAGTCGTTGGTGAGCGTCGACGACTTGTGAGAATGGCTCACGCCGGACCCGCGCAGGCGGGGCCGGCATGATCGCGGGCATGCCGTTGCCGCGAACGATGGGCAATCGAGCGATTGCCCAGAGGACGATACGAAATGCTGCCCGAGGGCGATCAGGCGTCACCCAGTTCGTCGCCGAGTTCCTTGGCGCGGCTGTTGGCAGCCTTCACGCCGCGTACGATCGCGTCCTTGATCGCATCCTTTTCGAATGACGAGATGGCCGCGAAGGTCGTGCCGCCCTTGGACGTCACCCGGTCACGCAACACGCTGGCGGGTTCGGTCGAGTCTGCCGCGAGTTGCGAAGCGCCGGTAAACGTGGCGATGGCAAGCTGGCGTCCCTGCTCGGGCGTGAAACCCAGTTCCTGCGCCGCTTGTTCCAATGCCTCGATGAAGTAGAAGACGTAGGCGGGCCCGCTGCCCGAAATCGCCGTCACGGCATCGAGCTGGCTTTCCTTCTCGACCCAGACGATCTCGCCGGCGGCGCTCAGCACGTTTTCGGCACGCTTGCGCTGGTCGGAATCCACGCCCGAGAGCGCGATCAGACCGGTGATGCCCTTGCCGATCAAAGCGGGCGTATTCGGCATGCAGCGCACGATCTGGTTGTGGCCACCGAGCCAGCGCGCCAGATCGGAGGCGCGAATTCCTGCGGCGATGCTGATGACCAGTTGGCCGTTCAGATGCGGCTGGAGGGCTTGCGCGACATCCTTGAGGACCTGGGGTTTGACGGCGAGCACGAGCGTGTCGTAATCACGCAGCCGGTCATTGGGGGCGCTGGCGGTCTCGATGTTGTGTTGCCTGACGAGACCTTCGCGCGTCGATTCGTTGACGTCGATGGCGAGAATGTCGCGCGGGGCCGTGCCGCGCTTGACGAGTCCGCCGATCAAGGCGTTGGCCATGTTGCCGCCGCCGATGAATGCAATTCTCATAACCATCCTTTTGCGTTGCGTATGTCGTTACTCGTGACTCTGTTGCTGCTGCATGCAAGTGCTGGCGGCGGCGCGTGCCGACGATGCGCTGCCGATGTGCTGCTGGTGCGCCCGCCGCCTGCGGCACGTTGCGATCAGGCCCGGGAGCCGTAATCGCGTGCGCCGAAAATGGCGGTGCCGATGCGCACCATTGTCGCACCCTCGGCCACGGCCGCCTCCAGATCCCCGGACATGCCCATCGAAAGCGTATCGAGCATCAGGCCCTCGGCGCGCAGCGTGTCGAACAACACGCGAACCGCCCTGAAAGGGGCGCGCTGACGCGCCGGGTCGTCTTCCGGTTCGGGAATCGCCATCAACCCGCGCAGCGCCAGATTCGGCAGCGCCGCGATGGCACGGGCCACAGCAGGGACTTCCTCGGGCGTCACGCCGCTCTTGCTCGCTTCGCCGCTGATGTTGACCTGCAGGCACACCTGCAACGGCGGCATGTCCGTCGGACGCTGGGCGCTCAGCCGCTGCGCGATCTTCAGGCGATCGACAGAGTGCACCCAGTCGAAATGCTCTGCAACGGCCCGCGTCTTGTTACTTTGCAGCGGCCCGATGAAATGCCACTCCAGGGGCTGAGCGCCAGGCGTCTCGCCGGCCAGGGCGGCAATCTTGTCGAGGGCTTCCTGAACGTAATTCTCGCCGAATGCCCGTTGGCCAGCCGCGACGGCGTCGCGAACGGCCTGCACGCCGAACGTTTTCGACACGGCGAGCAGGCGCACGCTACCGGCCGGTCGCCCAGCGTCGGCAGTTGCGCGTGAAATCCGGGAAAGGACGTCGTCGAGGTTTGCTGCAATAGTCGACATAGAACGGGTTCGGCAGATTCAGACTGGGGGGCTGCGGTATTTGGCGCCGGTTCAGGCGCGTTGGGCAACGATTATAGCCGCGCTCGCGCCGGAGGTGCTACCCGGGAAAAAAGGAAGGTGCTACCCGCATGTCGAGCGCGTCGACGAGCATCGGTTGTGGCAGACTTCGCGGTGCCAACACCAACAGGGAGCCGGAGATGAGCGCAGGTTCGCAGCGCGTTTACGATTTTTCAGTCCAGACGCTGGCCGGCGAATCCGTCAGCCTGTCGCAGTACCGTGGCAAGGTACTGCTGATCGTCAACACGGCGAGCGAATGCGGATTCACGCCTCAGTATGCCGGTTTACAGACGCTTTACGAGCAACTGGGCCCACGGGGCTTCGAAGTGCTCGCGTTTCCGTGCAATCAGTTCGGCAAACAGGAGCCGGGAGACGCGCAGGCCATCCGCAGCTTTTGCGACTTGCGTTTTCACGTCACGTTTCCGATGTTTGCCAAGATCGACGTCAAGGGCCCGGACGCCGCGCCGCTCTACGCTTATCTCACGCAGGAGAAGCGCGGCGTGCTCGGTACGAAGGCGATCAAGTGGAACTTCACCAAGTTTCTGGTTGACGCTTCGGGCAACGTGGTGGCGCGGTATGCACCGACCGAGAAGCCCGAGGCGATTCGGGCGGATATCGAGAAACTGCTGCCCCGATAACGTCAAAGGCCGAAACGCCGACGCAGCATGCGCAACGGCCGAACGAAGCCGGCCAGCGTGTGAGCGGACGCCTGTGCGGGCGATCGGACCGGCACGCTCGGCATGCCGGTGTTTTCCCGCCACACGATGCGTGCGCCGGTCTCGCTCGTCAGCGTCATCCAGCCGGATGTCTGCACCACGTGAACCTGTCCTGCCGTGAGCGGCACGGTAGTGCGCCAGACACTCTCCGACAGCCAGTGCGAGGCGGGCGTGAGCACCGCACGGCCCGTCCCCACGTGAAGCACCGTGCCACGGCTCACGTACCCGTGGAACGACTGCCCGCGCATGAGCGTGAGGTCGGTGGACTGGGTAGGGAAAACGGGGGCGAGGGGCGTTGCCATGACGGACTCCGGGGCGTTGAACAGATGACGACAGCGTATCGACGGCCTGGGCGCCCCGGTAGGCACACAGTCACGCGGTTTGGCCCGTAACAGATGAGCGCAGGGCGTTCTGTTACGATGCCAAATCCTCAAATCTGTATCTGTTATGGTTGCGCGCAATGGCCGATCATCTGCGCATGGACGCCGTTAATCCCGAACCCCTGGTCGCTGACCGGACACCCTCCATGCCTTCGACGCACCTGACGTCGCCCACGCCGCCCACGCATCAGTCCGCATCGGCGCGTGCACCGGCGCCTGCCGTGGCCGAGGAGCGCACGCCGCTCTACCGCCAACTGGCGGACCACTACCGCCACGCCATCGAAGCCGGCACGCTCGAACCCGGCGCCCGCATGCCCAGCGTGCGGGCGCTCATGGAGCGGCACCAGGTCAGCTTGTCGACGGCGTTGCAGACGTGCCGTCACCTTGAAGCGCAGGGATTGCTCGAAGCGCGCCCGCGTTCGGGGTACTTCGTGCGTACGCCGGCGCGGGCGAGCCTCGTGCCCGTGGCCGAGCCACGTCCATGGGTGCCCGACCTGATGCAGTACGTGGGCATCAACCAGCGCGTGTCGTCCATTCTTGCCAGAGGCCTTCAGGCGGACGTCAAAGTCAACCTGGCGGTCGCGCATGGTTCGCCGTCGTTCTATCCGGTCAACGAACTGCGTCAGGCCACGATTCGTGCGCTGCGCGACAACCCGTTGCTCTACGGCACACCGCCGCCGGGCGGGGGCGACGCCCGTTTTCGCGCCGCGATCGCGCGGCGCGCGCTCGAAGCGCGCATGAATATCAATCCGGAAGAGATTGTCGTCACGCACGGTTGCATCGAGGCGATCAACCTCGCGCTACGGGCCGTGGCGGGTTCGGGCGACGTGGTCGCCGTCGAATCGCCGACGTATTACGCGCTGCTGCAGACGTTGGAGAGCATGGGGATTCGCGCGCTCGAGATCCCGACGAGTCCGCAAACCGGTATCTCGCTCGACGCGCTGGAACTCGCCAGCCAGACCTACGAAAACATCAAGGCGGTGATCGTGGTGCCGCATTTCCAGAATCCGCTCGGCTCGGTGATGCCGGATGCGCACAAGGCGCAGCTCGTGAAGTGGGCGGAGTCGCGCGGCATCGCGATCATCGAGGACGACACCTACTCCGCGCTGGGCGACGACGGCAACATTCCCGCCGCCATCCGGTCATGGGACACAACGGGCAACGTGATCCACTGTGCGTCGCTGCACAAGACGCTCGCGCCGGGTATGCGGCTGGGCTGGATTGCCGGGGGCAAGTGGCAGTGGCGCGTCGAGATGCTCAAGTACGCGCAAACGCGCCCGAACGAAGCCCTGGCGCAGATTGCGATGGGCGAGTTCATGGACTCGCCTCGCTTCGACCGGCACTTGCGCCACTTGCGCACGCAGTTGCGGGAGCACCGTGCGGCAATGGCCGAGGCGATCGCCACGTACTTCCCGGCAGGCACGCGTCTGACGCAACCGGCCGGCGGATTGAGCCTGTGGGTGGAGATGCCGGGCGGCGTGAGTTCCGAGCGCTTGTTCGACGCGGCGCTGGCCAAAGGTATCCGCGTCGCGCCGGGTAGCCTGTTTTCCAACTCGGCGCGCTACGACAATTTCCTGCGCATCAACGGCGGGCAACCGTTCACGCGCGAGGTCGACAAGGCGGTGCGCACGCTTGCGACCGAAGTCATCCGCCTGCTGGAGGCCCACGGTTGAGGGCAGGTCGCGCGCCGGCTACGTGAGGCTTGATTCGAAGACGGGCGCGCTCAGAACTCCGGATACATCCGTCCCGGATTGAAAATGCCGGCGGGATCGAACACCGACTTCAGATTCCGATGGATGCGCATGACCGGCGCGGGCAGCGGCGTGAAGACGCTCACGCCCGGCTCGCCGTAGCGGAACAACGTGGCGTGGCCACCGTCCTGGCGCGCTGCGGAGCGCACGATCTGCGCATCCGCATCGGTAATCCACCAGCGCTGTGCGCCGCCCCATTCGATGAGTTGCTTGCCCGGCAGTCGATGCGGTTCGGCCGTGGACGGCACCGCCAGACGCCACAACGCCTGCCCCGGTCCCGCGTCGGCAAAGAAGTTGTCGGTCTGCTCGCGGATCGCATGCCAGAACTTGGCCGCGTGAATGGCATCGACCAGTTCGCCGCCCATCTTCACGCGGGCCGCCTTGATCGCTGCCGACGCGCCCGCCAGACGAATCACCAGCAAGTCGCTGCGCCACGCACTGCCCGTAATCGGCAATGGCTGCCCACCCCATTCGTTGAGCTTGCGCACCGCATCGATGGCGTTCATCTCGAATTGCAGGGTGAGCTCGGCGAAGGGCTGCGGCAGCACTTTGAGCGACACCTCCAGAATGAGACCCAGCGTGCCGAGCGAGCCGGCGAGCATACGGGAGACATCGTAACCGGCGACGTTCTTCATCACCTGACCGCCGAAGTTCAGCACGTGCCCGCGACCGTCCATGAGTTTCGCGCCCAGCACGAAGTCGCGCACCGAGCCGACCGCGCTGCGACGCGGCCCGGCCAGGCCCGCCGCCACGGCGCCGCCAAGGGTGGCCCCGGGTCCGAAATAGGGCGGCTCGAACGGCAGTAATTGGTTGCGCTCGGCAAGGGCGGTTTCGATGTCGGCCAGCGGGGTGCCGCAACGCGCGGTAATGACGAGTTCGGCCGGATCGTAGGCGACGATGCCGCGGTAAGCGCGCGTATCGAGCACGTCGCCCACGCGTTGCTGTCCATACCATGCCTTGGTGCCGCCCCCGCGAAGCTGGAGCGGCGCACGACGCGCGGTGGCCTGTTCGATGACGGCGCGGAAATTCTCGAGGGTATCGTTCGTGTCGGTCATCAGCTCGGTTCGGGCGGCGGTGTCGTATCGGATTGGTAGGGCCCCAGTTCGCTGCCGCAGTGTTTGCAGAAGCGCGCGTCGGGGTCGTGTCCTTCAGTCTGGCATTGGCCGCAGGTGCGCGTGGTGATCGGCTTCTTGCGCATGGCCGAGTGAATCTCGGCGCCCATGATGCCCGTGGGTATGGCAATCACGCTATAGCCGAGCAGCATGACGAAGCCGGTAATTGCCTTGCCCAGTCCGGTCACGGGAACCACGTCGCCGTAGCCCGTCGTGGTGAGCGTGACGATCGCCCAGTAAATCCCGACCGGGATGCTGGTGAAGCCATGCTCCGGACCTTCGATGATGTGCATGAGCGTGCCGAAGATCACCACGATGATCGAGATGAACCCGAGAAACACAAGGATCTTGCGACGCGCGTTGTAAAGCGCAATGCTGAGAATTCCGGCTTCGTTCACATAGGCCGTGAGCTTGAGAATTCGGAACGCGCGCATCAGCCGCAACAGACGCACGTCGATCAGCCCGTGCAACTCGGGTACGAGGATCGCGAGATACGTCGGCAGAATGGCGAGCAGGTCGATCAGACCATAGAACGACAGCGCATAGCGCATCGGCCGATGGGCGCTGAGCAATCGCGCGATGTACTCGGCCGTGAACAGGAGCGTGAAGAACCACTCCAGAATGGCCATCGGGATGGGCATCGTCGCCTGCACCGCCGGTACGCTCGACACCACGACCGTGAGCACGGACAGCACGATGGCGATGAGCAGCGCGATATCGAATAGCCGACCCTCACGGGTATCGGCTTCGAAGATGATGATGTAAAGCCGCTGCCGCCAGTCATGCGGCAGCCATTCCGACAGCGGGCGCATGTCAGAACCTCGGTAGGTCGGGGTGCGGCAGCAGTCCGCCGCGCACGTGCAGCTTGCCGTACTCCGCGCAGCGCGCGCGTGTCGGAATGCCCTTGTCCGGATTGAGCAGCCCGACCGGATCGAACGCACGCTTCACCCCGAAGAACGCGTCGCGCTCTTCGGCGGAAAACTGGACGCACATCGAATTGATCTTCTCGATGCCCACACCGTGTTCGCCCGTGATCGTGCCGCCAAGTTCGACGCACGCTTCCAGAATGTCGCAACCGAATGCCTCGGCGCGATGCCATTCGTCCTGGTCGTTGCCGTTGAAAAGAATGAGCGGATGCATGTTCCCGTCTCCCGCATGAAAGACGTTAATACAGCGCAATCCGTATTGTTGTTCCAGGCCCTCGATGCGTTTGAGTAATGTCCCAATCGCACGGCGTGGAATGGTGCCGTCCATGCAGTAGTAGTCCGGCGAGATGCGCCCGGCGGCGGGAAACGCATTCTTGCGCCCGGACCAGAAGCGCAGGCGCTCCTCCTCGGTGCGGGAGATCTGCAAGCGTGTCGCGCCCGACGTGCGCAGCACATGCGAAATGCGCAGGACTTCCTCAGTGACTTCTTCGGGGGTGCCGTCGGACTCGCAGAGCAGGATCGCCGCCGCGTTCAGATCGTAGCCGGCGTGCACGAATTCCTCGACGGCCTGCGTGGCGGGTTTGTCCATCATCTCCAGCCCGGCCGGAATGATGCCTGCGGCGATGATCGCGGCGACGGCGTTGCCGCCCGTCTCGACGTCATCGAAACTGGCCATGATGACTTGCGCCGTCTGTGCCCGGGGCACCAGCTTGACGGTGATTTCGGTCACGACGCCGAACATACCCTCGCTGCCGATGAAAACGGAGAGCAAATCGAGGCCGGGCGCGTCCGGCCCGAGCGAGCCGAATTCGATGGCTTCGCCCGACATGGTGATGGCGCGCACGCGCAGCACGTTGTGCACCGTCAGCCCGTACTTCAGGCAATGCACGCCGCCGGAATTTTCCGCCACGTTGCCGCCGATGGTGCAGGCGATCTGGGACGAGGGGTCCGGCGCGTAATACAGCCCGTAAGGCGCTGCCGCCTCGGAGATCGCGAGATTGCGAACGCCCGGCTGCACGGTGGCCGTGCGGGCGTACGGATCCACTTCGATGATCTTCTTGAACTTGGCGAGCGAGAGCACCAGCCCGTCGGAGATCGGCATCGCACCGCCGGACAGGCTCGTACCTGCGCCTCGGGGCACGACCGGAATCCCAAGCTGATGACAGGCCTGCAAAATGCGCTGCACCTGCGATTCCGATTCCGGCAACACGACGGCGAGCGGCACGCGTCGATAGGCGGCAAGCCCGTCGCACTCATAGGGCGTGGTGTCTTCGCGGCGATGCAGAATGCAATGCGGCGGCAGAATGCGGCCGAGCGCTTCGAGCAACTGGCGCTGACGGGCGGCGAGCGCCCCGGCGTCGGTGCTGTCGTCGAGCGCGACGCCCGCCGGGACCGAGCCGGGCGGGTTGGACTGGCCTTGCGGCGTGAGCGGCGCGTTCATGCGGCGCTCAGCCCGCAGCACGCAACCGGAAAATCTTGCCCGGATTGAGCAGATTGTGGGGATCGAGCGATGTCTTGATCGCGCGCATGACATCGATGGCGTCCTCGCCATGTTCGGTCACGAGGAAGCCCATCTTGTGCAGGCCCACGCCATGTTCGCCCGTGCACGTGCCGCCCATGCGGATCGCGCGCTCCACGATGCGCTGATTCAGACGCTCGGCCTCTTCGACATCTTCCGGCTTGTCCGGATCGATCAGAATCGCGACGTGGAAGTTGCCGTCGCCGACGTGGCCCACGATTGGGCACGTGAGATAGGAGCCTTTCAGGTCCTCTTCCGTTTCGCCGACGCATTCGGCCAGACGCGAGATCGGCACGCATACGTCCGTCGTGACGGCGCGGCTGCCCGGCTGGAGTTGGAGCATGGCGAAGTAAGCGCTGTGACGCGCGCTCCACAGACGATTACGGTCTTCGGTGCGCGTGGCCCATTCGAAGCCCGTGCCGCCGTTTTCCTTCGCGAGTTCTTCGGTCGTTTGCGCCTGCTCCTTCACGCCGGCCTCGCTGCCGTGGAATTCGAAAAAGAGCGTTTGCGTCTCGGGCAGTTCCATCTTCGAATGCTTGTTGATGGCACGCACGGCGAGCGCGTCGACGAATTCGACCCGTGCCACCGGCACGCCCAGTTGAATCGTCTGAATGGTGCAGTTGACGGCGTCCGTCATGCTCGGGAACGAGCAGATCGCGGCTGATACGGCTTCCGGTTGCGGATACAGACGCACCGTCGCTTCGGTGATGATGCCAAGCGTGCCTTCGCTGCCGACGAACAGGCGCGTGAGGTCGTAGCCGGCAGACGACTTGCGCGCGCGCGTACCGGTATGGATCACCCGGCCATCGGCGAGCACCACCGTCAGGGCCAGCACGTTCTCGCGCATCGTGCCGTAGCGCACGGCGTTGGTGCCCGAGGCGCGCGTGGCGCACATGCCGCCAATGCTGGCGTCCGCACCCGGATCGATCGGGAAGAACAACCCGGTATCGCGCAGGGCTTCGTTCAGGGCCTTGCGGGAGATCCCCGGTTGCGTGGTGACGGTCAGGTCTTCGGCGTTGATCGAGACGATCTGGTTCATCTCGGACAGGTCGAGCGACAAGCCGCCCTCGACTGCCAGCAGATGGCCTTCGAGCGACGAACCGGCGCCGTAAGGAATGATGGGGACGTCGTACTTCGCACAGCGTTTGACGATCTCGGAGACCTCTTGCGTGCTGTGCGCGAATGCCACCGCGTCGGGCAGCATCGGATCGAAGGGAGACTCGTCACGGCCGTGGTGTTCGCGCAGTGCTTCCTTCGTGCTCACGCGCTCGCCCAGCAGGGCTTGCAACTCGGTGAGCAGGGCGTCGGGAAACGGACGCTTTGCGGCGAACGGCAGATGGGGGTGATTCACGGCTTTCTCCTTCGGGTCTCCGGGCCGCCGTTAGCCGGTAGGCGAGGGCGGACACCATATCGGGCGGGGTCTTGGGCGCGCGACGCGCTTCCTGACACCTCATGAGCGGGGATTTTACGCCGTGGCGGCGTTTTTCCCCACACTTTGCGTCATATCATACGGACTTGCCGTGTATCGACGCCATCGGAATTGCCTGAAAAATAAGCAATCGGTCGCTGTACGGTCCATTTCAATCAAAAAGGCAGACCGTGCGGCAGTCGACAGGCGTCGCCGGGTGAAATATGCCGCAAGGGGTAGGTGTCAGAAGATGGGTAATCGTTTGAGCAAGATCGTCACGCGTACCGGCGACGGCGGCAAAACCGGCTTGGGAGATGGCGCTCGCGTCGACAAGTTCAGCCTGCGCATCGTCGCCATCGGCGAGGTCGACGAGACCAATTCGCATATCGGCGTGCTGCTGTGCGAAGACTTGCCGCACGACGTGCGCAGCATGCTGATCGATATTCAGCATGACCTGTTCGATCTGGGCGGGGAGTTGAGCATGCCGCGTCACACGCTGCTGGGAGACGCCCACGTGGCGAAACTCGACGAGTGGCTGGCGCATTACAACGCCGACCTGCCGCGTCTGAAGGAATTCATTTTGCCGGGCGGCACCCGTGCGGCGGCGCAGGCGCATATCGTGCGAACCGTGGCGCGTCGCGCCGAGCGGGCGATGGTGGCCCTCGGCGCCGAGGAGACGGTGGCGCCGGCGCCGCGTCAGTACGTCAACCGTCTGTCCGATCTGATGTTCGTCCTGGCCCGCGTACTCAATCGCGCGGGCGGCGGGACCGACGTGCTGTGGCAACGCGACCGGGCCGACGGCGGGAATCCGTAATCTTTGGCAAGTCCGGCAAGCGCCGCAGGCGCACTTGCGATGGACTTCGGGCGGCCCCGCCATCGGGCCGCCCTGACGCCGATCAGTTGCCCGCGCCGCGAGCCACGCGACGTGCACGCACGGCTTCGGCCAGCGTGTCGAGTACCTTCAGACTGTCTTCCCAGTTGATGCAGGCATCGGTAATGCTCTGGCCGTAGGTCAGTTCCTTGCCCGGCACGTGATCCTGACGGCCCGCCACCAGATGCGATTCGACCATCACGCCGATGATACGGTCGTCGCCGCCGGCGATCTGACGGGCGATGTCCTCGCACACCGGGATCTGGTTCTCATGCTTCTTCTGGCTATTGGCATGGGAGGCGTCGATCATCACGCGCGCGGCCAGGCCGGACTTGGCGATGTCGTCGCAGGCGGTTTGCACGCTGGCGGCGTCGTAGTTGGGGGCCTTGCCGCCGCGCAGAATCAGGTGGCAGTCCTCGTTGCCCGCGGTCGACACGATCGCCGAGTGCCCGCCTTTGGTCACCGACAGGAAATGGTGCGGCTGCGAGGCGGCCTTGATGGCGTCCACGGCGATCTTCACATTGCCGTCGGTGCCGTTCTTGAAGCCGACCGGGCACGACAGGCCCGACGCCAGTTCCCGGTGCACCTGCGACTCGGTGGTGCGTGCGCCGATGGCGCCCCACGATACGAGATCGGCGATGTACTGCGGGCTGATCATGTCGAGGTATTCGGTGCCGGCGGGCAGGCCCATTTCGTTGATCTGCGCGAGCAGTTCGCGCGCCAGACGCAGGCCGTCGTTGATCTTGAAGCTGTTGTCCATGTGCGGGTCGTTGATCAGACCCTTCCAGCCCACGGTCGTGCGCGGCTTTTCGAAGTACACGCGCATGACGATTTCGAGTTCGCCCTTCAGGCGCTCGCGCTGTTCGACCAGCCGTGCGGCGTACTCCAGTGCGGCCTTCGGATCGTGGATCGAGCACGGCCCGATAATCACGACCAGACGGTCTTCCATGCCGTGCAGCACGCGGTGGATGGCGCCGCGCGAGCGATGGATGAGGTCGGCGCTCGCTTCCGAGCACGGGTATTCGCGGATCAGGTGCGCCGGGGGCGTCAGTTCTTTCAGTTCGCGAATACGGACATCATCGGTGTTGTGGGGAGGCATGGTTTTTCTCCTGGGCAGTTCGCACTGCGGTTCGTTTCTCGGGATTCGGGTCAAAAAAAAACCGCCAGACTCGCTGGCGGTTTTTCAGGATTCGTTCGGTGCTTACTGCTGCAACTGTCCCTCTCCATCCGCCAGCGGTGTGAGATACGCAAAAAAGTAAAAGTAAAACTGGCTGGCGATCATGAAGGATGTCTGGGACATGGCTTTGCCGGCGGATTGCCGTGCACAGAAACAACTTTATACGCCTAATCGAATGACGCTGCAACCGAGGTGACCGCTACAGGACGGAAAAACGCGCGGAATCTCCGCATTTCGATGCGCTGTTTTGCGTTGAAAAATCGCCTTTTCGAATTAACATGCGAAAACGCCCGGTTTGACCCGGGCGCCTTGCTATGCTTCGCGCATTTTTTGCGGTGCGCAATTTCGTCGCCGGCGACGCGCTTCCGTCCTCCGGAGCGACGGATTCCGCTCAGGCCGTGCCGCCGACCGTCATGTTTTCCATGCGCAGCGTCGGCTGACCGACGCCCACCGGTACGCTCTGGCCTTCCTTGCCGCACACGCCCACGCCCGAGTCGAGCGACATGTCGTTGCCGATCATCGTCACGTCCTTGAGCGATTCCGGGCCATTGCCGATCAGCGTGGCGCCCTTGACCGGATATGTGATCTTGCCGTCTTCGATCATGTAAGCCTCGGACATCGAGAACACGAACTTGCCGTTGGTGATGTCGACCTGACCGCCGCCGAAGTTCACCGCATACAGGCCGCGCTTGACCGACTTGATGATCTCCTCGGGATCCTTGTCGCCCCCGAGCATGTACGTGTTCGTCATGCGCGGCATGGGCAGGGCGGCGTACGATTCGCGTCGGCCGTTGCCGGTCACCGGCATCTTCATCAGGCGCGCGTTCAGGCTGTCCTGCATATAGCCCTTCAGAATGCCGTCTTCGATGAGGGTGGTGCACTGCGTCGCATTGCCCTCGTCGTCGATGTTCAGCGAACCGCGGCGGTTCGACAGCGTGCCGTCGTCCACCACGGTGACGCCCTTGGCTGCCACGCGCTCGCCCAGACGACCCGAGAAGGCCGACGAGCCCTTGCGGTTGAAGTCGCCTTCGAGCCCGTGGCCGACGGCCTCGTGCAGCAGCACGCCGGGCCAGCCCGGTCCGAGCACGACGGTCATCGCGCCGGCGGGGGCCGGGCGGGCGTCGAGCTTGACGATCGCGCCATCGACCGCTTCCTTGACGTATTTTTCGAGCAGATCGTCGGTGAAGTAACCGTAATCCAGGCGGGCGCCGCCGCCGCTGTTGCCGATTTCGCGGCGTCCGTTGGACTCGACGATGACGGTGACCGACACCCGCACGAGCGGACGCACGTCGGCGGCAATCACGCCATCGCTGCGCGCCACGAGCACGACGTCGTACTCGCCGGCCAGCCCGGCCATCACCTGCGACACGCGCGGATCGCGCGCGCGGGCGAGCTTTTCGATGCGCTCGAGCAGCGCAACCTTGCCGTTGGCATCGAGCGACGCGAGCGGGTCCGAGGGCAGGTACAGTCCGTGACCGCCGGCGCTCGCCAGCTTGGTGCCGACCTTCACGCGTCCGCGGCCGGCCGACGCAATGCTGCGCGTGGCGGCTGCGGCGTCCTTGAGCGCGATGTCGGAGATGTCGTCGGAGTAGGCGAATGCCGTGCGATCGCCCACGATGGCGCGCACACCCACGCCCTGATCGATCGAGAACGAGCCCGATTTGACGATGCCTTCCTCCAGACTCCACGCTTCGCTGCGCGTGTACTGGAAGTACAGGTCGGCGTAATCCACACGATGCGTGAAGATGTCGCCGAGGGCGCGTTGGAGATGGCTTTCGTCGAGGCCGTACGGCGTGAGCAGCAGCTCGCGGGCCGTGGCCAGGTTCTGGATGCCGGTGTCGATGATTTTCATGCGGTGTCAGGCCAAGGAAATGTATTCGGTAGATGAGGGCGAATCCGGCGAAATCAACTTCGCGCGATCGACATGAGGTATCAACCTTGCAGCACGCGATGCCGCCATGCGGGCAGACTCTGGCGCACGCCGGCGAGCCGGACCGGATCGATGTCGCCGAAGACCACGCCGGCGCCTTCCGCTTCACGCCGGGCGACGATGTCGCCCCATGGATCGATCAGCATGGAGTGCCCCCAGGTGCGCCGCCCGTTTTCGTGGTGTCCGCCTTGCGCAGATGCAAGCACGTAACACTGATTCTCGACGGCCCGCGCGCGCAGCAGCAATTCCCAGTGCGCGCGGCCCGTGGTGTAAGTAAAGGCGGCGGGTACGACCATGAGCGTACAGTCGCCCATGGCACGGTACAACTCGGGAAAACGCAGGTCGTAGCAGACCGACAGACCAACGCGTCCGAAGGGCGCTTCGAAGGTCCGCACCGCCTCGCCCGGGCAAATGGTGCGCGCCTCGTCGTAGGCCTCTTCGCCTTTGACGAAATTGAACAGATGAATCTTGTCGTAACGGGCAGCGGGCGCGCCGTCAGGCCCGAAGACCAGCGTCGTGTTGAGCACGCGCTCGGGCTCGGGGGCCGCCAGCGGCAGTGTCCCGCCGATCAGCCAGACACCGTGCCGGCGGGCCGTCTCGCTCAGGAAATCCTGAATCGGGCCATTGCCCGGCGTCTCCCGAAGGGCGAGCTTGTCGGTATCGCGTTGTCCCATGTAGCAGAAGTACTCGGGCAACAGCACCAGTTGCGCACCGGCCTGCGCCGCTTCGGCCACCAGACGGGCCGCTTCGCGCAGATTCCGCTCGACGTCCGGTGCGCTGACCATCTGGACAGCAGCCACGCGTACGGGCGTTTGCGCGGGAACGGGCGGTGCGGCTGGCTTCGTTTCGGAACTCGTCATGAAATAGCGGTTTTCGGGGCGATGATCGTTGCGGTAGCGATTTCCCGGTGTGCGCTCAGTGGCCGCGCATGCCGGTCGGCTGGACGTTGTTTTGCGCCTCCGGCCGGGCGTCCGGGGATGCGTTGATCTTACTCTTATTGCCGCTTCCCTGTCCGATGACCGGATTGTCCCAGGAGCCGGTGACGTGATAAGTCGTCGAGAGCGTGCGGGAGAGCTGGTCGCCCAGCGCCAACTGCGCGAAGAACGACCCGATACCCAGCGCCGGATTGATGATCGCCCAGGCGAGCGAGGCCGACGCCGCGTTGATCTTCGGCAGCACCAGCACATTGAGGTCCTGCGTCTCGCGCGCGAGGTCGGTGTGGCCGTCGATCTTGATGGTCGCGGCGTTGGCGTTGATCGTCAGGTCGCTGGTATTCGCCACACCACCCTGCATTGTCACGTTGCCGTCGATGCTGTCGAACGGCAGACCGCTGCCGAGCACGCTATTGAAGTCGAACGTCAGGATCTTGGCCAGGGTCTGCACCGACAGAATGCCCAGCAATTTGGCGAGGCCGGGGTCGGCCTTCAGGATCTGGCCGCGCTTGAGATCGATCGCGACGCGACCGCCCAGCGTCGGATAGTCGATGGCGTCGGGGCCTCCGCGCCATCCGAAACGGCCGGAGACCGTACCCGAGCCGTCCTTGAGCGTTTTGGGCAGACCGAGCCGGTCGAGCAGACCGCCCGCGTCCTTTACGTCGAGGTTGAAGTCCAGAACGGTGCGACGCGGGATGTCTTCGCCGCCTGCCGCCGCGGCCGCTGCCCTGCGGCGCGACGTGCGCCAGTTGCCCTTCACGTCCAATGTGGCGGCGCTGTTGCTCAGTTCCAGCTTGGTGAGCTGCCAGACCGGCACGCCGTCTTCCGTGTCGTTGTGGGCATTGAGTTGCAGGCGTCCCAATGGCTTGTCGCGCAGCACGAAGTCGTTGGCGACCAGATCGATGGCGGGGAATTCGTCGCTCGGCTCGTCGAGCACCTGCGTGAGCACATCGCTGCCGTGGTCTTCACGCGGAATCACCAGTTTGGCCAGGCGAGCGCGGATCGCCCCGGAAGGACTCTTGTCGTTCGGCGCCTGCCATTCGGCGAAACCGGAGACCAGTTCGGAGGCCAGGCTCACCTGCCAGTCGCGCTCGTTGCGCTGCGCGCCGACCACCAGTTCCGGCCACTGACGCGACAACAGACGCACTTGCTTCGCATGCAAGGCGAGGCGCGTGGGCAGATACGGGGTGATGGCGCCGAACTCGTCGCGGGCGGCGGCCGCCGTTGCGGCTGGCGCGGGCGGCGTGCCTTGCGTGCCGGGCGTCACGGCGTCGCTGCCGAGCGAGGCGATCACGTTTCGCCAGGCGTCCACGTCGAGGGTGTCGAACTGGGCGCTGGCCTGCACGCCCTCACGCGGCGCGGGCACGGGCTGGTTGATACCGATGCCGCCCCGCAGCACCTCCACGCGTGCGCCATTGCGTTGCTGGACGTAATTCGCCTGCACGCTGCCGATGGCGAAGTCGAGCGTATCGATGCGGCGCCCGCCCGTGGCTGGCGAGCCCGCCTGCGGACGCATCGTGAAGCGCGCCGGCAGCGACGTCTCCGCGCTCTTGCCGAGCGGGGCCGGCAAGTTCACGGCCAGTCCCGCCAGCGTCGACTGCACCGCCACATCCGTCATGCCCTGACGCACGGTCACCGTCGCGGTATACGGCGTGCTGCCGGTCATGCGCTTGGCCAGTTGCGCCAGCGTGGCGTTCTCCCGGTTCTCGCGCAATCCTTGCGCACTCATCTGTCCGTTGACGTTCAGCACGATCGTGCCGTCGTCGCGACTACCGCCCGAAGCGCGTACCTCGCCGCCGAGAAACGTGCCGCGCAGGTTCTCGAGCGAGATGCCGCGCTCGTTGAAGGCCAGTTCGCCATCGACCGCGCCGAAGGTCGGCAGCCCGTTGAGCAGGGTAATGTCGTTGCGCAGGAAGCGCGCGCGGCCGGTCACCTTCGAGCGCTCGGTATGCTCGAGCGGCATGGACAACTGCATGGCGAGTTGCGCCGTGCCATTCGCCTTCGTCTCGTCGGTGAAGTCGCCGATCCAGTGGCCTACCGGGCTGGCATTCAGATATTTGACGAAGTCCATCGCGGGACCGCGCGCGTCGCCCTTGAGCGTGAGTGTGGAGTCGTCCTGCCCGATGTCGTTGATGTCGCCCTGCACCTGCGTGAGCGTCACACCGTAGACCGAGCCGCTGTCGATGGCGATGTGCAGCTTGTCGGCGTCGAAACGCAGATTGCCCCGTACTTTCTCGAACGGCGGCCACACTTCCGTATGACCCGGACGCAACGGCGAAGGATTGAACGTCACGTCCGCCAGCGGAATATCGATACGGAATTTGCCGCCGCCCTTGCCGTAGGGAAAGTCTTCGAGATCGCCCTGCACGGCGAACGGCGCATTCTGCACGGTGCCCGCCATCAGCGCCCGCTGCAAATAATCGCGCACGCTCGCGCCGATATCCGTGGGCAGATAGCGCGGCACGGCATTGGCGTTGGCGCGAACGATCGTGCCCTTCAGATCGACGATACCGTTGCCCTTGCCGCCGTTTTGCCATGTGCCGCTGATGTCGCCCGTGAGTTCGGGATTTTGCAGGTGGACGGCGTCGAGGCGAACCTGCACGTTGGCAGGCGCGTCGCGTTGGGTCGCCGAATGAGAGACGCGCCACGACGTACGCGCCGTGAGCGTGTCGAGATCGATGCGCGGCTGGTCGAAGCGCCCGGGAAAGTCGAGTGTGGCGTTCTTCGCATTGAGCGAGAGGCTGCCGCGTGTCTGGTCCGCGTCGACATGGCCGCTCAGATTCACGAAGCCGGGGCGTCCCGCGTTGGGGGAATTCGGGCGCGCCTGCGCCGCCGGCGCCGGCTGGCTGTCGATGCCGAGATTCTCGAAATCGGCGACGACGCGATAGCGCTCGCGCTCGGGGGGCAGTTGCTTGATGCCCGGCAGGTCGCGCCAGTTGGTCGGGCCGTGGGGCCGGGGCGCCTGATAGGTGACGTTGAAGTTCGACACGCGCCCGCGCGGGCGGAAGCTGGCGAGCATGTCGCGCGTCTGCGGATCGATCGGCAGCGACGGCACGAGCGCCATGGCCGCACCGATGTCGAAGCGCTGACCGGCAACGGCCGCGTGCAGGCCGTGCCCGGCGCTGCCGGGCGTGAAGCTGCCGCTCAGCTCGGGCACATCGAGCGTGGGGCGGCCGGCGGCTTGCAAGCTCAGCTCGCGCGCCCGCAGTTTCCAGCCCGAACCGGCTGAGTCGGCGGAGTCGGCCGGTGCGCCGACACGGCTCAAGTCGATACGACCCTGCGTGGCGTCGAAAGTGAGGGGCGGCAAATCGTCGGCCAGTTGTACTGACGTGTCGGCCCCGGCCGCCCGCAGCGTGGCGCCTGTCACGATGCCGTTATCGAAGTCGACCCAGGCGCGTGCGGCGATGCGCCCGCGCGAATCCTTGCCCGGGAGCGCCACGTACCGCGCCAGTTCGGCCACGTCGAGGGTGCCGACGTCGCCGTAAATCTGCCCGCGCCAGCGCTTGACCTCACCCGGGCGTGCGAACAACGGATTGGTGAAGCGTGCCCGGATGTCCAGCGGCGCGACAATGCCGGGCGGCGGATTTGCCTGCATACCGAAGCGATGCTCGAAGCCACGATTGCGCAGCATGGCGTTGACTTCCGTGAGGACGACCTCCGGCACGTCGCGCGTGGCGTCGCGCCAGCGCACGGTGCCGTGGCGCACGACGATGCGCGCCTGACGCATGAGCCAGTCGGCGGCCTGCGTGTCGTCCGTCTTCGCGTTGCCCGACACCGGTATGCCCGCGACGAGGATCGAGCCGTCGGCGCGGCGCTCGACCGTCACGTCCGGTTCATGCAGCGTGAGATTCGACAGGCGCACGTCGAAGTGAATCAGGCTGGTCCACGAGAGCACGGCGTCGAGCCGGTGGAGCGTGAGGCTAGGCTCCACGGGCGGCGGCGCCCCCGGCGGGGCATAGCTCACTGGCGGATTGCCGGAACCGGCGGCGGCCGACGCGGAGGCAGGCTCGGGGGCGGCTGCGGCGCCGGAAGCCGTGGCCGCGTGGCGACGCAGGGGCGCCACCACGCGGGCAATCGTCGACGCCTTGGGAGGCGTGCCCTGCGCCGGTGGCGTAATGCGAACGTCTTCCAGCGTCAGATAGGGATGCCAGCCGCGCCAGTCGGCGTCGACTTTGCCGATCGTGACGGGCAACCCGATGGCGCGGGTGGCCGCCGCCTCGATTTGCGGGCGGTAGTCCGACACACGGGGAAGGATGACGTACCGGGTCGCGAGGATGACGGCGCCGAGTCCGAAGTAGACGATGACGACGAGCGCCAGCAGCCATTCCAGACCCAGGCGCAAGCCACGCGGCAGTGACGAGAACCAGGACCGGGTCGCAGTGGGCGAGGCGGGCGGCTTACGGTCGGTCATGCTGCGCGTCTACGAGGTAATGTGGTAGTTTCTGTGGCAAAGACTGTAACACAAGCCCAAGGCCGCCCGATGGCCCGGCCGTCGCAGAAACAGACATGTGATCCGGCGTCTCATCGCGCCCAGGTAAGCATGCGAAAGTCTCTTCATCCTTTGCTGACCGGAACCCCGCCAGTGAGTTCACCCGAAACCCCGATCGATATTCAGTCCTACTCGCGATATGCCGCGCGCATGCTCGCGAGCCGTCCGGCGCTGGCCGAGGCGCTGCCGACGCTCGCGGAGCACCCCGTCGACGCCCGCTGGCTCGCGCGTCGTTTCGAAGCCATTACCGGCACGCAGCTCTCGCCGCCCGAGCAGCCCTCCGGCGCCTGCGGTCTCGACGAGGCGGCGCTCACGCGGGCCTTGCGCGTGCTGCGCGTCGAGGCGTTGTGCACCGTCATGCAGCGCGATCTGGACGGGCGCGCCGAATTGTCCGAAGTGACCGAAGCCATGACGGCGCTTGCCGAATTCGCCGTTCAGGCGGGCATCGCGGTGCTTTCGCGCGAACTCGAAGCCATTCACGGTGTGCCGCGCAACGCGGAAGGGCAGCGCCAGACGCTGGGCGTAGTCGGGATGGGCAAGCTCGGCGGGCGCGAACTGAACGTGTCTTCCGACATCGATCTGATCTTCCTGTATGAGGACGATGGCGACACCACGGCGCCGGACGACGCCGATCCAGCCGCCGCCGGGCGGCTGCGCCTGCTCTCCAACCACGAATTCTTCACGAAGCTCGGCCGCAAGCTGATCGGCCTGATCTCCGAGCTCACACCGGACGGCTACGTGTTCCGGGTAGACATGCGCTTGCGCCCCAATGGCGATTCGGGGCCGCTCGTCTGCAGCCTGCCGATGCTCGAAGAGTATTTCTACGTGCAGGGCCGCGAGTGGGAGCGCTACGCGTGGATCAAGGGACGGCTGGTGTCCGAGCTCGCCAGTGAGCCGGGCAGACGCATCGAGCGGCTGCTGAGCTCGCTGGTTCAGCCGTTCGTGTTCCGCCGGTATCTGGACTATGGCGTGATTGGCGCGATTCGCGCGCTGCATGAGCAAATCCGGCATGAAGCCGAGCGCCGTGCGCGGGCCAAACCCGCGCGCATCAACGACATCAAGCTCGGGCGCGGCGGCATTCGCGAGGTGGAGTTCTCGGCGCAGGTCTTCCAGCTGATTCGCGGCGGGCAGGAGCCGGAATTACGCGTACGGCCGACGCTTGCCGTGCTGGGCGTGGCCGCCCGGCGAGGGTGGCTGGCGCAAAGCGTGGCCGAGGCGCTGGCGAACGCGTATGTCTTCCTGCGCAGGCTCGAACACCGGATTCAGTATCTGGAAGACGCGCAAACGCACATCCTGCCGGGCCCGGGCGACGACCGTCTCGCAGTGGCGCGCGCCATGGGCTTTCCGGATGAAGCGACGTTCATGACCGTGCTCGACGAGCACCGCGAGTTCGTCGCCGGTCAGTTCGATGAAATCTTCGCGGACAAGGCCAATGGCAGTGCAAACAAAGGCGGCGCAAACAAAGGCGGCAGCGGTGACTGCGAATGCCCGCCGGAGCTCTGGAGCGAATGTCTGGCCGACGAGGCGCAGACGGGCGATCTGGGCAATCAGCTCGCGCGCCTGGGCTTCTCCGACGCCGAAGGAGCGCTCGATCGCCTGCGTGCGGTCTGGACGTCGTCGCGCTACAAGGCGCTCGGCGAGATGAGTCGTCGGCGCTTCGACCAACTCGTGCAACGCGCGGTCGAAGGCGCGGCGGGCACGGGCGAGGCCGATGCCGTGCTCGCGCGCATGCTCGACCTGCTCTCGACCATCAGTCGTCGCAGTTCGTATCTGGCGTTGCTCACCGAGTACCCGCGTGCGCTGGAACGCGTGGTCAAGGTGCTGGCGGGCTCGCGCTGGGCGGCAGGCTATCTGATCAGCCATCCGCAATTGCTCGACGAACTGCTCGACGACGAGGCGCTGGCAGCACCCTTCGACTGGCCGTCGTTCAAGACGCAGTTGCTGCTGAGTCTCAATGCGGCGGGCGCGGCGGGCAACGTCGAAGTGCAGATGGACATTTTGCGGCGCGCGCATCACGCCGAAGTCTTCCGCATCCTGCTGCTCGACCTGCAAGGCACGTTGTCGGTGGAAGCCATCGGCGACCGGCTCTCCGAGCTGGCGGACATCATCGTCGATGTGACGATCTCCACGGTCTGGCCGCATGTGGCCACGCGGCATCGCGAAGTGCCCCGCTTCTCCGTCATTGCCTACGGCAAGCTCGGCGGCAAGGAGCTGGGCTATGCGTCCGACCTCGATCTCATCTTTCTTTACGACGATGACGACGACCGTGCGCCGGACGCCTACGCCGCGCTCGCCCGGCGTTTCGTCACGTGGCTGACCACGCACACGGGAGCCGGCATGTTGTTCGATGTCGATTTGCGCCTGCGACCCAACGGCTTGTCGGGTTTGCTGGTAACCAACATCGAGAGCTTCCGTCAGTACCAGTTCCGCGAGGGCAATGCGAATACGGCGTGGGTCTGGGAGCATCAGGCGCTCACGCGGGCGCGGTTTTGCGCGGGCGACGAAACCATCGGTGCGGCGTTCGAGAACATCCGTGCGCAGGTCCTGGCGACGCCGCGCGAGGCATTGCCGCTCGCGCAGGAAATCGTGGCCATGCGCCGCAAGGTGCTCGAAGGGCATCCGAACCCGTCGAAGCTCTTCGACCTCAAGCACGACCGCGGAGGCATGGTGGATATCGAGTTCACCGTGCAATATCTGGTGCTGTTGCACTCGGGGGCGCACCCGGCGCTGCTGCGCAATGCGGGCAACATCGCGTTGCTGCGCGAAGCGGCGCAGCTTGGGCTGATCGACGCGACGCTGGCCGACGCGGCAGCGGCGGCGTATCGGACCTATCGCAAGCGCCAGCACAAGTTGCGGCTCGACGGCGTGGAAGCGGCGCGCGTGCCCGCGGCCGACATCGAGGCCGAACGCGATGCGGTGATGGCGCTGTGGGATTCGGTGTTCGCCGAGGCTGGGCCGGTCTGAGGCACACCGATGCGCGGTGACGGCTTGTGTCGCCGAAAAACAAACGGGCGGTCGAAGTTTGAACTGACCCCCAAGAGTTGGACATAAATCCAACCCTTGGGGGTTTTTGCATGACGAAGTACGACGAGGCGTTCAAGCGCCGCGCAGTTCGTGAATATCTAGACGGTGGGCGTGGCAGCCGGCATGTAAGCCAGAAGTACGGTGTTGGTTGTACGGTGCTACGGCGTTGGGTGAATGCTTATCGGGAGCATGGCGACGCAGGGCTTCGCAAGAAGCACGAAACCTATAGTGCCGAGTTCAAGATGTCGGTGCTCCAGCACATGTGGCATCACGAGCTGTCGTACCAGCGCACATGCGCGGTGTTCGATTTACGCGAAGGCAATAGTGTCAGCCGTTGGGAGCGCCAGTATCATGAGGGTGGTTTCGAAGCTCTCAAGCCTCGCCGTAAAGGCCGGCCACCCAAGATGTCCCAACCCAAACAGCCACCCCAGCCGACGACGCCCGGCGACGAGCGTGCGCGTGAAGACCTGCTCAAAGAAATCGAATACCTGCGCGCGGAGGTGGCGTACCTAAAAAAGTTGGACGAACTGCTCCGGGCCAAGGTGAAGTTGACCCGTGAAAACGGACACCTATTCTTTTTGAAGAGGAGGTGTCGTCATGAGGAAGCATCGAACACCGTACCCGGCGGAGTTCCGGGCACAGATGGTGGCATTGGTGAAGGCAGGACGTACGCCTGAGGAGTTGGCGCGCGAGTTCGAACCGACAGCGCAAAGCATCATCAATTGGGTTGCGCAGGCTGATCGTGATTCCGGTGTGCGTCAGGACGGGCTTACCACGGCCGAGCGGCAGGAATTGACACGGCTGCGCCGTAAGGTGCGCCAACTCGAGGTGGAGCGCGACATACTCTCTCGAGCGGCTGCCTGGTTCGCTCGGGAGACGGATGCCGTACCGTCCAAAGGTACGGATTCATGAGGGCGAACCAGGCCCGCTGGCCCATTGCCACGATGGCGCGGTTGCTGCGAGTCTCCACCAGCGGCTACTACGCGTGGCTCATGCGAGAACCGTCCAGACGGACGTGCCGCGACGCGCAGTTGCTCGCGCGTATTCGCACGCTGCACGCCAGTTCGCGCGGCACTTATGGCGCGCCGCGTATCCATGCCCAGCTTAAACGTGAAGGCGAGCATGTCGGGCGCAAGCGGGTCGCGCGGCTCATGCGTCTGGCGGGCCTGTGCGGGGCCAGTCGCAGGCAATGGAAATGCACGACGCGTGCGCGCGCGGGAGCCCGGCGAGCTCCTGATCTGGTGCGTCGCCACTTCAGTGCCGCAGCGCCGAACGTGCTGTGGGTGGCAGACGCCACCTACATTCCAAGCGGCGAGGGATTTTTGTATCTGGCCGTCGTGCTTGATGTGTTCAGCCGGCGTATCGTAGGCTGGGCGATGTCCACTCACCTGTACACGGAATTGATGCTACGAGCGCTCGATATGGCGCTCGCACAACGTCGCGCTCGCGGGGTCATTCTGCATTCCGATCAGGGATGTCAATATACGTCGATTGCCTTCGGACGGCGCTGCAGTGAAGCGGGTGTACGCCCTTCGATGGGTACCGCCGGCGACTGTTATGACAACGCGATGTGTGAATCCTTCTTCGGCACACTCGAATCGGAACTGCTCATGCGTGAGCACTTCGATACTCACGAACAAGCCAGAGGTCGTCTATTTTGGTTCCTCGAAGGTTGGTACAACCCTCGCCGCCTACACAGCAGCCTCGGCTACCGTTCGCCGCTCGAGTTCGAAGCCGAGTACACGAAAAGCGAAATCATGTTCCCGTGTGGGTTCTATACGCACGCGCGGCGGCCCGTCTATCACGACCATGACGCCGCTCGGCATTGGACAGCCCGCGACTTACCGCTCAACGGAGGCTAAATCGCATATCGATTGCTACTGCAGATCCGTCCGTCAGAGCGGGGCAACTTCAAGGAGCAGACAGCGCCAAAGAAAAAGCGCAAGCGGTGAGCACATTGCGTGAGCGTCACCCGCTCGGGGCACTGTTAAAGATTGCTGGCTTAGCGCGTAGCACGTTCTATTACCAGATGACGGTGGCCAAGGCCGGAGATCGTCATAGCGTGCTCAAGGCGAAGATCGCGCAGGTCTTTGCGTACCACAAGGGTCGCTACGGCTACCGCCGCGTGACGGCCACGCTGCGCCAGAACGGTACTCTCGTGAATCACAAGACGGTGCAACGCTTGATGGCACTGCTGCGGCTCAAGTCGCTTGTGCGCCCTAAGAAGTACCGCTCCTATCGGGGAGAGGTCGGGCGTATCGCGCCTAATCTACTGGCTCGTCAGTTCGAGGCCAAACGACCCAACGAGAAATGGGTGACGGATGTCACGGAATTCAACGTTGACGGTAAGAAGCTATATTTGTCGCCGGTTTTAGATCTCTACAACGGCGAGATCGTAGCTTGGCAGACCAGTGAGCGGCCTGACTTTGCACTCATCCAAGGCATGCTGGACAAGGCCTTTGTGCGTTTGGCCGAGGGCCAAGCGCCAATGCTTCATTCCGATCAGGGCTGGGCTTATCAAATGCGGGCATATCGCGAACGGCTTGCCGCACGGGGCATGTCACAGAGCATGTCTCGCAAAGGCAATTGTCTGGATAATGCCGCCATGGAGAGCTTTTTCGGCACGCTCAAATCCGAGTGCTTTCGCCTGGCGCACTTTGACAGCGTTGATCAACTACGCCGAGCGATTGCCGAGTACATCCGTTATTACAACCACGATCGCATCAAGCTCAAGCTAAAAGGGCTGAGTCCTGTGCAGTACAGAACCCAGCCCTTAACCACATAACTTTCCCGTCCAACTTTACGGGGTCAGTTCAGTTTCGCCGCCCGTTTGTCGTTCGATGCCGACCGATTTTGCCGTCGCGTTTGCGGTGTCCGAGCGTTGTCTGGCCGAGCACTCAGAGCGCAAGCATTTCTCTCGCATGTTTGCGCGTCGTGGCGGTAATTTCCACGCCGCCAAGCATCCGCGCAATCTCTTCGACGCGCTCGGTGCGCCCAAGCGGTTCGATTTCACTCATGGTCGTATCGCCGTCGCTGCGCTTGCTCACGCGCAGATGCTGGTGGCCGAGGGCTGCGACCTGCGGCAAATGGGTCACGCACAGCACTTGACGGCCCTGACCCAGTTCACGCAGCAGACGACCGACGACTTCCGCCACGGCGCCACCGATGCCGGAATCGACTTCGTCGAAAATGAGCGTCGGCGTGAGGCTCGCGCTGCTGGCGATCACCTGCAGCGCGAGGCTGATGCGCGCGAGTTCGCCGCCCGAGGCGACCTTGGCGAGCGGGCGCGTCGGCACGCCCGGATGACCCGCAACAAGGAACTCCACCGTCTCCAGCCCGAACGACTGCGGCTCGGACGTCGGCGCGAGCGCGACTTCGAAGCGCCCGCCGGGCATCGAGAGATCCTGCATGGCGCGGGTGACTTCGCGCGAGAGCGACGCCGCCGCCCGGGCGCGCGCTTTCGACAACTCCTTGGCAAGCTTCAGATAGGTCGCGTGGGCAGCATCGGCGGCCGCCTGCATGGCGGCGCTGTCGGCCGAGGCCGTCAATTCCTCCAATTGCGCGCGACGCTGCGCCAGTTCCGCCGGCAATTGCTCCGGTGTGACCCGGAACTTGCGCGCCGCCGAATGCAGGGCGTCCAGACGCTGCTCGACCACGGCCAGACGCTCCGGATCGAGATCGATGCGTTGCGCGTAATGCGTGAGCGAGTGGACCGCCTCGCGAAGCTGGATCTCGGCCGGTTCCAGCGCGGCGAGCGTATCCGCCAGAGCGGCGTCGATCTCGGCAAGTTCGCGAATCTGGTGCACGACATGGCCCAGCGAGGGGACAACGGCGCCATCGGCCTCTGCCAGCACATCGAGCGCGCCCTGCACGCCGTTGATGAGGCTGGCGGCGTGCGAGAGCCGGCGGTGCTCGGCGCTCACTTCGTCCCATTCCCCTTCGTGCGGATTGAGCTTGTCGAGTTCGGACGTCTGCCATTCGAGACGCTCGCGCTCCAGCTGCAGTTCGCGATCACGCCCATGCGCTTCTTCGCAGCGCTTGACGAGACGTCGCCATTCCTTGTGAGCCGCGGCGGCGTCTGCCGCGAGCGCCGTTGCGCCCGCATGGGAATCGAGCAGGCGACGCTGCGCGTCGGGGCGCAACAGTTGCTGATGCGCATGCTGGCCGTGTATGTCGACGAGCATTTCGCCGAGTTCGCGCAACTGCGCGAGCGTGGCGGGCGTGCCGTTGATGAAGGCGCGCGAGCGTCCGCCGGCGTCGAGCACGCGACGCAGCAGGACGCCGCCGTGTTCTTCCAGGGTGAGGGCCTGCGCTTGCAGCCAGGCTTCGAGATCGGGACGCGCCTGGGCGTCCGCAGCGAACTCAGCCGTAATGTCGGCGCGCGTCTGCCCGTTGCGCACCATGCTGGTGTCGCCGCGCTCGCCCATCGCGAGCGCCAGCGCATCGATCAGAATCGATTTGCCCGCGCCGGTCTCCCCCGAGAACACGGTGAAGCCGGCGGAGAATTCCAGATCGAGACGATCGACGATCACGAAATCGCGAATCGAGAGACTGCGTAGCATGGGATGTCGGGTAAGGCGTGGAGTCAGTTCTGCGGCGTATCTTCGTCGGAGATATGCTCGTTCCAGTGCAACTTGCGGCGCAGCGTGGCGTAGTAGTTGTAGCCGACCGGATGCAGGAACGTCACCTGATGCGCCGAGCGGCTCACCAGAATCTTGTCGCCCTGACGCAGTTCGGCAAACGACTGCATGTCGAAGTTCGCGCCGACTTCGCGCCCGCCCGTGATGGTGATGACGATGTCGCTCGAATCCGGCAGTACGATCGGACGGTTCGACAATGCGTGCGGTGCGATCGGCACGAGCACCACGCCGCCCAGGCGCGGATGCAGAATCGGACCGCTGGCCGAGAGCGCGTATGCCGTCGAGCCCGTGGGCGTGGCGACGATCAGGCCATCCGAGCGCTGCTTGTACATGAAGCGACCGTCCACGTCGACGCGCAGCTCGACCATCCCCGAAATCCCGGAGCGGTTCACGACCACGTCGTTGAACGCGAGCGTATCGAAGAGCGTCTGGCCGTCGCGCTCGATGCGTGCGGACAGGAGCGTGCGCTGCTCGGCTTCGAAGTGACCTTCGAGCATGGCGGGCACGACCTGACGCATCTCGTCGAGCGGGATGTCGGTGATGAAGCCGACGCGGCCGTGGTTCACCCCGATGAGCGGCACGTTCGAGGCGGCGAGCTGACGTCCGACGCCGAGCATCGTGCCGTCGCCGCCCACCACGACGGCCACGTCCGCCTGAGTGGCGATCTCCTGAATGTCGAGCGTGCCGTACGGATCGGCGCCTGCGCCGATGTTGTGCGCAGTGTCACGCTCGAAGACGACGTGATGCCCGCGCTGCGCAATGCATGCCGCCAGCGTGAGCAACGGTTCGGCGACGCCGTCGGCATGGTACTTCCCGACGAGCGCCACGGTCTTGAAGGGGCTCCCAGTTTTCATGCCGCCATTACACCATAAGTCGATGACAGCAACCATCGGCATGCACGGCCTGCGGCGGTTCTCGCGTCGGGGTTTGACGCACGCCGCGTACCTACATTTCGCGTTACAATTTTTGCCATGCTAGATCAACGTGCGCAAACACTTCTCAAAACCCTGATCGAACGGTACATCGCCGATGGCCAGCCGGTCGGCTCGCGCACGCTTTCGCGTTATTCGGGACTCGACCTGTCCCCGGCCACAATCCGCAACGTCATGGCGGACCTCGAAGCGCTCGGTTTCGTAGCGAGCCCGCACACGTCGGCCGGACGCGTGCCGACGCCGCGCGCTTACCGCCTGTTCGTCGACACCATGCTCTCGGTGCGACCGCTCGACGAGGCCGCGCACCATCTGGCGTCCCAGGTGCAAACGAGTCTTCAGCCGGGCGGCCCGCAGCAACTGGTGGCGTCTGCCGCACAGGTGCTCTCGCATCTGTCGCAGTTTGCCGGGGTGGTACTTACGCCGCGTCGCAGTCAGACCTTCCGTCACATCGAATTCCTGCGGTTGTCCGATAAGCGCGTGCTGCTCATCATCGTCACGCCCGATGGCGACGTGCAGAACCGTATCATCCTGACGGAAAAGGATTATTCTCCGGCGCAGCTGGTCGAGGCCGCGAACTATCTGAACGCCAATTTCGGCGGCCACAGCTTCGACGACGTGCGCACTTACTTGCGCGGTGAGCTCGACGCCCTGCGCTCGGACATGAGTGCGCTGATGCAAGCGGCCGTACAGGCCGGCAGCGATGCGATGGCCGACACCACACGCGAGAGCGTTTTGATTTCGGGAGAGCGCAACCTGCTGGGCGTGGAGGATCTGTCGTCGAACATGGAGCGGCTGCGCAAGTTGTTCGACGTGTTTGAGTCCAAGACAGGTCTGCTGCAATTGCTCGACGTGTCGAGCCGGGCCTCCGGCGTGCAGATCTTCATCGGCGGCGAATCCAGCCTCGTTCCTATCGAGGAGATGACGGTAGTCACCGCGCCCTACGAAGTCGACGGCCAGATCGTGGGCACGCTCGGCGTGATCGGGCCGACGCGCATGGCCTACGAGCGCGTGATCCCCATCGTCGACATCACCGCCAAGTTGCTCTCCAACGCGCTCAGTCATCACTGAGTTACAAACTCGTAGCATTCCTTTACACGCCTTTACACGGCTTTACACGCGGTCACACACGACGGGCTTACGCTCGAAGTGTCACCCTGGCGTTCCTCGATGCGTTCATGGCTAGGGGTGGCAGGCGTGCTGGGGGCGTTGTGCAATGTTGCGTCGGACGCTCGCAGCGAGGATTCGGACAGAACCCCACAAGGTGGCGGATGCAAGCCACGCGCAGTGTGCCCGTTGAACGGGCCCGGAGTGTTTATGAGATCCCTGACTTCCTGGCGGACGATCGTTCGCTCTCTCGGCACCGGGCTGGCGCTGGGCGCACTCGGCATGCTCGGTGTTGTGGGGCTGCCCGCACTGGCGCAAGCGCAAAGCGCTGATCCGCCGGGACGCGTTGCGCGGCTTAGCGAGTTCGACGGCACGGTGACGTATGCCCCGGCGGGCACCAGCGACTGGCGCTATGCCAACCGCAACCGGCCGCTCACTACAGGCGACGCCGTCTGGGTCGACCGTAACAGTCGCGCAGAGATGCACGTGGGCGGCACCGCAGTGCGCATGGGGGCTTCGACCAGCCTCGCGCTGTCCGCTGTGACCGACCAGAATGTGCAACTGAACGTAACGCAGGGCACCGTGGGCGTGCGGCTGCGCAGCTTCGATCCGAATCAACCGTACGAGATCGACACGCCGAATCTGGCGTTCGTGCCCGCACAGGCCGGTGAATATCGCGTGGACGTGGATCCGAACGGCGTGACGACCGTGAGTGTCTGGCGCGGCGCGGGCACGGTCTATGGGCAAGGCGCGTCGGTGCCGCTGCAACAGGGGCAGCGCGTGGCGTTCGTCGGTCAGAACCTGACGCAGCAGCAGACCGGCCCGCTTGCGACCGATGTCTTCGATCAATGGACTCGCGAGCGTGACGCGCGGGAAGACGCTTCCGTTTCGGCGCGCTACGTGCCGCGCGACATGACGGGTTTCGAGAGTCTGGACGACTACGGCGCGTGGCAGGAGACGCCAACCTACGGCGCCGTATGGGTGCCGTCGAACGTGCCGTCCGGCTGGGCGCCTTACCGCACGGGGCACTGGGTCTGGGTCGATCCGTGGGGCTGGACCTGGGTGGACGACGCGCCGTGGGGCTTTGCGCCGTATCACTACGGTCGATGGGCCTATGTGGACGCGCGCTGGTGCTGGGTGCCGGGGCCGGTTGCGGTACGCCCGGTGTATGCCCCGGCGCTGGTCGGCTGGGTTGGCGGCAACAGCGGCGGGAATCAGTGGGGTGTGACGTTTGCCGCAGGCGGCGTCGGCCTCGCCTGGTTTGCGCTGGGGCCGCATGATCCCTACCGTCCCGCGTACCACGCGAGTTCGTCGTACGTCACGAATATCAACCGGTCGACGATCGTGCGCACGACCAACATCACTAATAACGTCAATAACGTCAACGTCAATAACGTCTATAGCAATCAGCACGTGCGCGGTGCGGTGTCGACGATGCCCGCGCAGGCGTTCGTGCAGGGACGTGCCGTAGGGGCGCCGGTTGCCTTGGCAGCACCGCGAGCCGGGCAGGGCTGGCGCGTGGGCAATACGCCGGGCGTGGCGCCCGTGCAGCAGAGCGTGATCGGCAACAGCCGTCCGGCGCCCTCCGTGCCACCGGTGGGCGTGTTCAACCGGCAAGTGCTGGCGACTCGGGCGCCGGTCCCCCGCAGCGTGGCGTCGCGTGAGTTGACGAGCAATCTACATGCGGTCCCGAACGCGGGGGGCGCGCCGCTGGCGCTTGGTCAGAATGGTCAGCAAGTCCGCAATCTGGGGCCGGGCGGTCAAGGGCAGGGCCGCATTGCGCCCATTGCACCGCGTGTCACCGTCGTCGGCACGCATGGGCCGGTGGGGGCACCGATCGGCGCGAACGGGGCGAGCCCTGCCCAACCGGCGCTCGGGCCGACGGGCGCGTTGGGCGCGACGCCCGCCCATGGCGGCCTGCCCGCAACGGGCGCCACCTCGCCGATGCATGGCGCACCGGGCGTGCCGGGCCAACCCGGGCTGCCGGGAACCCCGGGCCACACGGGCGTGCCGGGGCAGCCGGGGGTTCCGGGAGTGCCTGGCTCGCCGGGATATCCGGGCTACGCGACCTATCCTGGGCAGGGTTCGGGGCAGGGAAATTATCAGAATCGTCCGGGGCAACCGGCGGTGCCGTCCCAGCCCGTCCAGTCAGGTGTCCCGCATCCGCCGCAGCCGAATGGCGTGAATGGCACGTATGACCGCGGCATGCAAGGCGGCCCCGGTGGCCGTGGTGGTCAGGCCCAGCAAGGGGGGGCGGCGCAAGCCGTTCCTCAGCCTGGGCACGAGGCCGCACAGCGTGAGATGGAGAGCCGTCGCCAGTCGTCACAGCCGCAGCCGGTGCCCCAGCGGGCGCAGCCGAACGCCACCGAGCCGGAACGTCGGCCGCAGCAGTGGCAGTCGCAATCCCGTCAGGCGTCACAGCCACCCCAGCCGCCGCAGCAACCGATCCAGACGCAACCCATGCAACAACATCAGCAGCCACAGGCGGAGCGGGCACAACCGCGCGCAGAGTCGCAGCCCCAGCCGCAGCCTCAGCCGCAACGTCCGCAGCCACAGGCCGAGCGGCCACAGCCGCGTCCGGAACCGCCGCCTGCGCCGAGGCCGCAGGTCCAGCCGGAGCGTCCGCAGGCGCAGCCGCGTGCAGAGTCGCAACCTCAGCCGCAGCTGCAACGTCCGCAGCCACAGGCCGAGCGGCCACAGCCGCGTCCGGAGCCGCCGCCTGCGCCGAGGCCGCAGCCCCAGCCGGAGCGTCCGCAGGCGCAACCGCACCCGCAGTCGCCTCATCCGCAGGATCGCCCGCAACCGGCGCAACGCGAGAGCAAGCCGGAGGGCCGCGCCAGCGCCGAACATCGGTCGCCTCGCCCGGACGAACACCCGCACGGTTGAATGACCCGTTGAGCCTCCCCCGTGTCAGCGACGGACTCGCCGACGCGGGCCGCCCGGCGGCGGCGAGCATGGGTATGATGTCAGCCTGATTTGGCCCCTGTTTGCGGTAAAGTACGCTCCATGCGCTTCGATCCCGAACCTATTTCGCATGGCCAGTCCGGCAAGACCGCCGTACTGCTGATCAACCTCGGCACACCCGACGAGCCGCGTCCCGCGGCCGTGCGCCGATACTTGCGCGAGTTCCTGTCGGATCCGCGCGTCGTGGAGATCCCCTCGCTGGTGTGGCAACCGTTGTTGCGGTTGGTGATTCTGCCCTTCCGCTCGCGGGCCTCCGCCCAGAAGTACGCAACGATCTGGACGCGCGACGGCTCGCCGCTCAAGGTGAACACCGAACACCAGACCAATGCCCTGCGGGCGTTGTTGCACGCGAACGACTACGACGTCGTCGTCGACTACGCGATGCGCTACGGCAATCCCTCGATTCCGGAACGTATTCGTGCGTTGCGTCAGAGTGGCGTCGAGCGGATTCTCGTCCTGCCGCTTTATCCCCAGTATTCGAGCAGTACGACGGCCACGGCGAGCGACGCCGTGTTTCGTGTGCTCGGGCGCCTGCGCAACCAGCCGGACGTGCGCACGGTGCGCGACTATCACGATCATCCCGCGTATATCGACGCGCTGCGCCAGCAGGTCGAAGGCTATTGGCAGCAACATGGCCGCCCCGACTTTTCCGCCGGCGAGCGGTTGCTGTTGAGCTTTCACGGGGTGCCGCGCCGCACGCTCGATCTGGGCGATCCCTATCACGACCAGTGCGTGCGGACCGCACGGCTTCTCGCGGCGGCGCTCGGTCTTGACGAGACGACCTGCCGCCTCACGTTTCAGTCGCGTTTCGGCAAGGCCGAATGGCTGCAGCCGTACACGGCGCCGACGCTCGAAGAGTTGGGGCGAGGCGGCACGCCGCGCGTCGACGTCTTCTGCCCGGGCTTCACGTCGGACTGTCTCGAGACGCTCGAAGAAATCAATATGGAAGGCCGTCACGCGTATCTCTCGGCAGGCGGCAAGTCGTTCCACTTCATTCCGTGCCTGAACGGTGCGAGCGCCTGGATTACGGCGCTTGGCGAGATCGCGGCGCGGCATCTGCAAGGCTGGCCGGTGCTCTCGCCTCAGGGCGAGGCCGACGCCTCGGCAGCGGCGGTGGCGTCGACGCGTCAGCGTCAGGTCGCGGCCGTGGCGGCGTTCGAGGAAGCGAGCGCGGCAGCTGCCGCAGCCGCAGCCGCGCAGGCGCCTTTGCAAAATGAAGGTCAGCAGGGAGCCGGGGCGTGACGATCAAGGTCGACGATTCTCCGCACGCCGCCACGCGGATCGACAAATGGTTGTGGGCGGCGCGCTTTTTCAAGACGCGCTCGCTCGCCACGCAGGCGGTCGACCGGGGCCGTGTGCTTTGCAACGACGCCCGCGTCAAACCGGCGCGCGACGTGCGTCCTGGCGATCTGGTGTCCGTGGACAACGGCAGCACGCGCTGGGAAGTGCGAGTGAAGGCCATCGCCGAGGTACGCGGCTCCGCACCGGTGGCGCAGTCGCTCTACGAGGAGACGCCCGCGAGCATTCAGGCGCGGGCCGACGAGAGCGAGCGCCGGCGCCTGTTCCAGGAGCCGGCCGCCCAGATGCACGGACGGCCGACGAAGCGCGATCGCCGCCGCCTCGGCGGCGTTGGCGAGTAAGCGAGTGCCGGGTCACGGTCGGTGTTCATGGCTGGCTCATCCCGTTAGCCACCCCTTTCGTGCGCCCGAATGAACGCCGCCGCTGGCGAAACGCGCAGCGGCGGGCGAGGGGAGGGAGCGGAAATCAGCTCGGGGAACGGCACCGCGCACGACCCCTGGGGATCATGCACCCCGGGGCAATCAGCGCGTCGGGATGTCGGTGTTCGAACGCTTCGAATGCCCTGGCATGCCGGGCATTTCCACATAGTGATGCAGAACGGCCCGTACGCCACCGTACTCGGTGTCGCGCCGGGTCACTGCGCCGGACAAGCAGATTGTGATCGTTACCGTCGTCACCAACGCAAGGATGAAGACAACAGCCAGTGGCAGCTTCATGATGCGCTCCTTAAGAACACTACACCGGACGAGGGGTGTCCGGTGAGCGGCCGGGTCCGGGAACGAGGACATCGGATCGGGCACTGCCATCGACCGGACCGTAATTCATGTTAGGTCGCAGCAACGGCCGATACAATAGAGGACTCGTAACGCGTGTAACCGGATATTTTCCGGCACGCAGCACGCACCGATATGGCGCACGAAATGCCCGCCAGCTCTTGAAATCGGTGTGGACGCCCCTACTATCCAAAGGGATTTGAACCGGCGGCGCATCGTCGTGGTGCGCTGCAAGAACCTTTTGACGACTCAAGCTCATGACTGAACAGCAAAACACCCCCGATCAGCCGATTCCGTCCCAGGCCGAAACGGCCCCGACCGACGCTGCGGGCGCGAACGACGCGCTGCCCTCGGTCGAGGCGCAGCTTCAGGCCGCGCAGGCAGAAGCCGCCACCTTGCGCGACGAAGCACTGCGTGCCCGCGCCGAGATGGAAAACGTGCGTCGCCGTGCGGAAGACGAAGTGGCCAAGGCCCGTAAATTCGCCGTGGAGAGCTTCGCCGAGAACCTCCTGCCGGTCATCGACAGCCTGGAGGCTGCCGCGGCCGACAAGAGCGGCGACGTGGCCAAGCTGCAGGAAGGCGTTGCCCTGACCCTGCGTCAATTGGTCGCGGCGCTCGAGCGCAGCAAGGTGTCGGTCATCGACCCGGCCGGCGCGAAGTTCGACCCGCATCAACATCAGGCCATCTCGATGGTGCCGGCCGATCAGGAGCCGAATACCGTCGTCGCCGTGCTCCAAAAGGGTTATCTGATTGCCGATCGCGTGCTGCGCCCGGCACTCGTGACCGTGGCTGCGGCTAAGTAAGCGAGCCCGCAAACGCGATCTCGCGCCATGCGGCCACGCCGGGGTTCAGCACCATGACATCATGGGAAGCTTTGGGCTCCGAATGCGCGGGCGGCATGGCGGGCAAGGGCAGTCGGCGCCAAAGGCGGAATGACTGCCGGGCGAAGCCGGAGAACATCAGGGACTGACGATCATGGCAGGCGATCTTCCGGGCGTGACGGGCATGAAGGGCGTGGACGGGACCGCATTCGAAGCGTTTTCGATGCGTGAACTGAGCGCCGGGACGTTCGACGACGGATTGCGCGACGCGGGGGATGATCTCGCCGTCGTGTTTTTCTGGGGCGTCGACTGCTTCAACTGTGAAGTCGCCAAGAAAACCATGCTCGCGCACCGCGAGGCTATCGAGGCGCTGGGGCTGCGCTGGTTTCACGCCAACGTGTACGCCGATATGGCGCTCGCGCGCCGCTTTGCGCTGCATGGGGTGCCGACGTTTTTCTTCTTCCACGCAGGTAGGAAGCTGGGCCGGGCGACCGGCTGGCATGGCCTGCCCCAGTTCCGGCTGGCGGTGGCTGCCGCGCGCGACAAGATCGCGGCGGCGGGAGGCAAAACCGGACCGCAAGAAGGGTCTTGAAATGTTCCTGGCTGCACCCATATCTCGTGCAGATCAACGAATTGAACGGGCGACACGCCCTACGGAAAGACGCAAAGGACGCTAGGAGAAATTAATATGGGCAAAATCATCGGTATCGACTTGGGCACCACGAACTCGTGCGTGGCCGTCATGGAAGGCAATCAGGTCAAGATCATCGAAAACGCGGAAGGTGCTCGCACCACCCCGTCGATCATCGCCTACATGGACGATGGCGAGATTCTGGTCGGTGCGCCGGCCAAGCGCCAGGCCGTGACCAATCCGAAAAACACGCTGTATGCCGTCAAACGCCTGATCGGTCGTCGCTTCGAAGAGAAAGAAGTGCAGAAGGACATCTCGCTGATGCCCTACAAGATCGTCAAGGCCGATAACGGCGACGCCTGGGTGGAAGCGCGCGACCAGAAGCTGGCCCCGCCGCAAATTTCCGCCGAAGTGCTGCGCAAGATGAAGAAGACCGCCGAGGACTACCTGGGCGAGCCGGTCACGGAAGCCGTGATCACGGTGCCGGCCTACTTCAACGACAGCCAGCGCCAGGCCACCAAGGACGCAGGCCGCATCGCCGGTCTGGAAGTCAAGCGCATCATCAACGAGCCGACCGCAGCCGCACTGGCCTTCGGTCTGGACAAGAAGGAAGGCGGCGACCGCAAGATCGCGGTGTATGACCTGGGTGGCGGCACGTTCGACATCTCGATCATCGAAATCGCGGATGTGGACGGCGAACACCAGTTCGAAGTGCTCTCGACCAACGGCGACACGTTCCTGGGCGGCGAAGACTTCGACCAGCGCATCATCGACTACATCATTGCCGAGTTCAAGAAGGAACAAGGCGTCGATCTGTCGAAGGACGTGCTCGCGCTGCAACGCCTGAAGGAAGCTGCGGAAAAGGCCAAGATCGAACTGTCGTCGAGCCAGCAGACCGAAATCAACCTGCCGTACATCACGGCAGACGCCTCGGGGCCGAAGCACTTGAACCTGAAGATCACGCGCGCCAAGCTCGAAGCGCTGGTCGAAGACCTGATCGCGCGCACGATCGAACCGTGCCGCACCGCCATCAAGGATGCCGGCGTGAAGGTGAGCGACATCGACGACGTGATTCTGGTCGGCGGTATGACGCGTATGCCGAAGGTGCAGGAGAAGGTGAAGGAATTCTTCGGCAAGGAACCGCGCAAGGACGTGAACCCGGACGAAGCCGTGGCCGCTGGCGCCTCGATTCAGGGCTCGGTTCTCTCGGGCGACCGCAAGGACGTGCTGCTGCTCGACGTGACCCCGCTCTCGCTCGGTATCGAGACGCTGGGTGGCGTGATGACGAAGATGATCGCCAAGAACACCACGATCCCGACGAAGCACTCGCAAGTGTTCTCGACGGCGGACGACAACCAGCCGGCCGTGACGATCAAGGTGTTCCAGGGTGAGCGCGAGATGGCCGCCGGCAACAAGTCGCTGGGCGAGTTCAACCTCGAGGGCATTCCGCCCGCCGCCCGTGGCACGCCGCAGATCGAAGTGACCTTCGACATCGACGCGAACGGCATTCTGCACGTTGGCGCGAAGGACAAGGCAACCGGCAAGGAAAACAAGATCGTCATCAAGGCGAACTCGGGCCTGTCGGACGCCGAAATCGAGCAGATGGTGAAGGACGCCGAGCTCAACGCCGAAGAAGACAAGAAGGCGCGCGAGCTGGCCGACTCCCGTAACCAGGGCGACGCACTGGTGCACAGCACCCGCAAGGCGCTGACCGAGTATGGCGACAAGATCGAAGCTTCGGAGAAGGAAGCCATCGAATCGGCCATCACGGCACTGGAAGAGGCGCTGCGCGGTTCGGACAAGGCGGAAATCGATGCCAAGGTCGAAGCGCTGGGCACCGCCAGCCAGAAGCTCGGCGAGAAGATGTATGCCGATATGCAGGCGCAGGCAGGTGCTGCGGGTGCCGCTGGTGCTGCAGGCGCCGAGCAGGGCAAGCCGCATGACGACAACGTCGTCGACGCCGAAGTGAAGGAAGTCAACGACAAGAAGTAAAGCGTGCATGGCGCGCGGGGCACCGACCGGTGCTTCGCGTGTGGGCCGGGTATCGAGGTTCTCTGCGAGGGGAATATCGACCCGGCTTTTTGCCTGATGGCGACATGCGCCAACATTGGAAAGAGTTATGGCCAAACGTGATTACTACGAAGTCCTTGGCGTTGCCAAGAACGCGTCGGACGACGAGATCAAGAAGGCGTATCGCAAGCTGGCGATGAAGTACCACCCGGACCGCAATCCGGACAGCAAAGACGCCGAAGAGAAGTTCAAAGAGGTCAAGGAAGCCTACGAGATGCTCTCCGAGCCGGAGAAGCGCGCTGCGTACGACCAGTACGGTCACGCGGGCGTCGACCCGAGCATGGGCGGATTCGGCGGCGCAGGCGGTCAGGGCTTCGGCGGCTTCGCAGACGCGTTCGGCGACATCTTCGGCGACATCTTCGGTCAGGGCGGCCCGGGCGGTCGTGCCGGTCGTGGTGGCCCGCAGGTGTATCGCGGCGCGGACCTGCGCTACAACATGGAGATCACGCTCGAGCAAGCTGCGAACGGTTTCGACACGCAGATTCGCGTGCCGAGCTGGGAAGAGTGCGAGGTCTGTCACGGCAACGGCGCGAAGCCGGGCACCAAGCCCGAGACCTGCCCGACCTGTAACGGCGCGGGTTCGGTGCGCATGTCGCAGGGTTTCTTCAGCGTTCAGCAGACTTGCCCGAAGTGCCACGGCACCGGTTCGTACATTCCTGAGCCGTGCACCAACTGCCATGGTTCGGGCAAGCTCAAGAAGACCAAGACGCTGGAGATCAAGATTCCGGCGGGTATCGAAGACGGCATGCGCATTCGCTCGTCCGGCAACGGTGAGCCGGGTGTCAACGGCGGTCCGGCGGGCGACCTGTATGTGGAAATCCACATCAAGGCGCACAATGTGTTCGAGCGCGACGGCGACGATCTGCATTGCCAGATGCCGATTTCGTTTGCGACGGCGGCCCTCGGCGGCGACATCGACGCGCCGACGCTGCACGGCAAGGCAACCTTCGAAGTGCCGGAAGGCACGCAAACGGGCAAGACGTTCCGTCTGCGCGGCAAGGGCATCAAGGGCCTGCGGGCCAGCTATCCGGGCGATCTGTACGTTCACGTGCAGGTAGAAACGCCGGTCAAGCTGAGCGACGCCCAAAAGCAGATGCTGCGTGACTTCGATGCATCCCTGAAGGAGGGGGGTGCACGTCACAGCCCGCAATCGAAGGGCTGGTTCGACCGCGTGAAGCAGTTCTTCGAGTAATTCCATGCAAAGTGAAGCGCCGATGGCCGCCTTCGCGCTGTTGGACGACAGCGCGGATCCGGCCGGCGGGGCGCGTCTGTATACCGGGCTCGTGCGCGAGGTGACTTGCGACGAGCCCGGTGTGCTTTCCGACGCGCTTCGTGATGTAGAGGACGCCATCCGTGGCGGCCTGCATGCCGTATTGTTGGCCGACTATGAATTCGGTGTGCGCCTGAACGGCGTGCACACGGTGGCGACGCGTCGCGCGCCGGGTCAGTTCCGTGCGTTGCTGTTCGCCGACTTGCAGCGACTCGACGCCGTGCAAACCCAGGACTGGCTCGAACGTCAGACCGATCACGCTGAGCAGGCCGCGACCACTGAGCGCGCCGATCACGCCACCTCATCCGGTGTGGCGAGCGTGGCAGGGATCGGCGCGTTGCAAAGCGACGTGAGCGACGCCGCATTCGACGACGCCATCTGCCGTATCCACGAATGGCTCTCGCAAGGCGAATGCTATCAGATCAACTACACGTACCGGCTGCACTTCGACGCGTTCGGCTCGCCCATCGCGCTGTATCGACGCCTGCGCGCCCGTCAGCCCGTGCCTTATGGCGCGCTGGTAATGCTGCCGGGCGCCGCAGGTCTGCCAGGCCGCGCGATTCTCTCGCTCTCTCCCGAGTTGTTTCTGCGTCATTCGCGCGGGCAGGTCGAGGCGCGTCCGATGAAGGGCACCGCACCCGCGAGCGGCAACGCCTCCCTCGACGCGCAGCGTAGCGCCGATCTTGCGGCCGACGAGAAGAATCGCGCCGAGAATCTCATGATCGTCGATCTGCTTCGCAACGATCTCGGACGCCTCGCTACGCCCGGCTCCGTGAAAGTGCCGAAACTCTTCGAGGTCACACGTTTCGCGAGTGTGTTGCAGATGACGTCAACGGTCACGGCGACGTTGCCGGACGCCGTCACGTTCGTCGACGTGCTGCGCGCGTTGTTTCCTTGCGGCTCGATTACCGGTGCGCCGAAACATCGGACGATGCAGTTGATCGGCGAGCTGGAAACCTCACCGCGCGGCCTGTACACCGGCGCCATCGGCTGGCTCGATGCACGCAGCGATGCCCCGCACGCCCTGGGCGACTTCTGCCTGTCCGTCGCCATTCGTACACTCGAACTCGACTCGCCCGGCGTGAGTGGCATGAGTGCCCTGCGTCGCGGGCGGCTGGGTGTAGGTGCGGGCATCGTGCTGGACAGCAAAGCCGATGAAGAGCGAGACGAGTGTCGGCTCAAGGCGCGGTTCCTGAGCGCGCTCGATCCCGGCTTCGAACTCTTTGAGACGATGCAAGCGACCCGTGAGTCGGGCATTGCGCATCTCGACAGGCATCTCGCGCGTCTGCAAGCCTCGGCCCGTTACTTCGGCTTCACGTTCGACGAAGCGGCATTGCGCGCGCAACTCGCTGCCGTTGTTGCGACATTGGGCGGGGATGACATTCACCGTGTGCGGCTTGCACTGTCGCACAACGGAACGGTGGCATTGACGCATGCGGTGCTCACACCGCTGCCGGGCGGCAGCGTCACCGTACTGCTCGCCGACGCTGCAAGCCCGACCCGCGCCGACGATCTTTTCCTGCGACACAAAACCACGGTCCGCAGCCGTTACGACGCGGCGTGGAAAGCGGCGGAAGCGCAGGGGGCGTTCGACGTGCTGTTCTTCAATGAGCGCGGCGAGTTGACCGAGGGCGGGCGTAGCAGCGTCTTCGTCAAACGCTATGGCATCTGGACGACGCCGCCCTTGTCATGCGGCGTACTGCCCGGTGTGATGCGCAGCGTCATGCTCGACGATCCCGCCTGGGCTGCCGTGGAGGCCGTCGTGACGCGCGACGACTTGCTCTCGGCGCAAGCCATCGTCGTGGCGAACGCCCTGCGCGGTGCGTTGCCCGCAAAGATCGCAGGCACCGTCGTCGTCTGAGCGCGATGCCTTCGCTGCGCTAACTTCCTTAGCTGCCCTGACGCGTCGCCATCTGCGGCACGAACAGATCGCTCCACTTTGCCGGACGCGTCTTGATCGTGCCCGCACGTCCCATGAATTCGACGTACTGCATCAACCCGTTCGGCGTGGTGGTGAATTGCAGACCGGGGTCGGCGAGCATCTGCTCGATCTCGGCTTGCGGCAGGTTCATCTTCGACACGCGCAGGAAGGTCTGCGCCGCGCCCACATGGTCCTTGGCGATGTAGGTGGCCGCCTCTTCCTGTGCGGCCAGAATCGCCTGCACCAGCTTCGGGTTCTGAACGGTGAACTGCTTCGGTGCGAATACCACGTCGATGGTGATGTTGCCGAGCACGTCCGTCGAATTCAGCACGCGCTTGATGCGCGGGTCCTTCACCTCCTGATACGAGAACGGCGGCGAGGTGAAGTGCGCCGTGATTTCGGTCTTGCCCGAGAGCAGCGCGCTCACGGCTTCCGGATGACTCAGGCTGACCGTTTGCGGATCGAGCTTGGCGTAGTTCTCGATGCCGAACGTTTTGGCCACCGCCATTTGGAGCAGCACGGCAGATAGCGAGGTCTTGATGCCCGGGATGGCGATCTTGTCCTTCGGCGTGAAGTCCTTGAGCGACTTGATGTTCGGGTTGTTCGTGTTGAGCCAGAGCGGTCCGGTCGACAGCGCGGACAGTCCGATCACTTCCGAGCGCGGAATGCCGTGCGCCTTCGACCACAGCGTGACGAAGCCCGGTGCGCCGGTGCCGGCGACATCGAGATTGCCGGCGAGCATGGCGTCGTTGATGACGTTGCCGCCGTCGAGAATCGTCCACGTCGTCTTCACGTCACCGAGCCCCAGCGCCTTCGCGTGCTTCTCGATGAGGTGCTGATCGCGCATGACCATCAGCGGCAGATAGAGAATGCCGTAGCCGTGCGACAGGCGCACAGTGCTCGCCTGCGCATGCGCTACGTTACCCAAGGGGGAAAGCACCGTGGTGGCGGCGAGCGTCAGCGCACTGACCCAGCGGGCGAAATGGCGTCGATTCATGATGGGTTTGTCTCCGGTATCGTTGGAATTATTCATCAAGGCCCTAAGTAGCCTAAGGGGCCGTCAATCGGAACAGGCCGAAAATTCGGCCCGATTCAGGTATCAGTGCTGCATTCCCCAGCGATGCAACGTGCGCTTCTCGATGCGGGCAAACAGCAGGTTCTCGACCGCGAGCCCGATCAGAATCACGAAGAACAGCCCGGCGAAGACATTCGCCGTCTCGAGCGAGTTGCGGTTCTCGAAGATGTACCAGCCCAGACCGCCCGAGCCGGAGGACACGCCGAATACAAGCTCGGCGGCGATCAGCGTGCGCCACGCGAAGGCCCAGCCCACTTTCAGGCCGGTCAGAATGCTCGGAAACGCTGCCGGAATGAGCACGTGCTGCACGAGCGCGAAGCGCTTGAGCCCGTAGTTCTGCCCGACCATGCGCAGGGTTTTCGACACGCCGCGAAAGCCGCTGTGCGTGTTGAGCGCCACGGCCCACAGCACCGAGTGCACGAGCACGAAAATCACGCTGCCGTTGCCCAGGCCGAACCAGATGAGCGCGAGCGGCAGCAGCGCAATGGCCGGCAGCGGGTTGAACATGGCCGTCAGCGTTTCCAGCAGGTCGTTGCCGATCTTCGAACTGATGGCCACGGTCGTGAGCACCGCAGCCAGGACAATGCCGATGCCGTAGCCGATCAGCAACGTCTTGAGCGAGACTGCCGCGCGCAGCAGCAGCACGCCGCTCGACAAACCACCCGCAAAGGCGGCCACCGTATCGGTAAAGCTCGGGAACAGCAGGGCATTGTCGAGCCAGCGTCCGTAGATTTCCCAGACGATGGCGAGCACGGCGAGGATCACGGTCTTGCGCAGCCAGCTCAGGCGGTAGAGCGTTTCGAACGTGGAGAGCGGACGCTGGATCGACGATAGCTCGGCCTGCACCGGTTCGAGCACGAACTCGGGACGATAGACCGGCTCGATCGGGTGACTGGCGGCCTGACCGGTGGCGGACGGCGGCGTGGGTTGCGAAGGCATTGCGTTCATGGTCCTCATCCTCAATGCGCGGCGAACAGCAGTTGATCGATGCGCGTTTCGAGCTCGCTCTGATGCGCGGTGCCGAGTTGGTCGGGGGCGATGCTGTTGAGCTCGGCCTTGACCTGTCCGGGGTGGGGCGAGAGCAGCAGAATGCGCGTGCCGATCCGAATCGCCTCATCGATGCCGTGGGTGACGAACAACACGGTGAAGCGCGTGTCGTCCCACAGACGCAGCAGTTCGTCCTGCATCTTGCGGCGGGTAAGGGCGTCGAGCGCGGCGAACGGCTCGTCCATGAGCAGCACGTCCGGCTCCATGGCCATGCCGCGCGCTATCGACACGCGCTGCTTCATACCGCCGGAGAGCGTGTGTGGATAGCTGTCGATGAATTTGGCGAGGCCCACTTTCTCGATGTAGTGCGCGGCGCGCTCGGCGGCGTCGCGTCCCTTCAGACGGCCGCTCGCGATGAGCGCGAACTCCACGTTCTGACGCACCGTTTTCCACGGCAGTAACTGATCGAATTCCTGAAAGACCATCATGCGATCGGGGCCGGGCTCGGTGATTGTGCGGCCTTTCAGGCGAATCTCCCCATTGACGGGGGGCAGATAGCCGCCAATCGCCTTGAGCAACGTGGACTTGCCGCAACCCGACGGGCCGAGCAACACGAAACGGTCGCCCGGGTAGACGTTGAAGCTCACTTGCTGGGCGGCGGTGACGAGGTAGTCGTCGGTCTTGTATTGCAGCGTGACGCGGTCGATTTCGAGCAATGGCGGCACTGCGGGCGCGATGGCGCCGACAGCGCCCGCATGGGGGGCGTTGTGCATTGCATGTCTCCTGAAGGGTGCTTTTATAATCGGCTCGATACTAAGTAGCGAAGCTGTAGCGAACCTGACATACCGGGTGGCCAGAGCGCGGATTCAGGGGAAACACCGAGGCCGCCCACCGTGATTTCCGAGACAATCGCGGCGAGAAGCGGTCCCGCGCGCCGATCGGCCCAACGCTCAGGCGGCGGCCAGAAGAACGAAGGAGACGAAATACCCATGCGCATCATGTTGGTGGAAGACACCGCCGATGTCGCCGAAGCGATTGCCACCCAGTTGCGCAGGCTGGGTCATGCGCTCGATTGCGAGACCGACGGCGCAGTCGCGGCCACGCGTATCGGCGACGACTACGACCTGCTGATCCTCGACGTGATGCTGCCCCACGTCGACGGTTTCGAGTTGCTTCGCCGCGTGCGTGAGCGCGGGCTGTCCACACGCGTGCTGATGCTCACCGCGTGTGCGGAGATCGAAGAGCGCGTGCGTGCGCTCGATCTCGGGGCGGACGATTACCTCACCAAACCTTTCGATTTCCGCGAACTGGAGGCGCGCGTGAGAGCGCTCATGCGTCGTACCGGACAGGACGCCACGAACCGGCTCACTTGCGCCAATCTCACGCTCGATCGCAAGAGTCGCGGTGTCGAAGTGGACGGGCTGCCGATAGAGCTGACGCGTCGCGAGGTCACGTTGCTGGAGATCCTTGCGGCCCGGCCCGGGCGCATCTTCGGCAAGGACGAACTGATGGATCGCCTGTATGGCGACGAACCCGCGCCGAACGCCAACGCCATCGAGCAATACGTCGCACGTTTGCGCAAGAAGCTCGCCATGGCGCAATTCCAGATACGCACGTTGCGCGGTCTGGGCTATCAACTCGTGCTCTCATGATCGTTCCCGGCCGGTCGCTCTATCTACGCCTCGTCATTCGCATGGGCGTTGTCCTGGCGTTTGCGGTCGCGGCGGTGCTGCTCGGGATCTGGTTCTCGACGCGCGCAGCCGTCGATCGGGCCTACGACCGATGGCTGCTGGGCAGCGCGTTGCAGGTGGCGGAGAACACGTGGTACCAGAACGGCGAAGTGAACGTCGATGTGCCGCTCGCCGCGTTCTCGGCATTGGCGCCCGGCGATCAGATCTTCTACACCGTGCTCGACCCGAACGGGCGTTCCGTGGCGGGCGACTCGGAGTTTCGTCCGTCCATTCCCTGGGACAAGCTGGCCGACGGCCCCATCGTCGTCGACGGCGCCTACCAGGAGATGCCGATCCGCATCGCCATCGTCGGCCGACGCATGCCGGTGACGGCGGCTCACCCGTGGGCGGTCGTCGCGCTCGCGCACACGCAGAACGCCCGCGTACGCTTTACGCGGGGGCTCGCCGACAACACGTTGCTCATTACGATTGCCACTGCGGTGCTGACGTTGCTCGCGGCCCTGTGGACGCTGCGTCAGGCGCTCGCACCGCTCAAGCAAATCGAAGCGGCGATACGCGAGCGCGACTCGAACGACCTCGTTCCCCTGACGGTGACGGTGCCGGCCGAAACACTGGCGCTCGTCGGCGCCATCAACGATTTCATGCGACGGCTGGCGACCTCGCGCGCGTTGATGCGTCGGGTGATCGGCGACGCTGCGCATCAACTGCGAACCCCGGTGACCGCGCTCACGGCGCAAGTCGAGATGCTGAGCCAGACGCAGGACGAGCTTGCCCGTCAGACGCACATCGCGCGCATTCAGAAGCAGGCACGAGGATTGGGCGGACTGATTCATCAGTTGATCAACCACGCGATGGTGCAGCACCGGGCGGAGAGTGTTGCGCCGGCGCCGGTCGATCTGAACGCGTTGTTGCAGACGGCGATGCGCGAGACGCTGTCGTACGCCACGCGCGATATCGATGTCGCGCTGCACATGCCCGATGTGCCCTGCATGGTCCTTGGCGACGCGTTGAGTTTGCGCGAAGCCATCAAGAACGTGCTGGTGAATGCGCTGGCCTACGGCGCGCCGCACCGACTGCATGTCGACGTGACGCGCGTGGATGCGCAGTGGCGGCTTCGCTTCTTCGACGACGGCCCCGGCATTCCGGAAGCGGAATGGCAACGTGTGCGAACGCCGTTTTCCGCGCGTGCCGACGGACGCGAAGGGGCAAGTCTGGGCCTGGCGATGGTCGCCGATGTCATTCACGCGCACGGCGGACAGATGACGTTCGAGCGCGTGCAAGGCGAGGGGTTTGCGGTGGTGCTGACGCTTCCTGTCGCGTGAAAACAAAAAAAGCGGCGCATCGCTGCGCCGCCGTTCGTGTTGCCTTGCCGCACAGTGGCGTGCGGCCGGCGCCGAACCTCAGAAGCTATGCTCCAGCGTCGGGAACGTGCCATGCTTCACGGCTTGCACGTAGGCTTCGATGGCCGCCGCGATGCTCGGCTGACCGTCCATGAAGTTCTTGGAGAATTTGGGCGACTTGCCGGGAAATACGCCGAGCATGTCCTGCAACACCAGCACCTGACCGTCGCAGTCGACACCTGCGCCAATGCCGATGGTCGGCATCGTCGCCATTTCCGGCGTCACGCGCGCCGCCAGCGCAGCGGGAATCGCTTCGAACACGACGAGCTGTGCGCCCGCTGCTTGCAGCGCGCGGCAGTCTTCGAGCAACTTCGCCTGCCCGGCATCTTCGCGCGCCTGTACCTTGAAGCCGCCAAAGGCGTGCACCGACTGCGGTGTGAGGCCCACGTGGGCGCACACCGGAATGCTGCGCTCCACGAGAAACCGCACCGTCTCCGCGAGCCAGGCGCCGCCTTCGATCTTCACCATCTGCGCCCCCGCCTGCATGACGGCCACGGCGCTTTGATAAGCCTGCTCCTTCGTGCCATACGTGCCAAACGGCAGATCGGCCAGCACCAGCGCCTTTTCCACACTGCGTGCGACACATTCGGTGTGATAGCAGATGTCGCGCAAGGTCACGGGCAGGGTGGTGCGCTGACCCTGAATCACGTTGCCGAGCGAGTCGCCGATCAGAATGGCATCGACGCCCACGCGATCGAGCAGCGCGGCAAAACTCGCGTCATAGGCGGTGAGCATGGCGATCTTCTCGCCGCGCTCGCGCATCTGGGCAAGACCGGGAACGGTCACGGCCTTGCGGTTGGATTCTTGCAGGTAACTCATGTCAGCCTCGGTTCAGGAGGGTTCGGCAGGACAGATGCGGTGAGCGCGTCACGAGGAGCCATGAGGCGCCATCGCGCAGGACCGTCGGACGTCAGAGGCGAGCGCCCTTGACGAAGACTTCCTTGCGCCCGCGCATCTGGTCGATGCGTTCGACCAACAGGGCGAAGTCGCTGTCGTTGTGCGCCGGATCGAATTGTTCTGTATCGACTGTCAACACCGGCGCAGCGGCGTAATGATAGAAGAATTCACCGTAGATGTCGCACAGCGCGCGCAGATAGGTGTCCGGGATCTGCTGCTCCATCGGAATGGCGCGTTTCTGAATGCGGGAGAACAGCGTCTCGGGACTGGCTTGCAGGTGAATCACGAGATCCGGCGCGCGGTGGGGGCGCTCGATATGCGCGACAAGCTTGTGGTAAAGCGCCAGCTCGTCGTCAGCCAGCGTGAGTCGCGCGAACAACCCGTCCTTCTCTGGCAGGAAGTCGGTGAAGATCGGCTTGCCGTCGATTTCGCGTCGCGCAATTTCCGTCGCTTCATCGACACGTTGCAGACAGAACGACAACTGCGCCGGTAAGGCGTACCGCGCGCTGTCGCGATAGAAACGTTCGAGAAAGGGATTGAGCGCGGGTTGCTCGAGCATCAGATCGGCGCTGGCGGCGTCAGCCAGACGCTGTGCAAGCGATGTCTTGCCAACACCGATGGGACCTTCGATGGCGAGGTAGCGAAAACGCCCCAGCACGGGCGATCTCATGACGTGCAAACCCGCTTCGTGGGGCAGCAGCCGTATGCGACACGCTCGACGCGCTGATCGGCGACCTCGGGCAGCAGGGCGCTCACGCGTCCCACGCCGGGAATGTCGAGATCGGGCGCGATATCCGCGAGCGGGTACAGCACGAAGGCGCGCAAGGCCATGCGCGGATGCGGCACGATCAGATCGGGTTCGGCGATGCGCTCGTCGCCATACAGCAGCAGATCGAGGTCGAGCGTGCGTGGCGCATTCTTGTAGGGCCGTTCACGTCCGAAATGCAACTCGATCTTCAGGCACAGCGTGAGCAACTGACGGGCAGTCAGACTCGTCTCGACGGCGACAGCGCAGTTGAGATAGTCGTCGCCGCTCGACTCGATGGGCGCGGTGCGATACAGGTCGGACTTGGCCGTGATGGTGACGCCGATTTGCTGCGCCAGACAGACGATGGCGTCCTTAATCGCTTGGCGGGCGTCGCCGAGATTCGCGCCGAGCCCGATATAGGCAACAGTCATTAAGCACCTTCGGAACCATGCTGTCGCGATGATACCCGCTTGCCATGATTCTCGCTGGTAGCGTTCTCACGCGCGCCGCCACCCTCGCCAGCGGTGCTTCCGCCGTTTCCACTGCTTTCGTTGCCTTCGCCGCCACGCCCGCCGGACGGCTTGCGACGACGTCGACGGCGCTTCGCCGCCGGGGTCGAACCCGACGATCCGCTGCCCTGCGAGAGCAATTCGTCACGCTTGACCGAGTCGCCTTCGAGGAAGTCGGTCCACCACTGGCCGGCTTCGGCCGGGACTTCTCCCGACTCGCAGCGCAGCAGCAGGAAGTCGTACCCGGCGCGCAGACGCGGATGCTCCAGCAAGCGCAGCGGCGTGCGGCCGACGCGTTTGTCCAGACGGACCTGCAAGCCCCAGATTTCCTTCATGTCGGCGACGAAACGGCGCTGAATCGCCAGCTTGCCGGTTTGCGCGTCGAGCACGTCGTCCATTGCAAGATGCAAGGCGGGAATCGGATACTCACCGGCGCTCTGGTAGGCCTGCCACTTCTCGAGCACGAGATGCCACAGCAGTGCGGCGAACAGGAAGCCTGGCGAGACCGGCTTGCCCGCACGAATGCGCGCATCGGTGTTGGCCAGCGCGAGCGTGACGAATTTCTCGCCCAGCGGTTGCTCCAGCACCACATCGAGCAACGGCAGCAGACCGTGATGCAGGCCCTGCGAGCGCAGTTGCTGCACGCAGGCCCATGCGTGCCCCGAGAGCAACAGCTTGAGCATCTCGTCGAACAAACGCGCCGCAGGCACGTTGTCGATGAGCGGTGCGAGTTGCGGAATCGGTGCGGCGGTCGCGTCGTCGATCTTGAAGCCGAGCTTCGCGGCGAAGCGCACCACGCGCAGCATGCGTACCGGGTCTTCGCGATAGCGTGTGGCCGGGTCGCCAATCATGCGCAGCACGCGCTTCTGAATGTCTTCCCACCCGTGGTGGTAGTCGTGCACCGTCTGCGTGGCCGGGTCGTAATACATGGCGTTGACGGTGAAGTCTCGACGCGCGGCATCTTCGATCTGTTCGCCCCAGACGTTGTCGCGCAGCACGCGGCCCGATTCGTCGGTGACGTGCGTCTTGCGGTCGAGTTCTCCCTTTTTCGGACGACGCGCACCGATCTGCTCGCTGTCGACCGCATCGACTAGCGCTCGGAACGTAGAGGTCTCGATGATCTCCTGCCCGAACTGCACGTGAACGATCTGGAAGCGACGGCCGATGATGCGTGCGCGGCGGAACAGGCGCTGGACCTGCTCGGGCGTGGCGCTCGTCGCGACATCGAAGTCCTTGGGGGCAATGCCGAGCAACAGATCGCGCACGGCGCCGCCGACGATGAAGGCCTTGAACCCGGCCTGCTGCAACGTGTCGGTCACGCGCACGGCGTTCTTCGAGAGCAGGCTCGGATCGATGCCGTGCGTGGAGACGGGAATGACGACCGGTACGCCGGACGGCGGACTGCCTGCGCCGCCTTCGGCCTGAGTGTCTTTGCCGAGCAGCTTCTTGATGAGTTTGCGGATCACTGGAACAACTCGAGAATGGGCCAGCGACGCGCCAGCGCGATCTCGCGCAGCGCCTCATCAGGGTTCGTTGCCACCGGATGGTTCACCTTCTCCATCAGGGGGACGTCGTTGGCGGAATCGCTATAAAAGAAAGCGTGGTTGAAGTCGCCCCAGGTCTTGCCCAGGCTGGCGAGCCACGCTTCGGTGCGGGTGATCTTGCCTTCGCGGAAGCTCGGCGTGCCGACATACTCGCCGGTGTAGCGCGCGTTCGGGTCGCCGCCTGCGGTGGCCGGTTCGGTGCCGATCAGATGGTCGATGCCGAACGCCCTGGCGATCGGCCGGGTGACGAACGTGTTGGTCGCGGTCACGATGGCGCACAGGTCGCCGGCCTTGCGGTGCATGTCGAGCAGTTCGAGCGCTTCGGGGCGTACGTGCGGAAGAATCGACTCCTCCATGTACTGCGCGTGCCAGGCGTCGAGCTGGTCGCGCGGATAGCGCGCGAGCGGGGCGAGGCAAAAGCGCAGATAGGCCGGCATGTCGAGCCGGCCGGCACGGTAGTCCTGGTAGAAGGCCTCGTTGGCCTGCGCGTACGAGTCGCGCTCCACCGCGCCCTGGCGCACGAGGAAACGGCCCCACTCCTTGTCGCTGTCGGTCGGCAGCAGGGTGTGGTCGAGATCGAAGAGAGCTAAATTGGTCATTGCGCGAATTTTACCTGAAGCGAGGGGCCGTCTAATGTCGTTCGGTGATTGGGGTGTCGATGAGGCAAGTGTCAGTGGCCAGCCGATCGGTCACCGCTCGGTGATTTCCCATCCGGCGCGGCCGGATCGGTGTGCGTGAGCATCTGGCGTAGTAACGGCAGCGTTACCGCGCGCTTCTGTTCCATCGAGAAGCGGTCGAGCCGGTCGAGCAGCGCCATCAGGCTCGACATATCGCGCTCGAAGTGCGTGAGCAGATACGCCGGCACGTCCGCGGCCAGTTGCAGGCCACGCTCACGGGCGGCGTTTTGCAGGGCCTGCTTCTTACCATCGTCGTCCAATCCCACAATGTGAAAAACGAGGCCCCAGCCGAGGCGGGTGCGCAGGTCTTCGCGCAGCGGCATGTCGACCGGCGGCTGGGCGCCGGCGGCGACGAAGGCGCAGTGCGGACGGGCGCGGGTCTCGTTGAACAGGTTGAACGCGGCGATTTGCTGGGTGGGCGAGAGATTGTCGCTGTCGTCCACGCAATAGACGGTGCTGGCGTCGTCGAACGTGAAAGCGGCCAGCGGGCTATTCGGGCGCAAATACCGTGCGCTCGGCCCGATGGCGTGGCACAGCGCCTCCATCAGGTGGGTGCGGCCGGACCCGACAGCGCCCCAGAGGTAGATGCCGCGGTCGCGCGCCGTACCTGCCGACAATTCGGCGGGAAGGCCGGCAAGCGTCTGCGCCGCCTCGCGGTTGGGCCCGACAATGAAATTGTCGAACGTGGCGGGCGGCGGTGTGCCGAGGTCGAGATACAGTTGCTGAATCACGAACGAAGAAAGCCGGCCGAAGGCCGGCAGAGTACGGTTTACAGGGCACGCAGGCCATTGCCGGCGTCCGATATCCGGTTTGCGTGCCGAAAGGTCACGCGCATCGGGTAAAATCGCATTTTACCGAACCTTGATGCATTCCCGTCATGTCACACCCTAACGAAACTTCCGGCCTTTCCTATCGCGACGCTGGCGTCGACATCGAAGCAGGCGACGCATTGGTCGAAGCGATCAAGCCGTTTGCCAAGAAAACCCTGCGCGACGGCGTGCTGGGCGGCATTGGCGGCTTTGGCGCACTGTTCGAAGTGCCCAAGCGCTACAAGGAACCGGTGCTCGTTTCGGGGACCGACGGCGTGGGCACCAAGCTCAAGCTGGCCTTCACGCTGAATAAGCACGACACGGTTGGCCAGGATCTGGTCGCCATGAGCGTCAACGACATTCTGGTGCAGGGCGCCGAGCCGCTGTTCTTCCTCGACTACTTCGCCTGCGGCAAGCTGGACGTGGCGACGGCCGCGACCGTGGTCAAGGGCATTGCACAGGGTTGCGAGCTGGCCGGTTGCGCGCTGATCGGCGGTGAGACGGCGGAAATGCCGAGCATGTACCCGGACGGCGAGTACGATCTGGCCGGCTTCGCGGTCGGCGCCGTCGAAAAGCGCAAGATCATCGACGGCAAGTCGATTGTCCCCGGCGACGTGGTGCTGGGGCTGGCCTCGTCGGGGGCGCACTCGAACGGTTACTCGCTGGTGCGCAAGATCATCGAAGTCGCCAAGCCGGATCTGGACGCCGACTTCCATGGCCAGCCGCTGCGCGACGTGCTGATGGCCCCCACGCGTATCTACGTCAAGCCGTTGCTCGCGCTGATGGAAACGCTGACGGTCAAGGGTATGGCGCACATTACGGGCGGTGGCATCGTGGAGAACATTCCGCGCGTGCTGCAGGACCATCTGACGGCAGACATCAAGCAGAACGCCTGGACGCTGCCGCCGCTGTTCCAGTGGTTGCAGGAACACGGCAAGGTGGCCGACGCCGAAATGCACCGCGTGTTCAACTGCGGCATCGGCATGGCCGTGATCGTGTCGGCCGCTGACGCCGACGCGGCCGTGAAGCATCTCGAAGCATCGGGCGAGACGGTCTACCGTCTGGGCACGATCCGCGAGCGCGAGGAAGGCGAAGCACAGACGATCGTGTCGTAAGACACGCGCAGGCGAGGGCGCACGGCGTCCTCACGCTTCGCAGCAAGGGAATGCAAAAATGAGCCCGCCGGGAATTTCCGGCGGGCTTTTTTTCTGGCGACGAACGTGGGCGTTTGCGCGTGTCGCGAGGCGGGCGCGTGCCGATGTCGCGGCGCGATTACCGCTTCATTCGCGCCTCGACGGCGCTCAGTACCTCGCCGAGGGTCGTTTCCATGACGCGCACGAGATCGTCCTGCTGGGCGCTCGGCGCCGCCGCACGCGGCGTGATGCGCAGCGTATGGAACGGCATGGACGGTTCAAAGCGCCGCAACACGAGATCGGAGTCGAGAAAGTCGTAGGCAGACACCGGGTGCAGCAACCCGATGCCCACGTTCTCCTTGACCATCGTGCCGATGTTGATCGAGTAGCGCGCGGTGGCGACCACCTGCTGATGCAGATTGCCTTCGGCGAACAGTCGGTCCATCCCCCAGCGAATCATGTCGGTCGGCTCGTACGACAGAATCGGCTGATCCTTCAGGTCGGCCAGGCGCACGACCTTCTTGCGCGCCAGCGGGTGCCCGGCCGGTAGTGCGCAGATCGCGTCGAGCTTGGCGAACGAGACGGCGTCGGTCGCCGCCACGTCGATGGTGTCGGTGACGAGACCGAGCGTGAGCTGATGCGTGACCACCTGATCGCGAATCAGATCCGACGCGCCCGTGGTCAGCGCGAGTTGCACGTTCGGGTACAGCGCGCGATAGCTGGCCATCACGCGGGCGAAGAAGCCCAGACCGAACGAGACGACCGATCCCACACGAACGACCGCCTTGTCGGGGTTGCGCAGATTGAGGGCGAACTCCCGGATGTTATCGAGCCCGGCATAGCGGCGCTCGACTTCCTCGAACAGCGCAAATGCCTCGGCGGTGGGTTCGAGACGCCCGCGCGCGCGGTCGAACAGCGTGAGACGTGTCGAGCGTTCGAGATCGGCGACGAGACGGCTCACCGCGGATTGCGACGTGCCTAGCACCTGTGCCGCTTTGGTGGTCGTGCGCGTGAGCATCAGCGCCCGAAAGGCGTCGATGTGCCGGAAATCCATCGATTCTCCACGGAAGAGTTGGCGTGTGCGGCAAGCCTGTCATGCAGGGGGCGGACGCACGCACGGGAGCATCGATGTCCTGAACGCGCCGATACTGCCATGCACCGACGCCCCCCTCATCTCGATCCACCGATCCGCCGATGCCCCCGGTCCCCTCGCGCATCAACGCGCATCAACGCGCACCAACGCGCACCAACGCGCCGGGGCCCCTGCTGCGCCTGCCTTACAGCGCGAAAGCGTGGATTTTACCGCCCTTCATCACCATCGGAATCCGCTCGCCTTGTCCGAGCAGGCAGTCGAGCGAGGCAAGCGGATTGCCGTCGACGATCAGCACGTCGGCATGCGCGCCGGGCACGATTTCGCCCAGTTGCCCGGATTGTCCCAACACTTCGGCGCCGACGACCGTGGCGCTGCGCAGGATTTCCGCTGGCGAGAGCACTTCGGCGCGCAGGCGGAATTCGTCGCTCTGCAGGCGTTGTGACTCGCCGAGAAGGTCCGAGCCGTAACCCATCTTCACGCCCGCCTCCCGGAAGATTTCCAGCGAGCGCAGACCGGCGGCATGCACGTCGGCGATCTTGGCGACGCTGTCGTCCGGCAGGCCGAGCGACTTGCCTTCGTTGGCAAGCGCATCGTAGGTCACGAGCGTGGGTACTGCGTACGCCCCTTGTTCGGCCATGTAGCGCGCAGTCGGCGCATCGACGAGATTGCCGTGCTCGATGGTGCGAACGCCGCAACGCACGGCCCGCTCGATGGCGGCTGCCGTGTACGCATGCGCGAGCACATAGGTGCCGCGCGCGCGGGCTTCGGCAACGATGGCGCGGATCTCGTCTTCCGAGTAACCCCACGCCCCGACCGGATCGGTCGGCGATGCCACGCCGCCCGAGGCCATGATCTTGATCTGGTCCGCGCCCATTTGCAGTTCTTCGCGCACGGCGCGACGCACTTCGTCCACGCCATCCGCCACACGCGAGAGCGCCCCGACGCGCACGCAGCACGGACATGGCCCGTCGGTGCCGATGTAGTCCGTGCGGGCACGGCCGTCGCCGTGGCCGCCCGTCTGACTGATGGCGCGCCCCGAAACGAACAGCCGCGGCCCTTCCGCCAGTCCGCTGTCTACGGCGTGTTTGATCGCATGACCGGCGCCGCCCGCGTCGCGCACGGTCGTGAATCCGCGACGCAGCATGCCTTGCAGAATCGGCACCGACTTGAGCGTGACGAGCACGTTCGGCAAATGCGCCTGCGCCGAGAGGTTGAGTTGCGTCGCATGCACGTGCACGTGCAGATCGATGAGTCCGGGCATGACGGTGCGCCCGTGGGCGTCGATGTGTCGCGCGGACGGCGCATGAATCGGTTTATCGGAAACTTCCTTGATGCGGCCGCCTTCGATGAGCACGGCGTGGTCTTCGCGCAGTTCTCCCTTCACCGGGTCGAGCAATGCGCAGTTCGATAGCAGAATCGACTCCATGACTTCTCCTCCGAAATGTTGTTCTATTCGTCGATGGTGGCGTGCGCCAGCGTGCGCGGCGTATTCGTGAGCATCACCGGCGTATCGCCCGTGACGACCGAATCGTCGAGCCGGAAGCCGCCCAGGCCGTAGACGTAGATGCCCGGCTCGGCCGAATACACTTCGTTGGCGAGCAACGGGCGATGGTTGAACGCCATGTCGTCGGGATATTCGTGGCCGATGATCCCCATGCCATGGCCGGTGCGATGGCGGATGTACTCGCCGCATCCCGCTCTTTCGATCACGGCCTGTGCGGCTGCGTCGATGCCCGACACGGGTTTGCCGGTGACGGCGGCATTGACCGCCGCCTCGTTGGCTGCGCGGGCCACTTCGTAAAAGCGCGCCTGTTCGCTCGACGGCTTGCCGCAGAACCACGTGCGTTCATTTTCGATGACGAGGCCGTTCAGGCGCGGGATCACGATGTTGACCAGACCGTCGCCCTTGCCGATGCGCGCCCCGCACGATGCGCCATCGCCGTGCGGCGACGCCGACGCCGGGCCGGAGAGTGTCCAGCAGCGCATGACTTCGAGGTTCTCCCCGGGAAATCGCCTGGCCCCTTCGGTGACCATGAGCGCGGCCATGGCGTAGTCGAGTTCCTGAACCAGACGCCCGGGCCGGATGTTCTCGCGATAGCGATCCTGAACCCAGTCCGCCAGTTCCGCACCCGCGCGCATGATCGCGATTTCTTCCTCGTGCTTGACCCAGCGCAGGCTACGCATTTCAGGGAGCATCGGCACAAGTTTGGCGTCGGGCAGGAGTGCGCTCGCACGGGCGAGCGGGCCGCCGGCCGCATCGACGCCAATGCGTGACGCCGCAAGGCCTGCCGCCCGCAAGGTGTCTGCGATGAGCGCCGGTACTTCCGCGAGTAGCGGCTGGCGTTGCGTCACGCGCGGATGCTCGGCATACAGCGTCACCCGATCGAGATCGAGCCAGAGGTGGCGACGCTCGCGCGCCATCATGAGGTGATGCGTGGACAACTCGTTCATCACCGCGAACGGCTCGCCGTTGCGTGGCACGCAAACGGCAATGGGGCGCTCCCATGTCTGCACGTCGACGTGAAAGTTGGTGGTCCACTGGAAGAAGTCGGCGGCGGTGAAGACGAGCGCGTCGACGCGCGTTCGGTCCATCAGATCGTTCATCAGCGCGCGGCGGTACTGACGTGTGGCATCGGAGAGAGTCGGCATGCTGGCATCCTTGTCGGCAAACGCATTGCGGAATGTCGGAGCGCGCGCCGCCCGTGAGCGGCGCATCGGGGCGAATCGAGGCGGGCATCAGGTCATCATGGTCTTCGCGTAGCGACGTTGGATGACCCAGTGCGAGGCGATGGCGAGGGCGAACGTCACGACCATCGACACGATGGAGAGCACGGCGCCGAACGGCCAGTTGTTGGCCTTGGCGATCTGGTCGTAGATCGAGGGCGTCATCATCGTGATACCGGTGCCGCCCAGTAGCACGGGCGTGGCATAGGCGTTCATGCAGAGAATGAACACGAGCATGGTGCCTGCGGCAATGCCGGGGGCGGCCATCGGCAGAATTACGCGTGTGAGCGTTTGCCGGAAGGTTGCGCCGAGATTGCGCGCGGCCTCTTCGACCGAGAAGTCCATGCCTTCGAGCACGCTTTGCAGCGTGAGAATCATGTACGGCAACACGACCGCCGTGGTGCCGATCACGACGGCGAACGGCGTGTAGAGCAAACGCACCGGCTGGGGCACGATGCCCAGCGACACGAGCATCGCATTGACGAAGCCGGCGTTACCGAGCATCACCATCCAGCCGGCGGCGCGCACGACATTGCCCACGAGCAGCGGGAAGACGAGCAGCATCACGAGCAGGCTCTTGAAGCGGCTTTGCGTGCGCGCGAGCACATACGCGACCGGGAAGCCGAACACGAGCGCGAGCGCGGTGCACAACGAGGCGACCTTGATCGTCGTCCACAGCACGGAAAGATAGTAGGGGTCGGTGAAGAACTTGACGTAGTTCGCGCCGGTGAGCGCGGCCTGCATCATGTCGACGGGATCGAACCGGTTGAAGCTGTAACGCACCAGTTGCAATCCCGGCAACACGATCACCAGCAGCACGACGAGCGTGGCGGGCGCCGCGAGCGAGCCGCCGGTGAATGCACTGCGCACCGCGCGGGCGGTGGCGGCGCGGTGCGCCGACCCGGACGACGTGGCTTCGGTCAGCTGCGATGACATCGCGGGCTCCGGTGAGGGCGAAGTGTCTGCGACGCTCACAATCCCACCTTGAATTCCTTGTTCCAGAAGTCGAGCAGGGCGGGCTTGTCCGCCGTAAAGCGCGCGTAATCGAGCTTGACCATGCGCTCGAGTTCCGCACTCGTGAACCCCACGCTCTGTTGCAACGACGGCGGCAGATTGGCGTTCTTCACCGTCGGCGCATAGCCCATCGTCTCGGCAAAGCCGATCTGCGCACGTGGGTCGAGCATGGCGTTCAGGTAGTTGAAGCCGCACGGCTTGGACTGCGAATTCTTCGGCACGGCGGCTTCGAACGTGACCGGCACGGCGCCTTCCTTCGGCACCACGTAGTCGATGGGCACACCCGCCTTCTTCCATTGCAAGGCGCGCGCCTTCCACATGCACGTGAACCAGATGTCGCCGCTCTTGAGGGCGGAGGCCACCGCCTCGTTGGACGGATACACCTTGGGCTGTTGCGTTTTGCGAAGCTCGCGCAGGAATTGCACGCCACCCGCCATGTCGCCGTCCTTGTGACCTGCCGCGAGCGAGCTGCTCACCACGTTGAAGTTGTAGAGGATGTCGGAGAAGCCGACCTTGCCTTTGAGCTTCGGATCGAGCGCGGCGGTAAACGAATCGGGTTTCGTGCCGACCTTCTCGGGGTTGTAGACGATCACCATCGCGCTGAAGATGTGCGGAATCGAGTACGGACGGCGCAACGCGTCGAGCGTGTTCGCGAGATTCGGCACCAGCTTGGCGTCGACCGCCTCCAGAATGCCGGAGCGGTTGATGTCGTACATGTCGAGGTCGGCAAGGCAGGCCACGTCGAGCGAGCCGCGGCGCGAGGCTTTCTCCGCGCGCAGCTTCGTCATGCGCCCCACCTGATCGGCCGAGTCGTAAGTGACCTTGCCGCCAGCGGCCTCGATGATCGGTTTGCCGATGTTCTGTTCCAGCAGGTTCAGATAGTCGCCGCCCCAGGTGCCGACGACCACGTTCGGGCATGCCGCCGCCGCGTGGGCCGAGAGAGCGTCCAGCCCGAGCGTGGGGGCAATCACCAGACCGGAAGCGGTCTTCAGGAACGTGCGGCGGTTCAGAGCGTGCGTCATGTCGTCATCCTTCTAAACGTTGGCCCGGCAAGGCCAAGGCATGGGTCGAAGCGTGAATGAAGCGTGAATGAAGCGGGAGTGAAACGAATGCGTTTGCAGGGGCGGCGCGCGCGTGCTCACGCGTTGAAGAACAGGCAGTCGCGACTCGCGAAGCAGGCCTTGAGCGCGCTGCCCGGCGAGAAGCGACGCGCGTCGTCGCGCGCCGTGTTCGGCACGTGGGCGACCAGCATTTCGCCTTGGGCGCTCTTGAGGCGAAGCTCCAGCGTCGAGCCGAGATAGATCGTCTGGTCGACCGTGACGGGCACCGCCGTCTCGCCGGGTGTCGCGGCATCGGTCAGGCGCAGACGTTCCGGACGAATGCCCAGCGTCTTCGCGTCGGCCATCGCGGCGGCGCCCGCGAGCGCGAGACGCTCGCCTCTGGCGGTGACGAAATGCCCGTCCTGCATCTGTCCGGCAAGAAAATTCATCTTGCCGAGGAAGTTGGCCACGAACGGATTGGCCGGGCGCTCGTACAGGGCGTCGGCGGTGCCGATCTGCTGGACACATCCGTCGTGCATCACGGCGAGTCGGTCGGCGATCGCCAGGGCCTCTTCCTGATCGTGTGTGACGAAGATCGTCGTGAGTCCCAGGCGGCGCTGCAACGCGCGAATTTCTTCGCGGACTTCCGTGCGCAGCTTGGCGTCGAGATTCGAGAGCGGCTCGTCGAGCAGGAAGACGTCGGGACGAATCGCGAGCGCGCGTGCAATGGCCACACGCTGCTGCTGTCCGCCGGAAAGCTGGCGCGGGTAGCGATCGGCAAGCGCGGTGAGGCGCACCATGTCGAGCGCTTCACGAATGCGCGTGTCGCGCTCGGCGCTGGAGACGCGTCGCATCTCCAGCCCGAACGCCACGTTCTGCGCGACGGTCATGTGCGGGAAGAGGGCATAACGCTGGAACACCATGCCGGTGTTGCGGCGATGCGCGGGCAGGCGCGAGACTTCCTTGCCACCGATCCAGATCTCGCCGGCGCTCGGCTCGACGAAGCCCGCGACCATGCGCAGCGTGGTGGTCTTGCCGCAGCCGCTCGGCCCGAGAAAAGCGACGAGTTCGCCTTCGGCAATGTCCAGCGAGAAATCCGCGACGGCAGCGGCGTTGCCGTATTGCTTGCGCAGGTTACGCAGCGAGACGTTGGCCATGTCAGATCACCTGGCTAAGTTTGACGAAGCGATCGGTGATCAGCATGACGATGCCGAGCAATACGATCTGCGCGGCGGAGACCGCGGCAATCGTCGGATCGAGATTGAATTCGAGGTACTGCATGATGGCGATGGGCAGGGTCGTCTTGCCCGGTCCCACCAGCGGCAGCGTGAGTTCCAGATTCTCGAACGACACGATGAAGCTGAACAGCACGGCGGCGACGATGGCGGGACGCAGCATCGGCAGCGTTACGCGCCAGAGCGTGCGCCACGGGCCCGCACCGAGATTGCGTGCGGCCTCTTCGATGGCGCCGTCGATCTGCGCGAGGCTCGCGCCCACGAGCCGCATGGTCCACGGAATGGTCAGGCACACATGCGCGATCACCAGACCGCCGAACGTGCCGACGATATCGATGTCGAGCGCGTTCTCCGCACGCAGATAGAACAGGTAGGTGGCAATGCCGGCGACGATGCCCGGCACGACGAGCGGCAACAGCAGCACGTTGCCGAGCGTGCGCCGGCCCGGAAAGCGGTAACGGGCGAGGGCGAGCGACGCCGCGACACCGAGCACCACGCCGCCGATCGCAGCGCAGGCCGCGAGCTGGAGCGAGAGCAGGAATCCGTCGGCGAATGCCGCGTTACGCCAGGCGTTGACGTACCACGACAGCGTGTAGCCGCTCGGCGGGAACGTGATGATCGCGTCTTTGAAGAAACTCAGCCACACCACGAAGATCAGCGGGCTGAGCATGAACAGATAAATCAGCGCGATACCGGCGCGCACGAGCCATTTGCCAATCGGCACGCGCCGCGGGCCGCCCGTTGGCAACCGCATCGCGTTACCCGGCATCCCGCCTGCCACCCCACTCGGCTCCATCGAAGTCTGCGTCATTGGCACCCTTCCCGGTATCGTGGATTCGATGCAATTTTGCATTGATCGAAACGTTGATATGCAAATTAGCATATCAAAATCGACATGCAAACCGGAAAGCTGTCAGGGTTTGAACGGATGCGACGGGTGTTGAAGGGGGGCGGAATGACGCAGGCCGGACCACGAAAGCCCGGGCGCAGCGGCGCGAGACACGCTTCGCCGCGCGGGCGGCGGGATGGGGCGATGCGTGGGGCGATGCGTGGGGCAGGCGTGGTCCCGTGGCTCAGTCGGGTCTCGTTGGCTCAGGATTGCCAGAGCGCGCGCACGGTTGCCAGCACGCGCTGTGGGGCGTCCCGGGCCGTGCAGTCGACGACATGGCGCTCGGGCATCGAGCGCAACCAGGTGAGTTGTCGTTTGCACAGTTGGCGCGTGGCGAAGATGCCCTTTTCGCGCATGGTGTCGTAGTCCGTCTCGCCATCGAGGTATTCCCACACCTGACGGTATCCAACGCAGCGCATCGACGGCAGGCCAGGATCGAGATCGCCGCGCGCTCGCAGACGTTCGACTTCCTCGACGAAGCCTGCGGCGAGCATCTGATGGAATCGCTGCGCGATACGGGCGTGCAGGACCGAGCGGTCGCCCGGTTCCAGCGCAACGGGCACGAACGTATGTGGCGATGGCGTATCGGGCGTCTGCGCCTGCTCGGCCAGCCACTGCGACATCGGTTTGCCAGAGAGTTCGAACACTTCCAGTGCCCGTTGAATGCGCTGCGAGTCGTTCGGCGCGAGGCGCGCGGCCGTCACCGGATCGACGCTGGCGAGTCGCGCGTGCATGGCCGGCCAGCCGTCGCGCGCGGCGTCTTCGTCGAGTCTGGCGCGCACGTGCGCATCGGCAGACGGTAGCGGAGAGAGGCCTTGCGTGAGCGCCTTGTAGTACAGCATGGTGCCGCCAACGAGCAGCGGACGGTGTCCGCGTGCGGCGATCTCGTCGATGAGGCGCAGCGTGTCCTGGCGAAATTGCGCGGCGGAATAGGCGTCGCGCGGATCGATGATGTCGATCAGGTGGTGCGGCACGGCGGCGAGTTCTTCGGCGCTCGGTTTTGCCGTGCCGATATCCATTTCGCGATACACCAGCGCGGAATCGACGCTGATGATCTCCAGCGGGGTGTCGTGCGCGAGCGCCAGAGCGGCGGCAGTCTTGCCGGAGGCTGTCGGGCCCAGCAGACAAACGATCGGGGGAATTGCCTTCATGAACCGCTCAACGTCCGCGCATGAATAATTTATCGAGGTCGCCAAGCGTGAGTTGGTACCAGGTGGGACGTCCGTGATTGCACTGGTCGGCTCGCTCGGTGGCTTCCATCTGGCGCAGCAGGGCGTTCATTTCCTCGTGCGTCAGACGCCGGTTCGCGCGCACTGCAGTATGGCAGGCGAGCGTGCCGAGCAATTCGTGCTGACGCTCCGTGAGCACGCGCGAGCCGCCGTATTGGCGCAGATCGGCCAGCACGGCGCGCGCCAGCGCTTGCGCATCGGCCCCGTCGAGCAAGGCGGGAATCGCGCGCACGGCGAGCGTGGTGGGGGATATCGCGGCCAGATCGAAGCCCAGCGCCGTCAACGTTTCCTGATGTTCTTCCGCCGTGCCTATCTCGACCGGGTCGGCGAAGAACGTGACCGGAATGAGTAGCGGCTGGACGGGCACGCTGCGCTCGACCAGCGCTTGCTTGAAGCGCTCGTAGAGAATGCGCTCGTGCGCCGCGTGCATGTCGACGAGCACCAGACCGTAGGCGTTCTGGGCAAGGATGTAAATGCCGTGCAACTGGCCGAGGGCAAAGCCCAGCGGTTGTTCGAGCGACATGGCGTCGGCCGCGCCGGTGGCGTGGTTGGCATTGACATTGGCTGCGAAAGCGTCCGCCAGACCGCTGCCCGGCGTCTCACCGTTGGTGTCATGGTTACCGTAAGCCGGAGACGGCACATCGGTGACGCCGGGCTGTCCGTACGGCCGTGCCGCCGGCGGCGCCGCGCGCCCGAACAGATTGTCGTAGACCGACAGCGGTTGCGCCATGGGCAACGCGCCTTGCTGCGCACGCGAATTCCAGCTGCTGCCGCCCGGCGTGCCGAAGCCGCCGGAGGGACGTACGCCGCCGAAGCCGCCCGCTGCTCCGATCGTCCCCATCGTCCCTGCCATTCCCATCCCCCCCGGACCGGCGGCGAGTCCGCCACTTTCGGTCAGGTGCGCGGCGTGCGTTGCGCCGCCGCTGCCGGCCGCCCGCGCGAGCGCGCGCTGCACGGCGTGGAACACGAACTGGTGGACGCTGCGGGCGTCGCGAAAGCGCACTTCGATCTTCGACGGGTGAACGTTCACGTCCACCAACTGTGGCGGCAATTCGAAATACAGCACGTACGCCGGATAGCGGTCGCCGTGCAGCACGTCTTCATACGCCGCGCGCACGGCGTGTGTGAGCAGCTTGTCGCGCACGAAACGACCGTTCACGAAGAAATATTGCTGGTCGGCGCGGCCACGGCTCGCGGTCGGCAGGCCGACGAAGCCCGAAAGACGCAACTCGGCCGCGCCTTCGTCCAGCGCCAGATGGGCGTCGGCGAAATCGCTGCCCAGCACGCGTGCGACACGGGTGGCGGCGTCCGAGGCGTTCCAGTGCTCCACGGCACGGTTGTTGTGCAGGATCGAGAAACCGACATCCGGGCGCGCCAGTGCGCTGCGGCGAATGACGTCCATGCAATGACCGAACTCGGTTTGCTCGGTCTTCAGGAATTTGCGTCGCGCGGGAGTATTGAAATACAGGTCGCGCACGTCGACGGTCGTGCCCACCGGACCGGCGGCCGGGGTCAGTGCACCGGTGTTGCCGTCGATGGCGGTGGCATGTGGGGCGTCGATCTGACGGCTGGAAAGGGTGAGCTGTGCAACGGAGGCGATGGAGGCCAGCGCTTCACCCCGGAATCCGAGCGTGAGGACCGACTCCAGCTCGTCGAGCGTGCGGATCTTGCTCGTGGCGTGGCGCGTGAGCGCCAGCGGCAGTTGATCGGCGGACATGCCGCCGCCGTCGTCGGTAATGGCGATACGGCGCACGCCACCCTCTTCGAGCTTGATCTGAAGCGCGCGGGCACCGGCGTCCAGCGCATTTTCCAACAGTTCCTTGACCACGGAGGCGGGGCGTTCGACCACCTCGCCGGCGGCGATCTGACTGATCAGCTGGTCGGGCAGGACACGGATGGCGCGCGCGGGCGCGAGGCCCGCAGGCATTGGGCCGGGGCGGCGCTCGGCAGCTTCGGAGGGCGCGTTGCCGGGCACATCGACGGAGGCGATGGCCGGGTCTTGCGCGTCGGGGGCGGAGGTCGGGGTGGCGGACATGGGAACCATTATAAAGGGTGCCCTCAAAGACATAGGTTGAGCGCCGTTTCCGCTCGCCATGCCTGTTAAATAGCCATTTAACCCCCGCCCATTGCTTGCCCATTGCCCACCGATGGGCCTTTAATTGGCAACTAATTCCGGTGTGGGAAGCTCACGGCGAGTCCAGACCGGAAAAAAGTGACGATTTGGGACGCGCCCGGCCATTCCCGGCCACGGGTGTTACCGTCACGCAGACTTAACGACGCACGACAGTCGCGCTGGTATGATGCGACTCGTCGCGCGCCCGCAGGGACGGGCCAGCGTCCTTTATCTTGAGGAATCGACTTGGATACTTTGGTGCAATTGCTGGAGATGGTGCTCCACATCGATAAACATCTGGGGGTGTTCATCGATCAGTACGGAAACTGGGTGTATCTGTTCCTGTTCATGATCGTTTTCGTGGAAACAGGGCTGGTGCTTTTCCCGTTCCTTCCGGGCGATTCCCTGCTGTTCATCGGCGGCGCGTTTGCCGCCACCGGCGCCATGGATCCGTGGCTGCTCGGCGTGCTGCTCTTTATCGCGGCGGTGACGGGCAACACGCTCAATTACTGGATCGGCTCGAAGATCGGGCCGCGCGTGTACGAGAAGAACTGGCGTTTCCTCGATCGCGACGCCCTGCGCAAGACCCACGACTTCTACGAGCATCACGGTGGCAAGACCATCGTCATGGCGCGTTTCGTGCCGGTCGTGCGCACGTTCGCACCGTTCGTCGCCGGCGTCTCGGCCATGTCGTGGACGCGCTTCCAGCTCTACAACGTGCTGGGCGCGCTGATCTGGGTCGTATTGCTCGTGGGCGGCGGCTACCTGTTCGGCAACCTGCCGCTGGTCAAGCAGTATCTGAACATCATCGTGCTGGTCGGTATTTCGGCCGCCGTGGTGCCCATCGCCCTGGGCGCATTGTGGAAGCTGTTCACGCGCGGTCGTCGCCGTGGCGAACCGCAAGGGCAGGGCAAGTAAATCCGTTCGACTGGCTTCGACGGATCACTGCCGCCGAGGCCATGAAAAAATGGCGCGTCCCGATTCGATTCTGAACTGACCCCCAAGAGTTGGACATAAATCCAACCCTTGGGGGTTTTTGCATGACGAAGTACGACGAGGCGTTCAAGCGCCGTGCAGTTCGCGAATATCTAGACGGTGGGCGTGGCAGCCGGCATGTAAGCCAGAAGTACGGTGTTGGTTGTACGGTGCTACGGCGTTGGGTGAATGCTTATCGTGAGCATGGCGACGCAGGGCTTCGCAAGAAGCACGAAACCTATAGTGCCGAGTTCAAGATGTCGGTGCTCCAGCACATGTGGCATCACGAGCTGTCGTACCAGCGCACATGCGCGGTGTTCGATTTACGCGAAGGCAATAGTGTCAGCCGTTGGGAGCGCCAGTATCATGAGGGTGGTTTCGAAGCTCTCAAGCCTCGCCGTAAAGGCCGGCCACCCAAGATGTCCCAACCCAAACAGCCACCCCAGCCGACGACGCCCGGCGACGAGCGTGCGCGTGAAGACCTGCTCAAAGAAATCGAATACCTGCGCGCGGAGGTGGCGTACCTAAAAAAGTTGGACGAACTGCTCCGGGCCAAGGAGCAGACAGCGCCAAAGAAAAAGCGCAAGCGGTGAGCACATTGCGTGAGCGTCACCCGCTCGGGGCACTGTTAAAGATTGCTGGCTTAGCGCGTAGCACGTTCTATTACCAGATGACGGTGGCTAAGGCCGGAGATCGTCATAGCGAGCTCAAGGCGAAGATCGCGCAGGTCTTTGCGTACCACAAGGGTCGCTACGGCTACCGCCGCGTGACGGCCGCGCTGCGCCAGAACGGTACTCCCGTGAATCACAAGACGGTGCAACGCTTGATGGCACTACTGCGGCTCAAGTCGCTTGTGCGCCCTAAGAAGTACCGCTCCTATCGGGGAGAGATCGGGCGTATCGCGCCGAATCTACTGGCTCGTCAGTTCGAGGCCAAACGACCCAACGAGAAATGGGTGACGGATGTCACGGAATTCAACGTTGACGGTAAGAAGCTATATTTGTCCCCGGTTTTAGATCTCTACAACGGCGAGATCGTGGCTTGGCAGACCAGTGAGCGGCCTGATTTTGCACTCATCCAAGGCATGCTGGACAAGGCCTTTGTGCGTTTGGCCGAGGGCCAAGCGCCAATGCTTCATTCCGACCAGGGCTGGGCTTATCAAATGCGGGCATATCGCGAACGGCTTGCCGCACGGGGCATCTCACAGAGCATGTCTCGCAAAGGCAATTGTCTGGATAATGCCGCCATGGAGAGCTTTTTCGGCACGCTCAAATCCGAGTGCTTTCGCCTGGCGCACTTTGACAGCGTTGATCAACTACGCCGAGCGATTGCCGAGTACATCCGTTATTACAACCACGATCGCATCAAGCTCAAGCTAAAAGGGCTGAGTCCTGTGCAGTACAGAACCCAGCCCTTAACCACATAACTTTCCCGTCCAACTTTACGGGGTCAGTTCATTCGGGCGCGCCATTTTTCATTTGCGACTTGCTTGCAACGATATTACCGGCATGTAGCGCGCAAAGACGACGCAACGCGCCACGTCAGGCCGTACGGTTCTTCGCGATGGGCGGGTTCTTGGCGAAGTAGGCCTTGATGCCCTTGAGCAGCGCGTCGGCCAAGCGGTCCTGATACGCCGGATCGATCAGGTTGCGCTCTTCGTCCGGGTTACTGATGAAGGCGGTCTCGACCAGCACCGACGGGATGTCCGGCGCCTTGAGCACGGCGAACGACGCCTGTTCGACGTTCTTGCTGTGAAGGCGCGGCGCCACCGTGCCGATCTGTGAGAGCAGTGCGGTGCCGAACACCTTGCTATCGCGAATCTGGGCGGTCGTCGACATGTCGAGCAGCGCGTGGGCGACGGTCCGGTCGTTGGTCTTGATGTTGACGCCGCCGATCAGGTCGGAGGCGTTCTGCGTCTTCTCGAGAAGCCGCGCCGTGGCGCTCGTTGCCCCGCGCTCGGACAGGGCGAACACGGACGCCCCGTTGGCCGAAGGGGAGGTGAAGGCGTCGGCATGGATCGACATGAACAGGTCGGCGTCGACGCGGCGCGCCTTCTGCACACGCACGCCGAGCGGTACGAAGAAGTCCGCGTCGCGAGTCATCATGGCGCGCATGTTCGGCTCGGCGTCGATCTTCTGACGCAGGCGCTTGGCGATCTGCAACACCACGACCTTCTCGTATGTGCCGCGCCCGCCGATGGCGCCGGGGTCTTCCCCGCCATGGCCCGGGTCGAGCGCGATGGTGAGCAGGCGGGCGGTCTTCTGCGCGCGTGCAGGCGGCACGTAGTCGTCGGTGTCGTCCTTGTTCTCCTTGTCATTACGCTGGGCCAGCGGCGGCGTTTTGTCCGGTGCGGGCGTCGACGGCGTGGGGCCGGGGCGCGGCGGACGTCCGGCCTGGTCGCGCTGTGCGTACTTCTGGAAGAAGGCTTCGCTCTCCTCCGTGCTCGGCGTGCTGGCGCCGGCCGACGGTTGGGACGGATGCAGCGACTGCGACGACTGAGAGCTTTGCGCGAGCGCCTGAGCCTTGTTCGCGGTCTGCGCGAGCAGCTCCATGAGCGGATCGGGCTCGACGGCCGGGTACAGATCGAACACCGTGCGGTACTTGTAACCCGCCACCGGCGGCAGCGTGAACGACTGTGGCTTCACCCCGGCCTTGAGGTCGAAAACCATGCGCACGACGCCGGGTTTGAACTGCCCCACGCGCACTTGTGCGATCTGCGGGTCGTTCGGTTGAATTTTCGCGACGAGATCGCGCAGCGCGGGATTCAGATCCACTTCGTCGAGATCGATGACGAAGCGGTTCGGACTTTCCATCAACTGCTGCTGGAACTTGACCGGGTTGTCGGTCTCGAGCGTGACACGTGTGTAGTCCCTTGCCGGCCAGACACGCACGGCAACGATGGCGTTGGCGAAAGCGAGACGGGGGCCGGTGAGGGCCAGAATCAACGTCGATGCGCCGACGCGCAAGGCGCGGCGGCGGCCGGCATTGGGCGATGAGGCGTCGTCGGTACGGGCGAAGCGTTTGATCAGCATGAGTTCAGGCAAGCAAGACCGGCCGGCGTGTAGGCGCTCGTCGTGAGACGGCGACTATCGCCGACAGGTTCCAGCCAAAGGCGCAAATCGGGGGTGCCGAGGAGCCCTTCGGCTTTTTCCGGCCACTCGACCAGGCACAGGGCATCGCCCGCAAAATGCTCGCGAAAGCCCGTGTCATGCCATTCGGCCGGATCGGCAAAGCGGTACAGATCGAAATGATAGACCGGCAACGCGCCCTGTGGTGTGTCGATGTTGTAGGGTTCGCACAGCGCGTAGGTCGGGCTTTTGACGCGGCCCGTATGGCCCAGCGCGCGCAACAGCGCTCGCACGAAGGTCGTTTTGCCGGCCCCGAGGTCGCCCGAGAGTTGCACATGCAGCCCCGCGTGCGCGGCATCGGTGTGCGCCATGCGCGCCACGATGACACGCGCGAACGCCGCGGCGAAGGCCTCAGTGGCGGCTTCGTCCGGCAGCGCGAAGATGCGCTCGCCCAGCAAGGGCGGCGCCGAAGAGTCGGGCATGGCGGGCATTGCGTAAAATGGAGTCGATGAAAGCTTCCGTGATTTTCCCCGCTACCGCCGCACAAGTCGAGCCATCGACACCCCCGGAGACCCCGGAAGTGTCGTCCTCGCGCGACAAAGCGACGCCATCTGCCCTCGATTCCGGGGCACTGGCGACGCTTGCCGTGCAGATTCGTGGATGGGCGACCGAACTCGGCTTCGGCCATGTGGGCATCACGGACACCGATCTCTCGCACGCCGAAGCGGGCTTGCAGCAGTGGCTCGACGACGGATGTCACGGCGACATGGACTACATGGCGGCCCATGGCATGAAGCGCGCGCGTCCCGCCGAACTGGTGCCGGGCACGGTGCGCGTCATCAGCGCACGCATGAACTATCTCCCCAGCGATGTCGATCTCTCGCAATGGCGCGCGCATGAAGCCGCACGCGCCGCGCAACCGGCCGAGGCCGTCGTGTCGATCTATGCCCGGGGACGCGATTATCACAAGGTCATGCGCAACCGCTTGCAGCAGTTGGCCGATCGTATTGCGAAGGCCATCGGTCCCTTCGGTTATCGCGTATTCACCGACTCGGCGCCGGTGCTCGAAGTGGAACTCGCGCAGAAGGCGGGGCTGGGCTGGCGCGGCAAACATACCCTGCTGCTCTCGCGAGAGGCGGGGTCGCTGTTCTTCCTGGGCGAGATTTTCGTCGACGTGCCGCTGCCGCTCGATCGCGACGATCATGCCGATCATGAGAAAGCGGCCATGGCGCGCGGCGAGCACTGCGGACAATGCCGGCGTTGCCTGGACGTGTGCCCGACCGGTGCGATCACCGAACCGTTCCGCGTCGATGCGCGCCTGTGCGTGTCGTATCTGACGATCGAGCACAAGGGCGCGATCCCCGAACCGCTGCGCGCGAAGATGGGCAACCGGATTTACGGCTGCGACGACTGCCAGCTCCACTGTCCGTGGAACAAGTTTGCGCAAGCGTCGCCGCTGGCCGATTTCGCGCCCCGAAACAAGCTCGACGACGCGTCGCTGGTCGAACTGTTCGCCTGGAGCGAAACGGAATTCATGTCTCGGCTCGAGGGCAGCCCGATTCGCCGCATCGGCCATGAACGATGGCTGCGCAATCTGGCAGTCGGACTCGGCAACGCGTTGCGCGACACAGCCGATGCCCAGGCGCGCAAGCCGATGCGAGACGCGTTGCTCGCGCGCCGCGACCATGCGTCGGCGCTGGTGCGCGAACACGTGGCATGGGCGCTTGCACAGGAAGGCGCGCCCGAACAGAAAGGATCCCAGGTTTGACTCAATCCAGCGAACGCAGCGCCACCCTCATCGATCAGTTCTGCGACACCCTCTGGCTCGAAGACGGCCTGTCGCGAAACACGCTCGACGCCTATCGCCGCGACTTGCGTCTGCTCGCCGATTGGCTTGCCGAGTCGCAGGACATCGCGCTCGATGCCGTCGACGAGGCGGCGCTCACGGCGTATCTCGCATGGCGCCGGGAAAGTCTGGCGAGCAGTGTGAACCGGCGTCTGTCCGTCTTCAAACGTTTCTACCAATGGGCGCTGCGCGAGCACATCGTGCAGCGGGACCCTTGCCTGCGCATTGCGTCGGCCAAGCGCGCGCAGCGTCTGCCCTCGACCTTGTCGGAAGCGCAGGTCGAAGCGTTGCTCGCGGCGCCCGACGTCGCGCAACCGCTGGGGCTGCGCGACCGCGCCATGCTCGAATTGATGTACGCGAGCGGGCTGCGCGTGTCGGAGCTGGTCGCGCTCAAGACCATCGAAGTGGGCTTGAACGAAGGCGTGCTGCGCATCTTCGGCAAGGGGGCGAAGGAGCGTCTCGTGCCCTTCGGCGAGGAGGCCAACGGCTGGCTTGCCCGCTATCTCGACGAGAGTCGTCGCGTGCTGCTGAGCGGCCGGGCGTGCGACACGCTCTTCGTCACGCAGCGCGGCGAAGGCATGACCCGGCAGGCGTTCTGGTATCTGATCAAGCGCTACGCCTTGCAGGCCGATATTCGCGCGCCGCTCTCTCCGCATACGTTGCGGCACGCGTTCGCCACGCATCTGATCAACCATGGCGCGGACCTGCGCGTGGTGCAGTTGCTGCTCGGTCATGCCGACATCTCCACCACGCAGATCTACACGCACGTTGCGCGGGAACGTCTCAAGTCGCTGCACGCGCAGCATCACCCGCGCGGCTAAGACGCCCTTGGCAAGCGTCACGCGTCAGAGCAACGCTTTGAGTTTGTGCTTGAGCACCTTGCCGGTCGAGGCGGCGGGCAGGGCGTCGAGCACCTGGATCCGCGCCGGGCGCTTGTACGGCGCGAGCCGTTTTGCCGCCCATTGTGCGAGCGCCTCGACATCGATGCGATGCCCGGGGCGGGCTTCCACGAACGCGATCACCTGCTCGTTGCCCTCGCACGGACGGCCGAGCACGGCGGCCTGGAGCACATCGGGGTGGCTCGCCAGTGCCTGTTCCACTTCGATCGGGTAGACGTTGAAGCCGGAGTGGATGATGAGTTCGCGAGCGCGTCCCGCGAGAAATAGCGTGCCATCCTCCGCGCGGTGTGCGAGATCGCCGGTGCGCAGCCAGCCGTCCTCGGTGACGGTCGCGGCCGTGAGGTCCGGCGCGCGGTAATAGCCGAGCATGACGTTCGGGCCACGCACCCAGAGTTCGCCGACATCGCCGTCGGGCAGGTCGCGGCCGTCCGGCCCCACGATACGCACGGCGACGCCCGGTATGGCGGGACCGACCGCACAGTCGTCGCGCGGCGCATCGAGCAATGTCTGGGAGACGGTCGGGCTGCTCTCGGTCAGCCCGTAGCCGTTGTGGACCGGCAGCCCGTAGAACGCTTCCACGCGGGCCTTGAGCGCCGCGTCCAGCGGCGAGCCGCCCGAGTAGACGAAGCGCAGGCGAGGCGCGACAAGCGACCGGCCCTGCGTGGCGACATGCGCCATCAGACGGGCATGCATGGCAGGCACGCCCTGCAGGATCGTCAATCCGTCATGGGCGAGCGAGTCGAGCACGGCCTCCGGTGCGAAACGTGCCGCAAGCCGTAATGTCGCGCCCGCGTACAGCGTGCCAAGGCAGACCGACGTCAGCCCGTAGACATGCGAGATGGGCAGCACGCCATATGCGATGTCCTCAGGGCCAACACGTCGCAACGTGCTCGATACGGCGGCGACGAACATCAGATTGCGATGCGAAAGCCGCACCCCCTTGGGCGTGCCGGTGGTGCCCGTCGTATAGATCAGCGCCGCGCATTGGGCCGCCGGGTCCGTTTCCACCGGTTCGGCAACACGTTCGACGTCGATGTCGGACACCGCGATCGCCCCCAGCGCGAGGTCCGGCCACATGACCTTGGCAGCGTCGCCACGCGCGTGGGCGGCGGCATCGGGCGAGGCGTCGATGGTGTAGATCGCGCAGCGCGGCCCGGCGTGCTCGCGAATCATGCCGAGTTCCGAGGGCGAGAGCCGTGCGTTGCACAAGAGCGGCCATGCGTCGAGCGAGGCCACCGCGAGCAGCAGCACGACGTAGGCAATCCCGTTCTCGCCCACGATCATCACCCGGTCGCCTGCGCGCACGCCGTGCGCCCGCAAGCGCTCGGCGCCGGCCGCAATGGCCTGCGTCAACTCGCCGTAGGTCAGACGGCCGAAGTCGTCGATGAGCGCAACGCGATTGGGGGCTTGCGCCGCGATGCGCGCCGGCAATGTGTCGATGCGCGACGGCAGACCGGCGAGCCAGTGCCCGATGTCGCCGTGAAGACGATCGGCGGCGTCGGTCGCGTGGTTGCCGTTGACCGTGTCGGCAGTGTCCGCGGTGGCGGTCGCGAAGGGCGCAGGTGGAGCAGGTGGAGCGAGTGGGGCAGACATGGCGGCATTGTAATGCGCGATGAAGCGATTGCTTACAATCCGTATATTACGGAATTCGACGGCCTCCCGATCTGCCGTCGGCCACGCTTCGTTTTCACCTCGCCTGATGTGTCGCTGTACGGCTTCCCTACGGGTTCCGCACCGCTGCTGATGGCTTTTTGCGTCTTCTACGATATGAAATCCAAGGCGACTGCCGAGACCCCTGCCACCAAACAGCTTCGCGAAGCCAAGGTCGCGTTTCGGAATCATTTTTACGAGTATCAGGAGCACGGCGGTACGCGTGTCTCGTCGCAGGCGCTCCAGGTGCCGGAACATGCGGTCATCAAGACGCTGGTCATGGAGGACGAAGACGCGAATCCGCTGATCGTGCTGATGCACGGCGACCGTCAGGTGTCGACCAAAGCGCTGGCGCGTCAGGCCGGGCGCAAGCGCATCGAGCCATGCAAGCCGGAAGTCGCCAACCGGCACTCGGGCTTTCTGGTCGGGGGCACCAGTCCGTTCGGGACACGCAAGCGCATGCCGATCTACATGGAAGCGTCGATTCTCGAATTGCCCGAGATCTTCATCAACGGCGGGCGTCGCGGCTATCTGGTCTCGATGGCGCCGGCTGACATCGTGCGCGTGCTCGCGCCCGTGCTCGTGAACGTCGCGCTCGCCGACTGACGACGTCGCCGCCTCGGCGGCACTCCTGTGCCTCACCGCCACTCGTCTTTGCGCTGCCCGGCAGCATTGCGGCGCCGCTGGGATCGTCCTGCCATCGCGCTTGCGTAGCCTGCCATAGCCGTGCCTTAGCCCGCTATCGATAGCGTGGCTTCAAGGAAGCACTCATTTCCACACTATTGAGCGAAATCTGACTTGTCAGATTTCGCTCGTCTGTCTGCGTTTCTACGATGTCGCCATTGACTCAGGCGATGGCGATTCGTGCAGACGGGTTCGCTGCGCCACGGCGGGATCACGACCCGCGACAACGAACCGAGGAACGCAAATGAGCGACGTGAACCCGCGCGTCACCCGAGACCGGAAGATCATCCCCGCGTGGCGTCATGCCATCGTGGCAGGCGCGTTGGCGTGGGCGCCCGCACTGGCGAGCGCGAACGTCAGCATCTCGCCCATCGCGAGCGTGATCGCAGGCGACCAGCCGCCGGTGAGCGTCATCCGGATCACTTCGCAATCGCCCCATGCGCAGTACGTGGATGTGAGCGTGAGACGTATCGTCGATCCGGCAACGGACGCCGAGCACGAGGTGTCGGTCGAGTTCGCGCCCCACGGGCAGCCGCAGGCATCGGGCGGCCTTGGCAACGCGCTGGTGGCTTCGCCCGCGAAGTTCGTACTTGCGGCAGGCGCGACCCGGCTCGTGCGCGTGGTGGCGCTCGGACGCCCGCAGACCGAAGTTGCCTATCGGGTCTATTTCCGGCCGGTCATCGCGCCGGTGCAAGGTCAACCGAAAGACGCGCAGGACGCCATCTCCCCTGACGTGAACGTCAATTTCGTCTGGGGGGCACTCGTGCGTGTCGAGCCGCAGCGGGCGCTGCCCGGCCTCGCGCGTACGCCCATCGGCGACGCCGATCGTCTGAAGAACACCGGCAATGTCCGTGCGCATGTGACGTCCATGGGGCGTTGCGACGGTGACGCCGAACATGCGTGCGAGTGGCACGAGATCGGCCGTAGCGTCTATCCGGGGCTGACATATCCCATTCCCGAAGCACTGCGCAACCTGCCGGTGCGAGTTCGTTATCGGGTCGACGGCGCGGTAGACGAGCAGGTCGTCGACCTGACGCCCACGCCTGCCGCGTCGTCGGCCGATATCCAGGGGCCGCAGAGCCCTCCCCAGTCCGAAAGCGCCGGAGACCATGCTTTCCTCAACCCTCACATCCAATGAATCGAGGAGTTTCAAGATGCAGCCGAAGATGAAGATGAAGACGCTTGTGAAGCGGCCCGTGATGACGCTGAGGCGACTCGCCGCTGTCGCGGCCATCGCCTTGCCGACGGCCGCCGCCAATGCCGCTGAAGTCGTGATCGATCTGAGCGCCAATGTCGACCCGACGCTCTCGATACTGCAGGCAAACGGCGCGCCCATGCCGCAAAGCCTTGAGCTGGGTTACAACGCGTCGACAGGGGACATGGCCTCGCCAACCGTCCATACGCGTCTCTACACGAACGACATCACGCGTAGCGTGCAGGTCCGGCTGGGCGCGGTGCCCTCGCTTGTGCACGCGACCAACAACGCCGCGCCCGCCATTCCGCTGACGGTGAGGCTCGACGGCAAGACCCTCACGACGGCAGCGACCACGCTCACGGCCGCCGACGTCTGGACGGGCGCAGCGCAGGGCGAGTCGAAAACCATGCCGCTCTCGGTGACGGGCCGTGCGGCAGGCGCGAATCCGCCCGCTGCGGGGCGTTACGTTGGCCGGCTCGAAATGGTGATCGTGGCCGCCACCACGGCGTTGTAACGACGTAACACGCTCGGTGACGCCTTTGGAGGCGTCACCCGTTACGCGAAGCCATTGTCCCTGAGAGACGGCGGGCGCACCGGTGGGGTGCCTGCCGCAGTCACGCGTTCCATCATGCTGACGTTGCGCCATGTCTGTCTGATCTGCCTGCCCTGGTTCGTTGCCGGGCAGAGCGCCGTATGGGCCCGCACGATGCTGCCGGTGGCCGGTGTTCCTCCCGGCTTTGAAGACATCGCGCTCGGGCAGGTCGAGCACCTCGATATCCGATGGTTGGGCCGCTCGCTGGGCATATTCCCCGTGTTCGTCCGACCGGACGAGGTGCGTCTCGAAACGCCCGAAGCGGTAGTGCGCGCGATCAGCGCACGCATGGCGCTACGCGAGCGGCGGGCGTCATCACCGGTACCGGCATCGGCGTCCGCGCCGCAAGGAACGACGCACATGATGACCGAGGCGATGACCGAGGTGACGGCGGCGCGTGCGTCGGAAGCGGCAACGGTGACGACCCAACAGTTGATCGAAGCGCTTGCCAGACCGATGGCGCGAAATGGACACCTTGCGTGCCATGACGTCGGTGCCGGATGCCGGTACCTCGACACCGAGTCGGCGGAGGTCATCTTCGACGAAAGCAGCGGCGTGCTCGAACTCTTTCTCTCCAAGGCGTGGCTGCCATCGCAAGACATCGCCGGCCCGGCCTTCCACACGAATTCGCCCGGCAGCGAGAATGCCCTGATTCACACGCAGATCGTGAACGCCGCGACGTCCGATCGGTATCGCAATCTCACGGTGCTGGGCAACGGCGCGCTCGGCATCTCGCCCGCCAGCTATGCGGGCTTCACATGGTCGCTCGTGCATTCGCGTGACACCCATGCCAGCCCGCGCTTGACAGGCACACAGGGACGCATCGACAGCCTCTACTACCGGCACGATCTCGGCGCTGCGCATTACGTGCAGTCCGGCCGTATGGACCAGCGAAATCTGTCCAGCGCGCAAGGCGGCAGCTTCGGATTCACGCTGTTGCCGATGCATCGATTCGATGGCGCTCGCGTAGGCACCTCGCAGGCGTATCGCAACGAGGCAAATGCGACGCGGGGCTCGCCGCTCACGGTGCTGCTCGCGCGTGAAGCACGTGTCGACGTTTATCGCGGCAACGAACTTCTTGGCAGCGCCTATTTCTCCGCCGGGGTGCAGCCATTCGATACGCGCTATTTTCCTGAGGGCAGTTATCTCGTCTCACTGCGAATCTTCGAAGGCGACACGCTGGTTCGCACCGAGTCGGCGCCATTCACCAAGGTGGGAGGCGACGGGGCGGGGCAGGAGACGCAGTGGTTCGTGCAGGCCGGGCGCGCGGTGGACCGGCAGCATGACGTCGGCGTTCCCGACAACGTGCGCTCACCCGGGCTGACGATGCACTCGGGCGTGCGCACCAGCGTTGGTGCGGGGCTGACGATCACCAGCGGCATGGCGTGGTCGTCGTCGGCGCTCTACAACGAAACCCAGGCGGGCTGGCAGCACGCGTTCGCGCTAGGGCGCCTGGTCGCAAGCGCGGCGCTCCTGCTGGGCTCGGACGGCGCACGCGGCAACACGCAGTCCATATCGCTTGCCAACGGCGTCGGCCTCACCCTGTACCGCTATCAGATGCGTGACGCGAGTTGTCGTCGTTCGCCTGGTGCGAGTGAGATGGCGGCAAGTTTCGGATGTCATGAGCTCGTCAACGCCAGTTTGTCGGTGCCGCTCGGTCCATGGCAGGCCGTGGCCGGATATGGCGAGAGCCGGTCCTACGGTCGCAGGCGAGCCGCGCTCGACCATGGATACGACGATCCGTGGCTGAGCGGACGCGATGCGCAAGAGGGGGTGTCTCGCACGCTTCAGACGACGCTGAGCCGATCGTTCCGGTGGCGCCGGCTCGTGATTCACGCGCGGGGTGGCGCCTATCACCGACGGCACGCAGGCGTGGCGCTGCGCGACACCGGGGGATTCGTGAGTGTCGCGTTCAGCGTGCATCGCCCGGCCACGGGCGGACGCGGTATGTCGACGCATTCGAGCGCAAGTACGGAAGTTCGCATGGACGACATTGGCCGCGGCAGTGGAGGTGGCGGAGGAGGGAAAAACGGGGCGAGCGGCGCACGCACGGATTACGGCGTGTCGCATGCCATGACGTGGGACGACACCTCGCGCCGGGAGTTGTCGCTGAATCTGAACGCCAACGAGCGCGGCATGGGCACCGCGAACGTGCGGGGCGCCGTCGATGGCCGTCATGGCGATGTGCACGTTGCGCTCTCGCGCAGCCTGCTTCGCGCGGGCGAGGGCGGCGAGACGCGTGGCTCGTTCGTTGGCGCATACGCGTCCAGTCTTGTCGTCGCGCGCCAAGGCGTTCGCGTCGGACCGGCCATGCTTTCCGGAGAACCGCCTGCGGGGATTGCACTGGCCGTTGATTCACCCGTCGATGCTGCGCCGGGGGCGGGCGTTGAGGAGGCAGGCGACTCGGCACGTGCCGAGAGCGATGGTGGCGCGCACGGTGAGATCGCCGCCATGTTGCACGTCGACGGCCGCTCGCTGCCCGTTGCGTTCGGCTCGTGGGCGCTGACGCCGGTCGGCGGCTATCGGGCGCTCAAGGGCGAGATCTCGGAAGCGCGGCATGGCGCCGTCGATCACACCGTCGGGCTGATCCGCGGCGCGGGACAGTACGACGACTTCCTCACGCCGGGGCGTCTGAAAATCCATCGCGTGGCCGCAGGCCGCACGTACACCTATGTGGGACGCGCCGTCGGACCCGATGGACTTTCGATGGACAACGCGCGGGTGCTCAGTGCCGTCGCGCCCCCGCTCGATGCACAGGGCACGTTCATGATCGAGTCCCCCCATCGTCTCACGCATCTGTATCTGCTCTTCGACGCGCAGCCGATGCGATGCGATATCCGCGTGGCGCAGCGCCAGGACGTGGTTCATCTGACGGAGATCTCGCGTTGCGCTCACGTTGCACAGCATGCCTTGCCGGCGTCCCTGCTATCTCAAACACGTGTGCAGCGCCTGCTCGGCGAAGCGCACTCGCGCACGGGGCGACAGGTCACATTGCGGCAGTCCGATGCACGCACCTACTGACCGTGGAGATGCGGGAAGGGAAAGGGAAAAGGGGAGAAGGGACATGCCGGACATGACGGCCGTAGATGAGCGCCAGCGAGCCAGTGCGATGCGGCGCTTCGTTTTTGCGGGATGGGCGCTGGGTCTGGCGGCGTGGGGCGGCTCGCCCGCGCTCGCGCAGTCGGTGCCCAGGGATCACCACGAACGCGTGTCGCTGCGCTTCGACAGATCGGCGATTCCCGAACAATGGCAATTTCGTCCACAACTCGCCGCGCATTACACGCGAGGGCAGAGCCGGGGTTCACGAACGTCGTTCGTCTGCCGCTCGCCAGTCGATACGGCGCTGGGGGCGTGTGCGAGCGCGCCGGCCAACGTCACGGGACCGGCGCCCACGCCCGTGCTGCTTCGCTTCACCGAGTCCAGGTCCGGGCTTCAGGTAGACCTGAACGTGAGCGCCACAAAGGTCGTGACGGTCGCGGGCAGCACGTGTGCGCATGTGCGCACGGCCTTCCACTCCAACCGGAACTACGGCGTGTGTGGACGAGCGCCCTACGATGTCTCGCGCTACGTTCTCTCGATCGAGCGCTCGCAACTGCAGAAAATTCCGGTCGGTGGCGTATGGCGAGGGCATCTGACGTTCGATGTCAGGGAACTGGGGAGTGCGCTCGGCAGCGCGGTCCATCGTTACGACATCGAACTCAATGTGACGGACAGGCACAACGCACAAATCTATTTCCCGACGCTATCGAATACGTCGCCGCGCGTTGCACTCGATCTGCGAAAGCGTCCCGGGCCGGGCCACATGACGACCGTGTACGGCGGCCGGTCGGTGGACATGTGCTTTTATGACGGATTCGGCTCGAACTCCACCGGCGCCTTGCGCGTGCGTGTGCGCGATGGGCGCGACAATTTTCCTATCCGCCCGCCGGGCAACGGATTGCTCGTTCGGCGCGGGACGCTGGGGACGCTGCCCGAGGAGCGTATCGAATACCGCGTCGGCCTGGCGTACGCCGGTGCGCATCAGTGGCTGCGCGTGGGCGACACCGTCGGGAACGTGTTCGCACCGGTATCGGCGGCACCGATACGGATCGTGCGCTTGCCAGGCATTCCTGCGCCGGTGGCCTGCTCCCCGGGCACGCTCGTCTTCGAGGTCGTACCGTTCATCGAGAGTCACAAGGACGCGGGTGGCTACGAGGGGCCGCTACGCGTGGAGATGTTCGTCGATGCCGCGCTGATGTGAACCGGGGGAAATGCGCCGCCGGGTTCGCAACGGCGCGCTGCGCTCAGGCGCCTTCCACCAGCGCATTCTCGAGGGCGAACCGATACAACTGCGCGTCGCACTCCATGCCGAGTTTGCGCATGGCGTTGCGCTTTTGCGCGCTGACCGTCTGCTTCGTGCGATGAAGCTTCGCCGCGATGGCGCTCACCGACATCCCCGACACGTAGAGCCGCAATACCTGGGCTTCGCGTTGGCTCAGCAGCGTGACGCGCGACGCCGGCGAAACGTTCGTCGCGCGGGCAGCGGGTAGGCGACGCAACCCTTCGTATGCGGCGTGGATGGCACCGATGAGGTCCTCGATGTCGCGCGATTTGCACAGGGTGGTGGCGACGCCGAGGTCCACCAACTGGCGGGTCAGCAACGCGCTCGCGACGTCTTCCATCGCGGTGAGCACCAGAATGCGCAGGCCGGGGAACATGCGGCGCAACGAGGTGAGCATCAAGAGCCCGTCACCGTACGGCCCGCCGGGAATGGTGTGATCGGTCACGAGCACGTCGCACGGCGAGCGGCGCAACAGCTCGACCAAGCCCGGCGCATCGCGCGCTGTGCCGAGGACTTCCAGTGAGGGCCGCCTGCCAAGCTCGCATGCGAGTCCGGCAACGACGACGGGGTGATAGTCTGCGATGGCTACGCGGATCTTTGTCATTGTTCTGATCTGTCTCCTGACGCGAAATGCACAATGCATAACGCGCGTGCGAAAAAGACCTGCATCCGTCGACGAGGGTTCCTCGATCTGCGTTGTGTCGTGACACTTGGCGCAATTTCCCAAAAGCAGTGGACCCTATGCGCAACCCCGTGTTTGCCAGAATGGGGGCGAGCGTCGTCTCAAGTAAAATGGCGGCCATTACAAATTCCTCACTGCTGGAAGTTCATGGCCACACTGGTTTTTATCGTTCTCGCGTACCTGATCGGCTCAGTGCCGTTTGCGGTGATCGTCAGCCGCACGATGGGACTCGCAGACCCTCGCAGCTACGGCTCGGGAAATCCGGGGGCCACGAACGTGCTGCGCTCCGGCAACAAGAAAGCCGCCGTGCTCACGTTGATCGGCGACGCGCTCAAGGGCTGGCTCGCGGTCTATCTTGCGGAACGTTTCGCGCCCGCGTGGGGGGTGGGTGATCTGGGGCTGGCGGCCGTGGCGCTTGCCGTCTTCCTCGGACATCTGTATCCGGTATTCCTGCGCTTTGCCGGCGGCAAGGGGGTGGCCACCGCGGCCGGTGTGCTCTTCGCGATCAGCCCTGTGCTCGGTCTGGCGGTCATGGCCACCTGGCTCATCATCGCGATTTTCTTCCGGTATTCGTCGCTGGCCGCTTTGGTGGCGGCGGTATTCGCGCCGCTGTATTACGTCTTCATGTTCGGCTTCGGGCCGTATTCGCCGGCCGTGATCGTGATGGCGATGCTGCTGATCTACCGTCACCGCGCAAACATCGGCAAGCTCATGGCAGGCAAGGAGAGTCGCATTGGTCAGAAGAAGTGAGCGGAGCTGCGCCCGAGACAGCGGCCGTCGATAAAAAAACCCGCAGCAAGTCTGCGGGTTTTTTGTGCCCGTCTTCCAGTGAAGACGAACGACAGCGAAATGACAGCGAAACGACAGAGAAACGCGCGAATCGCCAGGATCGCGCGTCGTAACGTTCAGTCGCGGAAGTTGTTGAAGTCCAGCGGCGTGTCGGTGACGTCCTTGCGCAGCAGCGCCATCGCGCTTTGCAGGTCGTCGCGCTTGGCGCCGGACACCCGCACGCTATCGCCCTGAATGCTCGCCTGCACCTTCATCTTGCTGTCCTTGATGATGCGAACGATCTTCTTGGCGAGATCGCCCTCGACACCCTTCTTGACCTTGACGACCTGTTTGACCTTGTCGCCGCTGATCTTCTCGATCTTGCCGTAGTCGAGGAAACGCACGTCGACGTTGCGCTTGGCCATCTTGGAGATGAGCACCTGCGTGACCTGATCGAGCTTGAAGTTGTCGTCGGCGAAGAGCGTGATTTCCTGCTCCTTGTGCTCCACGCGCGAGTCCGATCCCTTGAAGTCGAAGCGCGTCGAGATTTCCTTGTTGGCCTGCTCGACGGCGTTCTTGACCTCAATCATGTTGGCTTCGCTAACCACGTCAAACGATGGCATCTGGCTCTCCTGAATTCCTGGGGGTTCGTGAAAGGCACGCGGGGCGTGCCGTGCGAGTTTGCCTGCAGTCGCCTGCCCGGTGCGGCCAGAACGCGCGTCTGGCGATCCGGCTGGCCGGTATAATGGCGCGCATCAATCTTTCGCCCGACATTGTAATTCAGCCGTCGGTCTTGCGTCCCCGTGTTCCGGTGTCCCTGCGCGCTTTCGGGACGTGCTGTGGAATGCTGCGCAAGCCCGGCACGACGGCACCCACCGGCCTGCACACACTTCATGCTTCAGTTGCAACGCGACGTCAGCCTGCGCGAATTCAATACCTTCGGTCTGCCTGCTACCGCCCGCTATGTCGTGACCATCGACAGCGAAGCGGCGCTCTCGGCGGCGCTCGCCATGCCCGAACTGGCCGGCCTGCCGCGCCTCGTGCTCGGCGGCGGCAGCAATATCGTGCTCACGCGCAACTTCGACGGCGTGGTGCTTCGCATGGCGATTCGCGGCCGCGAGCGGCTTGCCGACGTTCCTGCCGATCCGCAAGCGCGCTACGTGCGTGGCGGCGCCGGCGAGGTCTGGCACGACTTCGTCGACTGGACCCTGTCGCAGGACTGCCCCGGTCTGGAAAACCTTGCGTTGATCCCGGGCACGCTCGGGGCCGCGCCAATCCAGAACATCGGGGCGTACGGGCTCGAGCTCGCCGAGCGCTTCTTTGATGTGAGGGCGCTGGACACGACGTCCGGCGAGTTCGTCACCCTCTCGCGCGACGTTTGCGCTTTCGGCTATCGCGATTCGCTGTTCAAGCGCGAACCGGGACGCTACATCATCGTGTCCGTCACGCTTCGGCTGCCACAACCGTGGCAAGCGGTGACCGGATACGCGGACGTGTCGCGCACCCTGGCCGATGCGGGTATCTCGCAACCCGACGCACGGCAAATCTTCGACGCGGTTGTCGCTATCCGACGTCGCAAGTTGCCCGACCCGGCCGTGCTGGGCAATGCCGGGAGCTTCTTCAAGAACCCCGTCGTGGACGGCGCAACGTTCGCCGCATTGCGCGAGCGTTTCCCCGAAGCGGTCGGTTACGCGCAGCCGGACGGCACATGGAAGGTCGCGGCCGGCTGGTTGATCGATCAGTGCGGCTGGCGGGGCAAGTCGCTGGGGCGTGCCGGTGTGCATGAACGCCAGGCGCTGGTGCTCGTCAATCGAGGCGGTGCGAGCGGCGACGACATCGTGGCGCTCGCACGCGCCGTGCAGGCCAGTGTTCGGGACCGGTTCGGCATTTCACTCGAACCGGAACCGCTCATGATCTGATGGCGGTGGCGTCGGGCAAACGCTGAAGGTAATCGCGTTTCAGATCCACCGTTGAGCGCACGCCGACGTCGTCGAAATGGGCGGCGAGCCAGCGTGCTGCGGCGTCGCGCCCGCGGTCGCGCAAGGTTGTGAGGAAGTGCCAGTCCGTCACGAATTTCGTCGACGAGGACAAGTCGTACAGTTCCTTGTCGGCGCGAATCGAATGAATCAGCGGATACTTCAGGCGATCCCGGAACTCAGGCTTGAGCCATCCCTCGTCGATCAGCTTGTGAACGAACGAGATCGCACGGAATTCGCGCTGCAGCGAGGCGTTGAAGGTGATCTCGTTCACACGGTTCATGATCTGTCCCGGCAAGACCGGCTTCTCTGCACGCTCGATCGGGTTGATGTGCACGATCAGGATGTCGCTCGTCAGCGTCTCGTAATAGAACGGATAGAGGGCAGGGTTGCCGAGATAGCCGCCGTCCCAGTAAAAGTCCTCGTCGATCTTCACCGGTTTGAACAGCCAGGGCAGACAGGCGGACGCCATGGCCACATCGAGTGTGATTTCGTGCGTCCGGAAAATGCGGATGTTGCCGGTGCGGATATTGGTCGCGGAGACGAACAGATGTGTGGCGGTGCTCTCGCGCAGACGCTCGAAGTCGACCTGCGCTTCGAGCACGGTGCGCAGCGGATTGATTTCGGTCGGCGGCTGCGAGAACGGCATCATCCATTGCTGCATGCTCTGCATCCAGTCGTGCCAGATCGGGTATTCGGTCGGCCGTCCGTTCAGCCAGCTAAAGACCGTTTGCGCCCATGCGGTCGCCGAAGAGCCCGCCTGCGACACGCCCAGCCAAAAGCTGTGTAGCGCCTCGCGCGCCTTCTCGCGCGGGTCGACGCCCGGGCGGTCGAGCAGACCGTGGGCAAGCACCACGGCATTCATTGTGCCCGCCGAAGCGCCGCTGATGCCTTCGAACGTCAGGCGTCCGTCTTCGAGCAGTTTATCGAGGACACCCCACGCGTACGCGCCATGCGCGCCACCCCCTTGCAAGCCCAGGTCGATACCTTTGCGCTTTGCGTTGCCGCGTCTGGCGCCGGTGGATTTCGTGCGGTGGCGGGCGCGGGGGCTGTCTGGTGGGAGCAGGGGGACGTCAGTCGGGTCCAGATCGGTGCTGGTGTCCGTCGGGTCGGTGGCATCCGGGGCGTCCGGGGGCGGTGGCGCGCGAAGCGACGTGCCGGTCAGTTCGACGTCGGTCGTGGAGGCAGGCTTGGCGGAGGTTGCAAGTCCGTGGGAGGACTGGCTCTCGGCGGTGTCGGCAGCATTGTCGACGCCAGGATCGGCAGAATCGGAAGGCAGTCGCGACATAGTAGGAAGCGGCGCCAGGCCGCGCTGAACCGGCCGAGAGGGCGGCGGCGCGTCACCTTGCGCGCCGTCGCGATGCAGGCCGGACGATTAGCCGTAGTGGCAAACGTAATCGAGGGTTTCGACGACCTCGATATCGAACTTGCTGTTGCCCGGCACGGAGAACGTCTGACCGGCGGCATACTCCTGCCATTCGGTCTGTCCTGCCAGACGGATGCGGCAGCGGCCGCCGGTAACTTCCATGACTTCAGGCGCATCGGTACCGAACTGCAGCGTGGCCGGGAAAATCACACCCAGCGTCTTGCGCGTGCCGTCCGGGAACAGAACGGTGTGCGAGACGCACTTGCCGTCGAAATAGGTGTTGGCGCGCTTGATTACGGAAACGTTGTCGAACTGCGTTGCGTTTTGCGTCATGACCGAATGCTGTGTCGAATGCGAGCGAGAGTCGCGATGGTGAGTCGATATGCCTGCCCCCTTTCAAGGGGGAAGCGTGAATTCATGCTAGCACGTTTCGAACGTCTACCCGTCTGCAATTTGTGCAATGCACAACGAAATTGCCCCGTAATGGTGCAAATTGCGAATTGTTCTGATGGGTACGGCGAACTATGTCGTGCGGCAATGAAGCACCGCAAATCGCGTGGGCGACGGCGGCGCGTCAGGGATGATAGCGGAACGTTGATCGCGGCGGGGCGATGGGGGCGTTGCGCTCGTCAGGCGCATGAAGGGCGGGGGAGGCGGTTCCGGCGCGTGAGGCGCAGGGGGCAGGATGTTTAGCGGGAAAGGCACCCGGACGCGCCCCGACGCGCCCGGACGGCACGATGCGTCCGGGCGTAGGGAGCGTAAGGCTGTTTTCCCTGAGGACTAGCCTGGATCAAACCCGGCCGAGCATCAGGTACTCCATGAGTGCCTTCTGCACGTGCAAACGGTTCTCGGCTTCATCCCACACAACGCTCTGCGCGCCGTCGATCACCTCTGCCGAAACTTCCTCGCCACGATGGGCGGGCAGGCAGTGCATGAACAGGGCCTCCGGCTTGGCGCGCTGCATCAGGTCGGCGTTCACGCACCATTGGGCGAAAGCCGCCTTGCGTGCTTCGTTTTCCGCTTCGAAACCCATGCTCGTCCAGACGTCGGTCGACACGAGGTCGGCGCCTTCGCAGGCTTCGCGCGGGTCGTCGAACTCGCGCACGAACGGGCGGCTCGACTCGGAGACCATCGCCTGATCGAGGCGGTAACCTGGCGGCGTGGAGATGTTGAACTGGAACCCGAAGATCTCGGCGGCCTGAATCCACGTGTACGACATGTTGTTCGCGTCGCCGATCCACGTCACGGTCTTGCCCTTGATCGGACCACGATGCTCGTAGTACGTGAAGATGTCCGCCAGCACCTGGCACGGATGGTACTCGTTGGTCAGGCCGTTGATGACCGGTACGCGCGAATGCTGCGCGAAGCGCTCGATGATCTCCTGCCCAAAGGTGCGGATCATGATGATGTCGGTCATGCGCGAGATCACCTGCGCGGCGTCTTCGATCGGCTCGCCGCGACCGAGCTGCGTGTCGCGCGTGTTCAGGAACACGGCATGGCCGCCCAACTGGTGGATGCCCGCTTCGAACGACAGACGCGTACGGGTCGAGCTCTTCTCGAAGATCATCGCCAGCGTGCGGTCGTGCAGCGGGTGGTAAGTCTCGTAGTTCTTGAATTTCTTCTTGAGGATACGGGTGCGCTCGAGCACATAGTCATACTCGTCGAGCGTCAGATCCGAAAACTGAAGGTAATGCTTGATGGGTTTGGCGGTGGTCATTTGGATGTTCTGCTGGAGGCCGATACCGCGTGAATTCACCGCAGATTCGCTGGGAACTCGGACGCGTTCGGCACGACGAACAAGCCTTGAGGCCTGTCCCCCGGTCAGGCTCGTGAAGGTGTTCTGCCGGTTGCTGGCTTCAGGGGAACGGCCCCTAGTCTACCAAATCGTTTTGTCGTCACACGAAAAGCGTATTATCGAGCCCGCTGCTGCACAGCCGGAAACGACTGGCAAGACCGAAAAAAACACCCGCAGCAACGGTGGGGGACAGGTTCCAGTCTTATATAAGATATAATACTGGCTCTGTCGGCAACGCTACCCGCGTACGGCTGGCCAGATGTTTTTTGAGGTGATTGAGCGATATGACCGACCAGGTTTCCGCGCGCGAGTATTTCATTCAGGGGCTGACTCTGGATGGCAAGAAGTTTCGTCCGAGTGACTGGGCGGAGCGTCTGTGCGGCGCCGTGTCGTTCTGTGGCCGCAGCAATTCCGGCCCGAACGCATACATGCAGTACTCCCCCTACGTGCGTCCAACGATGGTGGGTGACGTCAAGTGTGTCGTCGTCGACGAGCGACTGCGCGATATCGAGCCGCGAATGTTCGATTTCGTGATGAGTTTCGCCCGGGATAACGGCTTGCAGATGACGGAAGCCTGCTTCGTTCCCGACGTCAAGTAATTCCCCCACGGCCGTTTTCGGCCAGACGTGAGTGCCGGGCCTTTGGCCCTGACTCACCGTCGATGCGTCACATCTGCGCCATTCGGCGCGCCGAGTTTCTTCCCCGTCTTCCCCGTCTTCCCCGTGTAACGTCTTCCTTGTCCTGGTGCCGGGCGATGCCGCGTGCTGCCGCTGTCAATGGCGTTTTGCGCTGTGTAACGTGCCTGCGGTGCCGAGGGCGGCGTTACGGGGCGATGTCGGACGCACAAAAGAAAAAAGCCCGCATAGAGCGGGCTTTTTAGTGTTCCGACCGTAGTCGGAACCGGCAAGCAACGGGTTTGCCTTGCAGCGTCAGCTGTCTTAGGCAGCAGCCGACATCGCCTTGATGGCGGCCGACAGGCGGCTCTTTTGGCGAGCAGCGGTGTTCTTGTGGACGATCTTCTTGTCAGCGATGATGTCGATCGTCTTTGCCGAAGCGCGCAGCACTTCCTTGGCAGCGGCTTGATCGCCAGCGGCGATGGCCTTGCGAACAGCCTTCACAGCCGTGCGCAGACGCGAACGCAGCGCCGAGTTGTGGGCGTTGATCTTAACGGTTTGACGCGCGCGCTTGCGTGCTTGTGCGGTATTTGCCATGTTCTGTGAATTCCTTGAATTGCTCCGCCTGATGCGGCTTCTATGCAGTTTGGCTCGGCTCCCTGGGAGACACGGTGGCCAGGAAGCAATCCATTGACTTCGAAACCGTCGATTATAGCCGAAGCGAAACGGAAATTGCAACTTCTTTGCTGCATGGGGGTGCGACGGGTGTGCGTATAATACGCGCAACATGAATTTGCTCAAAGCTCTCGCTACGGTCAGCGGTTTCACGATGCTCTCGCGCGTCACCGGCCTGATTCGTGAAATTCTTATCGCACGCATGTTCGGCGCCGGTCCCATGACCGACGCTTACAACGTGGCGTTCCGCATTCCCAATCTGCTGCGCCGGCTGTCCGCCGAAGGGGCGTTTTCGCAGGCATTCGTCCCAATTCTGGCCGAATTCAAGTCGCAGCGCAGTGCGGAAGAGACGAAAACGCTCGTCGATTCCGTCACTACCGTGTTGTTCTGGGCGTTGCTCTCCATCACGATTGCCGGCGTTCTGGGGGCGTCCGGGGTGGTCTATGCCGTGGCGACCGGGTTGTCGCGGGAAAACGGCACGTTCGATGCCGCCGTTTTCATGACGCGCGTCATGTTTCCCTACATCACGCTGATTTCGATCACGACCCTGGCGGCGGGTGTGCTCAATACGTGGCGTCAGTTCTCGATGCCTGCGTTTGCCCCGGTACTGCTCAACGTGAGCTCGATCGTGGCCTCGCTTTGGGTCGCGCCGCATCTGGAGACGCCGGTCTACGCATTGGCCTACGCTGTGATCGTCGGCGGGGTGCTGCAACTGGTGATCCAGCTCCCGGCGCTCGCGCGCATCGGCATGCTGCCGCGCATTTCCGTCAATATGGCGGCGGCGCTGCGCAATGCGGGAGTCAAGCGGGTGCTGGCAAAGATGGTGCCGGCCACGCTCGCGGTCTCCGTTGCGCAGATAAGCCTCATCATCAATACGAACATCGCCTCGCGACTGGCTCAGGGCAGCGTCTCGTGGCTCGCCTATGCCGATCGGCTGATGGAATTCCCGACGGCCTTGCTGGGCGTGGCGCTGGGCACGATCCTGCTGCCGAGCCTGTCACGGGCCAATGCTGACGGCGACACCGCCGAGTATTCTGCGCTGCTCGACTGGGGCCTGCGTCTGACGTTCCTGCTGGCCATGCCCAGCGCCGTGGGGCTGTTCGTCTATGCCGAGCCGCTCACGGCGACGCTGTATCAGTACGGTCGTTTCGATGCGACCGACGTCGCCATGACGGCGCACGCCCTCACGGCTTATGGCGTCGGCCTGGTCGGCCTGATTCTCATCAAGATTCTCGCGCCTGGCTTCTACGCGAAGCAGGACATCAAGACGCCGGTAAAGATTGCCATCGTGGTACTTGTGGCCACGCAACTCTCCAACATCCTCTTCGTGCGTTGGTTCGCTCATGCCGGATTGTCGTTGTCGATCGGCGTGGGGGCATGTATGAACGCGGCGCTGCTGTTCGCGGGCCTCTACAAGCGCGGCATCTACCGACCGGCTGCTGGCTGGCGACTCTTTTTCGTGCAATTGCTCGCGGCTTGCCTGATTCTGGCCGGCGTGCTGCTGTGGTTCACGCAAAGCTTCGACTGGGTGGCGCTGGGCGCGCGTCCGCTCGCGCGCATTGCCCTGCTTGGCGCGAGTCTGGTGCTATGCGCCGTGGTGTATTTCGGGGCATTATTCCTCATGGGTTTCAACTTCTCGTTCTTCCGCCGACGGACTCACTCGTGACCCCCCCGGGATCGCGAAGCGCTCAGGTGACGCGGCGGAATTCACGGATACCGCATGGCGAATCGAATTCTCGAGTATTTTGCTGCGCTGGTTGCCTCCGACGACGGTCTGCCGTTGACCGAAGCGGCTATTGCCATCGCACAGGACGTTTATCCCGATCTCGACGTGCAGGACACGCTGACCCAGATCGATGCGCTCGCCGCACGTCTGGCCAAGCGGCTGCCGCCGGATGCCGGGCCGTTGCAGAAGTTGCAACTGCTCGATCACTTCTTCTTCCGCGAACTCGGGTTCACGGTCAATCAGAACGATTACTACGATCCGGACAACAGCCATCTGCATGTCGTGCTGGATCGGCGCCGGGGCATTCCGATTTCGCTGGCCGTCCTGTGCATGGAGATCGGGCATCAGATCGGATTGCCGTTGCGCGGCTTGTCGTTCCCCGGACATTTCCTGCTCAGGCTCGCCGTGCCGGCGGGTGACGTCGTCATCGATCCGATTTCCGGCAATTCGCTCTCGCCCCAGCGCTTGCTCGAAATGGTCGAGCCGTATTTGAAGCACTATCGCGACGAGAGCGCCGAGCCGATTCAGGAACTGGCGCTGTGGGCCTTGCTGCATCCGTTTCTGGAGCCCGCGACGCCGCGCGAAATCCTGGCGCGGATGCTTCGCAACCTGCGTGCCATCTACACCCAAAACGAACGATGGGAGCGCTTGCTGGCGGTGCAGGAGCGCATGGTGCTCGTGCTGCCCGACCAGCCCGTGGAAAAGCGCGATCGCGGACTGGCGTATGCCCGTTTGGGGTTGGTGCGCCCCGCGCAGGACGATCTCGAGCTCTATCTGAGCAAGCGTCCCGAGGCGGAGGATGCCGATGCAATACGGCAGGTGCTCGACGACTTGAGCCGACGGCCCGGAGGCCACGGGTAAGCAGAACGCATACGCCATGCTTCACGGTTGTGACGCTGTTCCCCACGATGCGACAGCGCCATGAGAAACGCCAGCCTTTCTAACGGGCTGGCGTTTTTTTTCGAGCGTCGACCATGGACGGTCGATGCGCGCGTGCGAACCGGCTACGCCGACTGCATCGACAACTCCTGCACTTCTCGCTGAAGCCCGGGTTTGTAGCCGAAGTGGAAAAAGACCTCGGCCATCAGGAACATCGGGGCAATGAAGATCTGAAAGAGGTTGTCGAGCAGTGCCGGCTTGCGGCCCTCGAAATGATGGCCGACGAGTTGCACGATCCAGCCGCCGACGAACAACACCCCGAACGCGGCCAGCGCCCACGGCAGCGGCAGTTTCGCCAGCTGCTGCGTGACGGCGAGCATCACGGCGAAGAACGCGGTCATCGCCAGGGCGAGCGGAACGTCGAGCAGGAAGTAGTACATCAGCAGGACCAGCATGATGACATGCGTCGCGTTCAGTCCGCTGGGGCCAAGCGGCACCCACGAAAACGCTTGCATCACCGCCAGGATGATCATGGGAACGCCGAAGAAATGGGTCAGACGATTCTTGGGACTGCGGTGATAGCGCTGGTAGAACGACATCTGTTGCGCCAGTGATTTCATGCCAGCCTCCTGCCTCGGGGGACGACGGGGGGAACGCCTGGTTACCGGATCGAGATCATGAAAACCGGTGTCGTTGCCGGCCGCAAGGCGCGGTCGGCATTCCATTGTAGTCACACTCGGCGCGACGTTTTGCTGCGGTGCGGCAAACTGTCCGGGCGCTGCGTTGTCACCGCGTAGGCGCGCGCGTGAGCGCGTGTGAGTGGGTCCGAAGGCTATTTCGGCTGCATCCGGATCGCCCCGTCGAGACGAATGACTTCGCCGTTGAGCATCGGATTGCGCACGATCTGCTCCACGAGCATCGCGTATTCCGCGGGCCGACCCAATCGGGGCGGGAAGGGGACCATCTGGCCAAGCGAGGCCTGCACTTCGGCGGGCATGCCGAGCATCATGGGTGTCTCGAAAATGCCCGGCGCGATGGTCATGACGCGGATGCCGCTGCGCGACAAATCGCGAGCGACCGGCAGCGTCAGACTGGCGACGCCACCTTTCGATGCCGCATAAGCGGCCTGTCCCATCTGGCCGTCGAACGCGGCGACGGATGCCGTATTGACGATTACGCCGCGCTCGCCTTCGCCATTGGGCTCCGTCTGGCTCATGGCGCTGGCTGCGAGACGGATCATGTTGAAGGTGCCGATCAGATTGATCTGAATCACGCGGGAGAACGCGTCGAGCGGATGCGGGCCGTCGCGCCCCACGGTTTTGCTGCCAATGGCGATGCCCGCGCAATTCACCAGACCACGCGGCGTGCCGAGCGACTGCGCTGCGGCCACGGCGGCCTTGCCGTCGGTCTCTTGCGTCACGTCGCATTTGACGAACTTGCCGCCCAGCTTCTCGGCAAGTGTCCTGCCTTCATCGACGTTCACATCGGCGAGCACCACTTTCGCGCCGAGCCCGGCCAGCCAGCGCGCAGCCGCAGCGCCGAGCCCTGAGGCGCCACCGGTGATCAGAAACACATTGCCCTGAATTTCCATGCGTCATCCTCCTTCGGCAAAAAAGGCGGCCCAGTGTGAACTGGCCGCCTTTTCTTTGGCTTCATGACCGCGCGCCGTCACGCCTGCATCTGCATCGGCGCTCAACCACGTTTGGCGGCCCGGAATCGATGCATGCATCGTCTCAGTGACCGACAGCGCCGTGGGACGGCGAAAGACCGTCTTACTTCAACGCGTCGAACGCGCGTGCGCGAATGTCCTCGACGCTGCCCTGACCCGAGATCTTGCGATATTGGGGGGCGGGGACGATCGCGCCCGGGCTGCCATGCTTGGCCCAATCCGAATAATAGGCTACCAGCGGCTTGGTTTGCGATTCGTACACGGCGAGGCGCTTCTTGACGGTTTCTTCCTTGTCGTCGTCGCGCTGAACCAGCGGTTCGCCCGTGACGTCGTCAACGCCTTCGACCTTCGGCGGGTTGAACTTGACGTGATACGTACGACCCGACGCCGGGTGGGTGCGACGACCGCTCATGCGGGTGATGATTTCATCGAACGGCACATCGATTTCGAGCACGAAGTCGATGGCGACGCCGGCTTCCTTCATCGCTTCCGCTTGCGCAATGGTGCGCGGGAAACCGTCGAAGAGATAGCCGTTCTTGCAATCGTCTGCCGTGAGGCGCTCCTTGACCATGCCAATGATCACGGCGTCCGGCACCAGATCGCCCGCGTCCATGAAACGCTTGGCTTCGAGGCCGAGTTGGGTGCCTTCCTTGATCGCGGCGCGCAGCATATCGCCGGTCGAGATTTGCGGGATGCCGAATTTTTCTTTGATGAAAGTTGCTTGGGTGCCCTTGCCGGCCCCGGGTGCCCCCAACAAAATCAGACGCATCGATGACTCCTGAAAGTTTGTGATTTGTGAATGCTGTGCGTGCGGCAGGAGTTTGCGTCCCCGGTACTTCGCGGCGGTTGCGGGGCCGGTGACCGGGCAACTGCGCGGCGCGCAGACGACGCGCTCGGCAGGGCGCGACGCGCGCGACCGGGGGTCTGCTCGCGAGAATCAGAGCGATTATGCCACGACGTGCCCGCCCGGCGGCGTTTTGCAGACTTGTCGGTGTCGCGTCGTTGCGAATTCCGGGACGCGTTCGCCGTGCGGTTTGGACAGACCGAACCAGCCCCACGCGGCGAATCGCGTACGGTATTGACCCTCAGTTTTTCAGTAGGGCGCGCACACGTTCGAGATCCGCTGCCGTGTCGACACCGGGCAGTGGCGCATCGTCGGTCACGAGGACGGCGATTCGCTCTCCGTGCCAAAGCGCCCGCAACTGCTCCAGCGATTCGGCCGTCTCAATGGGCGCCTGCGGCAGATCCGGATAGCTGCGCAAAAACTTGGCGCGGTATGCGTACAAGCCGATGTGGCGGAAAATCGGTGTCGTGGCCGGGGGCAGTGTCGCGGCGTTCGCGATGCCGGCCGACCACGCGTCGCGCGCCCACGGAATGGGGGCGCGAGAGAAATAGAGGGCGCGGCTGTGGGCGTCGAGAACCACTTTGACGACATTGGGAGAGAAAATCTCCGCGTTGTCGGTAATCGGATGTGCTGCCGTCGACAACGCGCATTCGGGATGCTCGGCCAGATGTGCCGCAACCGCATGCACCAGGCGCGGATCGATCAGCGGCTCGTCGCCCTGCACATTCACGACGATGGTGTCGTCCGACCAGCCTTGCTGCACGGCGACTTCGGCCAGACGGTCGGTGCCGGTGGGGTGGTCGGCTCGCGTAAGGACGACATCGAAACCGTGCGCCGCGACGGCATCGACCACACTTTGGGCGTCCGTGGCAACGACAACCTGCCTGGCGCCAGACTCACGGGCGCGCTCGGCGACCCGCACGACCATCGGCTTGCCGCCGATGTCGGCGAGCGGCTTGTTGGGCAGACGTGTCGACGCCAGGCGCGCAGGCACCACGGCGACAAAATCGATGACGGCTTTCGATTGGCTCACGATGCGGGCTTGTCGTCGTTCAGCGGGACCGGGGTGCCTTCGACAGACTGACGCGCCTCATCGGCCAGCATGACCGGAATGCCGTCGCGGATCGGGTACGCGAGCTTGTCTGCATGGCAAATCAGCTCCTGCGCTTTCTTATCCAGCGCCAGCGGGCCCTTGCACAACGGGCAGACGAGAATCTCAAACAGTCGGTTGTCCACGCAATTTCTCCACTACCAGTGATACGAGGCGCGCATCGAGCGCCGCCTCGGCGGGTACGGCCCACACACGCGGGTCGGACCAGGAGACGCATTTTACTGCATCCTTTTCCGTGATCAGGATCGCGTCTGCTGCCACGCCGTCGAACGGATTCGTTGCAAAGTCGTAATGATCGGGCAATGCCAGCGTCTCGATTTGCAGCCCCGCCGCGCGTAACGCGGCGAAGAATCGTTCCGGTGCACCGATGCCCGCGGCGGCGAGCACGCGTCTGCCCGCGAAATGCGCCAACGGCCGGGTGAGCGAGGGCTGGCTAACGCACCACGCGTCGCCCAACGTGAGCGTGAGTCGCCACGTGTGGGGCCACTCCGGTAGGGTTCTGCCATAGGGATCGTTGATGAGATTGGCGTCTCTCGCGCGCGACAGCGGTTCGCGCAACGGACCGGCAGGCAGTAGAAAGCCGTTACCGCCCAGCCGGTGATCGAACACGGCAATCTCGACGTCCCGGGCCAGAGCGTAATGCTGAAGGCCGTCGTCGCACACGATGACGTCGCACGCCGGGTGCGCGGCAAGCAATGCCCGGCCACCTTCGACCCGCGACGGCCACACCCATACCGGCGCGCCAGTGCGTTTGGCGATCAGCAGCGGTTCGTCACCCGTGTCCTGCGGACGCGACGACACATCGACCTGTGTCGGTTGCGACAATTTCGCGCCGTAGCCGCGCGAGAGCACGCCGGGCGTGTAGCCGTGTTGACGCAGCGCGCCGACCAGCGCAATGACGGTTGGCGTCTTGCCAGTGCCGCCCACGGTGAGATTGCCCACGATGACGACGGGCACCGGCAGGCGAGTCGACCGCTTCCAGCCTCGGCGAAAACACCCGCGACGCCACGCAGCCATCGCAGCGAATGCCCACGAGAGCGGCCAAAGCGCCCAGGCGACCATGCCTCGACGTTGCCACTGCGCCGTGACCCAGTGGACCAGCGATCCGGACAGTCGCGGCACCAGCGCACGCGCGCGGGCGCCGCTCGCCTTGTCGGGGCGCGGGGAGACGCTCATCGGGTCGGTTGCGCCGACGTGGAGCGTGCCGCGAACGTCAGTCGCGACAAGCCCGCTTCACGCGCCGCTTCCATCACGTTGATGACCGACTGATGCGCGCTTTTGGCGTCCGCGTTGATGATGATGACCGGCGGCTCGGCGCCGTTGTTCGCGGGCCCGGCCGCCTGACGCAGTGCAGCCGTCAGGCTCGCGACGTCGCGTTGCGCAAGCGAATGGCGATCGATCGCGTAACCACCGTCGGCGCCCACGGAGACCACGATCTGGCGCGGCGGCACCACGGCTTTCTCGGCATCGGCCGTCGGCAGGTTGACCTTCAGCGCCGTGTATCGCGTGTAGGTCGTCGTGACCATCAGGAAGATCAGGATGACGAGCAGCACGTCGATCAGCGGAATCAGGTTGATCTCCGGCTCGTCGCGTGTGGAGAGACCTCGACGGAAATTCATCGTGTGTCTCTCGGGTCAGTGCCGCGGCAACGTGGCATCGAGAAAATGGACCGCTTGCGTTTCCAGTTCGACCAGGAACGCATCGACCCGCGTGCGGTAGTAGCGATAGAAGATCATCGCGGGAATCGCGATCATCAGACCGAAGCCCGTGTTGTAGAGCGCGACCGAAATGCCGTGGGCAAGTTGCGCCGGATCGGTGCCGGTAGCGTCTTGTGCCCCGAAGATCTCGATCATGCCGACGACCGTACCGAACAATCCCATTAGCGGCGCCACGGACGCAATGGTGCCCAGGGCCGGCAGGAACCGTTCCAGTTCATGGGCGACGGCGCGCCCCGTTTCTTCCAGCGCCTCCTTCGCCCCTTCGCGCGGGCCCTGTGGATTGTGGGCGACATAACGGACACCGGTTGCGAGCACCCGGCCGAGCATGGAGCCGCGCGAAAGCGCTTCCGTGGCGTCCTGCTTGGCGGTGCCGCGACGCGCGAGCGTGATCGCGTTTTCGAGCACGCCGCCCGGCAGCACGCGCGCACGGCGCAGCGACAGGGCGCGCTCGACGATCAGGGCGAGGGCGATGATGGAAGCGATGAGAAGTGGCCAGATGGGCCAGCCGGCGGCCTGGATGACGGCGAACAAAGACGACCTCTTGCTTGTTGCGGGGGATGGGCAAACGAGTCCGCACTGTAGCGTGCAGGGGGGGGATGGGCAAGCACCGTTTTCCACATCCACCGAGCACAAGGATGTGGACAACCTTTGGATACGTCGAGCAACTCTTTGACACAACGGAACTTTTTGGTTCGCGATTAAAAAATGGGCAATGAGCGGTTTCAGAAATGAACACCACCGCAAGCTCACAAATCCCAGGACTTTTCCATCAGCCTGTGGATAACTATGTGCACATGTCCCCAGCGGACGATATATCTCGGCGTCTGCCTCGAAATCACGGCTTCCGCCACGCGGGATGTCCTCTGCAAAGCCTGATAAATCAAGGGTTTGTCACTGTGGTGCAGGAAATACAAGGCGTCCGGGCGCGAAAACCCTTAAATTAGCGGTCCTGTGGACAGTTTTTCGTCAGCGCACACGCATGAACCTATCTTTCGACGACGCCCGGCCCACTGGTGGCGCGGATCGCGTACTCAGTGTTTCGGATTTGAACAAAGCCGTTGCGGGCGTATTGGAGCGCAGCTTTCCGCTGGCATGGGTCAGCGGCGAGATCTCCAACTTCACGCGTGCGGCCAGCGGTCACTGGTATTTCTCGATCAAGGACGCGCAGGCGCAGATGCGTTGCGTGATGTTCCGCGGCCGTGCGCAACATGCCGATTTCTCGCCCAAAGAAGGGGATCGGGTCGAAGTCCGTGCACTGCTCTCGATGTATGTCCCTCGCGGCGAAGTGCAGCTCAACGTCGAAGCGATCCGCCGCGCCGGTCAGGGCAATCTGTATGAAGCTTTCCTGCGTCTGAAAGAGACGCTGGCCGCGGCGGGCCTTTTCGACGCCGAGCGCAAGCGCCCCTTACCGCGATATGCGCGTCGGGTGGGGGTTGTCACCTCGTTGCAGGCTGCGGCGCTGCGAGACGTACTCACCACGCTGGCTCGCCGGGCGCCGCACATCTCGATCGTCGTCTATCCCGCACCGGTGCAGGGCGCCGACGCGGCAACCCGACTGGCGGCCGCGCTCGACACCGCCAACGCCCGCCGCGAAGTGGAAACGATCCTGCTTTGTCGCGGCGGCGGTTCCATCGAAGATCTCTGGGCGTTCAACGAGGAAGTGCTGGCCCGGGCGATTGCCCGCAGCGAACTGCCGGTGGTGTCCGGCGTCGGTCACGAAACCGATTTCACGATTGCCGACTTCGTGGCAGACGTGCGCGCGCCCACGCCCACGGCGGCTGCCGAACTGATCACGGCGGCGCGCGACGAGTGTCTGCGCGAAGTGGACCGGGAGCATCAGCGACTGACCCGCGCCATGCGCCGTGCGCTGGAGCTGCGCGCGCAGCAACTCGACAGCCTGTCGCGCGCTCTGGTTTCGCCTCGCGAGCGGCTGGCGCGTCAGCGCACGGCGCTCGCGCATCTTGCCGATCGTATGCGGCACGCCCTGGAGCGGCCGCTCGCGCAGCGTCGCAGCCGCTTCGAGATGCTGCGACTGCGACTCGCGCGAGCTGTGCCGGATGTCGCGTCGCAACATGAGCGTGTTGCCTTGCTCTCGCAGCGTCTGCAGACGGCAATGTCCCGCCGCGCGGAGCGCTCGACACAACGTCTGGCCGATGCCACCGCGCAACTGGAGCTGCTCAATCCCCGACGTACGCTACAACGCGGCTACGCCGCAGTGCTCGATGCGAAAGGGCAGCCGCTGCGCGACCCGCGAAAATTGCAGCGCGGTCAGCAGGTCACGATGCATCTGGCCGACGGCGCGGCGGATGTGGGCATTGGTGACGTTCAGGTCAGGCTTGACGATACTTTTTAGGCGCCCCCGGTTTGCCAAACCTGACGAATCGCAGGCATCGTGCGTCGATTAGCCGGGATCGGCAAACAATCGTCACATTTCTCGGGCAGATTGCGGGAAACCAAGTACCCATTGGGTTTGCGGGGTTTTCGCATCTGCCCTAGAATCGATGGCTCCGGATAACGCAAAATCGGGTTCCCCTCAGAGCACAAAGGACAATTGCCATGGAACACAAGCTCCCTGAACTGCCGTACGCCATCGATGCACTGGCGCCGACCATCTCCAAGGAAACGATGGAGTATCACTACGGCAAGCACCACCAAGCCTATGTGACCAACTTGAACAACCTGATCAAGGGCACCGAATTCGAAAACGCCAGCCTCGAAGACATCATCAAGAAGTCGTCGGGCGGCGTGTTCAACAACGCAGCGCAGGTGTGGAACCACACCTTCTTCTGGAACACGCTGTCGCCCAAGGGCGGCGGTGCGCCGACCGGCGATCTGGCCAAGGCCATCGACGCCAAGTTCGGTTCGTTCGACGCATTCAAGGAAACGTTCTCGAAGTCGGCCGTGGGTAACTTCGGTTCGGGCTGGACGTGGCTCGTGAAGAAGGCCGACGGTTCGGTCGACATCGTGAACACCAGCAACGCTGCCACGCCGCTGACCGGCGCCGACAAGCCGCTGATCACGATCGACGTGTGGGAACACGCGTACTACATCGACTACCGCAATGCCCGTCCGAAGTTCGTCGAGGCATTCTGGAATCTGGTCAACTGGGAATTCGCCGCGAAGAACTTCGCGTAATCGAAACGCCCGGAATTTGCCGGCCGATAGCGGTCGACTTCGGCAACCCGCCGCCGAAGGGTAACGTCAGGCGCCCGACCCGAGCGTCTGACGACACCGGCAAGACGAAAGCCCACTGCGTGCAGTGGGCTTTTCGTTTTTCAGCGGTCGCCGGATTGCGGGCATCTACGGCCGGCTTGATCCGTATCAACGTTCGCGCACGTGGGTCTCGTTAGAGTAAGCGCTTCAAACTCATCGGACACCGAAATGCCAGACCCTGCGCCACCGTGCTTTGCCGCCTCCGCGCGCTGCCTCGCGACCCATATCCCGAATACGGCGGATATGGCGAATCCGGCCAGTCTGGCGCATCTGGCGCAAACGTCGGCCACCTCTTGTGTCGAGCGCTCGCACAACGCCCCGCGTCGTGACTGGCTGGCGGACGCCCGCCTCATGCGCAGCCTGCCGCCCGCCGCTTGGACGCTCTTCCGTCTGGCCGAGACCAAGCGCGGCGGCACCGCGACGCATATGTGGCGAGTCGGCGCGCTCGCGTGGCGTTTCGCGCAGGCGCTGGGCATGTCGGGCATCGAGTCGCAGGCGCTCGGACTCGCCGCCGCCTTGCATGACACCGGCAAGCTCTGTATTCCGAATGCGATATTGGACAAGCCGGGCAAATTGTCGCCCGATGAAATGCAGATGATGCGCATGCATCCGCAACTGGGAGGCGACATGCTCGATGCGATCGGCGGTGCGGCGTGCGAGCTGGCCGCCACGGTGGCGCGTACCCATCACGAACGGTTCGATGGTCGTGGCTACCCGTACGGGCTGTCGGGCAATCGCATTCCGTTGGCGGGTCGCATTGTCGCGTTGGTCGACGTCTTCGACGCGCTCGCCAGTCATCGCCCCTATCGTGCGGCGCTGAGTCCCGCACAAATTGTGGCGGCGATGCTGGCCGAGCGCGGGCGTCACTTCGATCCATGGTTGCTCGACAGCTTTCTCGAGCACTCGCTGCTCGCTGCGCTCGAGATATCGAGCGGCGCGCACTAGGTTCGATCCGGTTTCGTCAGGTCAAATCGAGCACGGCCTGGGGCACCCCGACAGCGCGGCGCATACCTGCAATACCGGTTCGCGATACCCGGTGTCGAATCAGCGCGGCAGTCCCGAGATCTTCGCACCGGCCTTGATGTTCTTGCTCTTGAACCAGCCCTGATTCATTTCGAGTGCGTATCGAACCGCGGCACGCGGGCAGTGATTGTCTTCGGTCTGCGGCGCCATGTCTTCGATGTTGACGATCGTGCCGTCGTCCGCAAGAAATGCGATGGACAGCGGCAAATCGGTATTTTTCATCCAGAAGCAATGTCCGGCGCTTTGCTCGAACACGAACAGCATGCCGGCGTTGGCGGGCATGCTCTTGCGATACATCAGACCCTGTTCGCGGTCCTTCTCGTTTGCGGCGACTTCGGCCTTGATGAGATACATGCCGGCTGAGAGCTGAACCGTCGGGAATTCCCCGGGCTGCTTGATTTGCGCCCCCGCGCTGGCCGGGACAAAGGCCATGAAGGCGGCGATGCTGGTGAACGTGGCGCTGGCGGCGAGCGCGGCCAGCTGACGTGAAATCCGGATCACGAATGACTCCTGGGAAGGTCGGAGGAGCGACAGGGAGAGACGTCGGGGGGAGCGGCCGAAAGCCAATCGAAGCGTGCTGAACCCCCACGAAATCGCGGGTCATTGTAGCTGCCGGACGAAAAAAAAGCAGGTTGCGCGAGCAACCTGCTTTGTTACCGTCCGTTGCGCAGGCGGGCTGCGCGACGCGGTACTTACTTGCTGGCAGCGGCCGGAGCTTCAGCAGCAGAGGCCTTCTTTGCCGACTTCTTGGTCGACTTCTTGTGCGACTTCGACTTCTTGGCAGCCGGCTTGCTTGCAGCGGCCGGAGCAGCGGCGTCAGCGGCCGGAGCCGAAGCTTGGGCGAACACGCCAGTTGCGAACAGGCCAGCGACCAGGGCAGCGATCAGTTTTTTCATGAGATTCCTCTTTGGAGCTCGATGTTTGGGTGGTGTACTCGTTGACCCGCGAAGTGAGTCATCTCCTTTAACGTCCATTCAGGACATCGGTTGACACCTCACTCGCGGATTTTTGCGACAGCAAGTATTACGGCTTGTTACCGACCGGCGGCTGGCTAGCCTTCTTGCCGGATTTCTTGTGGTGATGCTTCTTTTGCTTGGTGGACTTCTTCGCCGGTGCGGCGTGATCGGCCGCCGGTGCCGCCGTAGCAGGCGCTGCCGCTGCAGGCGCCGCCGGAGCGACAGGCGCCGTTGCGGGCGCCGAAGATTGGGCCATCGCGGCACCGGACACGATCAGGCCGGCGGTCAGTGCGAGCAGCAGTTTGTTCATGACTTGGTTTCCTCGTTTCAGTTTGGTGGTGCGTATGTTGCGCACCTGTTCCCTCAACGAGGCGAGCGGCGACTGCGTTGACCGGAAAGTGTAAGTATTTGTTGCGGTAGTTCGCACCACTGCCCGGGGGCGAGGTTCAGCGAAAAGACGTCGACCGGACCGATGGCCACGCGCACGAGCCGAAGGGTCGGTGTGCCGATCGCAGCCGTCATGCGCCGCACCTGTCGGTTCTTGCCTTCGACGAGCCTGATCTCCAGCCAATGCGTTGGAATGCTGGCGCGATAGCGGATCGGCGGATGACGGTCCCAGAGCTGCGTCGGCTGCGCGATGACGCGCGCGTCGCAAGGCAGTGTGACGAAGTCGCCGAGGTCGAGCCCGGCGCGAAGCCGCGCGAGCGCCGCTTCGTCGTGTTCGCCCTCGACCTGCGCCCAATACGTTTTGGGCAGCTTTCGCTCCGGCTCCGCGATGCGCGCCTGAAGCCGTCCGTCGTCGGTGAGCAACAAGAGGCCCTCGCTGTCGGCATCGAGACGTCCCGCCGGATAGACGTCTGGCAGGTCGATGCATTCGGCAAGCGTGGGGCGTGTCGGATGTGGCGAAAACTGGCAGATGGTGCCGAAGGGCTTGTTGAGTGCGAGAAGTGTCATACCGGGCAGAGATTCTAGTCAGCGCCGACATGTTAATGCATAATCGAAAATGCTAGTCTTATGTCTTATATAAGACTTGTGTTGTGTCACACCATCTTCAGGCGCCTGTGACTACAATAGGGCTGCGCCATGCACAGCGGTAACGCCCCGGAGGCTCACGCTGCCTTGAGATCACTGACGCACGCACGCGATACCATCCACGCCACTCAGGTCACGTTATCCGGTGCCACCATCGGAGCCACACAATTGGAGCCCCACCATGTCGTATCAGCACATCAAGATCCCGGCCGGCGAGAAGATCACCGTCAATAAGGACTCCTCGCTGAACGTGCCGGACCATCCGATCATTCCGTACATTGAAGGCGACGGCACGGGCGTCGACATTACCCCGGTGATGCTCCGGGTCGTCGATGCCGCAGTGGAGAAAGCGTACGGCGGCAAGCGTAAGATCAGCTGGATGGAAATCTATGCCGGCGAGAAGTCGACGCGCGTCTACGGACCGGATGTCTGGTTGCCGGACGAAACGCTTCAGGTCTTGAAGGACTATGTGGTCTCGATCAAGGGGCCGCTCACGACACCGGTGGGCGGCGGTATCCGGTCGCTCAATGTGGCGCTGCGTCAGCAACTCGATCTGTATGTCTGTCTGCGCCCGGTGCAGTACTTCAAGGGCGTGCCCTCGCCGGTGCGTCAACCGGAGAAGATCAACATGGTGATCTTCCGGGAAAACTCGGAGGACATCTATGCCGGGATCGAATGGGAAGCCGAATCCGCTGGCGCGAAAAAGCTCATCGCATTCCTGCAAAACGAAATGGGGGTGAGCAAGATCCGTTTCCCGCAGACGTCGGGCATCGGTGTGAAGCCGGTCTCTCGCGAAGGCACGGAGCGTCTCGTGCGCAAGGCGATTCAGTATGCGATCGACAACAATCGCGATACGGTCACGCTCGTGCACAAGGGCAACATCATGAAGTTCACCGAAGGCGCGTTCCGCGACTGGGGGTACGAACTCGCGAAGAAGGAATTCGCGGCGACGGAGATCGACGGCGGACCCTGGTGCAAGGTGAAGCATCCGAAGACGGGTAAAGAGATCACCATCAAGGATTCGATCGCAGACGCCTTCCTTCAGCAAATTCTGTTGCGGCCGGCGGAGTACGACGTCATCGCCACGCTGAACCTGAATGGCGACTACATCTCGGACGCGCTTGCCGCGCAGGTCGGCGGCATCGGCATTGCGCCGGGCGCCAACCTTTCAGACTCGGTGGCCATGTTCGAAGCGACGCACGGCACTGCGCCGAAATACGCGGGCAAGGACTATGTGAATCCGGGCTCCGAGATTCTGTCGGCGGAGATGATGCTGCGTCACATGGGATGGACCGAAGCAGCGGATCTGATCATCGCGTCGATGGAAAAATCGATCCTCTCGAAGAAGGTGACATACGACTTCGCTCGCCTGATGGAAGGCGCCACGCAAGTGTTGGAGTTGCCCCTGTAACTCAGGACAGGCGGACACTGTTAGGTTGATGACACCGCATTACGCCTGAACTCGCGAGGCGAGCGGTATTTCAAGGCTTTGTGCGGGTGGCGCTCATTGTAGTGTTCAAACGCGATTGCCAGACGCGAGAGCGCTGTTGGTGCGTCAGGCTTGTCCATATAGGCGACGTAATCGTGCTTCATGGTCTTCACGAACGATTCGGCCATGCCATTGCTCTGCGGCGAACGGACCGGCGTGGTCAGCGGCTCAAGACCCAGTTCGCGAGCGAAGCTGCGCGTGCGGTAGTCGATGTAGGCCGAGCCGTTGTCCGTCAGCCATTCGATGGGGTGCGCGGCCTGCGTGGTGCCGAAGCGCTGTTCGACGGCGGCCAGCATCACGTCTCGCACCACATCACCGCTATGCCCGCCGGTCGTTGCGGCCCAGCTAATCGCCTCGCGGTCGCAGCAGTCCAACGCAAACGTCACGCGCAGCGGCGTACCATCGTCGCACCGGAACTCGAAGCCATCGGAGCACCAGCGGGTGTTGCTGCGCTCCACGGCAACGCGACCGTCATGCCGCCGCTTGTCTTGCCGCACGCCGGGGCGGCGCAGCAGCAACTGATGCTCCCGCATGACCCGATACACGCGCTTGACGTTGATGCACGGCGCACCGCTCTGCTCCCGACTGCGGCGCAGCAGCGCCCAGACACGCCGGTAGCCATAGGTAGGAAGGTGCGCCACATGGGCCTGAATCTCCTCGACCAGCCCGGCATCGTTGGTCACGCGGGCACGGCGACCATCGCGCCAGTCGGACGAGCGAGCTCGCTTGACCGCCACGGCAGAGCGCGCCACGCCGAGAACTTCGCAGACCGTCTTCATCGGTCGTCCCCCGGCAGCAAGGGCGAGCGCGCAATCAGGTTTTTTGACCGGCCCCATTCCACGGCTTCTTTCAGGATTTCGACCTCCAACGTCTTCTTCCCGAGTAGCCGTTGCAACTCCTTGATTTCCTTGATGGCGGCGGCTAGCTCAGATGCCGGTACAACGGTTTCACCCGCCTTCACCGCCGCCAGACTGCCTTCCTGGTATTGCTTGCGCCAGCCGAACACCTGGTTGGCATTGACGCCGTGCCGACGTGCAACGGCCGACACCGACGCTCCCGGCTCCAATGTTTCCTGCACGATGGCGATTTTTTCCTGCGCCGTGCGCCGACGACGGCGCTCCGGCTCGGTCAGAATTTCGATGCTTTCCACGTAATGACTAGGCTTACTGATAGGCACAAGACTATCCCTTATTTTAAGAGAGTCCTCGTGTCCTCAGATACGTGGGGCCGCTCCAAGTGTCATGCTCCGGATTCGGCGAGGTGATGATCGCAAATATGTGACGAAAGACGGGTATTGCCCAGCGCGCCGATGTCCTGGCGTCCCCCTGATCGTGCCTGGAACGACCCCGATATGGCGATGCTTGCCGGGGTTTTTCGCGGGCAACGCGCGTCAGGGGCGCGGCGTCACGTCGAACACCGCCGACTCGATTCGCCGCCCTGGATGAACGAACATCGGAACCTTGCGCAATCGCTGCGCCGCGCTAGCGTATGACAATCTTCGTCGTCACGCGATGCTCGCCGGTGGTGGGGGTGCGACTGCCGAACTCGCGGGGGAACCCGACGGTCCAGATGACTTCGTCCGTGCCCGGCACCGGACCGGCCTGGTACCAGACGATCATTCCCGAGAACTTCATTTGCTCGCAGCGCTGACCGATGGGCACCGTGTAAGTGATCCACTCCGGCGTGACTTCGCCCAGCCTCGGCTTCGAATCCAGTTCGAAGGTCGGTGTGCCGAGATCTCGGCACAATCCGTTGTAGTTGCTCTGCTCCCAGATCGATATCTTCTGACCGACGGCGGCTTCGAGCTCGAGGGTGTCCGGCGGGAATGGCGGACGCGCGCCTGCGGCGGCGGCGCCAATCACGCAAACGGCGAACACTGCGGCCCGCACAGTGGCTGCGGCGGTATCCATGGCGGATCTCCCACCCCCCTGTTCAACCGGCACAACGGCGTTCTCGCTCCCTGTTCCGCGCCGGTTACACGCTTTCATTACAGTGCACGGACGGGAACAACGCAAGGAGCGGAGTTCGCGTGGCCCGTGATTCCGCCAACTTCACTGGCGTCGGCAAGCCGCGGCGCTTTCCGGCTTCGACGCGTCGGCACGCCATCTCATCGCCAGTCGAAGCGAGCCGCGAGCCGCTGCTGCTCGAACGCTTGCGCCACATGGTCGACGAACACCCGGGTGCGTAGCGGCAACTGCTTCTTGTTCGGGTAGTAGATGAACACGCCGCCATATTCGTCGAACCAGTCCGGCAGTATGCGCACAATGTGTCCGTTAGCGAGCAACGGCGCCGCATGCGGCATGGGCAACAGCGCGACGCCATAGCCCAGCGCGACGGCGTGCGCCATCGCCTCCGGGTCGTCGAAGATCATGCGCGTGCGTGCCTCGACGTTGACCCGTTCACCGGTGGCATGGCACAGGTTCCAGGCGCGCAGGCGACCGGATACCCCGGAGCGCCGCATGATCGCATCGAGGCTCGCCAGATCGGAGGGGTGTTGGGGCATTTCCCGCCCCGCCATATAGGTGGCCGACGCGCACATCACGGCGTACGTCGGTGCGAGTCGGCGTGCAATCACGCCTTGCGTGAGTTCGATGCCGCCGCCGATCGCGGCGTCGAACCCTTCGCCCACGACATCCACGCTGCGGTTATCGAACCGCCAGTCCGGCACGATGTCCGGATATCGCGCCTGAAAGTCGCCGAGCATCGGCAGCAGATACTGCCGCCCGAACGAATGGGCCATGCTCACTTTCAACGTGCCGGACGGTGCGCCTTCGCGCTCTGCGGCCCGTGAGAAGGCGTCCGTCAAGGCGGCAAACGGCCCGTCCACGTCGAGCAGGAAACGCTCGCCGCCCGCCGTCAGCGTCAGGCTGCGCGTGCTGCGGTGAAACAGTCGCAACCCGAGCTGCGCTTCGAGACGCGCCACGTTCTTGCTGACCGCCGCCGGCGTGATCCCCAACCGGCGCGCGGCTGCCGAGAAGCTTCCGGCGCGCGCACTCAGCACGAACGACTCGATCAGATGTAGCGCATCCATGTGTTTCCTATTCCAATGGGTTGAAAGTGATGATCGACATTATGAGCTAGTTGCGATGCAATTCGCCGCCGATACTGTCTTCACTTCCTAACCCAGTGGAGCAAGATCATGGCAACGAACTTTCAAGGCAAGGTGGCATTCGTGACGGGCGGCTCGCGCGGTATCGGCGCTGCCATCGTGCAACGGTTTGCCGACGACGGCGCAGCGGTCGCCTTCACCTACAACGGATCGAAGGCGGCGGCGCAAACCCTCGTGGCGCGCATCCGAAACGCAGGGGGGCGTGCGCTCGCGCTGCAAGCCGACGTCGCCGACGCCCAGGCGCTCACGCGCGCGGTGGACGACGCGGCACGTGAATTCGGCAAGGTCGACATTCTGGTGAACAACGCAGGGGTGTTCTCGATGGGCAACATCGCCGAGCTTGAACTGCAAGAGTTCGAGCGCGTGCTCAACGTCAACGTGCGCGCCGTGTTCGTCGCGGCGAAGGCGGCGCTCGCGCACATGGGCGAGGGTGGCCGCATCATCAACATCGGTTCGTGCAATGCCGAGCGCGTGCCGTTCCCCGATTTCGCCACGTACGCCATGACCAAGTCGGCGCTGGTCGGTCTGGTCAAAGGCATGGCGCGTGACCTCGGGCCTCGCGGGATTACCGTCAACAATGTGCAGCCGGGACCGACGAACACCGACATGAACCCTGCCGCTGGCGAGTTCGCGCCCGCAATGCACGACCTCATGGCGATCAAGCGTCACGGCCGTCCGGAAGAAGTGGCAGGGATGGTGGCGTATCTCGCCAGCGAGGCGGCCGGTTTCGTCACGGGCGCCAGTCTGACGATCGACGGCGGCTTTAACGCATAACGTCGGCCGTCTGCGACCGAGGGGGACGTGCGCGCTACCTGCTCGCGCTACTCCCTACTCCGAAAACAAGTCGAACAGCAGCGCTCGCATCCATTGACTCCCCGGTTCGCGGTGATATCGCGCGTGCCAGAACAGATTGATCTGGACGTCGGGGAGATCGATCGGATGATCCACGTAACGCAGTCCAAAGTGGCGGGCGCTGCGTTGCGCGAACTTCTCCGTCACGGTCGCGATGAGATCGGTCGCATGAAGAATGTCGGCGAGCGCGACGAAATGCGGCACGCGTAGCCGTATGTTGCGTTGCACATGCGCGCGCGCCATGAAGTCGTCCACCTGCCCGTGCCCCGTGCCTGCGGCCACCACCATCACCTGCTCGGAACGCTCGAAGTCTTCGCGCGTCATTGGCGTTGCCGTCGGCTTGCGCGAGCCGGCGGACCGTGCCGTGCGATCGAGCGGATGCCCGGGACGAAACATGCACACGTACTTCTGGCGGAACAGCCGCCGCTGAAAAAACTCCGTCGTCAGGTCCGGCAGGTGGCCGATCGCCAGATCGACCTGTCCGGCCGCCATCTCTTCACGAAGGTTCACCGCCGTATTGCGTACGGTGCTGACCGTAATGCCCGGCGCGCGCTCGCCCAGCGCGTGCATCAGTTTCGGCAAGAAGTGCACTTCGCCGATATCCGTCATCGCGATCTGAAACGCGCGCTGGCTCGTCGCCGGATCGAACGCCAGTTCGCGATTGAACACGCCGTGCAATGCGTCGAGCGCAGCCGCCACCGGTTCGGCCAGTTCGATGGCCATCGGTGTGGGCAACATGCCCCGTGAGGTACGGATGAACAACTCGTCGTTGAACAGCGTGCGCAGGCGAGCAAGCGAGTTGCTGACCGCTGGTTGCGTAACGCCCAGCGTCTGCGCGACACGAGATACGCGTCTTGCGTTGTACAGATGCTGGAAGACCACCAGCAGATTCAAATCAACGGCGTGCAAGTCCATGACAAGTCCAGAGACGTGGGGGGGCATCGGTGCCCCGGGGCCCGACTTCGCAAAATCACTAGTTTTTATAGGTCATATAACCGAGATTCTATTGGTTTATATCGAGCGTTGCGCGATGCTTCTGGCAAACGGCGTCCTAACGCCACGCGCGACGCCCGGAGGGCGTCGCCAGAACGGAGACAATCCCCATGCAAGTTCACGTGCAGCCGCTCGGCGAGCGCTTCGACGTTGTGCCCGGCGACAACCTGCTCAAGGTCCTCACCGACCGTCGGATTCCCATCTCGTATAGCTGCCTGTCCGGGCGTTGCGGTACTTGCCGCTGCCGTGTCGTGTCGGGCGACGTGCGCGAAGCCGAAGGCGTCGAATACCGTCATCACGACGATGACGCGGCACAATCGACGTCGTGCGCCTTGGGCGGGGCGCAGCGTCAACGCTACGTGCTCGCCTGCCAGTCGAGCGTCCATGGCGACTGTGAAATTGCGTTGCCGGACGTGGACGAAGTCGTCGTGCATCCCGCCAAAATCCTCAAGGCGACGGTCATGGCCATCGAACCGCTGACGCACGACATCAAGCGCCTGGTACTCAAACCGGCCAAGCCGCTCAGCTTCTCCCCCGGCCAATACGCGACATTGCAATTCACCCCGGCGCATGTCCGTCCGTACTCGATGGCCGGACTCGACGCCGACGACACCCTCGAATTCCACATCCGCCGCGCGCCCGGCGGCGCTGTGACCGGTTACGTCGACGAGCAACTCAAAGTCGGCGACGCGGTGCGGGTGTCCGGGCCGTTGGGGACGTCGTATCTGCGCACGCGTCATGACGGGCCAATGCTGTGCGTTGCCGGCGGCACCGGACTGGCGCCGGTGCTTTCCATCGTGCGCGGCGCACTGGCGCGCGGCATGACGAATCCCATCGAGATTTACGTCGGCGCACGGTCCCCGGCAGACGTCTACGGCCTCGCGTGGCTGCGGGAACTGGCCTCACGCCACGACGGTATTCGCCTGCATGTCGTGACGACGCTCGACACACCGGGGCAGCCCACCGCGTCCGAACCGGCCTTTCGCAGCGGCCATGTCACCGAAGCGCTCGACGCGGACTTTGCTGCCGCGGATGCCCTTGCTGGCTGGCGTGCCTACCTGTGCGGCGCGCCGCCGATGGTCGAGGCCGCCACGCGCCTGCTGCGTGCGCGTGGCATCGACGGCGCGCACATCTACGCCGATGCGTTCTACGCCACGGCGGCTTGATCTGGCAGATCAGGCCGGGCGGCCGGATCAGACCGATCGGGCAATTTCGAAACGCCACCGCCTTGCCAGTCGGCCCCCACTTTTTCATCAGGAGACGATCGTGACCACAACACCGCAGACCGGCGTCGATCCGGCGCCATGCGCCGCCTTCGCGCCATCGGACATCTGGCCCACGGACGGTTCGAGCCGAATCCCGTTTCGGGTCTACACCGACGAGCAACTGCACCGGCGCGAACTGGAGCAGTGCTTCTATCGCAACCACTGGAATTACGTCGGTCTGGAGGCCGAGGTACCGAACCCGGGCGACTTCAAGCGTACGGTGATCGGGGAGCGCTCCGTCATCGTGACGCGCGACGCCACGGGCGAGATCAACGTGGTCGAAAACGTGTGCGCCCATCGCGGCATGAAATTCTGCCGCGAGAAACGCGGCAACCGTACGGATTTTCACTGTCCCTACCACCAGTGGAACTACGACCTCAAAGGCAACCTGCAAGGCGTGCCGTTTCGGCGCGGCGTGAAGCAGGACGGCAAGGTCAACGGCGGCATGCCGAAGGATTTCAAGCCGCAGGAGCATGGCCTGACCCGGCTCAAGGTGGCCACGCGCGGGGGCGTGATCTTCGCGTCGTTCGACCATGACGTCGAGTCGCTCGAGGACTTTCTCGGGCCGGACATCTGCGCCTATTTCGACCGGCTCTTCGACGGCCGCAAGCTCAAGCTGCTCGGTTACAACAAGCAGCGAATTCCGGGCAACTGGAAGCTGATGCAGGAAAACATCAAGGACCCGTACCACCCGGGATTGCTGCACACGTGGTTCGTCACTTTCGGCCTCTGGCGCGCGGACAACAAATCGCGGCTCGTGATGGACGCCCATGGTCGCCACGCGGCCATGGTGTCCACGCGAGGGCAGGGCGGTGGCGGCGAGGTGACCTCGGGCGTGTCGAGCTTCAAGGAGTCGATGTCGCTCAACGACATGCGGTTTCTCGACATCGTGCAGGAAGACTGGTGGAAGGGGCCCACAGCGGTCCTCATGACGCTCTTTCCCAGCGTCATCCTGCAACAGCAGGTCAACTCCGTGTCGACGCGTCATATCCAGCCACGCGGACACAATGCGTTCGACTTCGTCTGGACACATTTCGGCTTCGAGGACGACACCGAGGAAATGACGCAGCGGCGTCTGCGTCAGGCCAACCTGTTCGGCCCGGCAGGCTTTGTCTCGGCAGACGACGGGGAGGCCATCGAGTGCTCGCAGGAGGGCTTCGCGCAGAAGCCGTGGCATCGGGTGTTGGCCGAGCTGGGGGGCACCGGGGTGGAGAACACCGAACACATGGTGACGGAAACGCTGATTCGCGGCATGTACGCCTACTGGCGACGTGTGATGGGCGTCTGAGATCGCGAGGGAGACGATTCGATGGTGGATTTTGCAACGTTTCAGGCAGTGGTCGAACTCAATGCCGCCTACGCGGCGGCGCTCGACACGCAGGCGTGGGACGCCTGGCCCGAGTTTTTTCTGGACGAGTGCGTCTATCGCATTCAGCCGCGAGAGAATTTCGAGATGGGCTTACCTCTCGCCACACTCTCGTTCGAGAGCAAAGGCATGCTGCGTGACCGCATCTACGGCATTCGCGACACGCTTTTCCATGATCCGTACTACCAGCGGCACGTGATCGGTTTGCCGTCCATTCGGGCGGCCGATGACGACACGCTGCACGTTGAGGCGAATTACGCGGTGTTCCGAACAAAGCCGGACCAGTTGACGGACATTCTGTCGGTCGGCCGCTATGTGGACATCGTCAAGCGCACCGGCGACGGCTGGAAGTTTGCGTCGCGCCAATGCATTTTCGATAGCGAGATGATTCCCAACTCGCTTATCTACCCGATCTGACAGCATGGTAACGATCGACACGAGGACATCATGAGCGGCAACTGGATTGAGGCGGCGTCGCGCGACGCCATTCCCGAGGACGACGTCATCGGCGTGATCGTCGGCGGACGCGACATCGCGCTGTACGGCGTCGATGGCGAAGTGTTCGCCACGGACAACGTCTGCACCCATGGAAATGCGCGGCTGTGCGACGGGTTTCTGGACGGGCACGAGATCGAGTGTCCGCTGCATCAGGGCAAATTCGATGTCCGGACCGGCGCGGCCATGTGCGCGCCACTGACCGAAGCCGTCAGAACCTATCCCATCCGTATCGAAGCGCAAAAGGTGTTCGTGGATCTGGGATGAAGCCGACGCCGGGGCGTCGGCATCCGGCGCTTTAGGGGAATTTGTCCAAACGGGCCGCCCAATGGGTTTCCATTCGGCGGCCCGTGGCGTTTGTACGACAGCGTGGGCGTCAGGTGCACGACATGCGGTTCCGGCCGCCGTGGACGCCGCTGCGCGCCGACGCGCCCTTGGCGGACCCGACAAGCCACATGAATTGTTCGATGCAAAAAATTCAACGATGAAACGCACAAATTGCCGCAGGCAGGATGCGCGATGCGAATGACACGTGCCACGCTTTGGAAGACGTTAAAAGCTTATTCGTTTCGGGTACTTATCTCGCGGTATTTCCGGGATTGGCCGACCGGTCCGCTGCGTAGGATTACTTAGTCTATTAAGCTAATTGCGTAATTGATTTCCGCATCCATTTGCAGGCTGGGAGTATTTTAATAACTGAGTGGATTGTTGCGATGAATATAGTTTTATACGGTAATGGTCGCAGCTAAATACTGAAAACCTTCGTCGCCGGAGTGGAAAATTGCGCACCTTTTGCATGCAAAAGCGGATCCAAAACGGTGCGTCTTTTCACAAGCGTTGTTGCGTTGCAATAAAAAACCCGGCCGGAGCCGGGTTTTCAATGCGTCGAACGGCGCTACCTCAGGCGGCTGCCTGGATGTTCGAAGCCTGCTTGCCCTTCGGGCCTTGTACGACCTCGAACTGAACCTTCTGACCTTCCTTCAGGGTCTTGAAACCGTTCATCTGGATCGCCGAGAAGTGAGCGAACAGATCTTCGCCACCCTCATCCGGCGTGATGAAACCAAAACCCTTGGCGTCGTTAAACCATTTGACCGTACCGGTTGCCATACAAACTTCCCCTAAACAATTACGACTACTACATATCACCGCAACAACGAGCACATCTGAAAAACCCGCCGGCTGGCGGCGGCTTCTTAGGCTCACCCAGGCATCTTTTCTTTTAAATCACTTATAGAGGAAAAGCGCCACGTCGATTGTTTTCGCTAACTACCAACAGTGTCAAGCCCTTTTTTGAACGATAGAACTTACGCTCGATCAGGTTTTACCCTTATATCTGGGAGGGTATAAGTCGTGCGGAGACACGGGCTTGAAATTTGGGTTAAGCTGACTCATATGGGTGTGGCACCCCCGGTGGTCGGGGCTGCAGCGCCTTGCTGGACAACGCACGCGCTGAACGACGAGTGTTGGCATTCCGGTGGAGAACCGGACGGCAGGCGGCAATAGGAGCTCCGATTGCTTCCTGCACCCGGGAGTTGTTTAGAATCCACGTATGGCAACCTTACCGACAACGCATGACGACACCGTACAGGAGCGGCAAGAGCAACAGCTCAAGCCGCCGTCCATGTACAAGGTGGTACTGTTGAACGACGATTTCACCCCGATGGAATTCGTGGTGATGGTCATTCAGGAATATTTCAATAAGGACCGGGAATCTGCCACGCAGATCATGCTCAAGGTTCATCGCGAGGGCAGGGGAGTTTGTGGGGTCTTTACGCGCGACGTCGCGGCGACCAAAGTTGAGCAAGTTGTTAGCCATGCAAGGCAGTCCGGGCACCCGCTGCAGTGCGTGATGGAGGAAGCATGATTGCCCAGGAATTGGAAGTCAGCCTGCACATGGCGTTTATGGAAGCGCGCCAGGCGCGACACGAATTCATCACGGTAGAGCACCTGTTGCTCGCCTTGTTGGATAACCCGACCGCAGCCGAGGTATTGCGCGCCTGTGCGGCAAATCTCGACGATTTGCGCCAGAATCTGCGCAATTTCATCGCTGACAATACACCGACGGTGCCAGGCAGCGACGAGGTCGACACTCAGCCCACGCTCGGTTTTCAGCGCGTGATCCAGCGCGCCATCATGCACGTGCAGTCCACTTCCAACGGCAAGAAGGAAGTCACGGGCGCGAACGTGCTGGTCGCCATTTTCGGCGAGAAGGACTCCCACGCGGTCTACTACCTGCAGCAGCAGGGCGTGACGCGTCTGGACGTCGTCAATTTCATCTCCCACGGCATCACCAAGACCGGAGCGTCCGGCGAGTCGGCCAAGGCCGGCGAGGGCAGTGCCGAAGGGGAAGAGGGGGCGAACACCAAGGAAAGCCCGCTCGCGCAGTACACCCAGAACCTCAATCAGATGGCGCGCGACGGCAAGATCGATCCGCTCATCGGGCGCGAACCGGAAGTCGAGCGCGTGGTGCAGGTGCTGTGCCGCCGCCGCAAGAACAATCCGTTGCTCGTCGGCGAAGCCGGTGTGGGCAAGACGGCGATCGCCGAAGGCCTCGCCTGGCGCGTCACGCGTGGCGAAGTCCCCGAAATCCTGCAGGACGCGACGGTCTATTCGCTGGACATGGGGGCGCTACTGGCCGGTACCAAGTATCGCGGTGACTTCGAGCAGCGCCTGAAGGCGGTGCTCAAGGAACTCAAGGAGCGCAACAACGCGATCCTGTTCATCGACGAAATTCATACCCTGATCGGCGCGGGCGCCGCATCGGGCGGCACGCTCGACGCCTCGAACCTGCTCAAGCCGGCATTGTCGTCGGGGCAGCTCAAGTGCATCGGCGCGACGACGTTTACCGAATATCGCGGCATCTTCGAGAAGGACGCAGCGCTGTCGCGCCGTTTCCAGAAGATCGACGTGAACGAGCCCACCGTCGAGCAGACGGTGCAGATTCTGCGCGGTCTGAAGTCGCGTTTCGAAGAGCACCACGGCGTGAAGTATTCGTCGAGCGCGCTCTCGGCTGCGGCGGAACTGTCGGCGAAGTTCATCACCGATCGTCACCTGCCGGACAAGGCCATCGACGTGATCGATGAGGCTGGCGCCGCGCAGCGAATTCTGCCGAAGTCCAAGCAGAAGAAGACGATCGGCAAGGGTGAAATCGAGGAAATCGTCTCGAAGATCGCCCGGATTCCGGCACAAAGCGTGTCGGCGGACGATCGCGGCAAGTTGCAGACGCTCGATCGCGACCTCAAGAGCGTGGTGTTCGGGCAGGACCCGGCCATCGACGCCCTGTCGGCGGCGATCAAGATGTCGCGTGCCGGATTGGGCAAAACGGACAAGCCGATTGGCGCGTTCCTGTTCTCCGGCCCGACCGGTGTGGGCAAGACCGAAGTGGCCAAGCAACTCGCGTTCACGCTCGGCATCGAGCTGATTCGGTTCGACATGTCGGAGTACATGGAGCGCCATGCCGTGAGCCGCCTGATCGGGGCGCCGCCGGGCTACGTGGGTTTCGATCAGGGTGGTTTGCTCACCGAAGCTGTGACGAAGAAGCCGCATTGCGTGCTGTTGCTTGACGAAATCGAGAAGGCGCATCCGGACATCTTCAACGTGCTGCTCCAGGTGATGGATCACGGCACGCTGACGGACAACAACGGTCGCAAGGCAGACTTCCGTAACGTCATCATCATCATGACGACGAACGCGGGTGCCGAGACGATCAACCGCGCGAGCATCGGCTTTACGAACGAGCGTCAGGCCGGCGACGAGATGGCCGATATCAAGCGCATGTTCACGCCGGAATTCCGCAACCGTCTGGACGCGATCATCAGCTTCAAGCCGCTCGACGAGCAGATCATCCTGCGCGTGGTCGACAAGTTCCTCATCCAGCTCGAAGACCAGCTGCACGAGAAGAAGGTCGAAGTCGTCTTCACCGACAAGCTGCGCACGTATCTGTCGAAGAAGGGTTTCGATCCGCTCATGGGCGCGCGTCCGATGCAGCGTTTGATTCAGGACACGATCCGTCGTGCGCTGGCGGACGAACTGCTGTTCGGCCGTCTGACCAGCGGTGGCCGCGTGACCGTCGATCTGGACGAGCATGATCAGGTGCAACTGTCCTTCCCCGAGGACGGCAACACCAAGGCACAGCCGGAAGCCGCCGAAGTCGAGTAATCGTGACGGTATTGCCGGTATTGCCCTAAAGAGAAAGCGCCGCATTTGCGGCGCTTTTTCATTGCATCCCTGTGGGTCGTCGATAACGGGGCGGTGCCCCGCATTACCGCATTAACGTGTTACTGCTTGCCCGTGCTGCCGAAGCCGCCGGCGCCGCGATCGCTTTCCGGGAATTCGTCGACGATGTTGAACTCGGCCTGCACGACCGGCACGATCACCAACTGCGCCAGACGCTCGAACGGATTCAGAACGAACGGCTCATTGCCGCGATTCCACGTCGAGACCATCAATTGGCCCTGATAATCCGAGTCGATCAGGCCGACCAGATTGCCGAGCACGATGCCGTGCTTGTGGCCGAGACCCGAGCGCGGCAGGATCAGCGCGGCGTAGCCCGCATCCGCCAGATGGATGGCCAGACCCGTCGGCACAAGCACCGTCTGGCCCGGGGCGATGGTCATCGGGGCGTCCAGACAGGCGCGCAGGTCGAGGCCGGCGCTACCCGGGGTCGCATAGGCGGGCAACTGCGTACGAAGGCGTTCGTCGAGAATCTTGACGTCGAGTTTCATGGCGTGATGGCGTTGAATTAGGGCAAAAAAGTCGGTCGAGCCGGTCGCGGTGTTCGAGCAAGCCGAGGGGGACTCAATCCTCGGCGCGCAGCGAAAATGCCTGAGCGAGCAATTCGTGGGAGCGCAACCGGGCGCGGTAGCTGCCCGCCACTGTCAGCACGGTGATTTCGTCGGCCTCGAACTGCGCCTGCAATTCGAGCACGCGTTCGGTTACGCGCTCCGGGGTGCCGATGATACTACGCGGCTTTTCCCTCGCAATCACGGACAACTCCTTGTCGCGGTACTGAAGCTTGGCCTGCGCGCCTTGTTCGAGGCTCGGAATCGGTTCGTTCATGCCGTATGCCATCTGCACCCGCCGCAGGTCCACACCCGCTTCCAGGGCTTCGGCTTGCGCCTGCGTATCCGCGCAGATGACGAACAACGCGACCGAGCAATAGGGCTTGTCGAGCTGGCCCGGCGTGAAACGCTCACGATAGGCCTGCGTCACACGATGTCCGTAATGGGCATTGATGAAGTGTGCGAAGCAGTAGCGCAGACCCAGTTGCGCGGCGAGCAGCCCGCCGAATTCGCTCGATCCCAATACCCAAAGCTCGGGGCGCGTCTCGACGGCCGGTTGCAGCAACACGCCGCGATACGGATGATCGTCGGCCAACGTGCCGCCAAAAAGACCTGCCAGTTCAGCGACCTGCTGGGGAAAGTGTTCGCCCGCGTCGTACGGGCCTTTCGCGACAGCGCGTGCGGTGCGCATGTCGCCGCCCGGCGCGCGGCCGACACCCAGATCGATCCGGTTCGGAAACAGCGCTTCGAGCATCAGAAATTGCTCGGCGAGTTTGAAAGGGCTGTAGTACGGCAGCATGACACCGCCCGAGCCCACCCGCAGGCGCTTCGTCACGCTCGCAAGCCGCGCGATCATGACTTCGGGCGCCGGGTTGGCCACGCCGCGCAGCCCGTGGTGCTCTGCGCACCAGTAGCGTGTGTAGCCGAGGTCGTCGGCGGCTTGCGCCAGTTCCACGGTCGCGGCGATGGCGTCCGCCACGCTATGCCCGTGAATCACCGGCGTCTGATCGAGAATCGAGAGTTTGATTCGCTGCGTTGGTTGCACCATGCGTTTCCCGCTCCTTGTCGATCCCCTACGCTCGCCGCGCGGCTCGGGGGCATCGACGCATCGTCATGTATCGTTCAGTGGCCGCTGCCGGCGGAGGCGTCCACCGGCGCGGTACCCGAGCCTGCTTGCGGCAGGCGCGCAATCATCAGAATGGCCACAATGCCGCCGAGGGCGCCGCACAGAAAAATCGAGGCGTAGCCGAAGAAGTTGGCCACCAGCCCGGCCATTGGCCCGATCAGGCCCAAAGCGAGGTCGAAGAACGCGGAGTAGGCGGCCAGTGCCGCGCCACGGTTTTGCGCAGGGACCTGACGCAGCGCTTCCACACCAAGCGCCGGAAACACCAGCGAGAACCCCACGCCCGTCAGGCCGGCGCCGACCAGCGCCATGTGCGGATTGACCGCCCCCCACAAAAAAAATTGACCGATGGCGCTGAAAACCAGCGAGCACATGGCGACGCGGCGTCCGCCGAAACGATCGACCGCGTGCGAGAACAGTATGCGCATCGCGATGAACGTGCCGCTGTAGAGCGTGAGCGCAAACGCCGCGCCTGACCAGCCGTGGCTTGCGTAAAACAGCGTGATGAACGCAGCGATCACCGCATAGCCGATGCTGCCGAGTGTCATGGCAAGACCGGGTCGCCACACCAGACCGACCACCTTGAAGAACGACAGACGCGTGCCGCCCACGGGCGCCGCCGCAGGTAAGCGCAGCGCGATGGCGAATGCGATGGCCGGCAAGCCGACGTTGACGAGCGAAACGATGGTGAAGCCCGCCGCTTGCAGCAAGAACGCACCGAACGGCGCGCCAACCGCGAGCGCGGTGTACATCGACACGCCTTGCCACGAGATGGCCTTGCTGGCGTGCGTTGCGCCGAGCAGGCCGATGCCCCACGACATGCCGCCCGTGAGCAGCAGGCTTTCCCCGAAGCCCAGCACGACGCGTCCGGCGAGCAGCACGCCCAGCGCGAGCGCGGGCGTGGGGATGACCGATGCGACGAGATACAGCACGCCCGCAGCGGCACAGCCGAACAGGCCCGTGAGTACAGCGTGACGCGGGCCGCGCGTGTCTACAGTGCGCCCGGCGTATGAGCGCAGCAGCAGCGTGACGACCGACTGAATGCCGATGGTCACCCCGACGACGAACGAGCCGAAGCCGAGCGTTTCATGGACGTACACCGGCAGCACGGGCAGCGGCATGCCGATCGTCATGAAGCCAAAGAACATGATCCCGGCGAGCATGCTCAGGGTCCCGTAGACACTGACGGTCGGCCGCGCGGGGGAAGGAGGTTGCGTCATTTTGATGGTTTTCGAAGGCTCTGGCCCGAGGGCCGGTGGACCGACGGACGACAAGCCGAACGAGGTGAAAGCGTGCAAAGCGCGGAGCACGTGAAACGTATGGAACGTCCGGAGCGTTCGGAACATTCAGACCGTTCGGCTGCCCCGCCGCGCATCCCCCCAGTCTGTCAGCGTCGCCGGACAACGACAATGACAGACGGACTGCCTGTAGGGGTATTGCGGGTGTGTTCGGCGCAATTCGCGCAATCCGCGCAATCCGCGCAATCGGTGCGATCAAGCCGGCTTGCGCGACGGCAGGCGCGCGGCGATCTCGACAATCAGACTGCGCGCAAGCGACTGCTTGTCGGCGCGCGGCAGACGCTTCTGGCCCGCCGCATCGAACAGAATGACTTCGTTCTCGTCCTGACCGAACGTGGCGGGTCCGAGATTGCCCACGAGCAGCGGCACCTGTTTGCGCTGACGTTTTTGCGCACCATGCTTTTCCAGATCGCCCGACTCGGCCGCAAAGCCCACGCAGTACGGCGGGCTTGGCAGTTGCGCCACCGCGGCGAGAATGTCCGGGTTCTGGACGAATTCGAGCGTCGGTACATCCGCATCGCCCGTCTTCTTGATCTTGTCGTGCGCCACGTCCTTCACCCGCCAGTCGGCGACCGCCGCCACGGCGATGAAAATGTCGTTGCGCGCAACATCGGCCATGACGGCGTCGTACATCTGCTGCGCCGTCTGGACATTGCTGCGCGTCACTCCGTAGGGCGTCGCTAGCGAGGTCGGACCGGCAATGAGATGGACGTCCGCACCGGCCTGCGCCGCCGCGCGCGCGAGCGCGAAACCCATCTTGCCGCTCGACAGATTGGTCAGTCCGCGCACGGGGTCGATGGGCTCGAACGTGGGGCCGGCGGTAATGAGGACACGGCGTCCGGCCAGGCGCTTCGTCTGAAAGAACCCCGCGAGCGCTTCGTAGAGATCTTCCGGTTCGAGCATGCGACCATCGCCGATTTCACCGCATGCCTGATCGCCGCTGCCGGGCCCGAGTATCGTAACGCCGTCGCCGCGCAGCGTCGCGGCGTTGCGCTGCGTCGCCGGATTTGCCCACATCTGGCGGTTCATCGCGGGCGCGACGAGCAACGGACAGTCGCGCGCTACGCACAGCGTGGAGAGCAGATCGTCGGCCATGCCGTGCGCGAGCTTGGCGAGAAAATCGGTGGAGGTGGGCGCGACAAGGATGGCGTCGGCTTCGCGCGAGAGGTCGATGTGCGCCATGTTGTTGTCGATGCGGTTGTCCCACTGACTCGTGAAGACCGGGCGTCCCGAGAGTGCCTGCATCGTGAGCGGCGTGATGAATTGCGTGGCGGCTTCGGTCATGACGACCTGCACCGTCGCCCCGGCCTTGATGAGCAGCCGCGTGAGCTCGGCCGACTTGTAGCAGGCGATGCCGCCCGTCAGGCCGAGGACGATGGTCTTGCCAGCCAGTTCACCGCGTTCCATAGGAAAAAGCCTCCTCCAAAGTGCCGCGCGGCGCCTCCAGGGCGCCGCGACGGTGTTTGCTGCTCTCGTCGATTCGCCCGCGCGCCAGGCGTGAGCGAATCGTGCCGCTGAGCGTGTTGCCGATCTTTGCGCAGATCGTGATGCGGCAAGTCAGGGCTACTTGCCGCGCCGAACGCGTCGCAACTCGTCGATCACCAGCAGCACCGCGCCCACGCAAATGGCCGAGTCGGCCACGTTGAACGCCGGCCAGTGCCAGCCGCCGACGTGAAAGTCCAGAAAGTCGATCACGTGACCGTAGATCACCCGGTCGATCACATTCCCCAGGGCGCCGCCCAGAATCAGCGACAGCGACAGGCAGAACATCTTCTGGCCGTTGTGGCGCTTGAGCAGCCAGACGATGACCGTGGCCGCTACCACGCCGAGCAACGTGAAGAACCAGCGCTGCCAACCGCCGGCGGCCGCCAGAAAGCTGAACGCCGCGCCCTTGTTGTACACCAGCACGAGATTGAAGAACGACGTCAGCGGGCGGAATTCGCCGTACTGGAACGTCTTCAGAATCGTGAGCTTGGTGACCTGATCGAGCAGGATCGCAATGACCGCGATCCCCAGCCACGGCGCCAGTCCGAAAGTGCTGCCACTGCGGGCTGCCCCTGCCGAGGTACGCTTTGCGCCCGCGCGGGCGCCTGCCTTGCTTGCCATTATGCCGCGCTCCGGTGTTCGCCGCTGCCGAACAGATTCGACACACAACGGCCGCAAAGGGTCGGGTGAGCCGTGTCTGCGCCAACGTCCTCACGATAGTGCCAGCAGCGCTCGCACTTCTGATGCGTCGACGGGGTGACGACCACGCCTTCTTCGGCGTCCGAGGCGACCTGCGTGACCTTGGCGGCCGACGTGATCAGCACGAAGCGCAGATCGTCGCCAAGGCTGGCGAGCACATCGTACTTGCGGCCTGAGACACGCACATCGACTTCCGCTTGCAGCGACGAGCCGATCTGCTCGGCGGCGCGCGCTTCTTCGAGCGCCTTGGTGACGTCGCCGCGCACGGTGCGCAGCAGATGCCATTTCTCGAGCAGGCGCGTGCCTTGCGCCACTTCCGGATACGCGTAGTACGTTTCCGTGAAGATCGTGTCGTTGCCCGGTTGGAACACCTGCCAGGCTTCTTCCGCCGTGAACGAGAGGAACGGGGCCATCACCTTGAGCAGGCCGTGCGTGATGTGATAGAGCGCGTTCTGGGCCGCGCGGCGTGCCGGCGCATCGGGCGCGCTCGTGTACAGACGGTCCTTCAGAATGTCGAGGTAGAAACCGCCGAGGTCCTCCGAGCAGAACGTCTGGAGCTTGGACACGACCGGGTGGAACTCGTAGCGGTCGTAATGGCCGAGCACTTCGGTTTGCAGCGATTGCGCCAGCGCCACGGCGTAGCGGTCGATCTCGAGCCACTGGTCCGCCGCCATGGCGTGCTTCGCGTGATCGTAGTCGGCGAGGTTGGCGAGCAGGAAGCGCAGCGTATTGCGGATACGGCGGTAGCTCTCGACCACGCGCTTGAGGATTTCGTCCGAGATCGACAACTCGCCCGAATAGTCGGTCGACGCCACCCACAGGCGAATGATTTCGGCGCCCAGCTTGCCCGCGACTTCCTGCGGCACGATGGTGTTGCCGATCGACTTCGACATCTTGCGGCCCTGACCGTCAACCGTGAAGCCGTGCGTGAGCAGCGCCTTGTAGGGCGGGCGGCCATCAAGCATCGATGCGGTCAGCAGCGACGAGTGGAACCAGCCGCGGTGCTGGTCAGAGCCCTCCAGATACAGGTCCGCCGGGAAGCCGAGTTCGTGCGCGTGCGAGCCGCGCAGCACGTGCCAATGGGTGGTGCCCGAGTCGAACCACACGTCGAGCGTGTCGCGGTTCTTCACGTAATCCTTGGCTTCGTCGCCGAGCAGTTCGACCGGGTCGAGCGTCTGCCAGGCTTCGATGCCTTCGAGCTCCACGCGCTTGGCCACGGCTTCGAGCAGTTCCGGCGTGCGCGGGTGCAGGGCGCCGGTTTCCTTGTGGACGAAGAACGCCATCGGCACGCCCCATTGGCGCTGGCGCGAGAGCGTCCAGTCCGGGCGATGCGCGATCATGTTGTGCAGGCGTTGCTTGCCCCAGGACGGGAAGAACTCCGTGGCTTCGATACCGGCGAGCGCGATCTCGCGCAGCGTCTGGCCGTTGCCCGGCGCACCGTCGACCGGCTTCACGTCCATGCCGGCGAACCACTGGTTCGTCGCGCGATAGATGATCGGCGACTTGTGGCGCCAGCAGTGCATGTAGCTGTGCGTGTACTTGAACGAATGGAACAGCGAGCCTGCCTCGCGCAGCGCTTCGACGATCTGCGGGTTGGCGTCCCAGATCGACTGCCCGCCGAACAGCGGCAGGCTGTCCTGATAACGGCCGTCGCCCAGCACCGGCATGCGGATTTCCGAATCCGGCATGTCGTGCGCCTTGCACGACACGAAGTCCTCCACGCCGTAGGCCGGGGCCGAGTGGACAATACCGGTACCGGTATCGGTCGTCACGTAGTCGCCGAGGTAGACAGGGGACGTGCGGTCATATCCCCCGTTGGCGGCGGCCACCGCCGCGAGCGGGTGACGGAAGCGGAGCAGCGAGAGCGCTTCGCCCTGGGTGCGCGCGATGATCTCGCCGTGCAGGCCGTACGTCTTCAGGCACTCGTCGACGCGGTCTGTCGCGAGGATGAGCAGGCCGCGCTCGGTCGACACGAGGGCGTACTCCACTTCCGGATGCACGTTGAGCGCCTGGTTCGACGGGATCGTCCACGGGGTGGTCGTCCAGATGACGATGTAGCCGTCGTCGCGCGGCAGTTTCGACAGGCCAAAGGCCTTGGCGACCTTTTCCGGCTCGGCGAACGCGAAACCCACGTCGATGGCCAGATCGGTCTTGTCCTTGTACTCGACTTCCGCTTCGGCCAGTGCCGAGCCGCAGTCGAAACACCAGTTCACGGGCTTCAGCCCGCGATACACATAGCCGTTCTCCAGAATCTTCGCCAGCGCACGAAGCTCGTCGGCTTCGTTCGAGAAGTTCATGGTCTTGTACGGATTGTCCCAATCGCCGAGCACGCCGAGTCGCTCGAAGTCCGCCTTCTGGCGCTCGATCTGGACAGCGGCGTAGGCGCGCGCCTTTTCCTGCACTTCGCGCACCGGCAGGTGCTTGCCGAACTGCTTTTCGATCTGGATTTCGATGGGCATGCCGTGGCAGTCCCAGCCCGGCACGTAAGCGGCGTCGAAGCCCGCGAGGCTGCGTGCCTTGACGATCATGTCCTTGAGGATCTTGTTGACCGCGTGACCGATATGGATGTCGCCGTTCGCATACGGCGGGCCGTCATGCAGGATGAATTTCGGGCGACCCTTGCTGGCTTTGCGGATCTTGTCGTAGATCTTCTTTTCCTGCCATTGCCTGACCCACAGCGGCTCGCGCTTGGGCAGGTCGCCGCGCATCGGGAACGGCGTGTCCAGCAGGTTGACGGGATATTTGCTTGGGGCTTTCTTTTCGCTCATGGTGCAACGCTTCGAATTTGGAATGTCGGTGTGGGGCGCTCGCGCCGGTGACGTCGACTTGGGCCTCGGTGCCTGACGCACCTGACGTGTTCTGAGGCCGGCAATGCGACGCCCGGGCAGGTGCCAGAGGCGGCTGGCCGCGCGCGAGGCGCTTGGCGCCGACGCTCGCGGGCGAAGATCAACTAATTCGGTCGGTAGCCGAGGTGGCGAAGTCGCGTCGTGCGCTCGGGCTGTTGGCATCGAGCGCGTGGGCGAAATACGCGCGAGCCTCGCGCGTGTCCTGCGCGATGGCGGCTTCGAGCTCGGCCAGCCCGTCGAATTTCGCTTCGTCACGCAGCTTCTGCAAAAATTCCACGCGCACCAGCTTGCCGTAGCAATCGCCAACGAAGTCGAGCAGATGCACTTCCAGGAGCACGCGGCCGGAATCGTCCACGGTCGGGCGCAGGCCGAGGCTTGCCACGGCCGGCAGCGGTTTGTCCGCCAGGCCGTGCACCTGCACCACGAAAATGCCCGTCAGGGCAGGGTGCTTGTGGGCAATGCGCAGGTTGAGCGTCGGGAAGCCGAGTTTGCGGCCGAGCTTCATGCCATGCACGACGTGGCCGGTAATGGCGTACGGACGACCGAGCAGCGCATGGGCGCGCTCGAAGTTGCCCTCGGCAAGCGCGCTGCGCACTTCCGAGCTGGAAATGCGCACGCCGTCGTGCGCGATCGTCGGCATCTGTTCGACCACGAAGTCGAAGCGACGGCCGGCGTCACGCAGGTATTCGATGTCGCCCGCGCGCTTGGCGCCGAAGCGGAAGTCGTCGCCCACGAGCAGCCAGCGCGTGTGCAGGCCGTCGACGATGATGTGGCGCACAAAATCCTCGGGCGACTGGCCGGCGAAGTGGGCGTTAAAGTGCTCCACCACCAGGCGGTCGACGCCGTGCGCACGCAGCGCCTCGAACTTGTCGCGCAGGTTGGAGATGCGCGCGGGGGCCTTGTCGGGCGTGAAATATTCGCGGGGATGCGGCTCGAACGTCATCACGCATACCGGCAAGCCGCGCGCAGCCGCCGCCGCACGCACGCGCGCGAGCAGTGCCTGGTGGCCCAGATGCACGCCGTCGAAATTGCCGATCGTCAGCACACAGGGCGCTTTGCTTTGCGCGTTGGGTAGACCCCGGAAGACTCGCACGATAAGGAAGCGTCAGAACAGGACGTTGATATTGAGGAAACCGCGCGGCGTGGCGGGCAGGGCCCGGCGGCCTGTGCGGCGGGCGGGGCCGGCCGGCGCAGGACGGCCGATCCGACATTGCGGCGCCGCAGAACGTTGAATTATAAACGCTTCGGGGCCATCGCGGCGCGCATCGCGCTGTCTGGTGCGCCGCGCCAATGATAAAATCCGGCGATGAAGAACATTGTCATCCTGATTTCCGGGCGAGGCAGCAACATGCAAGCCATCGTCCGGGCCTGTACCGCAGAAGGCTGGCCGGCCCGCGTGGCCGCCGTTGTCGCCAATCGTCCCGAGGCCGAAGGCCTGGCGTTCGCCCAGGAAAACGGCATCACCACGGCTGTCGTTCCCAGCCGGGGCAAGACCCGTGAAGTTTTCGACGCAGAGCTCGCCGCCGAGATCGATCGCCATGCGCCGGATCTCGTCGTGCTCGCCGGATTCATGCGCATTCTTACGCCGGCGTTCACGGAACGCTACGCCGGTCGGCTCATCAATATTCATCCGTCGCTCCTGCCCGCGTTCCCGGGCTTGCAAACGCATGCCCGTGCGCTGGAAGCCGGCTGCAAGATCGTGGGTGCGACGGTGCATTTCGTGACCGCCGAGCTCGATCACGGCCCCTATGTCGTGCAAACGGCCATTCCCGTGCTGGCGGGCGACACGCCGGAGACACTGGCTGAGCGTATCCTGCCGCTCGAACACATCATCTATCCGCGCGCCGTGCGCTGGTTCGTGGAAGACCGACTGGCCGTGGCCGATGGCCGCGTGACGGTGACGCCACGTGCCGACGGCACTTCCGATTCGCAAGATTCGCAATGGCTTTTTGGTGAGGACGCATGAGCACCCGCCCGACCCAGCGCCGCGATGGCGCACATCAATCCGGTAACCGCTCCGGCGGCCGTTCTTCCGACACCCGTCACGGCGCCAAGGGCGGTAACGACCGTCATTACGTTCGCCCCGATCGCTACGACCGTTCGCGCAACGATCGCCGTCAGGACGCGCCGCCCGTCGTGGGGGGCGTCGGCATGCGCGGTGAGCGTCTGCCGCCCGCGCTGTTCGAACATACGCAGCGGCTGCTCGGCAGCGTGCTGACATTTACCGGTCCGGCCGACACGCTTGTGAGCACGTACTTCCGTGCCAACGACAAATTGGGGCACCGCGAGCGCGGTGTGCTTGCCGAGACGGTATTTGCCATCCTGCGTCGCAAACTCGAATTCGGCCAGCATGCCGTGAGCGGCACGGGGTCGCAGGAGCGTCGTCTGGCATTGCTCGGCCTCGCGTTCACGCGCGGTATCGCCTCGGTCGAACTGGTGGCGACGCCCGACGAGGCCGCCTGGCTCGAACACGTCGGTCAGATCGATCCGGCAAGCCTTTCGCCGCGAGTGCGCACTAACTTGCCGGAGTGGTTGTACGACCGTCTGGCTAAGCGTTTCGACGCGACCGAACTAGAATCTCTCGCCGCGGCGCTGAACCAGCCCGCGCCGCTGGACTGTCGCGTCAACCTGATCAAGGCCACCCGCGACGACGTGCTCGCCAAACTGCGCGAAGACGGTTTTTCGGCAGAGCCGACGCCGCTCGCCCCCAACGGCATTCGTTTGTCGGGCAAGCCGGCGCTGCAAAAGCACCCGTTGTTCATGTCCGGCGCCATCGAGGTGCAGGACGAAGGCAGCCAGTTGCTGTGCCAACTGGTCGCGCCGCGCCGAGGCGAGATGATCGTCGATTTCTGCGCGGGCGCCGGTGGCAAGACGCTCGCCATCGGTGCGCAGATGCGCTCGACCGGCCGGCTCTATGCTTTCGACGTGTCGGAAAAGCGGCTCGCGAAGCTCAAGCCGCGTCTGGCGCGCAGCGGCCTGTCCAACGTCTATCCGGTGATGATCGATAGCGAGAATGACAGCAAGATCAAGCGTCTCGCGGGCAAGATCGACCGTGTGCTGGTCGACGCGCCGTGCAGCGGCCTCGGCACATTGCGTCGCAACCCGGACCTGAAGTGGCGCCAGTCGCCGCAGTCTGTCGAGGAACTGACGCAGAAGCAGGCGTCGATTCTCGCGAGCGCGGCGCGTCTGGTGAAGCCGGGTGGCCGACTCGTGTACGCGACGTGCAGCTTGTTGACCGAAGAAAACAGCGCGATTGCCGAAGCGTTCGCTGCGGCGCATCCCGACTTCGTGCTGCTCCCGGCGAACGAACTGCTGGCGTCGCAGAAAATCGGTCTCGACACGGGTAAGTATCTCGAATTGCTGCCGCATCGCAACGCAACGGATGGGTTCTTTGCGGCCGTGTTCGAGCGTCGTCCGGTGGCCAAGGCCTGAGTGCCGGTGACTTGCCGCGTCAGCTAATATCGGCGAACGACAAGAACAGAGAGAAGAAGGGATATGGCGATGCAGGAAAGTCCGACTTTTGCGAGGCTGGTGCGGGACGTCGTTCGCGACTTCGGCGACCCGCAAATCGTCTGGCAGGTCGGCGCGCTCGTGGGCGCGCTTGCGCTCGCCTGGGTACTGCGTCGCTGGATGATCGCCCGGCTCGATCGCCATTTCGAGCGCGTTGCGCCGGCGCGCCGGGCCGGGTCGTCCAGCCTGCGTCGCTCGTTCTTTCCGATGTTCGGCTGGATGTGCGTCGCGCTCACGCGCGTGGCGTTGCAACAGTACACGCACGTCTCGCTGCTGATGCTCGCGGAAGTGCCGCTGTTCGGCACGGCGCTCATTTATCTGGCGTTCTACTTCGCACGTCGGCTGTTCGCCTCGTCGCCGCACGCCTCGGGGCTGCTCAAGGTCTTCGAGCGGGTTTTCACGACGCTGGCGTGGTTCTCGATGCTGGCCTACGTGCTCGGCATTCACGACGACATCCTCAAGTGGCTCGCCAGCGTGAAATTCGCCGTCGGCACGAGTCATCTGACGCTGCTCTCGATTCTGTCGGGCCTGCTCTGGGTCGGTGTGACGCTGGTGCTCGCGATGTGGGTCGGCTCGCTGATCGAAGACCGGATCATGCGAACGACCACGCTCGACGGCAACCTGAAAGTCGTGCTCTCGCGTCTGGTCAAGGGCCTGCTGACGCTGATCGCCGTGCTGGCCACGCTGTCGTTCGTCGGCATCGACATCACGGTGCTCGGTGTGTTCGGCGGGGCGCTCGGCGTCGGGTTGGGGTTCGGCCTGCAAAAGATCGCGTCCAACCTCGTGTCGGGCTTCATCATCCTGCTCGATCGCTCCGTGCGGATCGGCGACCTGATTACGGTGTCGACTTATCACGGCACCGTCTCGCAAATCAACACCCGGTATTCGGTCGTGCGCGGCCTGGACGGGGTCGAGGCGCTGGTGCCCAACGAGCAACTGGTCACGAATGTCGTCCAGAACCACTCCTTCACGGAGACGCGCGGGCGCGCCAAAGTCAACGTGCAGGTGGCATACAGCGCAGACGTCGAATTGGCGATGTCGTTGATGCTCAAGGCGGCGGAAGGCATTCCCCGCGTGCTTGCGGACCCGCCCCCGTCGGCGCTGCTGCTGAATTTCGGCGCAGATGGGATGGATCTGGAAATGGGCTTCTGGGTCCAGGACCCTGCTCAGGGGAGTGGGGCGATCCGTTCGACCATCAATTTGCGGATTTGGCGCACATTTCGCGAGCACGGTATTGAAATTCCGTATGCGCAGCGCGAAATACGTATCCTGAACGACTGGGCGGATGGCATTCCTGCACAAGCGCCCCAGTCGATCCAACATCCTGATTTATTGGAAGAATCTCCTGATTTGACGCCAAAAACGGCGTCTGCGCAGGCGAATGACGCCGAAAAGAAGGCCGGATAGACGTTTTTACCTAAGCGACGGGTTGACCTGCGACAAAATGCGTGGCTGCAAGGCTACACACGGGCACCGGCGGGTCGGGTAAAATGCGCCCCAAACCAAAAAAACCAGACGTTCACTGGCACGTTTTCCGCCCATATCGCCCCGGCATCAGCAACTTGCCGACCTCCAGCGAATCCAAGCGTCAAGCGAGCGCAAGAACGAGACTTGAACGAGACCTGACGCGACGGCCAACGAAGGCCGCTTCGGCCCGACAAGACAAGACACGGCGCTTGATGCTTTGCCGTGATGGCTACCGTATTGATTAGTTTGGAGTGATATTTTGCTGGACAGTCTCCTTGGATTTCTCTCGACCGGCCTGCTCGACTGGAGCGGCTGGAAGATCTTTTTCTTCACGCTGGCCGTCACCCATGTGACGATCGCCGCCGTGACGATTTATTTGCACCGTTGCCAGGCGCACCGAGCGCTCGACGTGCATCCGATCGTTGCCCATTTCTTCCGTCTCTGGCTGTGGATGACCACGGGCATGATCACGAGCGAATGGGCTGCCATCCACCGCAAGCACCACGCCAAGTGCGAAACGCCGGAAGACCCGCATAGTCCGCAAACGCGCGGCCTGTGGAAGGTGTTGGCCGAGGGCGCCGAACTCTATCGCGCCGAAGCCAAAAACGAAGAAACGCTGCGCAAGTTCAGCCATGGCACGCCGAACGACTGGATCGAGAACAACGTCTACAAGCGTTTCCCGATTCTCGGCATCAGCATGATGATGATCATCGACATCGCGCTGTTCGGCGCGATCGGTCTGACCGTGTGGGCCGTGCAGATGGTGTGGATTCCGTTCTGGGCCGCCGGCGTGGTCAACGGTCTGGGCCACTACTGGGGCTACCGTAACTTCAACTGTGCCGACGCGTCGACGAACCTGCTGCCGTGGGGCATCATCATCGGCGGCGAAGAACTGCACAACAACCATCACACGTACGCCACGTCGGCCAAGCTGTCGAACAAGTGGTACGAGTTCGACATCGGCTGGCTGTATATCCGTACGCTGTCGTTCGTGGGCCTGGCCAAGGTGAAGAAGATCGCGCCGACGCCGAAGCTAGCCAAGGTGAAGGCTGCGTGCGATGACGATACGTTGCAGGCCGTGCTCTCGAATCGTTACGAAGTGATGGCGCGTTACGCGAAGACCTTCAAGCGTGCTTACGGCGAAGAGCTGGCTCGCTTCAAGGAAAAGCGCCAACACGGTGAATATCAGCTGTTCCGCGGCGCGCGCAAGTGGCTGCATCATGACGAAGCCTCGCTGCAAGAGCCGCAGAAGCAGCAATTGGGCGAGATTTTCGCGCACAGCAGCGCCATGAAAACGTATTACGAACTGCGCAGCGAACTGGCAGGCATCTGGGAGCGCTCGAACGCTTCGCGCGAGCAATTGCTCAGCCAGTTGCAGAACTGGTGCCATCGCGCCGAACAGAGCGGCATTCACGCACTGCAGGAATTTGCGACGCGTCTGCGCCGCTATGCGTGAACGGGGTCAGCCAGAAATCTGTTTTTGACGCATAATCGAAACCCCGCCACGGCGGGGTTTTGTCATTCCCGGCCTATCCCACGGGCCACGCGAAAATGAATGCCTCACTCAAATCCGTAGAATTCGAGCGCCCCGCACCGAGCGGCGCCACGTGTGTTGCCCAAGCCTGGGCACGCGTCCCGGATGCGCCGTCGCAGGAGCAGCGAGCGGCGCTCAAGGCGAAGATCAAGCGTTTGCTCGTCGAGCAAAACGCCGTGCTCGTCGCCCACTACTATGTCGATTCCGATTTGCAGGACCTCGCCGAGGAGACCGGCGGCTGCGTGGCCGACTCGCTGGAAATGGCGCGATTCGGCCGGAATCACGCCGCGAAGACGCTGGTCGTTGCCGGCGTGCGCTTCATGGGCGAGACATCGAAGATTCTTAGTCCGGAAAAGCGCATCCTGATGCCCGATCTCGACGCGACCTGCTCGCTCGATCTGGGCTGTCCTGCCGATGAGTTTGCCGCGTTCTGCGACGCGCATCCGGATCGCACGGTCGTCGTCTATGCGAACACGAGTGCCGCCGTGAAGGCCCGTGCGGACTGGATGGTCACGTCGTCCATCGGACTCGAGATCGTGGCGCACCTGCACGCGCAGGGCAAAAAGATTCTGTGGGCGCCGGACCGTCATCTGGGCAGCTACGTTCAGAAGCAGACCGGGGCTGACATGTTGCTGTGGCAGGGCGCCTGCCTCGTGCACGACGAGTTCAAGGGTACCGAGCTCGAACTGCTGCGCCGGGAATATCCGAACGCCAAGGTTCTGGTGCACCCGGAGTCGCCGGCAGCGGTGGTCGAACTGGCCGACGTCGTGGGATCTACGTCGCAGATGATTGCGGCGGCGCAGAGCATGGACGCGACCGAATTCATCGTGGCGACCGACAACGGCATTCTGCACAAGATGCGCGCTGCGGCACCGGGCAAGCGCTTCATCGAAGCCCCGACGGCCGGCAACAGCGCCACGTGCAAGAGCTGCGCGCATTGCCCGTGGATGGCGATGAACAGCTTGCAGAATCTGGCCGACGTGCTGGAGTCCGGCGCCAATGAGATCCATGTCGATCCGGAGATTGGCCGCCGCGCCCATACCTGTATCGACCGTATGTTGACGTTCGCTGAAGCGCGCAAGCAAAACGTGCGCGCCAGCGGTGACTTTGCGCGCGACGGCGCGCTGTTTGCCGGTGTGGGTCCCGCATGATGACGCAATCGACAATGTTGAGTACCGACGAAGCGCTCTCCGCGGAGTTTGCGACGTTCGGCGAGCCGCTCGAGGCGGCGCTCACGCGTAACGTGCGTGATGCACTGGCGGAAGACATCGGGAGCGGCGACCTCACGGGGCTGCTTGTGCCGTCGGATGAAATGGCCCACGCCCGCATCATTGTGCGAGAGTCGGCGGTGCTGTGCGGCGTGCGCTGGTTCGAGCGTTGCATGCAAGGCGTGGATGCCTCAGTGCGTGTGCAGTGGCACTATCGCGAGGGCGATCGCATGACGCCCGGCGCTGCCGTCTGCGATATTCACGGCCCCGCGCGAGCGTTGCTCACGGGCGAGCGCACGTCGATGAACTTCCTTCAGTTGCTCTCGGGCGTCGCCACGGCGGTGCGCCGCTACGCGGATATCGTGGAAGGGACGAAGGCGCGCGTGCTCGATACGCGCAAGACTCTGCCGGGACTGCGTTTGGCACAAAAGTTTGCGGTGCGCGTGGGCGGTGGCGCGAATCAACGTCTTGCGCTCTACGACGGCATTCTCATCAAGGAAAACCACATCGCGGCGGCGGGCGGTATTCGCCAGGTGCTGGCCAACGCGGATCGTCTCGCCGATGGGGCGCCCGTGCAGATCGAAGTGGAGTCGCTCGAAGAGCTCGACACTGCGCTCGAATGCGGTGCGACGTCGATCCTGCTCGATAACTTCTCGCTGGAAATGATGCGCGAAGCGGCGCGCGTGGCGGATGGCCGTGCTGTGCTGGAGGCATCCGGCGGCATCAATCTTGAAACGCTGCGCGCGATTGCAGAGACGGGCGTCGACCGGATTTCCGTGGGCGGGTTGACCAAGGATGTGCGCGCCACGGACTTCTCGATGCGCATTCTGGGAACGGTGGGATAAACGTTGCTGCCTGCGCTGCTGCGCGCGAGGTGGACGTGAAAAGGCCGCAGGGGTCAACCTGCGGCCTTTTGCTTTCTGCGCTTCTATGGCTTCTGCGCCTTCCGCACCTTCTGCACCTCCCCCCGCCCTTGGTGATCGGGCGAGGCGTGACACGCCATGTGAGCAACGGATTCTTGGTTTCGCAGCGTGCTACCGGCCATCGCGGCGGTTTCTCAGCGCCGGCGTTGCGCCAATCGGGGCGAAAGCACCGTCGGCAGCGCCTTGGGCAGTGTGTCCGGAAAGTCGCGCGAAAAATGCAGGCCACGGCTCTCGCGTCGCGATAGCGCGCTATCGACGATCAGCGATGCAACGTCCACCAGATTGCGCAGTTCCAGCAGATCGCGGCTCACACGGAAATTCGCGTAGTACTCGGCGATCTCTTCGCGCAGCAGGGCAATGCGATGCTGCGCCCGTTCGAGTCGTTTGGTCGTGCGCACGATCCCGACGTAGTTCCACATCATGCGTCGCAATTCGTCCCAGTTGTGGGCGACGACAACTTCTTCGTCGGCATCGGAGACGCGACTCTCGTCCCAGGCGGGTACATCGGTAACGTCTGGACGTGTCGACTCGCCGCGCTGAATGTCTTGCGCTGTGGCTTTTCCGAGCACGATGCATTCCAGCAGCGAGTTGCTCGCCAGACGATTCGCGCCGTGCAATCCGGTATAGGTGGCTTCGCCGACGGCATACAGTCCTGGCAGATCCGTGCGGCCGTGCATGTCCGTGACGATCCCGCCGCACGTATAGTGCGCTGCGGGAACAACCGGGATCGGTTGCTTCGTAATGTCGATGCCGAGTTCAGCACAGCGCGCGAGAATCGTCGGGAAGTGCTCGCGCAGAAACTCTGGGCTTTGATGGCTGATATCGAGGTAGACGCAGTCGAGGCCGTGTTTCTTCATCTCGAAATCGATCGCGCGCGCGACGATATCGCGAGGCGCCAACTCGGCCCGGGGATCGTGTTGCAGCATGAAGCGGGTGCCGTCCGGCAATACGAGTCGTCCGCCTTCGCCGCGCACCGCCTCCGAAATCAGGAACGACTTGGCGTACGGATGGTAAAGGCACGTCGGATGGAACTGGATGAATTCCATATTCGCGATCCGGCAGCCGGCGCGCCAGGCCATGGCAATGCCGTCGCCTGTCGCGGTGTCGGGGTTCGTCGTATAGAGATAGACCTTGCCTGCGCCGCCGGTGGCAAGCACCGTGTGGCGCGCGGTCACTGCGTGCACTTCGCCCGTCCTCAGATCCTGTACGTAGAGTCCCTGGCAGTGACGGCCCGCCGTCGGCGCGGCGTCGGCACGGTCCGACGTGATCAGATCGACGGCAAAGTGATTTTCCAAAAGGGTGATGTTCGGATGCCGACGTACACGCTCGGTGAGCGTGGTGATCACGGCATGGCCGGTCGCGTCGGCTGCGTGAATGATGCGGCGATGGCTGTGACCGCCTTCGCGCGTCAGATGGAAGCCAAGCTCGGCTTCTGCATCGCGCGTGAAGGGAACGCCCTGGTCGATGAGCCATTCGATGGCTTCGCGGCTATGTTCGACGATGAATCGCGTGGCGGCCTCGTCGCACAGGCCGGCGCCGGCGATGAGCGTATCGGCGACGTGTTCGTCGACACTGTCGGTGGAATCCAGTACTGCGGCAATGCCGCCTTGCGCCCAGTCGCTCGCGCCTTCCGGCATGGGGCGTTTGGCGACCAGCGCCACGCGGCAGGTATTGGCCAGATGCAGGGCGACGGATTGACCGGCAAGCCCGCTGCCGACGATGACGACATCGAAATTCATGATACGCGTGGTGTCTGGGATCGACGCGATGACAAGGCGTGACCCGCGTTATGGGAGATGAGCCAGTATAGCGAGTCAATACGCGCCTGACACATGACCCTATGCGCACATCGGGGAAATTGTGCGTCACATGACTACGCATAGCGTAGCGCGACGATTTTCGGGACGCCCAAACGAAAATACCCCGCCAGAGGCGGGGTATCGAACGCAGTAGCAAGCTACCGCGATGAAACCTGTTGATCTTATTTGATCTTGGTTTCTTTGTACGGCACGTGCTTACGAGCCACCGGATCGAACTTGCTGATTTCCATCTTTTCCGGATGGGTACGCTTGTTCTTGGTGGTCGTGTAGAAATGACCCGTGCCTGCGGTCGATTCCAGCTTGATCTTGTCGCGAGCGCCTTTTGCCATGATGAGCTCCTAAAACTTAGATGGCGTTACGCGAACGCAGGTCCGCGAGAACGGCATCGATACCGACCTTATCGATCAGGCGCAGGCCAGCGTTCGAAAGGCGCAGGCGCACAAAACGGTTTTCGCTCTCAACCCAGAACCGGCGATTTTGCAAGTTCGGGAGGAAACGGCGCTTGGTTTTGTTATTGGCGTGGGAAACGTTGTTGCCGACCATCGGCGCTTTCCCGGTCACTTGACATACGCGTGCCATGAAGCACTCCTAACCCAGAATTCTGTGTAAAAAAAGGTGAGTCGAAAAGACAGACCGCGATAATACCACAAAAATCCCAGACAAATCAATCGCTTTCGTCGATGTAGGACGTAAGTCCCTGGCGGAACACGTCTGTCGGAGATTCGGGGAAGGGACGGATCATAGCGTAAACGGCGCTCGAATGCGAACCGCTTGCCAAATTTGTGGGCAAGGTGTTGTTCGGCGTCACATTTCGCGTCGTCGACGTTGCCCGCAAGCCCTTGCTACGTCCCAAAGTTACATGTGGCCACCCTCCGCCAGGGAGTACACGGTATCGCCGGCAACGATGAAATGATCGAGCAGCCGGACTTCCATCAGGGCCAGCCCGTCGCCCAACTGGCGCGTGAGCGCCAGGTCCGCCGCGCTGGGTGCCGGGATGCCGGACGGGTGATTGTGCGCGACGATCACTGCGGCCGCATGCACGTCGAGCGCGGCACGGACGATTTCGCGCGGGTAAGCGCAGGTCTGTGTCAGCGTTCCCTCGAACATGATGCGAGTGCCGATGAGGCGGTGCGCGGCGTCCAGAAACAGGCAGACGAAACGCTCGCGCGACATGTCCTGCAACGTGAGGCGCAAATAGTCGCGAACCCGGGCGGGGGAGTCGAGCATGCAGCCCGACTGCAGCCCTTCGCGCAGCATGCGGCGCGCGACTTCCAGCGACGCCTGAAACTGGAGGGCCTTGACCTGCCCCAGCCCGGGGAGCTGACGCAACGTCTCGAACGGCGTAGCCAGCAGGCGGGTCAGCGAGCCGCTGCGAGTGAGTAACTCGCGGCCTAGATCGACGGCGTTGCGCCCGTGCGAGCCGGTGCGTAACAAAATGGCGAGTAACTCGGCATCCGACAGGGCGCCCGGCCCATGGGCGAGCATCTTTTCGCGGGGGCGCTCGGCGGGCGGCCAGTGAGCGATGGACATGACGACTCCGGCGGCGGACACGGTCGCGCGCATGATCGCGGGTGTCGCCAATAACTCATACAGGGGAACAGCCGTCGACGGAAAAATTCGGGGCTGCGATGATGGGGAGCCGGACGCGCAACGCGTCGTCGCTTACAATAATAGCTTGACCTTGCTGTGAGACCCCCATGAGTTCTGTTGCAACCCCCGTGGTTCAAGACAATTCCTATCTGACGCTCCACTACCGGATCGGCGCGCCCGACGGCGCGGACATTGTCAACACTTTCGAAGGCACACCCGCGACGCTGCAACTGGGCGGCGGCCAGATGGCGCCGACGCTGGAGCAGGCGATGCTGGGCATGGCCGTGGGGGAGCGTCGCCGGATCGAGCTGGCGCCGGAGCAGGCGTTCGGCCCGCGCAATCCGGAGCTGCTGCAACGCGTCTCGATGAAGACGTTGCAGGAGAACAGCAACTTTGGCGAAGAATATAGCGTTGGCGATCTGGTTGAGTTCAACGCGCCGAGCGGTGGCCGTTATGCGGGCATCCTGCGCGAACTGGGCGACGGCTGGGCATTGTTCGACTTCAACCATCCGTTGGCGGGCCAGCCGATCGTGTTCGAAGTCCAGATTATCGGCATTCTGTAGGAATCGAAATGAGCGCCACCCAAGACGTAGCACCGATGCTGTCGGATGCAGAAATCCTGTTGGCACAGCCGCGCGGCTTTTGCGCGGGTGTCGACCGCGCGATCGAGATCGTCGAGCGCGCCCTGGCAATGTACGGTGCACCGATTTACGTGCGTCACGAAATCGTGCACAACGTGTATGTCGTCGAAAATCTGCGCAAGAAGGGCGCGATTTTCATCGAGGAGTTGTCGGACGTTCCGTCGGGCAACACGCTGATCTTCAGCGCCCACGGCGTGTCGCAAGCCGTGCGTGCCGAGGCCGAATCGCGCGGTCTGCGCATTTTCGACGCCACCTGTCCGCTCGTGACGAAGGTTCACGTCGAGGTCGCCAAGATGCGTGGACAGGGGCTCGAGATCATCATGATCGGCCACAAGGGTCACCCGGAAGTCGAAGGCACGATGGGCCAGTCGGGCGAGGGCATGTTCCTCGTGGAGACGATCGAAGACGTGCTCGCGTTGCAAGTAGCCGATGAAAGCAAGCTCGCCTACGTGACGCAAACGACGCTGTCTGTCGATGACGCCGCCGAAGTCATCAACGCGCTCAAGAAGCGTTTCCCGGAAATCACCGAGCCGAAGAAGCAGGACATCTGCTACGCCACGCAGAATCGCCAGGACGCCGTGAAATTCATGGCGCCGCAGTGCGACGTGGTGGTGGTGGTCGGTAGCCCCAACAGCTCCAACTCGAACCGTCTGCGCGAAGTCGCCGAAAAGATGGGCGTGCCCGCCTATATGGTGGACTCCCCCGATCAGCTCAAACCGGAGTGGTTCGACGGCAAGCGCCGCATCGGCGTGACCGCCGGAGCGTCGGCGCCCGAAGTGCTGGCGCAGTCGATCGTGTCGCGCTTGCGTGAGCTGGGCGTCAATCAGGTCAAGGTGCTCGATGGCGTGGAAGAGAACATCGCGTTCCCGCTGCCGAAGGGTCTCGCGCAGGTCGCGGCAGGCTGAGCGCCGCCGCGCTCGTCATTCAATAGTCGTACCACGGCCGGCGGGAACCCCGCATGGCCGACAAACCGGGTGCCGTCACGGACGCGCCCGGTTTTTTTTCGTCCGCTGTTTTGTCCCCCGCCGCGCGCGCGGCGCGCCGCCCCGTTGCATCGAAGTCGACGACGCATCATCACAGCCTGGGCGCTCCCACCCGGCGAGCTTCGCAGCCCGACTGCCGCAGGACCCTGCTGCCGTGGTCTCGTGAAACGGGGTGCGGTGTTTGCGCATTCGCGGCATCAGTTTTGCAAAACTTCCGCGCAGCCGACTTTCGTAGTTTAAACGTCTTGTCAGCCAAAACCGAATTACGGTATTCCAAATTCAACAGATATGGAATTGGCAAAAGTAAACGACGTCTGGTTTTCCGGAATCTAATTATTTATATACCTGTTTAATTAGAAAGAACCCTCCAAATTCAATGGGCATGCTAATTGCTTATTAGTTTGATACAGCATCCGGGCCCTCAAATGGTGCACCGGTTGCACCACGAAGCCGCCCGTTGAGCAGCGTGCGGGTGCGTAAAACCATTCACAATTTCGGGGTTGCGCTTTTGAAAAAATAGGGTTGCACAAGTCGGTATAAAACCTTAGTCCTCCATTATGGAAAACCCTGTGGCTGCGGGCGTCGCAGCCGCAAAGAATGGAGTTACAATGCGCGCGTTTCGCATACGAAACATCGATTTGGCGTTATTGGCGTTATTTAATCGCCGACAATCAGGAGATAATCACATGCAACTCAAGTTCGCGAAGGTACTGCCCGTAGTTGCCGCAGTGACGCTGTTGGCAGCATGCGGCCAGAAAGAAGAAAAGCAGGCCGCTTCGGGTGCGGCTTCTGCACCTGCCGCGACGACTGCCGCCAGCGGGGGCGGCGATGCGGTTGTCATTAAGATTGGTCACGTTGCACCGTTGACGGGCCAAATTGCTCACTTGGGCAAAGATAACGAAAATGGTGCACGCCTCGCCATCGAAGAAGCCAACAAGGCCGGTCTGACCATCGACGGCAAGCCGGTCAAACTGGAACTGGTCGCAGAAGACGATGCTGCCGACCCGAAGACCGCAACGCAGGTTGCCCAGAAGCTTGTCGACGAGAAGGTCGTCGCCGTGGTGGGCCACTTGAACTCGGGTACGACCATTCCGGCATCGAAGATTTATAGCGATGCGGGCATCGTGCAGATCTCGCCGTCGGCAACCAACCCGGCTTACACGCAGCAGGGCTTCAAGACGACTTATCGTGTGGTGGCAACGGACGCCCAGCAGGGTCCGGCACTCGCCAACTATGCGACCAAGTCGCTCAATGCCAAATCGGTCGCCATCGTCGATGACGCCACCGCCTACGGCAAGGGCCTGGCCGACGAGTTCGAGAAGACCGCCAAGGCCAACGGCCTGAAGGTGCTCTCGCACGACGCGACCAACGACAAGGCCACGGACTTCCGCGCCATTCTGACCAAGATCAAGGGTGAGAAGCCGGACATCATCATGTACGGCGGTATGGATGCCACCGGCGGCCCGTTCGCCAAGCAGTCGAAGGAACTGGGCATCGGCGCCAAGGTGCTGGCCGGCGACGGCGTGTGTACCGACAAGGTGGCCGAACTCGCTGGCGACGCCATCGACAACATCGTCTGCTCGGAAGCGGGTATGGCGCTGTCGAAGATGGAAGGCGGCGGCGATTTCTCGAAGCGTTACGAAGCCCGTTACAACCAGCCGATCCAGATCTACGCCCCGTTCACGTATGACGCCGTCAACGTGATCGTCGACGCCATGAAGCGCGCCAACTCGGCCGACCCGGCCAAGATCCTGGCCGCCATGCCGGCGACGGACTACAAGGGTGTGATTGGTCACATCGCCTTCGACAGCAAGGGCGACATGAAGGAGCCGGTGATTACGCTCTACAACTACAAGGACAAGAAGAAGAGCGTGCTCGACGTGGTGAAGATGTAACTCCCGGGCGCTCGCGCCATGAAACGGCACCGCAGCCTACCCGTTCGGTGCCGTATCGATATCTGCGGAAAGACGCCGTGCCTGCATGACGGGCACGGCCCTCCTCCTGACACAGGATTACGCCTCATAACCCGCAGTTCTCTCGACCCCCTCGCGCGCCTATCTGGCTAGCGTGTCGAGAGCCCGTTTCCGGGACAAGGAGTTTGCTTCATGGATATTTTTATCCAACAAATCTTGAACGGCCTCGTGCTTGGCAGCGTCTACGCGATCATTGCACTGGGCTATACGATGGTCTACGGCATTCTGGGCATCATCAACTTTGCCCACGCCGACGTGATGATGATTGGCGCGATGGTCGCGCTGTCCACCATCAACCTGCTCTTGAAGATCGCGCCGGACATGAACCCGGCGCTCATGCTGGCCATTGCCACGCTCGTGTGTATGCCCGTGTGTGCCATCGCCAACTTCGTGATCGAGCGCGTGGCTTACCGGCCTCTGCGCAACGCGCCGCGACTCGCGCCGCTGATCACCGCCATCGGCGTGTCGCTGCTCTTGCAGACGATCGCCATGCTGATCTGGTCGCGCAACCCCCTCTCGTTCCCGCAACTGCTGCCCACCGACGCGATGAACATCATCCCGCCGCGCGGCGATCATCCGGGCGCGGTCACCAACGGCACGGGCATCGTGATCGTGGTCGTGGCGTTCCTCGTGATGTTCGGCCTCACGCAGCTCGTGAACCGCACCAAGCTGGGGCGCGCGATGCGCGCCACGGCGGAAAACCGCAACGTCGCCGGTCTCATGGGCGTGAACCCGAACTTCGTGATCTCCGCGACGTTCGCTCTCGGCGGCGGCCTGGCCGCACTGGCCGGCGTCATGATGGCGTCGAACTACGGTAACGCGCACTTCTACATGGGCTTCATCCCCGGCATGAAGGCGTTCACCGCCGCCGTGCTCGGCGGGATCGGCAACCTGCAAGGGGCCATGGTCGGCGGCGTGCTGCTGGGCCTGATCGAAGCGCTGGGCGCGGGTTACATCGGCGATCTGACCGGTGGCGTGTTCGGCAGTAACTACCAGGACGTGTTCGCGTTCGTCGTACTGATCGTGGTGCTGGTGTTCCGTCCGAGCGGTCTGCTCGGCGAGCGCGTGGCAGATCGTGCTTAAGACGGGAGGATCGATATCATGAATCAACCCGTGCCAACCGCCAACGGCGCCACGCAAATTTCCGCGGCGGCCGCGACCCGCAAGGCCTATCGCGGCCTCGCATTCTTCCTGATCGCAGCGATCATCGCGCCGGTGCTCGTGGGCTACGCCGGCGGCAACTACTGGGTGCGCGTGCTCGACTTCGCGCTGCTCTACATCATGCTCGCGCTGGGCCTGAACATCGTGGTGGGCTTCGCCGGCCTGCTCGATCTGGGGTACATCGCGTTCTATGCCGTGGGCGCTTACGTCACCGCGTTCCTTAGCTCGCCTCACCTCACGTCGCAATTCGAGTGGATCGCCCATCTGTTCCCCGCCGGGCTGCATGTGCCCGTGTGGTTCACGATTCCGATCGGCGCCGCTGTGGCGGCCGTCTTCGGTATCTTGCTGGGGGCGCCGACGTTGCGTCTGCGCGGCGACTATCTGGCCATCGTGACGCTGGGCTTCGGCGAGATCATCCGCATCTTCATGAACAACCTGGACCGGCCGGTCAACATCACGAACGGCCCGAAGGGGATCACCGGCATTCAGCCCGCCTCGTTGTTCGGCTTCGATTTCTCGAAGGCGCACGAGTTCTTCGGGTTCAAGGTCAGCTCGGTGTACATGTACTACTACCTGTTCGTGTTCCTCGCCTTGCTCATTGCGTTCATCTGCGTACGCTTACAGCACTCGCGTATCGGACGCGCCTGGGTCGCCATCCGTGAAGACGAAATCGCCGCCAAGGCGATGGGCATCAACACGCGCAACATCAAGCTGCTCGCGTTCGCCATGGGCGCGTCGTTCGGCGGTGTGGCAGGCGGCATGTTCTCGGCGTTCCAGGGCTTCGTCTCGCCCGAGTCGTTCACCTTCTGGGAGTCGATCGTCGTGCTCTCGATGGTGGTGCTCGGCGGCATGGGCCATATTCCGGGTGTGATTCTGGGCGGTGTGCTGCTCTCGGCGTTCCCCGAGATCCTGCGCTCGACCATGGGCCCGTTGCAGATGAAGTTGTTCGGTAGCGTCATCGTCGATCCCGAAGTGATCCGGCAGTTGCTGTACGGTCTGGCCATGATTCTGATCATGCTGTACCGTCCGGCCGGCCTGTGGCCGTCGCCGCGTCCGGAAGAGCGGACTCTGTAAGCCGAGGGAGATGACCTGAATATGAGCGAACAAATTCTTCTGTCCGTCAAGGGCGTGAACAAGCGCTTCGGCGGTCTGCAGGCCCTCACCGATGTGGGCCTGGAGATCAAGCCGGGGCAGATTTACGGGCTGATCGGCCCGAACGGCGCCGGCAAGACCACGTTCTTCAACGTGATCACCGGTCTCTACACCCCGGACTCGGGCGAGTTCAAGCTCGACGGCGCGGCCTACAAGCCGACCGCCGTGCATGAAGTGGCGAAAGCCGGCATCGCACGCACGTTCCAGAACATTCGTCTGTTCGGCGGCATGACCGTCGTCGAGAACGTGATGGTGGGCCGTCACGTGCGCACGAAGATGGGCGTGATCGGCGCGATCGTCCGCTACCCGGGCGCAAAGGCCGAGGAGCGTGCCATTCGCGATCGTGCGATGGAACTGCTCGAATACGTGGGCGTGGCGAAGTACGCCAACTACACGGCCGCGAACCTCTCGTACGGCCACCAGCGCCGTCTGGAGATCGCGCGAGCGCTCGCGACCGACCCGAAGCTGCTGGCGCTGGACGAACCGGCCGCCGGCATGAACGCCACGGAGAAGGTCGAGCTGCGCGGTCTGCTCGACAAGATCCGCAGCGACGGCAAGACGATCCTGCTCATCGAGCACGACGTGAAGTTGGTGATGGGGTTGTGCAACCGCATGACGGTGCTCGATTACGGCAAGGTGATTGCCGAAGGTTTGCCGCAGGATGTGCAGAAAAATCCGGCGGTGATTGAAGCGTATCTGGGTTCGGGAGGCCATTGATGAGCGCAATGTTGACGATCAAGGGCCTGAAAGTCGCTTACGGCGGGATCAAGGCGGTCAAGGGCATCGACCTGAACATTCAGCCGGGCGAGCTGGTCACGCTCATCGGCGCGAACGGGGCGGGCAAGACGACCACGATGAAGGCGATCACGGGGCTGTTGCCGTGGGCCGATGGCGACATCGAGTATCTGGGCAAGTCGATTCGCGGAGTGAAGGCGTTCGATCTGCTCAAACAAGGACTGGCGATGGTGCCGGAAGGTCGCGGCATCTTCACGCGCATGACCATCCTCGAGAACATGCAGATGGGGGCGTATCTGCGCAGCGACAACGCGGGGATCAAGCAGGACGTCGACAAGATGTTCGGCATTTTCCCGCGCTTGAAGGAGCGCAAGGACCAGCTCGCCGGCACGCTCTCGGGCGGTGAGCAGCAGATGCTCGCCATGGCACGGGCGCTGATGAGCCAGCCCAAGCTGTTGCTGCTCGACGAGCCGTCGATGGGCCTCTCGCCGATCATGGTCGAGAAGATCTTCGAGGTGGTGCGTACGGTGTCGGCCGAAGGCGTGACGGTGCTGCTCGTGGAGCAGAACGCGCGTCTGGCGCTGCAAGCCGCGCATCGTGGCTACGTGATGGACAGTGGCCTCGTCACCATGACCGGCGACGCGAAGGACATGCTCGACGATCCGAAGGTGCGCGCAGCGTATCTCGGAGAGTGAGTTCGAACGCACGCCAGTGCGTCGATAGACGAGCAAGCCAGTCGTAAGCAAAGGGCGCCGGAAGTCAATTCCGGCGCCCTTTGTGCATTCAGGAGGGAGTGTCGAAGCGCCGACGCGCTCCGGCGTCATCCCCCCGCAACGCCACCGCTGCGAACGGCAACCGCTTGCCGAGGCTCACGACGTCGTCGGCGGCATAGCCGTGGGCGTTGTAGAACGCGAGCGCTTCGCGCGACTGCCTGAGCACCTGCAGATTGAGCTTGAGGCAACCGCGTTCGGACAGTGCGGCCTCCGCATGGCGCAGCAGCGCACTGGCCACGCCGCGACGGCGCAATGCCGACGTGACCGCGAGCGAGTAGACCCAGCCGCGATGCCCGTCGTATCCGGCCATCACCGTGCCCACGATCTTGCGTTCGCGCACCGCGACAAAGAACAGTCCGTCGTGCATGGCGACTTTGTTGGCAATCGAGCGACGCGGTTCGCGATGCGGCTTGTCTGCGCGGTTGTACTCCGGAAACGTTTCGCGCCAGAGCGCGATCACGGCTTCGGTATCCGATTCGTCGAAGGTGCGAATATGAATGTCGGCGGGCAGGCGAATCATGGTGCTTCCTGTGGGTTCGTGCGGCTCGTGGGGCTCGTGTAGATGTCGGGCCGATGGATTTGCATCATCTTGTTGACGGGGCCCAGCGGCTCGAACCCGTAGCGGGCGTAAAGACCGGCGGCATCGGTGGTCGCGAGCAGGAAACGGCGCAGCCCTTGCAGCGAAGGGTGTGCGAGCACGTTCTCGCACAGGCGCTTGCCGATGCCGAGTCCGCGCATCGACGGGTCGACGAAGACGTCCGCCAGATAGGCAAACGTGGCGCGGTCGGTGATCACGCGTGCGAAGCCGACCTGATGCGCCGCGCCGCCCTCGACCTGCATCGCATAGGCGCCGAAGCACAGCGAATGGCTGATGGCGCGCATGAGCGTGTTGCGCGGAATGTCCTGCGCCCAGTGCGTTTGCGTCGAGAGCGCGTGATGGATGAAACCGATATCGAGCCGCGCCGGATCGGATGAAATTTCGACGATGGCATCGGCGGGGGCGACCGGTTGCCCCGGATTCAGGTCGTTCATCGATGGGTTCTCCTTTGCTATGTCCGACGTGCTCGCCCCTGTGAAATCCGGGCGAGCATCGTCGTACGCTACGTGTTTGTCTGGGGACCTTGCGGACTAGGCGTATCTGGCGAGCAGCGTGTCGAGCATCGCGAGCATCTGATCGATTTCTTCCCGGCTCACGTTCAGGGCGGGCATGAAGCGCAACAGGTTCGGGCGCGCCGAATTGAGCAGCAATCCGTCCGGCGTCATGTCGCGGGCCGCTTCGACCAACTGCGGTCCGATGTCGCGACCGAGCAGCAATGCACGCAGCAGGCCCGCGCCGCGCTCGCCCTGGCCGCCGTAGCGCGACGACAGATGTTGCAAACCGGCACTCAGATAGTCGGCCTGCGCCCGTACGAATTCAAGGAAGCCCGGCGAGCTGACCGTGCGCATTACGGCAAGGCCGACCGCACACATCAACGGATTGCCGTTGTAGGTGCCGCCCTGATCGCCCGGCTGGAAGACGGCGAACTCGTCGCCGCAGAGCATGGCGGCGAGCGGCACACCTCCGCCAATGCCTTTGCCGAGCGTCATGATGTCGGGAACGATGCCGTTTTGCTGATGCGAGAACATCGTGCCCGTGCGTCCACAGCCCGTTTGCACTTCATCCACGATCATCAGGAGTCCATGCTTCTTGGTCAGCTCACGAAGCGCTTTCATGAACGCGTCCGTAGCGGGCACCACGCCGGCTTCGCCCTGAATCGGTTCGAGCATCACGGCAACGGTGTCCGGGCCGATGAGCGCTTCGACCGACGCGATATCGTTCATTTCGGCCTTCGGGAAACCCGGCACTTGCGGCGCGAAGATCGTGTCCCAGCCCGGCTTGCCGCTCGCGGACATCGTGGCGAGCGTACGACCATGGAAGGCGTTGTTGAAGGTGATGATCTCGTAACGTGCGCCCCCGGCCGGATTCGGGTGCAATTGCCCCCACTTGCGCGCGAGCTTGATGGCGCTTTCGTTGGCCTCGGCGCCGCTGTTGGCAAAGAAGACCTTGCCCAGACCCGAGAGTTTCGCGAGCAGGTCGGCCAGCTCGATCATCGGCACGTTGTAGTACGCCGGGCTTGGGTTGAGCAGCAAGGACCCTTGCGTGGCGAGGGCGTCGCGCATCACCGGATGACAGTGACCGAGGCTGTTGACGGCCCAGCCCTGAATGAAGTCGAGATATCGCTTGCCTTCGTGGTCGTACAGCCAGCCGCCCTTGCCGTGCGTGAACACGAGTTCGGGGCGCGTAGTGATGGGCAGCAAGGCTTGCGTGGGGTACTCGGCAAACTTGGCGTTGCGAGCGACCTTGGGCGCGTTGGACGGCTGTACGGCGGACGATGGGGCAAGCGACATGACGGTCTCCGAAGGGCGGTGTGAGAAGAGACGAGGAAATAAAAAAAGCCACGGGGGTTGCCCGTGGCTTCGCTGTGCTTGAGAACTTGCGTTGTTATCGCAGTCGATAGCGTGCCGCGCGGCATCCCGGTTGGGGCAGCGTACGGCGACGTCGGATCGAGGCGATGGCAATCAGGTTCATGTCGGCAAGCATAAGACGGTGACGCGGCCCTTGTCAAAGGGAATGCAGGGACTGTGGTTTGCATGCATCTTTTGCGCAGCGCCTGAACGTTCCCCCGGATAGCGCTCGCGTCACGGTGTCATGGCGGTGTTACGCCCCGCCGCCGGGGTTATCGGCTTCCGTCGTGAAGGCGTCTGCGAAGAACGCGTCTTCCGGCAACCGGTGATGGGCGACGAAATCGCGGCGAGCCGACTCGACCATGACCGGCGCACCACACGCGTAGACCTCGTAGCCCGACAGGTCCGGCAGATCCTCGGCCACGGCGCGGTGCACGAAGCCCGTGCGACCTTGCCACTGATCTTCGGGCGCCGCCTCCGAGAGCACCGGCACGAACTTGAAGCCGGGAATTTCGCGTGCCCATTGTTCGGCCAGATCGCGCAGGTAGATGTCCTTGAGCGCACGCGCGCCCCAGTAGAGCGTCATCGGTCGGTTCAGACCCTTATGCACCGCGTGCTCGACGATGGCCTTGATCGGGGCGAAACCGGTGCCCGAGGCCAGCAGCACGATCGGCTTGTCGGAATCTTCACGCAGGAAGAACGTGCCGAGCGGCCCTTCGAAGCGCAGGATTTCACGCGCCTTCATGTGGTTGAACACGTGGTCCGTGAACACGCCGCCGGGCATGTGACGCAGATGCAGTTCCAGGAAACCTTCCTCGTGCGGCGCGGTGGCCATGGAATAGCTGCGGCGGCGACCGTCCTTGAGGATGAACTCGATGTATTGCCCGGCGAGGTACTGGAAGCGTTCGTTGGCGGGCAGTTGCAGGCGCATCACGATGACGTCGTCGGCGCGGCGCTCCAGTGCGTTCACGCGGCACGGCAGACGCTTGACGGGAATGTCGCCGATGCCCTTGACCTCGCGCGACTCGATGACGAGATCGCCCTTGGTGTGCGCGCAGCAAAGCAGCGCGAAGCCGCGGGTTTCCTCGTCCTTTGAGAGGGCCGAGCTGGAGTGCGCCCCGTGTTCGACGGTGCCTTCGACCAGTTTGGCCTTGCATGACCCGCAACCGCCGTTCTTGCACCCGTAGGGCAGACCGATGCCCTGACGCAGCGCGGCGGAGAGCACGGCCTCGCCGTCTTCGACCTGGAACTCGCGCCCGCTCGGCACGAGGGTAACGTTGTAAGCCATACTACAATCCGAAAAATGAAAAAACCGTCCAAATCCTTCGGTCGTCCGCGCCTGTTGATCGTGGGCTGCGGCGACGTCGGCATGCGTGCCCTGCCGGCCCTCGTCGAACGCTTTCGCGTTTTCGCCGTGACCGCCAGCGACGCGCGTCATGCTGCCTTGCGTGCCGCAGGCGCGGTGCCCGTCGTTGCCAACCTCGACGACGCGAAGCGCCTGCATCGTATTGGCCGTCTGGCCCCGCGGGTGCTGCATCTGGCGCCGCCTGCGGCGGTCGATGGCAGTGGTAGCGAGGACTGGAGAACCCGCCGTTTGCGCGCGGCGCTCACCCGGCCATCCAAGCCCGGTATTGTACCCGAGGGGGGGCGGGCCGCCCTGTCACGGCTACCCGTCGCGCCCCGCCGGATTCTCGTTTATGCGAGCACCAGCGGGGTCTACGGCGACTGTGGCGGCGCGTATGTGGAGGAGACCCGCACGCCGTTGCCCCGTTCGCCGCGCGGCCAGCGCCGCGTCGATGCCGAACGCACGGTGCGCTCGCTCGGACGTGCGTCGTTCCACGCGCGCAGCGCGCGCCGATTACTGCACGCCGGCGCGTCGCGTGCGCGTACGCCGGGTGCGCTGGGGGCCTCTGGCACGCGCGCCTCGTGGCGCAGTCCTGAACATGCCCGCGCGCCATGGCGGGCCTCCATCGTGCGGATTCCGGGCATTTATGCCGCGCAGCGCCTGCCGTTGGCGCGTTTGCGCAAGGGCACGCCCGCGTTGCAGGCGTCGGACGACGTCTATACCAACCATATCCATGCCGACGACCTCGCAGCGATCCTGATTCGTGCGATGTGGCGCGGCAAGGCGCAGCGCATCGTGCATGCGAGCGACGACACCGACTGGCGCATGGGGGAGTACTTCGACCATGTCGCGGACGCCTTCGGGTTGCCGCGACCCCCGCGCATTTCGCGCGAGGAGGCGGCGCGTGTGCTGGAGCCGACACTGCTTTCCTTCATGTCCGAGTCGCGACGTCTGGCCAACACCCGGCTCAAGCACGAACTCCGCTATCGGCTGAAGTATCCTGATGTGGCTGCGTTGCTCGCCTCGCTGACCTCATTGACCTCATTGAATTCGCGTACACCGGGCGATCGGTCAGACATGGCCGACCCAGCGGGAGCGAGCGCTGCGCCCGCTGCAACGCCCGTGCCGAGCGTGTCATCGAACGGCACGGCGTGAGCCGTCGGGTTGCCAGCACCGTGGTTTCCCAATGTGCCGCCCAGCGCCTTGACGAGCGAGAGCGTCGCGTCGATCTGATCGAGCCGGGATTGCGCGGCGTTGCGACGTGCCTGACGTGCGAGCCGTTGCGTGTCGAGCCAGCTTTGCAAATCGATGTCGCCCGCGCGATATCGCGCACCTGAGAGCGTGGCGGCGTGTTGCGCGAGCGAGGCGGCGCTGGTGAGCGACGCGTATTGCGCGGTCGTACGCTCGCGCGTGGACAGCGCGTCCTCGACCTCCATCAGCGCGGTGAGCAGCGTGCTGCGAAAGGTGACGACGGACTGTTCGTAATCGTTGCGTGCCAGGGCCGTGGTAAAGCGCGCCGTCTGGATCTGGAGAAACGGCATGGCGATCGTGGCGGCCAGTGTGCCGACCGGATTGGCGAGCAGGCGCGTGAGCGAATCGCTGCTGGTCGCGGCAGTACCGGTCAGCGTGAGCGACGGGTAGAACGACAGACGCGCCGCATCGACATCGGCCAGACGGGCGCGCACGCGCGTCTCGGCGGCCGCCAGATCGGGACGCTGCGCGAGCAGCGATGCCGGCAGCCCGGGCGCCACTTCGGGTAATGGCACAGAGGCGAGCGACTCGCTTTCCACGAAGCGCGTCTGGGCGGGACGCCCCAACGCGTTCGCCAGCGCGTGCCGCGCGATATCGCGAAGCCGCTCCCACTGCGCGAGCGTCCCGGCCAGCGTGTCCCGGTCCTGCTGTGCCTGCACCGGATCGAGCGCCGAGACGGATCCTGCGCGCCGACGCGCTTCCACCAGCGCCACGACGCGGTCCGCCGCAGCGAGATCTTCCGTCGCGCTGCGAACGTTCTCGTTCAGAAACGCCACCCGCCAGTAGAGCGACGCCACCTGACTCGACAGCGTCAGTGCGGCAGCGCGCCGGTCCCATGCACTGGCGGCGGCCTGCCAGCTGGCGGCGTCGCGCTGCGCTCCCAGCTTGTTCCACAGGTCGACTTCGTAGCTGATGCCCAGGCTCGCCCCGGATGTCGTACGTGTTTGCCCATCGTAGGCGAGCGCGGCTTTTCCGCCGTCGAGCGCGCGCGACTTCGCCCCGGTGACGTTGCCTGCGAACTGCGGCCAGCGATTGGCGAGCGTCAGACCGGCCTGAAGCGCGTCGCGATCGGCCTGCAGTGCCTTGAGTGCGAGCGCAGGATTGCCTGCGAGGGCCTGCGAGATGAGCGTGTCGAGCTGCGGTTCGCGAAAGGCGCGCCACCAGGGTTGAAGCGTCGCCTCCTGTTCGGCGGCGACCGGCGCCTGCTGTGCGCCATCGATGGGCGTACGGAACTGCGCCGGAACGGGCAACGGCGCACGCGCATAGTCCGTGCGGGTCAGCGCACATCCCGAGAGCGCTAGGGCGGCGGCCACCGCGCTCAGTGACGGCGCATATCCGCGCAGCATGGCGCCGGCGAATTTCGCCAAATGGGGAATCCGCGGTACGAGAGGAATCGACGCAACGGGCGCAAGTCGAGGGCGGCGCGGGTCCTGGCCGTATCGTGAGAACGGTAGCAAACGGGTCATCGAATCTGTCAAAAAGACCCCCGCGCGCGACACCGAATCGCGCGCGGGGTGTAAATGCCATCCCGAGCCTGAGGGGGGCGCTGCGGGACGGCGGGGGCAATCATTCACGCGCCAATGCATCCACCGGATCGAGCCGTGCGGCGCTGCGCGCGGGCAGCCAGCCGCTGAGCATGCCGATCGCGCAGGCGCAGGCCACGGCAGCGGCGAACGTGTTGACTGAGAACACCACGGCCACTTGCGGTATGAGCGTCGACACCAGCCAGCCAATGGCGTACGACAGGGCGACACCGATCGCGCCGCCCATCAGACAAACGAGCACCGCTTCGATGAGGAACTGCCGGAGGATGTCCTGACGCCGTGCGCCGATGGCGCGTCGAATCCCGATTTCGCGAGTGCGTTCCGTGACCGACACCAGCATGATGTTCATCACGCCGATGCCACCGACCACGAGCGAGATCAGGGCGACGAACGAAAGCAGCAACGTGAGCATCTGGCTGGTGCGTGAGATGGACTTCACGATCGTGTCCATGTTGAACGTGAAGAAATCCTTCTGACCATGGGCGCGCGTGAGCACACGAACGATCCCTGCTTCGGCGGCTGCGGGGGGATGTCCGTCCAGAATGCGCACGGTGATCGATTCCAGATGCTGCTGGCCGGCGAGTCGGCTTGCGACGGTGGTCCATGGCACGTACACATTGAGTGTCCGGCTCACGAACATCGACGAACGGTCGCGCACCACGCCGATCACCCGCAGCGGCAGTGAACCGGCGAGCACGATCTTGCCGATCGGGTCGCCGCCGTTGGGCATCAGTTTTCGGAGCGTGTTCTCGCCGAGCAGCGCGACCTGCGCCTGACGCGCGACCTCGCTCGCATCGAAGCTTCGACCGCGCGCCAGTTTCAGACCGTTGGCGCGCATGAAATCGGCGCCTTCGCCGTGCACCTGCGCGTCGGTGTCGATGCGTCCGAAGCGCATGCGCGCCGTGCGCGGGCCGATTTGCGGCGTTACGCTGTCCGTGTAGGGTTGGGCGGCGAGCAGCGCGGCGTCGCGCGGCAAGAGCGTGCGGATTTCCGTCGCTTTGTCGTCGTTGAAATCCTTGCCGCGCAGTACCGTGATCGTGTTGGGTGCGATGTTGCCGATGTCGTCGAGCACGCGTCGCTTCGTGCCTTCGCCGATGGCCGAGAGCGACACCACCGACGTGATGCCGATGATGATGCCCAGCATCGTCAGACCCGTGCGAAGTCGATGCGAAGCCAGCGCGTGCCATGCCATCGCGAGACTCTCGGAGAACGTCGGCCAGCCCGTGATCCAGCGCGTGAGCCACGGGCGTTGTGAGGACGGTGACGGTTCACTCGCTCTCGATGACGAGTCGGACGAAGACGGCGAATCGCCCTCGATCCCATCGTCCCCTCCATCGCCTCCATTGTCCCCGTCACGCCGTCCGTCATCGGCAGGCGCTTCGACGGCACGTGGCGTTTCGTTGATGCGATCGCCCTTCACGCGCCCGTCGGCGATTTCGATGACCCGTTGCGCCCATGCGGCAACGCCCGGATCGTGCGTCACGAGAATGATCGTGTGTCCGCGCGTATGCAGCTCGCGCAGGATGTGCATCACCTCCCGCCCACTGCGGCTGTCGAGCGCGCCGGTCGGCTCGTCGGCGAGGATGATGTCCCCGCCGTTCATCAGCGCGCGGGCGATGCTCACGCGCTGTTGCTGCCCGCCGGACATCTGCGAAGGCCGATGCAGGCGATGCTTGCCGAGCCCCAGGCGTTCGAGCAATGCGGCCGAGCGCGACGCGCGATTCGACCGGGTGACACCGGCGTAGACCGCCGGGACTTCCACGTTTGCCTGTGCGGTGAGATGCCCCATCAGGTGATAGCGCTGGAAGATGAAGCCGAAGTACTCGCGACGCAGTTTTGCCAGTGCATCGTCGGACAGCGAGGCGACGTCCCGCCCGTCGATCTCGTAGCGTCCCTCGGTGGCACGGTCGAGACAGCCGAGCACGTTCATCAGGGTCGACTTGCCGGAGCCGGACGGTCCCATGATCGCGACCATCTCGCCGCGCCGGATTTCCAGATCGACGTTGCGAAGCACGGTCACTGCACCGACACCTTCGCCGAACGTTCGGGAGATGCCGCACAGGCGCAGGAGCGGCGCGGATGCGGACGTCACAGCAGCGTTCCTGTGTCGTTGGCGCCGTGCGGCGGCGCATCGGTCGGGTCGGCGGTCACGACACGATCGCCTTCGGACAGCCCGTCGAGCGCTTGCGCCGTGAGGCGGTTATCGAGCCCGACCTTGACCCAGCGCGCGTGCGCATGACCGCGCGCGTCGAGCACGCGAACGCGATAGCGGCCGTCGGCGCGCTTCTCGCCGAGGGCGACCGACGGAAAGGTGAGGGCGTTCGAAATCCGGGCGCTCACGATGGACACCTGCGCCGTCATGTCCGGGCGCAAGACACCATCTGGATTGGGCACATCGAAAAGTGCGTTGAAAAAGATCGCGTTGTTGATCTTTTCCGGCGACGGCTGAATCACGCGCAGCTTCGCGTCGTAGCGCTTCTCGGGGGCACCCAGAATCGTGAAATACACCGGCTGACCGGCACGAATGCGAACCACGTCGGCTTCCGAGACCTGCGCGCGGATCGTCATCATAGAGAGGTCGGCGACTTTCAGGATGGTCGGGATTTGATAGATCGCCGTCACCGTCTGCCCTTCCTGTGTGGTGATCGCGGTGACCGTGCCGTTGATCGGGGAAGTGATACGCGTGTAGGACAGATTCGTTCGTGCCTTGTCGACCTTCACCTTTTGCTGGCTGATCTGCGAGTCGAGCGAGGCGAGTTCGGCGGTGAGGGCTTCGGCTTCGGTGCGGGCCTTTTCGAGGTCGCGGGGCGAGGTCGCGTCATCGCGGGCCAACTGGCGTTGGCGTGCGAGTTCGCGCTCGGCCTGCGCCTGCCGAACGGACTTGGCGCGACGGTCGGCGGCGAGCGTGGTGAGCCCGGCGCTGGCTTCACGCAGGTCGTTTTCGCTGGACGTCGGATCGATCTCGGCGAGCAATTGGCCTTTCGACACGGTGTCCCCAAGCACCACCTTCAGGGAGCGAAGTTGCCCGTTTGCCTGAGAGCCGACTTCGACTTGCTTGATGGGTTGCAGCACGCCGGTCGCGAGCACGGCGTCTTCCAGATCGTTGCGCGAGACCTTGGCGAAGAGATAGGCGGGCGGCTTGGGATGGGCCCATTGCCACGCGGTGAGTCCGGTGAGCAAGACGACGGCGAGGACAACGGCAAGCGCGCCCATTTTTCGACGACGGGTGCAAAACAGCGGTCGAAGCAGGGGGCGAAGCAGAGGTCGAAGCAGGGAGGAGAAAAGCGTCATGGATCGGAAAGCGTGCCAAAGGCGGCGACATACGGGATTTGAAGCGATGCTAAACAAAGGGTCCGAGACAAACTGTTTTCAGTTGTTGGGACTTTGTGAACAGAGATGACGAGCGAGCGCGGCTTTGCGTCAGCGGGTGCGGGGCCGGCAAGGGCGCGCACAAATGTGGAGAGACCGACAGGTGCGGGGCGAGCGTGGCGTTCGGGCGTCCGGTATCTCGCAAGGCCTTGCGGCGTAAGGGCAAGCGGGGCAAGCGCGCGCCAGGCAGCGTGGGCGGGGAGCTAATGCCGGCGCTGCACAGTGTGAAGATTGCAGGGCGCGCGGGCGTTCACCGAGGCGAGCGAAGTGTCGGAGGTGAGACGCTCGCATCCGGTCGGTTGCGAGAAATTGGCTATAATTTCGCCCAATATCTCTCAACATCGAGGAAATCTCGATTCTCGAGCGCTTACGGCTGCCGCGATGTCGGTCGCGTATCCCGGCGAGCCTTACCAATCCTTTCTGAAATAAGGATTGGACGCCATTCTGTTGGATGCTTCGCTCAACGGTGCACTGGACGGGCGCGCAAACTGCGACGTATCTCGTCACAGAGGAGCACAAAGCATGGCCATCACTATTGGTTCGCCGCAGGCGGCGGCACATCGGGCCTGGCGCTTGCCGGGCCAGGGGGCGGCTTCCACGGTCGGCACGCACCGGGCGCAAACCGCAGCGGATCGATATTCCAACGCGCTGCGCTCGCTCTCGAGCACACCACAGGCACCCTCTGTGACGCAGGACGATGCCGTGAAACTGTCGCAAGGCGCGAGCGCACCGCGCGAAACGTAAATTACCGAGAAATCTTCATGAGTCTGCATGTTCTTCTGGTCGACGACGATCCTGTCGTTCGCGACCTGTTGCGCGAATTGCTGCACGCCAATGGCATGCAGGTCTCGGTGCTGCACAACGGCGCCTCGCTGATGCGTCGGCTCGAACTCGAACGTCCGTCCGTCATTTTGCTCGACATCATGATGCCCGAGCGCGATGGCCTGCGCGCGTTGCAGGATCTGCGCGGCGCGGGTGACGATATCCCCGTCATCATGTTGTCCGCGCGCGGCGGCCCGCTCGATCGTGCGCTGGGTCTGGAACTGGGGGCCGACGACTACCTTGCGAAGCCGTTCGATCCGCGAGAATTGCTCGCCCGCATCCACGCCGTGCTGCGTCGTCGCGGGCCTGTTGCCGCGAGTGCACCGGACGCACGCGCACCCTATCGCTTCGGTCCGTTCGAGCTCGACTATTCGTTGCGCACCCTCCAGCGCGACGGCGAGCGTCTGCCGCTTCGCGATACCGAATTCGCCATGCTCAAGGCGTTCACTCAGCATCCCATGCAGGTGCTGCCGCGTGTGAAGCTTCACGCCATGCTTTATGGCGACGGCATTACGTTTCGCGACCGCAGTCTGGACGTCCCGGTGTGGCGCCTGCGTCGCCTCATCGAGACCGATCCGTCCGAGCCGCGCTACATCCAGACGATCCGTGGCAAGGGGTACGTGTTCGTGCCGGGCGGCGAAGTCGCCGAGGGCGCGACGTCCGACGCGCGCGAGCGCACCGGCAGTCTGGGGGGCGGCGAGGGCAGCGAAGCGGGAGCGCACGACGATGACCTGTCGCTCGCGACGACCGTCTCGGCAGGCAAACGCCCTGCGCGCGGCTGGCGGGAGACGGCTGCGTGAATGTCCGTTGGCTGCTGCGCGACACGCTGTTCGCGCGCCTGGCATGGCTGGGTATTGCCGTCTTGCTGGTGATGCACCTCGTGTGGAGCGCGCTGGTGTTCTATCAGCGACCCCGTCAGCAAGTCGACGGCTTCGCGCGGGGGCTGCTCGTTGCCATCCAGAGCGTGGATCAACGCGCCGTCGACCCCGGCAGTCTCGCGCCGCCTCACGGCCTGCGGCGAGTACCCATCTCGAAGACCCCGACGTTCGCCGGAGAAGCCGACGACGAGCGGGCGACGCGTCTGCGCCAGGAACTGCTCTCGCGTCTGCCTGAAGGCACGCAACTGCATATCGTCAACGAACGCAAGCGCGGCAACATCTGGGTGCTGCTGCCACGGCGCGACGAGTGGATCGTTATCGGGCTGGACTTGCCGCCCGTGCCGCCGTTCGTGCGCGAGACGCTGGGCATTCTCATCGGCGCCGTGCTGCTTGCGCTGCTCGTTGCGTGGCAGATGCAGCGACCCATCGCAAGGCTGGCGCACGCCGCACGCGTCATCGCGCGAGGACGCCGCCCGGCCCTGCTGCCCGAGCAGGGACCGCATGAACTGCGAGACCTCACGCAAGCCTTCAACGACATGGCCAAGCGTCTGGCCGAGGCGCAGGACAATCAGGCGATCATGCTCGCGGGCATCGCTCACGACCTCAAGTCGCCGCTCACGCGGCTGCGCCTGCGTGCCGACCTGATCGACAGCGACGACTCGCGCGATGGCTTCGTGCGCGATATTGCGTCCATCGATCACATCGTCCAGCAGTTCCTCGCTTACGCCCGCGATGAAGCCGATACCAGTCCGCTGGTCAACGTCGACGAATTCCTCCGGGAGCAATTCCCGGCGGACGAAGTCGAGGAAGAGACCGCGGTGGTTGGGGCGCCCGCGCGCGCTACGGCACGCACCGACGTGCAAGACGTGCAAGATGACGCGTCACTCTTCGTCAGTCATCTGCGTGCGGGGCCTGCCTTCATGCTGCCGCGCACGTTGCTCGACCGGGTCATGTCCAACCTCGTGGACAACGCCCTCGAACATGGCGAGCCGACCGTGCGACTGGCGACGTGGCGCGACGGCGACACGGGTTGCATCGAAGTGAGCGACTGCGGCAAAGGCATTCCGGACGATCAGGTGGCGCTGGCGATGCGGCCTTTCGTGCGGCTCGACGCGTCGCGCGGCGGCGAGGGTCATTGCGGGCTGGGCCTGTCGCTGGTGGTGCGGCTGGTCGAGGGCCAGGGCGGGGCGGTGCGGCTGGACAAATCGTCAGGCGGCGGGTTGCGTGTCACGCTGACGTTGCCGATATCCCCGGCGAACGAGTTCGCCGGGGCGGCTCAGTAAATCTCCGGCACGATGATCTCCGGCGGCACGGGGTGACGCATGTAGTCCTCGCTGCGCGCGCGCTCGGGCAGCACGACCTGTGAGCGCTCCACGTCGTGATACGGCACTTGCTGGAGCAGGTGATGAATGCAGTTCAGTCGCGCGCGCTTTTTGTCGTCGGCCTGCACCACCCACCACGGCGCTTCCGGAATGTGCGTGCGTTCGAGCATGACTTCCTTGGCAACGGTGTACTTCTCCCAGCGGGTACGGCTCTCAAGATCCATCGGGCTCAGCTTCCACTGCTTGAGCGGATCCTGGATCCGGGCAAGAAAGCGCGCTTCCTGTTCTTCGTCCGAAATCGAGAACCAGTACTTCACGATCTGGATGCCGCTGCGCACGAGCATCTTCTCGAATTCCGGCACGGAGCGGAAGAACTCCTCGTATTCGTCCTGCGTGCAAAAGCCCATCACGTGCTCGACACCGGCACGGTTGTACCAACTGCGGTCGAACAGCACGATCTCGCCGGCGGCGGGCAGATGCTGGACATAGCGCTGGAAATACCATTGCGTGCGCTCGCGATCGTTCGGGGCGGGCAGCGCCGCGACGCGGCACACGCGAGGATTCAGACGTTGCGTGATGCGCTTGATCGCGCCGCCCTTGCCGGCGGCGTCGCGGCCTTCGAAGATCACCACCAGACGGTGACGACTGCGAATGACCCAGTCCTGCAACTTGACGAGTTCGCCCTGCAGGCGGAACAACTCCCGGAAATAGTGCAGACGGTCGTCGCGCGCCTGTGCGCTCAGATCGTTGAGCCCCGGCAGGCGAAGATCGTCGATCTCCATCTCGATCTCTTCGTCGTAGCTGTCGATCAGGTCATCCTGGAGGCGACGCGTGAGCATCGCGTCGTGGTCGGCGTCGGAATCGAATTTGGTCATGGCGACGATCTCTCTTACGGCCAGAAAACACGAGTAGGCCCAAAGGCACAAGAGGCACGCCATAGGCCCAACGCCTGGGCCGACACGGCGACCCGGCAACTGGACGAATGGCGCCCCGAAGGTGTGAGCTCCAGTATGCGACGATTTTATGACACCAGCATGGCGTTGACGAACGCCGCGTATCGGAGTTCCCGGCAGCGCCCCGCTGCACGGCGCGTCGCCAGCCATGCCGGCCGCTCCGGCCGGGCGCGATTGCGCCCACCCTGTCACAAAAACGACATGTGACATTGTCATGATGGCAAGTCCCACCGAGCCACGGTGCGAATCTCGTCATCGTCTCCCGTTCGCCCGGATTGCGCGCATGTTCGCCGACCTAGTTCACAACGCTTATGGCTGCGATCAGGCTGGCCTGATCTACGGCTACCGCTTTACCGACGGCGAAGCGCCGCAACCGGTCGATTCGGGCGAAGCGCTCGCGTGGCTCATGAAAGGCGAGCGGGCCGAGGGCTTTCTCTGGCTGCATTTCAACTTCGCGCACGCCGCGTGCGAGAAGTGGCTCAAGGCGCAGATGCGTCTGCCCGACGAGTTCTACGAAAGCCTGGGCGAGGGCTCGCGCTCCACGCGCATCGAGCATTCCGACGACTGGCTCCTGGCCGTTATCAACGACGTCATCTTCGCGTTCGACATCGCGCAATCCGAGATTTCGACGCTGCGCGTTGCTGCCAACGCGCGTCTGCTCGTCACAGGCCGCGTGAAACCGCTTCGCTCGATCGACAAATTACGCGCGTCCGTCAAACGGGGCGACGCCTTTCGCACGCCGCTTGCACTGCTCGTTCATCTGCTGCGCGATCAGGCCGATGTCCTCGAACGTATCGTGCGCGAGACCAGCCTCCGTGTGGATATCGTCGAAGACCGCCTGTTGCAACAACGCATCGAAAGCAATCGCGCCGATCTGGGGTCGTTGCGTCGCGTGCTGGTGCGCCTGCAACGGCTGCTCGCCCCCGAACCGGCGGCGCTCTTTCGACTGCTGAGTCGCCCGCCGGTGTGGGGGCACGCGGAGGATGTGCAGGAATTCCGTCAGGCGACGGAAGAATTCGCGGTGGTGCTCAACGACCTTTCGGCGTTGCTCGAACGGATCAAGCTGCTTCAGGAAGAAATCGCGGCGATGGTCAGCGAACGCACGGAGCGCACGATTTACACGCTCACCGTCGTGACCGTGCTCGCCTTGCCGATCAACATCGTGGCCGGGTTCTTCGGGATGAACGTGGGCGGCATTCCGCTTGCCGATCACCCGCATGGCTTCTGGGTACTCGTGGCCATCGTCGCCACGGGCACGGCGGCCGCCGGTTGGTGGGCATTCCGGCGGCGACCCGATTGAACGCCGCACCTCACGCGCACGGCATCGCCTCATTCACCCCCGGAATCCGATCCACGGCCGCCAGCACCGCTTCCGGTGTGATTTCGCGCGTGCATTCGAAGGCGCGTTGTGTGCCTTTGTGTCTCGGACAGAAGTGGAAGTCGTCGTGGTTGTAGCGAATCGCCGGATCGTGCCAGCAGCCCGTGCACACGTCGGTGTTGATGACGCGGTAGGGTGTCGCAAATTCGTTGTGCGGCAGCGTGAAGCCGGAGATGAGGACCGTTGGCGTGCCCATGGTCCAGGCGAGCCATGACAGACCGCTCGACAAGCCGATGAAGGCGCTGGCGTGCATCAGCCAGCGGGCACGTTCGGTCAGCGGCAGATCGCCCGTCGCGTCGATGGCGCCTTCCGGGATCGATTGCCAGAAGTCGTGCTTGCCGTTGCGTGGCTTCTGGTCGATGCACACTACCTGCAAGCCCCGCTCGCGCAAGCCTGTCACAACGGCATCCCAGCCGCCCGGCCGGTTCCAGTACTTGCACTGCGCCGTGCTCTGTACCGCGATACAGACGTAGGGATCTGGCATCGGGCGAGATACGTCCGGCAGCGCCGTCTTCGCTGTCGACTCGGCATCGTCGACACCGAGTATGTGGGCTGCCGTGCGATGCAGACCCGTCTCGCGAAAGTCACGGGGCTGTTGTGTCAGGTCCTTGTCGTCGAAGAACAGGCCGACGTTGTACGTCGCGTAGTACTTGCGCCGCTCCACCTTGTCCTGTGAGAGGAATTCGACGTGCGGATAGGCGTCGCGGAACAATGCCGCCACCGCCGGGGTGACCACGCATGCCAGCCGGCACCCGTGCACGTCGGCAAAACGCAGCGCATACGGCAGCCAGCCCAGTACGTCCCCCAGTGCGGCCAGCGGGAACTGAACGAGCACGTCCTGATCGCGCAGATCGAAACGGTGCTCGAAGACCACCACGTCGTTGAGCCAGATCGTGATACCGCAAGGCGTGTAGTACTTGGTCGGGCTGCGCACCACGCCGGAGGACAGGGCGACGTCGGCGAGGGGGCGGTCGTCGCGCAGATCGCTGATGCGCACGCGCCACGGCAACGGCTGACCGAAGTCGGGAATGACCACGCGCGCACCGTCGTTGAAATCGAAGCGCAACCCCGCCGGACCGACTTGTGTCGGCAGCAGCGCGGGCGCCAGAAAGATCTGATGAGGGGACGGCGCAAATGGCGCCACCGGCGGTAAGGTGCCAGCAGACGGCGTGTGCGTTTCGGAAGGGGGCGAGACAGCGTCGTTCATGGACGACACCTTACGACGGACGTGCCTCGGCCAATTGCATGGGAAGCGAGCCGAAAAGGCCGTATTTCGCGAAATTCACCGGTTTTGACGCCAAATGACCTTTCCGCACCTTTCCGAACGTGTTCGTGCGCTGGTGAGTCAGGATGTCCCCGTCATCGTGCGGTACTGGGTGCGCAACGCTTCCGTGAAGAGCCGGTGTGTCTCGCGCGGGTTTTCACGACGTGTGAACATCGCAACGGGCGGCAGCGTCCAGGTGAGCGACCACGGCACGATGGCGACGCCTGCGATCCGAACCAGTTCTTCGGCAATGTCGGCGGGTAGCAACGACACCGCGCGCTCGCTGCTGGCCAGTAACTCCCCGGTCAGGCGCGACGAAAAGCTCTCTACCACGGGCACCGGCGGGACCACCCCGGCATGCAGGAACAGATCGGAGAGCTGGTCGCGCATTGGCGTGTTCGGTGCGCCCATCACCCAGTCGAGTTCCGCCAGTTGTGCCCACACTGGCGCGCTTCGCCCGAGTCGCGCCGCCAGACGACGGCTCGCGACCACGCGCGGCATCTGGTGGTGCAGCACTTCGAACTGCACCTGCGTGAGATCGACGTTTGCCGCCGCGCGGGCGATCACCACGTCGAGCGTGTGATCCCGAAGCTGGGCCATCAGCGATTCGCTGGTGCCTTCGTGCAGGGTGACGGTCAGGCGTTGAGGAATCCGGGCGAGCGTCTGCTGGATGGCCGCGGCCAGCGTCGTGCCGGAAACGTACGGAATCACGCCGACCTGCAAGCGCGCCGCATGGCCTGCCATCACGGCTTCGATATCGCGGGTCAGGTGGTCCAGATCGTGCACCATAGCCTGGGCCCGAGCCAGCACCACGTCGCCCAGCGGCGTGGGCGTCATGCCGCGCGGCGTGCGGTCGAACAGGGGGCCGCCGAGCATGCTTTCCAGCTCGGCCAGCGCGCTCGTGACGGCCGGCTGGCTTGTCGCCATGTGCTCCGCCACCCGCGTGAGCGAGCCGTGCTGCTGAATCTGCAGCAACAGCACAAGATGCTTCATCTTGAGCCGCGTCGTCAGCCGCCGGATCACTTCTCCCGTATCGAAAGGCACCGCCGCCATCTGTCCCCAATCCTCTGAAACCCCCGATGCTCGGGGCTTATAACGAAAACATGATGCCCCCATAGTAATTCAGAATCGCCCCCCGCTGGCGGCTCCCTAGAATGGCCTCACCTCTGATCGCCACAGGCGGTAGCCGTCGCCAGAACGGTTCGCGGCGCTTGCCAGAGTCGAGATATCAGCCGAGACATCCAACGAGGACGACATTGCCATGAGCAACAGCAACGATCACCAGGCCGCCCTGGAATATCACCAGTTCCCGACTCCGGGCAAGATCTCCGTGACGGCCAGCAAGCCGCTGGTGACGCAACGCGATCTCGCGCTGGCCTACACCCCGGGTGTCGCCATCCCGTGCCAGGAAATCGCCGCCGACCCGTCGGCGTCGTTCAAGTACACCGGTCGTGGCAATCTCGTCGGCGTGATCACCAACGGCTCGGCCGTGCTGGGGCTGGGCAACATCGGCGCGCTCGCCTCCAAGCCGGTCATGGAAGGCAAGGCCGTCCTGTTCAAGAAATTCGCCGGGATCGACGTCTTCGACATCGAAATTACCGAGAGCGACCCGGACAAGCTGGTCGACATCATCGCCAGCCTGGAAGCGACCTTCGGCGGCATCAACCTCGAAGACATCAAGGCGCCGGAGTGCTTCACCGTCGAGCGCAAGTTGCGCGAGCGCATGAAGATCCCCGTCTTCCATGACGATCAGCATGGCACCGCCATCACGGTCAGCGCCGCGTTCATCAACGGTCTGAAGGTGGTCGGCAAGGACATTCGCGAAGTGAAGGTCGTGACCTCGGGCGCCGGTGCGGCGGCCCTCGCGTGCCTCGATCTGATGATCGACCTCGGCCTGCCCATCGAGAACATCTGGGCGACGGACATCGACGGTGTCGTGTACGAAGGCCGTGCGGCCAGCATGGATCCGGACAAGGCCCGTTTCGCGCAGAAGACCGACAAGCGCACGCTCGCCGAAGTGATCGACGGTGCGGACGTGTTCATTGGCCTGTCGGCGGGCGGTGTACTCAAGCCCGAGATGCTCAAGACGATGGCCGCGCGCCCGCTGATTCTGGCGCTTGCCAACCCGACGCCGGAAATCTTTCCGGACGACGCGCGCGCCGTGCGTGAAGACGCCGTGCTCGCCACTGGCCGCTCGGACTTCCCGAATCAGGTCAACAACGTCCTGTGCTTCCCTTACATCTTCCGCGGTGCGCTCGACGTGGGCGCCACCACGATCACGCGCAACATGGAAATCGCCGCCGTGCACGCGATTGCCGGTCTGGCGCAGGAGGAAGTGAACGATTCCGTGGCGAACGCCTATGGCGCGTACGACCTGTCGTTCGGGCCGGAATACCTGATTCCGAAGCCGTTCGACTCGCGCCTGATCGTGCGCATTGCGCCGGCCGTGGCGCGTGCCGCCATGGAAGACGGTGTGGCCACGCGCCCGATCGCCGACTTCGACGCCTATGCCGACCAGTTGCAGCAGTTCGTGTATCACTCGGGCGCATTCATGAAGCCGATCTTCTCCGCGGCGAAGCAGTTCGTTCGCGATGGCGGCAAGTCGCGCATCGTGTTTGCCGAAGGCGAGGAAGAGCGTGTGTTGCGCGCGGTGCAGGTCATCGTCGACGAGAAGCTGGCGCGTCCGATTCTCGTGGGCCGCCCGGAAGTGCTGCTCGCCCGCATCGAAAAGTTCGGCCTGCGCCTGCGTCTGGGCGAAGACGTGGAAGTCACCAACCCGTACTACGACGAACGTTTCCATCAGTACTGGACCAGCTACTGGGAACTGCGCTGCCGCGACGGCATCACGAAGGAAATGGCGCGAGTGGAAATGCGTCGCCGTCTCACGCTGATCGGCGCGATGATGGTCCGTCTGGGCGACGCCGACGGCATGATCTGCGGCACCGTGGGCGCGTACCACGATCACCTGCGATTCGTCGATGAAGTCATCGGCAAGCAGCCGGGCGCGAACACTTACGCTGCGATGAACATCCTGCTGCTCGACAAGCGCACCGTGGCGCTCGTCGACACGCACGTCAACGACGATCCGAGCGCCGAGCAGATCACCGAGTTCACACTGGCGGCTGCCAGGCAGATGTCGCGTCTGAACCTCAACCCGAAGGTTGCGTTGCTCTCGCGCTCGAACTTCGGCTCGGGCAGTGCGGCGTCGGGCACGAAGATGCGTCGTGTGCTGGACATGGTGACGGCGCAGGCGCCGGACCTCGAGATCGACGGTGAAATGCACGGCGACTGCGCGCTCGACGAAGCGCTGCGCAGCCGCATCCTGCCGCATTCGAAACTCAAGGGCGCGGCCAACCTGCTGGTGTGCCCGAACGTCGACGCCGGCAACATCGCCTACAACCTGCTCAAGACGGGCGCCGGCAGTAACGTGGCGGTCGGTCCGTTCCTGCTGGGCGTGGGCGCACCGGTCAACGTGCTGACATCGAGCTCGACGGTGCGACGCATCATCAACATGACGGCGCTCACCGTCATCCAGGCCAATCGCGACTGAAGTCCACCCGGCGCTGGTGCTCCGGGAGGTTTTCCGGGGTGCGACGCCGGTCGCGATGCGCCAGACGACGCACGCGCCGCAGGTAACCGGCGGCGCTCGTAAGCCTCGGCGAGTCAGGCGGCAGCATCGACGCGATGCGCTGCCAGGCCCGCCGGGGCTTCGTCGTTTTGTCTTCCGGATCTTTTGCCTCCGGGCGTAGCGGCTTGCCCAGCAGGGGCGTGCAAAGCCATTCGAGCGCGCCGCACATCACGAAATAGATCAGCGCCACGAACGCGAACACTTCGGCGGGATAGACCATCAGCCGGCTATTGACCTGCGTGGCGAGAAACGACAGCTCGGCCACGCCGACGATGTAGGCGAGCGAGGTGTCTTTCACCAGCGAAATCCACTGATTGATGAACGACGGCGTCATGATGCGCAGCGCCTGCGGCAATACGACGTGGCGCAGCGCCTGGCCCCGCGTGAGCCCAAGCGACATTCCCGCTTGCCACTGCGCCGTGCCCACGCCGCGAATCCCGGCGTAGACCGTATGCGAGAGATACGCGCCGCCGATTAGCGCGAGGGCGCAGGCGACGGTAGCCAGTCCGGGGACGTCGACACCGAACAGAATCGGCAGCAGGAAGTACGTCCAGAAGATCAGCATCAGAACAGGTATCGCCCGAAAGAAGCCGATCACGAAGGTCAGCCCCCATCGCAGCGGACCGCCCAGCATGGCCAGCGCAATGCCGCCTGCGAGCCCCAGCACGCCGGACACGATCGCACTCACCGTGGCGAGCACGAGGGTGAGCGCGGCGCCCGAGAGCGGTCCGTCGGGAAAGTTGCCCCACAGCAGGTAAGGCAGGTTGTCGAGTACGGCGGAAAAGTTCATGGGCAACGAGAGGGGTCGGCGCGCGAGATCAGCGCGAAGGCGCGGCGGCGTGGCGATGCGTCGTGGCCATGCTCACGGCTTCGATCAGGGCGATGGCGCCAATGTAGAGCAGCGTGGCGACGCCAAACGCCTGAAACGTCTTGAACGTCTCCGTCTCCACTTGCCGCGAGGCATAGGAGAGTTCCGCCAGCCCGATGGCCATGGTCAGAGACGAATTCTTCACCACGTTCATGTACTGACCGAAGAGGGGCGGCATGGCGATACGCACGGCTTGCGGCAACACCACATGGCGGAAGATGGCAAAGCGGCTCAGGCCGAGCGCGGCCGCCGCGTGTGTTTGCCCCGCAGGCACGCCACGCAGACCGGCGCGAATTTCTTCGCCGATGAACGCGGTCGTGTAGATCGTCAAACCGACGAAACCGGCAAGGGTTTCCAGCGTCGGCCAGCGGATGTCGAACAGCACCACGTGCCAGACGTGCGTTTGCGACAACCATTGCACGGCACTCGCCGGCAACAGGGCAGCCACGCCGAAATACCAGAAGAAGAGTTGCACGAGCAGCGGGGTGTTGCGCATGAGCGCGACGAAGGTGGCGGCCAGGCGCGCGAACAGGGGGCGGTCCGAATTGCGTGCGACGGCGAGCACGAAGCCGAGCAATGTCGCAGCGGCGCTCGCTGCAACCGCGAGCGCGAGCGTGACGCCGAAGCCGCTCAGCAGCCAGCCGAGATACTTCGGGGCGAGCCAGTCGATCATGACGAAAATTCCCATGCAGAACGTCAAACGCCGGGCACGCATGGGGCTCTCATCCCATGCGCCCCGGCCATGGCCGACGGGCAAGCGTCAGGCGTTGGACGAAAGCCCGCTCAGGCCTTGTCGCCGATCTTGAACAGGCGCGGCAACGGCTGCGGCGACTTCGGGCCGAACCAGCGGTCGTAGATGTTGGCGGCGGTGCCGTCCTTTTCCAGATCGCGCAGCGTGTCGTTGACGAAAGCCGTCAGACGCGGCTCGCCCTTGGGCACGCCGACCCCCATGTAGTCGTTCGAGATCGTGAAGGCGGGGATTTCGTAGTTCTGCTTGTCCGGCACGTTGGCGAGCAGACCGACGAGCTTCGGACCGTCTTGCGTGATCGCCTGCACGGTGCCCGTGCGCAATGCCGCGAATGCGAAGGGCGTGTCGTCGAATGCCACGATGGTGGCCTTCGGGAATTTCTCGCGCAGCGTGATTTCGTTGGTCGTGCCCTTGTCGGCGCCGATACGCAGCGTGTTGATCTGGTCGGGCGAGGACAGCGTGCCCTTCTTCGCCAGGAACTGCTGGCCCGACGAGAAGTAAGGAATGCTGAAGTCGACTTGCTTGGCGCGCTCGTCCGTAATGGTGAAGTTGGCCAGTACGAGATCGACCTTCTTCGACGTGAGGAACGGGATGCGATTGGCCGGATTCGTCGGTTGCAGCTCAAGCTTCACGCCGAGCTTGTCGGCAAGGGCCTTGGCGTAGTCGACATCGAGACCGACGATCTTGTGCGACTTCGCGTCCACATAGCCGAAAGGCGGATTGCTGTCGAATGTCGCGACGCGCAGCACACCGGCTTTTTTGATGTCGTCGAGCTTGTCGGCGTGGGCGGCCATCGGCGCGAGGGCGGCGATGGAGAGCAGGGCGGCGGCGAGGGAAGAAACAGCGAAGCGAGCGCGTGGTGAGTGAGTCTTGTTATGCATGGCCTGTTGGGCTCCGTTTTCGTTGATCCGTATGTGTCCCGAAGTCGTCGACACTTGAGCGGACAGACGTCGACGGGGACACTGGCTGCGGGTAGCAGCGAGCGGATAACAACGATAACGGTGCGAACGCGTATGCCCAACCAACCGATTTTTCTTAGCAAAACGCCGGTGCAGATAAGCACCGGCGTTTCGGGAGGGTATGACGGGTTCGCGCTCGCACGCCGCCTAAGGCGCGCGTCAGGTGGCGAGACGTTTACCCGTGATAGCGGTCATGGTCATGGTCATGGTCGTGATCGTGGCCGCGATTGTCATGATGATCCGGGCCGCCGCGATCCCATCCGCCGCGGTTCAGTTCCCAGCCGTGCGGGCCCTGATGCCAGGCCGGTGCGCGATAGGCGTAGCCCGGACGTGCGCGCTCCCAGTGGCCGTCGCGCCACGCATGGCGATGACCGTCCCAATCCCAGTAGCCCGGGGCCCAGACATAGCCCGCACGCGGCGGCGGGACCGGCTCGTAACGCGGCGCAGGCGGCGCGCCAATGCTGATCGATACGCCCACCTGGGCATGGGCGGGCGCCACGGCAACGCCGCCGAGCGTGGCAGCGACAAGTGCGATGGTCAGTGTCAGTTTTTTCATGTTCGCCCCCTTGGAAAGCAAAGTGTTGGTACGCCTTCATCGTACGAGGGGACGCGTCGGTGACGAAGCTAATAGTCGTAAGAAAGTGTTGAAAGTGTTTCGATGCATGCCGCCAGAGTTCGCAGGAATAAAGGATCTGGCGACACTGGCAGGCGAACTCGGGATTGCCAGTGTCGCCGTCACGGCATGCGCGGCGCGATCCACGCTGGTCAGGATTTTTACGAACGATCAAAGCGCCGGTGCGCGCTGGTGCCGATACTCCTGCGTGCGTCCACCGTAGCCATAGGCGGCGGCACGCGCGTCGATCACGTGGATGTACGAGCACTCGTGAACGTTGCCGAGAATCCCGGAGAGCGTCTCGAATACCTGCGCGATGAAACGCGCCTTTTCGGCTTTCGTGTTGGTCTCGTCCGTCACGCTGATGTCCAGATGGAAAGCGTTCTTGCCCTGTTCGGAGAGCGGTGCGCCACCGATGAACCAGCGCTCGTGAGGAATGTAGTCCACGGTCACGGCGATCACCTCCGGGGCCTTGTGCAGGGTGTCGACCGTCAATTGCGATACGGCGCGAACGGCCTGACGGGAGAGCGTGTCATCGGGCGTGCCCGAGAGTTGCAGAACGATGTGCGGCATGGTGGAAACTCCAGAGAAAAGACCGTCGTTGGGGTGTCGAGGAAGACAACGACTCCAGTCTAGGGAGTGATTTGACATCGGAAAAGCGGGAATATACGATTTCATCCATCGGTTTTGTTAATGGATATCGTCATGGCTCCCGGATTCGACTTCGATCAGTTGCGAACCTTCGTTGCGGTGGCGGAGGCGGGAAGTCTCTCGGCCGCCGCCCCGCGTGTGTTCTTGTCGCAGTCCTCGGTGAGCGAGCAGATGAGGAAGCTCGAAGAGCGCGTTGGCGTGACCTTGTTCACGCGCGGCAAGCAGGGCGTGTCGACAACACCGGCCGGCGAGCGCCTGCTCGGACACGCGCGGCAATTGATCGCCCAGTCGGAACATGCCTGGCACGACGTGCGTGGGTTTTCGCTGGCGGGAGAACTACGACTTGCGATCACCGACTACTTTCGCCCGGGAGACGTGGCCCGCATGTTGCGTCACCTGGGGGTGGCGTATCCGTCATTGCGTATCCACGTGACGATTCTCAAGAGCGGCGTGATCGAGAGCGGCTACGAGACGGGCGATTTCGACATCGGGTTGTCGATGCGGGTGCTCGGCAAATCGCTTGGGCGCGACGCCGTGGCCGGTACGCGCACGCTGGGGCGCGAGTCGCTCGACTGGGTTGCGGCGCCGGACTTCGTGCTTGAAGCGAACGCGTCGCTGCCGTTGCTGGTGCTGCCGGACACCTGTGCGCTGCATCGCTTCACCACGCAATGGCTCGACGAGCAGCACGTGCCTTACACGATTGCGCATGTGGCGTCGGGCGTGGCCGGATTGCAGCTCGCGCTGAATGCCGGGCTCGGGGTGGCGTGTCTGAACGCATCGGCGGCGGGGCCGTCGCTGGCGCGCATCGAATCGCTGATGCCTGGCCGCCGCTTGCCGCCGCTGCCGCAGGCCGAATTCCATCTACTGCCTGCGCGTCGCGGCGAGCCGGCGTGGGTCACGCAGGCGCGCGACGCGCTGGCGGAACAACTGAGCGCGCCCGCAGGCGTTACAGCGCGTTGAGCGGAATCTTCAGATAGCGCGTGCCGTTCGCTTCCGGCGGGGGCATGTCGCCTGCCCGGATGTTGACTTGCACGGCGGGCAGGATCAGCGTCGGCATGTCGAGCGTACGGTCGCGCGCTTCGCGCATGGCGACGAAGGCGTCTTCGTCGATGCCGTCATGCACGTGGATGTTCGCACGGCGTTGCTCGCCCACGGTGGTCTGCCAGGTGGCGGCGCGCCCGGCGGGCGGGTAATCGTGACACATGAAAAGGCGTGTCGACGCCGGCAGCGACAGCAAACGACGAATCGAACGGAACAGGGTGTGTGCGTTGCCGCCGGGGAAGTCGCAGCGCGCGGTGCCCACATCCGGCATGAAGAGCGTGTCGCCGACGAAGACCGCGTCGCCCACGCGATACGCCATGTCGGCGGGCGTGTGGCCGGGCACGAAGAGCGCCTCGGCCTGCAACGCGCCAATGGCGAAAGTCTCCCCGTCCTCGAACAGATGGTCGAACTGCGACCCGTCGGGCGGCACGTCGGCGCCAAGATGAAACAGCTTCTTGAAGACGTGCTGCACGTCGCGGATATGGGCGCCGATGGCGATGCGCCCGCCGACGCGTTCCTTGAGCCAGCGCGCCGACGACAAGTGGTCGGCGTGTGCGTGCGTCTCGAGAATCCAGTCGACGGTGAGCTTTTGTGCGGCGACGAAGGCGAGGACTCGCTCGGCGGAGCCGGTGTGCGTGCGCCCGGCCTTCGGGTCGTAATCAAGTACCGGATCGATGATGGCCGCGCGTCCGCCCGGCGCATCGAAAACGACATACGTCACCGTGGAAGTCGCGGTGTCGAAGAAGGCTTCGATGTGTGCTGGCGTGGCTGACATGACCGGCTCCTGCAAAAGTTTATCGATTCATATATTATAAATCAGTAAAGTGTCAGCGATATGCGTGACATTTCGCAAAGGGGCGCGGCATCTCGTCACGTCTCGCAGCTTTCTGATTCGCATCGATCCTGCCATGCCACGAGCCACTGCGCTATCCCCTGTGCGCGCCGCTGCGCCGCACGACACTGTCGCGCCGCTGGACATTGCACGTCTGCGCAGCGCCGCGCGGGACGCAAGCGCATTGCTGCGCGCCCTCGCCAACGAAGACCGTTTGCTGATTCTGTGTCAGCTCACGCAGGGCGAACTGTCCGTCGGCGAACTGGAGGCGCAACTCGATATCCGTCAACCGACGCTTTCTCAGCAGCTCGCCGTGCTGCGCAGCGAGGCCCTGGTCACGACGCGACGCGACGGCAAACGTATTTATTACGCCGTGGCCGATGGCGCGGTGCTCGCCGTTCTGGCCTGTCTCTACGAACAATTCTGTCCGAAATCCTGATGGCGTCACGGAGGCCGCTGCGATGACACTCGATACCCTGAATTTCACGCCCTGGGCGTCGCTCGCGGGCGGCGTACTGATCGGCCTGGCGGCCGTCTGGCTGATGTTGTCCTCGGGGCGCATCGCCGGTATTTCCGGTATCGCCGGCGGGTTGTTGCGCCCGCGAGCGGGCGACGTGGGCTGGCGCGTGGCGTTCATCGTGGGGCTGATGGTTGCGCCGTGGGTGTACCGCGCCGTGACCGTCGTGCCCGAAGCGCAGGTCGACGCCAGCACGACGATGCTCATCGTGGCGGGCGGACTCGTCGGCTTCGGCACGCGCCTCGGATCGGGATGCACGAGCGGCCACGGCGTATGCGGCCTGTCGCGATTGTCGTGGCGCTCGCTCGTCGCCACGCTCTGCTTCATGGCGACGGGCTTTCTGACGGTCTATGTCGTGCGCCACGTGCTGGGCATCGCCGGCGTCGGAGGTGCGGTATGAGGAAGCTCGTTTTCGCTTGGGTCGGCGGGCTCGTCTTCGGCGTGGGACTGATTCTCGCGGGGATGGCGAATCCGGCCAAAGTGCTCGGGTTTCTCGATGTGACGGGCAAATGGGACCCGTCACTCGCGTTCGTCATGGGCGGGGCGATCGCCGTCGGCCTCATCGGGTTTCGATTGGCACGCTCGCAAGCGCTGGCGTGGACGGGCGAGCCGCGCGTCTGGCCAGCGGCGCGCACCGTGGACAAGCGGCTGGTGATCGGGGCGTTGCTGTTCGGCGTGGGCTGGGGGATCGCCGGTATTTGCCCCGGCCCGGCGCTGGTATTGCTCGGCGCTGGCTCGGGCAAGGCGCTGTGGTTCGTGGTGGCCATGGTCGTCGGCATGGCCATTCATGCCGTCGCCACCCGGTCGGACGCCAGGTAGCAAACCCGACATGCGCTTGCCGGACGAACGCCTGCTCAGTGTCGGCGCGCCAGTTCCGTGCCCGCGTCGGCGGGCAATTGTCGCGTCACGGGAATCGAGAGCAGCGAGAACAGGCCGATGACCAGAAAGGCCGGAAGGAAGTCGCTCGCGACCAACTGGTTGTGGCCGGCCAGCCGGCTGCTTGCCTGCAAGACCATTCCCGAAATTGTCACGCCCAGTCCCAACGACAATTGCTGCACGACGCTCGCGAGACTGGTCGCGCGACTCGCGTCTTCGCTGGCAATGTCCGCATACACGATCGAGTTCAGGCAGGTGAATTGCAGCGACGGGAAGAATCCGCCGAAGGCCACGACGGCGAGCATCACGATCACGGGCGTGTCGTGCGTGAAGAGACCGTAAGAAGCGAGCGCCAGCCCCGCCAGCGCGGCATTGACGATCAGCACGCGTCGGAAACCGAATCGCGTCAGCACGCGCTGCGCAATCGCCCTCATGAAAATCGCGCCGAACGCCGACGCACAGGTAATCATGCCGGACGCGAAAGGGTCCATATGCAGGCCTTCCTGCAACGCCAGCGGCAGCAGGAAGGGCACGGCGCCCAGACCGATACGAAAGAGCGAGCCGCCGACGACGCTCGCATGGAACGTCGGAATGCGCATGAGCCGGAAGTCGAGCAACGGCGCCTCCACCCGGTTGGCATGCCGCCAGTAGGCGTAGAGAAACACCCCGCCCAGCACGCACATGGCGATCACAACAGTGTCGCTGACCTGATGCTCGCCGACCATCGCCAGGCCGAGCATGAGCAGACCGCTGCCGAGCGCGGAGAGCACGAAGCCGCGCGTGTCGAGACGTCCCGCGTCGCCACCGCGTTCGTTGTCGATGTATTTGCCTGCGAGGTAGATGCCGAGCAGGCTCACCGGAATGTTGATGAAAAAGATCCAGCGCCAGTGAAGGTAGGCGGTGATGGCGCCGCCCAGCGGCGGACCGATGACCGGCCCGAGCAGTGCCGGCATCGTCAGGTACCCGATCGCCTTGACCAGTTCGTGTTTGGGCACGGCACGAAAGATGACGAGGCGTCCCACGGGAACCATCATGGCGCCGCCTACGCCTTGCAGAAAGCGCGCGAAGACGAACGTCGGCAACGAAAACGACACGGCGCACAGAATCGAGCCGACCATGAAAATGGCGATGGCCGTTCGAAAGACGTTGCGTGCCCCGAACCGGTCGGAGACCCATCCGCAGATGGGAATGAAGATGCCGAGGCCCACCACATAGGCGGTCAGCGCCATTTTCAGTGAAATCGGATCCTGATGCAGGTCGCGTGCCATGGCGGGCAGCGATGTGGTGATCACCGTAGCGTCAATGTTCTCCATGAACAAGGCGCAGGCGATGATGAGGGGGATGATGACGGCGCGCGACACGATTGGGGGGGACGGCTGGCGCAAAGATCCGGATTCTCCCACGTTTTAAGCGGGCGCTTCAATCGCTGCGGTTCAGCGCACCAGATCAGCGGCATCGAGCCGGTAGAGCACGTGCCGCCGCAAGCGATGGCCGGGCGGAACCAGCGGGTGGAGGAAGTCTTCGTCCGGGCAGTGGCGCATGCCGATGCGCTGCATCACCGCACGGGAGCGAACGTTGCCCGGGACCGTAAAGGACACGAGATCGTCCAGGTTCAGCGTATCGAAGGCATACCGCGCAGCGGCCGCGGCGGCTTCCGTCGCGTATCCCCTGGACCACCACGCCCGCGCCAGTCGCCAGCCGATCTCGACCGCGGGCGCAAACGGCGCATCAAATCCCACGCGCATCAGGCCGACAAAGCCGGCGAACGGCGTGACCCCCGGGATTTCGAGGGCCCACGGACCATAACCGTGGGTCTCGATGTGCTGCGCCAGACGTCGCGCCACGGCGTCGCTTTGCGTCCGGTCGAGCGTCGTAGGGAAATGCCGCATGACCTCGCGATCGGCATTGAGGGCGGCGAACAGCGGCAAATCGTCCGTTCGCCACTGGCGCAGAATCGTGCGCTCGGTGGCAATCGACGGGGCCTCGGTATCGAAAGGCGAGGGCGAGACGGACGTTGTTGTCGATGTCGTCATGCGTTCAAATCCATAGGGAATCAACTCTAATTCCGATCGATAATCGGGTTTTTCGGCAAATCAGCGAAAGCTTAATTAGGCCGAAAAACTCTGATGTATCACGCCAAAAGCCTTGCCGCACGGCGTCTTGGCACGAATTGACATGCCAGCGCATTCGCTCATCTTACGAAAACTTCCTGAATTCGTGAAAACAGATTGGCGTACGAGTTTGACGTATACGTCAACGTATTTCGGAAGCGTCCCCATGTGCGGATTTATTTCTGACACGACTTCCGCTCGTCCCCGAAAAAATGGCCTGCCGAAGATATCTTTGTGCCGCGCTCACCCGGAACGCAATAGTGCACGATAGCGTTCAGTGGGACGAACGCGCAGGGCATGACATCGGCATCCTCGTGTCAATTGACGAAATCCGAGGAATCTTCCAACTAAAACTGCCACTTACCTTATCCGTAAATTGCGGCGTCCTCGCAAGCATTGTCCGAATGATTACAGTGGTTCGGATAACAGAATGATCGGAATGCAATTAAATATTTGTGATCGTATATTCTGACGCCTCGAATCCTGCGTGAAGTCGGCCTGTCTGAATGTCCGTCTGTGAGGCGAGGAAAGCTTTCCGCGTCTTGCACCATGAAGCGTGAACTAATAACGCCGCGTGGACTCCCCCCCGAGGCAGAATAGTTGTCGCCCCGATAGAACTTGGATCTTCGACCGATTCAAGTTTCGTAGATGTAGGAGGAAGGCCGGCGCCGTAGGCGGCGGCCTTCCTCCTGCGGTTTCCCACAGCAAGGGGGTGATGATGAGAGAACAAGTTGGCTCGATACGGACAAGAATTTAAGGACAGAGCGGTAGCTCGGTTGCTGCCGCCGGAGAGCGCCCCGCTGGAGGTGGTGGCGCGTGAGACCGGGGTGAGCACAAGTACGCTGGAGCGCTGGCGCAGTGAGGAGTTGGCCGGGCCCGCACGCGAGCGCAACTGGACGGCCGCGGCGCGCCTGGAAGCGGTGATTGCCACGGCAGCCATGGACGAGGCTGCCCGCGGTGGCTGGTGTCGCGAACACGGCGTGTACCCGCAGGAACTACAGCAATGGCGCGACAGCGCAACGCAAGCACTTGCCGGGCCTGCGCAGAAGCGCGCCAGTCCCCAGCAGACCAAGGACGACCGTCGTCGCATCAAAGAGCTCGAGCGAGAACTGCGCCGCAAGGAAAAAGCTCTGGCTGAGGCAGCAGCTCTGCTGGTGCTATCAAAAAAAGTCGAGGCGATCTTCAACAAAAACAGAAGCGAGGACGAATGATCGGGCTCGAAGATCGCCAGACCCTGGCCCACGACATCGAAGCCGCTCAACAGGCCGGCGCGCGGCTGGAGCAGGCCTGCGAGATCGCTGGCATCGACGAGCGCAGCCTGCAGCGCTGGAAGGCCAGCCAAGGGCTCGTATCGGGTGATGGAAGGTCCAACGCGGTGCGGCTGACACCGGCCCATGCGCTGACGCCAGCAGAGCGCGAGCAGATCCTGCAAGTGGCCAACGAGCCGCGCTTTGCCGACATGCCGCCGGCGCGCATCGTCCCGATGCTGGCCGACGAAGGTGTGTATCTGGCCAGCGAATCGAGCTTCCAGCGTGTGCTGCGCGAGCATGGGCAGAACCAGCACCGAGGCCGCGCCAAGTCCCCGCGCAAGAGTCGCCCGCCGACCACGCACATAGCCACTGCGCCGCGCCAGCTGTGGTGTTGGGACATGACGTACTTGCCGGCCGAAATCGTCGGGCGCTGGTTCTACCTGTACCTGATTCTCGACGTGTACAGCCGCAAGATCGTGGGCTTCGAGGTTCACGACACCGACGACTCCGATCACGCCGCACATCTGGTCAAGCGCACGGCGCTGGCCGAAAGCATCCATGCCATGACAGCCAAGCCGGTACTGCACGGCGACAACGGTTCGACCCTCAAGGCCACGACCGTGCTGGCAATGTTGAATTGGCTGGGCGTCAAGCCATCGTACTCGCGCCCGCGAGTGAGCGACGATAACGCCTTCGTCGAAAGCCTGTTTCGCACGGCAAAGTACCGCCCGGAGTTCCCGGACAAGGGGTTCGCCAGCCTCGACGAGGCTCGCGCCTGGGCTTCGAGCTTCGTGCACTGGTATAACCACGATCACCGGCACAGCGGCATCCAATACGTCAGCCCTGCGCAGCGTCATGCGGGGCAAGACGTCGCGATCCTCGCCGCTCGCCACGAGGTATATCTCCAGGCCCGTGAACGCAATCCCCGGCGCTGGTCGGGCAGCACACGGAACTGGGAACCGATCGGTGCGGTGACCCTGAACCCCGAACGCGACTCCGTCGTAAAAACGCATTCGGAATCCCTCCAAATGCAGTCATTGGCCGCATGATCGAGGCGACAACTACCTTGACTCGCGCCGACTCCTGATCAAGTAGCGGCGGAAATCGGCTTCTCGGGCGGACGATATTCGCTGGATTATCGCCGTAGCGCATGTGGCGGTAATCCGTATTGATGCCCTGTTTGTGTGCATTGTCTGAAGTGTCTCTCGGACAATTCAATGCGATTTGTGCGTCCTCAGACTCATTTGCCGGAAATGCGGTTTTCAAATTATTAAAACTCGTGCTATTTTAAGTGGCGATCCATTTTTAACAATGTAAGGACACGCCAGATGGCAAGCTATAAGGAACTGGTCGCGCAACGCGACAAAATCGAAAAGCAGATCGAAGAGGCCCGTGCCCGTGAAGTGGCCGAGGTCATTGCCGCCGTCAAGCAGAAGATCCAGGAATATGATCTCACTGCGAAGGATCTGGGTCTTGCCACGTCGGACGGCCGCCGCCGCGCCGTTCGTGCGCAAATCGCTCCGAAATACATGAACCCGGCTACCGGCGAAACGTGGTCGGGCCGTGGCCGCGCGCCGAAGTGGGTCGGGAAGAACAAAGAGAAATTCCTGATCAAGTAATCCGCCGGCGTAAGCCGGACTGGCATTGCCGGTCACATGCCAGGGTGGCTGGGGAGCAAAGGTCGCTGTGTCTCACTCGCACAGCACCTTGCCGTCTCCATCGTGTCCCTGAGAGCAGTAAAGCGCAGCCCAGTAGTCGCATTGCCCCCCAACCCGGATCGCCTGGCTGTGGCTTGATGTGATGCAGTGCCGTAAAAGATAAAACCCGCCGTTCGTTCATCGACGGCGGGTTTTTTCATTGGGTGGGAATTGCGCCGGACGTACGCATTTACCGTTGTGAGAACGGCGTCTGGCTTCTGGCGTCTGACCGGGGCGAGGCGTTATTCCGCCCCGGGATCGTCCGGCGGGAACATCAGCGTGACTTGCAAACCGCCCGAGGGACGGTTCGCAAACGACACTCGGCCGCCGAGTTGCTGGGTGAGCTTGTCGACGATGGCGAGTCCCAGGCCGCAATGCGCGTTACCGCCACGCGCCGGATCCAGGCGTACGAAGGGGCGCACCACACGGTTGATGTCCTCATTGGGAATGCCGGGACCACTGTCTTCAATCACGAGGCGCCAGCCCCCCGCGTCTTGCGAAGTACGGATCGCGAGCGGTGCGCGTCCGTAAGTCACTGCGTTATCGAGCAGATTGTTCACGATGCGTTCGAGATAAGTCTGACGCAGCTTGAAACCCGGTCCCGCCTGGAGATCGAGCTCGACCGCGTAGCCCTGATCGAGGAACGGCGCGGCAAGCGCCGGGAGCCGGGCCTCAACGGGCGACGCAGCGCTATCGAGTTCCACGCCGCGCGCGAAGAGCAGGAACTGATCGACGATACGGGTCATCGATTCGGCATCGCGGGTGATGCCTTCGCTCATCTGCACGTCGTCGAGCATCTCCGCGCGCAGTCGCAGGCGCGCGAGCGGTGTCTTCAGGTCATGTGCAATGCCGGCGAGCATCGTATTGCGTTCGCGGTCGGTCTGCACGATGTCCTGGCTCATGCGATTGAAACGCTCGGTCAGCTGGCGCAGCTCCAGTGGTCCGCGCTCCTTGACCTGCGTTCGAACGCGATGGGTCGCCAATTGCTCTGCGGCGGCGGCCATGTCGCGTACCGGGCGTTGCAACTGCCACGCGGCGAAGAGCGCGAAGATGACGGTGATACCGAGCACGGCCGCCAGTCCGGGCAGGATCGTGGCGGTTCCCGGCGGGTTGCGCACGGACAGGATTGGCGTGGCGATCCAGTAGTCGCGGTCCGGCAGCCGGGCCCAGATACGCGGTGGCGGCGTGTGCTCCACACGCAATTGCGTGCCGGCAGGCAGGCGGCGGGCGAGTTCCGTCGTCAGGCGTGCGCTCTTGTTGGCGGGCTCGAACACGTCGCCATGCGCGAGCGAGACGGGCACCACCTGCACGAGATCGGGCAGTGTGAGGTTCGAATTGCCCTCATGGACCTCCGATGCAGCCTTGATGATGAAGGCCATCTGCTCGGCGGCGTTCTGCACGCGCGTGTCGTCGTGATCGCTGCGAAGGATCGTGAGATAGGAGAAGTGGCTGATGACCAGCGCGGCGATGATCAGCAGGGCGAGCCGGCCGAACAGCGTATCGAAACGGCCTTTCATAGAGGGCTCCGCGACCGGGCCGCCGGTGCCGTCGCTACCGTAGGCAACGCATGCGCCGGCGGGGCGAATGAAAACGATATCGGCTGCATGCCGGAGTCCTCGCCAGACCGGGAAGTGGCGTCGCCGAGCGAAACGATGGCAACGCCGTACCTAGTGTCGGTGCGGCACGTCGGGCACGTGTCGAATGCGGATGGCCGACGCATCAACCGGCAGCCATGTCGGCGCGTTGGCCGTCCGGAACGAAGATGTAACCGCGTCCACGCACGGTCTGGATGAAGCGCGGGCTCTGCGCGTCTTCGTCGAGCAGACGGCGCAGGCGCCAGATCTGCACGTCGATGCCGCGGTCGTTGACGTCGCTGTCCGCGCCGTACAGCAATTCGATGATGCGTTCGCGCGAAAGTACCTGCATGGCATGGTTCACGAGCAGACGCAGCAATCCGTACTCACCGTCCGAGAGCGTGAGCAACTGCGCGTCGCGCGTGAGCGTGCGGCTGCGGAAGTCGAGCATGAACGGCCCGAACGCGTAGTTTTCGCGCTGTTCCGGCACGGCCGCGTCCGGGGTCTTGCGACGACGCAGCACGGCGTTGATACGGGCGAGCAGCTCACGCGGGCTGAAGGGCTTGCCAAGGTAATCGTCGGCGCCGATTTCCAGCCCCACGATACGATCGATCTCGTCACTGCGCGCGGTCAGCAGAATGACCGGCACGTCGTCATTTCGCGCGCGCAGGTCGCGCAGCGCGGTCAGCCCGTCGATCTTGGGCATCATGAGATCGAGCACGATCAGGGCGGGGCGCTCCCGCTCGAGGCGCGCAGCCAGCCCTTCGCCATCGTGCATCACCGCCACGGAGAAGCCGTGGCGGCTCAAATACTCGCGCAGCAGGTCACGCAGATCGGGATCGTCGTCGACAACAAGAATCTTCATATTCGTTCGGACAGGTTGTGTCGTCATGATAGTGGCCTCCCTGCACAGCTTTGCACGTGTTTTGTTTCCGGAAATTACAGTCTTGGTCGCCTGTAACGATGCGTAATAATAGAGCGAGCTTCGATGACGCATGAATTTCGCGGGCGTCGCGTAAAGTTCGTTCTCTTAATCAGACTTCCCGATTCACCGTTTTCCGGAAGTCGATTCCTACCCAGCTGCACGTCTCATGTCACGAGAACGCTGCGGCGAGGCAAATCACGGCAAGGCGTGCTCGTGCATGGTAAGGCGCGGTAAGGCTCGGTAAGGATCGGTAAGGCTCGGTCGGGCGATGCGAAGCCCGCCACAGCGGCCAATCGCACCTGAATCGAGAACCTTTCGCCGATGCGGCGGGTCTTTCTGCTGCATCGGATCTTTCCGAGCGCCGGCACAGAGAAAGCACTTGTAACAAGCCATCGCATCAACCTGTTGCAAGCGTCTGCTATGCTGATCAGCCAATGAAGTGTGCGTCGTCGTCCGGGCGTTTCCGACGTTTCGGGCGATTTGCCGCGACGCAGCAATCCGATAAAAAAGAACGTCGTCCGGATTGGACGAATCCGCCAACTACTCCGCTGTTACGAGGAAGTCATGACCGAGCACGGTCCCCACGGTTCCGATAAACCGAACGGTTCTGAGCGTTCGCCTGCCCCGCAGGCGCCGCCAACACCCGCGGTTTCGTCATCCCCCGCGCCGTCGCGCACGCGCCGCTGGCTCGTGCCGGGGGTGATCGGACTGATCGTCGTGCTCATCGCCGGGGGTGTCTACTACCGCCTGCATTCGCAAAATGCCAGCGGCCAGGCGCAGACCGGCGGTCGTCGCGGTGGACCGCCCGGCGGCATGGCCGGCGCGGGGGCGCCGGCGACCCCGGTGACTGCCGTCGTTGCGAAAACGGGCGATCTGCCGGTGTTCCTCAACGGGCTAGGTACCGTCACGCCGACACGAAGCGTCACCGTGCATTCGCGGGTGGACGGCCAACTGATGAAGGTGCATTTCAAGGAAGGCGACCTCGTCAAAGCCGGGCAGTTGCTCGCCGAGATCGATCCGCGACCGTTCCAGGTGCAGGTCACCCAGATGGAAGGCCAGCTGGCGCGCGATCAGGCGCTGCTCAAGAACGCGCAGCTCGACCTCGCCCGATACGAAACGCTGCTCAAGCAGGATTCGATCGCGACACAAACGGTCGACACCCAGCGGGCCCTCGTCAAGCAGTACGAAGGGACCGTCAAGTCGGATCAGGGGCAACTCGATAACGCCCGACTGCAATTGACATATGCGAGTGTGAGTGCGCCAGTCTCGGGCCTTGCGGGCCTGCGTCAGGTGGATCCGGGCAACATCATCCATGCGTCGGACACCAACGGCATCGTCATCATCAACGAAGTCACGCCGATCACGGTCGTCTACACGATTCCGGAAGACAATCTGCCGAAGGTCGTCACACGCACGCGCGCTGGTGAAGCGCTGCCCGTCGAGGCCTTCGACCGCGCCGGCAAGATCCGGCTGGCGCAAGGCAAGCTTGCATCCATCGATAACCAGATCGATACCACGACGGGCACGGTAAAGCTCAAGGCCGAGTTCGCCAACGCGGACGGCATGCTTTTCCCGAATCAGTTCGTCAACGTGAAGATGCTGGTGGACACGCTCAAGGGCGCGACACTCATTCCAAGCGCGGCCGTGCAGCGCGGCACGCAAGGCAGCTTCGTCTACACCGTGCAGGCAGACCAGACGGTCAAGCTCAAGACGGTGAAGCTCGGTCCGACCGACGGCACCCATACGGCGGTGGAGTCGGGCATCGAGCCGGGCGAGAAGCTGGTGATCGACGGCATGGACAAGTTGCGCGACGGCGCAAAGGTCGAAGTGATTACGCCCGAGAGCCGCGCGGCGGCCGTAGCGCCGCGTGAACCGGGCGAGAAGCGTAGCGGCAATGGCGGCGCACATCGCCGTCAGGGTCAGTAAGGGACAAAAGGGGGTAGGGAGGCAACGGGGCGCACGCGCAGACCGTCGCTTCCTGGCCTCGCTCCCCCATGGTTCCGCTCAGATTCCGCTCGAGCTTCGCTCATGCCACCAAAAAAGAGACGCCCTTCAACGTAGCCAATGAATCCGTCCCGCCAGTTTATTCTCCGACCGGTCGCCACATCGCTGCTGATGCTGGCGATCCTGCTTGCCGGTTTCGTCGCCTACCGGCTGTTGCCACTCTCGGCGCTGCCGGAAGTCGACTATCCGACCATTCAGGTGGTCACGCTCTATCCGGGCGCCAGTCCGGATGTGATGACCTCGTCGGTCACCGCACCGCTGGAGCGTCAGTTCGGTCAGATGCCGGGGCTCAACCAGATGTCGTCGACGAGTTCGGGCGGCGCGTCGGTCATTACGTTGCAGTTCTCGCTCGACCTCGGGCTCGATGTCGCCGAACAGGAAGTGCAGGCAGCTATCAATAGCGCCAGCAATCTGCTGCCGAGCGATTTGCCCATGCCGCCGATCTATAACAAGGTCAACCCGGCGGACACACCGATTCTCACGCTGGCGATCATGTCCAAAACCATGCCCCTGCCGAAGTTGCAGGATCTGGTGGACACGCGTGTGGCGCAGAAGATCTCGCAATTGCCGGGCATCGGTCTGGTGAGCATTTCCGGCGGGCAGCGTCCGGCCGTGCGCATCCAGGTCAATCCCCGTGCGATCACGTCATACGGATTGAATATCGAAGATGTGCGCACGTCGATCGCGGCGGCGAACGTCAATCAGGCGAAGGGGAGTTTCGACGGGCCGCTGCGCGCCTCGACCATCGACGCCAACGATCAATTGGCGTCGGCCGACGAATACCGCAATCTGGTCATCGCTTACAAGAATGGTGGCCCGATCCGGCTGTCGGACATTGCGGATGTCATCGATGGCGCCGAAAACACCAAGCTCGCCGCGTGGGCCGATACCACGCCGGCGATCGTGGTGAATGTGCAGCGTCAGCCCGGTGCGAACGTGATCGAGACCGTCAACAAGGTCAAGGCGCTGTTGCCGCAGTTGCAGGCGGCGCTGCCGGGCAGCATCGACATGCAGTTGCTCACCGATCGCACCACGACGATTCGCGCGTCGGTCTCCGACGTGCAGTTCGAGCTGATTCTTGCCGTCGCGCTCGTGGTGATGGTCATCTTCCTGTTCCTGCGTAACGTTTCGGCGACCATCATTCCCAGTGTCGCGGTGCCGCTCTCGCTGATCGGCACCTTCGGCGTGATGTATCTCGCCGGATTCTCGATCAATAACCTCACGCTCATGGCGCTGACCATTGCGACCGGCTTCGTGGTCGATGACGCCATTGTGATGATCGAGAACATCGCCCGCTACATGGAGCAGGGAGAGAAACCGTTGCAGGCCGCGCTCAAGGGCGCGGAACAGATCGGCTTCACCATCATTTCCCTGACCTTCTCGCTGATCGCGGTGCTGATTCCGCTGCTGTTCATGGGCGATGTCGTGGGGCGCCTGTTCCGCGAATTCGCGATCACGCTCGCGGTGTCGATCCTCATCTCCGCCGTCGTCTCCCTCACGCTTACCCCGATGATGTGCGCGAAACTGTTGCGCCACGTGCCGGAAGAGAAGCAGGGCAAGTTCTATCGCAAGACCGGCGCGATGTTCGACCGCATCATTGCGAAGTATGGCGAGTGGCTCACGTGGGTGCTCGACCGGCAGCGGGCGACGTTGCTCGTCGCGCTCGGCACCCTGGTGCTCACGGTGCTGCTCTACCTGTGGGTGCCGAAGGGCTTCTTTCCGGTGCAGGACACCGGCGTGATTCAGGGGATTTCCGAGGCGCCCCAGTCGATCTCGTTCGCGGCCATGGGCGAGCGGCAGCAGGCGCTCGTGGCGGCCGTCCTCAAGGACCCGGCGGTCCAGTCGGTGTCGTCGTTCATCGGGGTGGACGGCGTGAACGCTACGCTCAATAGCGGGCGGTTGCTCATCAACCTCAAGGACAAGGCCACGCGCGGCGTCGACGCCTCCGAGGTCATTCGCAGAATTCAGCCCGAGGTGGCGAAGGTGCCGGGGATCGCACTCTATATGCAGCCGGTGCAGGATCTGACGATCGAGGACCGGATCAGTCGCACGCAGTATCAGTTCACGTTGCAGGACCCCAGTCTGGATACGCTGGGCGTCTGGGTGCCGAAGCTCGTCGAGAAGTTGCAGCACGTGCCGCAACTGGCTGACGTCACGAGCGATCTGCAGGTCAACGGACTGCAGGCGTACGTTGACATCGACCGCGATACGGCGAGCCGTCTGGGGGTGACGCCGGCGTCGGTCGACCAGACGCTGTACAGCGCTTTCGGTCAGCGCCTGATCTCGACGATCTACACGCAAGCGTCGCAGTACCGGGTGGTGCTGGAGGTGGCCAACGATTACCAGCGCGGGCCGGACGCGCTCAAGGGGATTTACGTCGCCTCCTCGTCAGGGGTGCAGGTGCCGCTCACGTCGTTTGCCAGGATCGTGGAAAAACCCACGCCGCTCGCGATCAACCATCAGGCGCAATTCCCTGCGGCCACGATCTCGTTCAATCTGGCCAAGGGGGCGTCGCTTGGCGAGGCGGTCAAGGCGATCACCGAGGCCGAGCAATCCATCGGGTTGCCGATAAGCACGCAGACGACGTTCCAGGGCGCGGCGCAGGCGTTCCAGGCATCGCTTTCGAACACGTTGTGGCTGATTCTCGCCGCGGTCGTGACGATGTACATCGTGCTGGGCGTGCTCTACGAGAGCTACATTCATCCGATTACGATTCTGTCGACATTGCCGTCGGCCGGGGTGGGGGCCTTGCTCGCGCTCATGGTCTCGGGCAACGACATCAGCGTCATTGCGATCATCGGCATCATCTTGCTGATCGGCATCGTGAAGAAGAACGCCATCATGATGATCGACTTCGCGCTCGAAGCGGAGCGCGAGCACGGTATGGCGCCGCGTGAGGCGATCTATCAGGCGTGCCTGCTGCGCTTTCGTCCGATTCTCATGACGACGATGGCCGCGGTGCTGGGGGCGCTGCCGCTCATGCTCGGCTCGGGCGTCGGCTCCGAGTTGCGTCAGCCGCTCGGTATTACGATGGTCGGCGGTCTGATGGTCAGTCAGGTGTTGACGCTCTTTACTACGCCAGTCATTTACCTCTGGTTCGACCGCTGGGCGTTGCGCGCGCGCGCATGGCGCGAGCGTCGCTTCGGGCCGTCGGAGGATACGTCGCAGGGCGGTCACGACGATCGTGGGGGGCCCGGTGGTCCCGCGGGTCCTGGAAATGCTGGCGGTCCCGGCGGCGGTAGCGGTCCTGCGGGCGCCATCACTACGGACGGTCCGGCGCGATGAACCTGTCGGCTGTCTTCATCAGGCGCTCGGTCGCGACCGTCCTGCTCACCATCGGGGTGACGCTGGCGGGCATCGTCGCCTTCGGGCTGCTGCCCGTCTCGCCGCTGCCTCAGGTCGACTTCCCGACGATCTCCGTTTCGGCGTCGCTGCCCGGCGCAAGCCCGGAGACCATGGCTGCCAGTGTGGCGACGCCGCTGGAGCGCTCGCTCGGGCGCATTGCGGGCGTCACGGAAATGACGTCGAACAGCTCGCTGGGCTCGACCCGCATCACGCTGCAATTCGATCTCTCTCGCGACATCAACGGTGCGGCGCGCGACGTGCAGGCGGCGATCAATGCCGCGCGCAGCCTGTTGCCCACGGGACTGCCGAGCAATCCGACCTATCGCAAAGTGAACCCGGCCAGCGCGCCGGTGATGATCATCGCGCTCACGTCCGAGAGCATGACCCGCGGGCAGATGTACGACGCAGCGTCCACGATCCTCGCGCAAAAAATTTCGCAACTCGAAGGCGTGGGCGATGTGACGGTTGGCGGCAGCTCGTTGCCGGCGGTGCGCGTCGAGCTCAACCCGACGGCGCTCAACAAGTACCAGATTCCGCTCGAGACCGTTCGCACGGCAATTCAGGCCGTCAACGCGAACCGACCGAAGGGCGCGCTCGAAGACGGGGATCGCCGCTGGCAGATTCTTGCCAACGATCAGGCCAAGACGGCCAAGGAGTACCTGCCCGTCATCGTGAGCTATCAGGACGGTCGCCCGGTGCGACTCTCGGATATCGCGGATGTTGTCGACTCGGTGCAGGATCTGCGCAATGCCGGATCGGCGAACGGCAAGCCGTCGGTGCTGCTGATCATCACGACGCAGCCGGGGGCGAACATCATTCAGACGGTCGACGGTATCAACAGGATTTTGCCGAACCTGCGTGCCTCGATTCCGGCGGCGATCAACCTCGATGTCGTCATGGATCGCACGCCGACGATCCGGGCCTCGCTCAAGGAAGTCGAACGCACGTTGCTGATCTCGATCGGACTCGTGATCATGGTCGTCTTCATCTTCCTGCGTAACTGGCGGGCGACATTGATCCCGACCGTGGCGGTGCCGGTCTCGCTGATCGGCACGTTCGGCATCATGTATCTCTGCGGCTTCAGTCTCGATAACCTGTCGCTCATGGCGCTGACCATCGCGACCGGCTTCGTGGTGGACGATGCCATCGTCGTGCTCGAGAACATCTCGCGGCACGTCGAAGAAGGTCTCAGTCCGTTCGCGGCGGCGCTCAAGGGCACGCGCGAAGTCGGTTTCACCGTGTTGTCGATGAGCATTTCGCTGGTGGCGGTGTTTATTCCGCTGCTGCTCATGGGCGGGATCGTCGGGCGGCTGTTTCGCGAGTTCGCCGTCACGCTGTCAGCGGCGATCATGGTGTCGCTGGTCGTCTCCCTCACGACGACACCGATGATGTGCGCGCGCCTGCTCAAGGGCAAGGCGGCGCCGGGCGTGCCTGTGGAGGCCGCACCGCTCGCCCCGGAACCCCCGAAGCGAGCGTCGGTGTGGACACGCATGGGAGACTGGATCGAGCGCATGTTCGCGGCAATGCTGCGCGAGTACGAGCGCTCGCTTGCGTGGGCGCTGCGGCATGGGCCGCTCATGCTGCTGATTCTGCTTGCCACGATCTGCCTGAACGTATGGCTCTATATGGTGGTGCCGAAAGGCTTCTTCCCGCAGCAGGACACGGGGCGGATGATCGGTTTCATTCAGGCCGACCAGGCGATCTCGTTCCAGGCGATGGAGAAGAAGCTCGCGGACTTCATCAAGATCGTGCAGGCCGACCCCGATGTCGCGACGGTCACGGGCTTCACCGGCGGTTCGAACCGCAACGGCGGCTCGATGTTCGTCACGCTCAAGCCATTGGGACAGCGCAAGCTCTCCGCGGATCAGGTCATTGCACGGTTGCGCGGCAAGCTGGCCAAGGAGCCTGGCGCGATGCTCTATCTGCAATCGGTGCAGGATATTCGCGTGGGGGGGCGCTCGAGCAATGCGCAGTATCAATACACGTTGCAGGCGGATGACCTCCAGCAGTTGCGCGAGTGGGAGCCGAAGATGCGCAATGCGATTTCGCGTCTGCCGAATCTCGCCGACGTGAACACGGATCAACAGGACAAGGGGTTGCAGACGACGCTGGATATCGACCGCGATCAGGCGTCGCGTCTCGGATTGACGATGAGCCAGATCGATAATGTGCTTAACGATGCGTTCGGTCAGCGTCAGGTCTCGACCATCTACAACCCGCTCAACCAGTACAAGGTCGTGATGGAGGTCGCACCGCGGTGGTGGCAAAGTCCCGAGTCGCTCAAGGACATTTATGTGGTGACGTCGGCGGGGGCGCAGGTGCCGCTCTCGGCGTTCGCGCGATATCGGCCCACCAATACGGCGCTCGGGGTCTCGCATCAGGGACAGTTTGCCGCGAGCACGATCTCGTTCAATCTGCCGGCGGGCGTGTCGCTTTCGCAGGCACAGGCGTCGATCCGGGACGCGGTGGATCGTCTGGGCATGCCGACGTCGGTGCAGGGCAGTTTTCAGGGCACGGCGCAGGCGTTCCAGTCGGCGCTCTCATCTCAGCCGATGCTTATCCTGACGGCGCTGCTGACGGTGTACATCGTGCTGGGGGTGCTCTACGAAAGCTACATTCATCCGCTGACGATTTTGTCGACGCTGCCATCGGCGGGCGTGGGGGCATTGCTAGCGCTGCTGCTTTTCAATACGGAGTTCAGCATCATTGCGCTCATCGGCGTGATTTTGCTGATCGGTATCGTGAAGAAGAACGCGATCATGATGATCGACTTCGCGCTGGATGCGGAGCGGCGTCAGAACCTGCCGCCGCGTGAAGCGATATTTCAGGCGTGCGTGTTGCGTTTTCGCCCGATCATGATGACGACGATGGCTGCCATGCTCGGCGCGATTCCGCTCGCACTCGGTACTGGCGATGGCGCGGAACTGCGTCAGCCATTGGGCATTTCGATTGTGGGCGGACTGCTCGTGAGTCAGGTGCTCACGCTCTATACGACCCCAGTGGTGTATCTGTATCTCGATCGTTTGCGTCTGCGTTGGGCGCGTTGGCGTGCGCGCGGCCGTCGCGGCCACAGCGACGTCGGGGAGGTCGGCCATGGTTGATCTGCTTCGTCATGCGACGCGAGATCGTGGTGGCGACGCGCGTTTATCGTCGCTATCGTTCGATGTGACCGATGTGACCGATGGGTCCGCTGTGAACGATTTGGCCGTTGCGTCGGTCTCGTCCGCGCGCTCTGCGTCTTCCGAAATCTCTGTCGCGGCCGATGGGCCGATGTGTGCCATGTCTCGTAATCTCGTTCGTCAAGTCCCCCGTCCTCGTTCACAAGCGGCAACGGCGCAGCGGAAGGCGAGGGGCATCGCGATGTCGTCGCGTATGCGCCGCTCGGCGACGTATTTCGCGGCGAGCGCGGTACTCTGGCTCGCCGGGTGTGCGCTGGGTCCCGACTATGTACGGCCTGACATCGACACACCCGCAGCGTTCAAGGAGACCGGCGACTGGAAGCTCGCCGAGCCGAGCGATGCACTTGCCAAGGGCGACTGGTGGGCGATTTATCAGGACCCGGTGCTCTCGGCGCTGATGCATCAGGTCGACATCAACAACCAGAATGTCAAAGTCGCCGAGGCCAACTACCGGCAGGCGCTGGCTGTCGCCTCGCAGGCCCGTGCGGCTTTTTTCCCGACCATCGGCGCCGATGCCGGCGTGACGCGCAGCAGCTCGCGCGTGAGCAATACGGCGATCAGCGGTTCGGGGGTCGGCGGTATCTCGAACAGCTATAGTCTGTCGGGTACCGCGAGTTGGGAACTGGACATTTGGGGAAGCGTTCGCCGTTCCGTCGAGGCAGGCAATGCGAGCGCCGAAGCCAGTGCCGCAGATCTCGCCAACGCGCGCCTGTCGGCGCAGGCATTGCTTGCACAGAACTACTTCGATCTGAGGGTGACGGACGAGCAAAAGGCGTTGCTCGATCGCACCGTTGCGGCGTACGAGCAGACGCTCAGGCTGACGCAAAATCAATATGCCGTGGGCGTGGCGCAACGCTCCGACGTGATTCAGGCGCAAACGCAGTTGCAGCAAGCTCAGGCGGCGGCGCTCGACATTGAAGTCACGCGTGCGCAGCTGGAACATGCGATAGCGTTGCTTGTGGGCAAGGCGCCCGCCGCCTTTTCCCTCACGCCGTCACCGTTGCGTGCCGCGTTGCCGCCGGTGCCGGTGAGCCTGCCGTCGCAACTGCTTGAGCGTCGTCCGGACATTGCATCGGCCGAGCGTTCGGTGGTGGCGGCAAACGCGAAGATTGGCGTGGCGAAAGCGGCGTTCTTCCCCACGCTTTCGCTCTCGGCGACCGGCGGGTTCCAGAGCAACAGCTTTGCCGACTGGCTGACGCTGCCGAGCCGCTTCTGGTCGGTGGGTCCGGCGTTGGCGGCCACGCTCTTCGACGGTGGCTTGCGACGTGCGCAGACGGACGCGGCCATCGCAGCGTACGACGCACAGGTCGCGACTTACCGCCAGACGGTGCTCGCCGCGTTCCAGGCGGTCGAAGACAATCTGGCCGCGCTCAACTACCTTGGGCGTGAGGCCGCTGTGCAGAATCAGGCCGTGCAATCGTCGCGCGAGGCCGCGCAACTGATCCTGAATCAGTACAAGGCAGGGACTGTCGGTTTCCAAAACGTGCTGACGGCGCAAGCGACCGCGTACACCACGGAACGTACGGCTTTAACCATCCTCGGTCGCCAGTTCACGGCGAATGTGCTGCTCGTGACCGCACTCGGCGGTGGCTGGCACGGCTTGCCGCCCGAGGGCGCCGCGGCGAGCGGCGGCGCGAGCGCTACGCCGGATGCGGTAAAGGCATCCACTGCCGCAGCGCAGGAGTAGCTACGCATTTTTCGAGGCTCATGGCGAGCCGCTCACCAAATCCAGCATCGGTGTTTAAGGGAATTCCGACTTTCGTGATCGGAACGCCCGAAACCGGTGCTGCGAATCTTTCGAACGCCAGTAACGCGAGTAGCACAAACCTTGCCGATGCGCGTCTGTGCAATTTCACCTCTGCGCGAGTCCCGTCAAGTCGTTGGAGGCAGTACCCGCTCTATCGGGCAGCATGCGGGCTTCGCGCCGGTTGACCACAACGCGTTGCAAGCCGGACCTCGCACTCCGACTATGTGACGTTTCCCACTCGGTCGTCGTGATCCCTTTTTGCCAGAATGGACCCACTTCGCAGTGACGGCCGGCGTGAAGCGGCGCGCGTGTGGCGCGGCGCGGCGGCGGCCTGCCAACGACCCATAGAAAAGGGGACAAGGATGACGATCAATGTCGTGGTCGCAGATGACCATCCGATTGTGCGCTTTGGCATACGGCGTCTGCTCGAAGAGCGGGAAATGATCCATCTGGTCGGGGAGGCCGGCAACTCGTCGGAACTGGTGAACCTGCTGGCCAAGGCGCCTTGCGATATTCTCGTGACCGACTTTTCCATGCCCGGAGGCAACTTCAAGGACGGGCTTTTTCTCATCGGCTACGTTCGCCGGTATTTCCCTCACATCAAGATCATCGTGGTGACGATGCTGGAGAACCTTGCGATTCTGCGCGGCATGCTCAAGCTCGGCGTCCACTCGATTCTCTCCAAGCTCGACGAGCAAAGCTCGATTGCCGACATCGTGTGTGTCGTTGCGGACGGTAGCCGCTACATTCCCGCCGGGCTGGCAACGCGGTTGCACGACGCCGTGGTCGACGACACGGACATCGACGCGTCGAAGCTCTCGGGGCGTGAGGTGGAAGTGGTGCGGTTGTTCGTCTCGGGCCTGACCATCAGCGAAATCGCGTTCCAACTGAGCCGCAGCGTCAAAACCGTCAGTTCGCAAAAGACGAACGCCATGCGCAAGCTCGGCCTGGATCGCGATGTCGATCTCTACCACTACGCCACGCGCTCGGGTATCACCTGATCGGCGAGCGAGCGCGCCTGCCGCAGGCGAGTCAGGCGGGCAAACGGATGGCCCGCATGTCGCGCAGAATCAATTCACCCGCGCGCAGCATCTGCTTGAGTTGATGTACGACCTGCTTGATTTCCTGGATGTGGGCGTCGGCGACATCGGGCTGCTGCTCCTGCGCCACTACCAGCGCATCCAGCCGACGCGTGTAGTCGCGCATGGCCTCGGTGGCGGCCTGCGCGTCCGTCGGCACGGACGCCGCCGGGGCCGCAACCGCCTGCGACAGCAGATCGCTGATGGCCGCCACGACCTGCCCCAATTCTCCACTCCTGTCCGCCGCGATCTGACGCGGCAGCACATCGGACATCCCGGTGATGTACGACGCCATCACATGGTTCTGTACCAGCAAGTCGTTGAGTTCCGCCACCGCGACCTGCTTCGACTTCGGTTCGAGCATCATCCGCTTGAAGGCGGCGCCGAAATTCCCGAATGCAATGTGCATGTCCTTGCGCGCCATGCGATAGGCAAGGTTATCGCGCTTGCCATCGAGGCCGGCGCATGCCTCCAGGTACGTGCGGGTCGACTGGACGGCATTGCGGATCAGCGGTCCCATCAGCCGGTATTCCCAATACGGGAACAGATACGAACACGCCAGCGCGATGGCCGAACCGATCAGCGTATCGATGGCGCGCTCGCCGATCACCGAAAGCGAGCCGGGAAGAAGGAAGTGGAAGAGCAGCAGCACGTAAGACGACATGAAGACGACCGACAGCCCGTAATTGAACAGCGACAGGCTGTTGCCCATGATCATGCAAAAGAACATGAGCGCGAGCAGGATCCAGGCTTTGTGGACGAACGAGAGGATCACCAGCACGCTCACGCAGCCAATGAGCGTGCCGGTCAGTCGCTGCGCGTTCTTCTGTTTGGTCAGACTGAACCCGGGCTTCAGAATCACGATGATCGTGAGCAGTACCCAGTAGCTGTGGTCCTGCCCGGCCAGCAGCGACCAGTTCTCGCAAACGAGCAGGCCGGCCGTGATCGCGATCGTCACCCGCAATGCGTGACGGAAGCTGGGCGACGAGAAAGTCAGATTTTTCCAGAGCAATTTCGGAGAGAAGCTCTGCCGCGAGGTGAATCGAATCAGCGCCTGATCGATCTGCATCTCGGTGGCGTTGCCGGCCGTGCTCACGTCCGTGTTGCGATGCATGCGCTCGACGATGCGCGTCGTACTCCACACACGACGGAAGGTGCTCGCGAGTGCCTGATAGGCTTCCGGCGAGCGTTGCTGGAGCGACTGCTTGCGCATGAGTTCGATTTCGTACTCGATGGCCCGGAACTCGGCACGCCAGCTACGCTGAGCCCGCGACGGTTCATTCGTGGCGATGGCATAACCGATCGCATCCACCTCGATCGCGATCTTGCGGATCATGTCGCGGAAAAACACCAGGACGTCGTTATTGGCAAACTCGCGACGCAACATCGGGTAATCGGTATGCACGGAGACCACCGTCTCGTGCAGGTCGACGATGTTGATGAACAGATTGAACAGCATCGTGCGACGCGGTTCGAGCGCGCCGATACGCAGGCGAGGCAGGTTGCGCAGAATGATCTCGCGCGCTGCCTGCTGCTTCTCCACGACATTGACCTGCGCGGCGATCAGACGCCGGTAGCAGTCGTCGATATCCGTTGACGTATCGTAGAAGGCCGCCTTGGCTTCCAGATATTCCGAGGTCACGAAAAAGCACTCGGCCAGGGTCTGCTGTTCGATGCGAAACCACCAGATTCGGCACACGAACAGACTGAAGTAGGTGTACCAGAGACCGCCAGCGAGCACGGCGCCTGCATCGAGTACGGCCTGATGGCGCGTGAGGTCGGCCTCGACGTTGAGCACCATCATCATCAGACAGGCAAAGCTCACGAGCGACGCGCGAAAGCCATAGACCACGAGCATGGACAGGCCGAACGTCAGAATCAGCGTGGTGATCCACAGTTGCCACGGCTGTGCGGCCGTCGCCATGCCGGTAATGAGCACGGTCAGGGCGCCCAGCAGCGTGCAACTGAGCAACTCGGTGTGCTTGTGGCGCAGCGGCCCGTTGATGTCGACCACGCTGGCGCAAAGCGCGCCGGAGGCGACCTCGATGCCGAGCAGGTGCTGGTCCATCCCCCAGAACAGGACGAGTGCGGGCAGGATGACGCCGACTGCCTGCCGGGTGCCGCTGAAAAAGTAATGGCTATATAGGAACTTCTTGATATCGGTTTGATAGTCCATGCGTCGGGTGCGAGGGTTCCGCAGCAAAGCTGGCCGCGCGATGGGGTGGTGCGCGGCGCAGTGAGAGTCTAGCCGAAGCCCCGCGTGCCGCGAAGTGGGGATACCGCCGGTGACAGGCGGGCTACCCGGGCGAGAGGGTGTTGGAAGCGCCACTGGCCGTGACCGATAGCGGGGCAGGCTTTCGGATCTGTCCGATGGGCTTTGGGAAGGGGCATTTGTTATGCTTGCGAACAGACTCGCTAAGCCGCCACGCCCGCATGCTCCAACTATTCTTCTCCAACCGGTTCACCACGCTCGAAGCTGCCCTGCTCCGTGATATCGCGCAGGCGCCCGGGGCGTCGTCGGGACCGGTCGACCCCTTCGAGATAGAAACCATTGTCGTGCCAAGTGTGGCCGTGCGTCGTCGACTGGAACTGGACTATGCGGATGTCTTCGGCGTGTGCGCAAACGTCCGTCTGACCTATCTCGCCCAGTGGCTATGGGACATGGCGGGGAAACTGGTGACGGTGCCGGAAAGCTCGCCGTTTGCGCCGGACCGGCTGGTCTGGCCGCTGTACCAGTGTCTGGCGAAACCGTGGGTGGAGGCCTCACCGCGTCTGGCCGGCTACCTCGCGGGCGCGGACGACGTCATGCGCTTCGAGTTGGCCGACCGTCTCGCCCATATCTACGATCAATATCTGACGTACCGGCCGGACTGGCTGGAGCGCTGGCAGTCCGGCGAGACCATTGCGCCCGGGGCGGCGACAAGCTGGGGCGACGTCCAGCGTGCCGATGAGGCGTGGCAAAGCGCGTTGTGGCGGCAGGTCCTCGCGCATCTGGAGATTCGTGAGCGCCACCCGACGTTGCGTGCCATCGACAGGATCGAGCAACTGACCCCCGACACGATACCCGTGGGCTGGCCGTCTCGCGTCTCGGTGTTTGCGCTGTCGTCGATGCCGCCGCTTTCGATGGCGCTGCTCAAGGCCATGTCTCGCCTGATCGACGTGCACCTTTATGTCCTCAATCCCTGCGAAAGTTATTGGTTCGATATCGTGCCGCCGTCGAGGTTGTCGTATCTGACCCGGCGAGACGGCGCGGCCCATCGCGAAGTGGGCCATCCGCTACTGGCGGAGTGGGGCCGTCAGACCCAGTCGCACATCGACGCGCTATATGCAGACCTTGCACCGCAGGCGGTCGAGGACCGTGCGATATTTCAGCCGAATCCCGCACCGACGCTGCTCGCCGCGTTGCAGAACGGCATTCTGACGTTGGACGATGGCCGTCACGGTGTACCGGAGGGCGTGGACGCCGACGGCTCGGTGCAAGTGCACGTATGTCACAGTCTCGCGCGTCAGATCGAAGTGCTGCACGACCGGTTGCTGGCCTGCTTCGACGAGATTCCCGATCTGCGTCCCGACGACGTGCTGATTACCGTACCGGATCTCGGGCGTGCGGCGCCGCTCATCGACGCCGTCTTTGGCACTTCCACCCCGCGCATTCCCTATCTGGTCACCGGCCTGCCGCCCACGCGGACCAATCCCGTTGCGCGTGCGTTTGCGTCGATTCTGGCCCTGCCGCAGCAACGTGTCGCGGCATCGAGTCTGGTGGAGCTTGCGCGTACGGAAGCCGTTGCGCAACGCTACGACCTCGGCGGCAACGTACTCGACGCCATTCAGAACTGGTTGCATGCCGCGGGGGCGCGGCGCGGCTGGCGAGGGGACGCCCTGCTTCGACTCGGTGGTCCGGAGGCGAGAGGAGACACCGCGAACGCCGCGGACGCGGGGTACGACGTTGTGCCGGCGCTTGAGCGCCACACGCTGGGCGACGCCATGATGCGCCTGTTCCTCGGCTATGCGCTGCCCGACGACGCCATGCCTGTGGACGATTGGCTGCCTGTCGGCGGCATCGAAGGCGGGCGCGCCGAATTGCTCGGGCAGTTGGCCCGATTGATCGACGATCTCGACGCGACGACCGTGGCGCTGCGAACAGAGCGCACCGGTCTCGCATGGCGTGATCAGTTGTTGGCGATGTTGGAGCAGTTTTTTTCGGACGAACCGCGATTTGCCGATGACGTCGCGGAGGTGCGCATGGCCATCGAGCAGATCGGGGCGGCCATCGCGGACGGCGCCCCCGAGGTGCAGGTGCCGGTGGAAGTGGTGGCTCGGGTGCTGGCCGACGCGCTCGACGATCCGACGCGCGGCGGCGTGCCGTCCGGGCGTGTGACGTTTGCAGCGATTCCGAGCTTGCGGCTGTTGCCGTATCGCGTCGTCTGCATGATCGGCATGGACGACGGCGTTTTGCCGGGCCGCGTACGGGCCGACGAATTCGATTTGATGCGCGCGCTGCCGCAGCGCGGCGACCGCCAGCGTCGTGACGATGAGCGCAATCTTTTTCTGGATCTCATGCTCAGTGCCCAGGATCGCTTCCTCATCACCTATACAGGCAGAAGCGTGCGCGATAACGCGCCGTTACCGCCGTCGACTGCCGTGGACGAACTGCTCGATTTCACCGGACAGTTGCTCGCACCGGTCTCGCGAGGTTTCAGTCTCGACGAGCAACGCGAGGCAAGAGAGCGTCTCGTGGTGCTGCATCCCCTCCAACCCTTCTCCCCGAAGTACTTCGACGGCAAGGCGCCATCGCTGTATAGCTACGACGCTTCTAACGGTGAGGCTGCCCAGCAGCTGGCGGACCAACTGGCATCACCGACGCCAAACAGATCGGCCCAGCCCTTCGTGCGCGATCCGCTGCCGGGCGTCGCACAAACCCGTCTGACGCTCGACGATTTGTTGCGCTTCTGGCGACATCCGGGCCGGGCGTGGACGCGAGATCGGCTCGGCCTCACGCTCAATGACATGCTCACCGAGGTCGAGGATGAGGAGCCATTCGTGCTCGATTGGGCAGGACGCGACGCGCTGGCCGCACGCCTGCTGCCTCGCCTGTTGCGCGATGACGAGCGCGACGCCCGAAGCGCCCGCGCCAACGCGCAGGCTGTCGAGCGTATCGCCAGTGTGAGCCACGAGTTACCCGGTGGGGCGACGGGGGCGGTGTGGCGGCGTCGTGAACTGGGGGGCCTGCGCGCCCTCGCCACGCAGGTGAGGCAGGCGCAGGCGGAGGGTGCGCAGGAATTTCTTGTCACGGTGCCGTTGGTGCCGTCGCTGCCGCCTTCCTGGAAGGCCTCCACGGATTCGATGTGGCATGGCGATGCCACGCTCTCGGCCGAGTGTCTGTTGCAAGGCCGGCTTGCACCGGTGTCGCGCCATGGTCTCGTGATGTACCGCTACGGCAGCATGCGCCCGAGCGATTTGCTGGCTGCATGGCTCGCGCATCTGGCGTTGTGTGCCCATCTCCAACAGCCCGAGCATGCCGGATTGGACGTTGCCGCCAGAACCCTCTGGTATGGCGAACACGAGACCTTCGCGCTGCGCCCGGTGGAGGACGCGGCGGGGTTGCTCGCGCAGTGGGTGGCGCTCTATCGGCTTGGGCAAACGCGCCCGTTGCCGTTCTTCGTGCGGAGCGCCTGGAAGCTCGCCAGTAGCGGCAAACTCGCCGATGCGCACAGCGCATGGCAAGGCTCGGCTTTCGCGCGCGGGGACGCGGACGATCCCTATACCAAGTTGATCTGGCGCGGTGTGGAAGACCCGCTGGCCGAGCCGTTCGAACTGCTCGCGAACACCATGTTCGGGCCAATGGTGCAGCACCTCGTACTGGCGGAGGGCGCATGACGCAGCTCATCGATCTCGACGTTTTCGGCTGCGACCTCGACGGCGTGTGCCTGATCGAAGCTTCCGCCGGCACCGGCAAGACGTGGAACATTTGCGCGCTGTATGTGCGACTGCTGCTCGAGAAGCAACTGAGCGTCGAACAAATTCTCGTCGTGACGTTCACGAATGCCGCAACGGCGGAGCTGCGGGAACGCATTCGCGGGCGTCTCGCAGGGCTGGTCGCGGCCATGGCGCCCGTCTTCGGTGACGAGGACGTGAGCGAAGGTGGGGAGGGCAGAGAGGATGACGACCTCTTCGACTCCGACCCCGGCTTCGGTCCCGACTTCGATCCCCATGCCAGCGACGATCCGCTGTTCAACGTCATGATTGCGGGCTTGATCGAGCGCGGCGACATGTCGCCGAAGGACATTCGCGAATGCCTGCAAAGGGCGTTGCGCAGCTTCGACCAAGCGTCGATTCATACGATCCACGGTTTCTGCCAGCGCGCATTGGCCGAGGTGCCCTTCGCGGCCGGCCTGCCGTTTGCCTACGAGCTGGTCCCGGATGACAACGGTGTGCGACACGATCTCGCGGTGGAGTTCTGGCGCCGGGTCGTGGAGCCGATGGCCGCGCAGGACGATCGGTTTGCCGCATGGCTGGTGGACAGCAAGCGCTCGCCGGCGACGCTGACGGACCAATTGGCGCGTCGTCTGAAAAAGCCGATGTCGGAAATGCGCTGGCCGGAAGCGGTGCAGAGCGACACGGTGGCGCCTGCCGATTCGACGTGGCTTGCGACATATGCCGATGCCTGCGAGTGCTGGGAAGCCGAGGCGTCCGTCATCGCCGATCTGATGCGCCGCGCGCTGCCGTCGTTCAAGAAGAACATCTATAACGAGACGTCGCTGCCCCAAGCCGTGTCGGCGTGGCAGCGGTATCTCGGCGCGCGCGATGCCGGCGCACTTCTCGCGCCCAAGGCGGAGTTGCTGACGACGACACGCCTGGCCAAGGACATCAAGAAGGGGGAGACGCCACCCGAACACCGCTTCTTCGCGATGGCCGACGTCCTCGTTCAGGCCCGCGCCGACGCCGACGCGCGTTACGCAATGCAGTGGCTGAGGATTCTGCGGGAATGGTTGACGCAGGCGCCGGAGCAGTTGGCGCTGCGCAAACGTGAGCTGCGCGTAGTGTCCTTCGACGATCTGCTCGGCAATATTGCGCGTGCGCTGACTCAGCACCCGGATCTCGCGCAGGCGTTGCGTGAACGCTATCCCTGTGCGCTGATCGACGAATTCCAGGATACCGATCCCCTGCAATTCGCCATTTTCAACGCGGTGTACGGGGCGCCGTTGCAGGCTGGCGCCGTTTCGGGGCGTGATGGCCGGGGGCCGATGTTCATGGTTGGCGACCCGAAGCAGGCCATCTACAGCTTCCGGGCTGCGGATCTGCATACGTATCTTGCCGCGCGGGAGAACGCGGATGCGGCCTACACGCTGGCCGTCAATCAGCGCTCGACGCCGCCGATCATCGACGCGGGCAACCGGCTATTTGGTGCGAACGACCGCGCGTTCGTGCTCGATGGGCTCGATTACCCGCCTGTCCGCCCAGGGGCACGTCGTCGTCCACCGTTGACCGATGTGCGCGACATCGCCGACTTCACAGTGTGGTGGCTGCCCGACGAAGACGAGCCGTTGTCGAAAGACGAGGCGCAACAGGCGTGCGCGCGCGCGACGGCGGCCGAGGTCGCCCGGCTGCTCGCAGGCGCCTCGCGTGGCGAAGTGCTGATCGGCGAGCGTCCGCTCGCGCCGGGGGACATCGCGGTGATCGTACAGGCGCACCGGCAAGGTGCGCTCATGAAAGCCATGCTCGCCGAACATGCCGTGGGCAGCGTTGAGCTGACGCAGGATTCGGTGTTTGCCAGTGAAGAAGCCGACACATTGCTGCGTGTGTTGCGAGCCGTGGAAGCGCCCGGCGACGTGCGTGCGCTTCGCGCGGCGCTCGCGACGGCGCTTTTCGGACTCGATGCCTCCGCGCTTTACCGGATGCAGACGAGCGAAGCATCGGACGCGGACGCGATTGCCTGGATCGAGCGTCTGCAACGCTATCGTCAGTTGTGGACCGACCGCGGATTCTCCGCCATGTGGCGCACGCTCATGCGCGAATTGGGACTGGCCGCGAGACTGATCGCACAACCGGGCGGCGAGCGGAGTCTGACCAACTTCATGCATCTGGCCGAACTTGCCCAGGCGCGTTGGGCGGAGCAGCCGGGCATGCCCGCCTTGCTCCGATGGCTGGCGTCGCAGCGAAGCGCCAGCGGTGCGGAGGAGGCGCAACTACGTCTTGAGTCGGATCAGAATCTGGTGCAGATCGTGACCGTACACAAGTCCAAGGGGCTTGAGTATGGCGTGGTGTTTTGTCCTTTCCTCTGGGATGGCGCCGTGCGTGACGGCGGGAGTCTCGAGGGCCTCGAATACCACGACGGCGCCACGGCGGTCATCGACTTTACCGATGCGGCCGGTAAAGGGTCGCCGGCGGCTGCCGCGTTGCGTCAGGAGCAATCGGCCGAGCAGGCGCGGCTGTTGTACGTCGCGCTCACGCGAGCGGTGTACCGATGCTATATGGCCGCAGGAATTTACTCGTCTCGTCGCAGCGTGAAGGAAGCGTGCGCGAGCATGCTCAACTGGCTCGCCGCTGGCCAGGGAATCGCGTTCGACACGTGGGTCTCCTCGACGATCGACGCCGATGAACGGGTGGAGACGATTCGTCATGCGTGGAAGGCGCTCGTTGGTGGGCCGCTCGACGTGGTACCGCTGCCGACCGGCGACGCGCTCGCGAGCGATACCCGTGTAATCCACGACGCGCCGCCGGCGCTCACGACCCGTGTGAGCACTCGTGCGTTGCGGGAAGTGTGGCGCATTGGCAGTTTCTCGGGCCTGCTGGCAGGCATGCATACCGGCCCCCAATTGGGCGGGGGGCAACTGAGCGCGCCGGAGCGTACGCGTCCCGATTACGACGCCCAGGCCAACGCCGGGCCGACATTCGCCTTGCCGCCGGAGGGCGATGACACATGGCCTCCGGGTGACGACATTCTGCGATTTCCGCGCGGGCCGGCCGCCGGCGAGAGTTTGCACCGTGTTTTCGAACTCGCAGACTTCCAGTCGCGGGCGCAATGGCCGCATGCGGTGTCCCGGGCGCTGCGCGAGCGTCCGCCCGGACGTGGCGCCGAGCAAAACGATACGTGGCGCGCCATGATGATGAACATGCTTGCCGACACGCTGTCGACGCCGTTGCGTCCCGGCATGTATCTGAGCGATGTCTCGCTGGCGGAACGGCTGACCGAAATGGAGTTCACTTATCCGGCCGACGCCGTGTCGCTCGACGCATTGCGTGCGGTGCTGCGCCAGTTCGGCTATCCGGACCTGCCCCTGGACGCCACCGTGCTGCGCGGTTATCTGAAAGGCTTCATCGATCTGGTGTTCCGGCACAGCGCTCAGTGGTGGATTCTCGACTGGAAGTCGAACTATCTCGGCACGGCCCCCGAAAACTACGCTGCAGACGGGCTGCGAGAAGCGATGGCCGAGCACGGTTACCACTTGCAGTATCTGCTCTATACCCTGGCGCTGCATCGCTATCTGCGGCGCCGTCTACCCAATTACGATTACGACCGCGACATGGGGGGCAGTCTCTACCTTTTCGTTCGGGGCGTGCGCCCTGACTGGGCCAGCGCGCATCTTGCCGGTGAGGACGTGCCCGGTGTCTTTTTCGACAAGCCGTCGCGAGACATGGTCGATGCGCTCGACGAACTGTTCGCCGCAGGCGAGAACGCGGCGCTCGCCGAAGCGCTTTCGCTCGACGGTCGCGGCGGTGTGGCTGACGTGGCAAGTGCGGGCGAGGAGGGCGCATGACCGATCGTCGTCACATGGGGGATGCCTCCGGCGCGCCGTTGGCCGACAGCGGCGTTGTGCGGCTCGCGCAGGGTTTCGCGCGGCGCATGGAACTGCTTGCGCGAGGCAAGGGGGCGGACGACGTTATCTGTCGCTACGTGCGACGCGCCGCGTTCGAAGTCAGTCTCGCAACGTCGGAGGGGCATGTTTGTGTGCCGCTCGACAATCTGCTCGATACGCAGGCCAGCGGCGAGCTGTTTCCGGGGGATGCCCCGGCGTTGTCGGTCTGGCGCGATGCGCTCTTCGCCAGTGGCCTGTGCGCGCCCGCCAGCGTCTTGCGCGCGCTATCCGGCGACACGCAGGCCGACGCTTTCCCCCTGCTGCTGGATGATCGCGACCGTCTCTATCTGGCGCGTTACTACGGCTACGAGGCGCGTCTGGCGGCGGCGCTCGCGCGCAAGCTGTCGACGACGAAGCGCCCTGTGAGCGCATCCGCCGTGCCAGCCGCGCGCGCGAAATCGCCTGAGGCGGCCGGGGCGACGGCCTCGTCCGTGTCGGTCACGATGGCGGATCGCGAACGATTGCATCGCTACTTCGGCAGCGGCGTGCTGCTGTCCCCTGATGACCGGCGCGAGCCCAACTGGCAAATGGCGGCAGCGGCTTTGGCGCTCGAGCGCTCGCTGGTCGTCCTCAGCGGTGGTCCCGGCACCGGCAAGACGACGACCGTCGTGGGCCTGCTCGCCTGCCTGCTCGAACGCGATGGCGACCTTCGGGTCGCCCTGGCCGCGCCCACGGGCAAGGCGGCGCAGCGCATGCAGGAGGCGCTCACCGTGCGTCAGGACCTGCCGGAAACCGTGCGCATGGCATTGCCCGAGGCGGCAGTGACGTTGCACCGCTTGCTGGGCGTACTGCCCGAATCCGCCGAGCAGGTCGGGCGGCGCTTTCGGCATCATGCGGGCAATCCGTTGCCCTACGACCTGATCGTCGTGGATGAAGCATCGATGATCGACTTGTCGATGGCGACCGCGTTGCTCGAAGCGGTACCCGACAATGCGCGTCTGATTCTGCTGGGCGACAAGGACCAGTTGGCGGCCGTCGAAGCCGGGGCGGTGTTCGGGGAATTGAGCGCGCGGCGAGCCTTCTCGCCGGAGATGCGTACACAGTTGTTGGCCGCGCTGGAATGGCCCGCAGATGATTTGCCTCGATCCGGTCCGCTCGCCGTTGGTGGTGGTGGCGCCGCGAAAGCCTCGCCCGCTGAACCGACCGACGCGCGCGCTGCGAAAGGGCTCGAGGACACCGTCGTCTGGCTGGAGCGCACGTACCGGTTCGGCGCGCATTCGGCGATTGGTCGCCTCGCGACGGCAATCAAGACGGGAAAGGTCATCGATGCGCGCAGGGAGTTCGCTGTCGCGCAGACCGAGCGCGTCGATGCCGACAATTTCGAGACGCGAGAGACGCTCGAGACGCGAGATGGCCCGCAGGCGAACCATGATGCGTCATCGCCCTCGGCGTCGGCAGATCGCGTGCTGCTCAGCGAGGACGGTGGCCTCCAGTTGTCGCCCCACAACCTCAATGTACTGGCTGACGGCTATGGCGAGTACGTCGAAGCGCTCGGACATGCCATCGCAACGATTCAGCAGTTGGGCGATCCGGCGGCGGCAACGTCGGCCGACGTCGCGATGGTGGCGCAGCCGGTGTTCGCTGCTTTTGGACGATTCAGGGTTCTGTGCGCGACGCGCGGTGGTCGGCGAGGTGTCGAGTTTCTCGGTGCGCAATTGACGGCCTTGCTGGCGCGTCGCGCGGGTGTGGCGCTTGGCGCCGGCGGTGGCGCATGGTTCGCCGGGCGTCCGGTGTTGGTGACGCAGAACGAATACGCGCTCAACCTCTTCAATGGCGATATCGGCATCGCACTGCCGCTTGGACCCGCCGGCTCGCTACGGGTTGCGTTTGCGACGCCGGACGGCGGCTACCGGCTGTACTCGCCGGCCAGTCTGCCCGCGCACGAGACGGCATTTGCGATGACGATCCACAAGTCGCAGGGCTCGGAGTTCGAACGCGTTGCGATCGTGTTGCCCGAGCAGGCGAGTCGCGTGTTGTCGCGGGAGCTAATTTATACGGGGGTGACGCGTGCCCGCAGGCAAGCGTGGCTGTTTGCGCCGTGGCAAGTCGTCGCGTCGGCCATTGCGCGGCCGACGCAGCGCGATGGCGGACTGACCGATCGGCTGACGGAGGTGCTGGCTACGATGTCCGATCCGACGCCGGGTTCGCCGCAGCCTTCGATGCCGCGATAGCCGCCTCGGCCACTGCCCCGATCCGGGTGACAAGCAACTGGTCGATCTTGTAATTGTCGATGTCGACCACTTCGAACTTGTAGCCGGCTGCCTCGGTGGCTTCGGACTTCTTCGGAATGCGCTTGAGCTGGTAGATCATGAATCCGGCGATGGTCTCGAACTCGCCTTCGCCGGGAAGCTCGTCGATATCCAGGGCTTTTTTCACGTCCTCGACGGACGTGACGCCGTCCACGAGCCACGAATGCTCGTCGCGCTGGACAATCTGATCTTCGTCGGCCGGATGCACGACATCGCCCATGAGCGCGCCCACGATATCGTTGAGCGTCACGACGCCGACGACCAGGCCGTACTCGTTGATGATGACCGCGAAGCCTTCACGCGTTTCCTTGAAGCGCGCGAGCGCTTCGGACAGATTGAGGGTGTCCGGGATGACCAGCAGCTTTTTTGCGTAGAGACGATCCAGATTGCGGATCACGCTCGACAGATCTTCGCTCGCGATGCGCTGGAGAAGATCCTTCGAGTCGACGTAGCCGAGCACATTGTCGATTTCGTCGCGGCAAACGAGATACTTGGAGTGCGGGCTTTCCGTGATTTTCTGGCGGATGCTGCGTTCGTCCTCGGCGATGGTGAAGTACACCACATCGTCGCGGAACGTCATGACCGAGCCGACGGTGCGCGACTCGAGCTCGAACACGTTCTCGATCAGATGCAGTTCCTGCTTGCGCAGCACGCCCGCTTGCGCCCCGGCGCCGACCATGGCGGCGATGTCTTCCGAAGTGATGTTGTCGATGGCATGCGTGGGCAGCTTGAACATGCGCAAAAACAGGTTTGCGACCCCGTTGAAAAGGTAGACGAGCGGGCGCAGGACCTTCAGGCAGAAAAGCATCGGGTCGATGATCGCCATCGCCACGCGCTCGGGGTTGACCATGGCGAGGCGCTTGGGAATCAGATCTGCGAACTGGATGAAGGCAATCGTGATGAACAGGAACGAGCCGATTCCTGCCAGACGTAGCGCCAGTGCCTGATTGGTGAAGGGCGACAGCCACTCGAACAGATAAGCGGTGAGAAAGCTCTCACCGAGCACGCCGCCGAGCACGGCGACCGCGTTCACACCGATTTGCACGACGGTGAAGAAGTTGCCTGGCTGCTCCTTGAGCGCGAGGACCTTGACCGCCTGTTCGTCGCCCTTTTCCATAAGCACCTGAAGCTTGGTGCGCTTGGCGGCGGTCAGCGAGATTTCAGATGCGGAAAAGAAGGCGCTTGCCAGCACCAGCAAGAGAATACTGAAAAGAAAACCGTAACCACTCATATTGTTGTCCCTGTAAGTGCGAGTGCGGATACATAGCCGCGACGCAGGCCGGACCGGTTCGCACGGGAGCGAGTCCGCAAGAGCAGGGAGACATTTCAAAACAAGGCCTGCCGGCCATCATTTTGAGATGCCTTCGGGCGAAAGCGCGGGCCGCATTAGCCGCGTCGGCTGTACCGCTGTCCGATAGCATGCCATAACTTTGGGGCACGCCGACAGCGCGTGCCTCGCGTGTCCGTCGCGCCCATGCGGCTGAGCTTGTCCACTCCCGGACGGTCGCGTGCACGAGTCGCGAGAGCCGGTGTGCAGAACCGAAAATTGCCGAACGACCGTTCGGGCATCGTGGACCCCGCTTTGACGTCGGGTCCAGACGGCGTCGAAGCCGTGGCTCACACCGCCACGCCTTTCCTTTTCCATTCTTCAAAGGATCTCCCGATGACCTTCGGTATCCAGCCATTGAACCAGCCGCCCGGCGCAGGCGGTCTTGCGTTCCTCGCCCCCGTTGCACTCAATCCGCAAGCCGGAATGGCCGACGCCGCCGGTATGCCCGTGGTGGAAATTGCCAATGTGGCGAACGTTCGCGCAGAGTCGCCGGTGCATCCGTGGCGTGTTCCCCGGCCATCTCTCGACATCGAGGCCACCGGTCGTGACCATGATGCGTTCGGCAAGTCAACACCGGAATTTCGGGCTGGGTTTGCGTCCGCATCCGCAGTGGCGTCGCCAAACGATGTGACCGACGAGACGGTTTTTGGCGCGTTTTCGCCTGCGCTGGCGGATGTCGATGCCGTCGACGTTTTCGACACCTCGCTGGCGACCGCCCGGCTGAGCGCGCCGCGCACCGCGCAGCCAGTGCTGTGCGCGGCATCGCTTGCGACGCTCCACGTCTGTGCGAGCGCCCAGAATGCCAACACGCGCGTCGTGGCCCTCGAAGGCCGGAATCACCCGGTCGTCATGCCGGACGGGCGCAGCGAGCGCGCCCAGATCTGTCGCGATATCGTCAACGGCTCGTTGCTGGGCACCGACGGCAGAAACGGCACGGTGCCCTTCGACACGAGCCGGACCGACGTGACGAAGACGGTGGCGGACACCGCACGTCGCTGGACGGGCAAGCCTTTGCTCGCCGGCAAGAAGGAGTGGACGACGGCGTGTCTGATGAATACGCCACCGGGAAAATTCGTTGGCGAACTGAACGACCGTCTGCACGCCGGCAAGCGGCTATTGCCGCCGCGCGAGAGCACCGAATGGATGCTTCGGGTAGGGTTTTCCGATGGGTTGCCAATGCATCAGGCGTTCGTGCGGGGCGATCTGCCGGGCACGGTCGGACTGGGAACGGACGAATGGGTCAAACTGGCCCTGGGCATCGAGCAATTGGGCGAGCGTCACTGGGATATGCGCCATGTCGAGGTGGTCGATGCCGCCGCCATGCCTGCAACGAACACCAGGGCGTTCACGGCACTGGCGACATCGTTGTCGTCGACAGCGCCGCATATCGCGACACAGCGTCTGCGAAATCAACTGACGATGCGCGGCATTCCGACCGTACCGGCAGAGGCGACGAGCCGGGCTCCGGACGTCGCTTGATCCTGCGCGTCCACGCCGGCGGGTAGTCGATTGCCGCTGGCCGACGCTGCAAAAAAACGCGCCCGGTGTGACCCGGGCGCGTTTGCTTTGCCTGTGCGTCGAATGCCGGCGCGGCATTCTCGGTTGCCAGGCGGCATCAGGTGCGGCGATAGATCTCGGCGCCGCTCTTGACGAACTCGACTGCCTTGACTTCCATGCCCTGTTTGAGCGCGGCTTCGTCCGTAATGCCTTGCTTCGCAGCGTAGTCGCGCACGTCCTGCGTAATCTTCATCGAGCAGAAGTGCGGGCCGCACATCGAGCAGAAGTGAGCCACCTTCGCGGAGTCCTTCGGCAGCGTTTCATCGTGGAATTCGCGCGCCTTGTCCGGATCGAGGCCGAGGTTGAACTGGTCTTCCCAACGGAATTCGAAGCGTGCCTTCGACAGCGCATTGTCGCGAATCTGCGAGCCGGGGTGACCCTTTGCAAGGTCGGCGGCGTGGGCGGCAAGCTTGTACGTGATGATGCCTTCCTTCACGTCGTCCTTGTTGGGCAGACCAAGGTGTTCCTTCGGCGTGACGTAGCACAGCATGGCGGTGCCGTACCAGCCGATGGTGGCCGCGCCGATACCGGACGTAATGTGGTCGTAGCCCGGTGCGATGTCCGTGGTCAGCGGTCCAAGGGTGTAGAACGGCGCCTCGTCGCAGTACTCGAGCTGGAGATCCATGTTCTCCTTGATGAGTTGCATCGGGACGTGGCCCGGGCCTTCGATCATCACCTGAACGTCGTGCTTCCAGGCAATTTGCGTGAGCTCGCCGAGCGTCTTGAGTTCGGAGAGCTGCGCTTCGTCGTTGGCGTCGTAGATCGAGCCGGGGCGCAGGCCGTCACCCAGCGAGAACGCAACGTCGTACGCCTTCATGATTTCGCAGATCTCTTCGAAGTGCGTGTACAGGAAGCTTTCCTTGTGGTGGGCGAGGCACCACTTGGCCATGATCGAGCCGCCGCGGCTGACGATGCCCGTCATGCGGTTGGCCGTCATCGGCACGTACGCCAGACGCACGCCGGCGTGAATCGTGAAGTAGTCGACACCTTGCTCGGCCTGCTCGATGAGCGTGTCGCGGAACATTTCCCACGTCAGATCTTCGGCCTTGCCGTTCACCTTTTCGAGCGCCTGATAGATCGGCACCGTGCCGATGGGCACCGGGCTGTTACGCAGAATCCACTCACGCGTTTCGTGGATGTGCTTGCCGGTCGACAGATCCATGACGGTGTCGCCGCCCCAGCGGATCGCCCACGTCATCTTGTCCACTTCTTCGCCGATCGACGACGTCACGGCCGAATTGCCGATATTCGCGTTGATCTTCACGAGGAAATTACGGCCGATGATCATCGGCTCGGATTCCGGGTGGTTGATGTTGTTCGGAATGATGGCGCGGCCGCGAGCGATTTCGTCGCGCACGAATTCCGGCGTGATCTCGGCGGGAATGCTCGCGCCGAAATGCTGACCCGGATGCTGGCGCGAGAGCAGCTTGGCCAGACGCTCGCCTTGCGGGCCGGCATTGCGCACGCTTTCGATGTATTCCTGACGGCGCAGGTTTTCGCGAATGGCGACGTATTCCATCTCGGGCGTGATGATGCCCTGACGTGCGTAGTGCATCTGCGTCACATTCTTGCCGGCCTTGGCACGGCGCGGCGTGCGATGCAGGCCGGGGAAGCGCAGATCGGCGGTCGCGCTGTCATCCGCGCGCTCACGGCCATAGGCCGAGGACAGGCCCGGCAGAGCTTCGGTGTCGCCGCGCTCTTCAATCCACTTCGCGCGCAGCGCGGGCAGACCGGAGCGGATATCGATGGTCGCGTTCGGATCCGTGTACGGGCCCGAGCAGTCGTAGACGTAGATCGGCGGGTTCTTTTCGCCGCCGAAGCTCGTCGGCGTGTCGGCTTGCGAGATTTCACGCATCGGGACCTGAATGTCCGGGCGCGAACCCTGTACGTAAATCTTGCGGGAATTGGGCAGCGGTGCGATCGCGGCTTCGTCCACGCGCGCGTTGGCTGAGAGGAACTTCGGATTGGCGTTCATGCAATGTCTCCTGGCGGGGCACGTGTTGACGCCGACAATTTCGGCGCAAAGCGGCTCAGGAGCATGAACGGGGGCGAGGAATTTCTACGCTCCCTGCGCTGGCATTATCCAGATCAGGTTCTAAGGGTATTTCTCACCCACAACTCACGTTGCAGGACCCCTGCGCTTAGCTTTGCGGCAACGATACACCGACATACCCGGCAAACACAAGCGCGATGTGTCCCGAAAAACGTGAACCGGACATGGTGCGGTGCGACATTCCCGCCATCGTCGAAAGCTTGTGCAGCCGCGGTTTCGTGGTGGTTTCGCACCCCGTGCGTGCGTCGTCGCCATGAATGAACGCCTACTGTTGCGCCAGGCGAACCTCGCGCTGAAACTCGCGCGGCATCAGCCGCAAGGCATCGCGGAAAAAGCGCCGGTCGGGCGGCGGGAGCATCGGCAGCACGCGCCCGAGCGACTGGGCGGCATGCAGCGCCTGAGGCGAGTCGCCGTCCTGATGCAGCGCAAACCACAACATCTCGAACCACAGGTTGGCGAGTTGTAACGGTTCGAAGCGCACGCGTCCCTCTTCATGGTCCGCCAGTGTCGTCATGATGACGTCGGTCCAGCGCAGAAACCCTTTGGCGCGGGAGAACGGGGCGCCGAACGGTTGCACCGCATCGAGAAAGGCGTCGACCGCCAGCGGCGTGCTCGCGCGCAGGGTCTCAAGGTCCGGGGCGCGCCGCACCGGGACCGCGCCGCGCGCGATACGCAACAGGAAGACGGTATTCCAGACCGAATTTCCGCCCACGCCGAAGCGGTCGCAGATCCACTCCGACAGGCCGATCCAGCGCAAGGCCTGACGCTGCACGTCGGCTGCGGCCAGACGCCTGCCGGGGTCGATGAGGGCGCTTTGCCAGAAGAGCCAGAGCGACAGGCCGATGTTCGCGGCGACGTGTTGCGCCAGTTCGATGGAATCGGCCTCGAAGGCGGCTTGCAAGGCGTCGGAAAATGCGGCCAGCGCGTCGGCGGCCGATTGCGCTCGTGCCGGCATCGGGCCGTTGCGTGCGGCGTGCGATTTATGCAGCAGCGCTTGCAGATTACGGCTCTCGAAGCGGATTCGCGGGTTGTAGAGGAGGCAGGGGGCGAGCGAGGCGTCGTCGCTGATACGTTGGAGGTGCGCCAACGCGCCTGCTTCGTCGCGCAACGCGTAAGCTTGCCAGCCCTGCACGATCCAGTGCATGGCGCGCAGCGTCGGCGACCCGGACGGGGTGGCGCCGAATGTGGCGGCGAGGGTAGCGAGCGTTTGCTTCGTGCGCAGGGCGTCGCCCATGCGCCGCCACACGATGGTCTCGGCGAGCAGCGCAATGCCGAGTTGCACGTCGTCTACCGCGCAGACCTGCGCTGCGTGAAACGACGGAATCGCCCCCGTACGATGGGCACGTCTGAGCTCGCCGGGCGAGGCGGCTGGCGGCGGCGCGAAGAAGACGCCGTCCTGCATGTCGCGCTTGCCCAGTGTCAGGTGATGCCAGAACGCGATGTCCTGCATGACGTAATCGAGTGCCGGCGTTCGCGTCTCGGGCGCCGCATCGTGGGGCAGACCCAGAAACGTGGCGATGGCCCGACGCGAATCGGCGGGGGTGGTGCCGCCGATCGTGACCTCGATGCGTGACGTCTCATGCGGCGCGAGCCAGAAAGGCCCCTTGCCGCGCCCACGTGTGGGGAGCAGGCGCACGTCCATCTGTCGATCGTCGCCCCATCCGACTGCGACGCCCCAGCGCGCAAAGTCCGAAAACGCGCGGCTGATGAGCATTCGCAGGTCGCCCGCAATGGCCGTCTGGCCAAAACGGACTTTCAGCGACGCCAACGAAACGGGGGCGGTTTCGTACCGCGCCGCGTAGTAGACGCGCATCAGCAACCACAGGCTTTGATAGCGCGCCGGGCGGCCATCGATCTTCTGCGGCGCATCCAGGCGGACGACGAGCGCCGGCGCCGCGGGGGTGGCGGAGGCAGCAGCAGAAGCGGGGGCGGTGTCGGCAGCACGCGGCGTAGCAGCGGTATCGGACATGGCGGGAGGGAAATCCAATCGCTCCGGGCGGGCGGACGACGTCCGCGCCATCCTCGGCATACTCAGAGGGGGCGTGCAGATGATACGGCGGTTACGTCGGTTACGGTAGCGCCGCTTTGCATCTGTCGAAACGCGCACTAAGCTGCAAACGCTCTCGACAGCAGGCGCCTGGCCAGTGCCATCGATACCTGGACAACGTGTTTGTCATTCATCCAATCAGGACTGCTAAATGAAAACAATAATTTCCCATTGGCGGCGCGTGGCATTCGTGGCGCGTCTGAGCGCTGCGCTCGTCTTGCCGGTCGTCTTCACGACGCCGGCGCATGCGGCCGATGTCGTGAAGACCGCACCCGCCGACATGCCCGCCCCCGTGCACATCACCGAGCGCGCCGACTGGGGCAAGTACTTCGCGCAGGAGAACGTGAAGGGCACGATCGTCGTGCTCGATGGAAAGACGCAAACGTATCAGGCGTTCGATTCGGCGCGGGCGGAGCGTCGCGTGTCGCCGGCGTCCACCTACAAGATTTTCAACAGCTTGCTGGCGCTCGAATCGGGGGCGCTCAACGATGAGCGCGAGGTGATTCCCTGGGACGGTAAGCCGCGTCGCACCAAGGCCTGGAGTGCCGCGATGGATTTGCGCACGGCGTTTCGCGTGTCGTGCCTGCCGTGTTACCAGATCGTGTCGCACAAGATTGCACGCGATTATGCGCAATCGAAACTCGACGCCGTCGGATATGGCAATCACACCATCGGTCGTGCAGCCGATGCCTATTGGGTCGACGACAGCTTGCAGATTTCGGCGCGTGAGCAGGTCGATTTCCTGCAACGTCTCGCGCGCGGCACGTTGCCGTTCTCGGCGCGCACGCAGGACATCGTGCGTCAGATGTCGATTGTCGAAGCCAACGCCGATTACGTGCTCCATGGCAAGACAGGTTGGTTCGTCGACAAGAAGCCGGATATCGGCTGGTGGGTAGGCTGGCTGGAGCGCGACGGCAATCTCACGATGGTCGCGCTGAACATGGATATGGGGGGAGACGCCGACGCGCCCAAGCGCGCACGCATCGTACGCAGTGTGCTCAAGGATCTGAAGCTGATCTGAGCGCGACGTGACGTCGTGCGCAGGCCCGCCCGGCGTGCGACGGCATTGATCATCGCGCGGTGCAGACGCCAGTGGCGGTGCAACCGCGCGATGAAAGCCCGGTCGAGCGCTTACAACGTGCGCCCGTGCTTGAGGGCAGCGGCGATTTCCGCCACGTGACGACCTTGTGTCTTCGCGATTTTCAGTTCGTTTTCGCTGGGTTGGCGCGAGCCGTCACCCGCCGCGAGCGTGGTGGCGCCGTAAGGAGTGCCGCCGGTAATCTCGGCCATGTTGGTGAGGCCCGGCTCGGTGTACGGTACGCCGACGATCACCATGCCGTGGTGGAGCAATGTGGTGTGAAAGCTCGTGATCGTCGTTTCCTGTCCGCCGTGCTGCGTGGCGGTGCTGGCGAACACGCTGCCGACCTTGCCGACCAGCGCCCCCTTGGCCCAGAGGCCGCCCGTCTGGTCGAGGAAGTTGCGCATCTGCGCGGTCATGTTGCCGAAGCGAGTGGGGGTGCCGAAGATGATCGCGTCGTAGTCGACAAGCTGATCTACGCGCGCGACAGGCACGTTCGCGAACGCGGCACGGGCGGCCTTGGCGCCGCTTTTTTCCAGGACGTCGTCGGGCACGAGCTCGGGGACTTGCATGATAGTGACTTCGGCGCTCGCGACGCTGCGCGCGCCTTCGGCAACCGCTTCGGCCATCTTGTAGATGTGCCCGTACATGCTATAGAACACCACTAGGATCTTGGCGTTGGCCATGTGAATCTCCTTAGGGGTCGAGAGGAGCCGGCGTTGCGCTCAGACGACTGCACAACGCAAGCCGTTCCATCATAGTCGACCCGTGTGACGAGACCCTGAAGCCGGTGTGCGAGACCAGAAGCCGGAGCGTGATCGCCCGGCAGTGTGCGGGTGGTTCAGCGCAAACGCGAACCGATGAGACAGCCGAGCGCGAGCGCCGCCATCAGCACGGTCACGCTCGCCGACACGCCGCCGGCCAGCGCCAGGCCGGTCGCTGCCAGACCATGCGCCATGACCGCGGCCGGCACGAGCAATACCACGCTCACCACACACCACCGCATGACGTAGCGCCACATGAAGCGGCTCACGATCTGCATACGCGCGTCGAGTTGATGCCGCTGCCAGAACGACAGATCGGCTGCCGCGTGGAAGAGCCACAGCGGGCTGAAGTATTTGATGAACAAGTCCATGACGCCGTACCGGAAACACAATGCCCGCAGGGCGCGGGCATGGCGTCGAGACATGAGGCGGGGCGCAAGCCCGACAGCGCCATCATGCATTTTGGGGGGGAGTCGACGCCCTCGTATTGTAGCAGGCGCTCACTTACTTTGTGGGCGAGCCTTGCGCGGCGGTGAGCTGTTGGATCAGTTCCCAGACCGATTGCGCGGCGGGGGAGAGTGTCCGGTTCTTGCGGCGTACGAGCATGATGGTGCGCTCGATCCGGGGCATCAGCGGCAGGGCGACGAGCCGCTCGCCCGGAGCCTTCAGGCCCGGCATGGTGGGCAACGCCAGCGCCGGCATGATGCTGATGCCGATGCCTGCCTCGACCATGCGGAAGACGGTGATCGCGTGTCCGACCTCCTGTGCGATCTGACAATACGCGCCATGCTCCGCCAGCGCCCGGTCGATCAATGGGCGGCTGCCGGACGCATAGTCCAGCAGCACGAGTTTCTCGCCGTTGAGTTCTTTCCATGTCACGTGTGCTTGCTTCGCAAAGCGATGTGAGCGGTCGCATACCACGAGAAACGGCTCGACCATGATCGGCTCGCCGACCAGATCATCGGTGCCTTCCGAGGCGACGATCACCCCGAAATCGACCTCACCGTGGCGCACGCTGTCGGTCGCCAGCGTCTGGACCTGGTCGCGCAGCATGAGCGTGATGTCCGGATAACGCGCCGCGCAGGCGGAAATGCACTCGGGCATCAGATTCGCGGAGATCGTCGGGGCGCTGGCGACGCGCACCCGGCCGCGCCGCTCCTCGGCCAGGCCGTGCGTGTCGCGCAGGGCGCTCTCTAATTCGTCGAGCACACGGGCGAGGGTGGCGGAGAGGCTAGCGCCCACTTCGGTGAGCGTGACCTCGCGGGTCGTCCGGTCTACCAGCTTGAGACCGAGTTCTTGCTCTAGCTCCCGGATACAGCGGCTTACCGCCGGCTGCGTCAGTCCAATATCCTCGCCAGCCCGGCTGAAACTGCCGTGCGCGGCCACTGCGAGGAACACTTTGAGCTGCCGGAGCGAGATATTCATGCGTCTTTGGTATGAATAAAATTTTTAAATGAATTTGTATTTTAACTACCCTTGCGCTCTAATACGTAAAAACCCGTAGCGCGAGCGCACACTTCGGGTCACCTTCCTGTCCTGAAATTCGGTAGGTGGCCCCGCTGACGGCCTTGCTGCCGTCGCATTCCCGTGTTCTGGCGGACGGGCTTTGGCATTTTTGGACGCATTCGAGACAGTATTTGAGATAGACGATGGCCAGACCGCGTTTCCTTCCCGACAATTTCACGTTGATGCTCATCGTCACGGTGGTGCTGGCGAGCTTCCTGCCGGCGCACGGCGAGGGCGAAGTGGCCTTCAACCTGCTGACCAACGTAGCGATTGCCGCTTTGTTCTTCCTGCACGGCGCGAAGCTCTCGCGTGAGGCCGTGCTCGCCGGCGCCACGCACTGGCGTTTGCACCTGCTGGTGTTCGCCAGCACGTTCGTCGTCTTCCCGATCGTGGGCGTGGCGCTCAAGCCCGTGCTCTCGTGGATGGTGACTCCCGAGCTGTATCTGGGCATCCTGTTCCTTTGCACACTGCCCGCGACCGTGCAGTCGGCCATCGCATTCACATCGATAGCGCGCGGCAACGTGCCGGCGGCCGTATGCAGTGCTTCGGCGTCGAGCCTGTTCGGCATCTTCATCACACCGGTGCTCGTTGGCCTGATCGTCGTGCATCACGACGGCAACGGCGGGGCTTCGCCGTTCGATTCCATCGGCAACATCATGTTGCAACTGCTGGTGCCGTTCATCGCCGGCCAGCTCTCGCGCAAGGCGATCGGCAAGTGGGTCGAGCGCAATCGCGGACTGCTCAAGGTCGTCGACCAGGGGTCGATTCTCCTCGTGGTCTACACCGCGTTCAGCGAAGCCGTGAACACCGGCCTGTGGCATCAGATTCCGCCGCTGGCGCTGCTTGGCTTGTTGGGATGCTGTGCGGTCATTCTGGCGCTCATGCTCGCGATTACGACGTATTCGGCCCGCTGGCTGGGCTTTTCGCGTGAAGACGAGATCACCATCGTCTTTTGCGGCTCGAAGAAGAGTCTGGCCAGCGGTATCCCGATGGCCAAGGTGCTGTTCGCGACCGGCCCGCTGGGCGCCATCGTGCTGCCGCTCATGCTGTTCCATCAGATGCAACTGATGGTGTGCGCGGTGCTCGCCCAACGCTATGCCAACCGTCAGCGCGCGGCGCAGGGAGCGCAGGCCGGCAAGGGCGCGAAGCTGGCCAAATCCACGCCTGGCAAGGCGGCAACCGATGCCAATCCCGGCAAGTCCGACAGTAAAAGCGCCAATGCCGGCGCGGGGCGCTGAGCGCTCATCCGGTGCGCGTCGGCCCGAGCACTTCGCCCGTCCGGGGTCGTTGTCACACGCCGGTCGTGCGCAAGTGCTAGAATTGCGTTTGTTTCGCTTCTTGACGACCACCCCGGTCCGGCGGCGCCCGACGCATCTGTCACCCGACAGGCCCCTCTCGCGCCAGCCCCGAGCATGGCGCGCAGCGCCCCTTGAATCTTCGCGAGTGAGCTTTGATGCGGAAACCCTTCCGCGTGGCGGCCCCCGTTTTTTTAAAAGAGATGTCCCTTCATCATGGCTGATGTAAATGCTGTTCCGACCCCCGGCTTCGATAGCTTTGGGCTGCATGCGGACATCTTGCGCGCCATTGCCGAGCAGGGCTACACCCAGCCGACGCCGATTCAGGCACAGGCCATTCCGGTCGTGCTGTCCGGTCGCGATGTCATGGGTGCCGCGCAAACGGGGACCGGCAAGACCGCCAGCTTCTCGCTGCCGATCATTCAGCGCCTGCTGCCCGACGCCAATACGAGTGCATCGCCCGCGCGCCACCCGGTGCGTGCGCTGATCCTCACGCCGACGCGCGAACTCGCCGACCAGGTTGCCGACAACGTGCGTCTGTATGCGACCCACACGCCGCTGCGCAACACGGTGGTGTTCGGGGGCGTCGACATGAATCCGCAGAAGGATGCCCTGCGACGCGGCGTCGAGATTCTCATCGCCACGCCGGGTCGTCTGCTCGATCACGTCGAGCAGAAGACGGTGAACCTGAGCCAGGTCAAGATGCTGGTGCTCGACGAAGCCGACCGCATGCTGGACATGGGCTTCCTGCCCGATCTTCAGAGAATTCTGAATCTGCTGCCCAAGCAGCGTCAGACGCTGCTGTTCTCGGCAACGTTTTCGAACGAAATCAAGAAGCTCGCATCGAGCTACCTCACGAACCCGGTCACGATCGAAGTGGCGCGTCGCAATGCGACGGCCGATACGGTCGAGCAGGTCGTCTACGAAGTGGATGAAGACGACAAGCGTGCTGCCGTGGTCCAGATTCTTAACGAGCGCGATCTCAAGCAGGTCATCGTGTTCGTCAACAGCAAGATTGGTGCTAGCCGTCTGGCACGCCAGTTGGAGCGCGACGGTGTCGTGACGGCCGCCATTCACGGCGACAAGTCGCAGAACGAGCGCATGCAGGCGCTTGAAGCGTTCAAGCAAGGCAACATTCGCGCGCTGGTCGCGACCGATGTGGCCGCGCGCGGCCTCGATATTTCGGATTTGCCCGGCGTGATCAACTACGATCTGCCGTACAACGCCGAAGACTATGTGCACCGTATCGGCCGCACGGGCCGTGCCGGCGCGTCGGGGGTTGCCCTGTCGCTGTGCGCGCCCGACGAGCGCAAGCAACTCGTGGAAATCGAGAAGCTGATCAAGCGCGAACTCAAGCGTGGCCAAATGGCGCTGGAGCGTCGTAGCCGTTCGCGCGACGATCGGGGCGATCGCTATGAGCGCGGCGACCGTGCCGAGCGCGGTGAGCGTAGCGAGCGCCATGGCCGTTCTGACGGTCTGCGCGTCGGTCGCAGCGGCGGCGCTTCCATGCCGCGTCGCGTGCGCCCGGAGGACGAGTTCTTCTACAAGCCGTACGAGCCGTCGCCGACGGCGAGCGAGTCGCAGCGCGACACACGTGCGTCGCTCGACGCCGGAGTGCCCGGCGCTTTTGGCGCGCCATCCGAGAAGGCGCCGAAGCGTCAGGTTGCCGCCTTGCTCGCAGGCTTTCCCCGCAAGGCCGGCTGAGGTCGGTTGAGGTCGGAGCGAAGTCGCGATAGCGCCACGTCGGATCGACGAAGTCAGACCGACGGAGTCAAACCGACGAGGTCAAACCGACGAGGTCAAACCGACGAGGTCAAACCGACGAGGTCAAACCGACGAAGTCAGGTCGACGAAAGAAGAAGCCAGCGTTTTGACGCTGGCTTTTTTGTCGTTCGTGCCAAGGAAGTCGTGGCGCGTTCAGCGTCCGAAACGTTCACGCCACGCTTGCGTGGCGGCGGCGTAAAAGTCGTCGCGATGGGCGATATCGCGTAGCGCCCCCGGTAATCCGAGATGGGAAGCCGCGTCCTTGAGCGCGGTGAGGACTGCCGCCGGCGTGTCCAGCGACAAGGGCGCGGCGCCATTTTGCTTGCTGAGCTTCTCACCGTCGTCTGCCGTGACCAGCGGCACATGCAGGTAACGCGGCGTCGGTGCGCCGAGACAGGCCTGGAGATAAATCTGGCGTGCTGTCGAGTCGAGCAGATCGGCGCCGCGCACGATGTCAGTGATGTCCTGTAACTGATCGTCAACGACGACCGCCAACTGATACGCCCACTGCCCGTCTGCCCGCTTGAGCACGAAATCGCCGACTTCCGTGGCCAGATCTTGCGATTGCGGCCCCATCCAGCGATCTTCGAAATGCATCAGCGCGGCGTCGCCGTCGGGCACCCGCAGACGCCAGGCGCGCGCAGTCTTGCCGTGCAGGCCATCGCGACAGGTTCCTGGATAAGCGAGCGTGCTGTGACGTGCATGGACTCGCGTGAGTGAGTCGGCGATTTCGCGACGCGTGCATCCACACGGATAGACGAGCCCGTGCGCCGTGAGCGAGGCGAGTGCGTGCTCATAGCGCGCGTGACGTTGGCTTTGCCAGACGACCGCTTCGTCGGAATGCAGGCCGAGCCGGGAAAGCGTGGCGAGAATGTCATCGGCGGCATCTGCCACGCAACGAGGTTCGTCGAGATCTTCCATGCGCACGATCCACACGCCGTCGTGCGCGCGCGCGTCCAGCCAACTGGCCAGCGCAGTGACGAGCGAGCCGCGATGCAGCGGCCCGGTCGGAGACGGCGCAAAGCGCCCACGATAGCGGCGTGCGAGTGACTGGGCTTCGCCACGCGATGCGCAAGGCGAACGGTCACTGCCTTGCCCGGTGGCCCGTTCCACCTGCGCTCAGGCCGCAGGCGTTGCGCTCACGTCATGCGAGACGGCCGCCGCCTGAGCGCCCCCTGCGCATGCCGGGCATTGCTTGCCTTCGATGTAGTCGGGACTGCGCTGTTCCTCGGCCGTCACGACAGCGCGGCACGCGAAGCACTGTCGGGTCGCCGACGGCGCCAGTTCGGGCGTGAGCGCGGTACGGTAGTCGAACACGAAGCAGTCGCCCTGATAGTGTGCGCCGCCCACGTCCTCGAAGTACTTGAGAATGCCGCCGTCGAGCTGATACGTATGTTCGAGCCCGATGTCGCGCATATAGATCGCCGCCTTCTCGCAACGAATGCCGCCCGTGCAGAACGACACAATGGTCTTGCCCTCGAAGTCTGCGCGATGTGCGGCGATGACGTCAGGGAATTCCGAGAATTTCGTAAGACGGTAGTCGATCGCGTTGTCGAACGTGCCCACATCGACTTCGAAGTCGTTGCGCGTGTCGAGCATCACGACCGGCCGACCTTCGTCGTCCTGCCCGGCATCGAGCCAGCGTTTGAGCGTGGCGGGGTCGACCCCCGGCGCGCGCCCGTCCGCCGGCTTGATGACCGGCATCTTCATCGTGATGATTTCTTTTTTCTGACGCACGAGCATGCGGCGGAACGGCTGGTCGTCCGAGAGGCTTTCCTTGACTTCGAGGTCGGCGAACCGGACATCGGCGCGCAGGCCGTGCAGAAAGCCGTCGATGGCCTCGCGCGAGCCTGCCAGAAACAGGTTGATGCCTTCCGGCGCGAGCAGGATGGTGCCCTTCAGGTCGAGCGCCTGGCAGCGTTCGAGCAGGGCCGGACGCAGGGTCGCGATGTCGTCGAGCGTGACGAACTTGTACGCAGCGATATTGACGATGGACATGGCAACGGGATTTCGCAAAAGCGTGAAGCAATAAACCGCCATTATCGCCGATTCGGTACAAGTTCGTGCTTGATTCAGGACAAAGTCGACCGAATGCGCCTATCGCGCCGCGTCCATCGTGCCGCTGCTGGCGCGTCGTTCATTGCGCTTCGATCATCGTGCTCCGCTCATCGCGCATACACGCTGAGCCGCGGGCTCAGCCTGGCGGCGTACCCGAGATCGCGCAACGCCCCCATGACTTGGCTCAGGTCGTCCAGGCTGGCGGCCGTCAACGGCTCACGCTGGCCGGGCACGAAGAATATCGGGGCGTCGGCAATCGAGAAGCCGGCAGAGAACGGGTTGCCATTCTCCGCGTTGTGCCAGAAGAGCTTGCCACCCTGGTAACCGTCCTGAGTCACGGCGGCGTTCAGCGCATCGACAACGGTGCGGTGAAATAACGGAATGTTGCCCATATTGGGGTCCTCAGGCCGCATTGCGTCGGCAGCAATGGCTTTCAGATACTGCGTCGCGAGATTGCGAGAGGGAGACTTCGGCCCGGCCACGACGTGCGGTTGCACGGGCATCGGCGCCTGATCGACATCACGCTGCCAGCGCGGGAACAGGCAGAACAGATCGTAGTCGGCGGTGATCGGCAGTGCGCTGGCCTGCCGTGTCTTGTCCTTGGCGAAGCCGTCGGGCAGTTCCGGGGGATTGGTCAGAACCTTGACGGGGCGGGCGCCAGCGTCGAGGACGTCAAACACCTCGACCCTATTCGATCCGGCGGGTTGCCGCGACGGTGCGAGCGAGAAAGCGAGCCGTCCGACGGGGAAATCGGCGGTGTAGTGCGTACCGCCGGTATGCGTCATGGCCCCCAGGGAGATCAACTCCGTCACCCGGTCAGGGCTGAGCCGCAGGTCGACGGCTTTGGCGCCCGCCTTCAGCGCGCTGGCGACGGATCTTGCCTGCTTTTCCCACTGCCGGACATCGACCTTGGCGTACCTCGGCTCGATAGGCACGAAACCGGCGGTCGGTCCCCTGTCGCTCGATTTCGCCTTGACGTGAAAGTTCTTGGTCGGAAAATCGTCGCGCAGCAGCGACTGGCCGAGTGCGTTCGGACGGCGCAAGCCGATCACGACCTTGTAAAGGTTGGCCACGCGCTGAATGGATTCGCTGAACAGCGGCATCGACGTGACATGGCGGTGAGCGGCCAACGTTCCGACCGCCTTGGCCGCGCTCGCCCTGGCAACGCCCGCTGCCTGACTTGCGTCATTCCTTTCGGACACCGGTCGCAACGTCGCATGAGGCGCACGGATATTGCTGGCATGGACCACGGTGCGGCGCAGGCTGTCGAGCGCAGGATTGCCGACGCGACATGCGTCCGGTTCGACGTCGTTATGGATGTCGTTATTGATGTCGCTATTGATGTCGTTATTGATGTGGTTACCGCTGGCGTCGCCGTCTCCGCTATCGATGCTGTGGTCGCTGTCGTAGCCCGAATCGACACGCACACGTGGCGCGTTGGCGGCCGGTTTGTTGGCCCAGTCGGCCGTTGATTCCTTCGTCGATTTGTCCTCGTGCGCCGGTGAAACCTCGGTTGAGGCGTCCGGCAATGCTCGTGGATGGGACGACGACCCGGCGGGCGTGGTGTGGGCCGCGTTCGGCAACGTCGTCGGCATGGACGTCCGGTGAGGAGATAACTGCATGTCTGGCCCCGTATATGAATTGGCATGATCTGGCCGGTCTGCCGCGTCGGGTGTGAGCGGTGCGTCGGCGTTTTCGACTGGCGCGAAAGTCTGCGCGAGCGCGAGTGAGGGCGATTCCCGGATTCGCTCATGCACAGGCGCCGCACCGACCCGGGGCGGCGTGCGGGCAACGAGAAGGCCATCAATCCGGGGAGGCCGCGTTACAATACGGCCCATGTCAGAACCTCGCTTCGTCCACCTCCGTCTCCACTCCGAATACTCGATCGCCGATGGCATCGTGCGGCTCGACGACGTCGTCAAGGCCGCCGCCAAGGATGGTCAGGGCGCGCTCGCGCTTACCGACCTGGCGAACATGTTCGGGGCCATCCGTTTCTACAAGGAAGCTCGCGGCAAGGGCGTCAAGCCGATCATCGGTTGCGACGCCTGGATCACGAATCCCGCCGATCGCGACAAGCCCTCGCGATTGCTGCTGCTCGCGCGCGACCGGGAAGGCTATCTGAACCTGTGTCAGTTGCTCTCGAAGGCATGGCTGACCAATCAGTACCGTGGTCGGGCGGAGATCGAGTCGTCGTGGCTCGCCGCTGACGGTCTCGCACGCGGCCTGCTCGCGCTGTCCGGCGCGCAGATGGGCGACGTGGGGGCGGCGTTGGCCGCCGGCAACCCCGATCTGGCGTTGCAATGCGCGAAACACTGGGCGAGCGTGTTCCCCGGTGCGTTCTACATCGAGCTGCAACGCACCGGCCAGCAGGGCATGGAATCGTATGTCCAGCAGGCGGTGCAGTTGGCGGCAAAGGCCGGTCTGCCGGTCGTCGCCACGCATCCGATCCAGTTCATGACGGCCGACGATTTCACCGCGCACGAAGCGCGTGTGTGTATTTCGGAAGGCGAGATGCTCGGCAACGCCCGGCGCGTGCGCCGCTTCACGCAGGACCAGAGCTTCCGCACGCAGGACGACATGATCGCCGCGTTCGAAGACGTGCCGTCCGCCATTGCCAACACCGTCGAAATTGCCAAGCGCTGCAATCTGACGCTCGAACTCGGCAAGCCGAAGCTGCCGTTGTTCCCGACACCGGACGGCATGTCGCTCGACGACTACCTCGTGCAGTTGTCCAAGGAGGGACTGGAGACGCGCCTCGCGCTGCTGTTCCCGGACGAAGCCGAGCGCGACAAGCAGCGGCCCGAGTATTACAAGCGTCTGGACTTCGAGACCGGCACGATCATCAAGATGGGCTTCCCCGGCTACTTCCTGATCGTGGCCGACTTCATTCAGTGGGCAAAGAACAATGGCGTGCCGGTCGGTCCGGGCCGCGGCTCGGGCGCCGGTTCGCTCGTTGCGTACGCACTGGGCATTACCGACCTCGACCCGCTCAAGTACAACCTGCTGTTCGAGCGCTTCCTGAATCCGGAACGCGTCTCGATGCCCGACTTCGACATCGACTTCTGTCAGGACGGTCGCGATCGCGTCATTCAGTACGTGAAGGACAAATACGGCGCGGACGCCGTCTCGCAGATCGCCACCTTCGGCTCGATGGCGGCGAAGGCGGCCGTGCGCGACGTGGGGCGTGTGCTTGACCTCGGCTACAACTTTGTCGACGGCATCTCCAAGCTGATTCCGTTCAAGCCGGGCAAGCACGTCACTATCGAGGACGCCCTCAAGGAAGAGCCACAGCTCGCCGAGCGCTACCAGACGGAAGACGAAGTCAAGCAGCTCATCGAGCTGGCGCAGCGCGTGGAAGGGCTCACGCGTAACGTCGGCATGCACGCGGGGGGCGTGCTGATCGCCCCGGGCAAGCTCACCGACTTCTGCCCGCTCTACACGCAAGGCAGCGGCGAAGACGCCAGCGGCGTGGTGAGCCAGTACGACAAGGACGACGTGGAAGCGGTCGGCCTCGTGAAGTTCGACTTTCTTGGCCTGACGACCCTCACGATCCTGAATTGGGCCGAGCGCTACATCAAGCGCCTGCACCCGGAGATGGCGGACTGGTCGCTCGATCAGGTCTCGCTCACCGATCCGGCAGCGTTCAGCATTCTGAAGAAGGCCAACACGGTTGCGGTGTTCCAGCTGGAAAGCCGAGGCATGCAGGGCATGCTCAAAGATGCCCAGCCCGACCGCTTCGAGGACATCATCGCGCTGGTGGCGTTGTATCGTCCGGGCCCGATGGACCTGATTCCGAGTTTCTGCGCGCGCAAGCACGGCCGCGAAAAGACCGAATACCCGGATCCGCGCGTCGAGCCGGTGCTCCAGGAGACCTACGGCATCATGGTCTACCAGGAGCAGGTGATGCAGATGGCGCAGATCATCGGCGGTTATTCGCTCGGCGGCGCCGACTTGCTGCGTCGTGCGATGGGTAAGAAGAAGGCCGAGGAAATGGCCGAGCACCGGGAGATTTTCGCCAAGGGTGCTGCCGAGAATGGACTCACGCGCGAAAAGTCGGACGAAATCTTCGACTTGATGGAAAAGTTCGCGGGCTACGGCTTCAACAAGTCGCACGCCGCCGCGTACGCGCTGCTCGCCTACTACACCGCATGGCTCAAGGCGCACCATCCCGCCGAATTCATGGCCGCCAACATGAGCTTGGCCATGGACGACACGGACAAGGTCAAGATTCTCTACGAAGATTGTCTGTCGCCGGCCAACGGACTGGGCGTGCTGCCGCCGGACGTCAATGTCTCCGCCTATCGGTTCGAGCCGGCGGACTCGAAGACGGTGCGCTATGGCCTGGGCGCGATCAAGGGCAGCGGCCAGTCGGCCATCGAGGAAATCCTTCGCGCCCGTGAGGACAAGCCCTTCACCGATCTGTTCGACTTCTGCGCGCGTATCGACCGTCGCGTGGTGAATCGCCGCACGATCGAAGCACTGATTCGTGCCGGCGCGTTCGACTCCATTCACGAGAACCGGGCGCAGTTGATGGCGTCCGTGCCGATGGCGATGGAAGCCGCCGATCAGGCGAGCGCCGCCGCCAATCAGGTCAGCCTGTTCGACCTTGGCGATGAAAGTCTGCAAGCGCCGCTCGAACTGGCGGACGTGCCGGCGTGGACCGACAAGCGCAAGTTGCAGGAAGAGAAGCAGGCGCTCGGCTTCTACCTGTCGGGCCACATGTTCGATTCGTACGCGGAAGAAGTTCGTCGCTTCGTACGCACGCGAATTCGCGACCTGTCCGAAGGTCGCGACCGGCTCGTGGCCGGTGTGATCTCCAGCATGCGCACCATGATGACGCAGCGCGGGAAGATGCTGATCGTGCAGTTGGACGACGGCACGGGCACGCTCGAAGTGACGATCTTCAACGAACAGTTCGAAGCGAACAAGCATCTGTTCAAGGAAGACGAACTCCTGATCGTGCACGGCAACGCGCGCCCCGACAGTTTTACGGGCGGGCTGCGCTTCACCGTGGAGAGCCTGATGGATCTCGGCCGGGCGCGGGCGCGATATGCGCGGGCGCTCAAGCTGTCGTTCAATGGCAACGCCGACTGGAATCGTCTGCGCGCCACGCTTCAGCCGCACTGCACGATGTACCGTGTCGCAGCGACGGCCGGGGCGGGTGGCGGCGGCTTTAATGGTGGCGGTGGCGGTGGCGGCAATGGCAGCGGCGGTTTCGGTCGACGCAATGGCAATGGCGATGGCGACGCAGACAAGCAGACCGGCTTGCCCGTGCACATCGTGTATCGCCGCCCCGACGCCGAGTGCGAGTCCCGTCTTGGCGACGACTGGAAGGTCCAGCCCGGCGATGAATTGCTCGGCGAGCTTCGCCAGTGGCTCACGACCGACTCGGTGCAGGTCATCTACTGATGCATTGGGGCATTGGGGCATGGGGGCTTGGGGGCGTTGGCCCGCCGGGTGCAGGCGATGACGCCGTTCGCCCTCGGCACTCTACCGTTCGCCGCCCGCCGTACACGGCACGAAGCTCGACGTTCGACACACTAAGGAATTCCGGATGTTCTCCATCATCGTTCCGACCTGGAACAACCTCGCCTTGCTGCAACTTTGTGTGCGCAGCATTCGCCAGAATTCGCGCCATGCCCACCAGATCATCGTGCATGTCAACGATGGGTCGGACGGCTCGCTCGACTGGGTCAGGGCCGAGGGCATCGAGCATACGGCGTCGCCCGACAACATCGGTATCTGCTACGCGGTGAATCAGGCGGCGGCGCTCGCGCGCGAGAAGTACATCGTTTATCTCAATGACGACATGTACTGTTGCCCCGGCTGGGACACGGCGCTGCTCGAACGCGCCGAGGCCCAGCCCGACAAGGCGTTCATGCTCTCGGGCACGATGATCGAGCCGGTCGACACGGGGAACCCGTGCGTGCTGGTGCATGACTTCGGGCGAGACGTGGACAAGTTCGACGAGGCAGGACTCCTTGCTGCGGTGCCGACCTACAACAAACCCGACTGGTTCGGTGCGACCTGGCCGCCGACGCTCGTGCACCGCGACTGGTGGTTCCTCGTTGGCGGCTACAGCACTGAACTGAGCCCGGGCATGAGCAGCGACAACGACTTCTCGATGAAGATGTGGGCGGCAGGCGCGCGACGCTTCGTCGGCGTTGGTGCGAGCCTTGTCTATCACTTCCAGTGCAAGAGCACGGGCAAGGTCGTGAAGAACGACGGGCGCACGCAGTTCCTGCGCAAGTGGGGTATGACGCAGTCGATTTTCGACCGCTACTACCTGCGTCGCGGCTCAGCGGTGCCGGCGGGCAGCGATGGCCGTCTGGCCGAACCGGTCGAAGACAGCAAGCTGCGCTGGCAGTTGTTCCGCTCGCGCATCAAGCGCGCGCTGGCCAAGTAGGGCAGTGCGTCGGTTGACTGACGCTCGATGAAGAACGGACGCCTATGGCGTCCGTTTTCGCATTTGCCGCCCGTGTGCGGAGGCTCCCGTGACCTTCCTCAGACGTCGCCACGCCGCAGCAACGCGTATTTGAGAAAGGCACTTCGGGCATTCATGTGAGCGATGGCCGCGCCGGTCGTGCCGTCGAGAAAGCCGCGTCGCAGCACATAGGTGCGAACGAACGCCCATCCGCCGTTGATCCACGGTTTGAGCGGCGACACCCGTTTGCCCCGCAACGCCATTTCTTTTGCACCGGCACGCGCATACCGCTGCACCTTGTCCTCGACCTGACGCGCTTCGGTATAGCTGTAATGCAGCAGATGGTGGGCGAGCGTGCCGATCTCGCCGTCGACGATCACGCGCTCATGCACGAGATTGTCGGAGAAGCGTCCGGCTTCCCGACGAAAGAGCCGCAGTACGTAATCCGGGTACCACCCGCAATGCCTCACCCAATGGCCGAGAAACTGCGACAGACGCGGCATGCGATAGCCCGTGTGTGTCCCCTGCGCGATGGCAGCGGCAATGTCGGCGGCCAGCGCCGGGGTCACGCGTTCATCGGCGTCGAGCGAGAGTACCCAGGGCTGCGTGGCATGCGACAGGGCGCGATTCTTCTGCGGGCCGAAGCCGGGCCAGTCGGGCGTGATGTGCACTTCAGCCCCTTGTGCGCGTGCGATGTCCGCCGTGCCGTCCGTACTCGCGTTGTCGAGCACCACGATCTGCGTGGCGATCGCGTTGACCGAGGCAATGCAGTCGGCAATGTTGTGGCGTTCGTTGCGCGTGAGAATCGTGACGGTCAGCGGCAGGCGTGGCATGAGCGGGCGAGGTATAAGCGGGCGAAGTATGAGCGGGCGTGAGTCAGTGTGCAATGGGCGTCAGGCAGATCACGCATTGAGCAGTTCGACGAGCGCTTCGCCATAGCGCTCGATCTTCGCTTCGCCCAGACCGGTGATATCCACCAGCCCCTCACGGTGGCGAGGACGGCGCTGCGCAAGCTCCCGTAACGTGCGGTCATGCAGGATAACGTAGGCCGGCACCGCTTGCGTCTTGGCCATGTCCTGGCGCCACGCGCGAAGCTTTTCGAACAACTGCTGGTCGGCAACGTCCAGTTCGATGGCCGGTGTCGACGCGTATCCAGCAAAGCGGCTCTTCTTGCCGGCGGTCGGCCGCTGTTGGCGGCGCAGCGACACCGTAGTTTCCCCCTTGAGTACGGGACGTGCTGCGGCATTGAGCGTGAGCGCGCCGTACTGGCTGCTGTCCGGCTCGATGATGCCGTGGGCGATCAGTTGACGAAACACCGCCCGCCAGCCCTGATCGTCCATTTCGCCGCCCACGCCGAAGGTCGGCAGGCTCTCGTGCCCGAACTGACGGATCTTGTCGGTGCTGCGCCCGCGCAGCAAGTCGACGAGATGCCCGGCACCGAAGCGCTGACCGGTGCGCAGAATGGCCGAGAGCGCCTTCTGCGCCGCGATGGTGCCATCGAAGACTTCCGGCGGATTGAGACACACGTCGCAGTTGCCGCACGGCTCGCTGGCTTCGCCGAAGTACGACAGCAGCACCGTGCGGCGGCAACGCGCGGCTTCACAATAGCCGAGCAACGCGTCGAGCTTCTGGCGTTCAATACGCTTTTGCAACTCGGACGCGTTCGATTCGTCGATGCGGCTGCGGTGCACCACGACGTCGTTCAGGCCATAGGTCATCCAGGCTTCGGCAGGCTCCCCGTCGCGTCCGGCGCGCCCCGTCTCCTGATAATAGGCTTCAAGACTCTTGGGCAGGTCGAGGTGGGCAACGAAGCGCACATCCGGCTTGTCGATGCCCATGCCGAAGGCGACGGTCGCCGCCATAACCAGGCCTTCCTCGCGCAGGAAGCGCTGCTGGTGCGTGCGACGCACCTCCGCGTCCAGCCCGGCGTGATAAGGCAACGCCGGAATCCCCTGCGTTTCGAGCCAGGCAGCGGTCTCTTCCACTTTCTTGCGCGACAGGCAGTACACGATGCCGGCCTCGCCGCGATGCCGCGCCAGGAACGCCAGCAATTGCTTGCGCGGGTTGTCCCGGTCGACGATTTCGTAACGGATATTGGGCCGGTCGAAGCTCGAGACGAACAGACGCGCTTCGGTCAGGCCCAGACGCGTCTGGATTTCCTCGCGCGTGGCAGTGTCGGCCGTCGCCGTGAGCGCGATGCGGGGCACCCGCGGGTAGCGCTCATGCAGCGCGGACAGCTGAATATATTCCGGACGGAAGTCGTGCCCCCATTGCGACACGCAGTGGGCTTCGTCGATGGCAAAGAGCGCCAGCTGAGCCCGCTCGTCGAGCCGATCCAGGAGGTTGAGGAAGCGCTCGGTCAGCAGTCGTTCGGGCGCGACATACAGCAGGTCGAGTTCGCCACGCGAGGCGCGACGCTCGATGTCGAGCGCTTCGTCGAAGGCGAGGCTCGAATTCAGATAGGCGGCGCGCACCCCGGCCTGAAGCAGGGCATCGACCTGATCCTGCATGAGTGCGATGAGCGGGGAGACGACAATGCCGATGCCCGGGCGCAACAGCGCGGGAATCTGGTAGCACAGTGACTTGCCGCCGCCCGTGGGCATGAGCACGAGTGCATCGCCCCCGTCGGCCACATGGTCGACGATGGCGGCCTGATCGCCACGGAATGCGTTATAGCCGAATACGGTACGGAGAACTTCGAGTGCGCTTGCCATGCGCCGGAGTATACCGGTTCCACCCTGCATTCGGCGCGCTGCGGGCCCCCGATGTCGGGCATCGTGGGGGGATCATGGAGATTTTGCGGTGGCGTCCGAGTCCGGTTCGGACACGTCCCGGCGGGAGCGCGCGGTACGTTAGAATAGCGGTTTTCCTGCCGTCCCCGACTTACATGAGCGCACCGCACAAGCCCGCCGGACCGATTCTGCGACGTCTGCTGGGCTATCTCCAGCCGTATTGGCACATGGGCCTGCTGGCCGTTCTCGCCATGGCGCTGGTCGCGGGGACCGAAGCCGCGATTCCGGCAGTCTTGAAGCCGGTGCTGGATAAAGGATTCTCCGGCGGCGATCCGTGGAAGCTCTGGTATGTGCCGGCGGCCGTGATCGGGCTGGCCGTGATTCGGGGGCTGGCGCAGTATTCGGCCAACTACATGCTGTCGTGGGTCTCGAACCGCGTGTTGCTCGATCTGCGTGTGCGCATGTTCGAGCGTTTGCTCCATGCTCCGGCGTCGTACTACCAGCGCGAGACGACCAGTACGCTGATCAATGCGATCGTCTACGAGGTCAATCAGGTGCTCGGCGTGCTGACCACCGTGCTCATCACGCTCGTGCGCGATTCGCTGACCGTCATCGGCCTGCTGGGCTATCTGTTCTATCTGAACTGGCGCCTCACGCTCGTCGTGGCCGTCATTCTGCCGTTCATCGGCTGGCTGGTCGGCAAGATCAATCGCCGCCTGCGCCGTCTGAACCGCGAGCAGCAGACGCTGACCAATGCGCTGTCCTACGTGGTCGAAGAGGCGGTCGGCGGCTATAAGGTCGTGAAGATCCACAACGGCGAAGCGTACGAAAAGTCCCGCTTCGACAAGATGACCAGCACGCTGCGCGGTTATGCCATGCGCGTGACGGTCTCGGGCGGTCTGGCACAACCGGTCACGCAGGCGCTGGCCTCGCTGGCGCTGGCGATCGTCATCACGGTGGCGATGATCGAATCGTCGTCCGGCGAGATGACCGTGGGCGGATTCACCGCTTTCGTCACCGCACTGCTGCTCGTCGTGTCGCCACTCAAGCATCTGATGGACGTGAACCAGCCGCTGCAACGCGGCGTGACGGCCGCCGAGCTGATCTTCGAAGTCATGGACGTGGAGGTCGAGCCGAGCGGTGGCGAACGCACGCTCGATCGCGCTAAGGGCCGTGTAACGTTCGATCACGTGAGTTTTCACTACGGCGCGAGCGAGCGCCCGACGCTGGACAATATTTCGCTGGACGTCGCGCCGGGTGAGATGGTCGCACTGGTCGGCCCTTCGGGCAGCGGCAAGACGACGATGGTCAATCTCGTGCCGCGCTTCTTCGACCCCACGGGCGGCCGTATTCTGCTCGACGGTATTGCGCTGACCGACCTGCGGCTGGCCGATCTGCGCCGTCAGATCGCGTTCGTGAGCCAGGATGTCGTGTTGTTCAACGACACCATCGCGGCGAACGTCGCTTACGGTCAGGAAGTCGATGCCGAGCGCGTGCAGGCCGCATTGCGCGCCGCCAACCTGGCCGACGCCGTCGCCTCGATGCCCGACGGCGTGAACACGATGGTGGGCGACAACGGCATGCGGCTGTCGGGTGGACAGCGCCAGCGTCTGGCGATCGCCCGCGCCATCTACAAGGACGCGCCGATTCTGATTCTGGACGAAGCGACGTCGGCACTGGATTCCGAGTCGGAGCGTCACGTGCAGGCGGCACTCGAGGTGCTGATGGAAGGCCGCACCACGCTGGTGATCGCGCATCGCTTGTCGACCATCGAGCGCGCGGACCGCATCGTGGTGCTGGAGCAGGGGCGTATCGTGGAGCAGGGCTCGCACCAGGAACTCGTGGCGCATAATGGCCTTTACGCCCATCTGCACCGCATCCAGTATGCGCAGCAGCAGGAAGCCTGACGTTTTGTCATTGCGACGTTTCGACAGGCCGATGGTGTGCCGGGCAGGGCGACGCACATGCACGGTGACGCCGAGCCCCGCATCCGACCGTGCGCAATGAGACCCATGAGGCTCATGATGCCCATGAAGCCCATGAAGCCAAGCCCATGAAGCCGATGAGACCGAGGAGATCACGATGAGCCAGCCGCCGATCAGCCGTTTTCCCGTGCCGGACCTTGCCTCGCTGCCGGCGGATATCCGCGCGCGTATCGACGAGGTTCATGAAAAGGCTGGCTTCATCCCGAACGTTTTTCTGACGCTGGCCCATCGCCCGGACGAATTCCGCGCGTTTTTCGCCTATCACGATGCGCTGATGCTCAAGGAAGGCAACTTGAGCAAGGGCGAGCGCGAGATGATCGTGGTGGCGACCAGCGCCGTGAACCAGTGCCTCTATTGCGTGGTGGCGCACGGGGCGCTGGTGCGCATTTACGAGAAGCAGCCGCTGCTGGCCGATCAGGTGGCTGTCAACTATCTGAAGGCGGACCTGACCGATCGCCAGAAGGCGATTCTGGCGTATGCGCTCAAGGTCTGCGAGCGTTCGCAGGACGTGAGCGACGACGATTACGCCACCCTGCGCCGCCACGGTCTGCATGACGAGGACATCTGGGACATCGCCGCGATCACGGCGTTTTTCGGTATGTCCAACCGCATCGCGAACGCGATTTCGATGCGGCCGAACGACGAATTTTTCCTGATGGGACGTGTGCCGCGCAAGTAAGGCCGCTCCCCCACTCATTTTGCATACCCCATGATCTTCGTGACTGGTGGCGCCGGCTTCATCGGCGCAAATTTCGTTCTGGACTGGCTTGCGCAACACGATGAGCCGGTGCTGACCCTCGACAAGCTGACGTACGCGGGCAACCTCGCCAATCTGGCGAGCGTGGAGCACGACGCACGTCACCGTTTCGCGCAGGTCGACATCTGCGACCGGGCGGCGCTCGATCGTTTGTATGCGGAGCATCGTCCGCGCGCAGTGCTGCACTTCGCGGCGGAGAGTCACGTCGACCGCTCCATTCACGGGCCGGGCGATTTCGTGCAGACGAACGTCGTCGGCACGTTCACGATGCTCGAAGCCGCGCGCGCGTACTGGAGCGCGCTCGAGGGCGACGCACGTGAGAGCTTCCGCTTTCTGCATGTGTCGACGGACGAAGTCTACGGCTCGCTGAGCCCGACCGATCCCGCGTTCACCGAGACCACGCCTTACGCGCCGAACAGCCCCTATTCGGCGTCCAAGGCGGGCTCCGATCACCTCGTGCGGGCGTATCACCACACGTATGGCCTGCCGGTGCTCACGACCAACTGCTCGAACAACTACGGTCCGTACCAGTTTCCCGAAAAGCTCATTCCGCTGGTCATCGCCAACGCACTGGCCGGCAAGCCGCTGCCGATCTATGGCGACGGCAGCAACGTGCGCGACTGGCTGTACGTCGGCGACCACTGTTCCGCCATCCGCGAAGTGCTGAGCAAGGGCACGCCGGGCGAGGTCTACAACGTGGGCGGCTGGAACGAGCAGAACAATCTGTCGGTCGTGAAGCACCTTTGCCAGTTGCTCGACGAGCTTTCGCCGCGTGCCGACGGCAAGTCATACGCCGATCAGGTGACGTTCGTCACGGACCGCCCCGGCCACGATCGTCGGTACGCCATCGACGCGCGCAAGCTTGAGCGCGAACTGGGCTGGCGTCCGGCGCACACGTTCGAGACCGGCATGCGCAAGACAGTGCAGTGGTATCTCGCCAACGGCGAGTGGGTGCGTCAGGTGCAATCCGGCGAATATCAGCGCTGGATCGAGACGCATTATCGTGAGCAAAGCGATGAGCAAGCCGGTGATCAAGGCGGGGATCAAACTCAAGGACGGGACGCCAAGGCCGCCCCGACGGGAGGTGCGGCATGACGACGAGACGCAAGGGCATCATTCTCGCGGGCGGGTCCGGCACCCGCCTGTATCCGGCGACGCTGGCGGTATCGAAGCAACTGCTTCCCGTCTACGACAAGCCGATGATCTACTACCCGCTCACCACGCTGATGCTCGCGGGCATTCGCGACGTGCTCGTGATCTCCACCCCGCAGGACACGCCGCGCTTCGAGCAGTTGCTCGGCGACGGCAGCCAGTGGGGGCTGAGCATCCAGTACGCGGTGCAGCCGTCTCCCGACGGGCTGGCGCAGGCGTTCCTGATTGGTGCGGATTTCATCGGCAACGATCCGTGCGCGCTCGTGCTGGGCGACAACCTTTTCTATGGCCACGATTTCGCGGCGTTGCTGAGCGCGGCAAACCAGCAGACCGACGGCGCGACCGTGTTCGCCTACCCGGTGAACGATCCGGAGCGCTACGGCGTGGTGACGTTCGACGACTCGGGGCGCGCGATCGAACTGATCGAAAAGCCCACGCAGCCGAAGTCGCGCTACGCGGTCACGGGCCTGTACTTCTGCGATAACGACGTCATCGAGATTGCGCGCACGATCCGACCTTCGGCGCGCGGCGAGCTGGAAATCACCGACGTCAACAACGAGTATCTGAAGCGCGGCAAGCTCAACGTGCAGATCATGGGGCGCGGTTACGCGTGGCTCGATACCGGCACGCATGAATCGATGCTCGAAGCGAGCACGTTCATTCAGACGATCGAATCGCGCCAGGGGCTGAAGGTCGCCTGTCCTGAGGAAATTGCGTACCGACGCGGGTGGATCGATGCCGCTGCGATCGAGACGCTGGCACAGCCGCTGGCGAAGACGGGCTACGGTCAGTATCTCCTCTCGATGTTGCGCGAGCGGGTGTTCTGATCGCTGCCTGACACGAACCCTGTGCACCCGTTGCTCGCCCCTTGATTCCTACCGGTAATTCCCATGCAAGTCACCCCTACCGCGATCCCGGCCGTGTGCGTCATCGAACCCAAGGTGTTCGGCGATTCGCGCGGCTATTTCTTCGAGAGCTTCAATCAGCGCAACTTCGACGATGCGCTCGGCGAAACGCTCACGTTCGTGCAGGACAACCAGTCGCGCTCGGTGCGTGGCGTGCTGCGCGGCCTGCATTACCAGATCAGGCAACCGCAGGGCAAGCTCGTGCGGGTGTTGCACGGCGAGATCTACGATGTCGCGGTCGATATCCGTGAGGGTTCGCCGACGTTCGGCAAGTGGGTGGCAGAGCGGATCAGCGCCGAAAACAAGAAGCAGTTGTGGATTCCGGCCGGTTTTGCCCATGGCTTCGTAGTGACGTCGGAGACAGCCGAAGTGCTCTACAAGACAACGGACTACTGGGCGCCGCAGTTCGAGCGTTGCATTCGCTGGGATGACCCGACGCTGGCAATTCCCTGGCCGCTCGACGGCATGACGCCGACCGTCTCGGACAAGGACCGCCAGGGCATGCCGTTCGCGCAGTACAAGCACGAGGACTGACGCTCGCGCACGCCGGTCGGGCCGTATTAACGTGATTTGACGGCACGCTGGCCGCAATGGCCGCTAGGGTCCCTTGTTCAGCGAGGTCAGCTAACGGAGGACGACCCGGCGGCCGACGTTTTTTCTACCCTCTGCGCGCCGCGGGTCGCGCTCGGTGATTCGGTGGCGACCGATGTGCCCGATGTGGCTGACGTGGCCGATGTGGCCACTGCCGTCGAGGTTTCCCCCGTCACCCGAAGCACACGTACGTAACGCAGCCCCAGTGGCTCGAAGCGGGCGGCGAGCGCATCGGCGACGGTTTGCGACGCGGCTTCCACGCCGCCATCGCCTGCAAGGTCCGCACCGGCACGCACCGGTTCATCCAGTCCTTCGACGATCACGTCGGCTTCCAGTCCGTTATCGAGGTAATGCAGCTTGACGTCATGCAACGCGAGCGCATTCGCCCGGCACAGCAGTTCGGCCGCGCCGACGACGACCGCGCGCGCAGGCCATTGTTGCAGCGCGGTGCCCTTGGTGTCGCTTTCCGGGTCAACGTGCACCAGTACGTCGAGAATCTGCGGCTCGCCCATGACGGCCGCGCGCGCCTGTTCTGCGATGTAGTGCCCTTCGGAGACCGACAGGCGCGCATCGACGAGGATATGCACATCCACCACGATTTCATCGCCCATGCGGCGCGTGCGCAGCATGTCGATGGCGCGCACGCCGGGGGTGTCGAGCAGGCGCTGACGGATGGAGACGGTGGTCGCGTCGTCGACACCACGATCGATCAGATCCTGAAGCGCGTTCCAGCCGAATTTCCAGCCGGTGCGTCCGATCATCAGGCCCACGAGCGCAGCAGCGAGCGGGTCGAGGATACGATAGCCCGCCAGATTGCCCAGAATGCCGCAGGCGACGACGAGCGACGAGAGGGCGTCCGAGCGCGCATGCCAGGCATTGGCGACGAGCATCGCGGAGCGCACGCGCTGCGCGGCGCGCAGCATGTAGCGAAACAGACCCTCCTTGCTCACGAGCACCACGACGGCGACGACCAGCGCGGTGACATGCACCTCCGGAATCTCTTCCGGATGCAGTAGCCGTTCGATGCCGCGCCACAGCATACCGGCGCCCACGGCGAGCAGGATCACGCCGAGAAAGAGCGACGCGGCGTTCTCGTAACGGCTGTGTCCGTAGGGGTGATCGGCGTCCGGCGCGCGGGCGCTGCCGCGTGCGGCGGCGAGCACCACGAAGTCGGAGACGATGTCCGAGAGCGAATGGATGCCGTCGGCGATCAGGGCCTGCGAACGGGCGAAGACCCCGATGACGATCTGCGCCGTCGTGAGCACCACGTTGACCCAGATACTGACCCAGGTCGAATGGCGTGCGACGGCGTGTTTGTCGAGCGCCTCGCTCGATGCTGCCAGATTGTCGTAGTTCGAATAGGGCATGGCCAGGACGTGCGCGTCGGGCGCGACGAAATCGGATCGATGTCGTATTGTATTGCGGTTGCCCGAATGTGCCAGCCGCGCCGTCCAGTGGTCGCGCCGTCCACCAGGTAGCGCGACCGATTCGCCGTCATCTTCCCCTCAAAGACTCACCGGTGCTGCTGACACACCACGCCGTACCATCCGAGTCCCTTGTAGGTTTCATAGCCGGGTGTCGCTGCGAACGCGACGGTCCTTCGTTTGACAGTGTCGGTATAGAAGCCGCTCGTCGCCCCGTCGGTGCGCAGATGAAAGGTCTCGCTGAGTACGCCTTGTCCGTCCGAGCTGGCAATCACGCGAAACGAGGAGTCCACGATCATGCACCGCGTGCGCGCCCATTCTTCGTCGCTCAGTCGCACGCCCTTGACGACCGCTTCGGCTTGCGGCGCCCAGTCGAAAAAGATGACCAGTGCGCCCAGCACGCGGCCATCGGCCAGTCCGTTCTCCCGAATGGCAGTCGAGTAGGTCGCGACCTGCGCGTGCCTGAGATGCGCGAGCGTCTGAACGTCGCTGGCGACGTAATCGGCGCCGCTGCGTGTCTTGAGCGCGGCCTTGAACCAGTTCGCGTCCGCGACATTGCTGCCCATTACCGGGTAGTCCGAGCGGCGGCCGTTGGCCACGACCATGCCTTGGGCATCCACCACCCAGAGATCCTTGTAGACGGTGTAGCTGTCCAGAATGACGCCGAGGCGGTCCGCTGCATGCGCCGCTGCCTCGGGATGCGGGTCCGTCAGGCACGTCACGACGGCCGAGTCGGTCGCCCACCAGCGCACGTCGCACGATCGTTCGTAGAGATTGCGGTCGACGACGTCGATCATGTTCAGCGCGAGGTCGGCACAGCGTTGACCGTCGTGCCCGCCCATTCGCTCGATCATGAGATCGCCGAGTTCCGTGAGTTCCTTGAGCGACCCGGTGAGCTCCTTGTTGAGCGAATCGGTCACCTCGCCGATGCGCTTCGAGACGAGCTTGACCTGGTTGGCCACGACGGCGAAGCCCTTGCCCGCATTGCCTGCACGGGCCGCTTCGATCAACGCGTTGAGTGCGAGAAATGTCGTCTCACGGTTGATCTCGTTGATGTCGCCGATCTTGCTGACTGCCAACTTCCTCACTGCGTGGGTCAGATCGACAATTGCTTTCGGATTCGCCATTTGTTTGCCCCTTTTTCGTCGTTATATTTAAGCGTTTAAACGCAAGAACCGGGCCACGTGGCGATCATGACCGGTTGTGGTGCAACAGGGACGATGAAAAGCAGGGAGGGGCGCAGGTGGGCGGGTTGGCATGCCCAATGAAGGTGCCTGCGCGCACCGGGAGAGGGAGTGGATACTCCCGGTGCTTTGGTGTCCTGACGTATTTACATCAGAATGATGTCGTACTGCTCCTGATGGAACGACGATTCGACTTGCAGCGAGATGGGCTTGCCGATGAAGTCGATCAGCATGGCGAGATGTTGCGACTCCTCTTCGAGGAACAGATCGACCACTTCCTGCGAGGCAATCAGACGGAACTCGCGCGGGTTGAACTGACGGGATTCGCGCAGGATCTCGCGCAGGATGTCGTAGCACAGGGTTCGCGGCGTCTTGACCTGGCCCTTGCCCTGGCACACGGCGCATGGCTCGCACAGCACGTGGGCGAGCGACTCGCGCGTGCGTTTGCGCGTCATTTCCACCAGCCCCAGTTGCGAGAATCCGTTCACCGTGATGCGGGTGCGGTCTCGCGCGAGCGCCTTCTTCAGTTCGGCGAGCACCGAGTCGCGATGCTCGGCGCTTTCCATATCGATGAAGTCGATGATGATGATCCCGCCGAGATTGCGCAGACGCAACTGGCGCGCAATCATCAACGCCGCTTCGAGGTTCGTCTTGAAGATGGTGTCGTCGAAGTTGCGTGCGCCGACGTAGCCGCCAGTGTTCACGTCGATGGTCGTCATCGCTTCGGTCTGGTCGATCATCAGATACCCGCCGGACTTCAGGTCGACGCGACGCGACAGCGCCCGCTCGATTTCCGTCTCCACGTTGTACAGATCGAACAGGGGGCGCTCGCCCGTGTAATGCGTGAGCTTGCCGAGCACCGCCGGCGTGTAGGTGGTCGCGAACTCGGCCAGCTTCTGATAGGTCTCGCGCGAGTCGACCAGAATCTTGCCCGTCTCCTCATGCACGAAGTCACGCAGCACACGCTGCGCGAGATTGAGGTCCTGATACAGCAGGGAGGGCGCCGGCACGCGCGTGCTCTGCTCGCCGATGGTCTGCCACGACTTGCGCAGATAGGCGATGTCGTTGGCCAGTTCGGCGTCGGCGGCGTCTTCTGCAATCGTGCGCACGATGAAGCCGCCTTTTTCATCGGCCGGCACCAGCGCCTGGATCTTGCTGCGCAACGCTTCGCGCTCGGCTTCACTCTCGATGCGCTGCGAGATGCCGATGTGCGGCTCCTGCGGCAGGTAGACGAGCGTACGCCCGGCAATGCTGATCTGTGTCGACAGCCGCGCGCCCTTGGTGCCGATGGGGTCCTTGATGACCTGCACCATCAGCGTCTGTCCCTCGAAGACGGTTTTCTCGATGGGCGGCTGCGGATGCGGCACGGACGTGTCGTTGCTGGTGCGCGGATGCCAGATGTCGGCCACGTGCAGGAATGCCGCGCGCTCCAGTCCGATATCGATGAAGGCCGACTGCATGCCCGGGAGCACGCGCACGACCTTGCCCAGATAGATATTGCCGACCAGGCCGCGCGAGAGCGTGCGCTCGATGTGCAGTTCCTGCACGGCGCCGAGCTGCATGAGCGCCACACGGGTTTCCTGCGGCGTGATGTTGACCAGGATGTCTTCGTTCATAAATTGTCGACCGGACTCGGAATGCTTGGGCATCGGTTTGCGTCAGAAGTCGACGCCCGCCTGGCGCAACAGCGCGGCGGTCTCGCACAACGGCAACCCCATGATGCCGGAGTAGCTGCCGTCGATGCGCATGACGAATTCAGCGGCCTTGCCCTGGATACCATACGCGCCGGCCTTGCCGCGCGGCTCTCCCGAGGCGACGTAGCGCTCGATTTCCTCCCGGCGAAGGGGGCGGAACCAGACGTGCGAAATGTTGACCGCCTGATGGATCTGTCCGTCCGCACATACGGCAACGGCGGTCAGTACGCGATGGCGGGTGCCCGACAGGCGCGCCAGCACGGCATGCGCGTCGGCATCGTCGAACGGCTTGCCGAGGATGGTGCCGTCCAGGCACACGGTGGTGTCGGCCGCGAGAATCGGGGCGCCCGGCAGCCCGGCGCGGGCCAGTCGGGCGACGGCGGCCTCCGCCTTGGCGCGCGTGACGCGCTGCACGTAATCGTCAGGCGGCTCCCCGGGCAGCACGGCTTCGAGCGCTTCGGCGTCCTCGTCGGCATGAGGCAACAACAGCTCGAAACGAACGCCGAGCTGCTGTAACAGTTCCTGACGGCGGGGGCTTTGCGACGCGAGATAGATGTACGGCATGGCGGCTTGACTTGAATTCGTCCAGCCCGGCACACGTCTTTGCATGGATTTGCAGCACGCGCACCGGGCCGCTGGATGGGCTGGGCGAGGGGAACGCCCTATTATGCCGCCTTGCGCCCGCCCCCGCCAGCGGGTGACGGGGGCGCGGCGTGCCGTTCATTGACGAGGGCTCAGCGCTCGTCGAGGAAATCCGCGCCGATCAGGTCGATGCGGTCGGTGCAGATGGCGTCCACGCCCCACGCCGCCAGCTCGCGAGCGCGTGCCGGTTCGTTGACCGTGTAGACCAGCATATGCAGGCCGGCCGCCTTGATCTGCGCGACTTGCGGACCATCGAGGTGCTTGTGGCTCGCGTGCAGCGTCACGGTGCCCAGCTTGCGGGCATCCTCGCGCCAATGGGGCGGCACGGCCTCGTACAACATGCCGCGCGGCAGTTCCGGCACGGCGGCGGCGGCCGCTTCGAGCGCCTCGTAAGAGAACGAGGAGAGCAGCGGCGCCTGCGGCCGACCCGCCCAAAGCGTTCTGACCGCCTCGGCCACCAACTTGCCGGTCTCGGCTTCGCGGCCCGGACATGGCTTGATCTCGACGTTGGCAGCCAGGCCCAGCGTCAGGCATCGCTCGGCGACCTGCGCGAGCGTGGGCATGACCTGTCCGGCGAAGCGGCCGTCGGCCCCGAACCAGCTGCCGGCGTCAAGCTTTTCGATTTCGGCGTAGGTCATTTGCGCCGCAGGACCCTGCCCGTTGCTGGTGCGATCGACCGTGTCGTCGTGCAGCAGGAAGACGACATTGTCTGCCGAGAGCTTGGCGTCGAACTCGACCATGCGCAGACCGAGCGATGCCCCCATCTCGAACGCCGCCAACGTGTTTTCCGGCGCGAGCTTGCCGCCGCCGCGATGCGAGACGATGCGCGGATACGGCCAGTCGCGCCACAAATGAGCTGTTGCCGAACTGTCGCTCATCGCGCTCATGCCTCGACTCGTTTGCCCGTCGACGGATCGAACAGGTGCAGGGATTTGGCCGAGATGGCCAGCGGCACGATCGTCCCGGCGCCCGGACGCAGTTCGTGGGGCAGGCGTACGGTCACCGGTTGCTCGCCCCAGCGGCCGTGCAACAGATTGTCGGCCCCGAGCAGTTCGAGCTGATCGACGTTGATGCTGGTCTGTGCGGCGAACGCCCCCAGACCGTTGTGCTGCTCGGCCGGCACCAGATGCTCCGGGCGCACGCCGAGCACGAGTTCGCGGTTCGCGTGCGCCATGCTCGTGGGCGGCAGGCGCAGCGCCGGGCCGCCTTCGATCTGGAAGGTGCGGCCTTCCGTGTCGACACGTCCCTTGAGCAGGTTCATTGCGGGCGAGCCCATGAAGCTGGCGACGAACAGCGACGCCGGGCGCTCGTAGACGTCCGTCGGCGTGCCGATCTGCTCGGCGTAGCCCTTGTTCATGACGATCACGCGATCGGCCAGCGTCATGGCTTCGACCTGATCGTGGGTGACGTACAGGCTCGTGGTCTTCAGGCGCTTGTGCAGACGCTGGATTTCCAGACGCATCTGTACGCGCAGCTTGGCGTCCAGGTTCGAGAGCGGTTCGTCGAACAGGAACACGGCCGGTTCGCGCACGATGGCGCGGCCCATGGCCACGCGCTGGCGCTGTCCGCCCGAGAGCTCGCGCGGCTTGCGCGCCAGCAGAGGTTCGAGTTCCAGAATCCGCGCGGCCGCCAGCACACGTTCGTCGATAGTCTTCTTGTCGATGCCGCGAATCTTCAGGCCGTACGACATGTTCTGACGCACGTCCATGTGCGGGTAAAGCGCATAGTTCTGGAACACCATCGCGATGTTGCGATCCTTCGGTTCCAGCTGGTTGACGACCTGCGAGCCGATGAGGATGCTGCCTTCGCTGACCGATTCGAGACCGGCGACCATGCGCAGCAGCGTCGACTTGCCGCAGCCCGACGGGCCGACGATGACCACGAACTCGCCGTCTTCGATGTCGATGTCGACACCGTGCAGCACGTAGTTCTTCTGGTCGTAGGTTTTCTTGACGCTATGGAGTTTGAGATTTGCCATGATTACTTTTCCGAATCGACCAGACCGCGCACGAACCAGCGTTGCATCAGCAGCACCACCGCCAGGGGCGGCAGCATGGCGAGCAGCGTGGCGCTCATGACGAGTTGCCATTGCGTGGCGGTATCACCACTGCCGATCATGCTCTTGATACCCACGACCGCCGTCGTCATCTCGGGCGCATTGGTCACGAGAATCGGCCACAGGTACTGATTCCAGCCATAGATGAACGTGATGACGAAGAGCGCGGCGATGTTCGTCTTCGACAGCGGCAGGACCACGTCGAAGAAGAAACGCATCGGACCGGCGCCGTCGATACGTGCGGCTTCGACGAGCTCGTCGGGCAGTGTCATGAAGAACTGCCGGAACAGGAACGTGGCCGTGGCCGACGCGATCAGCGGCACGGTCAGACCGGCATAGCTGTTGATGAGGCCGAGGTTCGAAATCACCTGCACCGTGGGGAAAATCCGCACTTCGACCGGCAGCATCAACGTGGCGAAGATGAGCCAGAAGAACAGGTTGCGCAGGGGGAAGCGGAAGTACACGATGGCAAAGGCCGACAGGATCGAGACCGAAATCTTGCCGATCGTGACGACCAGTGCCATGAACAGGCTGTTGCCGAGCATCATGCCGAACGGCATGGCGGCGTTGCCCGTGCCCGATCCCCACACCGTGGCGAAGTTCTCGAGCAGGTGCGTGCTCGGAATGAGCGACAGCGGAACGTTGAAGACTTCGCTCTCGTTCATGGTGGCGGCGACGAACGCCACATAGAGCGGGAAGACCACCAGCAACACGCCGATTATCAGCATGACGTGGCAGAAGATGTCCAGGCCGCGACGGTTCTCGATCATGCGTATTGCACCTTGCGTTCGATGAATCGGAACTGCACGACCGTGAGCACGATGACAATGGCCATCAGTACCACCGACTGGGCAGCGGAGCTGCCGAGGTCGAGCCCCTTGAAGCCTTCCGAGTAGATCTTGTAGATCAGCGTCATGGTCGATTGGCCCGGACCGCCGCCGGTCGCCGCGTCGATCACCGGGAAGGTGTCGAAGAACGAGTAGACGAGGTTGACCACGAGCAGGAAGAACGTCGTCGGCGAGATCAGCGGCAGCACCAGTCCGAAGAAACGCCGGATCGGCCCTGCGCCGTCAATCGCGGCGGCTTCCACCAGCGAGCGCGGAATCGCCTGCAAGCCGGCGTAAAAGAACAGGAAGTTGTAGCTGATCTGCTTCCAGATCGACGCGAGCACGACGAGGAACATCGCCTGACCGCCATTGAGCGCGTGGTTCCATTCGATGCCGAGCTTCGCGAGGCCATAGGTGACCAGACCGATACTCGGGTTGAACAGGAAGGCCCACAGCACCGCGGCAATCGCGGGCGCGACGGCGTACGGCCAGATCAGCAGCGTCTGGTAGGTGCGCTTGCCACGCGTGACACGGTCGGCCATGGCCGCGAGCAGCAGCGAGATGACCAGACCGCAGACCGTGACCAGTCCGCTGAAAATCATCGTGGTGCGAAACGATGCGAGATAGAGCGGGTCGCTCCACAGCGCAGTGAAATTGGCGAAGCCGACGAACTCGCTCGACAGCCCGAAGGCGTCTTGCGTGGATGTCGATTGCCACAGTGCCTCGCCCGCAGGCCACAGGAAGAAGACAACGGTGATGAACAGCTGCGGCGCTACAAGAGCGTAGGGCAGCCAGCCGGTGCTGAAGCGAGGGCGTTCTCTGGAGGTATGCGCCATAACATAGTGACCAAAAAAAAACCAACCCGGCCCGCATTCACGCGAGCCGGGGTGGAGTCATTGTAACGTCACGATTCGTGCGTCGAATGCAGGAAAAGCCCCGGCATTGCACGCGTAATCGCGCGTTCGCCGAGCCTTAGCTGCCTTGCTTCGCGAAGCGGGCCAGCAGGTCGTCGCCACGTTGCACCGCCTTGTCGAGCGCGGCTTTGGGCGTTTGCTTGCCGGCCCACACGCCTTCGAGTTCCTCGTCGACGACCGTGCGGATCTGCGGCATGTTGCCCAGACGCAGACCGCGCGTGTACGGCAGCGGATCCTTGTTGAGCATTTGCTTGATGGCCGTGTCGGCGCCCGGGTTCTTCGTGTAGAAACCTTGCTTTTCGGTCAGTTCGTAAGCGGCCTTGGTCACCGGCAGGTAGCCCGTGTCCTGATGCCACTTGGCGGCTACCGCAGGCGAGGCGAGGTAGTTCAGGAACTTGGCCACGCCCTTGTACTCGGTGGCCGACTTGCCGGCGAGCACCCACAGGCTGGCGCCGCCGATGATCGCGTTCTGCGGCGCACCCTTCACGTCGGCGTCGTACGGCATCATGCCCACGCCGTAGCTGAACTTGGCGTACTTGCCGATGTTGGCGAGCGCGCCCGAGGTCGTCATGGCGATACCGCAGTCGCCGCTGTAGAACTTCGAGGTCACTTCGTCCTTGCGGCCCACGTACGTGAACGAGCCTTCCTTGGCCATGTCGGCCAGGAACTGGATGTGCTTGACCTGTTGCGGGCCGTTAAAGGACAGCTTGGCATCGAGACCGCCGAAACCGTTGTCCTTCGTGGCGTACGGCAGGGCGTGCCACGCGCTGTAGTTCTCGAGCTGCGTCCAGCCTTGCCAGCCCATGGTGAAGCCGCACGACATGCCCGAAGCCTTGAGCTTTTCGGCATCGGCCTTCACGTCGGCCCAGGTCTTGGGCGGCTTGTTCGGATCGAGACCGGCCTTCTTGAAGGCGTCCTTGTTGTAGTACAGCACCGGTGTCGAGCTGTTGAACGGCATCGAGATCAGGTGGTTGGTCTTGCCGTCGGTGTAGTAGCCCGCGATGGCCGGCACGAATGCCTTCTCGTCGAACGACTCGCCGGCGTCCTTCATGACTTCCCACACCGGTTTCACGGCCTTCTTGGCCTGAATCATGGTGGCGGTGCCCACTTCGTACACCTGGAGAATGGCCGGGGCGTTACCGGCGCGGAAGGCCGCGATGCCTGCGGCCAGACCCTGCTCGTAGTTGCCCTTGTAGATCGGGACGATCTTGTAGTCGCTTTGCGACGCGTTGAAGTCGGCTGCGATCTGGTTGACGCGATCGCCGAGGGCCGATTCCATCGAATGCCAGAATTGGATTTCCGTGGCGGCGAGGGCCGACGTGCTCATGCCGAGTGCCAGTGCGGCGCCAACGCCGGCGAGGGCGAACGTGCGCAGGGAAGGTTGCTTCATACCAATCTCCGGGGGTTCACGAGAAGTCGAGGGTCCTTTTTTGTCGATGGACCCTGCTTGTTCGCGGTGCGAACTGAGTAGCGCCGCGTAGACTAACACGTCACTGTGATTTTTCCATTCGCGCTGCACAACGGGTGTTGCACGCGAGTGCAATGCGGGGATTGACAGGTGACGCCGTCGCCCGGCCAGCAACGCAGAGAGCGGCCTCGGCAACGCAATACAACGACGCATTGCGCGGCGCCGGCGCCTCGTGACTTATGGCTGTCTTATTGCGCTGTCATATAGAGAAGACGCATAAGACGGCATCAAGAAGACACCCCACAGGGCATCAATAAGATGCCGCATCCGTATCACACGCGATGGTAGGGGTGATTGGCATTGATGCTCCACGCGCGGTAGAGCTGCTCGGCGAGCAAGACGCGCACCATGCCGTGCGGCAGGGTGAGGCTGGACAGACGAATGAGCGTATCGGCGCGGGCCTTGAGCGCCGGGTCCAGCCCGTCGGCCCCGCCGATCACGAAGGCGACGTCACGCCCGTCCTGCTGCCAGGCGGTGAGCGACTGTGCGAGACGCATGGTCGTGAGATCCTGACCGCGTTCGTCCAGACACACGAAACGGCAGCCGCGCGGCAGTGCCGCGTCGATGCGCTGCGCTTCGGCGGCCATGACCGTCTCGGCGGTGCGGGAGTTGGAGCGTTGCTCCGGCTTGATTTCCTTGAGTTCGATGCGCAGCTCGGGGGGCATGCGCTTGGCGTACTCGGCGAAGGCGGTTTCGATCCAGCCGGGCATCTTGTGCCCGACTGCGAGAATGAACAGACGCATATCGGCGAAATCGCGCGGGCGTCTTACTTGCTGGCCTTGCGACGCGCGGGCGCCTTTTGCGCGGGCGCTTCGTCGCCATCGTCGTCCGCGTCTTCGCCGTCTTCGGCGGCGGCTTTCACGCCGGCCTTGGTGCCGGCGGCCTTCAGGCGCACGGGCTTCTCGCCCCAGATTTCTTCCAGGTTGTAGTACTGACGCAGCGCCGGTTGCATGATGTGCACGATGGCGTCGCCCGTGTCGACCAGCACCCATTCGCCCACGTCTTCGCCTTCCATGCTGACGATGTCGCCGCCGGCGGCCTTGACCTTGTCGCGCACGCTGGCGGCAAGGGCCTTGGTCTGGCGGTTGGAGGTGCCGCTCGCGATGATCACGCGCTCGAACAGGGCGGTGAGGTGTTCGGTGTTGAACACCTTGATGTCCTGGGCCTTGACGTCTTCGAGGGCGTCGACGATCAGGCGCTGAAGTTTACGAATATCCATAGTGCGTCTTTTGGGTGAAACAGGGGGCGCCGGACAGCGGCCCAGCCATGTCGTGGCGGGCCGTCAGGCGCGATACAGGTGTTGCGCGCGGATGTACTGCCACACGGGTTCGGGCAGGTTTGCCGGGGGCGTGGCCGCGTCTTGCGCGTGCGCCAGCGTGGCGCGCAACTCGGTGGCGGATATGTCGACGGCCAGTGAGTCGTCGATCAGGATGCCGCCGCATGGCGTGGATTGTACCCCGAGCGCGGACTTTTCCCGTTCGGCGAAGACTTCACGCAGTGGCGCAGACGCTGTCTCGCGGCTGAAACCGGGCCGCGCCGCCGCGCAGATATGGGCGTAGTCGAAGAGTTCGCGCCAGGCGTGCCACGTGTCGAGCCGCACGAGCTGGTCCGAGCCGATGAGCAGCGAGAGCGACGCTTCGGGGCCGAGGTCGCGCCGCATGTCGCGCAACGTATCGACGGTGTAGCTCGGCCCGGCGCGCTCGATCTCGCGGGTGCTGACGATCACCTGTGTCGAAGGATGAGAGACGGCCAGCTCGGCGGCAAGGCCCTGCGCGGCCAGACGCGTCATCGCCAGCCGGTGCTCGGCGGCGGTGCTGCCCTGCTTTTGCGGCTGCTGACCCGCCGGCATCAGCACCAGTTCGTCGAGCGCGAGCGTGCGGGCAAAGAGGGCGCCCAGCGCGAGATGGCCCGTGTGAATCGGATCGAACGTGCCGCCCAGCACGCCGATGCGTTGAACGGCGTGAGGCGGCGTGGCGGATTTCCCGGTCGTCCCGGTCGTCCCGGTCGTCGGAGCAGAAGTAACGGTCATGCGCTGCCGGCCTTCAGACCCACTCGCGACGCACGAGGAAGTCGGTGTAGAGCCTCGCCTCCGGCGTGTCGGGCTCAGGCTTCCAGTCGTAGTGCCATTTCACGACCGGCGGCATCGACATGAGGATGGATTCGGTGCGACCGCCCGATTGCAGGCCGAAATGCGTGCCACGGTCCCACACCAGATTGAATTCGACGTAGCGGCCGCGCCGGTGCGCCTGGAAGTCGCGCTCGCGCTCGCCGTACGGCATGCCGCGGCGGCGTTCCACGATAGGCACGTAAGCGTCGAGGAAGGCGTCGCCCACGCTCTGCATGACGGCGAAGCCCGTCTCGAAACCGCCGCCGGAGAAATCGTCGAAGAAGATACCGCCGATGCCGCGCGGCTCCTGACGGTGTTTCAGGTAGAAATAGTCGTCGCACCACGCCTTGAAGCGCGGATACCAGGTGGCATCGAACGGATCGAGCGCATCCTTGCAGGTCTGGTGGAAGTGCTTGCAGTCGTCTTCGAACGGATAGTACGGCGTGAGGTCCATGCCGCCGCCGAACCAGAACGCGGGCAGTTCGCCCGGGGCGGTGGCAATCAGGATACGCACGTTGAAGTGCACCGTCGGGCAATAGGGGTTGCGCGGGTGCAGCACCAGCGAGACGCCGAGGGCTTCGAAGCTGCGCCCGGCCAGCTCGGGCCGCGACGCGCTGGCCGAGGCGGGCAGCTTGTCGCCGATCACGTGGGAGAAGTTCACGCCGCCGCGCTCGAAGAAGTCGCCGTCGTCGAGCACACGGGTGCGGCCGTCGCCACGCAGGGGGCTATCGGCCGGGCGTTGCCAGTCGTCGACGAAGAAGCGCTTACCGTCGAGGCGCTCCAGCGTTTCGACGATCTTGTCCTGAAGTCCGAGCAGATAAGTGCGTACCGCAGCCGTGTCAGGCGCTTGCGCGGCGTCTTGCGCTGTCATTCTGTGACGTCCCTTGCGTGGTAAATGTGACGAATTTACCCGCGATTGTACCGGGACGGGGCCACAGGCGGGCGGCTGGCGTCTCGGCCGACGCCGCCCGGATGATCTGCGTCAAACGCCGACGCCCGACATCATGACCTCAGCACATCAGGACGCCGGTGCGTTGGGCAGCGTGCCTGCCGGGGCCGTGCCGCCCGCGCCCGGTACGATGGGCGGCACCGCGCTGGCGGCGCCGGCGGGTGCGCCGGGCACGCCCGGCGGCGGCATGAGGATCTGACGCGTCGCGGGCACCGGCCAGTGCGCCGTGCCGCCGACTTCGGCGATGGCCTTGTTGGTGTCGAAATACACCTGCCAGTAATCACGGTTATGGCAATACGGCCGCACCGCCAGCACCGGTCCGGACGGATTGAATTCAAGGATTTCCACGTCCACACCCGGCTTTTCCACCACGTTCGGAATCTGTGCGACGCGCGCCTTCAGCCGTGCGACGGCATCTTGCACGTCGACCGTATGGGCGAGCTGCGCCGTGAGATCCACCCGGCGGTACGCATTGGCGTCATACACCGTGATGTTGTCGCCGAAGACCTTCGTGTTGCCGACATACACGCGAAGGTTGTCTGCCGTGGTCAGCGTGGTGACGAACAGGCCGATCTCCTCGACCACGCCGGTCACGCCACCCGCGCTGATCATGTCGCCGGTCTTGAAGGGACGCAGCACGATGAGGAAGATGCCCGAGGCGAAGTTCGACAGGAGTCCGGACCATGCCGCGCCAATGGCGATACCGGCGGCCGCGAGCAGGGCGGCGAACGAGGTTGTCTCGATGCCGCAAACGCTGAGAATGGACAGAATGAGTGCGATGCGCAACGCAATGCGCAGCGACGACTCGGTGTAGCGAACGAGGGTGGGATCGATGTGGCGGCGGGTCATCGCGCCGCGCACGAGCCGCGCGACCAGATTGATGACGATGCCGCCGATGATCCAGATGACGACGGCCATCACGATCTTCAGGCCGAATGGCACCAGATAATCGTTGACCAGCTTATCGAGGTCGAACATGTAAGTCTCCGTCGAGCGAGGGGTCTGTCGGGAAAACTGCATGAATTCCGCCGGGGCTGGCCGGATGCGGGTCGCCGGGAAGTGAACTTCCAGTGTCACGCGACGCCAGCGTGCCAATTTGGCCTGCGCTTGTCAATCGCAGCGCGCAGCGGATGTGACGGTCCCCAACGCGTCCGGTTTTGCCGATCGCGCCCCGGCGCCCGCCCAAAAGACAACGGCCCGGAAGACGTGAAGTCCTCCGGGCCGTTGTCCTTGTCGCCGAATCGCGTCGCGGTGCATCTACCGACCGACGTTCACGCTCAGCGCGGCTTGTTCCAGCTTATTGCAGCGTGTTTCAGCTCATTCCGGCTTGCGCGCCAGGGCGCGGTTACCGATGTCGTGGCGATACTGCATGCCGTCGAAATTGATCTGGTTGACGGTCTGATACGCCACGCTTTGCGCGCCACGCACCGTATCCGACAGACCAACCACGCACAGCACGCGTCCGCCGGTGACCTGCAGCACGTCGTTATCGAGCTGGGTGCCCGCATGGAACGTCACGCACTCGTCGGTCTCCGCCGGAATCTCCGAGATGCGATCGCCCTTGCGCGGCGTGTCCGGGTAGCCGTGGGCGGCGAGCACCACGCCCAGCGCATAACGACGGTCCCAGTCGAGTTCGATCTTGTCGAGCGTGCCCGCGATCGCATGCTCGACCACCACCGAGAAGTCGCCCTTGAGTCGCGCCATGATCGGCTGCGTTTCGGGGTCGCCCATGCGGCAGTTGAATTCGAGCGTCTTGACGTTGCCGTCTGCATCGATCATCAGGCCGGCATACAGGAAGCCGGTGAAGCGAATGCCGTCGGTCTCCATGCCGCGCACGGTCGGCATGATGATTTCGCGCATGACACGTGCATGGATCTGCGGCGTGACGATCGGCGCGGGCGAGTAAGCGCCCATGCCGCCGGTGTTCGGACCCTGATCGTTGTCCAGCAGGCGCTTGTGATCCTGCGAGGTGGCCAGCGGCAGCACGTTCTTGCCGTCGACCATCACGATGAAGCTGGCTTCCTCGCCCTGGAGGAACTCCTCGATCACCACGCGCGCCCCGGCGTCGCCGAGCTTGTTGTCCGCGAGCATCATGTCCACAGCGTTGTGCGCTTCTTCGAGCGACATCGCCACGACCACGCCCTTGCCGGCGGCCAGGCCATCGGCCTTGATGACGATCGGTGCGCCCTTGGCGTCGATGTAGGCGTGTGCGGCAGCCGCGTCGGCGAAGGTCTCGTAATCGGCCGTGGGAATGCCGTGGCGCTTCATGAACGCCTTGGCGAAGTCCTTCGACGATTCGAGTTGCGCGGCTTCCTTCGTCGGGCCGAAGATCTTCAGGCCACGGGCGCGGAAGATATTGACGATGCCGGCGGCGAGCGGCGTTTCCGGACCCACCACGGTGAGCGCAATGCCTTCGCGTGCGGCGAATTCGGCGAGCACGTTCGGGTCGCTGATCGGCACGTTGCGCAGGCGCTCATCGAGCGCCGTGCCGCCGTTGCCCGGCGCGACATAGACCAATTGGATACGCGGCGATTGGGCAAGCTTCCAGGCCAGCGCGTGTTCGCGGCCACCCGAGCCCACAACCAGAATTTTCATCTTATTCCTCGATGACGGCGTTGGTGAATACGTCCTGCACGTCGTCGAGGTTTTCGAGCGCGTCGAGCAGCTTTTGCATCTTCACGGCGTCATCGCCGGTGAAGACCACTTCGGTTTGCGGCTTCATCGTGACTTCCGCGACTTCGGCCTTCAGACCCGCCGCTTCGAGCTTGTCCTTCACCGCCTGGAAATCGTTGGGTGGGCAGACGACCTCGAAACTGCCGTCGTCGTTCGTGATGACGTCGTCGGCGCCGGCGTCGAGCGCCACTTCCATCAGCTTGTCTTCCGGGGTTTCCGGCGAGAACAGGAACTGGCCGCAATGCGTGAAGAGGAATGCCACCGAGCCGTCGGTGCCCATGTTGCCGCCGAACTTCGAGAAGGCATGGCGCACTTCCGCCACCGTGCGAACACGGTTGTCCGTCATGGTGTCGACGATCACCGCAGCGCCGTTGATGCCATAGCCTTCGTAGCGGATCTCTTCGTAGTTCGCCCCGTCCAGACCGCCCACGCCGCGATCGATCGCGCGCTTGACGTTGTCCTTGGGCATGTTGGCGTCGGCGGCCTTTTCCACGGCCAGACGCAGGCGCGGGTTGCTGTCGGCGTCACCCCCGCCCAGACGGGCCGCGACCGTGATTTCCTTGATCAGACGTGTCCAGACTTTACCGCGCTTGGCATCTGCCGCTGCCTTCTTGTGCTTGATGTTGGCCCATTTGCTATGACCCGCCATGAATTTCTCCGTCGTGCCGCGCTGTGCGGCGAAGTATGCTCTGCCGGCCCGCGCAGTGCGGCGCGGCCAACCGTTGAAACGGGAGCGCCCGCCACCACTGGGGTCGCGGGCGCCGATTGTCCAGCCGCCCCGTCGCCTCACACGGATCCGGTCGATCTCAGGGGGCATTTCGGGACGGTGCAGTCCGAGCGGCGATACCTGCCGCTATAATCGGAGGCAATTTTATCATGCCGCCGCACCGTGCCACGGGTGTTTGCTGCGCCGTGTCACGAGCCGCGCCGCGTCTACCGCCGAGGTCTCGCATGCCCAAGAAGCCCGTGCCGTCGCAAGTGTCGTCTTCCGCGATACCCCCCGCCACGTCGGCGGCAGCCGTTGCCGAACCCGCCGTCGCCTCGGCGAGTCCAGTTCAAGATCCCGGTGAAAGGCTCGTGATCGCGCGCAACGCCCAGCATGTACTGGGATTGCTCCCCGCCATGGGCAACCGCCATGGGCTCATTACCGGCGCGACCGGCACCGGCAAGACCGTGACGCTCCAGGTCATGGCACAGGCGTTCTCCGACATCGGCGTGCCCGTATTCCTCGCGGACGTCAAAGGCGACCTGACCGGCATTACGCAGCCGGGCGTGGAGACGCCCAAGCTCAAGGAGCGCATCGCCAATCTCGGCTTCGATACGCCCGACTGGCATGGCAGCCCGGCCACGCTCTGGGACGTCTTCGGCGAGCAGGGCCACCCGGTGCGCGCCACGGTCTCGGACCTCGGACCGCTGCTGCTGGCCCGCCTGCTCGGCTTGAACGAGACGCAGACCGGGGTGCTCAATCTCGTCTTCAAGATCGCCGACGACAACGGCCTGCTGTTGCTCGACAGCAAGGACCTTCGCGCGATGCTCCAGCACGTGGGCGATAACGCATCGACCTTCACGACGCAGTACGGCAACATCTCGGCGGCCTCGGTCGGCGCGATCCAGCGCGGGCTGCTCACGCTGGAGCAGCAAGGCGCCGACAAGTTCTTCGGCGAGCCGATGCTCAACATCGAAGACTTCATGCAGACGGACGCGCAGGGGCGTGGCGTCGTCAACATCCTGGCGGCCGACAAACTGCTGGCGGCGCCACGCATCTACGCCACCTTCCTGCTCTGGCTGCTGGCGGAATTGTTCGAGCGCCTGCCGGAAGTCGGCGATCCGGACAAGCCGAAGCTCGTCTTTTTCTTCGATGAGGCGCACCTGCTGTTCAACGAGGCGCCCAAGCCGTTGCTCGAACGCATCGAGCAGATGGTTCGTTTAATTCGCTCCAAGGGCGTTGGCGTGTATTTCGTCACTCAAAATCCGGTCGACGTGCCGGACACGGTGCTCGGCCAGTTGGGCAACCGCGTGCAGCACGCCCTGCGGGCCTACTCGCCACGCGACCAGAAGGCGGTGAAGGTGGCCGCCCAGACCATGCGTGCGAATCCGTCGCTCGATATCGAGACGGTCATCGGTGAGTTGGGCGTGGGCGAGGCGCTGGTGTCGCTGCTCGACGAGAAAGGGCGTCCTGCGGTGACCGAACGCGCGTATGTCTCGCCGCCTGCGTCGCGCATCGGGCCGATCACATCGCAGGAACGCGCTGCGTTGATCGCGGCGTCGCTGGTCGCGGGCGTGTACGAGAAGGCGGTCGACCGCGAATCAGCCTATGAAAAGCTCGTCGGACGCACGCAGGCACGGCAATCGGACGGTTCGGTCGCGCCTGACGGCGGTGCGGCCACGTCCGCGCCGGGCGGTGGTGCATCCGGTGGAACCTCAACCGGCACATCGGGCGGCGGCTTGCTCGACGCGCTGGGCGGGCTGCTGGGAGGCAAGGGCGGATCGCGCAGCAAGGACACCCCCGTAGAAGCCATGGTCAAGAGCACGATGCGCACGGTCGGCAGCCAGTTGGGGCGCGAGATCGTTCGCGGCGTGCTGGGCAGTATTCTGGGCGGCAACCGGCGCAGGTAAGGTGCAGATAAGGCGCAAGCGAGGCACAAACAAAGCGCAGGTAGAGTGCTAGGCCGGACTCGGGTGATGCCGCGCCGCCGCCGGGCGCGTGCGGCATCGCCCGTAGAACAAAAATAGGAAAAGGATCCTCCCCCTGACGATGTCCCCGAAATCTTCGCTGGAGCCGGTGCGCACCGGTGTTGCTCACGATCCGCTATGGCTGCGCGCTGCGCCGCTCATCTTCCTGTTCCTGTGGTCGGTCGGCTTCACCGTCGCCAAGATCGGTCTGGACTATGCCGATCCGCTGACCTTCCTGGCGTTGCGCTATGGCCTCGTGCTCGTGCTGCTCGCGCCGCTGGCGATCGTCATGCGTCCCCCGCTGCCGAAGACGGCGGCTGCATGGGGGCATCTCGTCGTGATCGGTCTGCTGATTCAGGCGCTTTACTTCAGCATGACGTATCTGTCCCTGCGGCTCGGTGTGTCGGCGGGCAGCGTGGCGCTGATCACGTCGCTGCAACCGATTCTTGTCGCGTTGGCAGTGCCGCATCTGGTCGGCGAGCGCGTCAGCGGCATGAACTGGCTCGGGCTCGGACTGGGACTGGCGGGGGCGGCGCTCGTCATCGTGGCCCGCTCGGCGGTGGAGGCGACCTCGGCGCTGGGGTTGCTGCTCACGTTCGTGGCGCTTGGGGCGATCACGTGCGGCACGCTGTACGAGAAGCGCTTTGGGCTGGGCCAGCATCCAATTACGTCGAATCTGGTGCAGTACGCCGTGGGTTTTGCGGCGACGCTGCCGCTCGCATGGTGGCTCGAACCGATGCACGTCGACTGGACGTGGCAACTCGGGCTCACGCTGGTCTATCTGGTGATCGGCAATTCCATCGTGGCGATCTCGCTATTGCTGGCGATGATCCGGCGCGGGGAAGCGTCGCGCGTGTCGGCGCTATTCTTCCTCGTACCGCCCGCAGCGGCCCTCGCCGCGTGGTTGATGGTCGGGGAGCACATGCCCCCGCTGGCGTGGGGTGGGATGGCGCTGGCGGCCATCGGTGTGGCGATGGCCACGCGCCGCAAGGGCGCATGAACATGTCGACGACATCGGCGCGACGCATGGCGTCGTCCGGCCGCCCGAAATGAAAAGCCCCGGGAGACCGGGGGCGATTGTCGTCAGTTCTTGGTGCCGAACAGCCGGTCGCCTGCGTCGCCAAGACCCGGGATGATGTAAGCGTGATCGTCCAGACGCTCATCGAGCGACGCGACGTACAACTTCACGCCCGGGTGGGCGTCGTGCAACACCTTCACGCCTTCCGGCGCGGCCACCAGCGCGAGAAATGCAATGTTCTCCTCGGCCACGCCGCGTTTGACCAGCACGTCCACGGCATGGACGGCCGAATAACCGGTCGCCACCATCGGGTCGCACAGAATGAAGCGGCGATCGTTCACATCGGGCAGACGCACGAGATATTCCACCGGGCGGTGCTGTTCGTCGCGATACACGCCGATGTGGCCCACACGTGCCGAGGGCACCAGATCGAGCAGACCGTCGCTCATGCCCACGCCGGCGCGCAGCACCGGCACGATGGCGAGCTTCTTGCCGGCGATGACGGGGGCATCCATTTCCACCATCGGCGTATCGATGCGCTCGGTCGTGAGCGGCAGATCGCGCGTGATCTCGTAGCCCATGAGCAGCGTGATTTCGCGCAACAGGCCGCGAAACGTGCGCGTCGACGTTTCCTTGTCGCGCATGTGCGAGAGCTTGTGCTGGATCAGGGGATGATCGCAGATGAAGAGATTCGGGAAGCGGGTGTCTTGTTTCATGGCAGGCAATGTGAGGCTGGGCCACCGGATCGGAATGTCACGGTATAGCGCGCATGGCCGCGATTTTAGCCGATGCGGGCGACGCCGGTCCGGGTTTTGGTCCGCCGCAGCAAGTCCCGACACTCAGCGCCAGGCGCACGATTCCCTTAGAATCGCTGCAAGACGGCTGCACAGCAGCCCATTGCCAATGCATCACTTGTCTTGAAGGTTGACCATGGATCTGGGTATCAAGGGCCGCACCGCGCTGGTGTGCGGTGCGAGCAAGGGGCTGGGGCGTGCCTGTGCTCAGGCGCTGGCCGAGGCGGGCGTCAACGTCGTGATCGTCGCGCGCACGGTCGGCGCGCTCGAGGCCGCCGCCAGCGAGATCCGCACTGCCACGGGGGTGAAAGTCAGCGCCGTGGCCTGCGACATCACCACACCGGAAGGCCGCGCGCAGGCGCTTGCCGCGTGCCCGCAACCGGACATCCTTGTGACGAACGCAGGCGGTCCGCCGCCGGGCGACTTCCGCGACTGGCAGCGAGACGACTGGATCCGCGCGCTCGACGCCAACATGCTGACCCCCATCGAGCTGATCAAGGCCACCGTGGACGGCATGATCTCCCGGGGCTTCGGACGGATCGTGAACATCACGTCCTCGGCCGTGAAGGCCCCCATCGACATTCTGGGATTGTCCAATGGCGCCCGTTCGGGCCTGACCGGTTTCGTCGCGGGCATTGCACGCACGACCGTGGCGAACAACGTGACCATCAACAATCTTCTGCCGGGCGCGTTCGACACTGATCGGTTGAACGCGACCATGCAGGCGTCTGCGGCGAAGGCGGGCCAGAGCGTCGAAGACGCGCGCGGCCAGCGCGCCGCGGCAATTCCCGCGCGCCGCTTCGGGCAGCCGGAAGAATTCGGCGCGACCTGCGCCTTCCTTTCCAGCGCGAAGGCAGGCTACATCACCGGGCAGAACGTTCTCATTGACGGCGGCGCTTACCCGGGCACGTTCTGACCACGTGCGCTCGGTAACGCCTGCGTTCAACACTTACCTCACCCACATCAAGCTCAGGGAAGCGCATCAATGACGGTTTCAACGGTACCCAAAGTCCCCGCGGTTCGCATTGCTCTCATCGCACACGACAAGAAAAAGGACGAGATCCTGGCCGTCGCGCACGACTATGTCGACGTGCTGCGGCAATGCCGGCTTGTCGCCACGGGCACGACCGGCGGGCGCATTGCCAGCGAGCTGGGCCTCGACGTGGAGCGCATGCTCTCGGGCCCGCACGGCGGTGACTTGCAGATTGGCGCGCAACTGGCCGAGGGCCGCGTCGACATGGTGCTGTTCCTGCGTGACCCCATGACGCCGCAGCCGCATGAACCCGATATCAACGCGCTGGTGCGTGCGTGCGACGTGCACAACGTGCCTTGCGCGACGAACAGCGCGACGGCGCGTCTGTTGTTGGAACAACTGATCGTGCGTCTGGCAAGGGAAGCAACGGAAGCGACGGCGCAGCCATCCGCCTGACGATAAACACCACCCATCGAGGGAGAGAACGAGGATGACAAAAGCAATCCGTATCGAACAGAACGGCGGCCCGGAAGTGATGCAGTGGGTCGATGTCGATGTTGGCGAACCGGGGCCGGGCGAAGCGCGGGTGCGCCATAACGCCGTCGGTCTGAACTACATCGACGTGTATTTCCGCACCGGTCTTTACCCGCAGCCGCTGCCTGCCGGACTGGGCATGGAAGCGGCTGGCGTGGTCGAAGCGGTGGGCGAGGGCGTGACGCATGTGAAGCCCGGTGACCGGGTCGCGTACGCGAGCCGCCCGTGCGGCGCCTACTCGCAGGCGCGCGTGATGCCGGCGGCACCGCTCGTGCGCCTGCCGGAGAACGTCAGCGACGATCAGGCGGCGGCCATGATGCTCCAGGGCATGACGGCGCAGTATCTGCTGCGTCGCACGTATCCGGTCAAGGCGGGCGACACCATTCTGATTCATGCGGCGGCCGGCGGTGTGGGCCTGATCGTGTGTCAGTGGGCGAAGGCGCTCGGCGCGACGGTCATCGGCACGGTCGGCTCGGACGAGAAGGCAGCGCTCGCACGTGCGCACGGCTGCGATCACCCCATCGTCTATACGCGTGAGAACTTCGTCGAACGCGTGAAGGAGATCACAGGCGGCGAGGGCGTGCCCGTCGTCTACGACTCCATCGGCAAAGACACCTTCATGGGTTCGCTCGACTGCCTGCGTGCGCTGGGCATGATGGTGAACTTCGGCAATGCCTCCGGTCCCGTCGCGCAGATCAATACCAGCGATCTGGTCTCACGCGGCTCATTGTTTTTCACGCGTCCGACACTCTTCAACTACACCGCCAAGCGTGCCGATCTGGAAGCCACGGCGAAGGAGTTGTTCGAGGTAGTCGGCAACGGCACGGTGAAGATCGAGGTGAACCAGCGTTATGCGCTGTCCGACGTCGCGCAGGCGCACCGCGATCTCGAGTCGCGCAAGACCACCGGTTCGACCTTGCTCATGCCCTGAGTGTTTGGCCCGTCGGAAAGGAAAGACGAGAAAGACGAGAAAGACGAAAAAGGGACGCCTCGGCGTCCCTTTTTCGTCGCATCTAGCTTGCCCGATATCAGGCGCGCTGCGTGAAAACGTGAGCGCGCGCGTCCTCGCGCACCTCCATCGGCAACCGTTTGATGAGCCAGTGGATGACCATGCCGATCACGACGACATCGTCGAGCAACCCGAACACCGGCACGAAGTCGGGAATCAGGTCGATGGGACTGAGCAGATAGACCGCGAGCAGTACCACGGCAGGCAGGAGCCAGCGTGGACGTCGCGGGTCGCGGGCCGCATGCCACAGCACGCGGAAGTCATGACGGGCGATTTGCCACAGACGAAGAAAACGCTTCACTTGCAAACTCCTGGTGCCAATGGGCTCGCCGGTCGTGGCAAGCCATTTCTCGCAAACGAGGGTAACATCGCGCAAATTCCGGTGTATGTCGCGCAATTTTCTCGATTATACGCGTCGACGGCATGGTTCGCTGCGCCGGCCCGACCGGTGTCTGGCGAGTGTGCGATGCGTCCGTCGCGTAACAAAAATCTTCGACATTGGCCGGGTGAGAGGGTTTCATTGGCGTTTCATCGTTGATTCGGAGCCCGTCGGGCGACGCCGCTCGACGTGCCGGTGTGTGCCGGTGTGCGCCGGTGATGCCGGCAATGCGGTTGCGGCGGGATTGTGGCGGCGGGATAATTCCCGGGCCGACGTGGTCAATCCTTCTTTCCCCTTCGTCCTCACGATCTTTTCAGGACGCACTTCAAAGCCATCATGACCGACGCTCAAGATCCGAAATCGCAGCAGCCAAAGCAGCCGCCGCAGCCAATGCAGCCAACGCCCAAGCCCGAGTCCGACACGAGCAAGCCCACAGCGGCGCCGCCTGCTTCGGCGTCACCCACCCCGCCCGCCGCTTCACCGGCCTCCGGGCCGGAAGCCGGGAAGGCCAGCGGCTCGCCTGCGGATTCGCCTGCCACGAGCGAGTCGGAGTACGTCGAGCCGGCCACGCCGTCGACACCACGTCCGACCGCCAAGCCGGTTGCCGGCACGGCCGAAGGGTCTCCGGACATGCCGCCGAACCCCGATACACTGACACGTCCTGCGCCGCCCACGGAGGTGACCGGTTCGGCCGACGCGCGAGCGGAAAAGCCGACGGCGCCTGCCCCGGCGGCAAAGCCCGCGAGGCAGGGCTCTGCCGCTGAAGTGGCGTCTGATCGCAATCCGATCGGCTCGCCGGTGCCGAAGTCGGGCGACGACGTCAAAGCGGCAGGTCTCGGCAGCGCGGGTGGCAGCATCGGAGAAGCGGGAACGACCGGCGGTGCTTCAGGAACGGCGGGGGCGGCAGGGACGGGAGGGACGGGAGGGGCCAGTGGCGCGGGTGGCGGTGGTGAGCCGCCGCATCAACCGTCGTTCGGTTCGGGCGCACCGCGTCCCGGCAGTCCGGCCTCGATGGGCGGTCAGCCATCGTATTTGCAGGCGGGCGATTCGCCGTGGTCGGTTCTGCGTCGCATCATGTCGGCGCGTTTTCGCGCCTGGTACGACCGCGCCGGGCAGCGTATCACGCAGCGCACGCTGAAGATCGGGATCTCTGCGCGTATTTTCCACCCGGAACCGGGCTCAAAGGGGCTGCGCAGCAAGACGCTGCAATACCTCGAAGAGTCGATCGCCCACTGGGTGATGTCGCGCGACGTGCTGGTGTTCATGATCCCGACGGTCGATACGCAGGGTTTGCTGCATCCGAGCCACATCCGTCTGCACGATTACGCGAAGCACCTCGACGGTCTGGTCTTGCAGGGCGGGGCGGACGTCTCCCCGCTGACCTATTCGGAAGTCGCGACGCGCCACGAATGGCAGGGCGATCGTATGCGCGACATGTACGAGCTTGAGCTGTTGCACGAGTTCGTCGAGCAGGGCAAGCCGATTCTCGGCGTGTGCCGTGGGTGCCAGCTGATCAACGTCGCCTTCGGCGGCACGTTGCATCAGGACATCGCGACGGATTTGCCCGAGGCGATTCCGCACGTGACCGAAACGTATGAACACAACCGTCACACGCTGACGTTCCCCGAAGGCTCGTCGCTCGCGCAAATGCTCGCGCCGGTGGACGTGCCGATCGTCAACTCGATTCACCACCAGTCGGTAAAGACGCTCGGTCGTGATCTGAGTGTGGAGGCCGTGTGCGCGGAAGACGGCGTGGTCGAGGCGATTCGCTATCGCAAAGCGCCGTTCGTGATGGGCTTGCAGTGGCATCCGGAGTTCCACCGTGCGGGCGGTCCGGAGTTTCTGGATTGCACGCCGGTGCTGGATAACTTCCTGCGTGCGGCGCGCGAGACGCGCTTCTGACGTTATCGACTCGAGGGGCGGCGCGTGGGAAATGCGCCGCCGCTTCAAAATCCAGCGCAAAAAAATGGCAGCCGCGAGGCTGCCATTTTCGTGTCAGGAACACCGGAAGACATCTCCGGTGCTCACGCCGCCTGGATTAGAAGCGGTGACGGATACCCGTGCCGACGACGGTTTGCGAGCTGGTCGACGACATACCGCCGGCAGCGCCGACACCAGCCGCCAGGCCCGTGCCTTCGTTGTCGGAGATGTGCTGGTACGAACCCGTCAGGTACACATCGGTGCGCTTCGACAGACGGTAGTCAGCTTGCAGCGTAACGGTGTGGAACTTCGGCTTCTTGTCCGTCGAATCTTGCTTGGCCATCGTGTACACGTACGCGGCCGAAAGCGAGACTGCCGGGGTCAGCATGTAGCGACCGTTGACTTCGAAGTTGTCGAACTTCAGGCCGTCGTTAGCGAACGACACAGCAGTGCTGTTGTAGTTCAGGCCCGTCAGACCTTGCAGTTGGGTGTGGGTGTACACCAGGCCGACCGTTGCCGGGCCGAAGGCGTAGTTACCACCGATACCCCAGACGCGTTGCTTCGACGACTGGAACACCGAGTCACCGCTAGCCGACGTATCGACTGCGCCGGTGGCGTTGTTGTTACCCGGATTGCCTTGGCGCTCCAAGTAAGCAGCAGCGACCGTGAACGGGCCGTTAGCGTAGTTCACGCCAGCGCTGAACGCACGGTTGTTGGCGAAGTCGCCAGCCTTGTTCGAGAAGCCATACAGGCCGCCGAAGGTCAGGCCGTTGTAGTTGGCGCTCGAGTACTTGACCGAGTTGTTCACACGGAACGAGTTGTTCGTGTTGTCGTTGTCATACGGGTGCGAAGCGATCGTGCCGCCGAACGACGAACCGTTCAGGGTCAACGGTGCGAGGTAATCAACCAGCGAGTCGTACTGACGGCCGATCGTCACAGCGCCGAAGCGATCGTTCTGCAGGCCGACGAAGGCTTGACGACCGAACATGCGGTTGCCTTGCAGCGACGAGCCGTTAGCGATCGAGAAACCGTTTTCCAGCACGAAGATGGCCTTGTTACCGCCACCCAGGTCTTCCGAGCCCTTCAGGCCCCAACGGCTGCCGTTGACCAGACCGCTCGTTGCACGGAAGTTCTTCGAACCCGAAGCACCAACGGTGTTGGTCGAGTTGCTCGTGTAAGCGATGCCGGCGTCGATCAAGCCGTACAGGGTGACGCTGCTTTGTGCGTGCGCGGTCATCGAGAACGCGCCGACAACGGCCGCGGCAAGAAGAGTTTTTTTCATGGTTTAAGCTCCAGTAACGTGACACGAATCGCAGAATTCGCGTGTAAACAGAACGCGGCGAAACAGAACATGTCGAGGTGACGATGTGTCACTCGCGGACCCGAACAGCTATCGGCACTGCTCTGTTGACAGGGGGCAGTGTATGAGTCGATGTGACTCCCGCCTATTTCAGAATCCGCAAGAATCTATTTCAGATATGAAAAGAATCTGCGCGACGCGTTGTAAAGCATTGTCTGGCAAGGGATTGGCTTGATTAAGCGTAGGTGAGAAATCACCCTGCAAGCGAAGTTTGTTGCGCCCGGAACACAGTGTGCCGTGCAAGCGAAAGCGCGTGCGAAGCGTTGCCAGCACACGTTTTGCGCGCGACATGCATGTTTCGTTTTGGTTCCGTCGGTGACGAATCGCAACGGATGAGGGTGTCGCGCACATCGCGCATCGAATAAAAACGGTGTGTGAATGGCAATGCGAGGGCGGCATCGTTCGACAGGCCATCACCTTGGCGCAGCCCGTTCCGATACACGGTGTCGGTTATCGCTATACCAATGGCAACGTGAGAGATGTGCTGCGTCGTGTCGGTGCGCTGCCACGTCGCTGACATGTGACCAACGTACACGCGCGCAATGTGCCGAATCCGAGAAGTCGGCAAGCGTGTGAATTTCCTGCGTGCCAAAAAGTGCTTTATTGATGGGGTTTTACGGACTATTGCGAGTCGCCGAATAATTCATTGCGTCGAATGATGACAATGAATTCGAGAGGCAGACCTATACTACGTTCCGCGAGAAGTAGACTTTTGCGTTGAGTGAAAAGTCTCCAAACCTTGGCGCGGCCTCATCGGCCGCGCTTTTTTTTGCTCGTCATTTTCGTACGCCGGTGGATGGGGGATGTGGCGTCAGGCGTAGTGACCCGTCGTGAGTGCCTCGCCGCAATCGCGCACGTGCGGAATGCTCAACTGCTTGAGCTTCCGATACAGCGATGCACGACAGAAACCGAGCGTGCGCGCCGCCGCAGAAATATTCCAGCGATGTTGTGCGAGGGCCTGCAAAATGCGCTCGCGCTCCGAGTCCTGGCGGTCATCGTGCAGGCGATGGGTGGCGTGCAACGTATGAAGGCGCGTCGCACAGACCGTTTCCGTCTCACCTGCCTCGTCGTCGCGACGCAGGGTCGTCGCCACACGCAAGGGCGTTGCGTGCGGGGCGGCTGCCTGCAAAAACTCCGGCGGCAAATCGTTCACGCACAGCGTCTCGCCGCTCATTACCGCACACGCATAACGCAGCGTCGCGCGCATCTGACGCAGGTTACCCGGCCATGCGTGCATGAGCAGCCGCGAGAGGGCGTCGGGCGACACGCGCGTGAGCGCCTGATCGACGGATAGTCCGGCCCACTCGTCGCACAGCATGCGCGCGATCAGCTCGGTCTTGTCGTCGCGCTCGCGCAGCGTAGGCAACGTCAACACGCCCACGGCAATCCGGTAGTAGAGGTCTTCACGGAATGTGCCCTGTGCCACGGCGTCTGCAAGATCCTGGTGCGTCGCGCAGATCAGTTGCACGTCGACCGGCACCGGCTGGCTCGCCCCCAGCGGTGTCACTTCGCGCTCCGATAGCACGCGTAGCAGGCGCGTTTGCAAGGCAAACGGCATGTCGCCGATTTCGTCAAGAAAGAGCGTGCCGCCATCGGCTTGCTGCAACTTCCCTTTCATCCCGCCGGGCAATGCGCCGGAAAATGCGCCGCGCTGATAACCGAACAACTCGCTCTCCACGAGATGCTCCGGCAGCGAAGCGGTGTTGATCGCGACGAACGATTGCGCGCGCCGTTCGCTATAAGCATGCAGCGCGCGCGCCAGGAATTCCTTGCCGGTTCCCGTTTCGCCGAGAATCAGCACCGGCAGTCCCCGGTCGACGAAGCGCTTGCCGCGCGCGAGCAGATCGCGCATGCGCGCGTCGGTGCCGCAGAGATCGTCGATGTCGAGGTAGTCGGGGCGCCACTGACGTGCGTTTGCCGTCAGATGCGCCGTGGGGGCGGCCACAGGCGGCACACGTACGATGCGCTCGGCAAGCGCGGCAATGTTGCTGAACGGGGGATTGGGTTTGGCTGCGCCAAGGGGGCTGGCGTGGCCGACAGGTCGAGCGGGGGCGTGCGCTACAGCAAGGTGAGCGGGCATGACTTGTCTCCTTCTCGTATCGGTACGAAAGGGGCGCCGTCGGTGGCTTGTGGCCTGGCGATTCCTGACGTCTCTTTATGTCGCGACCGGCTCGGGTGGCCAACCGCCAAAGCAGGATACGACCGACGAGTCATAACATCCAATACAATATTGATGCGCCAATAATACCTTTGGGGTATCAAATGATCGAGTTGCGCCATTTCCAGTACTTCGTGGTCCTCGCCCAGACGCTTCACTTCGGTCGTGCAGCCCAGCAATTGCACATCTCGCAGCCGCCCCTGTCACGCCAGATCGCGTTGATGGAGGCCGAACTGGGCGTGCAGTTGTTCGAGCGGACGAATCGCAGCGTGCGGCTCACGCGCGCCGGCACGCGCTTCTATCAGGACGCGGTCGAAATCCTCAACTCGGTCGATCGGGCGCGCCGTAACGTGGTGGCGGCGAGTCGGGGAGAAGACGGGGCGATCACCGTCGGCTTCATGATGTCCTCGGCGTACAACATTCTCCCGGCGCTCACGCGCACGTATGCCGCAGCGTACTCGCGCGTCGACATGAAGCTGGCGGAGACCTTGCCCAATCTGCTCGCGGAGTCCGTGCGCGCGGGGCAGACCGACGTCGGCATCATGTATCGCCCGGAGGATTTGACCGGTCTCGATACGGCGACGGTCTTTCGCGAGGAGATGGTGGCGGTCATTCCCCGCACACACGCGCTGGCGAAGGTGCGGGTGCTCGACGCGGCGCAACTGGCCGAAGAATCGTTCGTGAGCATTCCGCGCGAGATCGCGCCGCTCGTCTATGACCTGATCGTCACGCACTGCCGTCGCTCGGGCTTTTCGCCGCACATCCGGCTCGAAACCAACTTGCAGCAGACGATCATCAACCTCGTGGGCGAAGGGCTGGGCGTGGCGATGGTGCCGATGTCCATGAGCAGCGCGAGCGCGTCGGGCAACGCCGTGTTCAAGCCGCTCAGGAACGCACCCGTGGCCGAGGTGGCGCTGCTATGGAGCCGGGATAACCACAACCCTTGCGTGGCGACGTTCGTGGACAATGCGCGCAGCGTGTGGCGCGAGATGCAGCGTGCGCCGGGGGCGCGACTGGTGCCGGACCTGCCGGACACCCGACTTCAATAGACGTTGGGGGAGCGGGGCGCAAGCGCGCAGGGGAAGCCGACGGCAGATACCGTCGGCGTGTGTCGTCAGATTTCCAGAATGCCGGCGGCGACGAAGCCGCCATCGACCGGCAGGATGTGCCCGGTCACGTACGACGCGTCGTCCGACGCGAGAAAGCTCACGGCGCCGGCAATCTCACCGGGCTGGCCGTAGCGTCCGAGCGGCGTCGTCTCCGTGTAGTGGCGACGCGAAACGTCCGAATGCAACACCTTCGTGAGCGGCGTATCGATGGGGCCCGGCGCGATCCCGTTGGCCGTGATGCCGAACGGCGCGAGTTCGATGGCCATCTGGCGCGTGAGCCCGATCACGGCCGCCTTCGAGGTGCCGTATGCCGTGCGCCCGGCGCTCGCCAGAATGCCCGCCACCGACGCCAGATTGATGATGCGCCCCCAACGCTGCTCACGCATGAGACGCGCCGCATGCTGGCCGCATAGCAGCGTGCCGGTCAGGTTCACGTTCATCACCTGATGCCAGTGGTCGAGCGGGTAGTCGAGAAACGGATAGGTCTTGGCGATCCCGGCGTTGTTGACGAGTACGTCGCAGCGGCCGTGCCGTTTCGCGATCTGCGCGAAGCCGTCGGCAATCGACGCTTCCTCTCCCACATTCATCCCCAGCGCCCACGCCTTGCCACCCGACGCGGTGAGCGCTGCGGCCGTCTCCGCGGCCGCCCCTTCGTTGAGGTCGGCCACCACCACGGTCATACCATCCTTTACCAATCGTTCGCAGATGGCGGCGCCAATGCCCATACCGCCGCCCGTGACTACTGCTACCTTCTCAGTCATGCTATGGACTCCTAAATTTACTGATAGCTACAACACGGGCTCCACCGCCCGCTGTGCGGCGGAGCCCGTCGATGAAAAGCGCTAAGTGACTTGCCTTATTTCAGGAAACCGATCGAGATCCAGGGGATGAACACCACCACGAGCAGGGCAACGAGCAGCGCGCCCATGTAGGTCCACATCCGGTTGAACACCTTGTCGGGCGATGTCTTGCCGATGGCGCACGCAGCGTAGAAGCCCACACCGAGCGGCGGTGCGAACAGGCCCATGCCCATCGACAGGATCACGACCATGGCGTAATGCACGTCGTGAATGCCGAGCGAGCGGGCGACCGGGAACAGCAGCGGTCCGAACAGCACGATGGCCGGAATGCCTTCGAGCACGCTGCCCAGCACGATGAACACGACCATGGAAATGAGCAGGAAGCCGACTTGTCCGCCCGGCACACCGTGCATCAGGCCGACCAGCTTGGCGGAGAAGCCCGATTGCGTGAGCGCCCAGGCCATGGCGGTGGCCATGCCGATAATCAGCAGGATCGCGCCGGACAGGGCCGCAGTCTCGGTCAGCAGCGGATAGAGACGCTTGAAGTTCAGGTGCTTCTTGAAGGCGTGAACGATCAGGCCGATGACGATCGTATAGGCAATGCCGATGGTCGAGACTTCCGTAGCGGTCGCCGCGCCTTCGATCACGGCCGTGCGGATGAGGACCGGCAGCGCGAGCGCGGGCAATGCCACGATGAACGTCTTGCCGATCACGCCCCACGGCGCACGACGCGCCGCATTCGGCGCTTCCTTGCGCGAACGCGCGAAGCACACCACGACGATGGCGAGCGTGGCGATCACCGCCGGCAGCAGGCCGCCGACGAATAGCGCGGTGATCGACACGCCGCACACGGCGCCGATGGTGATGAGCACGAGACTCGGCGGAATCGTCTCCGTCATGGCCCCCGTGGCGGAGAGCAGGGCGACGAGGTCTTCCTGCTTCGAGCCGCGACGCTGCATTTCAGGGAAAAGCGCCGGGGCGACCGCCGCCATGTCGGCGGCCTTCGACCCCGAGATACCCGAGACGAGGAACATCGCGCCGAGCAGCACATACTGAAGGCCGCCGCGCACGTGACCGAGCAGCGAGGCCATGAATTCGATCAGGCTGCGCGCCAGCCCGCTCATTTCGATGAGTGCGCCGAGCAGCACAAACAGCGGTACCGACAACAGCACGAGGCCGGACATGCCCTCGTCCATGCGGCTCACCACGATCTGCAAGGGGGCGTCGGTGACCAGCGCCAGATAGCCGAGCGTGGCCGAGCCGAAGGCGAAGGCGATCGGAATGCCGCCCGCCACACATGCCCCCACGATCAGCACGAAGAAGATGAGCAGGTTGTAGTTGCCCATGGCGATGAGCGCGGGGCGTCCGAGCCAGAGCGCTGCGCCGAGCGCCGCGACGAACAGCACGCCCAGACCGAACTGACGCAGGCTGGAGCAGCGCGCCATGCGCGAGATGGCCGCGATGAGCATCAGCGCCGCGCCTACCGGCAGGGCGGCCGCGCGTATCCCGTCCGGCACTTCGAGCGCGGGTGTGGTGATGTCCATCTGTTCGATGGCATGCGTGTAGGCCGGCATGATGATGAGCGCGACGAACACACATACCGTGAGCGCGGCCATGGTCTGGAACCAGTCGCGCCAGGCCGCAGGGAGTTTGTTGACGATGGCGGACAGACGCATGTGTTCGCCCCGGTCGAGGGCGAGCACGGCGCCGAGCATCGATAGCCAGATGAAGAGGATCTGCGCGAGCTCGTCCGACCAGGTGAGCGGATTGTCGAACCCGTAACGCGAGACCACGCCCGCGAGCAGGATGAAAGTCTCCGCCACCACCAGCAGCACGGCAGCCGCTTCGGTGACTTTCATCACCGCGCGGTTGACGTGGCAGAAGAGGCGGGCGAGCGCGTGCGTCGGCTCGGCCGTCATCGTCAACGTTTCCATTTACGCGAGCTTCCCTGTGTACTTTTCCAACATGGCCCATGCCTCGTCGCCGAACTTCTTGTGCCATTCGGCATAGAAGCCCGCCGCGCGCAGCTTGTCGCGGAATTGCTCGTTGTTCGGTGCGTTGAACACGAGACCCTTCTGCTTGAGCTCGGCGGTCACGCCTTCATTGAGCTTGCGCACGTCCTCACGTTGCGCCACGGCGGCAGCGTTCACGTTGGCGGTGACGATGTCCTGCAAGTCCTTCGGCAGCTTTTCCCACTTCTGCTTGTTGGCGAGGAACCAGAAGCCGTCCCACATGTGGTTCGTCATCGACACGTACTTCTGCACCTCGTACAGCTTGGCCGTGGTCAGCAGCGCGAGCGGGTTTTCCTGCGCCTCGACGATGTGCGTCTGCAAGGCCGAATACACTTCGGCGAAGTTGATCGATGTCGGCGACGAGTCGAACGCCTTGAACATCGAAGTCCACAACGGGCTGGTCGGCACGCGAATCTTCAGGCCTTTGAGGTCCGCGGGCGAGTTGATTGGGCGATTGCTCGTGGTGATCTGGCGGTAACCGTTCTCCCAGATCTTGTCGAACGCGAACACCGACGTCTTCGCGATCTGCCCGCGCACGTGCTTGCCGAGATCGCCGTCCATGGCCGCCCAGACCTGGCTGTAGTCCTTGAACGCGAAGCCCACGCCCGAGATCTGGGCGGCAGGCACGAGCGTGCCGAGAATCAGCGGCGAGAGCGTGAAGAAGTCGATCGCACCCGAGCGGATCTGGCTCAGCATGTCGCTGTCGGAGCCGAGCTGGTTGTTCGGATAGATCTGGAAGTCGACCCGGCCCTTCGACTGTTCCGCGATCTTCTGCGCCATTTCCTTGGCGCGAATGTTCATCGGATGGCTGACGGGCAGATTATTGGCGAACTTCAGCGTGAATTCGGCGGCGTGGGCTTGCGTCTGGTACAACCCCGTAGCGGCAGCGGCCGACGTGGCGGCCACGACCTTGATGAAGTGGCGGCGATCCATGGTGCTCATACTGCATGTCTCCTGATTATAGGTTTGGTGACTGCGTGTGAAGCGCGGGACAGGCAGGCGTGTTGCCTTGCAATGTTCCGGCCAGCTCGGAGGGCGATTCGCGAGAGTCTCGCTGGGTGTTGAAGGTTCGGCTCGCAAGCGGCTGGGTAATCTTACGCAAATCGAATGCCAGTTCGGGGCCCGAACGGGAAAACCCTTACGTTGTTAAGCACTAGTGAAATCCCGTGTTCCTCACGACACGGTTTTCACCAGATACAACAAGGCTTCGCGCCGCACAGACCGGCGCCCGCGAGTTTTGCTGCATGTGCGAAGCATGCTTGGCGTTCCGAAAGAAGGGGGTGTGACACCTGTCGCATTTGGCCGGTGGGCTGCGACACCTGTCGCATCGTGGTGCGCGCGCGGTGCGACAAGTGTCGCAGTCATTGCGCAATGCGAATTCTTGTTGCGGCACAGCAAAGGAAAGTCTCGCGGCATGCGGAAAAATTCGCTTGATGGGGGGGGGAATCCCGCTTTACGCTTGCGTCAATTGCGAATGCACCACAAGTGCATGAGACCTGACGAACTCGCAAGGGAACTCGCAACGACGACTGACCGAGCCGCCGATGTCGCCGACAACGCGGTGCAGCGCGCGTGTTGACGGTCGCTTTGCAGAACTGGCATCGAAATTGCTCACCGGAGTCTGGATGACCCCATTTTTCCGGAGACACTTCATGGTTGCTGCATGCCTTACCGGCTGGGCCCACTCCCAGTTCGGCAAACTCGATAACGTCGACGCCGAAGTCCTGCTCGCCGACGTCGCTCAGGCCGCATTGGACGACGCGGGCCTCTCGCCCGAGCAGATCGATTCGATCCACGTCGGCACGTTCAACGGCGGTTTTCTGTATCAGGACTTCCCGTCCTCGCTCGTCTTCAACCGCATTCCCGGCCTGCGCTTCAAACCCGCCACGCGCTACGAGAATGCCTGCGCCACGGGCTCCGCCGCCGTGCATGGCGGACTGCAATCCATTGAGGCAGGCAAGGCCACGCACGTGCTGGTGATCGGCTTCGAGAAGATGACCGAGCTGGCCACGCCGCAAGTCGGCGAGGTGTTGCTCAAGTGTTCGTATGCGCGTGAGGAAGCCGGCATTCCCGGCGGCTTTGCCGGCGTGTTCGGCACCATTGCGCAGGCGTACTTCGAGCGCTACGGCGACCAGTCCGACGCGCTCGCCCGCATTGCCGCCAAGAACCATCGCAACGGCAGTGTGAATCCGTATGCGCACATGCGGCGCGACTTCGGCTACGACTTCTGCCGCAACGTCTCCGAGAAGAATCCGTTCGTGGCCGGCCCGCTCAAGCGTACCGATTGCTCGATGGTGTCCGACGGCGCGGCCGCGCTCGTGATCTCCAAGGCCGACGTCGCCCGCACGATGCCCAAGTCGGTGGGTTTTCGCGCGGCCGTGCAGGTCAACGATTACCTGCCGCTCTCGCGCCGCGATCCGCTGGCGTTCGAAGGCGGTCAGCATGCGTGGCGTCAGGCGCTGGGCGTGGCCGGGGTGTCGCTCAAGGACCTTTCGCTGGTCGAGACCCACGATTGCTTCACCATTGCCGAGCTCATCGAGTACGAGGCGATGGGACTGGCCAAGCCCGGACAAGGCGCGAGCGTGCTGGCCGAAGGACTGACGGAAAAGAACGGCCTGCTGCCGGTCAATCCGTCGGGCGGCCTGAAGGCGAAGGGGCATCCTGTGGGCGCGACAGGCGTGTCGATGCACGTGATGGCCGCGATGCAACTGACCGGCACGGCCGGGGAGATGCAGATTCCCGGCGCGAAGCTCGCGGGCGTCTTCAACATGGGCGGCGCGGCAGTGGCGAACTACGTGAGCATTCTCGAAGCACGCTGAGTGCATACAGGAGACAAGAGATGCTCAAGAAGGTCATGAACCTCGGTCGTCTGCTGGCCGACGTCGCTCGCCGTCATCCGGACGAACCCGGCCTGATCGTCGGCGACAAGGTCACGACGTGGGGCGAGATCGACGCCCGCGTCAACGCCGCCGTCGACGCGCTGCGCAAGCTCGGTGTCGGCAAGGGCGACAAGCTGCTGGTGCATTCGCGCAACAACCTGCCGATCTTCGAGAGTGCGTGGATCGCCTTTCGCCTGGGCGCAGTGTGGGTGCCGACGAACTTTCGTATTACCGCCCCGGAAGCCGAGTATCTGGGCCAGTCGAGTGGCGCCTGCGTCATGATCTACGACGTGGGCTTCGAGGGCCATGTCGACGCGGTGCGTGCCGCGTCGCCGGCATTGCGGCATGTGATTGCGCTGGGCGCGCCGCGCGAAGGCGAACTGCATTACGAGACGCTGGTGGCAGAACATCTCGGGGCGCCGGGCTATGAGGCGGAGGTCGAGTACGAAGATCCGCTCTGGTTCTTCTACACGTCGGGCACGACCGGCCATCCGAAGGCCGGCGTGCTCTCGCACGGTCAGATGGCCTTTGTCGTCACCAATCACCTGGCCGACCTCATGCCGGGCATCACGTACCGCAGTCGTTCGATGGTCGTGGCGCCGCTCTCGCACGGCGCAGGCATTCACGCCATCGTCAACACGGCGCGCGGGGCGGCCAGCGTGCTGCTGCCGGGCGAGAAGATGGACGCCGCGCAGGTCTGGCAGGCGATCGAGCGTCATCGGGTGGACAACATGTTCACGGTGCCGACCATCGTCAAGATGCTCGTCGAAGACCCCGCCGTCGACCAGTACGACCATAGTTCCTTGCGCTTCGTGATCTATGCGGGCGCGCCGATGTATCGCGCCGATCAGAAATACGCGTTGCAAAAGCTCGGACGCGTGCTGGTGCAGTACTACGGCCTCGGGGAAGTCACCGGCAACATCACTGTGCTGCCGCCGTGGTTGCACACCGATGACGACGACGCGCCCGATGCCCGCGTGGGTACCTGCGGGTTGCCGCGCACGGGCATGGAAGTGGCGATCCTGGACGAGCAGGGGCAGCGTCAGCCTCCCTTCGCGTCGGGCGAGATTTGCGTGCGCGGGCCGGCGGTCTTCATGGGGTATCACAATAATCCGGACGCCAATGCCAAGGCGTTCAAGGACGACTGGTTTCACACCGGCGACCTCGGCCATGTGGATGCACAGGGGTTCCTGTACATCACGGGCCGCGCGTCGGACATGTATATCTCGGGCGGCTCGAACGTCTATCCGCGCGAGATCGAGGAAGCGCTGCTCACTCACCCGTGCGTGTCGGAGTGCGCCGTGCTCGGCGTGCCCGACCCCAAGTGGGGCGAGAGCGGGCTCGCGGTGGTGGTCGCCCGGGAAGGCATGGCTGCACAGGCCGATGAACTGCTCGGGCATCTCGAAGCGCGTATCGCACGCTACAAGTGGCCGCGTCGCTTCGTGTTCTGGAGTGCCATGCCCAAGTCGGGCTACGGCAAGATCGTGAAAAAGCAAATCAAGACGATGCTCGAAGAGCAAGGAGACTATCGACTATGAAACCTGCGCTTTCACGGGTCTATCGACATGCAGGCGTCCCCACGTTACCCCGTGTGGAAGACTGTGTGCTGAGCGGGCAGCACGAACTGCGCGTGACGATCCGGTCTGGTGCGAATCTCGGCGAGTCCATACGCGCGGCGTTATCCCGCTATGCGTACGGTGGCGGCGTCGGGCGTTTCTGTGCGGGTACCGCGCGCGGTCTGCGGTATCACATGATCGAGAATACGACGGATGCGGAGCGCCCGTTCGGGTACGGCGCGCCAGTCGACGAGCTGCGCGAGGTCGATCTGATCGGCGGCTCGCTCACCGTGGGCCGAACCTCCGACGGCGCGACGCTGCTGCATTGCCACGCGGGGTTCTCCGACCCTGGCGGGGAGTTGCATGGCGGGCACCTGATTCTCGATCACACCTGGGCCGGTGACGAGCCCGTGGTGATCCGTCTGTGTCTGTTCGAGCATGGTGGTTATGTGACGGGCGACGATGAGGAAACGCGGTTTCATCTGCTGCGTCCGGTGGCGGGAGATCTCTCATGAGCGTGGCGCTGGATGTTCCCGTAGCCATCGAGAATGGCACATTGGGCAGGTTGGTGGTGGCGCGTCTGAAGCCGAATCAGGATCTGACCGAGAGCATCGAGGCGCTGTGCGCCGAACATGCGATTGCGCGGGCCATCGTGCGCGGTGCGGTCGGCAGTCTGATCGATGCACGGCTGGCGTTCCGCTCGGGCGATGGCTGGCGCGAGCAACTGGTGAGCGGCCCCGGCGTCGAGATCCTCAACGTGTTCGGCGAGGTCGATGCGAGGCCCGACGCCGACAATGGGGTGCCGATGCTCCATGGCATGGTGGCGGACACCGAGGGCCGCATGTTCGCCGGACGCTTCGTGCGCGGCGGCAACCTGTCTTTCATCACCATCGAGGTGACGTTGCAGGAGTGGTTGCCGGCCTGAGTGTTGCGCAATGTCCCTGAAATCAGCGACCGGGCAGGTTGATGGCAATGGGGAGTCTGCGGACTCCCCATTGCTTTTTCGACGCCTGCCGTGAGCGGCTGGCCGGTTATGCAACGCTCGGCTGCACCAGCCCGTCTTCGCGGAACATGTGCTTGATACCGCGCACGGCCTGTCGGATGCGCGACTCGTTTTCGATCAACGCGAAACGCACGTACTCGTCGCCGTATTCGCCGAAACCGATGCCGGGCGAGACCGACACCTTGGCCTGCGCGAGCAGCTTCTTGGCGAATTCGAGCGAGCCGAGGGCACGATACGGCTCGGGAATACGCGCCCAGATGTACATCGACGCCTTCGGCAGATCGACGGACCAGCCCGCTTCCGTCAGGCCCTTGTAGAGCACGTCGCGGCGGCGCTGGTATTGCGCGCGAATTTCCTCGACGCATGTCTGATCGCCTTCCAGTGCGGCGATGGCGGCGACCTGAACCGGCGTGAACGTGCCGTAGTCGTGATAGCTCTTGATGCGCGCGAGCGCGGCGACCAGTTCCGGATTGCCGACCATGAAGCCGATACGCCAGCCAGCCATGTTGTAGCTCTTCGACAGCGTGAAGAACTCGACGCACACGTCCTGCGCGCCGGGCACCTGCATGATCGACGGCGCCTGATAGCCGTCGTACACGATGTCGGCATAAGCCAGATCGTGCACCACGAGAATGTCGTGCTTGCGTGCGAGATCGACGACACGCTCGAAAAATTCGAGTTCGACGCACTGCGCCGTGGGGTTCGACGGAAAGCCGAGAATGATCATCTTCGGCTTCGGATGGCTCTCGCGGATGCCGCGTTCGAGTTCGGTGAAGAAGTCGATCCCCGGCGTCATCGGCACGGAGCGGATGTTTGCGCCCGCGATGACTGCGCCGTAGATGTGAATCGGATACGACGGATTCGGCACGAGCACCGTGTCGCCCTGATCCAGCGTGGCGAGCATCAGGTGAGCGAGGCCTTCCTTCGAACCGATGGTGACGATGGCTTCGCGCTCCGGATCGAGTTCGACGTCGTAGCGATCCTTGTACCAGCGCGTGATGGCGCGACGCAGACGCGGAATGCCGCGCGAGGTCGAATAGCCATGCGTGTCGGGGCGTTGTGCGACTTCGACGAGCTTGCTGACGATATGCGGCGGCGTGGCCCCGTCGGGATTGCCCATCGACAGGTCGATGATGTCCTCGCCGCGACGGCGTGCGGCCATCTTCAGTTCGGCGGTGATGTTGAAAACGTACGGGGGAAGACGATTGATGCGCGCAAAGCTGCGCGAGCCCTGAGAGCTGGACATGATGAACCCTGGAACGTAAGCGCCCGGAACCGTCCGAGCGACGCCGGTGTGCTGGCCACACCGTGACGGCGACTGTAGCGCGACGCCGCTCGCTTGCGCAAGTGATTTTTACGTCACGTGCGACGCGACGACGTCGCCTCCGACTCGGCTTCCGCGAGGACGGCCTTGAGTGCCGAGATACACGTGTCGATCTCGGTGCGTTCGATGACGAGCGGCGGCGCGAGGCGCAGCACCGTCGAGCGCGTTTCCTTCGCCAGCACGCGACGGCGCAGCATGCGCAGCGACAGGTCGTGGGCATCCGCGCGTGCCGGGTCGATTTCGATCCCGGCCCATAGCCCGCGTCCGCGCACTTCCCGAATGAGCGGCGAATGCATCGCGTGCAGGCGGGACAGCAGATATTCCCCCATTTCCGCGCTTCTGCCCGGCAGGTCTTCGTCCGCCATGACGTCGAGCGCTTCGAGCGCGACGGCGGCGGCCAGTGCATTGCCGCCGAAGGTCGAGCCGTGGCTGCCGGGCTCGAACAGATCGATGATGTCGCGTCTCGCCACGAACGCGGACACGGGCAACAGGCCGCCTCCGAGGGCTTTGCCGAGCATGATGCCGTCGGGCACGATGCCTTCGTGCTGGTAGGCGAACCATCGACCGGTGCGCCCCAGCCCGGACTGAATTTCGTCGAGCAGCATGAGGACGTTTTGCGCCGTGCAGAGTTGCCGCAGCGCCTTGAGAAAGCCGTCGGGCGGCACGACGATGCCGCCTTCGCCCTGAATTGTCTCGAAGAGCACGGCGCAGGTGTTGGGCGTGATGGCGGCGCGCACAGCCTCGATGTCGCCGAAGGGCACACGCACGAAGCCGGGGGCGAACGGGCCGAAGTCGGCGCGATACGCCGGCTCGGAAGAGAAGCCGACGATGGTGGTGGTGCGTCCGTGGAAATTGCCGTCGGCGACGATGATTTCCGCCTTTTCCGCCGGAATGCGCTTGACGCTGTAACCCCAGCGCCGGGCGGCCTTGATGGCGGTCTCGACGGCTTCGGCGCCGGTGTTCATGGGCAGAGCGCCGCCGAGGGCGGTGAGGTCGCACAGACGCTCGAGAAAAGCGCCGAGCCGGTCGGTATGGAAAGCCCGCGAGACGACGGCGAGTCGCTGGGCCTGCGCGGTAAGCGCGGCCACCAGACGCGGATGCGCGTGACCGTGGCTGACGGCGGAATAGGCGCTCATCATGTCGAGATAGCGGTTGCCCTCGACGTCCCAGACCCAGACGCCCTTGGCATGCGAGAGCACAACGGGCAGGGGTGAGTAGTTATGCGCACCAAAGCGTTGTTCGCGTTCGATCTCGTTCATGAGCGCGTTCCTCCACGTATGGAGTCTAGATGCGAACGCGATGTCACGCAAAGGGGGACAACTCCCGAAGCCGGGTCGATGAAAATGGCATGCGCGTGCGCTATAATCGCCGATTCCTCGAATGCGACGTGAGTGTGCCTCACGGTGCCGGGGATTTCTCCGGCAGCGATATCCGATCGCCGCCACCGCTGCATGACGGTTGTTACTGAATTACGCACTGCCCATAGCTCAGTTGGATAGAGCATCGGCCTTCTAAGCCGACGGTCGGGGGTTCGAATCCCTCTGGGCAGGCCATCTACATCAGGCGCACCGCTTCACCCCATCTTCCGCCCCCATCGAAGACCATCGACCCGCGGGCAAAACGGATATCATCGGTTCACGGCAACGTTCCAGTCGCCAACCTGCTATCTCCGGGAGTCCAAGCAATGATCAAGGTCAACGTGATGTACCCGTACACGGAAGGCGCGCGCTTCGACCACACCTACTATCGCGACCAGCATATGCCACTGGTGAAGGCCAGACTGGGCGACGCCTGCGCCTACTACACCGTGGAAAAAGGTCTGACGGGCGGCGCGCCCGGCACCTCTCCCGCCTTCGTCGCCATGTGCGCATTCTTCTGCGAGTCGTTCGAAGCCTACGAGGCCGCCATACGCGAACACCGCGCAGAGATTCTGGCCGACATTGCCAGGTACACCGACATCGCGCCCGTACGCCAGGTCAGCGAGGTCGTCGTCGAACGCTCGGATCGCTGAACGGATCGCTGAACGTATCGTTGAACGTATCGTTGAACGTATCGTTGAACGTATCGGTGCGTGTCCGACGCAAGGTCGACTCAGGATTCATTCCAATATCATCCATGGAGCTACGCCACCTCAGGTACTTCATCGCCGTCGCCGAGGCCGGAAGTTTTCGGGTCGCAGCCGAGCGCATCCACATCACGCAACCCGCGATCACCCGACAGATTCACGACCTCGAAGCCGAAGTGGGCGTTGCGCTCTTCGAACGCAGTTCGACGGGCGTGGCCCTGACACCGGCCGGTGAGCATATGCTCAAGGACGCCCGGGCCGTGCTCGGCAAGCTCGAAGACTCGATACGCGCGGCCCGCCATATCGGGGCGGGACTTGCCGGAAGTCTTCGGGTCGGCTTTGTCGAGAACGTCAGTTGGGACGGTGTCGTGCCCACGGCGTTTGCGCGTTTTCAGGCGCAGGCCCCAGACCTGCAACTGCAATTGGTGCCGGCTAATTCGCCCGAACAACTTCGGCAGATCGAAGCCGATACGCTCGACGGCGGCTTCGTCTATGCGTTCGACGCTTTACCCGCCGGACTTCGTCTGCTGCCGCTGCAACACCGGCATGCCGTACTAGCGGTGCCGAAGCAGTGGGGCTGGCCGGAGGATCGGCGCGTGGCCGCGAGGTCGCTGCGTGAGAAGCGCTTCGTCTTGTTTCCTCGTCAAACCTATCCCGCTTACTACGACTACCTCATTCGCTGTTGCCATCGCGCGGGACTCACCCTCGACATCGTCCAGGAAGTCACCACGGAAGCGGCGATTCTCTCGCTCGTGTCCGCTGGCATTGGCGCGGCCATCGTCAATGCCAGCAACCGGAGTCGTCCACCCGACAGAGTGACCTTCCTGGATTTCGCCGATCTGAAGGTCAAGATTCCGCTAGGGTTTGCCTACGCCCCGAAAAATCGCAACCCGGCGCTCCTGCGTTTTCTCGAACTGCTTGAAGCGCTTAGCGCCGAAATGCCGAAAAGCTGACGCATTGACGCATTGACGCATGACGCATGACGCACGACGCGTAACGTCAGTCAGCCAGCCGCGCTGACATCCCGCGATGCCTAAAAGGCATCGACGACAAAGAAATCGGCATTGGCGCGTTTCTTTGTGCGTGTCCATCATGGAGTTCAGCAAAACGAACTCGACGATGGAGACGAACATGAGCTCGCAGCAATCGCGCATCACGACAAGCATCGACTTCGAGCGGGAGGGCTTTCAGACCGGTACGCTCAGAGTGCCGCACTCGGTCGATCGCTCGGGGTATGGTCATATCCCCATTCCGGTGGCCGTGCTCAAGCAGGGCAACGGACCCACCCTTCTGCTCACGGGCGGTAACCACGGCGACGAATACGAAGGGCCTGTGGCCTTGATGAAACTGCTTGGACGACTTCCCGGCATGCAGATCAACGGGCGCATCATCGTTGTGCCGGGCCTGAATTTCCCGGCGTATCTCGCAGGCAGGCGCACGAGCCCCATCGATGGCGCGAACATGAACCGGGTGTTTCCGGGCAAGCGCGACGGCACGATCACCGAGATGATCGCGCATTACGTCGACACGGAGCTGTTTCCGCGCGCCGACGTCATCTTCGACATTCACTCGGGCGGCCAGTCGTTCGATCACTTGCCGACGCTGCTCGTCTATCCGCCACAGGACCCGGGCACCCGTCGTCGCTACCTCGAACTCGTCGAGGCGTTTGCCGCGCCGAACGCCATGATCATGGATCTGCTCGGCGAGGACAGAACGTATGCCGCCGCCGTGGAGCGGCGAGGCAAGCTGTTCCTGTGTGGCGAGTTCGGCGGCTTCGGCACGTGTAATCCGAAGAACCTCCCCATCGTCGAAGGCGGTCTGGACCGGTTGCTTCAGGTGTTGGGCATCACGTCGGCGCCGTCACTCGACTTGCCGGGCGCGACCACGCGCTACTTGCAGGTGAACGGAGAACAACACTACGTGTTCACGTCGGTCGGCGGCGTCTTCGAACCGGCCGTGTCGCTGGGCGACGAGGTCCGTCAGGGCGATGTCGCCGCACGTGTCTTCAACCCGCATGCACCGTGGGCCGCACCGCACGAGTTGCGCTTCGCAGGCAGCGGGCGCGTCGTGTGTCTGCGCTCCTTCGCAGGTGTCGAACCGGGCGACTGTATCGCGGTGCTGGCAGCACCTGCGGACGTGCGCTGAGACAGGAGCGAACCGTGTCCATGACCACGCCGTTGATCGGCGAATCGAATCAGGACGGCCTGTATCGCAAGATATCGCTGCGCCTGTTGCCATTCCTCACCCTGTGCTACATGTTCGCCTTTCTCGACCGCATCAATGTCGGGTTCGCGAAATTGCAGATGCAGTCCAGCCTGGGCCTGTCGGATGCGGCCTACGGTTTCGGCGCAGGCATCTTCTTCATCGGCTATGTGCTATTTGAAATTCCCAGCAATCTGCTGTTGCCCAGGATCGGCGCGCGCCGCACCATGGCGCGCATCATGGTGTTATGGGGCCTGACCTCGGCGGCCATGATGTTCGTTCGCGACCCCGTCAGCTTCTATGTCCTGCGATTTCTGCTCGGCATGTTCGAAGCGGGTTTCGCGCCCGGCATGATTCTTTACCTCACGTACTGGTATCCCGGTGCGCGCATGGGAAAGACGATGGCGATCGTGATGGCGGCCGGACCGATCGGGGGCCTGATCGGCGGTCCGGTATCCACGATTGCCATGACGATGTTCGAGGGGGCTCACGGCCTTGCCGGGTGGCAATGGATGTTCGTCGTCGAAGGGTTGCCGTGCGTGTTGCTCGGCGTCGTTGCATGGTTCTGGCTCACGGACAAGCCGGAGGACGCGAACTGGCTGAGCGCCGAAGAAAAGGCCATCCTTCGCTCGACGACACCGGGCGTGGCGGGTCACGGCAAGACGTTTCGGGGATTGCTTCGCGCTGTCGCCGATCCGCGTGTGTTGGGATTGGCCGTGAGCAATTTCTGCGTGATTTGCGGCATTTACGCCGTCAGCTTCTGGTTGCCGTCGATTCTCAAGGCCGCAGGGCTGAGCGACACGCGCGCCATCGGCTGGTGGTCGTCGTTGCCGTACATTGCTGCGCTCGTAGCGATGTACGGGTTGTCGCTGAGTTCGGATTTGCGCGGCGAGCGCCGACGCCACTTTGCGCTCGCCAGTCTCGTTGGCGCGATCGCCCTGCTGGCGGCGAGTCGCTATGCTTCGCTGTTCGCGATCGCATTGCCCGCCATCACCGTGGCGACGGCGTCGATGTGGGCGGCTTACACCGTGCTTTGGGCCATCCCCGGCGAGTACATGGCTGCGGACGTGGCGCCCGGCGGCATTGCGTTGGTGAACGTGCTGGGGGTGCTGGGCGGGTTCCTTAGTCCGGTGTTGATCGGGCTGATTACGTCGACGACCGGGCGGCTCGAATCGGGACTGTTGCCGATGGTCGGCCTGATGGTGCTCGGTGCGTGTGTGATGTTGCTCAATCGCTTTCCCCAGTTTTCCCGGAGACTTCGAACATGAATAACGTCAGCCTGACCTTTCGCGTTGGCGATGCCACCGTGACCCGTATTGACGAGACGGCGTTCGCGCTTGCGCCCGACGTGCTGTTTCCCGACTGGAGCGAGCCGGCCGGGCACGCCTTGCAGGCTCACCTGTCGTCGGCGAGCCTGGACCTCGACAACGCGCGTGTGGCACTGCGCACGCACCTGTGGGTCGTCGAAGCGAGCGGCCTGACGATTGTCGTCGACACTGCGATCGGTAACGGAAAAGTCAGACCGTTCAGCCAGCTCTTCGACCGACTGGACAATCCTGTTGCGCAACGCTTCGAAGCGGCGGGGTTTCGGCGCGAGCAGGTCGATTACGTTCTGCTCACGCATCTGCACGTCGATCACGTCGGGTGGAACACCTACTGGCATGAGGGGCGATGGACGCCCTTCTTTCCGAATGCGACCTATGTGTTCACACAACGTGAGCACGACTTTTTCGCCACGCCGGCGGGCGAGGCGCGTCGCATGGTGTTCGACGACAGCGTTGCCCCGCTCATCGAAGCGCAGTGCGCGCGAATGCTGTCCGACGCCGATGCCACCGACGCAGGTTGGCCGTTGATCGACGGGATTCGATTTTTGCCGACGCCGGGGCACAGCGTGGGTCACGCCGCCATTGAGGTCGTCTCGCAAGGACAGATTGCGCTGTTTTCGGGCGACGTCATGCACAGTCCGGTGCAGGTGTACCGACCCGAGTCGAGTTCGAAGTTCTGCCTCGACCCGCATCAGGCACGGGCGTCGCGACAATGGCTGCTCGATTACGCGGCGACGACCGGCGCGACCGTCTTTCCGGCGCATTTCCCCGAGACATCGGCAGGCAAAGTGCGACGCACGGCGAATGGGTGGACGTGGGAATACGTCGAAGGTGAGGGGACGTCCTTGTAGCGCTTGACCCGCTGCGGCAAAATGCGGATTCCTTCGGACGTATTTCTCCGGCTTTGTCGCCCGATGACCGATTCCGCACAGCTTTTCGAACGTCACCGCGCCCGCCTGTATGCGATTGCGTATCGCATGCTGGGGGCTGTTGCCGAAGCGGAAGACGTGGTGCAGGAAGCGTGGCTGCGCTGGCACGGCGTCGATCAGTGCGCGGTGGAAAATCCCGAAGCGTGGCTGGTCACGGCCACGACACGCCTGTCCATCGATCGTCTGCGCGCGGCAAAGACCGAGCGCGAAGCCTATACCGGTGTGTGGCTGCCCGAGCCGATGCTAAGCGCCGAACCGGCGAGCCCCGAGCAACTCCACGAACTGGCCGACGACGTCTCCGTGGCGTTCCTTTTCACGCTGGAGCGACTCTCGCCGGATGCCCGCGCCGCATTCCTGATGCGCGACGTCTTCGATGCCGATTACGAGGACATTGCGCAGACGCTGGAGAAGACCCCGGCGGCCGTGCGCCAACTGGTGACGCGCGCCCGGCAGCAGCTACGCGAAGGCACGCCGCGCCAAGCCGTGCCGCGCGCCACGCTGCATCGCCTGGTGACGACCTTCGCCGACGCGATGCAACGCAGCGATTTTCAAGGCCTGCACGCTCTGCTGAGCGATCAGGCCGAACTCATCGGCGATGGTGGCGGCAAGATCCCGAGCTTTCGCAGTCTCGTGGGCGGCAAACGCCTCGCGCAACTGTTCTACGCCGGGAAACGACGCCACGGCGATGCGATGCGCATTGAAGTGGTGCAAGTCAATGGGCAATGGGCGCTGGTGCGCTACATCGACGGTCGGCTGGAATCCGTTCAGTCCTACGAGACGGACGGCCAACGCCTGACGCGGGTTCTCGTGCAACGCAATCCGGACAAGCTCGCGCGCATCGCTGCCGCCATGGCGCAACGCTGACGGCCATCCGTCGGCGGGCGACGACGTCGTTCGCTCGCAGCGGGCGTTTCACTGATGAGACGCCCATTTTTTTCGCGTTCGATGTCACAGAATGTAATCGCGGGCCGTCTTACGGGTAAGGTCAACCAAACGGGGGCTTTGCCATCATGTCGATTTCCCTTTCACCGCTTTCACCGCATTCACCACTTTCGCCGCTCGCGCCAGCATCGCGCCCTTCGTCCGTCACGTCGTGCGCATCGTCTGAAGCACCCACCTTGGCGGTGCGTCGTCCCGATTCGCTTGCCGACAGCTTTGCAACAAGCTACGCGGGCGTCGTCGCTTTTCTGGCCGTGGCCGCCGAAGGCAACTTTGCCAAGGCCGGCGACCGATTGGGCATCGGGCGTTCGGCGATCAGCCGCAGCGTACAAAAGCTCGAAGCGCAGTTGGGCGTGCGTCTGTTCGTGCGCACAACGCGCAGCACGGCGCTCACGGTCGAGGGGCAGCGCTTTTACGACCAGTGCCATCCTGGCGTCGAGCGCATCGTGCGCGCGCTGGACGACATGCGTGAATTGCGCGAGGGTCCGCCGTCGGGGCCGTTGCACGTGAGCTCGACGGTCAGCTTTGGGCGGCAGGTCGTCGCGCCCCTGCTGGCCGGATTTCGCGAATCCCATCCGCACATCTCGATAGAACTGCGGCTAGGCGACAGCCCCGTCGACCTTGTCAACGAGCGCGTGGACATCGCGTTTCGCAACGGTCGCATGGAAGACAGTCAGGTGATCGCGCGCAAACTGATTCCGATGCGGCGAGTGCTGTGCGCGTCGCCTGCCTATGTCGCGAGATATGGGTTGCCGCAAAGCATCGATGCGCTTGCCGAGCACCGATGTGTGAATCTGCGACTCGCATCGGGGCGACTGCACGAATGGGTATTCCGGTCGGAGGGGGAATGGCGCAAGGTCGTGCCCAACGCCATGCTGACCTTCAACGACGCCGATCTGGTGCTGCAATCGGTGCTCGACGGCCATGGCGTTGCGCAACTGGCCGATTATCAGGTGGTCCGGCATCTGCGCGCCGGTGCGCTGGTCGCCTGCCTGCCGCAGGTGGCGCCCGACGACTACGGCCACTATCTGTGTTTCCTGAGTCGTCGGCATTTGCCCGCCCGGATGCGCGCTTTCATCGACTACATGACCGCGCACATCCGCGCGTTGGACCTGCCTGATGCAATCAGTTGAGATTGGCTTTGTCCAGACCGTACGCCTTGTCCGCCGACCCGGGCTCGGTGCGGAAGCCGACGTTAAGGCGATTCCACCCGTTGATCGTCATGATTGCGAAGCTCAGGTCCGAGATTTCCTTTTCCGACAGTTCGGCGCGAACGGACGCGTAGACATCGTCCGGCACGCCGTGCGGGGGCAGGGTGGTCAGCGCTTCGGTCCACGCGAGGCAGGCGCGCTCACGGGTCGAGAAGAGCGGCGATTCCCGCCAGATCGCCACGTGATGCAGGCGCAGCTCGCGCTCGCCGCCGATCTTGGCCTGCTTCACGTGCATATCCAGACAGAAGCCGCAGCCGTTGATTTGCGAGGCGCGAATCTCGATCAGGTGGAGAATGGACGACTCGATGGTGCCGGACTTGAGCAGCATGCCGATCTCGACGAATTTCTTGAAAAGCTCGGGCGACTGCGCGAACGGGTTCAGACGTTGACTCATGGTGGCTTCCTCGATGATGTGGCCCCGGCCGGTCCGCCGGAGCGACGCAATGGAACGATGCCCCAATCGTAGTCGCGAAGCCGCGCGCGCAGAAGGCATTGCGTCGGGCACACCGTGTTGCCGGAAGGACAACAATGACGTCTGCTCGCTGACGCCCGCTAGTCCCTCACGCCTTTGGCCAACCGTTCTCGAACACGTAATCCTCGACGGCGGCGCGCTCGGCCCAGCCTTCCATCGCCAGCATGGGCGCGTCATAGAATTCGGCGACGTGTCCGAGGCAGAGAATGGCCACCGGCCGGGCGCCGTCGGGCATTTGCAGCAGGCGGGCGACGTCGTCCGGATCGAAAAGCGAAACCCAACCCATGCCGAGGCCTTCGGCGCGGGCGGCGAGCCACAGGTTCTGGATGGCGCACGACACCGAGGCCAGATCCATCTCCGGCATCGTCCTGCGTCCGAAGATGTGACGCTCGCGGCCGTCCATCAGCGCCATCACCACTATCTCGGCGCATTGCTGCATGCCCTCGACCTTGAGCTTCATGAACGCATCGCGGCGCGCACCCAGCGCGTCGGCCGTTTTCAGACGCTCGCGTTCCACCGCGTCGTGCAAGCGCTCGCGAAGCGCAGGCGATGTGATCCGAACGATGCGCCAGGGTTGCATGAAGCCCACGCTCGGGGCGTGATGGGCCGCGTCGAGCAGTCGCGCCAGAACGTGGGGATCGACAGGCGTCGGCACGAAATGACGCATGTCGCGCCGCTCATGGATCGCGCGGTAGACGGCGGCGCGCTCGGATTCGCTAAAAGGCTGTGCCATGAAAGAGGGCGGCAGTGAGCGCCGGGTTCGACGGCCAATAGCCATGCAGATAGGACGCAACGATTGCCCCTTCGCGAAACACCGGTTCGCCCCGCGTTTCGCTGCTCGGGCGCACCGCGTGACACACGGGCGTCATCGGGCTCGTCATGGTCGTGTAGTGGAACGTATGGCCCCGCAGCGTGCCGTGCGGTGTGTCGATCGCCTGCATGCCAAGGCCCGCGAGACGTTTTTGCAGTGTGGCATGTCCGGGCAGAACGCCCAGCATGGGCGTCGAGACGCCCGAGGCATCCGTGAGGCTCTCCAGCAGATACAGCATGCCGCCACATTCGGCGACGATGGGCTTGCCTGAGGACGCGTGTGCACGAAGGCTGTTTGCGCTGACCGTGTTCGCCGCCAGCGTCGCGGCGTGCAGTTCGGGATAGCCGCCCGGCAGGAACACGGCGTCGCATCCAGGCGGCAATGCATCGTTGGCCAATGGCGAAAAATAGGTCACATGCGCGCCGAGCGCCGTCAGCAGACGGATGTTCTCGGGGTAAAGGAACGAGAACGCCGCATCGCGCGCCACCGCAATCCGCTTGCCTTCGAGCCATCTCGGATGTTCGACTGACGGAGGGGCATCGAACGTGAGCGCCGGCGGCAAGTCGGCCAGTGCGGTGCCTGCGAGCGCCTGCGCTGCGGCGGCGATGCGCTCGTCGAGCCGGTCGATTTCATCTGCCTGATGCAAGCCGAGGTGTCGCGCCGGGAACGCCATGTGTTCGGACGTTCCCAGATGCCCCAGCCACCGAAGGTCCGGCGGCATGCCTTCTCGCAACAACTGCGCATGGCGCGACGAGCCAACGTGGTTGGCCAGCACGCCGTACATGGGCAGTCCCGCGCGATAGTGGGCGAGACCCGACGCGATTGCGCCAAACGTTTGCGCCATCGACTTCGCCGAAATGACCGTGACGACAGGCACGCCGAACGTCATCGCGAGGTCCGCACTGCTCGGCGTGCCGTCGAATAATCCCATGACGCCTTCGATGAGGATCAGATCGGCGCTCCGGGCGGCTTGCGCCAGCAGACGTCGGCACTGCGCCTCGCCGACCATCCACAGGTCGAGCGTTTGCACCGGCGCACCGCTCGCCCGTTCGAGAATTTGCGGATCGAGAAAATCGGGGCCGGTCTTGAAGACACGGACCGTGCGCCCCTGCTCGCGATGCAGCCGTGCCAGACCGGCGGTGACCGTGGTCTTGCCCTGACCCGACGCCGGGCCGCTGATGAAGAGCGCGGGGCACGCCATGATCAGAACTCGACGCCCTGCTGGGCCTTCACGCCTTGTTCGCGATACGGGTGCTTCACCAGACGCATCTCGGTGACGAGGTCTGCGGCCTCGATCAGTTCGTCCGGTGCATGACGGCCGGTGACCACCACGTGCTGCATGTCGCCGCGCGCGCGCAGAACGCCCAGCACTTCGTCGAGCGGCAAGTACTCGTACTTCAGCACGGTATTGAGTTCGTCGAGAATCACCATGCGGTAGTTGCCGCTCTCGATCATGTCGACGGCCGTTCGCCAGCCCTTGCGCGCCGTGGCGATGTCCGCGTCGCGGTTCTGCGTATTCCAGGTGTAGCCGTCGCCCATCGTGACGAAGTCGCATTGCGGGTGGCTGCCAAGGAAGTCGCGCTCGGACGTGTGCAGCGCCCCCTTGATGAACTGCACGACACCGATGCGCTGGTCGTGGCCCAGCATGCGCACCGCCATGCCAAACGCGGCTGTGCTCTTGCCCTTGCCGTTACCGGTATGCACGATCAGCAGGCCCTTTTCCGTCGTGGCGGCGGCCTGCTTCTTTTCATGCCCTTCGCGGCGTCGCTGGGTCATGCGCAGATGGGATTCGGTGTCGGTCTTCATCGTGTCGTTACTCCGTGGGCGCCCTGGTGGCGATGGCGACGGTGATGCCGTCGCCGGCGTATTTGCCTGCGAGCAGCGTGCTGCCGGGCGCGGCCAGCAGCGCGCATGGCTCGCATATGGCCTGCACGCCGGTGTGTTCGTGAACCGTGGCCGAGCGTGGCAGCAGAGGATGCTCGTCCAGACAGGCTTCGATCTGTGCGGGGGTGAATCCTGTCAACGCAATGCCGTGTCGCTCGCAGAAGGCCGTGAGCGCCGCGTCCTCGGCTTTCCGGTCGAGCGTGCCGATGACGGCGACATCGTCGAGCGAGTGCGTCCCCAATGCGGCACGCACTGCGGCGTCGATCCGTTCGACGCTCACACCCTGACGAAAGCCGATGCCGAGACTCAGCGGGCGCTCGGCGGCGTGTATGGGCGCTGTGTCGTCGGGCCGCGCCAGCGAGACAACGTCCCCGATCACGATGATCGATGGCGAACCGATGCCGGTCGCGCGGACCGCCGCATGCAGGGTGCGCAGCGTGGCGAGCACCTGCCGCTGAGAGGGCAGTGTTGCCGACTCGATGGCGGCGCAAGGCGTGTGCGGCGGCATACCGGCTTGCAGTAACTGGCGGGCAATGTCTTCGAGACGGCGAATGCCCATGTAGACGACGAGGGTGAGACGTGTGGCGGCGAGGGCCTTCCAGTCGGGCTCGTCCTCACCGGCGCCGTGGCCGGTCACGAAGATCGCGCCCTGGGCCAGTCCCCGGTGCGTGACCGGAATGCCGAGCGTCGTGGGGGCCGCAATCCCCGCCGTGATGCCGTTGATGATCTCGACGGGGATGTTCGCCGCTTGCAAGGCAAGCAGTTCCTCGCCGCCGCGTCCGAAAACGAACGGATCGCCGCCCTTGAGCCGAGCCACGCTGCGACCGGCGCGCAAATGGGTGAGCATCAGCGCAATGATTTCCCGCTGCGGGGTCGACGCGTGTCCGCCGCGCTTGCCGACGTGGACGACCTGCGCGTGCGGGCCGGCCATGTGCAGGACGTCGGGATTGACGAGGTCGTCGACCAGCACGACGTCTGCAACGGCAAGCGCGCGCATCGCCTTGACGGTGATGAGTTCTGCGTCGCCCGGTCCCGCCCCGATCAGCCAGGCACGGCTCATTGCCGACCTCGCGCGCACGAGGGAAACGTCATGCGCGACAGCGATGCCGGCAATGCCACAGATGTCGGCGCGACACCCGGCAGGGGACAGGGACGCGCCGCCGGAAGCGGGCCAGGACGATGACTCATAAGGCGGAACGACGGGGGGAGTGCATGCGTGCTCACGGCAGCCCGTTGCCGAGGCGGCTGCGTGAGCGACGCACGGCAACGTCTCTTAGAGGATGAAAAATTTGGTGGCGAGCATACCACAGGCGTTTGGCCGCTCGCTGCCTTGACGGGGCGGTGTCCGCCACCTACACTCGCGGCTAATCTGGTGCTCGCGCGCACGTTCCTGTGCGCGCAGTTAAACGGGAAACAGGAGGGCGGCGCGACCACGCCTCGGTCGTGCGACGCGACGCTCCAGCCTGTGCTGCCCCCGCAACGGTAAAACGAAGGTGTCGCAGTCATGCGGCGCCAGGCCGTCTTCAACCCCGCACATGTTTCATGTGACATGTGTTTCACGGGGCGAGACCACTGCGCGATAGCCTTCGATGGCGGCGTGGGAAGGTGAAGCGGCCATTTCGTCAGCCCGGATACCGGCCGGAGAAGACGATTGGCACTGCGGGTAGGCGGTGTGCAGTCAAACCCTCAGCTTTGCCACGTGTCCCCCGTTTTCCCGATGCGCCCGCCACCGGTGGCGCCGCCATGCCCTGCCGGGCAGGCAGCACGCCATACCGGTCAGGCATCGGAAGCGGCAGAAGCGTGCAACTACGCTTTGTCTTTTCCATGTCGACTTCCATGCGCAAGATCCCCGTGACCGTGATCACGGGCTTTCTCGGCAGCGGTAAAACCACGCTGCTGCGTCACATCCTGTCCAACAACCATGGCTTGCGCGTTGCCGTCATCGTCAACGAGTTTGGCGAGCTGGGCATCGACGGCGAAATCCTCAAGGGTTGCGGCATCGGCTGCGACGAGAACGGCCAGGAAACCGAAGGCCAGTTGTACGAACTGGCCAATGGCTGCCTTTGCTGCACCGTGCAGGAGGAGTTCTTTCCCGTGATGGAAGCGCTCAACGAGCGACGCGACCAGATCGATCACGTGCTCATCGAGACCTCCGGGCTGGCATTGCCTAAGCCGCTGGTGCAGGCCTTCAACTGGCCTTCGATCCGCAATGGATTCACCGTCGATGCGGTCATCACGGTCGTGGACGGGCCCGCCACCGCCAGCGGGCAATTTGCCGAAAACCCGGACGCCGTCGACGAGCAACGCAAGGCCGACCCGAATCTCGATCATGAATCGCCGCTGCACGAACTCTTCGAAGACCAGTTGAGTGCAGCCGATCTGGTCATCCTCAACAAGACCGATCTGCTCGATGCGGCAGCGCAGGCCAGTGTGACGGCGCTGATTCGCGAGGCACTGCCCGCCCACGTGAAGATCGTGCCCGCGAGCAACGGCAATCTCGACCTGAGCGTGTTGCTCGGGCTGGAATCGGCGTCCGAAGCGACCATCGATCAGCGGCCCGACCATCATGGCTCGGGGCACGACGCCGACCACCATCACGACGAGTTCGACTCGGTCATGGTGTCGGCGCCGCAGGCCGCAGCGCTCGCCCCGTTGACCCGCGACAAGGTCATCGCCGCATTGAGCCAGCTTGTCGAAAATCACACGATCTATCGCGCCAAAGGCTTTGCTGCCTTGCCCGGCGCGCCCATGCGTCTGGTCGTGCAGGGGGTGGGCAAGCGCTTCGACAGCTACTTCGATCGTCACTGGCGCGACGGCGAATCACGCGGCAGTCGCTTTGTGCTGATCGGGGAAGATCTCGATGCCGACGCCCTCCAGCGCGAGTTCGATGTGGCGCTTGGCGTCGTGTCGCCGGCCGCAGTGGCCTGAAGCACCCGGCCCAAACAGGAAGACGCTTCGCATGCACTTGTTACGCACGGTCCCCGGCGGCTTTGTCGACGACGCGGCAGGGGTAATCCGCATCGACCAGCAGCCTGCCGACATCGTCGTGCTCAGCTCGGCCGACACGACCTTGTCGTTGCTGGCGAGCGTGGTGGCGCGGCTCGGTGACGATTTCCCGAGTCTGCGGCTGGCCAATGTCACGTATCTTCGGCAACCGGCGTCCGTCGACTTTTACATCGAGGACGTCTTGCAGCATGCGCGCGTCGTCGTGGTCGATCATCTGGGCGGTGAAGCCTACTGGCCGTACGGAATCGAGCAGATCGTGGCGCTGGCGCAGCGTCGCGCCCAGATGCTCGTGATGTTCTCGGGCGACTTGCAGGAGGACCCGAATCTGACGGCGCTCAGCACCGCCAGCCCCGAGTTCTGCACGCGTTTGTGGCGCTATCTGCGCCAGGGCGGCCCGGCCAACGCCGAGGCGTTCCTGAGGGCCATTGCGTGGCAGGCGCTCGGTTGGGGGGGCGATCCGCCGCTGCCGGTGGCCGTGCCTAATGCCGCGCTTTACCATCCGCGCAGCCATCGACCGACGGTCGCTGACTGGCAGGCATGCTGGCACGCGGGGGCGCCCGTCGTCGCGATTCTCTTTTATCGTGCTCATCTGCAAGCGGCTAACACCGTCGTGTTCGACGCCCTGATCGACGCGCTCATGGCGCGCGGGCTGAACCCGCTGCCGATTGCCATCACATCGCTCAAGGACGCGCTCAGCCGCGATGTCGTAAGCCAGCTCTGCGAGGAGCACGACGTCTCGCTCGTGCTCAACACGACGGCGTTCTCGACGTCGACGCCGGAAGACCCCCGCCAGTCGCAGGTGTTCGGCAGCGACGCACCGGTGCTGCAGGTGATCCTGAGCGGCGGCAACCGCGACGATTGGGTCAAGGACAATCAGGGGCTGAACTCGCGCGATATCGCCATGCACGTCGCGTTGCCCGAGGTCGATGGCCGCATCGTCACCCGGGCGATCAGTTTCAAGGGGCTGGACTATCGGTGCGCGCGCACCGAAGTGGACGTGGTGCGTTATCAGCCAGATCGGGAGCGCGTCGCGTTCGTTGCCGAATTGAGCCGACGCTGGTGCCTGTTACGCACCCAGCCCAACGCGCAAAAACGTCTCGCGCTGGTGCTGGCCAATTACCCGGCGAGCGAAGGTCGTATCGGCAACGGCGTGGGACTCGATACGCCTGCGTCGGTTGTCGAGATCCTGACGCTGTTGCGCGACGAGGGCTACCGGGTCGACGAACTGCCGCCCGACGGCGACGCGCTGATGGCGCGCCTGACGAGCGGCGTGACCAACGACGCCGAGATGCGCGCGCTGCGACCGGCCTTCCAGAGCTATGCGCTCGAGGACTATCTGGCCGCGTTCGCCACGTTGCCTGCGCAAGTGCGCGACGCGCTCAACGAGCGGTGGGGACCGGCCGATCAGGATCCGACGATACGGCACGGTCGTTTCATGATCGCGGGCTGGCGGTGTGCCAACGTGTTCGTCGGCATTCAGCCGTCCCGCTCGCGCGTCGACGGCGACTACGCCAGCTATCACGACGCCGAACTGGTGCCGCCGCACGCCTATCTCGCGTTCTACTTCTGGCTGCGTCATGTGTTCGATGTCGATGCCGTCGTGCACGTGGGCAAACATGGCAGCCTCGAATGGCTGCCCGGCAAGAGCGTGGCGCTGTCCGACAGTTGCTGGCCCGATCTCACCCTTGGCCCGTTGCCGCATCTCTATCCGTTCATCGTCAATGATCCCGGCGAGGGAAGTCAGGCCAAGCGCCGGGCGCAGGCGGTCATCATCGATCACCTGATGCCGCCGCTCACGCGTGCGGAATCGTACGGCCCCATGCAGGATCTGGAGCGTCAGGTCGACGAATACTATGAAGCGCTCCTGGTCGACATGCGCCGCGCGAAATGGCTGCGCAGCACGATCCTCGAGACCATCGTTCGACATCGTCTGCACGAAGAACTCAGCCTCGATGCGCCGAACGGTCCGGACGCCGAGGACGAACTGCTCACGCGTGTCGACACGTGGTTGTGCGAACTCAAGGAGACGCAGATCCGCGACGGTCTGCACATCTTCGGTCGCTCGCCCAAGGGGCGAGAGCGTTGCGACACGCTCCTCGCACTGATGCGTTTCCCGGTGCGCGCCGGGCAGGGGCGTGACGCCAGCCTGATCGACGCGCTGGCGAAAGATTTGCAGATCGACATGCACTTCGATCCCCTCAGGGCCGAATGGTCGGCCCCGTGGGACGGACCGCGTCCGCCGATGCTCGCGTGCGTGAGCGACGCCCCGTGGCGTCATCAGGGCGATACGCGTGAACGACTGGAGTTGCTGGGCGCGAATTTGCTGCAAACGCTGGCAAGCGCAGATGTGGCGTCGCTCGCGGCCATGACGGCGGACCTGCCCGCCACGCGAGACGTGCTGGCGCGTGCCGGCGACGAGGTCCTGCCCGCGCTCGACGCGTGTGGCCGGGAGGAACTGCGTCATCTCAAGCGCGGTCTCGAAGGTCGCTTCGTGCCGCCGGGACCCAGCGGTGCGCCGTCGCGCGGGCGCCCCGACGTATTGCCGACCGGCCGCAATTTCTACTCCGTCGACACGCGTGCGATCCCCACACAGACTGCGTGGGCGCTGGGCGTGAAATCGGCGCGCCAGTTGATCGAGCGGCACATGCAGGATCACGGCGATTATCCGCGCGCCATCGGCCTGTCGGTCTGGGGCACGGCCACGATGCGCACCGGCGGCGACGATATTGCGCAAGCCTTCGCCCTGTTGGGCGTGCGGCCAAAGTGGGCTCCCGGCAGCCATCGCGTGACGGACTTCGACATCCTGCCGCCCGGCGGTATGGAGCGTCCGCGCGTCGACGTCACGCTGCGTGTCTCAGGCTTCTTTCGCGACGCGTTCCCCAATGTCATGCATTTGTTCGATGCCGCCGTGCAGGCCGTGGCCGAACTCGACGAGCCGGAAGACATCAACCCGATTCGCGCGCGCGTCGTGCACGAGCGCGACGCATGGATGGCGCGCGGGTTCGACAGCATCGAGGCCAGGAAGCGGGCCGGCTGGCGCGTTTTCAGTTCGCAGCCGGGCACCTATGGTGCGGGGTTGCAGGAGATGATCGACAACGGCCTGTGGCAGACGGACGAAGATCTCGCGCTGGCGTATGGACAATCCGGCGGCTACGCGTACGCACAGGCCGGCGCAGGCGAGCGGGCGCACGACGTGTTTGCGACGCGTCTGGCGAGCATCGACGTCGTTTTGCAGAATCAGGACAATCGCGAGCACGACATTCTCGACTCGAACGATTACTACCAGTTTCAAGGTGGCATGACAGCGGCCGTGCGGCACTTTTCAGGGCAGCAACCCGCGGTGTACCACGCCGACCATAGCCGTGCGGATGCCCCCCGGGTGCGTCCGCTGACCGAGGAAATCGCGCGCGTGATCCGCGCACGCGTCGTCAACCCGAAATGGCTCGATGGCGTGAAGCGTCACGGCTACAAAGGGGCGGCGGAAATTGCGGCGACGGTCGATTATCTCTTCGGCTACGACGCGACCGCACGCGTGATCTCGGACCATCAATACGGCATGGTGACGGACGCGTGTCTGAACGACGCCGACACGCGCGAATTCATGCAACGCCACAATCCGCACGCGCTGCGCGGCGTGTGCGAGCGGCTGCTCGAAGCGATCGGTCGCGGGCTGTGGCGCTCGCCCGGGGCGTACCGCGAGCAGATCGAACATCATCTCCTGGCCGCCGGGCAGGAAATCGAACGGAGAGCGTCTTGATCCCGACCACCGACATGGACGCCACTGCGCTGCCCCCGCCGTTTCCGCTGACGGCGCTCGTCGCTCAGACATCGTTACGCGACGCGCTGTTGCTCGTTGCGGTCGATCCGTCGATCGGTGGGGTACTCGTGAGCGGCCCGCGCGGGACCGCGAAGTCCACCGCGGCGCGCTCGCTTGCCGATCTGTTGCCCGATTGCCCGTTCGTGACCCTGCCATTGGGTGCGAGCGAGGCGCGTCTGATCGGTGCGCTCGATATCGACGAAGCCCTGCGCGGCGGCGGCGTGAAATTCTCGCCCGGGTTACTGGCGCGAGCGCACCAGGGCGTGTTGTATGTCGATGAGGTCAATCTGCTGGCCGATTCGCTCGTCGACGTGGTGCTCGATGTCGCCGCCAGCGGCGTCAATGTGGTGGAGCGCGATGGCGTATCGCACCGGCACGCGGCGCGCTTCATGCTCGTCGGCACGATGAATCCGGAGGAGGGCGAACTACGCCCGCAGTTACTGGATCGCTTTGGTCTCATGGTGGCGCTGGAGAATTGTTTCGATGCGCAGGTGCGCCAGCAGATCGTCAGGACGCGGCTCGCCTTCGATCTCGATCCGGTGGCCTTTCACGCGCGTCATGAGACGGCGCAGGCGGCGCAGCGTCAGCGCGTTCTCGACGCGCGTGCGGCGCTGGACGCCATCGAGATCGACGACGACGTGCACGATGAGGTCAGCACGCTGTGCATCGAGGCGCAGGTGGACGGCATGCGCGCCGACCTGATCATGCTGCGCGCAGCGCGCGCGCTGGCGGCGCTCGAATCATCGCCAGCGGTGACCCGCGCTCACGTCAGGCACGTGGCCGATCTGGTGTTGCGACATCGGCGGCGCGCCGCACCGCAGGCTGCATCGTCCGAGGGATCGAGCGCAGCATCGACTACCGCACCGACTACAGCATCGACTACAGCATCCACCGCAACATCGCGGCACGATACCGGTCACGAAGGGCGGACAGGGCGTGCGTCTTCGTCCGGTGACGAAACGGACACCACGACGCCTTCCGGCAACGAGGCAGCCGATTGGGGCTACCTGCCGCCGGAGGCAACCGGCACGACTCGCGTGAAGGGCGTCGTCCCGCTGTCGTCAAAAAAACGCTGAGCCATCGGGAGGACGCCTCCGTCGACGTGTTCGGCGGCTCCCGATGGTTCCGCGCGCTTGGCGACGCAGGGCAGCGAAGACGATCCAAACGGCGTGGCGAGACGCGCGAGCCGGGGCATGTCATCGCGTGGGAGGCGACGTTGATGTGCAAAGGTCCCTTGCCTCTCGGCAGGACGCATTTGCGTTACGCCGAAGACAAGGCGCCCGGTGGCGAACTGCATTGCTTCCTGCTCGACGGCTCGGCCTCGATGCTGGGCTGTCTCGCGCAAGCGAAGGGCTGGCTGCTCGATAGCTTCGACCGGCTCGCGCGCGAGCGCGCCGAGGCCGCACTGATTCGCTTTGGCGGAGATCGCACACAGGTGCTGTTTGGGCCTGCGGTGCCGCGCTGGTGGAACGAACGCTGGATCGAACCGATCGGCGGCGGCGGCGGCACGCCGTTGCCTGCCGGTGTGGCGGCCGCAGCGCACGTGCTGGACCGGGCGAAGCGTCGGCAGGCGTCGCAAATTCGCGTGCTCTGGGTACTCACCGACGGGCGCGTGCGCGAGCTTCCGCCGAAGCCCGACGCGGCGGACCGGGTGGTCGTGATCGACTGTGAGCCGCGCCGAGCGGGCCGTATCGCGTTGGGCGGAAGCGAACGTCTCGCGCGTGCGTGGGGGGGCGAGTGCGTGCCTCTGGACGACATCGCGCAGCGGGCGCAATGAGGTACATGTGGGGTATATGCAGCTAGCTGCGGGTGCCCGACGCAATGAACGATTTCTCTCGAGGATCGACCGTATGTCGCTTTCGCTTCAGGCTGGACCGTCCTCCGCACGCTTGCGCAATCGGGTGGGCGGTATGTACGCCTTGCTGGTCGCGTTCAATCTCGGTGCGTGGATCTGGGCGTTCATCGCCTTTCGCGGCGATCCGCTGCTGCTGAGCACCGGCGTGCTGGCGTGGGGCTTCGGCCTGCGGCACGCGGTGGATGCCGATCACATCGCCGCCATCGACAACGTCACGCGCAAGTTGATGCAGGACGGGCAGCGTCCCGTCTCGGTCGGCTTCTTCTTCGCGCTCGGTCACTCCGCCGTGGTCCTGCTCGTTGCGGCGGGGGTGGCGATTGCCGCCGTGGCGCTGCAACATCGCGTCGAGCAATGGCGAGGGGTGGGCGGCGTCATCTCCACGAGCATCTCGGCCACGTTCCTGTTCCTGATTGCCGCGATGAACATCGTCATCCTGCGCGGCGTGTGGCGGGCGTTCGACAAGGTGCGCAACGGCCTGCCGTACAACAACGACGACCTCGACATTCTGCTCAACAATCGCGGTTTCGTCTCGCGCCTGTTCCGCCCGATGTTCCGGCTGGTTTCGCATCCGGTATGGATGCTGCCGCTGGGGTTTCTGTTCGGCCTTGGCTTCGATACGGCAACCGAAGTGAGTCTGCTGGCGCTCTCGGCGAGTCAGGCGGCGCACGGCGTGTCGATCGCCACGGTGCTGGTGTTCCCGGCGCTGTTCGCGGCGGGCATGACGCTGGTCGACACGACCGACGGCATTCTCATGCTCGGGGCGTACGAGTGGGCATTCGTGCGCCCGATTCGCAAGCTCTACTACAACCTGACGATCACGCTGGTATCGGTGCTCGTCGCGGTGCTCATCGGCGGTATCGAGACGCTCGGCATGTTCCAGAGCAAGTTCGACCTCACGGGCGGGTTCTGGGACGTGATCGGAGAACTGAACGAGAACTTCAACAATCTCGGCTTCGTGATTATCGGCGTGTTCATCGTGTCGTGGCTGCTGTCGTTTCTCGTCTACCGGGCCAAGGGATACGACAAGCTCGGTCCTGCCGAGCCGGTCTGATCGGTCGTCGCGATCGTGTCCTTGTGCCCTCGTGCCAGCGCGCCAGCGCGCCTGCGGGCAGCGCCTGGCGCTCCCTGCGCTGCCTTCGTCCCCCAAGGACCGGCCGGGGTGCCGGGGGTTAGCGCCTCAGCGTCCGGGCGCTTCACCGTACCAGCGCGGCGTATAGATCCACTCGCCGTGGGGGCCGCCGTCGATCCCGCGCGTCGTCGACGAGCCGATGATGACCATCGTGCGCATGTCCACCTGCTCGGGACGTAGCTCGCCCAAGGTCGTGTTGGTCAGCGTTGCGCCGGGGCGTCCGATGTCGCGGCCCAGCACGACGCGGGTTTGCGGCGCACGCCACTGCCTGACGATATCGAGCGCTTCGCCAAGTTGCCAAGGTCTCGCCCGAGAGATCGGGTTGTAGAACGCCATGACAAGGTCTGCCTGCGCGGCATGTCGCAGGCGCTCGCAGATGACCCGCCACGGCTTGAGATTGTCGGACAGCGACAGCACGCAGAAGTCGTGGCCCAGTGGCGCGCCCGCCTGTGCTGCCGTCGCCATCGCCGCCGAGATGCCCGGCACGATACGCAGGTCGACTGTTTTCCACGCGGGGTCGTCGCTGCCGTCGAGCGCTTCGAACACGGCGCTCGCCATGGCGAACACCCCCGGATCCCCCGACGAGACGACCACGACCTGCTTGCCTTTGCTCGCCAGCGCGAACGCGTGGCGTGCGCGCGCGAGTTCCTCGCGGTTATCGGTCTCGTGCAACGTCTGGTCGTCGCGGAACGGGCCTGCCATCGCAACGTAAGTGGCATAGCCGAGAATATCGGTGGCTGCGCTCAACGCGGCGCTGGCCTCCGGTACGCGTAATGCGGTGTCACCCGGGCCGAGGCCGATGACGCTCAGCGTGCCGCGTGGCTGACCGATGGTCGTCGGATCGATGGGCGAGGCGGTGCGTGCGAGGGTGACGCCGTGCTCCCCCTGGCGGATATCGACGCCGCTGCCGAGCGTTGTCGTCAGCCAATCGCTCACCTGGGGGAATGCAAACTCGGCAAAACGCAACGGCACGCCGAGCGCATCGGCCATCGTGCGCAGGTCGGCATTGCCCATCAGGGCGCGCGGCGCCATCACGACGGCCAGCGCATGCGCCGAGAGGCCTTGCGCCGCGAGCATGTCCCGCACTTGCGTCGCCTGGTTCTCCCCGGTCCGGGTGATGGCGGCGAGCACGCTGCGCGGATGGATGACCAGCGCGTCGCGATGACCGTCGCCGACGAAGGGCGTGACATGAATCGTGCGCGTGGCATTGTCCGCCTGCGGCAGATCGCAGTCATCGAGCCACGGGGCGTCGCCTTCGATGCGCACCGTCTCTCCGGCCAGCAGGTCCGATACGAAATGCTTGCTCTGTGTCAGGTCGGCGAGCACATAGCCGTCGGGGGGATTCAGAAGACAGGTGCCGAATCGCAGTTCGCCGCTCGTGGTGATCGCAGGTGCGACGCCCAGCGTCCGGGCGATTTGGCGTGCCAATACGTTGACCCCCGCCAGCCCCCCGAGCAACGGCACGACCGCGCTGCCGTCTTCCGCCACGGCAAGTACCGGCGGCTCCGTCCCCTTGTTGTTCAGCACCGGCGCTACGCAACGAATGACGATACCTGCGGCGCACAGGGCGACGATCGGCGTCCCCGCAGCATAGAGCGCCTGAAGATGTTCGCCGAGTTGGGTGAAGCGCACGTCGGCGTCGTTGCCGACACGCGCGGCCAGCCCATGGACGGAGGCCTGCGGCAGGCCCGCCTGAAGGCGTCGCGCGGTGTCGAGCGCACTGCGCCCGAGCACGACGATGGCGGGAGCGTTCAACGTCGGATTCATCCCTGCCATTTCTGCCCCGGCACGACAAGCAGCGAGAAGTAGGGCGACGCGCTCGGATCGACCTGCGCGAGCGGCACGATCCGTTCGTTGGGCATCGTTGCCCGTTCGACGTACAGCGCACGCTCGGAAAGGCCGAGGTCGTCGAGTACGCGACGCACCTTATCGAAATTGCGGCCGAGCTTCATGATGACGGCCGCGTCCGTGTCGGCCAGCTTGCGTCGCAATTCGTCTTCGGGCAGCACGCCGGAGAGGATCGACAGACTCTGATTCCGGTAGACGAGCGGCGTGCCCAGCACGGCTGCCCCGCCGAGCATCGAGCACACGCCCGGCACGACTTCGGCGACGAACCGCTCGGCCAGACGGTCGTGCAGGTACATATACGAACCGTAGAAGAACGGGTCGCCCTCGCAGACGACGGCCACGTCGCGTCCGGCGGCCAGATGCTCGCCGATCAGGGCCGCAGCCGTGTCGTAGAAGTCAGCGATGATCGTCTCGTACGACAGGGGCGGCTCAAGCGCTTCCGTCGTCACCGGATAGACGAGCGGCATACGTGTCTGCGCGTCGCGCAGGTGGTCTTCGATGATGCCGAACGCATTACCCCGTTTTCCCTTTGCCACGAAGTACGCGACAACGGGAGCCGCTTGCAGCAGGCGCAGCGCCTTGAGCGTGAGCAACTCGGGGTCGCCCGGGCCGACGCCGATACCGAAGAGTTTGCCGGTGGTTGACATTATTCGGTCTCCGAAGCCAGAGCGTTGATGGCGGCGGCGGCCATGGCGCTGCCGCCACGGCGGCCCGAGACGATCACATAAGGCACGCCGCGACTGTCGGCGGCGAGCATCGCTTTCGATTCGGCCGCGCCCACGAAGCCGACGGGAAAGCCGAGGATCAGCGCGGGGGGCGGGGCGCCCCGATCGAGCATGTCGAGCAGATGGAACAGCGCGGTCGGCGCATTGCCGATGGCGACGACGCTGCCCGCAAGCATCGGACGCCACAATTCGAGCGCTGCCGCCGAGCGCGTATTGCCCATCGAGCGGGCCAACTCGGGCACGGCGGGGTCGGTGAGCGTGCACACGACCGGATTCGCAGCGGGAAGGCGCGCACGCGTCACGCCGTGGGCGACCATGTTGGCGTCGCACAGAATCGGCGCGCCGGCCGCGAGGGCACGACGCCCGGCGGCGCCTGCGCCGTCGGAGAAGTGCAGGTCGTCGACGATATCGACCATGCCGCATGCGTGGATCACGCGAACGGCGAGCTTTTCCAGGTCGGGGGGGATGCGCGAGAGGTCGGCTTCGGCGCGGATCGTGGCGAACGATTCGCGGTAGATGGCCTGTGCGTCGCGGACGTAATCAATCATGGCTGGGCAATCCGGTCTTGCGAGTTCAGTCGAAGCGCAATCGCTTCGAGGGGCATATCGGTGGCGATGCGCTCGCCGAAGCCGCCGAAGCGTTTGCCAACGCCGTCCCCCGGGCACTCGGTATCGTGCTTGGGAGGCAGGCGAGGCTGACGATGGCCGGGCGTGGGCTGCGCCGTGTCCGGCGCGGTCTGCCGGTACAGGTCGTATCGACCCGGACCGACGGCGAGCAGCGTCCACGGCGCGCAGTGGGCGGCGGCACAGGAGCGCGCGCAGCCGCTCAAGTGGGCCTCCACGCTCTGGTGCAGACGCGCTGCAAGTTCGCGGGCATCGGTCTTGGTGTCGGAGAGCGCTTTGGCGCATCCTGTGGCGCCCGCGCAAGCGATCAGGCGACCCAACGGCGTCTCGGGGCTGCGGATCATGCCGAGCGCATCGAGCGCCTGTTCGAGGGGCCGCACGGCGTGCGTCGGTACGTCGGTGAACATGACGCCCTGCCATGGCGTGATGCGCAACGTGCCCGATGCGTGCGCGTCGGCGAGTCGGGCGAGGGCGCGCAACGTCGTGGCGTCGATGCGCCCGAGCGGGGCTTGTGCGCCGACGTGCCACAAGCCACCGCGGCCACCGCGGCCACCGCTGCCATCGTCGCTACCGTCGCTACCGTCGCTACCGTCGCGCTGGGCCCAGGCGCCGAATCGACGCAGCGCGTCGGCCGGCGTGCGTCGCCACGCGCTCACAGCGGCGTCGCGGTATAACGTCACGCCCGCCATCGCTGCGGCACGCTCGGCCACGCCGCTCGCGCAGTGCACGCGCAACAGATCGCGCATGCGCTTGTCGTCAGCCGTTGCGAGATCGACGAACGTGCACAGCACCGAATGCACGAACGCGGGAATGTCCTCCGCCCGAACTGCGGCGAGTGCGCCGCCGGCGGTCGTGGTCGGATGTCCGGCGAAGCCGAACACGAACTTCGGCTGCGCCGCGCCTGCCGCGCACATCGACGACAGCCAGACGTCGTGCGGATGATCGAGGGCGGCGAGGTGTTCGCCGCCGTCGAGCAGAATCGAGAATTTGGGGGAGAGCGCTGCGAAGCAGGGTTCGTTTTCCAGGCGCGCGAGGATGGCGTCCGCCAGTGTGCGCGTGTCGTAAAGCGCTCCGGCATCGACCCCGGCGGTGGCACTGAGCATGAGGTTGCGCACATCGTCGGCAACGGCAATGCGCCCGAGGTCGTTCTCGCCCGGCATCGCATGCAGCATGCGCGGTCCCAGTCCGTCTTCGAGCAGACGCTGCGTCAGACTCAGGTCCGTCTGCGCGCGTGGTTGCACGCCGCGCAATTGAAGATTGGCCCGGTTCGTCAACTCGATCGTGCCGCTGGCGAAGGCCTCGGCAGCGTCGGCGATGGCAACGGCCTGCGTCGCGCTCAGTTTTCCGCCGGGCAGCTTCACCCGGCACAGCCCGCCGTCGCGGCTGTCCACGATGCGTCCGAGCGCAGGGCAGGCAGAGGGCCGTGGTGAAGGAAAAAAGGCGTGATCCAAGGTTCGATGAATGACGGGAGCGGCCGCGTTCGGTGGCATGTCGACGGTTCTGGCCGTCGAGTTGAGGCGACGCTCGGACCGCACAAGTGACCGACGTGGCGACAATCGCCCCGAGGGGCTTCAGCAAAGCGGTATTATGCCTGCTTTGCGCTTTTCGGCCCCGAATTTGCGGGTCGCGAACAGAGGATCGAGAATGACGAGCGGCGATGCGATGACGCCCTGGCTGACGGTGATCGGCATAGGCGAGGACGGGTTTGCCGGCCTGGGCCGAAAGGCTCGCCGGGCCTTGCTCGACGCGCAGATCGTCACCGGCGCGCCACGCCATCTGTCGATGCTGCCGGCGCGCCTTCGCGCACGGCGCGAACCCTGGCCCAAACCGTTCGATGTCGGGCATGTGGCGAGCTGGCGTGGCAAGCCCGTGTGTGTGCTTGCCAGCGGCGATCCGATGCTGTTCGGCGTGGGCGCGACGCTCGCCCGGCACATTCCTGCCAGCGAGATGCATGTGATCGGCGCGCCGTCGTCGCTCTCGCTCGCCGCTGCACGACTGGGGTGGGCGTTGCAGGACGTGCAGCCGGTCTCGCTGGTGGGCAGGTCGCTGGCCACGTTGAACGCGCATCTGCACGACGGCGCGAGACTGCTGGTGCTGAGCCGCGATGGCGCGTCGCCGGCGGAGGTTGCCGCCACGCTGTGCGCCAATGGTTTCGGCCAAACTCTCATGAGCGTATTCGAGTCGCTGGGCGGCACTCGCGAGCGTCGCATCGATGCCACGGCGCAGCAGTGGGGCGCGCAGCAGGTCGAAGCCCTCAACCTCATTGCCCTGACGTGCCGGGTCGATGCCGACGCGCGGGCGCTTCCGCTAAGCGCCGGGTTGCCCGACGACGCTTTTCTCAACGACGGCCAACTCACCAAGCGCGATGTGCGCGCGATCACCCTGTCGCGGTTGGCGCCGCATCCGGGCGCGCTGTTGTGGGATGTGGGCGCCGGGTGCGGTTCCATCGGTATCGAATGGATGCGCTCGCACCCGACGTGCCGGGCGATCGCCATCGAATCGTCGCCCGCACGTCAGGCATTCATTGGCCACAATCGCGACGCGCTGGGCGTGCCCGGGCTGGAACTGGTCGCGGGGCGCGCACCCGACGCCCTGCAAGGGCTGGCTGCGCCGGATGCCATCTTCATTGGCGGCGGCGTCACGGTGCCCGGCGTGCTCGATGCCTGCTGGTCGAGCCTGCGTCCCGGCGGGCGGCTCGTCGCGAACGCCGTGACGTTGCAAAGCGAAGCGGTGCTGGTTGCGTGGCGCGAGCGCCACGGCGGCACGCTCACGCGTCTGGCCATCAGCGAAGTTCAGCCGCTCGGCGGTTTCGACACGTGGCGTGCGGCATTGCCGATCACGCTGTGGGAAGTGACCCGAGCGCGAGTCTCCGACAGCGGAGCCACGTCGTGATGCGCGTTCTGCTCCTTGGCGGGACGGGAGACGCCCTGAAGATCGCTCGCCGTCTCGGTCAGTACGACGTCTACAGTTTGGCGGGCCTCGGCCGGGTGCCCGACGATCTGCCGTGCCGCGTGCGCGTTGGCGGCTTCGGCGGCGCCGAGGGGCTCGCGCGCTATCTCGAATCGGAAAGCATCGACTTGCTCATCGATGCCACGCACCCCTACGCCGCGCGGATGAGTGCGAACGCCGCTGCCGCCGGGCGACAGGTCGGCGTGACGGTGTGGTCGCTGTGGCGCGAGCCGTGGCAGCCCCGAGAGGGCGACGACTGGCGGTTCGTGCCGGACTGGCCTGCACTGTGCGAGGCGCTGGCAGGATTTTCTCGTCCGCTGTTCACCCTGGGACGAGCGCCGCTAAGCCATCTCGACGCGATTCCCTCGCATCAGCGCTGGGTGGTGCGCTGCCTTGACGATCATCCGGGCAACGCGCAGGCGACGGTGATCGGCGCGCGCGGTCCTTTTACCCATGAGAGCGAGCGCGCGTTATTTGTCCGGCACGACATCGACGTCGTCGTGAGCAAGCACAGTGGCGGCGCGGCAACAGAAGCCAAACTCGATGTCGCCCGTGAGCACGGTCTGCCGGTCGTGATGCTTGCGCGTCCGGCGGCGATCGAGACGGACCGCACGTTCGCGTGTGGCGCAACCTTGCTGGCGGCGCTCGACGCCTTGCGCGACACCGCGAGCGCGCATCACATTCAGACCGCCTCACGAAGGAACGAAGCATGACGGTTTATTTCATTGGCGCCGGGCCCGGCGACCCCGAACTGATTACGGTGAAGGGACAGCGTCTGGTCCGAAGCTGTCCGGTGATTCTTTACGCAGGCTCGCTGGTGCCTCAGGCGGTGCTCGCGGGCCATACCGCCGGGCAGGTCGTCAACACGGCGGACCTCGATCTCGACACCATCGTCGCGTTGCTGGCCCAGGCGCATGCGAAGGGGCAGGACGTTGCCCGCGTGCATTCCGGCGATCCGTCGCTGTACGGCGCCATCGGCGAGCAGATCCGGCGCCTGCGGGCGCTGGACATTCCCTACGAGATCGTGCCGGGAGTCACCGCCACGGCGGCCTGCGCCGCGACGCTCGGTTGCGAACTGACCCTGCCGGGCATTTCGCAGACGCTGATTCTCACGCGATACGCGACCCGGACATCGATGCCGGAAGGCGAAGCGCTGGGCGAACTGGCGCGACACGGCGCGACCATGGCGATTCATCTGGGCGTGCGGCACCTCGCGCGCATCGTTGCCGAGCTCCGGCCGCATTACGGCGACGATTGCCCGATCGCGGTCGTGTACCGCGCCAGCTGGCCGGACGAGACACGCGTGACCGGCACGCTGGCGGACATCGAAGCGAAGGTCGGGCAGACCGGTATCGAGCGCACGGCGCTGATTCTGGTGGGGCACGTGCTGGCAGCGGATGGTTTCGCCGACTCGTCGTTGTACGCGACGGCGCGGCATCTGGAGATCGGGCGATGAAGAAGATTCTGATCATTGGCATCGGGGCAGGCAACCCCGATTATTTGACCGTTCAGGCGATCGATGCGCTGAACCGCGCCGATGTGTTCTTCGTGATGGACAAGGGCGCGGCCAAGGAGAAGCTCGTCGCGCTGCGCAAGCACATCATCGAGCGGTTCGTGAAAGGTCGTGACTATCGCATCGTGGAGGCGGCGAGTCCGGAGCGCCGACGCGATGCATCGGACGACGACTACCGGGTGGCCGTCGACGAGTTGAACCGCGACAAGCAGCAGATCTTCGCGCGCCTGATTTCGGAATCGATGCGCGACGGCGAAGTCGGGGCGTTTCTGGTGTGGGGCGATCCGTCGTTGTACGACAGCACGATCCGGATTCTGGAGGCGATTCGTGCGCAGGGCGGCCACACGTTCGAGTTCGACGTCATTCCGGGGATCAGCAGCGTGCAGGCGCTCGCGGCGCAGCATCGCATTCCGCTCAATCAGATCGGCAAGTCCATCGAGATCACCAACGGTCGTGGCATCGTCGACGGCTTCCCGCAGGGAGTCGACACCGTCGTGGTGATGCTGGACGCGAAGCACGCGTACAAGCACCTCGCGCACGAAGACCTGGACATCTTCTGGGGCGCCTATGTTGGCACCCCGGACGAGATTCTCATCGCCGGGCCGCTGCGCGAAGTGATGGACGAAATCGAACGGGTGCGCGATGAAGCGCGCCGCACGCACGGCTGGATCATGGATACCTATTTGCTGCGTCGGCGCTAGAATCTCGCAGCCCCGCCGCCCATTTTCCCATCCATGCATTCCGGTCCTCGCGACGTTCTCAGTCAGATCCTCGGCGCATGCAAAGCCGAGCGTGCCGTGACGGCGAGCTTCCGGTTGCTTGCCCCATGGGCGTTGCACTCGTCGGGCACCGAAGGCGCATTGATCCGGATGTGCACGGGGCAGGGGTATTGGATTCGCGTCGACGGAGGGCAAGCGATGCAGATCGGACCGCGCGACATCGTCATGTTGCCGCGGGGAACGCCCCATACCGTGTCGTCGATGCCTTCGCCGAAGGCACACGATGTCGTGCCCTTTGCCGACGTGCTCAAGACCCACATGGTCGGACGCCATGGCGATCACCCCATTGCACTGACGTACGGGAGCGGGGCTGCCGATGCCGTTGCGACCCAGCTCTATTCGCTTCATCTATGGATGCCCGCGCTCGATGTTGCCAGCGTCCAGGCGGATTTGCCGTCGCTGATCGTGCTGCGTGGCGACGAGCATGCGTTGGCGCACACGCTCGCCGTCACGATGGAACTGCTCGTGCAGGACTCGCTGGCCCAGCGCCCCGGCTGGCAACTGTCGGCCGCACGTATGGGCGATCTTCTGCTGGTGCGCATTCTGGGCGAGCACCTGCGCACGGGCGCGCACACGACAGGGCCGAACGGGACGCCCGGCACGCTCGGAGCGCTCGACGATCCTGGCATCGCCCGGGCCATCGCCGCCATGCACGAGGCGCCTCAACGCGACTGGACCCTTCCCGAGCTGGCCGCCGTCGCTTATCTCTCCCGCACCGTGTTTGCCGAGCGCTTTCGCGCATTGATCGGCGTGCCGCCGATGCAGTATCTGAGCGCCTACCGGATGAATGTCGCGGCAGAGCGTCTGCGTCAGCCGCGAGTGCGCATTGGCGATGTGGCCGAAGCCGTCGGCTACGCCTCGGAAAAAGCCTTCGCCCGCGCGTTTGCGCGTTGGATCGGTGTGTCGCCGACGCAGTATCAGCGCGACGGCAACGGCGGTTGATGCCAGGCTACCCGCTGTGTTCCTCCGCGTGCGCCGGACGCCCCTGACGATCCGGACGATCCGGACGATCCGGACGATCGGTGCCCGAATCCGGCGTCCCGGAGGTTGAGCGCACCGCCCCCGAAGCCAATAATCCCGTCCATACGACGCCGGTATGGCGATAAGCCGTGGGTATCGGGCCTCAGGCGACAGGCAAAGGGAGGGAGCATGAAGCAGGGAAATCAGGGAAGGCGCGTGCTGATCGTCGGCGGCGGGATTGCGGGATGTGCGGCGGCCATTGCGCTGGCGCAGACGGGCGCGCGGGTCACATTGGTGGAGGCGCAACCCGAGTGGAAATTCCAGAGCTCGGGCATCTTCATCTACAGCAATGGCCTCGCGGCGCTGTCCGATCTCGGCGTGCTGCCCGAGATTTTGTCCGGCGGCTTCGCCATTGCCGACGGTCGCAATACTTATCTCGATCAGGATGGCGAGCCCATCGTCGAGACCTTCTATCCGTCGCAATATCCCGGCATTGCCCCCATTGTCGGCATTCGCCGTGCGCAGATGCATCGCGTGCTGGCAGCACGAATCGCGGCGCTGAGCGTCGATATCCGGTTGAATACGACCACGGTGTCCATCGACCAAAGTGCGCCCCACGCAGTAACGGTTGTGCTGTCCGACGGCACGATGGATTCCTACGACCTCGTCGTGGGCGCCGACGGTATCCGTTCGGAGATTCGTCGCCTCGTCGCGGGACCCATCGCACCGGCTTACACCGGGCTTGGCGTGTGGCGCAGCGTGCATCCGCGCCCAAGGGACCTTACCGCGAAAATCATGATGATGGGCATCGGGAAGCGCCTTGGCATCATGCCGATCAGCGACGACCGCCTGTACCTGTTCGGGACGATCGCGGAACCGCACGACGCCTGGTATGCGCGCGCCGAGTGGCCCGCGCTGATGCAAGCGCGCTTCGCCGAGTTCGGCGGCCCGGCGCGGCAGTTCCTCGACACGCTCTCTTGCGAGTCCGAGGTGCTTTACACGGGCGTCGAGGAAGTTGCCACACCGTTACCCTGGCATCGGGGCCGCGTGGTCATCATCGGCGACGCGGCACATGCGTCTACCCCGTTCATGGGACAGGGCGGCGCCATGGCGCTGGAAGACGCCGTGCTGCTCGCTCGAATGCTGGCGTGCAACGACGCCGTCGAACCCACCTTGCAGGCATTCGGTGAAGCGCGTTATCCCTTGTGCAAGTTCGTGCAGGACGTCTCGCGCGCCGTGGGCGAAGCGGGTGCGCAGGAGCATGCGGGCACATCGAGCGCGCGCCGCGATGCCATGCGACGCGAGGCGCAACACAAGGTCGACAGCTTCTATGCGCAGATGGAGGCGCTGCGCCGTTCGCCCGTTGCCGGGAAATGACGCTCATCGGCGTTTGCCGGTGCGCGTCAGGACGTTGCACGGCTCGCGCCTGAGCGCCTTGCCGTATCATGGTCGCCTCTTTCGCGGAAGTGACCTGAAATGCAAGTGCTTGTCGATGCGGACGCCTGCCCCGGCGTGATCAAGGAAATCCTGTTTCGCGCGGCCAATCGTGAGCAGATGCCGGTGACGTTGGTGGCCAATCAGTTTTTGCGCACGCCGCCGTCGCCGTTCATCAAGGCGATTCAGGTGCCCTCCGGCTTCGATGTCGCGGATGCGCGCATCGTCGAGATGGTCGGGGCAGGGGATCTGGTGATTACGGGGGATATTCCGCTCGCCGCCGCCGTCATCGAGAAGGGCGGCAAAGCGCTCGATCCGCGCGGGAGTTGGTTCACGCCGGAGAACATCAAGGAACGCCTGTCGGTGCGGGACATGATGGACCAGTTGCGCAATGCCGGCATCGAAACCGGGGGGCCCGCACCGTTCAGCCAGCGCGACGGCAAAGCGTTTGCCGGAGAACTGGATCGCTTTCTGGCGCGCCAGCGCAAGATGCCACGTTGATCGATTGAGCGATGTATCAGTCGGGGGCCACGCGAAGACGCCTCAGGCAGTGCGCCGAGCCGGCGCTTGCGCATCCGCCTGGCCTTTGATCCGCTCGCGCAACGCTTCGAGCATCGCGACGATATCGCTGGGCAATCGTCGCTCGCGGGCAATATCGACGCAATCGCGCCCACGATCGTCGACAATCGACGGATCGGCGCCGGCATCGATCAACAGACGCAGGGTTGCCAGTCGTTGCAGACGTGCCGCGTAGAAGATCGGCGTCTCGCCATGCGCGCGCAGATTCAGCGTGGGCGTGAATTCGAGAAGGGCGCGGCACATCGCGTCGTCGTCGCGCCAGACCGCGGCCCACAGGGAATGACTCGGATTGGCGCCGCGACGCAGCAAAAACTCCACCAGCGGACGATTCTCGCCGCGCGCGACCGCGTACCAGAGCGGTGTCGCCTGAACGTCGCCCGCGTCCCCGTCCATCGGGACGGCCTGCTCAAGCAGGGCGCCGGCTTCGAGCAACGTCTCCACCGTCTTCAGACCGTTCGGTTCGAGCAGACCGCCGGTCTCCGACGGGCGCACCGAGCAGGCCAGATGCAGCGCCGTGCGGTGTTTCGGATCGGTCGCGGCAATCAGGTCGGGGACATCTCCCAATATTGCGGCGACGGTGCCGCAATCCCACTTCTTTGCTGCATTGAACAACGCGGTTTTCGAGGGTTTTGCCATCACGGCCTCTCCATGCCGACGTCTTGCCGCACCCGGCGCCACAAGACGTGAGGCGCGTTGCGCAAATGCCGTCGTGAATCTATCCCGGTCACGTGGGCATTCGACAATCGGCATGCCTGACGGTTCGCATCGCTGGCGAGGTCGCGTCGTGACATGGCCGCCCGTTCGTCGATGCGACGCGTTCGCGTTACAACGCTGTCAGGCCTGTTCGGTGCTGGCGCGCAGGAGTTCGGCGAAACGCGCTTCGCACCAGCGCATGACGTCGTTCGGCTCGCGCCCGAAGCGCCATAACATCCGCACCGGGAGCTGGGGGAGTCCGAGGTCGTCGCAGCGCAGTTCGTGAAGATCTTCGTATTCCGCAATGTCGATGGGCAACACGGCCCAGCCGAGCTTGTCGACGACCATGCTGGCAATCACGTAAGAACTGTCCGCGCGCCAGATCGAGGGACTGAGTTGCAGTGGCGTGATGTCGTCCATTTGCAACAGAATCTGGCGATATTTGGCAAGGTCGCCCCGGGTGACCTGATCGCGGTAGGCCAGCGGATGGTCGCCTGCCACGAACACGCCCTGCACGGCAGCGCCGACGTACTTGTGACCCAGGGCCGACGAGATCGCGCCGCGGTCCACGTGAAAACCGATGTCGGCGCGCTGCTTCTCCACGTACTCGGCGACTTCCGTCGAGGTGCCGTTGAGCAGCGTGAGTTCGAGGTAAGCGAACTGGTAGGCGAGGTCTCGCACCAGTTCGCTCACGGCCTGATAGGGCAGCGCCTCGTCCAGCGCCAGCGACAATTGCGGCTGCTCGCCGAACGCCAGCGCATTGGCCCGGTGGTTCAGTCCTTCCGCCTGACGAAGCAACTCCTTGGCTTCGAGCAACATGACCTCGCCCTGGTCGGTCAGGCGTGCATTGCGCCGGCTGCGATCAAATAGTTCAAATCCCAAATCGGCTTCCAGCAAGGCGATCGCCGTGCTCACCGCCGACTGCGCTTTGCCCAGCCGGCGGGCGGCAGCAGATATCGAACCCTCTTCCGCGGCCGCCACAAAGTAGCGCAATTGTTCAATTGTCCAGTTCATTCATCCATTTTATAGATAGGTTCCAACTTTTTCTAACATGATTTTCGCGGCAGAATCGCGCTTCTCCAATCTAAAACGCCAGATTGAAACGCCAACATAGGCGAGGCGGCAGACGACCGGATCTCCCGGTCCGGTGGTCTCAGGCATAGACCTCCTACGCGCAACGCGCACCTGCCACCCATGGCGCCGCCTGGAGAGATGCGGGCCCCCGGTTCCCCCATCGCTGACGCCCTTTGCGCCAGCTCGCGCTCGACGCTGCGCACCGAATGCAGCTTCGACACCCCTGTCCGGATGTCGTAAATCAAACGTGCTTACATGTCATCGAAAATCGATTACCGAACCCGTTTCGGACTACTGACTGGTGTGTCCACCAGTCTGATTGCCAGCACTCTGTTGCTTGCCGCTTGCTCGGAGCGTGGCAAGAAAGAGACAGCCGACGCCACGCCGCAGGCCGTCGTGCGCACGGTCGAGCGCCGTGCCGAGCCGCTTACCATGCAACAACCGGGACGCTTGGAGGCTTACCGCAGCGCCGACGTGCGCGCGCGCGCCGGCGGCGTCGTCATCGAGCGTAAATACCAGGAGGGACAAAAGGTTGCCAAGGGCGACGTGCTGTTCCGAATCGATCCGCAGCCGCTATCCGCCGCCCTCGATGCGGCGCGCGGCGCGCTTGCCAAGGCGCAGGCCGAGCACGATTCGGCGCGCGACAAGGTCGAGCGCTATCGCGGTCTGCTCGAATCGCACGCCATCAGCGCGCGCGAAGACGCGGAATCGCGTGCCGCCGAGGCGCGCACGCGCGCCGACGTGCTGGCCGCGCGTGCGGAAGTGCGCAAAGCGGAACTCAATCTGGGCTACACGAGCGTGACATCGCCCATCGCAGGACGCGTGCGCCGCGCTGAAGTCACGGAAGGTGCACTGGTCGGACTCGACTCGCCCACGCTACTCACGCGCGTCGAGCAGATCGATCCGATTTACGTGAACTTCTCGCAACCGGCCGCCGAAGTCTACGCGATGACGCGTGATCTGCGCGCAGGCAAGTTGCAGCAGGGCAATGAGGCCGCTGCGCCGCAGGTCCATGTGACGTTGCCCGACGGTCGGGAGTATTCGCTGCCCGGCAAGCTGCTGTTCACCGATCTGGCCGTCGATCCCGGCACGGACACCATCGCCATGCGGGCGTTGCTGCCCAATCCGGACGGCGTGCTGCTGCCCGGCGCGTTCGTGCAGGTGCGCATGCAGGGCGCGGTGAATCCGAACGTCGTGCGCGTGCCGCGAGAGGCGCTCACCCGCACCGGTGAGGGCGCGATCGTTCGCGTCGTCGACGCGCAAGGCAAGGTGCACGACAGGAAGGTTCGCGCCGAAGCGATCGATGGTCGCGACTGGTTGGTGACCGACGGCCTCAAGGGGGGCGAACACGTCATCGTACAGAACGTCGCGCAGTTCGCCGACGGCATGCAGGTGAAGACCCGGGCGGATGCCACCGACACGGCGAATGCGGGCAAGACCGTCGCGCTTGCTGCCGCGCCCGCCCACGCGAAGACCCAGAACAACGCCGTACCGGTCGAGCCCGCGCGCGCCGGTCCGGCCTCCCAAGCGGAGACGCATTAACCATGGCTCGTTTCTTTATCGATCGCCCGGTCTTTGCCTGGGTGATCTCTCTGATGATTACGCTCGTCGGCGTGCTCGCGATCCGGGCGCTGCCCGTGGCGCAGTACCCCGATATCGCGCCGCCCATGGTCAGCGTGTGGAGCAGCTACCCGGGCGCTTCGGCGAAGGTCGTCGAAGATTCGGTGACCGCGATCATCGAGCGTCAGATGAACGGCGCACCGGGGCTGATGTACACGTCGTCCACGAGCGGCAACGGCGAGTCGTCGGTCAACCTCACGTTCCGTCAGGGCACGAGCCTCGATCTCGCGGCCGTGGAAGTGCAGAACCGCCTGAAGACGGTGGAGTCGCGCTTGCCTGAAGTGGTGCGCCGTTATGGCGTGAAGGTCGAGCGCGCCGCCGACAACATCCATATGGTCGTGACGCTCTCGTCGCGCAACCCCGCGATCAACGAGTTCGACCTGGGGGAGATTGCCGCATCGCAGGTGATGAACCAGCTAAAGCGCGTGCCGGGCGTGGGTCAGGTGCAGTTCTGGGGCACCGAGAAGGCCATCCGTATCTGGCCCGACGCGGCCAGGCTCGTCGCGCTCGATCTGACCGCCTCCGACATTGTCTCCAGGGTGCGTGCCTATAACGCACGCGTCACCATCGGCGACCTCGGCGCGGGGGCTACGCCCACGTCGGCGCCGATCAACGCGAACGTGGTGTCCGACAGCGCATTGTCCACGCCGGAAGAGTTCGCCAACATTCCGCTGCGCGTGCGCGCCGATGGCTCCGCGATCCGGTTGGGCGACGTGGCGCGAGTGGAGTTGGGGGCGTCGGACTACAACTACTCGGCGCGCGTCGACGCAATGCCGGCGACCGCCATGGGCATCAAGCTTGCCGCCGGCTCGAATGCGGTGGAGGTGATGAAGGCCGTACGCCAGGTCATGGACGAACAGGCCAGGCTGTTCCCGGCGGGTGTCGACTATCAGATGCCCTACGAGACCGCTTCGTTCGTGAAGGTCTCGATCCAGAAGGTCGTGAAGACCCTGCTCGAAGCCATCGTGCTCGTGTTCCTGGTGATGTATCTGTTCATGCAGAACCTGCGCGCGACGCTGATACCGACGCTGGTCGTGCCGGTCGCGTTGCTGGGCACCTTCGGCGTGCTGCTCGGGCTCGGCTATTCGATCAACACGCTGACGATGTTCGGCATGGTGTTGGCGATCGGCATTCTCGTGGATGACGCCATCGTCGTGGTCGAGAACACCGAGCGGATCATGGTGGAGGAGGGACTGTCCCCCTATGCGGCCACCGTCAAGGCGATGCGGCAGATCAGTGGCGCCATCGTGGGCATTACGGTCGTGCTGGTGACGGTATTCGTGCCGATAGCGTTCTTCTCGGGCGCCGTGGGTAATATCTACCGGCAGTTCGCCGTAACGCTGGCCGTCTCCATCGGTTTCTCCGCGTTCCTCGCCCTGTCGCTCACGCCGGCGCTGTGCGCTACGTTGTTGCGCCCGATCTCGGCCGATCATCACGAAAAACGCGGTTTCTTCGGCTGGTTCAACCGCACGTTCGCGGTGGGCACCGAGCGCTATACGCGCACCGTCGACAAGACCCTGCGCCGCCCGTGGCGTGCGATGCTGGTCTACGCGCTGGTGCTGGTCGCCGTACCGCTGGCGTTCATGCGTTTGCCCTCGGCATTCATTCCCGAGGAAGACACGGGCAGCTTCATGGTCATGGCGTCGGAGCCGCAAGGCGCCACGTTGCCGGAAGCCATGACGGCGCTCAAGCGCATCGAGCAGTATCTGATGCAAAACGAACCGGTCAAGCACGTGTTCGTGCTCGGCGGCTGGAACGAGTTCGGTGCGGGCCCGGGCGGCGGCATGTTGTACGTCACGCTCAAGGACTGGCACGAGCGCACGTCGAAGCACGACGGGGTCAATGCCATCGTCGATCGCGTGAACGAGAAGTTCACGGGGCAGCCCGATCGCATGATGATCGCGATGAACAGTCCGGCGCTGCCGGAACTGGGGTCTTCGAACGGTTTCAACCTGCGCTTGCAGGACCGGGGCGGGGTAGGCAAGGAGGTCTTTACGGCCGCCCGCGAAGATTTGCTGCACAAGGCGGCCAAGGACCCCGTGCTCAAGAATGTGATCTTTGCCGGACAGGGCGACGTGCCGCAGGTCGACGTGAGCATCGATCGTCGCAAGATGGAAGCGCTGGGCGTCGGCATGGACGATGTGAACACCACGCTGGCGACCATGTTCGGCTCCGACTACGTGGGCGACTTCATGCTCGGTGCGGAAAACCGTCGCGTGCTCGTGCAGTCGGACGGGCGTCAGCGTGTGACGCCCGAGGATGTGGGCAATCTTCGCGTGCGCAACGCCAATGGCGAAATGGTGCCGCTCTCGGCCTTTGTTGCACTGAAGTGGAAGCTCGGTTCGCCGCAACTCAAGCGTTACAACGGCTATCCGTCGTTCACGATCCAGGGCGAAGCTGCACCGGGCAAGAGCAGCGGCGAAGCCATGGCGCGCATGGAGCAGTTGATGGCGCAGATGCCGGCGGGCATCGGCCACGAATGGAGCGGGCAGTCGCTGGAGGAGCGTGACTCGGGCGCGCAGGCGCCGATGCTGTTTGCCTTGTCGGTGCTGGTGGTGTTCCTTGCGCTCGCCGCGCTCTACGAGAGCTGGGCGATTCCCGCGGCGGTGATCATGGTGGTGCCGCTCGGCGTGATCGGCGCGCTCGGCGCCGTCAGTCTGCTGGGCATGCCTAACGACATCTACTTCAAGGTGGGCCTGATCGCGACCATCGGTCTGTCGGCGAAGAACGCGATCCTGATCGTGGAAGTCGCGAACGATCTCACGAAGCAGGGCATGGGCTGGCTCGAAGCGGCGGTGGAAGCGGCGAGGCTGCGTTTGCGTCCGATCGTGATGACGTCGCTGGCGTTCGGCTTCGGCGTGGTGCCGCTGGCGATCGCGTCGGGTCCGGCGTCGGGGGCACAGCGTGCCATTGGCGTGGCGGTGCTTGGCGGCATCGTGACGGCGACCGTGCTCGCGATTTTCCTGGTGCCGTTGTTTTTCCTGATCGTCGGCCGCTTCGTGCGTCGGGCGCAGAAGGCAGGCACGGGTGGCAAGGGCGGTAACGACGGTGCCGAGCGTGGCCACGGAATGGACGGTAAGGCCAGTAAGGACGGCAACAACAACGGCAGCGATGGCAGCAATGGCAGCAACGGCCATCGCGGGCCGGTCGTCGAGGGGAAGGTATGACGATGTTTCGACCCCGCCTTCGCGGGACAACCATTGCCGCGGCGTGCGTTTTCGCGCTGCTCGGGGGGTGCACGTTGGCGCCGACGTACGAGCGTCCGGCAGCACCGATGCCGACGACGTACGAGGCTGCGCCGTCGGGCGGCGACGTGCCGCTGGCGCTCGCTGTGCCGCGCACGGCGGATGACGATTGGGCCGAGATTTTCACGGATCCGCAGTTGCAGGGCCTGATTCGCAAGGCGCTCGCGCAGAATCGCGATTTGCGTCTGGCGTCGTTGCGCGTGCAGGAGGCGCGCGCGCTATACGGTATCGAGCGCGCCAACCTGCTGCCGGGCATTCGGGCGGGCGGGGCGGTCTCCCGTCAGCGCTATTCCGGCTCTGCCGGTCTGCCCGACGGTGCGAGCGCCCTCCCAGACGGGTACGTCGCCAACGACGTGCGGGCAGCGGTGGGCGTGAGTGCGTTCGAGCTCGACTTCTTCGGACGCGTGCGCAGCCTGCGCGACGCCGCGTTGCAGGAGTATCTGGCGAGCGAAGAGGCACAACGCGCGGCACAGGTCAGCCTCGTGGCGGAGGTCGCGAGAGCGTACATCGGCCTGATCGCGGCCAATGAACAGAGCGCTTATGCGTTCAAGGTGCTGGCAGCGCGCGAGGCGGGCATGAAAGTCATCCGTCTGCGCGCCGAGCGAGGACTGATCGACGGCCTCGATCTCAATACGGAGACGACGCAGGTCGAGGTCGCGCGTGCAGCGCTCGCCGAGCGCGAGCGACAGCGCAGCGAGATCGTACATGTGTTGCAGGTGCTCACGGGCGATGTCTCGACGCGGCCGTACACGGAAACCACGCTCGACAGCGCGTTCGTCGTGCCGGTGGCGGCCGGGCTGCCGTCATCGTTGCTCATGCGGCGGCCGGACATTCGTCAGGCCGAAGCGAAGCTGCGGGGTGCGAACGCGAACATCGGGGCTGCGCGCGCGGCGTTCTTCCCCTCGATCCGATTGACGACGGACATCGGCACGGCCAGTTCGCGGTTTTCGGATCTGTTCACCGCAGGCACCGGCGTGTGGTCGTTCATGCCGCAGATTACCGTGCCCATCTTCGAGGGCGGGCGCAACATGCGGGGCCTGGATCTTGCGACCGTCCGCAAGGAGATGGCGGTGGTCTCGTATGAGCATGCCATTCAGACGGCGTTCGCCGAGGTCAACGACGCGCTCGCTGCGCAGCAGTGGCTCGCGCGACAGCTGGAGGCGCAAAAGCGCGTATCGGATGGGGAGCGCGAGCGGCTGCAATTGGCCGAGCGCCGTTATGCCAATGGCGTAGCGAGCTACCTGGAACTGCTCGATGCGCAGCGCAGCGCGTTTCAGGCGGAACAGCAATTGATCGACGTGAAGCAGCGGGTGCTGGTCAATCACGTGGCGCTGTATCGCGCGCTGGGTGGCGGCTGGACGCCGGAGGCCGAGACGTCCTGACGCCCCTGGGGGCTCAAAGTCGTCAAACAAAACCCCGCCGGATCGAGAGACCCGGCGGGGTTTTGTCATGCGATCGGTCAGATGGGATCGCGCATTGGCGAGCGATCGATGACCGAAGCGTGCCGCGTCCGGCTCAGAACGCGAATCGGCCTTCCGCGGCAATCTTGGCGAGCGGGTCGCGCGGGCTGGGCACTTCGCGCGCCCGCAGACCTTCCGGCAGCGTGTTCACATCGCCGCCCGGACGCCCGATGGCGATGGCCGCTTCGATCTTGTACTTCGGCGACAGATCCAGTTCATTGCGGATCTTGTCGTACTCGATGCCCGCCAGACCGTGCGTGGCCCAACCCGAGAGCGACGCCTGCAGCGCGAGGTAGCCCCATGCAGCGCCGGCGTCGAAGCTGTGCGTCGCGGCAGGCACTTCCGTGTCGCTGCCCGGCGGCGTGAGCGTCGACTTCGAAATCACGATCACGATGGCGGCGGCGTGTTTGGCCCAGCTCTGGTTGAATTCGTTGAGAAAGCCGACGAACTGGTCCCAGTGCGGCGTGCCACGGCGCGCGTAGACGAAGCGCCACGGTTGGGCGTTGAAGGCCGACGGGGCCCAGCGCGCGGCCTCGAAGAACGACAACAGGGTGGCTTCGGGAATCGTTTCATCCTTGAACGCGCGCGGCGACCAGCGTGCCACGAATTGCGCGTCGATCGGGTGGTCGGCTTGACGGGTGTTGATATCGGTCATGCGAGTGTCTCGTCGGCAAAAATACAGCGAAAAGTCTTTCGAATCGGCGGCCAATGAGCGCTCAGGGAGCCTCATCGGGCCGCTAGGATACCGTGAGCCTCGCGCGATCCCAACCAATATCGATGCACGTCCATATAACGGGGAGATATCATCCCGTGTCATGAACACCTTGAAGAATATGCGAATCTTCGTGCGCGTGGCCGACGGCGCGAGCTTTGCCGGGGCGGCCCGCGCGCTGGACATGACCACGCCGCAAGTGTCGAAGGCCATCTCCGAGCTTGAGGCGCATCTGCGCACGCGGCTGTTGCATCGCACGACACGCAAGCTCGCGCTCACCGACGCGGGCAAGCGCTATCTCGCCCGTTGCCGGGACATCATCGCGTTGGTGGATGTGTCGGAAGCCGAGGCGGGGGCCGCGAGCGCCGCACCCAGCGGCACGTTGCGTTTGCACGCGCCGGCGAGCTTCGGGCAGGTGTTCGTGGTGCCTGCGCTGGCGCGGTTTCTCGAGCAGTACCCGGATGTCGAAGCCGATCTGCTGCTGTCGTCTCGCGTGCCCGACCTTCTCGAGGAGAATATCGACGTCTCGCTGCGTCTGGCGGCCTCGCAACTGCCCGATTCCGGGCTGGTATCGGCACGGATCTGCCGTATGGCCTCAGTGCTGTGCGCCGCGCCGCAATACCTCGCCGCGCATGGTGCGCCGCGCTCGCTCGACGAGTTGGCGCAGCATACACGGGTGAGACTGCAGGCGCCGCACTACACCGTCGAACATTGGCTTTTCGACGGACCGGACGGCACGACGAAGCTGGCCATTCCCCCGGGGCGGCTGCGGGTCAATACCGCGGATTCGCTGACGGCGGCATTGGTGAGCGGATGCGGCGTCGCCCCGGTCCCCTTGCTTAGCGCGCTGGCGGCCTTGCGTAATGGTTCGCTGGTCCGTGTGCTGCCCGAATATGAGTTGCAGGGCACGAATGTGTACGCGGTCTACGCGTCGCGCCTGTATCTCGATGCCAAGGTCAAGACGTGGATCGAATTCCTTCGGGCGTTTGTGGAGCGAGTGCTGGCGGCGTCAGACGGTGAAGCGATAGCGCGGCTGCCGCGATCAGCAGACCGATGACCAGCGACACCCATAGAATTGCCGTCTCACCCCAATGTTCGCGCGCGAGCGCGTAACCCCACGGCGAGACGGCCGAGAGCGCGAACGCCGGACTCAGCAACGTGCCCAGCGCGCGGGCGTAAGCGTCGTGCGCGAAGAGCTCCAGCGGCAGGCTGGCCCGTAACAGCGTTGCCAGCCCATTCAGGGCGCCGTAGCAAAAGATGAAGACGCCGGCGCTCAGCGCATAAGACATACCGGCCAGACCCAGTACAAAGCACACCGGCAGACCGCAACCGACCACGACATTGAGCCTGAGCGCACTGGCCTGGCGCGGTTGCAGCCATTCCAGCCCTCGGGCGCACACTTGCCCGAGGCCCCACAGGGCCGCGAGCCCCACCGGCAATCCGCGCATGCCGAGCAGCGACGGCAGGTGCGCGGCCAGCCCCGACGACAGTATCGAGACCAGCGCCATGACGGCGCCATAGAGCAGGGCGGGCGCCACGGGCAGCGGGGCGCGCGAGCGGCGCGCCTCGCCGCGCGTCGTCACCCGAGGCGGCGTGGGCGGCAGGCTGCGCAGCAATGCCCAGGCCAGCAGGCCGATCGCCCCAAAGACAAAGACGCCGGTGCGCCATCCCCATCGCTCGCCCAGCCAGTTGCCCAGCGGCCAGAAGACGGTCGTCGCCAACCCGCCGATGAGCGTGATCTGTGTCATGGGGCGGCGCGCAGCGGCGCCGTATAGCGCGGCAAGGGTGGCGAACGCGGCGTCGTAGAGAGAGAGCCGCATGCCGACGCCCAACTGACACCATGCCGTGTAGTACTGCACCAATGTGGTGCTTGCGGCCATCATGACGCAGCCGACAGTGCAGATCAGCGTGCCGAGACACATGACCCGGCGTCCGCCCATGCGGTCGAGCCAACGGCCGGACATCGGGGAGACGACTGCCATCACCAGCATGGCGAGTGACGGCCCGGCAAACACCCACGTCTGCGCCCATCCTGTATCGCGCGCGATTCGCCATGCGAAGGCGCCGGGCAGATAGAAGTTCGCTCCCCAGGTAATGAGTTGCGCGAGGCCGAGGCGGATGACGATGGGCATGAAGACACGCGGGGGAAGTTGGCCAATACCGAATGCATCGAATGCATCGAATGCATCGAATGCATCGAACACACATCTCGCAGGCACCATGCAGGCGTGGACGATGTCGGCGCACAGGCGGGCGAGCGGGACGTCCGGTCACTCACAGCATGGTGCGCCGACGGCATCTCTTGGTAAAGTCTTGGCATCTTATCCGGTTCATAAGGAAAACTTTGAGATGCGCCGCCTGAATCTGGATCAACTGCACACCTTCTCCGAGGTGATCGACGCCGGCAGTTTTTCTGCGGCCGCCGCTCGCCTCGATCTGTCGCAACCGGCAGTCAGCCTTCAGGTTCGCCAGTTGGAGCAGCGGCTGAACGTCAGATTGATCGAGCGTGTCGGCAAGCGGCTCAAACCGACTTCGGCCGGTCTCACGCTGCTCGAACATGCGCGCCGCATCGAGGCGGCCGTGGAAGACGCCATGCAGGCGCTGACGAGCCACGCACGGGGTGTTGTGGGCGAAGTGGCGATCGGCACGGGCGCGACGGCGTGCATTCACTTGCTGCCCCCGATGCTGCGTGCCATGCGCAAGCGCCATCCGTTGCTCGATATCCGCGTGAGCACCGGCAATACCGACGACATTGTGGCTGCCGTCACGGAGAACCGGCTCGACATCGGGCTGGTTACGCTACCGGCTGCCGGGCGCAGCCTGCATATCACTCCGGTATTGCGGGACGAATTCGTGGCCATCGCACCGACCGGGGACCGTGAATGGGCGCAGGACGTCACGCCGCACACACTCGCCACCTCACCGATGGTTGCGTTCGAATCGGGCAGCAGTACGCGGATGCTGATCGACGAATGGTTCTTGCAGGCTGGACTTCGTGTACGCCCGGTCATGGCGCTGGGCAGCATCGAAGCCATCAAGGAAATGGTCGCTGCCGGCCTGGGGTACGGCATCGTGCCGCGCATGTCGGTCAATGCCGTCCATCACCGCCGCGGATTGCGTATGGCCACCCTGACACCGGCGTTGTCCAGAACGCTTGCGATTGTCATTCGGCAAGATAAACCGCTTACGCCGGGATTGCGAAAAGTCTTGTCGGCGTTGGAGGCGCTGGGCTGCGAGGTCTGAAATTCGGTGTGGAAATCTTTCGCACTCCATGTGAAATGTCATTGTTGTTTTATTGGGCAAAATTACTCCCCGCAAAATGCAAAGCTCAGACTACAATGCGCGAATATCGGCATTCCACCGGCAATTATTGAGAACGTGCAACTCGCAATGCATCACAATCTTTATCGATATGAGGGGCTGCTTGGTGCCCGCTCGGTCGAGGCGCTGGACGCCGAGTTTCAGAAACTGACGCAAACGCTGGAATACGATGCGTTGTTCTATGCCCCGCTATTGCCACGTCGTGAACGCGAGGCTGCTGCGTTTCAGATGGACGATCAGTTCATTTCTGCGCAGGGAATGCCCAGCCGCCATATCTTCACGACTTTTCCGCCCGCCTGGATCGAGCGCTATCAGAGTGCGGGATACGCGGAAGTGGATCCGGTGCTCGTGGCTGCGAATCTATCGCCGTTGCCGATCCTCTGGCGTACGTTCCTGACGCAAAAGCGACCGCATCCGATCTTCGCGGACGCGCGCGCGCATGGGCTCGGTTGCGGCGTTTCGATCCCGATTTACGGGGCGGCCGGCGAACGCGCGATCTTCAGTGCCGCCACGGCGAAATCGCCCGAGGACTCGGCCGAACTCGAAGCGCGCATGATCGGTGAAATCTACCTGAGCGCGTTGTATTTCCATCAGGCGATTCAACAACTCGACATGCAATGGGTGGCGAGTCGAAGCACCGGCAAGCTCAGCCCGCGCGAAATCGAGAGCCTGCTTTGGGCAGCGCGCGGCAAGACGGCGTGGGAGATCGGGTTAATCTTGAAAATCTCGGAACACACCGTGACGTTTCATATCAACAATGCAAAGCGCAAGCTCGGCGCCGTGAACCGGCATCAGGCAATCGCTGCCGCAATCAGTACCGGTTTGATTTCTCCCTGAATCGCTGTTGTTCATATCTTCGCCGTGAGCGCTTTTTCCCAGCGCTCACGCGTCTGGTCTTTTCCTTCCGGCTGCAATTGCCACATTCAGGAATTCTCCCGGGGCGCGCATCGTTTTTCGTCTAATGAAATAGCGCAGTCTTCGAGAGATCTGCGCTATTTCACATTTATCGCGGCATGGGATTAACGACCGTTTTCCGTCTTTTTCGAGACGTTTCGGCGTTGGATTCAGCCGATTTCACACCATTTCCGAAACAGTGTGTTGTCGGTTTGTGGCTGGTTCATTTCTAGGGGAAAACTATAATTTACTCAGGGCGAAAACTGATTGATTAGCGGTTTTCGCTCCCCTGAGCGAGATACGAACGATAAAAGGAGTTTTCCATGAAAAAGAACCTGTTGGCCGCCATCGCACTGGTCGGTCTTAGTGTTGCCGCCGGCGCTGCATTTGCCGCCGATCAGTCGAGCGGTGCAACCCGTGAGCATGTCCGTGCAGAACTGCAAGCCGCACGTGAGCTTGGTCTCTCGCCGGTGACGGAATTCAACTTCCCGTACACCTACGAGCAGTCGGTACAACTGCAAAAGCGCACGGCCGAAATCGAAGCCGCACAGCATGCCGCAGTCCCGCAGGCCCCGACGGCAAACTGATGTCGTGGCGTGTGACATCGGGCAACCGATCCGGTTGTCGATGCAGTCTCTGAAGTGTTGTACCGAAGCAGTACCGCGATTCGCCGACGGCCCGCCTGACGCCCGCCAGATTCATTAGCGAGTCTCGCCCGCGCCGCGCGAATCGTTCCAACGACGCCTTGCGCGTCATTTACCACAGCCCCGCCCGAGGATCCCCTCCCGACGGGGCTTGTGTGTTTCTGGAGCACGGCGTCACGAGGACGCGGCCCGTGGTGCGTCCCCGGTCGTCGCATCCCCGGTCGGTGCATCCCCGGTCGGTGCGCCGTCCGTCTCGATTCAATGTGTCTTGGTGGCGGTGTCGCCGTGCGCGGTACCCGAGTGGCTCGATTGCCACCCGCCGCCCAATGCCAGGAACAGGTTGATCTGATCCATCGCCACCTGTGTCTCGGATGCCGCCAGCGCCGCTTCCGCGTTGGCGTGCGTGCGTTCGGCGTCGAGACTCGTCAGGTACGGGGCGCGGCCCGCCTGGTAGAGCTTGTGATTCTGTTGGGCCGCCGCACGCGATTTGTCGCGCGCGGCGCGCAACGCGTCGTCGCGTTGCAGTTCGCGGGTGTAAGCGGAGAGCGACGTTCTGGTCTCCTGCACTGCCTTGAGCACGACGCCGTCGAAATGCGCGAGCGCGGCGTCGGCGCCGGCTTCCATCCCTTTGATGTGCGCGCGTACGCCGTTCGTCGGCAGCGACCACGAGACCATCGGCCCAAGCGTCCATTGTTCGGTGCGCCCCTGTCCGAAGTGTTCGAGCAGGCCGTTTGCCCCGATGGACGCGCCAATGCGAATCGACGGGTAGAGGTCCGCTGTCGCCACGCCGATTTTCGCCGTGGCAGACGCCAGTTCACGCTCAGCCTGGCGTACGTCGGGGCGGCGCTTGAGCAGCGCGGCGCCATCGCCGACCGGCAGGGCTTGGGTGAGTTGCGGAATACGCCGACACTGCGCCACGCTCGCGTCGAGCGTACCCGGCACTTTCCCAAGCATCAGCGCGAGCCGATAGTTGGCGGCTTCGCTTTGCGCCTGGAAACGAGGCAGCGCGGCGCGCAACGTGTCCGCCTGAGCCTGTGCACGTAGCAGATCGGTGGGCTGATCGCGTCCCGCGTCCACGAGCTTGCGGGTAATGGCGACGCTGCGTTCCTGCAACTTCAACTGGTCGTTGGCAATGTCGTATTCGTGATTGGCGGCGCAGCCCTGCACGTAGGCGCGCACGGTCTCGGCAGCCACGCTCACGCGGGCCACGTCGAGCGCGGCCTGACTGGCTTCGGCAGCCGCGAGCGCGGCTTCGTCCGCACGGGCGAGCTTGCCGAAGAAGTCGATCTGATACGAGATGCCCAGTGTGGCGACCGCGAGGTTTGCCACCGGCAGCTTTTCTTCCTTGAGGAAACTCTCGCCTGAAATCTGCGCGCGCAGCGCTTCAGCCTGCACGCCGCCCTGGGGCAGGTTTTCCGACTCCACCTCGTGGTACATCGCGATGGCGCGCTGCACGTTGGCCAGCGCGACGCGCACATTCGTGTTCGCCGCGAGCGCCTCCTTCACGAGCGCGTCGAGCTTGGGATCGTCATAGAGCTGCCACCAGTCCTCGGGCACCGCGTCGATGGCTACCGCGCGGTGCGAGCCATCGGCAAGCGCGCCGTTGGCATGCGGCGAGCGCATCGCCGCGTTATCCGGCAGACGGTAGTCGGGGCCAACGGTCGTGCAGCCGACCATGAGCGCGGCCGTCGCGGCCACGGTGCTCAGCACACGCAAGCCTGACTTCATTGGGGGCTTCATTGACGACTTCATTGACGACTTCATTGACAGCTTCATCAATGGCTTGCGTGGCGGCTTCACTGACGGCCTCCTGCCGTGGCGGTGGCCAGCGAGGTCGTGTTCGCGCGCTGCGATTGCGGGGTCTGCGAGGTCTGCGTGGGATGCGTAGGCTGACGGCCCTCGTCCTTGTCTTCCACCACGGTCACCGTTGCGGTGCGGCCTGCGACGAGGCGCATGTCTTTGGGGACGTCGTCGAGCGCGATACGCACCGGAATGCGCTGGGCCAGCCGCACCCAATTGAATGTCGGGTTGATGTTCGGCAGCATCGACGCGCCACTGGTGCGGTCACGGTCTTCGATGCCCGCGACGATGCTCTGCACATGACCGTGCAGCACGTGACGCTCGCCCATCAGGCGAATCTCGACCTTGTCGCCGATATGGATGCCGCGCATCTTGGTTTCTTCAAAATACCCTTCGACGTGCAGCGAGTTGGCGTCGACCATCGACAGGACGGGGCGGCCGGTACTCACGTAATCGCCCACGCGCGGCAGACGATCGTTCAGATACCCGTCGGCGGGGGCGAGTACGCGCGTGCGTTCGAGGTTGAGTGTGGCAAGACGCACGGCGGCGTCTGCCTGCGCAACGGCCGCCTCGGAGGATTCGACCTTTGCCTGACCGGCTTCGACCACTTCCTTGGCGACGACTTCCGTCAATTGATGATTGCGCGCGTTCTCGCGGCGCGCCTGCGCCAGCGTGGCGCGTTGTGCGGCGGCCGTGGCCTGCGCCTGTTGCAAGGCGAGCGTGTAGCGGTCGCGGTCGATGACGAACAGCAGATCGCCCCGGTGCACCGGCTGGTTGTCCTTGACCTCGACAGCGGTGATGAGCCCGGAGACATCGGGCGCGACCTGCACGATGTCGGCGCGAATGCGACCGTCGCGCGTCCAGGGGGCCACGGTGTAGTAGTCCCACAGATGCAGCAGCACGTAGATCGCAACGCAGGAGACGGCCAGCGTCAGGACGACGGGACCGAGAGAGCGAAGTTTCAGTTTCATGGTTGGCAGGCGCGCGCGATGGCGACGATGCCGCCCAGCGCGATGATGTACACAGCAAGGTTGAATAACGAACGGTGCCAGACGAGCCTGTAGAAGCCCAGGCGCGCCAGTACGAAGCGCAATGCGCCGGTCAGCACGAACGCCACGACCATCAGGGCCAGCAGCGTCGGCACGAATACGCCATAGATATCGATCTCGCCGCTCATTGGGCACTCCCGGTTGTCGTGACGGGGAACAGCGCGACGTGGATGTCCATGAGCGACGCCCGCGCACTGCGTGAGGCCTGATCGCTATGCGCCACCAACGAACGAACGGCGCCCAGCAATTTGTCTTGCAGCGGGCTGTCCGGCGCGCTCGCCTGTTGGTCGAGTCGCGCCTGATAGAAGCGCGCCACGTCGGTGAGCGCGGCTTCGACAGCACTGCGCTGCGCTGGATTCAGATGGGGCAGTTCGCGCTGCAAGGCCAGGGCCGAGAGTTCGACCCGGACTTCGGTGAAGCCGTCGCTCGACGTTTCGCTCTCGCTCGCCGCCAGGCGCGGCACCAGTTGCCCGAGTCGGTCGAGCAACCGCGCGCGCAGGCGGTTGTGCTCGCGCACCCAGCGCCCCACGGCGTTCCTGGCGATATCGCGCCAGCTCGAATGGATCAGACGACGCATGGCGACGCGTGTACCGAACGGACGCGTCTGCAAGGTCCACACCAACGCGAACAACACGCCGGCGAGCCCCGCGAGATTACTGTTGAAGAACGCCGGGAAGTCGGCGCTGTACCCGCCCTGAATGCCGACGAAGCTCGCGGTGTTCACGGCGACGAGCATGGCGACCATGGTGAAGCGCGGCTGCGGTATGAAGGTGCCCAGCAGCAGATACGGCACGGCAAAGAGCGCGACGAGCAGACCGAAATCGTGGGCGTTCGTCAAAATGAAGAATACGTACACGGCGGCGAACACCACACAGACGGCCGTTGCCCAGAAAAACGAGCGGATGAATGGCGCCGGTTCGTCCATCGCGGCGAAGAAGCAGCAGGCCACTGCGCCGAGCGAAACGGCGGCGGCGCCATCGTTCCAGCCCGTGTAGATCCACGCCATGCCCATGAGAAACGTGCACAAGGCGGCGGAGACTGTCGAGAAGAGCAACAGGCCGTGATCGTAGTGGCGCGCGCCGCCCAACTCCCAATAGGGGAACGCCGGTGTCCATTCGGGCGCATCGTCCGGCTGACCGAAGCGGCGTTGCAGCGAGGCGCAGTCTTGCCAGAGTTGCACCAGCGAGCGCAAACGGTCTTCCGTCGCGGCGACCAGCGCACCGTACCAGTCCGACGCTTCGCCGGCAGACTGGGGCGGCTTGAGCAGATGGGCGGGGGCGGGCGAAGGCGCGCCGCGACGCAGCCATGCCACGACCTCGGCCATCTTCGCTTCGAGCGCGTCGGGGGCGCCTTGCGGATGTCGACGCAATGCCTGCACGAGCGACGCCACGGTGGAGAGCACCGGCATCATCATGGTCATGCGTCCGCGCAATTCCTGCGCGTCGCGCACGCGCTCGGACGTATCGGCGTCATAAGACAACTGGCTGATCAACTGGTCGAGCGCCAGAATGTCCGCCGCCATACGGTGACGGCTCATGTGGCGCGTGGCCTTGCCCTCCGGATCGGCGGAGAGCATGTCGGTGGTCCAGCGTGCGGCATCGGTGAGCCAGCGGGTCGAGCGGTCGTGCAGCACCTTCGCGACGCTGGTCGGCAAAACCACGGCGCCGACCACGCTCGCACACACGATGCCCAGAATGATCTCCTCGGCACGCGCGACGGCGATATCGAAAATGCCCGATGGCGTATTCACGGCGGGCAGGGCGATGAGCGGCAGTGTGTATGACGCGAGCAGGAACACGTAGCTGCGCGGCGAACGATGCAGCAACGAGATGTAGAGCAGCGTACCCGTCCATAGTCCGACGGCGGCCATCAGCAATTCGGGCGTGTCGACGAGCGCCGGGACGAACGCGATCGACGCGGCCGCACCCAGCAGCGTGCCGAACACGCGATACAGCGCCTTGGAGCGTGTGGCGCCGGTGAGCGGATGCGACACGATGTAGACCGTCGCCATCGCCCAGTAAGGGCGCGGCAGACCGAGCGCGAGTGCAATGTAGAGCGCGAGCATCGAGGCGACGAACGCCTTGATCGAGAAAATCCAGTCGCGTGAAGATGGCCAGGTAAGCACGGTCTTTTACTTCTGCGGGAGCTCCATCGCGAGGATGGACCCGTCCGGGTCGGCCGCACGGTTAAGCGTTTCGAACACGCGCAACACCGCCTCGAAGTCGTCTCGGGGGATGTTCGCAAATACCTTGGCGCGCAACTGGCTGAGCTCCGATTCGAGCTTTTCGGCGAGGGCTTCGCCCGCCTGCGTGAGCCGCAGCGCGTTGGCCCGCCGGTCGCTGGCATCGACTTCTCGCACCACCAGACCGGCGGCGCACAACTGGTCGAGCAGGCGCACGAGCGACGCGCCTTCGAGCCCCACGTACTCCGCGAGCTCGACCTGACGCACACCCTGCCCGAGACGGCGGATGAACAACAACGGGCCTGCGCTCGCCGCGGAAATACCGTATTCGACGATCGCGCCCTGCGACAACTGGCGCCACTGTTTGCCCGCCAGCAGCAAATGGCTGGTAAAGGCAAAGCGGAGCGATTCTAGGGAGGTCATGGCGAAAGATTATATGTTAACTAATTATTAGGATGCTAGCTAATGGACTGTTGCGTGACCCGTGGAAATGATGGGAGGGCGCGGGCGACAACGCTTGCACAGCCACGTGCGGCGTGCCTTTGGACGATCTGCGCGGGTAAGATAGCGACATTCGCGGCGGGCGTCGCCCGCCCGGCAGACAAGTGTTACGACATATTTCAAGGGACGCCCGATGACATCGAAGGGACTGGATAGCGAATCGTTCGAGTTGCTGATCGCCACTGTGCAGCGCTTCATCCGCGAGCGGCTGGTGCCCGCCGAGAACGATGTCGAGGCGCACGACGAAGTGCCCGCGACCATCGTGGACGACATGAAGGCGATGGGCCTGTTCGGTCTGTCGATCCCCGAGGAATTTGGCGGTATCGGCCTGTCGATGGCGCAAGAGGTGCGCGTGGCCTATGAATTCGGACAGACGTCGCTCGCATTCCGTTCGGTGTTCGGGACGAACGTGGGCATCGGCTCGCAGGGCATTCTGATGGACGGCACCGACGCGCAAAAGCGCGATCTGCTGCCACGTGTGGCGAGCGGCGAACTGATCATGTCGTTCGCGCTCACGGAGCCCGATGTCGGATCGGACCCGGCCGCCCTCAAGACACGCGCGGTGCTCGACGGCGACACCTACGTGCTCGACGGCGTGAAGCGCTTCATCACCAACGCGCCGCGCGCGGGCGCCTTCACGTTGATGGCGCGCACCGGCGGCGAGGGCGCGGGCGGCATCTCGGCGTTCATCGTACCGGCCGACACGCCGGGGTTATCGCTGGGCGAACCGGACAGGAAGATGGGGCAGCGCGGCACCAAGACCTGCGATGTCGTGCTTCAGGGGGCACGCGTGCCGGCGGCGAACGTGATCGGCGGCGTGGCAGGCCGGGGCTTCAAGACCGCCATGAAGGTCCTCGACCGGGGGCGTCTGCATGTGGCGGCGCTGGCGTGCGGCATGGCGCAGCGCATTCTCGACGAGTCGGTGGCTTACGCGCGCGAGCGCAAGCAGTTCGGTCAGCGCATCGGCGACTTCCAGCTTGTGCAGGCGATGCTCGCCGACAGCCAGGCCGAACTGTATGCCGGATGGTCGATGGTGCAGGATTGCGCGTTGCGCTACGACGCAAAACCGGCGGGCTCGCGAGACGCCGACGTCAGCATGCGCGCCTCGTGCGCCAAGCTGTTCTGCACGGAGATGGTCGGGCGTGTGGCGGATCGCGGCGTGCAGGTGCATGGTGGCGCAGGCTACATCAACGAATACAAGGTCGAGCGTTTCTATCGCGACGTGCGGTTGCTGCGTCTGTATGAAGGCACCACGCAGATCCAGCAACTCATCATCGGGCGCGCGCTGATGCAGAACTGACGACCCTGGCACGCAAGGTGCCAGGCCCAACGTTTGCCGGACCCCTGAATGACGTCGATCAGCAATTGCCGTAAGGCGACGGGCAGCCACGATTTGCGATTGCACAAAAAGCGCGTGGATGCGGCATGGACGATCATCCCGGTGCGTTGTGCCCGACGGCGTCATTCTGGTGCGCCCGGCGCAAATATCTCGCACCTTGCACTGGTGCGGTGCAGCAGCGTTCGGCACAAAATCGGACTCTGCCCATAGACAAACGTCTATCTTCTCCTTGCTCCATGTGGCTTTACCGATGACGGAACGTTGCCTGGCACGCTTGTTGCGTTAGCCATAACGCCAGCGGCAAAGGCGTCGCCGGCAACGAATTCAGGTGCGACGTCCCGCATGACAGCGTGCGACGCACCCACAGGACAACGGCGTCCCTCTGTGCCCCGGCACGGATGGACGCCGTTTTGTTTTTCGGGCGCCGCGCGCGACGCGGGCACGGCAACAGGAGAAGACAGCATGCGCAAACCTCGTCTGGTCGTCGTCGGCAATGGCATGGCCGGCATTCGCACGCTCGAAGAGCTGCTCGAGATCGCACCGAACCAGTACGACATCACCGTGTTCGGCGCGGAGCCGCATCCGAACTACAACCGCATCCTGCTCTCGCCGGTGCTCGCGGGCGAGCAGGCGTTTCAGGACATCGTGCTCAACCCGCTCGACTGGTATGCGGAAAAAGGCATCACGCTGCATCTGGGCAAGGAAGTCGCGCAAATCGACCGGCCACGCCGCGTGGTGCGCTGCGCCGACGGCACCGAAGCGCCGTACGACCGGCTGCTGATCGCCACCGGGTCCAGTCCGTTCATTCTTCCGGTGCCAGGCAAGGATCTCGACGGTGTCATTACGTATCGCGACATTCGCGACACCGAGATCATGATCGAGACGGCGAAGGTCAAACGCCACGCGGTCGTGATCGGGGGCGGATTGCTCGGGCTGGAGGCGGCCAATGGTCTGAAGCTGCGCGGCATGGACGTGACGGTCGTCCATCTGGCGCCCACGCTGCTCGAACGTCAGCTCGACGCCACCGCAGGCAAGCTGCTGCAACAGTCGCTTGAAGCGCGCGGTCTCGCCTTTCGCCTGTCGCATCAGACGTCCGAGATTCTGGGCGACGAGCGCGGCGCCGTGCGCGCCGTGAAGTTCAGCAACGGTGAGGAAATCGCGGCGGATCTCGTCGTAATGGCGGCGGGCATTCGCCCGAACACCGCGCTTGCCGAGGCGGCCGGGCTGCACTGCGCGCGCGGCATTGTCGTGTCGGACACATTGCAGACGTACGATCCGCGCATCTACGCCGTGGGCGAGTGCGTAAGTCACCGCGGCGTGGCGTATGGGCTCGTGGCGCCCCTGTTCGAACAGGCGAAGGTGTGCGCGAATCACCTCGCGCTCATGGGCATTGGCAGCTATCGCGGCTCGGTGCTCTCGACCAAGCTCAAGGTCACCGGCATCGATCTGTTCTCGGCGGGGGACTTCCTGGGTGGCGAGGGCACGGAAGAGATCGTGCTGTCCGACCCGGCAAGCGGCGTCTACAAGAAGCTCGTGATTCGCGACGACAAGCTCGTCGGGGCATGCCTCTACGGCGACACCGCAGACGGCGCGTGGTACTTCAAACTGCTGCGCGAAGGGCGCGCGCTGGGCGAGTTGCGCGAGCGCATCATGTTCGGCGAATCGAGCGTGGGCGACGTCGGCACGCAAGGCCAGAACCGCGCGTCGGCCATGGCCGACAGCGACGAAGTGTGCGGTTGCAACGGCGTGTGCAAGGGCGCCATCGTTCGCGCGATCACCGAGAAGGGGCTGTTCACCCTGGATGAAGTGAAGAAGCACACCAAGGCGGCGAGCTCCTGCGGCTCTTGCGCCGGTTTGTGCGAGCAGATCCTGATGAGCACGCTGGGCTCGACGTACGACGCCGCACCGAAGCAAAAGGCGGTGTGCGGCTGCACGGACCTCTCGCATGCGGAAGTGCGTCGCGCGGTGCGCGAACATCGGCTCACCACGCACCGCGCCGCCTTCGACTTCCTGGAGTGGCGCACGCCGAATGGCTGTGCGACGTGTCGTCCCGCGCTGAACTACTACATGCTCAGCACGTGGCCCAAAGAGGCGGTGGACGATCCGCAAAGTCGCTTCGTCAATGAGCGCGTGCATGCCAACATCCAGAAAGACAACACGTTCTCCGTCATTCCCCAGATGAAGGGTGGCGTGACGAATGCGAGCGAGCTGCGCCGCATTGCGGACGTGGCGGACAAGTATCACATTCCGATGGTCAAGGTCACGGGCGGTCAGCGCATCGACTTGCTGGGGGTGAAGAAGGACGACCTCGTGAATGTCTGGCGCGATCTGGGCATGCCGTCGGGCCACGCCTACGGCAAGTCGATCCGGACGGTGAAGACGTGTGTGGGCAGCGAGTTCTGCCGCTTCGGCACGCAGAACAGTACGCAGATGGGCATCGATCTGGAGACGATGCTCGCGAACATGTGGTCGCCGCACAAGGTCAAGCTGGCTGTATCGGGCTGTCCGCGCAACTGCGCCGAGGCCGGTATCAAGGACGTGGGCGTGATCGCGGTCGACTCGGGCTGGGAGTTGTATGTCGGCGGCAACGGCGGCATCAAGACCGAAGTGGCGCAATTTCTCGTCAAGGTGAAAACGGCCGACGAGGTCAAGGAGTACACGGGCGCGTTCCTGCAGTTGTATCGCGAGGAAGCCTACTACCTCGATCGCACGGTTCACTACATCGATCGCGTGGGCCTCGACTACGTGAAGCAAAAGGTGGTGAGCGACGCGGCGAATCGCCGTGCGCTGTACGAGCGCCTGCTGTTCGCGCTCGACGGCCTGCAGGATCCGTGGCAGGCGCGCATCGACGGCGCTCAGGCCAATGAGTATCGCCCGCTCACGGTAGCGGGGACGACGCTCGCCACCGAAACCACGACTGTCTGAGGAGACGCCCCATGACCGCCATGACCGCCAAGACCGCCAAGACCGCTATGGAGCCATGCCAACCGACCTGGCTGCATGTATGCGACGTGAACGCGATTCCGCGCCTGGGTTCGCGTGTGCTCACGCATTCCAGCGGCGACATCGCGCTGTTTCGTACGGAGAGCGATAGCGTCTTCGCGTTGCGCGACCAATGTCCGCACAAGGGCGGCGCGCTCTCGCAAGGCATCGTGCACGGCGAGAAGGTCACTTGTCCGTTGCACGCCTGGAACCTCGATCTGAGGACGGGCGAAGCCTGCGCACCGGATGTCGGCTGTGCACAGCGCTTTCCCGTGCGAATCGATGCCGGCGAGGTGTATCTGTCGTTCGATGAGACGGGGCGCGACGATGCCGCTGAAACGGGTGGCCCGGCCGACGTGGCCGACGGGGTCACCGTCTGACGCACGTTCCTCGATAACCCCCGGCCGGAGTCCCTTATGACCACCATTACGCCAACCACCTGCTGCTACTGCGGCGTCGGTTGCGGCATGCTCGTCGAGAGCGACGGCGAGCGCATCGTCGGCGTACGCGGTGACCCGGCGCATCCGGCGAACCATGGGCGGCTGTGCAGCAAGGGAATGACGCTGCCGCTCACTGCCCAGTCGCTCGCCGGGCGTGTGCTGATGCCCGAGATGCGTGCGTCGCGCGATGCGGGGCGTGCGCCCGTGACGTGGGACGCCGCGCTCGAGGCGGTGGCGTCGCGTTTTGCCGATGTCATTCGCCATCACGGGCCGGACGCCGTGGCGTTTTACGTCTCGGGACAGTTGCTCACGGAGGACTACTACGTCTTCAACAAACTGGCCAAAGGGCTGGTGCGCACCAACAACATCGATACGAACTCGCGCCTTTGCATGTCGAGCGCCGTGAGTGCTTACAAGATGGCGCTCGGCGCCGACGGTCCGCCCACGTGCTACGACGACCTCGACGCCGCCCGCACGGTGATCTTCGCGGGCAGCAACATGGCGTATGCGCATCCGGTGCTGTTTCGTCGACTCGAGGCGGCGAAGGCCGCCGATCCGTCGATTCGGTGGATCGTCGTCGACCCGCGCCGCACCGATACCGCTGCCATGGCCGATCTGCATCTGCCGATCGTGCCCGGCACCGACGTCGCGCTATTTCACGGCATGTTGCATCACCTCATCTGGGAAGGGCGCATCGACCGTGGTTACATCGAGGCGCACACCGAGGGGTTCGACGCGCTCAAGCAAACCTTGCGCGCCTATGCGCCGCAACTCGTTGCGGACATCTGCGGCATCGAGGAGTCGGCGTTGCGCCAGGCCGCCGACTGGTTCGGTGAAAGTCCGGCGGCGCTGTCGCTCTATTGCATGGGCCTGAATCAGTCGAGCCATGGCACGCAAAAGAATCTGGCGCTCATCCATCTGCATCTGGCGACGGGGCAGATCGGCCGCGCCGGCGCCGGGCCGTTTTCGTTGACCGGCCAGCCCAACGCCATGGGCGGACGCGAAGTCGGCGCACTGGCGACGATGCTTGCTGCCCATCGCGAGATCGGCAACGCCGCGCATCGCGCCGAAATCGAGCAGCTCTGGGGCGTGACGAGCCTCTCGGACAAGCCGGGCCTGCCGGCGGTGGAGATGTTTGACGCCGTGCGGGACGGGCGCGTCAAGGCGATCTGGATCGCCTGCACGAACCCGGTGCATTCGATGCCCGACAGCGCACGCGTGCGCGAGGCGCTGGCCAATGCCGAGTTCGTCGTCGTCCAGGAAGCGTTTCATCAGACGGACACGGTGCCGTATGCCGACGTGCTGCTGCCCGCAGCCAGTTGGGGCGAGAAGGCCGGCACCGTCACGAATTCGGAGCGCCGGATTTCCCGCGTGCGCGCGGCGGTGGCCGCGCCCGGTGCGGCGCGTGCGGACTGGTGGATTGCGAGTGAAGCGGCGCGGCGACTCGCGCCGAAGCTCGGTGTGTCGCCCGAGCCGTTCTCGTTTTCGTCCATCGAGGCGATATTCGACGAGCATCGCGCGCTCACCGTCGGTCGCGATCTCGATATCGGCGGTATCGATTACGCCTTGCTGGACGCGCGCGGACCGCAGCAGTGGCCCTTCCCGGCGGGGGCGGCGCAGGGTGCGCCGCGTCGCTATGAAGATGGCGTTTTCGCGACACCCGACGGTCGGGCCAGATTTCATGCGTTCGACTACCAGCCGGTTGCCGAGCCGATCAATGCGCGGCATCCGTTGCGTCTGATTACCGGACGTTTGCGCGATCAATGGCACGGCATGAGCCGCACGGGGCGCATCGGGCAGTCGTTCGAGCATGCACCGGACCCGTCGCTGACGATGCATCCGGGCGACGCCGCGCGGCGTGGTCTGCGCGCGGGCGACCTCGTACGGTTATCGAGCCGTCGCGGCGAGCGTGTGCTCACGCTTGCCGTGAGCGACGACGTGGCATCGGGCACGGTGTTCGTCGCGATGCACTGGAGCGGCCAGTTCCTCGGCGGCGGCGGCGTGAACGACACCACGACGGGCGTTGTCGACCCGTATTCGAAGCAGCCCGAACTCAAGCACGCGGCCGTGCGCGTCGATCCGCTGACCTTGCCCTGGCGCGTGGCGGCCGTGCGGCGCGGCGATGCGCTCCGGCTGCACGCGGCGGTGCAGCCGCTGCTGGCCGAACGGCGGTTTGCGGCGGTGCGCCTCGAAGGCGACGACCGTCTGGTGGTGACGGTCGCTGACGACCAGCCGGATACGGAATGGCTGGAGCGTCTGCATACGGCGTTGGCGTTGCCGCGCGACGCGTCGTTGCTCGAGTATCGCGATGCGCGCCGTGCGATGACCAAGCGTGTGGCCTGGCGCGAGACGCTGATCGACGGCGTGCTGGTCGCGGGCAGCGAAGCGGATGTGACGGGATCGGCGTCGCTGCTCGCCCGTGTGCGCGAGGCATTGCCGTGGACGCGGGCGCGTCACGCCGTATTTGCGGCCGACAGTGGCCCGACAGCGCCGCGCGATCGCACCGTTTGCCAGTGCAATTCGGTGACGGCGTCGAGCATTGACGCGGCCATCGCGGCGGGCGCCGACGTCGGCCAGCTCAAGGCAACGCTCGGTTGCGGCACGGTCTGCGGTTCGTGCCTGCCGGAGTTGCAGCGCATGTGCGCGGCGTCTGCGTTGTCTTGCGCGCCGGCGTCGACGTCGATGGCAACGAGCGCAGCGTGAGTGCAAAGATGGTGACCGATGAGGTGGGTGTCGAGCGGGACGAGAGTGGCGTGAGTGGCGTGAGTGCCACGGAAGATGGCGATGCTTCAACGAACAGGCGGCTCGCGATGCGTCGAGCGAACGTGCGTGATATCGACAGGACTGAAGACGCAAGGGAGAACGATCATGAAACATGGGAAAGTCACGCTGCTGAGCGCCGGGCCCGGCGCACTCGACTTGCTCACGCTGCGCGCGGCGCGCGTGCTCGGCGAGGCCGATGTGTTGCTTGTCGACGATCTGGCCAACCCCGAGATCGCCACGCTCGCGCCGCAGGCGCGCGTGATTGCCGTGGGAAAGCGCGGCGGGTGTCGCTCCACGCCGCAGGCCTTTATCGAGCGGATGATGTGTCGCTTTGCGAAGTGCGGCGCGCATGTAGTGCGGGTCAAGGGCGGCGACGCGTTGATGTTCGGCCGCGCGGGCGAGGAGATGGCTGCGCTGCGGCGAGCGGGCGTGCCGGTGGAGATCGTCAATGGCGTGTCGGCCGCATTCGCGGCGGCGGCCGGTCTCGGCATGTCGCTCACGCATCGCGATCATTGTGCGGGTGTGACCTTCGTCACCGCGCACCGCCAGGACGGCAGTGCGCCGAACTGGGCGGCGCTCGCTGCGACGGGCACCACACTGGCGATCTACATGGGGCTGCACCGGGTCGAGGCACTGAGCGCGACATTGCTGGCGCATCTCGACGCCGACACGCCGGCCGGGGCGGTGCAGTGGGCGGGCACGCCGCAGGAGCGCCGAATGGTGACGTCGCTCGGACGGCTGGCCAGCGACGTGCGGGCCGAAGGCTTCGGCAGTCCCGCCATTCTGCTCGTGGGCGGCGCGGTCGGTGAGGCGGCAGTGAGTGCGCCGAGCGGAGATGCGCCGGCAGCGCCGGACGAGCGCGTCATCGCCAGAGCGGCATGAAGCGTTGTATCGTCAGTGTCTGTGCGGTGACGTCGTTAAAACGTCTCGAGCGCGCGAATCCACGGGGGAGCGGCGCCGAGGCCAGGTGGCCCAGGTGGCCGTCTTGCCGACGATGACCTGACCCTCGTCTCGAGTCGCGATTCTCATTGACCGGCCGACTGTGTCGGCCCTTACGAAACTTGCCAAAAACACCGGATGCCGGGGACATCGATCCACCGGCCGACCCTTCCCGCAAGACCCCGTCCCATGCGCATGCGCCGGGGGCGCAGGGCATGCTGCGCGTGCTGCTCGTCACGGACACCGACAAGCCGATCGGTGAGTTGCGGGCGGCGCTCGCGCGTCTGGGCTGCGAGATGCTCGCCGAGGTGGCCAAACCGCAGGCGTTACCGCGCGTCGTCGAAAACGAGCGTCCCGACCTGGTCATCATCGACACTGAATCGCCGTCGCGCGACACGCTCGAACAACTGGCGGTCATGAACGCAGCGGCGCCGCGTCCCGTGCTCATGTTCTCGGCCGACGGCAACCAGTCGCTCATACGTGCTGCCGTCGATGCCGGCGTGACGGCGTACTCCGTGGAGGGATTGGCGGCCGACCGGCTCGCGCCGATTCTCGAAGTGGCGCTCGCGCGCTTCGCACACGAGGAGAAATTGCGGGCCAGGCTGGCGAAGGCCGAGAGCGAGCTGGCCGACCGCAAGCTGATCGACCGGGCAAAGCGGTTGCTCATGGACCGGCGCAGGATTTCCGAGCAGGAGGCGTACGCCCTTTTGCGCAAGCGGGCGATGGATCAGGGCGAGAAACTCGTCGAGGTCGCGCGCCAGCTTGTCTCGATTGCTGAGTTACTGGGATAGACACCGTTCATGTCGACGTCATCATGGTTGGCTTCCGGCGCGCCGTCACCGGACCGTATTTCGGACGATGCGCCGGAGAAGCGTCATTTGCGCGTGGGGTTCATCGCGCTCTCGGATGCGGCGCCGCTGGTTGTGGCGAAGCGCCTTGAGCTCGGCCACGAGCATGGGCTGACGCTGGAGTTGAGTCGCGAGTCGTCGTGGGCGGCCATTCGCGACAAGTTGCTCACCGGCGAGCTGGATGCCGCCCATTCGCTCTACGGGCTGGTGTACGGGGTGCAACTGGGCATTGGCGGCCCGCGCGAGGACATGGCGGTGCTCATGGTGCTCAATCGCAACGGGCAGGCGGTGACGGTGACACCGGCGCTGGCCGACGCGATGGCCGATACCGGCGATCTGCGTGCCGCGCTGGCGTCGCTCGGTCGCAAGCCGGTTTTCGCGCAGACGTTCCCGACGGGCACGCATGCCATGTTCCTGAATTACTGGTTTGCGGCGCAGGGCATCGACCCGCTCACGGACGTCAACAGCATCGTGATTCCTCCCGCGCACATGGTCGCGGCGATGGAGGAGGGGGGACTGGACGGCTTTTGCTGCGGCGAGCCATGGCATGCGGTCGCGCAGGCGCGCGGGCTGGGACGCACGGTCGCGGTATCGAGCGACATCTGGCCGGATCACCCCGAAAAGGTGCTGGCCTGCCGACGCGATTTCGTCGCGCGCTATCCGAGAACGGCGCTGGCGCTCGTGCGCACCCTGCTCAGCGCGTGCCGATGGCTGGACATGCCCGGGCACCGCGCGGAGGCTGCGGGCTGGCTGGCCGAACCGGCCTGGGTCGGTGCGCCGCGCGATCTCATTGCAGCGCGGTTGCTGGGGGACTTCGGTCGTCTGTCGGGGCGGCACGCATTGCTGCCCGTGAGCTTTTTCGACGAGGGTGTGGTGAATTACCCGCATCCCACCGACGGCATGTGGTTCGTCTCGCAATATCGACGTTGGGGGATGGTCGACGATGAGGCGCTCGCGCACGCGGCGCAGACCGCGGCCGCGGTGAGTCAGACGGCCTTATTTGAGGCGGCGGCACGCGCCGAGGGCGTACCCGTGGTGTCGTCGGCTGCGAGCGAAACGCTGTGCGATGCGCGGGTCTGGGATGCGGCGAGTGCGAAGGATCTGCGTGCTTACGTCGAGGGATTTCCCATCCGGGCCCGATGAAGCGTCCCAGGCCTGAACCAGGCCTGAACCGGGCCTGAACGGGCAGGCGGCACGTTGGCGTGGTCGGTCTGCGGGCGCGGGGCGCAAACGAGGGGAGTGAAGGGCGTCGGATTACTGCGCGAAGGCGTCGCAATCGGCGCCGCCGCGGGCCAGACAGGCGTTCAGGGCGCGTTCGCGGTGGCGATGGTGCATGTTGAGGTGATAGACGAGCGCGAGCAGCACGACCTGTCGCGATACGTTGGCAAAGACGGGTTCGAGGCCGGCGGCGCGGGCCAGTTCGCGACGCAAGACAGGGTGCAGACAGGCGAGGGCGAGGACCGCGAAGGATCCGGGCACTGCGAGAAACGCCGCTAAAGCAATCTTCTTTTTCATGGCCGTCATGTGGGGTTTGGGCGTTTGCGAGGACGCACCTGCTGGAGACGGTTCGGGGTCTGAACGGAAACCGGCGCACGCCTGTGCGCCGGTTTTTTCTTGCTGGCGGGCGTCTCCTCCCGTCTCACTGCATGTGAGACAGTGTAGGGACCCGAAGGGATTCGATATACACGAGAAACGGAAAGCCTTTCTTGTGCAAAGTGAGGGGAATGTCGGCGTGCACGCCTGAGACGCTGGTGCCCGCCGGGGGATGACCCGGCGGGCGTTCCGGTTACACCTTCCGGACGAACTCCGTCTTCAGGCTCATGGCGCCGAAACCGTCGATCTTGCAGTCGATGTCGTGATCGCTGTCCACCAGACGGATGTTCTTCACCTTGGTGCCCATCTTGATCGTGCCGCCGCCGCCCTTGAGCTTCAGGTCCTTGATGACGGTGACGGTGTCGCCGTTTTGCAGGATCGCGCCAGTGGCGTCGCGATAGACGCGCTCGGTCGGCTCGCTCGCCGCTTCGGTCTGTGTCGACCATTCATTGCCGCATTCCGGGCAAATGCACATGCCGCCGTCTTCATACGTGAATTCGGAGTGGCATTTCGGGCAAGGAGGCAGTGTGCTCATCTGGAATTTCCCCTGAAGTGATGCGATGGCGTTAAGAGCGCGAGAGTATAACCCTTGTAGCAGTGGGGGTGTTCGCGTTGGCGCAGGCACGATGCGGGTATTGGGGAGGCGTCAGGTCCGAGCCGGGGCGACGTTGGGGCGGTTGAAACCCCTAATGGATGGGTGGCGTTACCCGGGCGATACTGGTTGCGTTGATAATGGGCGACCGCCTGTTCCCGAAACCTGCTAAACGCCCAACCCGGTGCTGTTCTCGTCATGGCCGCCGAGATCCAGATTGTCATTCGCACGGAGTGTCCGCCCGGTGCCTGCACCTGCGAGCGGGAAAGTCTCATGCAAGACCCGCATGGCGACCGGCGCATCCTGATGCTCACGCAAACCGAGGAGAAGCGGCTGATCGCGCGAATCGAGGCGATTTCCAGCTACCCCGAACTGAACCGCATCATTGGCCTGATGCATGCGCAACTTGGCATTCAGTTGCGAATTACCCCCAGCCCGAACGAAGTCAAAACAGTGCGCGGCATCATCATTCAACTGGACGCGCAGCCCGGGCTGTGTCGAAAGACCCGCTCCGCCATTCCCGCCGCCATTCGGCGCTGCCTCGATGCGCGCCCGGAGATCGCCTACGCGATTCTCGATTCGCACGATTTGTTGGGTGGGATTTGACGCTCCAGCTTGCACGCGTTCTGTCTTGTTACGTGGCAATGCCGCGATTTTTTTGAATAGTTATTGGCGAGAATGGTGCCGGGAATTGGCGAATTAAATGCGTCTTTCCGGCATTTTTTGGTTTTCTTGTCTGAAACGTTCGCAAGTGGTTTCTTGGGAGGTGGGAATAAGTGACTTAAAACGTAAGTAATTACCCTTGAATTTTTTTCTGTGTGTTTGACTTTTGTAAGTAGTCCTTGACATAAAATTTCATGTTTTTTACCTTTGCCCACGCGCTCGCAGGGTGTTTGGGGATGTCGGTAACGATTAATAAGAAGTACGGAATGGTGTGATGAATCGCTTTGGCGATTTTCTGGGTCGACACCGCTGCGATTGGAAAAAACAATGTGATCCCTGCGCGGCGTGTGTCAGGGATTCGGGGAAAACATGTCGTCCAGCATCCGCCTTCGCTACGGCGAGCCGCGCGCTCGTCCAGAACCTTCCACGCTTTGGATTTTATGGCTGAAGATCTTGCTGGTGATGGCGGCGTGCTTTGGTGGGTCGTCGGCGTCTGCCGCAGCGGACTTCGGTAACGTGCGCGTGACAGCGGCCGGCGGCACGAGTGCTGTGAGCGCGCCAACCGTGATCGGCGTGACGCCTAACATCGGCCCGGAGGCCGGAGGCGGACAGGTGACGATCAACGGCACAGGCCTCGACGCCGTGACCGATGTGACGTTCGACGGTACCAGCGCCGCATTCAATCTCGACACAGCAACGTCGATGACCGCAACGGTGCCTCCCGGGACGGCGGGGACGGTGGACGTCGTTGTCACGTCCCCGAGCGGGAGCAGCGCCCCGAATGCTGGGGACCGATATACCTACGTCGCAAAACCCACGGCGGTCACCATTTCGATGACCATCGCGTTCAACAGTCCAGCAACGCCGGTCAACGTCGATCTCTCGAACGGCGTCACCTCGGTGGCGGTCGACGCGCAGGCGTCCAACGGCACGGCCACGGCCGCCGGCACATCGTTGACTTACCAGCCGAATGCAGGATTCTCGGGCACCGATTCGTTCAAGTACACGTTGACGAACGCCGGCGGAACGTCGGCAGCGGGGACCGTGACGGTGACCGTTTCGGCTCCGGCGCTCACCTACGCGCCGACAGCGCCAGCGGCTGGCGCTGTCGGTGTGACCTACACGTCGGATTCGCTGAAGACGGCCTCTGGCGGCACGGGACCTTACGCGTACTCTGTTGTGGGCACGTTGCCACCGGGTCTGACCCTCGATCCGAGCGGCAGGTTGTACGGCACGCCGACGACAGTAGGCAACTACTCGTTCCAGGTGACGGCCAAGGACTATCTCTCGGCGGGCGGCCCGTACACGGTCACGAGCGGCACCATCTCCATGGCGGTGACGCCGCCGTCGATCACGTTCAACCCCTCGTCGCTGCCCGATGGTGTTGCAGGCGTCGGATATGCGCAGACGATTCAGGCGAGCGGCGGGGGCGGGCAGTACACCTATACCTTGACGACGGGCACCTTGCCCGCAGGGATCACCTGGAACCCCGCAACCGGCGTCATCAGCGGTACACCGACGCAGACGAACACCGGCGCAGCTTTCACCATTATGGCGACCGACCGCAACAATTTCTCCGCGACCTTGTCGCTGACGTTGCGCATTGCCCCGCCGGTACTCGACCTCAACCCGACGACGCTGCCCGCGGCGGTATTGGGGCAGGCGTATTCGCAAGTGGTCACAGGCATCGGGGGCAACGGTCCCTACACTTTCGCGGTGACGGGCCTGCCGAACGGGCTGTCGTTCGTGTCGGGGCCGGCCGGGGTCACGATCTCGGGCACGCCGACGGCTGCCGGCGCGTTCCCGGTCACCGTCAAGATCACCGACAGCACGAGTGGACCGGGCGCGCCGTTCTCCGTGAACAAGTCGATCACCCTGACGGTCAACACGTCGACGATGACGCTGAGCCCGACTACGTTGCCGACGCCGGTCGCCGGGCAGGCGTACAACCAGACGCTGACGGCAGCGAACGGTGTTGCGCCTTATCGCTACAACGTCACGACGGGCACCTTGCCCAACGGCCTGACGCTCGATCCGGCAACGGGGATCGTGTCCGGCACGCCGACCACGACCGGCAACAGCACGTTCACCGTCACCGCGACGGATTCGAGCACGGGGCCGGGCACGCCGCTCACCGCGACGCAGACCTACAACTTCAACATCACGGGCCAGGTGGCATCGGCTCCCCCCGTGCAAATGCAAACGCTCTCGAACGCACCCGTCACATTCCGGGCGACGGCCAATGCCGCGGGCGGGCCGTTCACGCGCATTGCGATTGCGACACCGCCGTCGAGCGGCACAGCGGTGGTCAATGGCGAGGACATCGTCTACACGCCGACACCGAGCACCAACGGCGACGTGACGTTCGCCTACACGCTGACGAACGCCATCGGCACCTCCGCGCCGATCAGCGTGACGGTGACGGTGCACGCGGTGCCGGTGACGGTCGCATCGCTCGAATCGTCCGTCGCGGCCAACGGTACTGCGGATCTGGACATTACGTCCGGTGCGACCGGCGGGCCGTTCACTGGCGCGAACGTCGTGTCGATCTCGCCGGCGAATGCGGGCACCGTGACCATCGTGAGCACGCCAGCCACGGTAGCGCCCGCAGCGGCTGGCACAGCGCGCTTCGCCCGCGCAGCCGCCGTCCCGACCGGCAACAACTACACGTTGCGCTTCGTACCGGCGGCAGCGTTCGCGGGTGTCGCGGTGATCACGTACACGATCTCGAATGCCAATGCGACGTCGGCACCGGGCACGGCGAGGGTCACCGTCGCGCCGCGTAAAGACCCGACGACCGACCCTGACGTCACCGGCCTCATCGGCGCGCAGGTCGAAGCCGCGCGACGCTTCGCCACCACGCAAATCGGAAACTACAACCAGCGTCTCGAAATGTTGCATGGCAAGGGGCGTGCACCGTCGAGCAACGGGTTGAACGTGGTGCTGCCATCGGCGGACCGTGGCGCGAATCGCGACCTGTCGCGTTGTCAGGACATTGCCGGTATTGCGGACCGCGACGCGTGTCTGCGCGGCGAGGCGAGCCCCACGGCGTTGCGTCAGGCCAAGCGCCTCGACGTGCGCGATAAGTCGGACAAGCATGCGGGCGCGAGCGGCGTTGCCACGGGCGATGGTCCCGACCTGCCCGGCGAAGGCGAGAACGGCGACCAGCGTTTCGCCTACTGGACGGCGGGTACGGTCGACTTCGGTTTCGCGAACACGGCGGCCCAGCGTTCGGGCTTCAAGTTCACGACCGGTGGCGTGACGATGGGCGCGGACTATCGCTTCTCCGACCAGTTCTCGCTGGGCGCGGGCGTCGGTTACGGACACGACTCGACCGACATCGGTAGTTCCGGTACGCGCAGCACCGGTGACAGCTACAGCGGTGCGTTGTACGCGAGCTATCGTCCGATTCCGACGCTCTTCGTCGATGCCGTCGCAGGCTTCGGCACGCTGAGCTTCGACTCGCGTCGCTGGGTCGTCGATGCGAACGACTTCGCGCAAGGCAAGCGCAACGGCCAGCAATTCTTCGGCTCGTTGTCCGCCGGATACGAATACCGCACCGATGACTGGCTGTTCTCGCCGTACGGACGTCTGACGGCGTCGCGTTCCACGCTCGATCAGTACAGCGAGACGGGCGCCGGATTGAACGCGCTCACGTACTTCAAGCAGAACGTAAATACGCTGTCCGGTACGTTGGGCGTGCGCGCGGGGTTCGCGAAGGCGACGGCCATCGGTACGTTCTCGCCCTACATTCGCGTGGAGTTGCAGCACGATTTCAACGGGCAGAGTCTTGCGGGGCTGGCGTACGCGGATATCGCGCAGAGCGGGCCGGTGTACTTCGTGCCGGGCAGTCCGTATGGCAGCGATCGCGTGCAGGTCGGCGCGGGCACGAAGCTGCGCACCGGTGTGCTCGTCTTCGGGCTGGATTACAGCGTGACGACGGGCATGGGCGGCCTGCAGCAGGGCTTCCGGTTGACGTTCACCGCGCCATTCTGAGTGCTGGCGTTGGCCAGTCCCGGGGGACCGGGCTGGTCGGTGTCATGGCCCGTCGATCGAGAGGTCGGCGGGCCATTGGCTTTTGCCCGGCCCATCATTGCTTCGTTGGTTCATTGGGCCTTTGTCAGTTGATGCATCAGCATCCACCAGGAGGGCGTCGTCACGAGCGCGAGACCGTCGCGGCATACCTGCGGCATATCTGCTGCAGACGTGAGGCATCGATGCGCCCGCCGAACACGTTTTTCTTGTCGGCGGGGCGCAGCAAGGCCTGGACGTGGTGGTACGAACGGCATTGCGCGCGGGCGACCCGACTGGTGGCCATCGCGCGAGGTCGTGCTTGCGTAAGTTGCGATGTGCAACTATATTGGTTGCGAATCGCAACTGATGTCGTGCTGAAATTCACCCCCTGCTCTGTGAGATGACCTATGGACATCGTCGACCTCCCCGGTAAGTCCCGCGATGCGGAGATTCTGGAACTGCGCGACTTTTCGCGCCGATTGGTTCGAGAACTCGGCTTCATGCGTAACACGCTGGCGGACAGCGGCCTCGCACCGTCGGCGGTGCACGCCATCATCGAAATCGGCGCAGCGCCCGGCATCAGCGCCAAGGAACTTGGCCATATTCTGCGGCTCGACAAATCGAATACCAGCCGCCAGGTTGCCAAGCTCGAAGCCAGCGGGTTCGTGCGCCGCACGACGGCGACTGACGACGCGCGTGCCTCCGAGCTGTATCTGACGGACGAAGGGCAGAAACTGCGTCGCAAGATCGATCGCTACGCGACGGATCAGGTCTCCAGTGCGCTGCGCCGTATCGTGCCGGCGGATCAGGAGGCGTTGGTCCGTTCGCTGGCGCTTTATGCGGACGCGCTGGCGCAGGACAACGCGTCGAGGCGCGATGGCGAGGCCGACGTTGCCGCGCAGATCACGCAAGGGTATCGGCCCGGATGCATTGGCGACATCGCGAGTCTTCATGCGCGCTATTACGCGGAGCATTGGGGGTTCGGTGCGTTTTTCGAGAAAAAGGTCGCAATGGGACTGGCAGAGTTTGCCGGCGCCTTGCCCGTCGATGGCAAGGCGTTGTGGCTTTACGTCGAGAATGGGCGCACGCTCGCATCCCTGGCGATCGATGGGAATCTCGAGACGGGTGTCGCGCATCTGCGTTGGTTCATCGTCGACGACGTGCTGCGCGGCACAGGTGTCGGGCGACGCCTCATGTCGACGGCCATGGAATATGTCGACGCGCGATTCCACGAGACGTACCTGTGGACGTTCAAAGGGCTCGATGCGGCCCGTCATCTGTACGAGTCGTTCGGCTTTGGTCTGGCCGAGGCATTCGAAGGCGATCAATGGGGCAGCAAGGTCACCGAGCAGCGGTTTGTCCGACGCAAGCGTTGATGCGCCACGGACTGTGGCGCGTCGCTATGTATTGCCACGTGCTGCCATCTGCTGCTACGTACTGCGTCGTTCGAGCAGGGGGAGCGCGTCGGATAACGACAGGACAGTCGTTCGCGAGTCGAATGCCGTGGCAAACAGCCGATCGTGCACGACGGGGTCAGGGTCGTAGCAGCAGTCTTTCACGGTGAATAAACGGTAGTCGGCGTCGCTCGCGTAGGCGACGCTTGAGAGCATCACGCCGGTCGAGGCAATGCCCGCCATGATCAGCGTGTCGATTCCCCTTTGGGCGAGTTGTGCCTGCAAGTCGGTGCCGAAGAAAGCGCTGGCGCGGTGGGCGACGACGCATGGCTCGTCAGCGCGCCGACCGAGCTCGGGGGATATCTTGTCGTGTACGAACAGTCCCAGGCGTTTGACGCCTTGTCCGTTCCGGTTCATCGGGCTGACTTCCGGATAACCTTCGCTGAAGTGAAATTTGACGAAGTAGACGGCAACGCCACTGGCGCGCGCGGCGTCGCACAGGGCCCGCGTATGGCTCAGCAGCGTTGGCGCAACCGATGGAAACAACGCGAGAATGTCCGTCTGGTAATGCATGACGATCAACGCGGTCTTTGCCGGGTCAATCGTCCTGCTGTATGCGTCGTACTCGCGGTCCGTCGAAGCCGCGATGGTGCCGTCGTTGGAAGAGGACATGAGCGGGAAGTCGTGGGAGTCGTGGGAGTCGTAGGGGTGATGGCGCGACTCTAGCACGAGGAGAGTCGAGGATTTGTCCACGCGCAAGCGGCGTCTGCCCGTCATCGCTTTGCCGTTGCGGTATTTCGTTACCCCGTTACCCCGTTACCCCGTTACCCCGTTACCCCGTTACCCCGTTACCCCGTTACCCCGTTACCCCGTTACCCCGTTACCCCGTTACCCCGTTGCGACGATGCGACGATGCGACGATGATGTGCGCCTGAATCTTCCCGCTCACTCGCCCGTAGCCATGCCGCGCGGAGATGGCGTTTGTGGCGGCGTCGGTCGCAAGCGACAGCGCAGCGGCGCCGCGCGCTTCGAGCGCATGGCGCAACGGCGTGCCGTGGCAGTAGGCGATTGCGGCATCGCGCGCCGAGGCGGCGACACTGGTTCTGGCTCGTGTTTCGATGTCGATCTGCGTGAAGCCGGCGCGCTGCAAGTCCTCCCGAATGCGCGCCGGGTCGTGGTATCCGTGTGGCGTGCGCGCCAGAAAGCGCGGCGGATCGTCAGGGAACAACGTGGCGACGGCGTTGGTGACTTCATCGGCAAATTCATTCGTCTCGATGCGGTCCCAGACACTGAAGATGAAGCGTCCGCCCGGTTTCATAACACGAAGGGCTTGTGCAAAGCCCTGCGTGCGATCGGGGAAGAACATCGCACCGAACTGACACACGACGACGTCGAAGGAGGCGGCGTCGAACGGCAACGCAAGGGCGTCGGCCTCTCGCCATTCGATGCGAACGTCTTCGGGTTGGCGACTGGCGGCGTAGTTGAGCATCGGCACATTGAGGTCGGTGACGACGTAACGTGCGTGCAAGACAAGTCTCGGGGCAAGTGCCCGCGTGAGCGCACCGCTGCCGGCGGCCGTTTCCAATACCGTGTCGGGAGAACTCGCTGCGACGAGTTGCGCCGTGTCCTCGGCATACGCCGCGAAGATCAGCGGCACCATCAGCGTGTCGTAGCACTTCGGGATCGAGCCGTCGAATACCTTGTCATGGTCGGACATCTTGCGCTCCCGGTGGGGCATGCCGTGGCAGTACTTCCTGAATTCTAGGTGCTCGGTGCGACGTTGGCGGTCCTGGGCAATCTGCGGGCGGTCGTAGCGGATGTAGCGGTCGTAGCGGTCGTAGCGGATGTCATGCTGTCCCGTGCTTAATATCCGACGGTACTTTTGAGTTCGGGATGCCGGATGTGGCGCTGGCGGTTGAAGGCAACCGTGTGATGGCTCGATCGCGCGGGACGCGGAGCGAAGCCTGCGAGACCGGCCTCCGGGAGGTGTGCCCCTCGACAATGCTTTCGGGGCGAGGGATAGGGAGGAAGGGCGGTCGCCTGGGGCGCTGCGGACGCCCAAAAGCAAAACGCCTTGATTTCGTCGTGAAATCAAGGCGTCAGCATGAAACTGGTTGCGGGGACAGGATTTGAACCTGTGACCTTCGGGTTATGAGCCCGACGAGCTGCCAGACTGCTCCACCCCGCGTCTGAGAAGAAGAATAATACGGGTATTCTGCGCATTGTGTCAAGCATTTATGACATTAAGTTTAATGCGCATCCGAAATTCATGCGCGACACATGCGCTATTCCGGCCTGAGGCGCGTGCGCCGACGCGCTGCGTACGTCCCGGCATTGCGTGACGCGACGGCGTTTACCAGCGAATCGTGACACCCGCCTGCACCGAATGCGCGAGCGATGCGGGATTCAGGCCGCGCTTGTAGCCGACGTCCAGATCGAGGTCCTTGGTCGGACTGTAGATAGCGCCGACCAGTGCGTAGGCAGGCTTGGTTTGCGAGCGGCTGTCGGGATTCGTGGCAAGGCCGACGTCGGCCACGAGCCGCAACTGATCCGTGACGCTGAACAGGACAGCCGTCGAGGCATTCCACAGACTTTGCCGATTGCCCACGCTATTGTTGTTCCACGTATAGCCGGCGTTGGCGAGGAACGTCCAGCGCTCGAGGTTGTACTGCATCAGCAGGTTGGCGCCCGTCGTAGCGCGTCCGTTGCCCAGGCCGCGCTCCTGGCTCGCGGTGGGAAGCGTGACGAACGGTTTCAGGCCGAGGCTCCATTGCTCACTTTCGAGAAAGCGCCATTTGGCCTGCAACAGCAGATCGGTGAAGCCGCTGGTCCAGCCGTCGCCGTCGGGGCGCGAGCGTTGGTACGGGGCCTGAATGGCGACGTCGAGCGTGGGAAGCACGCCGTAGGTCAGGGTGTTGGTCCATTGTTGCTGGCGCGACGTCGGAAACGTCAACCACTCGCTGTTGAGCTCAAGCTGCCAGTTGCCCGTGTCCTGCGTGCCGGTGTCATCCGTGACGAGCGGGTTTGCGGCGTGCGCGGCAAGCGGCGCGATCGCGGCGGCGAGCATCAAAAACTTCTTCATCGAAAACTCCTGCGGGGTCTTTGGCTTTTTGGTCTGCGGGCGTCATGCGACGAGCGTCGGCGATCATGTGATCAGGCGATCGGACGGCCAAGAGATCGGTCGGGCGGATCGTAAAGTCCGCGTGTGACAGCGTCAATCGAATCGTGCGCAAAGTGATACAGCCGTGACGGAACGTGTCGAATTTGCCGCTGTCTTTGCGATGTCTCTCAAATGGCGTTGCACATTTGTTCTTAATGTGGTGACGCGGTGCCCGGGCGTGACTCAGGCAGGCGGTGGTAGACTGCGCCGCCCTTTTTGCGCGAAGCCGAATCGCTATCGCGCGTCGACTCGAGTTTTTCAATGCAAGCCAGAAGTCATCTCATATTCGGCATTGGTGCGACTTGGCTGATGCATCGCACCGGCTGGGCGGCAAGCGTCCATGCGTGGCCGCTGACGCTCGTCGGTGCGTTACTGCCCGACATCGATCATCCGAAAAGTATGCTGGGGCGGCGCGTGGCGCCGCTGTCGCTTGCGATATCCGGACTGTTTGGACATCGCGGCATGACGCATTCGCTCATATTGCCCGTGCTTGCGATCGTCGGCTGTATTTACGGATGGGGTCACGTGCCGCCCTGGATGCTCGCGCTGTGCGCCGGATATCTGTCGCATCTGCTGGCCGATTGGCTGACACCCTCCGGTGTGCCGCTTTGCTGGCCGTTGCGCACGCGTTTTCGCTCGCCGCTTTTTGTGAGTACCGGGTCTGCCGCGGAGTGGTGCGTGGCGGCGGCGCTCGCTTTCGTCATGTGGCGATGGTGGTAACGGCGCGGCCATCGTCGCAGGGGGAGACGACGGATGGCGGCGATGTCTGCGTATGTCGGACGATTTGCGAGGCGTGACGCTCAGCGCCAGGTGAGGGGCGGCTCGTCCATCAGGGCGACTTGCTCGCGCAACTCCAGGATGCGGTCCTGCCAGTAACGCTGCGTGTTGAACCATGGGAAGGCAGCGGGAAATGCCGGATCGTCCCAACGTCGTGCGAGCCAGGCGCTGTAATGCAGCAGGCGCAGCGTGCGTAAGGCTTCCGTCAGATGGAGTTCGCGCGGATTGAAGTCGGCGAAGTCGACGTAGCCCGAGAGGACTTCGTCAAGTTGCATCGTCATTTCCGCCCGCGTTCCCGAGAGCAGCATCCAGAGATCCTGCATGGCCGGCGCTGTGCACGTGTCGTCGAAGTCGACGAAATGCGGTCCGGCATCGGTCCACAACACGTTTCCGCTGTGGCAGTCGCCGTGCACGCGCAGCAGGCGGATGTCGCCGGCGCGTTCATAGGCGCGCGCGATGCCATCCAGTGCGAGATCGACGATGCTGCGCCAGGCGTCGCGCAGGTCGGCGGGGATGAAATCGTTCGTCCACAGGTAATCGACGGGGACGCGGCCGTAGGTGTCGATGTCCAGCGTGAGGCGGTGGTGAAATGATTGCGTGGCCCCCTGGGCGTGAATGCGTCCGAGAAATCGGCCTAGCCAGTTGAGTGTGTCCGGGTCTTGGAGCTCGGGCGCGCGGCCGCCACGTCGGGGAAAGAGCGCGAAGCGGAAGCCCTCGTGGTGATGCAGGGTGCGCCCCTGGATCTCCAGTGGCGCTACGACCGGAATTTCGCACTCGGCGAGGGATTGGGTGAATGCGTGCTCTTCCAGAATGGCGTCGTCGGTCCATCGTTCGGGACGATAAAACTTGGCGATTAATGGAGGACCGTCCTCCATGCCTATCTGGTAGACGCGGTTTTCGTAACTGTTGAGCGCAAGCAGGCGCCCGTCACTATAGCTGCCGAGTTGCTCGATAGCGGTAATGACCGTGTCGGGCAGCAGGGCTGCGAAGGGATGTGAGTGCCCGGAGGCGTCGTGAGGCAGTTCTGTGTTCATGGCCACTATTGTGCCCAAACAGCGCGACGGCGGTGTAGGGGATGACACAAGCTGTCCTCTCTATCTCTATATATAAGAGACGCGTCGACTGGAACGGGACTGCCAGTCGGCCGAGATCCTTGGGCGTCAAAATAGTTTCACAAAGGGCTTGCGCGATTCGAGGAAGGTCATTAATATCTCGTCTCTCGCAACGACAGCGACGCAGCGAAAGCGGCGACGAGGTTGAAGCGAGGGGCTGAAAAGCCCGGTGGTTAGTGGTTTTGGAGCTTGTGAGTCGCTACGGCGACGAACGAAGAAAGCGAAAAAAACTGTTGACGACGACGAGAAGCTGCGACATAATCTCACTTCTCTGCTGCTGATGCAGCGACGCAGAAAACGAAGCGACGGCGCGGTAAGTAAGCGACGAAGCGAAGTTGGATGCGATTGATCTTTAAAAATTAAACAACCGATAAGTGTGGGCACTCGATGAATGGTGCGTCTGCTTCGGCAGATAAGCTTTAAATTTATTGAGGCTCACATAGTAATAGGTAAGTTAAGTAATTAACTTGTCAGCATACTTTGAGAGCGACCGGTTCTAGCGATTTATCGCGAAAAACCGAAAACAGTAACAGGTTTAAACTGAAGAGTTTGATCCTGGCTCAGATTGAACGCTGGCGGCATGCCTTACACATGCAAGTCGAACGGCAGCACGGGTGCTTGCACCTGGTGGCGAGTGGCGAACGGGTGAGTAATATATCGGAACGTACCTTGTAGTGGGGGATAGCTCGGCGAAAGCCGGATTAATACCGCATACGCTCTGAGGAGGAAAGCGGGGGACCTTCGGGCCTCGCGCTACAAGAGCGGCCGATATCAGATTAGCTAGTTGGTGAGGTAAAAGCTCACCAAGGCGACGATCTGTAGCTGGTCTGAGAGGACGACCAGCCACACTGGGACTGAGACACGGCCCAGACTCCTACGGGAGGCAGCAGTGGGGAATTTTGGACAATGGGCGAAAGCCTGATCCAGCAATGCCGCGTGTGTGAAGAAGGCCTTCGGGTTGTAAAGCACTTTTGTCCGGAAAGAAATCCTCTGGGTTAATACCTCGGGGGGATGACGGTACCGGAAGAATAAGCACCGGCTAACTACGTGCCAGCAGCCGCGGTAATACGTAGGGTGCAAGCGTTAATCGGAATTACTGGGCGTAAAGCGTGCGCAGGCGGTTTTGTAAGACGGATGTGAAATCCCCGGGCTCAACCTGGGAACTGCATTCGTGACTGCAAGGCTAGAGTATGGCAGAGGGGGGTAGAATTCCACGTGTAGCAGTGAAATGCGTAGAGATGTGGAGGAATACCGATGGCGAAGGCAGCCCCCTGGGCCAATACTGACGCTCATGCACGAAAGCGTGGGGAGCAAACAGGATTAGATACCCTGGTAGTCCACGCCCTAAACGATGTCAACTAGTTGTTGGGGATTCATTTCCTTAGTAACGTAGCTAACGCGTGAAGTTGACCGCCTGGGGAGTACGGTCGCAAGATTAAAACTCAAAGGAATTGACGGGGACCCGCACAAGCGGTGGATGATGTGGATTAATTCGATGCAACGCGAAAAACCTTACCTACCCTTGACATGTACGGAATCCTGCTGAGAGGTGGGAGTGCTCGAAAGAGAACCGTAACACAGGTGCTGCATGGCTGTCGTCAGCTCGTGTCGTGAGATGTTGGGTTAAGTCCCGCAACGAGCGCAACCCTTGTCCTTAGTTGCTACGCAAGAGCACTCTAAGGAGACTGCCGGTGACAAACCGGAGGAAGGTGGGGATGACGTCAAGTCCTCATGGCCCTTATGGGTAGGGCTTCACACGTCATACAATGGTCGGTACAGAGGGCTGCCAAACCGCGAGGTGGAGCTAACCCCAGAAAACCGATCGTAGTCCGGATCGCAGTCTGCAACTCGACTGCGTGAAGCTGGAATCGCTAGTAATCGCGGATCAGCATGTCGCGGTGAATACGTTCCCGGGTCTTGTACACACCGCCCGTCACACCATGGGAGTGGGTTTTGCCAGAAGTAGGTAGCCTAACCGCAAGGAGGGCGCTTACCACGGCAGGATTCATGACTGGGGTGAAGTCGTAACAAGGTAGCCGTAGGGGAACCTGCGGCTGGATCACCTCCTTTCTAGAGCATGCACTGGAAGTTGAGTGTTCACGCTTATCGGTTGTTGACTGCGTAGATCTAAGTCGGGTCTGTAGCTCAGGTGGTTAGAGCACCGTCTTGATAAGGCGGGGGTCGAAGGTTCAAGTCCTTCCAGACCCACCAACTCTTTCCACTGACGTCCGGTAGAAAGAAATCTGGCTGAGGCAAGGCACAAAGAGCCGCTGCATACATGGGTATGCAAGGTTTTTTGTAACGCTGAATCAGGCTGATTTTGGGGGATTAGCTCAGCTGGGAGAGCACCTGCTTTGCAAGCAGGGGGTCGTCGGTTCGATCCCGTCATCCTCCACCACTTCTTAGATCACATCGATGTCAGTCAAAAGCAAGTTATCTCAGTGGTACTTCTGAAGTAAATCCCTGAATGTGAATGCTTTTGAATGACAGCAATGTCATGCAGTATTTGTTCTTTAACAATTTGGAAGAAGAAGTAGTACAACGGAAGCGCGTTAGAGATGGCGCGTGGAAATTGTACGGGTTGTGATTGTATCAACCAGTATTTAAAG